>CAVVAP010000014.1:0-211396 GCA_963746205.1 uncultured Acidobacteriaceae bacterium | reverse complement strand
ACCGTGACCGTGGTGCGGGGCTGCTGTTTTCATAGGACAAACTGAGGCCTCCGCGAATGGTCAACTCGTTCACGGGAGCGCTGAATGACACGCGGGGCTTGACGCTCGGGGGAATGCCCACACTGCTCCAAATTCTGTTCGGCGGGTTCACCTGCGTCACCGCAGGACCGGTCGTCAGTCTGCTGGTTCCAGTAATGAGCTTCTAAACTGCCGGGGATTGGTGAGCGCGTTGCCAACCGTGTCGGTCATCGGCGCGCCGTAGCTCACGGTGTACGCCATGGTGGCAGTCAATGCAACCGCGGGCGTGAAAGTGGGGTCTGGTCGTTAAATAAGTGGAGACGCCGTCGCCCTCCGTGATCGTCATCGAGAACCCGTTTTGCAGGGTTATCGGGTCCATCGGACTATCGAATTGCACAACGACGGGCCCATTCAGCGGGACGGCGGAATCCCCTCCCTCCGGACTGGTGCCGGTAAGCACGGGGCCGGTCAAATCATCGGCGAGCCGGTTGTAAAGGAGAACTGCTGGTCGGCCAGTTTGTTGCCGCACGTATCCTGAATGGCGGTCGCGTCGCTCAGGTAGACCACGGAAGGGCGACCGGCGGGTAGCGCTTGGCTCGGCGTTATGGTAGCGATGGTGCCTGAGGCGTCGAGGGATGGCTCCCGGCACGGCCAAATTAGTGACCGCGTCGTAAAAAAAGACGGTGGCGCTGCCAGTGCTTCCGAGCGAGAACGTGTTGCGATTCATGGGCACGCTGAATTGCACCGAACCAACGCATTCAGCGGCACGCTCATCGCGCCACTCAATGGACTGGTGGATACCACGGTGGGCGCGGTCGCATACATTTAAGACGAAAATTCCGTTGTTGCGGTCAGGGTCTGAGTGCCGGTTTGGACTTGTACGGACCGGAATCCAGTGGACGCCCCGGAGGTGACAAGGCTGGCGGTCAGACTCGTGGCGCTATTGACGGTCACAGGGCCGGGCGCGCCCGCCGCTGCTCCGCCGACTGCGATGCCCGGACCGAAGCTGGCCTTGGTTGTCCCAATGGCCCAGTTTGTGAAGGCTCCGGTGATGTACCTTTCGGTTTGCGTCGGCTGAATGGTGTTGGCATTGATCAGCGTGACTGCCCGCACACCCGCAACCACGGTGAACGTACCGGTCACCACCTGCGCTCCAGTGGTGATGGTGACGTTGCGTGCCCCGAGGGCAGCCACGTTATCGATGGTGATGGGTACGGATGCGCTGCCCGGCCCATTCACACTGACCGTGCCCGCAGTGATATCCGCGCCGAAATTGACCGTCGTCGCCGGGCCAAAGCTGGTGTTGGTCCCGGTGATGGTAATGGTCTCCGCCGAACCCTGGTGGGCGGAGGATGAGTTGAGGGTGACGCTGGCGATGAACGTGGTGCAAGTCACCTGAACATTGATGACGTTCGCGGTGGCGGTGCCGCTGCCATTGCTCACGGCGCAGGCCAGGTTCGAAGGCTGCGCCAGAACGCTGACGCTGTAGGCGCTACCAGCCGGGATCGGGGTGCTGAAGGTGAACGCCGTTGCCCCGGATGCGACCGTCAGGTTATTGCCGCCATTGTTCTGAAGTACGAGTCCCGAAGCCGACAGGCCGGAGATGCTGCCTCCCACCGTATAAGTCGCGGAAGAACTGCACGTGACCTGGACGTTGCTGACGTTTGCGTTGGCCGTCCCACTTCCGTTCGCGACCGCGCAACTCTGCGTTGGGCTGGAAGGCTGCGTGAGCACTGTAACGCTATAAGTTCCACCAGACGTAATCGGGGTAGTGAAGGTGAACGATGTCGCCCCGGAAGCGACGGTCAGGTTGTTGCCGCCATTGTCCTGCAACACCAAACCTGTGCCGGTGAGTCCGGAGATCGTGCCGCCGATGGTGTACGTGATAGTCGAACAGGTGACCTTCACATTCGTGACATTGCCGTTCGCGGTTCCGCTGGCGTTTGTCACGGTGCAGGTCTGCGCGGGGTTCGAAGGCGGCGTCTGAACCGTGACGTTATAGGCGCTGCCAGCCGCGACGGCGGTGGTGAAAGTGAAAGAAGTCGCTCCCGAGGCGACGGACAAGTTGTTGCCGCCGTTATCCTGCAGCACAATCCCTGTGCCGGCAAGGCCCGAGATCGTGCCGCCGATGGTATAGGCAGCCGCGCTGGAACAGGTGACTTTGACATTCGTGACGTTGGCGCTGGCGGTTCCGCTGGCATTACTTACCACGCAACTTTGCGCCGGACTCGACGGTTGAGTCAGGACGGTAACGCTATAACTTCCGCCGCTTGCCACCGGCGCGCTGAAGGTGAAGGATGTGGCCGACGCGGGCACGGTCAGATTATTTCCGCCATTATCTTGCAAAACCAGTCCCGAGCCGATGAGACCAGCGATTGTGCCGCCGATGGTGTATGTCGTTCCTCCGGTCACCGTCAACGTGGTAGAGCCATTGATCGAACCCGATGCCGCTTTGATTACACTTTGCCCGGATCCCGACGCGGCCGCCAATCCGGTTGGGCTGATGGATGCCACACTCGAAGTCGCCGAACTCCAGGTAACGGAATTGGTGAGGTTGGCGGTGCTTCCGCTGCCGAATTGCCCGGTGGCGGAAAATTGCTGCGTCGCTCCCGCAGCGATCGAAGGATTACTCGGAGTCACGGTAATCGTCTTCAGGCCCGTGACGTTGCCGGTGCCTTTCAGGTTCACCACGCTGGGATTGCCGAAAGCGCTGTAGCTGATGGTAAGCGTGCCGGTACGCGCGCCGACCACGGTCGGCGTAAAGGTGACTCCGATGGTGCACTTCGAGCCCGCGCCCACGCTGGAACCGCAGGTATTGCTGGCCACCGCGAAATCCCCGGTGGCGACTACTCCCGAGATACTCAAAGACGTGGTGAGATGGTTGGTGAGCGTGACCACGGACGCCGCGCTGGTAGAACCCACGTTGCGGCTGCTAAAGGTCAGGCTGGTGGGGGCAACCGTCACGGGAGACGAACCGGTTCCGCTGAGTGCGATCACCTGCGGGCTGTTGGAGGCGTTATCGGTGAAAGTCAGGGTGCCGGTGCGCGCACCGGTCGCAGTAGCGGAAAATGTTACGCCGACCCTGCAGGTGGCTCCAGCCGCGATGCTGCCGCCGCAGGTGTTACTCGCGATGGCAAAGTCTCCGGTCGCAGTAATGCTGCTGAACGTCAGCTTCGTGTTCTCTTGATTGGTGAGGGTTACCGACCTGGACGCCGTGGTTGTGCCCGCCAAAGCGGTTCCAAAAGCCAGGCTGCTGAGGGAGAGCGTCACTGGCTGCACTCCCGTCCCCGTGAGGCTGACGGTTTGCGGACTGGTGGGCGCGTTATGAGTAATGGTGAGAGTCGCGGGCCTGCTTCCCGCGCTCGAAGGCGTCAGAGTAAGCGTGATGTTGCAACTCTGCCCGGCAGCGAGCGTGCTGGGAGCGATTGGGCAGTTGCCGCCGGTCTGATAATCGCCGGGCGCGGTCCCGCCACTGACCGCAATGCTGGAAATCTTGAGCGCCACCGCCTGATTGTTCTTAAAGGTGATCGTTTTCGGAGAACTGGTCACATCCACGGACTGGTTCCCGAAAGCGAGTGTTGCGGGCGTCACCGTGGTCTGCGCGATTCCGGTGCCGCCCAGAGTGACGGACGCGAGCAGGCTGGCGGCCTTATTGTTGATGTTCAGAGTGCCTGTAATCTTGCCCACCGCCGCCGGCGTAAAGTACACGCTCACTTTGCAGGACGCGGCGGCCGCGATATTTCCACCGCACGTGTCGGTCTCGGTAAAACTCGCGCTGGGAGCGATCACCACCGCTTGCGCTGCCGTACCCTTATTGGTGACGGTCACAAGCTTGGCCGCGCTGGTGCCGCCGACCACCTCATTAGCAAAGGTCAGGGTCGCGGGCGAGACGGTGATATTTTGCGCCAGCAGAGTCAAGCTGGCGCTCATCACGACCATCGCTGTCAGAAAAATTTGAGAAATTCGGTTGGAGATTGACGCAAATGCAGATGCACCTACATGGGCAACAACGGCGCGCATAGAACCTCGGAGAACGGTGTTAAGAACTGCCAGTGATCTGGGTGGCGAAACTCTTTAGAAGGGAGAGGCGGTGCTACCGAGGGGAGATTCCAGAGGGGGGATTTCGCCGCGAGGCAAACAGCCTCAATGGAAGGCAGTTTACTAAGCAGTTTGCGGGAAATCAATGACAAGATTTGTCACATTCTCCCTGTTTCGATGCACACAGTTGGGGACGCAAGCAGTTGCACACGTCTGGTGTGGCGAGATTCCAGGTTCAGGCAAAAGCGGGGCGCTATTCGCGGACGAGGCTGGCCGAATCCCAGGGTGGCAACTCCAAGCAACCGTCTCCGCCATGATGTGCATCCCTACGGTACGGCTTGCATCACGATTTGCGGCGGGCGGCCCCGAAGTTCGTCACAAGGCCGCAACCCTTCAGGGACCAAGGCAGGGATCAATGCCCCCGCCCGGGGTTTCCTGTACCCGCGTCATTTCGTACAATTCAAGTTGCCGAACTCTATCTTCGCCAGCAAAGTCGTGCAGCCAAGTGCCGAAGGGAAACCCATTGTGCCAGCTATCCTGCCAGCGCGAAACGCGAGCCTTGCTCTGCCGCAGAGGCCGCCGTGTCGCAGCCAGGTGCGCCGGCGATGATCATGACCAGGACGATGAGTAGGCGTCGCGCTGTTTGGGTTCTATTGCTTCCGCTTTCTTTATGTCTCCGCGTCCAGGCGCAGGAATCCTGGACCTGGGAGAAAGTGCGCGCGCGCTTTGAACAAAGCAATCCCAGTCTGCTGGCCGACCAACTGAATATCGACGAAGCCCGGGCCCAGGAGATCACCGCCTTTCTACGCCCCAATCCGAGCCTTACCGTTTCGGCGGATGGGACGCAGATCGCGCCCTACAAAGGCGTGTGGAAGCCCTTTGCCGGCACATTTGAATCGCCCAGCGTCAGTTATTTGCACGAGCGAAGGCATCAGCGGGAGCTGCGCCTTGAAAGCGCGAAAAAGGGAACTCTGCTTGCCGAATCCACGCACGCCGACCTGGAAAGGACGCTGCTCTTTAATTTGCGCGGAGCCTTTGTTTCGACACTGCAGGCGAAAGCCGCTCTTCAATTGGCGCAAGACGATCTGGCCTACTACGACCACCTGCTGCAAATCAGCGCCGATCGCTTCCGTGCCGGCGATATCGCTCAGATTGATCTCGACCGCCTCGAACTGCAGCGGGTGCAGTATGAGGCCGACGTGCAAACCGCCGAAGTGAACCTGCGCACCGCTAAGATTCAATTGCTCACTCTGCTCAACGATCGCACCCCGATCGAACAATTTGACGTAAGCGGTCTCTTCGACTTCAACGATCAGCTCCCGCCCCGCGAAGAATTTCGCAAGATCGCGATGGACACGCGTCCGGATTTGAAAGCGGCGGTCGAAGCCCTGGATAAGGCGCAAACCGAGCACAAGCTGGCGGTAGCGAACGGCGCGACCGATCCGACGTTAAGCGCGTGGTATACGCACAACTCTTCCACCAATAATCCTTTTGGCGTCGATACGCTGGGGGTCAGCGTGAACATCCCGCTGCGCATTTTCGATCGTAATCAGGGAGAGAAGCTGCGCACGCAAATCGATATAGCGCGCAACGAGAAATTGCGAGACGCCGCCGAAGCGGCGGTCCTTAGCGACGTGGACTCCGGTTACGCCACGCTGGAAAGCAACCTCATCCTGCTGCGGCCTTACAAGGCTAAGTATCTGCAACAATCGGTTCGAGTGCGCGAAACGGTGACGTTTGCCTATCAACACGGCGGGGTATCGCTGCTGGATTTTCTGAACGCGCAGAGCGAATACCGCACCGTCCAGTTGGGCTACGTCAACCTGGTCGGAGCTTACCTCAGCGCCGCCAATCAGCTCAACCTGGCTGTAGGCCGCGAGGTCGTGCAATGAGAGTCTTGCCATGGGAAACGAGCAATGAGAAACGCGCCATGAGAAACCAACCGCTGCTTCGCGCTGCCGCCATCGGGAGCATGCTATTTCTCGCCGGGTGGATATGTCCTGCTCCGGCGATTCCAAAGCCGCTCCCACCAAATCCGAGGTCACGCTCGATCCCAACCTCTATACCGTGGAAAATTCCGACGTCTTCAAACTGGCCACGGTCGAGACCCGGGATTTGCCGACGATACTGAACGCCAACGGCACCGTTACTCCCGATGTGAACAGCACCATCCACGTGACTTCCCAAGGCTCCGGCCGTGTGGTCGAGTTGAAGGTGCGCCTGGGAGATTACGGTGAAGAAAGGTCAGATGTTGCTCGCCATTCAGAGCTCCGATCTGGCGGGAGCGTTTTCCGACTATCAGAAGGCGGCCGCCGATGAGCGCCTGGCGCAAAAGGGCCTCGACCGGGCGCAGTTGCTCTTCTCCCACGGCGCACTGGCGGAAAAAGACCTGCAGCAGGCGGAAGACACGGAAGAGAAAGCCCGTGTGGATGTCCAGAATGCCGAGCATCATGTTCGCCTGCTGGGCGGCGACCCGGCCCATCCCAGCTCGCTGATCGAACTTCGCGCTCCCGTCTCCGGCACGATCGTCGAGCAAAATGTCGCCGGATCCGAAGGCATCAAGAGCCTCGACAACACTCCCAACCTCTTCACCATCGCCGACCTCAATCAGGTGTGGGTAGTCTGCGATGTTTATGAAAACGATCTGGGCGACGTTCATGTAGGAGACACTGCGGAGATCCGGCTGAACGCTTATCCTGACAGCCCTATCAGGGAAAGTTGCCGATATTTCCCGCGTCCTCGATCCCAACACTCGCTCGGCCAAAGTCCGCATCGTGCTGCCCAATCGCGACGGCTCGTTGCGCCCCGGCATGTTTGCCGTCGCCACATTCCGCTCGCGCAAATTGCAGCCGCAGCATCGTGGTCCCTTCGACCGCAGTCTTACGGCTGCAAGATAAAGACTGGGTATTCCGCAAAGAAGGCGCGCAGCACTTTCGCCGGGTCGAAGTGCACACGCGAGGAGGAACTCCAGGACGGCATGCAGCAAATTCAGGACGGACTAAAGGCCGGAGAGCAAATTGTGGCCAACGCGTTGGAATTCTCTTCGGCGGTCGCGTGGCGGAGCAAAGTAAATGATCCGTTTTCTAATCGACTTTGCTCTGCGCAATCGCATCCTGGTGCTGAGCGTCGCGGTTGTGCTCTTTGTCTGGGGAATCATTTCCTTCCACAATCTGCCCATCGAGGCCTACCCGGACGTCGCCGACACCTATGCGCAGGTCATTACCCAGTGGCCCGGTCATGCAGCCGAAGAAGTCGAGCAGCAGATCACGGTCCCGCTGGAAGTCGCACTCAACGGCGTCGCGCACATGACCCACCTGCGCTCCGTCTCGCTGGCGGGCCTCTCGGTGATCACCATCATTTACGACGATGAGACCACCACCTTCAACGCCCGCCAGGAAGTGCTTGACCGCTTGCAGCTGGCCACGTTGCCGAATGGAGTGAATCCCGGGCTCGGCCCGGACTACAGCCCCACCGGCCAGATCATGTTCTACACGCTGCAGAGCACGAATCCGAAGTATGACGTGATGGAGCTGAAAACGCTGAACGACTGGTACGTGGTCAACCAGCTGAAGTCCGTTCCTAACGTCGTCGACGTGAATCCCTTTGGCGGGCCCACTCGCGAATATCAGGTGCGGATCGATCCCGGCAAGCTGGTTTCCTACGGCTTTCGCTCAGCCAGGTCGAGCAAGCTCTGGCGGCGAACAACACCAACGCGGGCGGAGGCTTCATCGAGCGCGGCGAGCAGGCGTTAAATGTCCGCGCCGTGGGCCTGATGCAGACCACGGACGACATTGCCGCCACGGTCGTAAAAGTACAGAACGGCACGCCGGTTCGAGTGCGCGATCTCGCCGTGGTCGTGCAAGCGCCCAAAGTGCGCCTAGGACAGCTCGGCAAGACGATCCGCAAAGAGATGGCGCTGTCATCAACGATGACGATGTTGTGGAGGGCATCGTCCTGTTGCGCAAAGGCGCCGAGGCCGACGCCACGCTCGACGCTCTGCACGAGAAGATCAAACAGCTAAATGAACACCAACTGCCCGCCGGCGTGAAACTGGTGCCGCACCTCGACCGCAGCGACCTGGTCCACTACACCACGCGTACCGTCCTGCGCAATCTGACCGACGGCGTTTTGCTGGTCACGCTGATTCTGTTTCTGTTCCTGGGCAATGTGCGCAGCGCGCTGATTGTCACCATCACCATTCCCTTCGCTTTGCTCTTTGCCGCGATCCTGCTCGACCTGAGTCACATTCCCGCCAACCTGCTCTCCCTGGGCGCCCTGGACTTCGGCATGGTGGTGGATGGCTCGGTGGTGATGATCGAAAACATTCTGCGCCATGCCGAGTACGGTCGCGGCAAGAAAACCTTTCTCGAAATGATCGCCACCGCGGCGCACGAAGTGCAGTGGCCGGTTTTCTTCGCGCGCAAATCACCATCATCGTTTCCTATCTACCGATTTTCACGTTCAACGCGTGGAAGGCCGCCGGTTCAGCTCCATGGCATGACCGTCGCCTTTGCCCTTCTGGGCGCGATGAGCAGGGCAAACAACAACGCGCCCAGTAGCGCAAAGGCCACGGTCCATGCCATGGGACGGAACAAGCGACCTTCCACGCGCTGTAAGGTGAAAATCGGAAGGTAGGAAACGATAATAATGATGCGCGCGAAAAATACCGGCCGCTGCACTTCGTGCGCCGCGGTGGCGATCATTTCCAGAAAGGTTTTCTTGCCGCGACCGTACTCGGCATGGCGCAGGATGTTCTCGATCATTACCACCGACCCATCCACCACCATGCCGAAATCCAAGGCTCCCAGGGAGAGCAGGTTGGCCGGAATGTGACTGAGGTCGAGCAGAATGGCGGCAAACAGGAGGGCGAAGGGAATGGTGATGGTGACGATGAGCGCGCTCCGGACATTGCCCAGGAACAAAAACAGAACCAGCGTGACCAGCAGCACCCCATCGGTCAAATTGCGCAGCACCGTGCGCGTCGTGTAGTGGACCAGATCGCTGCGATCGAGGTGGGCAACCAGGGTGACGCCGACCGGCAACAAATGTCCGTTTAACTGCGCGATCTTTTCATGCAGAGCATCGAGCGTGGCGTCGGCTTCGGCTCCCTTGCGCAACAGGACAATGCCTTCCACCACGTCGTCATCGTTGGTGACAACTCCGTCTTTGCGGACGGTCTTGCCCAGCTGGCCGAGCCGCACTTTGGGCGCCTGCACCACCACGGCCACATCGCGAACTCTGATCGGCGTGCCGTTCTGGACTTTTATCACCGTGGCCGCGATGTCGTCCGTCGTCTGCATCAGGCCGACGGCGCGTACGTTGAGCGCCTGCTCGCCGCGCTCGATGAAACCACCGCCCGCATTAGTGTTGTTCGCCGCCAGCGCCTGCTCCACCTGGCTGAGCGATAAGCCGTAAGAAACCAGCTTGCCGGGATCGATCTGCACCTGGTATTCGCGCGTCGGCCCGCCAAACGGATTCACGTCCACCACGTTGGGAACCGACTTGAGCTGGTTGACCACGTACCACTCGTTCAGTGTTTTCAGCTCCATCGCATCGTATTTCGGGTTGTTGCTGTGGAGCGTGTAGAACATGATCTGGCCGGTGGGACTGTAGTCCGACCCGAGGGACGGATTGCCGCCGACCGGCAAAGTGGCCAGCTGTAAGCGGTCGAGCACCTCCTGGCGGGCGTTAAATGTGGTCGTCTCATCGTCGTAAATGATGGTGATGACCGACAATCCCGACAACGACGTCGACCTCAGGTGGGTCATGTGCGCGACCCCGTTCAACGTGACTTCGAGCGGGACGGTGATTTGTTGCTCGACCTCCTCGGCGGCATGCCCGGGCCATTGCGTGATGACTTGCGCGTAAGTATCGGCAACGTCCGGGTAGGCCTCGATGGGCAGATTGTGGAAGGAAATGATTCCCCAAACGAAGAGCACGACGGAGAGGCTCAGCACCAGGATGCGATTGCGCAGAGCGAAGTCAATCAGATACCGGATCATTTACCCTGCTCCGCCACGGCGGACGAGAATTCCAAAGCGTTCGCTACCACTTCGTCTCCGGCCTTGAAGCCCTCCTGGATGGGTTGCATGCCGTCCACGATTCCGCCTAGAGTGTGGACTTCGACTCGCCGAAATTGCCGCGATCCTTCTTTGCGGAACACCCAATCCTTATCCTGCAGCCTCAGGATGGCACCCGATGGGACTACAATCTCCGACTGTGACTTGCGCGATCGGAAAGTGGACACGGCGAACATGCCGGGGCGCAAAAGGCCTTCGCGATTGGCGAGGACGGTGCGCACTTTCGCCGAGCGCGTGGTGGGATCGAGAACCCGCGAAATATCCACCACCTTGCCCTCGAAGGTCTTGTCTGGGTAGGCGTTCAGCCGAATCTCCGCCGCGTCGCCTACGCGCACTTCGCCAAGATCATTTTCGTAGACGTCGCTCACTACCCAAACCTCGCTGAGGTCCGCCACGGTGAAGAGGTTGGGACTGTTGTCGAGACTCTTGATGCCTTCAAATCCAGAAATGTTTTGTTCGACGATCGTGCCGGAGACGGGGGCGCGGAGTTCGATTAGCGAGCTGGGATGCGCCGGGTTGCCGCCCAGTATCCGAACATGCTGCTCGGCATTCTGGACATCCACGCGGGCTTTCTCCTCGGTATCTTCCGCCAGCTGCAGGTCTTTTTCCGCGAGTGCGCCGTGGGAGAAGAGCAATTGCGCCCGATCCAGGCCCTTTTGCGCCAGGCGCTCATCGGCGGCCGCCTTCTGATAGTCGGAGAACGCTCCCGCTAGGTCGGAGCTTTGAATGGTGAGCAACAATTGACCTTTCTTCACCGAATCTCCCAGGCGCACCCGCAACTCGACCACACGGCCGGAGCCTTGGGAAGTCACGTGGATCGTGCTGTTCACGTCGGGAGTAACGGTGCCGTTGGCGTGCAGTATCGTCGGCAAAGCCCGAGTCTCGATCCTGGCCAGTTTGAATACGTCGGAATTCTCCACGGTATAGAGGTTGGGATCGAGCGTGACCTCGGATTTGGTGGGAACGGCTTTGGAATCGCCGGAACAGGACATAGTCCACCCGGCGAGAAATAGCATGCTCCCGATGGCGGCAGCGCGAAGCAGCGGTTGGTTTCTCATGGCGCGTTTCTCATTGCTCGTTTCCCATGGCAAGACTCTCATTGCACGACCTCGCGGCCTACAGCCAGGTTGAGCTGATTGGCGGCGCTGAGGTAAGCTCCGACCAGGTTGACGTAGCCCAACTGGACGGTGCGGTATTCGCTCTGCGCGTTCAGAAAATCCAGCAGCGATGCCCCGCCGTGTTGATAGGCGAACGCCACCGTTTCGCGCACTCGAACCGATTGTTGCAGATACTTAGCCTTGTAAGGCCGCAGCAGGATGAGGTTGCTTTCCAGCGTGGCGTAACCGGAGTCCACGTCGCTAAGGACCGCCGCTTCGGCGGCGTCTCGCAATTTCTCGTTGCGCGCTATATCGATTTGCGTGCGCAGCTTCTCTCCCTGATTACGATCGAAAATGCGCAGCGGGATGTTCACGCTGACCCCCAGCGTATCGACGCCGAAAGGATTATTGGTGGAAGAGTTGTGCGTATACCACGCGCTTAACGTCGGATCGGTCGCGCCGTTCGCTACCGCCAGCTTGTGCTCGGTTTGCGCCTTATCCAGGGCTTCGACCGCCGCTTTCAAATCCGGACGCGTGTCCATCGCGATCTTGCGAAATTCTTCGCGGGGCGGGAGCTGATCGTTGAAGTCGAAGGGACCGCTTACGTCAAATTGTTCGATCGGGGTGCGATCGTTGAGCAAAGTGAGCAATTGAATCTTAGCGGTGCGCAGGTTCACTTCGGCGGTTTGCACGTCGGCCTCATACTGCACCCGCTGCAATTCGAGGCGGTCGAGATCAATCTGAGCGATATCGCCGGCACGGAAGCGATCGGCGCTGATTTGCAGCAGGTGGTCGTAGTAGGCCAGATCGTCTTGCGCCAATTGAAGAGCGGCTTTCGCCTGCAGTGTCGAAACGAAGGCTCCGCGCAAATTAAAGAGCAGCGTCCTTTCCAGGTCGGCGTGCGTGGATTCGGCAAGCAGAGTTCCCTTTTTCGCGCTTTCAAGGCGCAGCTCCCGCTGATGCCTTCGCTCGTGCAAATAACTGACGCTGGGCGATTCAAATGTGCCGGCAAAGGGCTTCCACACGCCTTTGTAGGGCGCGATCTGCGTCCCATCCGCCGAAACGGTAAGGCTCGGATTGGGGCGTAGAAAGGCGGTGATCTCCTGGGCCCGGGCTTCGTCGATATTCAGTTGGTCGGCCAGCAGACTGGGATTGCTTTGTTCAAAGCGCGCGCGCACTTTCTCCCAGGTCCAGGATTCCTGCGCCTGGACGCGGAGACATAAAGAAAGCGGAAGCAATAGAACCCAAACAGCGCGATGCCTACTCATCGTCCTGGTCATGATCATCGCCGGCGCACCTGGCTGCGACACGGCGGCCTCTGCGGCAGAGCAAGGCTCGCGTTTCGCGCTGGCAGGATAGCTGGCACAATGGGTTTCCCTTCGGCACTTGGCTGCACGACTTTGCTGGCGAAGATAGAGTTCGGCAACTTGAATTGTACGAAATGACGCGGGTACAGGAAACCCCGGGCGGGGGCATTGATCCCTGCCTTGGTCCCTGAAGGGTTGCGGCCTTGTGACAAACTTCGGGGCCGCCCGCCGCTAAATCGTGATGCAAGCCGTACCGTAGGGATGCACATCATGGCGGAGACGGTTGCTTGGAGTTGCCACCCTGGGATTCGGCCAGCCTCGTCCGCGAATAGCGCCCCGCTTTTGCCTGAACCTGGAATCTCGCCACAGACGTGTGCAACTGCTTGCGTCCCCAACTGTGTGCATTGAAACAGGGAGAATGTGACAAATCTTGTCATTGATTTCCCGCAAACTGCTTAGTAAACTGCCTTCCATTAAGGCTGTTTGCCTCGCGGCGAAATCCCCCCTCTGGAATCTCCCCTCGGTAGCACCGCCTCTCCCTTCTAAAGAGTTTCGCCACCCAGATCACTGGCAGTTCTTAACACCGTTCTCCGAGGTTCTATGCGCGCCGTTGTTGCCCATGTAGGTGCATCTGCATTTGCGTCAATCTCCAACCGAATTTCTCAAATTTTGCTGACAGCGATGGTCGTGATGAGCGCCAGCTTGACTCTGCTGGCGCAAAATATCACCGTCTCGCCCGCGACCCTGACCTTTGCTAATGAGGTGGTCGGCGGCACCAGCGCGGCCAAGCTTGTGACCGTCACCAATAAGGGCACGGCAGCCCAAGCGGTGGTGATCGCTCCCAGCGCGAGTTTTACCGAGACCGACACGTGCGGTGGAAATATCGCGGCCGCCGCGTCCTGCAAAGTGAGCGTGTACTTTACGCCGGCGGCGGTGGGCAAGATTACAGGCACTCTGAACATCAACAATAAGGCCGCCAGCCTGCTCGCGTCCGTCACTCTGGGCGGCACCGGAATCGCGCAGACCACGGTGACGCCCGCAACACTCGCTTTCGGGAACCAGTCCGTGGATGTGACCAGTTCTCCGAAAACGATCACCTTTAAGAACAATCAGGCGGTGGCGCTCAAGATTTCCAGCATTGCGGTCAGTGGCGGGACCGCGCCCGGCGATTATCAGACCGGCGGCAACTGCCCCATCGCTCCCAGCACGCTCGCTGCCGGGCAGAGTTGCAACATCACGCTTACTCTGACGCCTTCGAGCGCGGGAAGCAGGCCCGCGACTCTCACCATTACTCATAACGCGCCCACCAGTCCGCAAACCGTCAGCCTCACGGGGACGGGAGTGCAGCCAGTGACGCTCTCCCTCAGCAGCCTGGCTTTTGGAACCGCTTTGGCGGGCACAACTACGGCGTCCAGGTCGGTAACCCTCACCAATCAAGAGAACACGAAGCTGACGTTCAGCAGCATTACTGCGACCGGAGACTTTGCCATCGCGAGTAACACCTGCGGCGGCAGCATCGCGGCTGGAGCCACCTGCAGGGTCGGCGTAACATTTTCCGCTACTGCGACCGGTGCGCGCACCGGCACCCTGACTTTCACCGATAACGCCTCCAACAGCCCGCAGGTGATCGCACTCAGCGGAACCGGTTCGTCTCCCGTGACGGTTGCCCCCGCCAGCCTGACCTTTAGCAGCCGCAACGTGGGTTCTACCAGCGCGGCGTCCGTGGTCACGCTCACCAACCATCTCACCACGTCTTTGAGTATCTCGGGAGTAGTCGCCACCGGGGATTTCGCGGTGGCCAGCAATACCTGCGGTTCCAGCGTGGGCGCGGGCTCGAAGTGCACCATCGGAGTCACCTTTACGCCGACCGTGGTCGGCGCGCGTACCGGCACGCTTACCATCAGCTACAGCGCTTTCGGCAATCCCAGCGTGGTGAACCTGAAAGGCACCGGCAACGTCACGGGCCTGAAGACGATTACCGTGACTCCGAGTAATCCTTCGATCGCTGCGGGAGCGACGCAGCAATTTTCCGCCACCGGGCAATTCGGCAACGGAAGCACCGCCAACCTCACCAATTCCGTTACCTGGAGTTCGGCGACTTCGAGTGTGGCATCCATCAGCGCAACCGGATTGGCGACCGCGTCGGAATCCGGGCAAAGTGTAATCAAAGCGGCATCGGGTTCGATCAATGGCTCTAGCACGTTGACGGTGACCGGAGGAACGACATACACCATCGGCGGCACAATCGCTGGTCTCATCGGCTCGGGACTGGTTTTGCAAAATAATGGCGGAAATAATCTGACCGTGGCCGCGTCGGCCACATCCTTCACCTTCAGCGCGCCGGTGGCAAGCGGCGGAAGTTATAGCGTTACCGTCCTGACTCAACCGTCAGTCCGGCGCAAAGTTGCGTGGTAAGTAATGCCAGCGGAACCGCCAGCGCCAACGTCACGAATGTCAAAGTCACCTGTTCCAGCGCGGCTGCCTATACCATCGGCGGCACGATCTCGGGCCTTGCCGGCACAGGGCTTGTGCTGCAGGATAACGGCGGCAACAACTTGTCCGTCGCCTCGGGAGCGACTTCTTTCACTTTCACCACCGCCGTCGCGGCTGGCAGCGCCTACAACGTCACGGTTCAGACGCCGCCTTCGAACCCCGCGCAGACCTGCACCGTGACAAACGCCAGCGGAACCGCGAACGGCAATGTCACGAATGTGAAGGTCACCTGTTCGACTATCACGTACACCATCGGCGGCACGATCTCCGGACTCACCGGCACAGGTTTGGTGTTGCAGGACAATGGCGGCAACAACCTGACCGTCGCTTCCGGGGCGACATCGTTCACCTTCACTACCCCGATTACGTCTGGTGGAACTTATAGCGTTACAGTGCTCACGCAGCCTTCCAGCCCAACGCAGAGTTGCGCGGTCGCGAACGGAAGTGGGACGGCCAACGCAAACGTCAGCAACGTCCAGGTCACGTGCAGTTCTTCCGCGACTTATACGGTCGGAGGCAGCATCTCCGGCCTGTCGGCTTCGGGCCTCGTACTTCAGAACAATGGCGGCAATAACCTGACGGTCGCATCCGGGGCAACGGCGTTCACCTTCAGCACCCCGATCCCGGCTGGTAGCGCCTACAGCGTCAGCGTTTTGGCGCAGCCTTCGAACCTGGCCTGCGCCGTGAGCAATGGCAGCGGCACCGCCACCGCGAACGTCATCAATGTTCAGGTGACTTGCACCACGTTCATCGCCAGCGTCACCCTCAACTCATCCTCCGCCCACCAGGGTTCGGCGGAGACCATTACCATCACGGGGACCAACACGAGCTTTGGCCCTGCGACGACGGTCAATTTCGGCGCGGATATCACTGCGGGCACGGTCAGTGTGAATGGGCCGGGCAGCGCATCCGTACCCATCACCATCGATAACGTGGCTGCCCTCGGGGCACGCAACGTCACCATCACCACTGGAGCGCAGGTGGTGACCGGTACGTTCACCGTGGTTGCGGGTGTGCCGGCAGTCACGCTGATCAATGCCAACACCATTCAGCCGACGCAAACCGAAAGCGTAACCATCACCGGAGCCTTCACAAACTGGGCCATTGGGACAACCAAGGCCAGCTTCGGTCCGGGCATCGCAGTCGGCGGAGCAGCGGCGGGCGCGCCCGGCCCTGTGACCGTCAATAGCGCCACGAGTCTGACCGCCAGCCTTGTCACCTCCGGGGCGTCCACTGGATTCCGGTCCGTACAAGTCCAAACCGGCACTCAGACCCTGACCGTCAACAACGGAATTTTCGTCGGTACGTGTACGGCGACCGCGCCCACCGTGGTATCCACCAGTCCATTGAGTGGCGCGATGAGCGTGCCGCTGAATGCGTTGGTTCAGGTGCAATTCAGCGTGCCCATGAATCGCAACACGTTCTCGCTCGGAAGCACTGGCAGCGCCACCGTCTTTTTTTACGACGCGGTCACTAATTTGGCCGTGCCGGGAGCCATCTCGCTCGACGCCTCAGGCACCATCGCTACCATAACGCCGAGCCAAGCGCTACCCGCCGGTCGCCCTTTCGTGGTCTACCTGAGCGACGCGACCGCCATTCAGGATACGTGCGGCAACAAACTGGCCGACCAGCAGTTCTCCTTTACAACCGGCTTCGCCGATGATTTGACCGGCCCCGTGCTTACCGGCACCAGTCCGGAGGGGGGCGACTCCGCCATCCCGCTGAATGCGCCCGTGGTTCTGCAATTCGATAGTCCGATGGACCCGATAACCCTGCAAAACGGGTTCTCGATGACGATCACGGGAGGGGCGGCGGTCCCGGGCGTCTTCACTTATTCCAACAACGACCAGACCGTCACTTTCACGCCCGCGGCTGCATTGACTGCCACCATGGCGTACACCGTGAGCTATGGCGCGCCGATGACCGACACGGTTGGCAACGCGCTCACCAATCCCGGCAGTTTCAACTTCATTACTGGAACCAGCAGACTGACGACCGGTCCTGCGGTGACGCAGGTGAACCCGCCGAACGGATCGAGCGGCATCGGCATCAACGTCAAGCCCCGCGTGTCATTCAGCGCTCCCGTGAACGAGTTGACCATTCGCGGAGCCCTCAGTTTGTCCTATGAAAACAGCGGCCCCATGATTCCCGCCACGGTCACGGTAGGGGCGAACCGCCTGAGCGCCACCATCACTCCAACTTCGCCGCTTCTGCCCAACACCGAGTACGGCATCAGCCTTTGCGGATACACCGACCTTGCGGGGAACGCCGGCAACTGCCTGTCAGGCTCGACCTTCTTTACCAGCGCAGGCGTCGACAACACCAACGTCAGCGTGAGCACCATCACCCCGGCGAAAGCGCAGACCGGAGTGCCTCTGAACGCCGAGATCATTGCTGTGATGAGCGATACCATCGATCCCACCTCGGTCTCAAGCAGCGCTATCACGGTTATCCCCACTGGGGGCGTCCCGATCGCGGGGACAGTGACACTCGCCAGCGACGGCGTCACCCTCACTTTCATTCCCAGCGCGGCGCTGAGCGCCTCCAAGACCTATACGATTTCGGTGAGCGGTTTTACCGATATTGAGGGCAATCCCGTCAACTCCTTCACCAGCACGTTTACGGCGGGAACCAGTTCTTACGGCACACAATCCTTCAAGCTCTCGTCGACCAGTCCGGCGAACAATGCCACGGGCGTGTCTGTGACCAGCCCGGTCACATTCACCATGACCAATCTGATTAATGCCGCTTCGGTAAACAACCAAACCGTCGAGGTAGAAGTCTGTTTCGACGGCAGCACCTGCGGCAACACGGAATTCGTAGCCGGCGCTTACAGCGTGAATGGCACAACTGTCACCTTTACGCCCTTCACGCAATATCCGGCTAATACCGTGATTGGAATGTATCTCTCGGGATTGACGGACGTGGCGGGCAACCAGGTCTATCTGCCGAAACTCGCCACCTTCACCACCGCGAGTACCGCCGACCAAACCGCGCCCACAGTGACCATCTCGCCCGCTAATGGCGCCACAAATGTTGGATTGAATACGCCGATCGTCCTCAGTTTCTCGGAGTCGATCAACACCTCCACCGTGACCGCCAGTTCACTGGCTGTATTCAACGGCGACACTTCGCTTGATGTCATTGACGGCATGTCCATTTCCCAGGACAACCGCACCATCACGCTCAATCCGGGCGGCGCTGCTTGGACGCCGGGTGCGGTCATCACGGTCGCACTGAGCAACGCCATCCAGGATCTTTCGGGGAATTCGCTGTCGAACACCACCAGCCAGTTCACCCTTACAACCGCCGTGGGCGCCTCCGCGCCATCGGTCGTTGCCATGCGACCGGGCAACGGCGCAACAAATGTCCCGGCGAATACGGGGGTCACGCTCTTCACTAGCGCCGCTATGAATCCTTCCACCATAAGCGGCGCTCTCTACGTGACGGACAACGGAGTGCCCGTATCCGGAGCCTTGCAGTCGTTCAGCAACGGCCAGGCGATTGAATTCACACCCGCCAATCCGTTCAACGCCGGCGATTTGATTCAGGTGTTTCTCAATTCGAGCGCGCAGGGGGCAAACGGCGTCGCGCTCAGCAATTTCAGCGGACAGTTTACGGTGGCGGGAGCTCCGGCCAACACGGCGGCGAGCGCGCAGGCGGTCAACCCCTTCCCAGGCGCCACGGGTGTGCCTTTGAACACCGTGATTCAGGTGCAATTCAACCAGGCACTGCAACCCGGCACCGTTACTTGCAATGGGAGCACCGGATCGGTGACCCTCTACCAGTCTGGAACGGGAACTTATCTGACGCCGAATTGCAGCGTCGTCGGCAACGGACAGGTGATCAATATCGCCCCCGCGGCCAACCTGGTCTCCGGAGCGCAGTATCAGGTCAAAGTCTCGGCCTCGGTCACCAACACCAAAGGCTTGCCGGTGCAGGCCTTCACTTCCAGCTTTACCGCCGGCACCGCGGTAGATAACGCGGCCCCGACCATCACTTCCGAAGCTCCCAGCAACAATGCAACCAACGTGGGCACGAACGCGTTCGCCAGCGTGAACTTCAACAAAGCCATCAATCCCGTCTCGATCTCGGGCAGCACCATACAATTAAGCGGCGGATCGGTGACAGAAACCCCATCGAGCATCAGTTTCACGCCCGATTACACCCGCGTCACCATCGTTCCGCAGGCTCCCCTGCCGCCGAGCACGGTGATGACCCTGGCGGTGAACGGCGTGACCAGCCAGGCGGGCACGGGCGTTGCCGCCACGTCTACCCGCTTCACAACTGCTGCCCAGCCCGACTTCACCGCGCCCTACGTCATCAACAGCAGCGTGCAGAGCGGACAGCTGAACGTGCCCGTGAATTCCGTGTTCAGCATGCAGTTCAGCAAACCCATGGACATCGGTAGTTTCAAAGCGGCGAACGTCTACGTGTCCGGAGGAATCGCCAATGCCCTTGTCCCCACCTCCGTTTCCTGGAGCTCTGACCAGACGACGATCTTCCTCGTGCCCGGCAGCGCGCTGAACGTAGGTGATAGCTACGCGCTGTGCAGCAACTCGATGACGGATCTCGACGGAAATGTGCAGCAGAGCTTTTGCGCCAGCTTCACGGCAGCTTTCGCCGCCAACTCTGGAGCGCCGTCGGTAGTGAACACCAGCCCCGAAAACGCCACCACCCAAGTGGCCACCAATGCTCCGGTGCAGGTATTGTTCAATGAACCCATACAGCCCACCAGCATCGGCCAAATCACGCTCAAAGCGAGCGGGAATGTGGTCGCTGTCACAGCTTCATTCAGTGACGCCAACCAGTTGTTGACCCTGGCGCCAAATCTTCCGCTGGCTTCCAATACCTCGTACATCACCACCATCACCGGGGTGAAAGACACCGCCGGCAACCAGATGACGGCCACGGTCACCAGTACGTTCACCACCGGAACGACTTTTGATCTCAATCCTCCGTCGGTGCTCGGTTCGAATCCCGCACCCGGCACGCTCGCCGTGGGAACCAACGTGGTGCCCCACATCGTGTTCTCCAAGCGACTGAATCCGCTCAGCGTGGTCAGCAGTTCGAATGAAACCTATAGCCAGGGCTCGGTGCAATTGTTGAACACCGCAACCGGCGCATTCGTGCCGGTGACGGTCAGCCTTTCGTCCGATCGCACCACGGCGACGCTTACGCCCGCTGCCGTTCTCCAGCCCAACACGCAATATCAGATCTATGCGGGAGAGACCTCCAGCTATTACGACGTCGCGGGCAACAGTGGCGTTCCGTACAGCACCTCTTTCATCACCGATTCCGGCACGGACACGACGCCGGCCGCGGTGAGCATCATCAGCCCCTCCAACAATCAAACCGGAGTGCCCCTGAACGCTCAGGTGGTCGTCGTGATGAATGACGGCATCGATCCCACCACCGTAAGCAACAGTTCGATCACGGTGACGCCTTCGGGAGGCAGCGCGATTGCCGGAACGGTCAGCATCGCTGACGATGGCGTCACCCTCACCTTCGTGCCCAACGCCGCGCTGACTAACGCGAAGCTCTACTCCGTGTCGGTCGGCGGTTTCAAGGACGTGCAGGGCAATTCGGTCCCCGCCTTTACTAGCGCATTTACCACGGGCAGCGCCACTTTCGGCAGTTCGTTTACTATTGTCTCCACCAATCCAGCGAGCGCGGCCTCCAATGTGTCGGTGACCAGCCCCGTCACTTTCACCATGAATCACCTGGTCAATGCGGCCTCGGTAAACACCCAGACGGTTGAGGTTTGCTTCAATGGTTGCGGCAACACATATGTCGCCGGCACCTACGTTGTGAACGGGGCGACGATCACTTTCACTCCGCTCACTCCCTATCCCGGTAACTCGACCCTGGGTATGTACATCGATGGCTTGATGGATGAAGCCGGCAATGTCGCCACGGCCCTGAGCGCGGGCTCCTTTACCACCGCGGCTACTTCGGACCAGACTCCGCCGACCGTGACCATTACCCCGGCCAACGGGACGGCCAACCTGGGCCTCAATGCGCAGGTTGTGCTGACCTTCTCCAAGTCGATCAATCCGACAACCATAGGCGCCAGCAGCGTTAACCTGTTCAATGGGGACATTCCGCTCAATCCGTCGATCTCCATCTCGCAGGACAATCGCACCGTCGTCCTCAACTCCGGTGGCACAACCCTGCCCGCCGGAGCCACGCTGACGGTGGCGGCGAGCCACCTGATTACCGACCTTTCCGGCAACGTTCTGGCGGATACCACCAGCCAGTTTTCCACCATGCCCGTCCAGACCTCCGCCCCCAACGTGATCAGTTCGCGCCCGGCCACGGGAGCCACCAACGTTCCCGCCAACACCGTCATAACGCTCTTCACGAGCGCTCCCATGAATGCTTCCACGATAACGGGAGCGCTCTACGTCTCGCAGAACGGCAGTCTGGTCGCGGGCGTCACCACGGTCGGCGGCAACGGCCAGAGCATCGTGTTTACGCCGAGTTCGGCGTTTGCCGCGGGTTCGCCGATCCAAGTCTTCCTGAATTCCTCGGCGCAGGATATCTACGGCAACAATCTCACGACCTTCGCTGAAACCTTTACCATCGCGGGATCGTTGACCGGCAGCGCGGCCGTGGCGCAGGTAGTCAATCCGTTCCCCAACGCCACCGGTGTGCCGACTAACACCGTCATCCAGATGCAGTTCAATCAACCGCTGCAATCGGGGACGGTGACCTGTAACGGCAGTGCGGGTTCGGTGACGCTCTACCAGGGCAGCACGGGCACGTATCTCAATCCAACCTGCACCGTCATCGGCGGAGGTCAGGTCATCAACATCGTCCCGACCGCCAGCCTCGCTTCAGGATCCACCTACAAAGTATCGGTGAACGCGAGCGTCGCCAACACCGCAGGCGTCCCGGTGCAGCCTTTCACATACACTTTCACCGTCGGCACGGCCGCAGACAACGCCGCGCCCACCATCGTCGCCCTGGCGCCGCCCAATTCGGCCACCAATATCGGAACCAACACTGGGGTTAGCTTGAGCTTCAACAAAGCCATCAATCCGGTGTCGGTGAGTGGAGCTTCGGTCCAGGTGAGCGGCGGTTCGGTCACAGCGGTGCCGTCGAGCATCAGCTTTACGCCCGATTTCACCCGCACCACTATCATTCCCCAAGCTCCGCTGCCTTCCAGCACGCAGATGACGGTCGCAGTCAACGGCGTCACCAGCCAGGCGGGAGTGGCGGTTGCCAGCCAGACCACGCATTTCACCACCCAGGCCGGACCGGACACCAGCTTCCCTTACGTGGTGAATACCAGTGTGGCGAGCAACCAGTCCGTCGGCATCAACGCCGCGTTCGCCATGCAATTCAGCGAGCCCATGGATCCGGGGAGCTTGAACCCGGCCGGCGCTAAGAACGTCTACGTTTACGACTCCACCAGCTCAGCTTATGTCGCCTCCGCCATTACCTTCAGCACCGACCTCACCACCGTCATGCTGAAGCCGGCCGCCAACCTCGCGCCCAATCATCAGTTCCAGATATGCAGTAACGCCCTCACCGATCTTTCCGGCAACGCGCAGCAGAATTTCTGCGTGAGCTTCAACTCGGCCACTGGCACCGACACCACCGGTCCTGTGGTGCTGCAAGTAAGTCCGCCGAGCGGGTTCGCCGGAGTGGGCATCAACTCTTGGGTACAAGTCCTGTTTAACGGACCCATCGACGGGGCTTCTATCGGCGGCGTCACACTGAAGCAGGGAAGCACGCTCATTCCGACGACGGCCACACTGTTTGATGGCGACAAGGGCATCCAGTTGCTGCCGCGCACGCCGCTGACCCCGAACACCACGTACACCATCAACGTTGCCGGAGTCCTCGACATCACCGGCAATACGCAAACCGGCTACGCCTCGCAGTCGTTCACCACCGGATCCGGCATCGATCTGGTGTCACCCGCCATCGTGTCGAACACTCCCTCGAATACGTCGGTGCAGGTGGTCTTCAGCAAAGCCATGGATCCCGCATCCTTCGATCCAGCCAACAGCTTTTCGCTGGTGGATTCCTCCAGCAACACGGTGCCAGCGACCATAACCTTTTCGCTCGACTATACGACCGCAACGCTCGTGCCTACTTCGAGCCTGACCCCGGGTGGCGCTGTTTATTACCTGTTTGTTTCATATTTCGGTAATATCTACGACGTGGCGGGCAACCGTGCCACTCCGTCGATTATCTTTTTTCTGACGCAGTAGGTGAATCGGTAAGCTGATACGGTAAGAAACAAATCGAGCCTCGCAACGACCACACCGACAGTGTGACCCAGGGACCGAGACGCCCGTCTCTCCGCGTCTCATTGTCGCCTCGTCGTCCCGCCCTTGCGCCCCAGGGAGTATCATGCGGAAGATAACGAAACTCAGGAATAGAGTGGAGCTATGCCCGAATCCATGGACTGGCCGCGCCTGCAACCGCCGCGCCGCCGTCCTCGCCGCCGCTTCTTTTTGCTTATAGTCCTGCTCGCTGCCATTCTCTTTGGAGGCCGCGCCTCGCTCTCCTATTACGTGGACGTGCTCTGGTTCGACTCCTTGGGATACCTCGACGTTTTCCGGAGAACGCTCGCTCTGCAGTGGGGAATCTTTGCCGTCTTTGCCGCGGCTACGTTTCTGATTATTTTTGGAACCTTTCTCGCCCTCAAGCGAGCCCACCTCCCCGATTTGCCGAGCGGTCACACCATTCTTATCGGCGGACGTCCGGTAAAACTTCCGGTGGAGCCGGTGCTGCGCCTGATCGCGCTCGGCGTTTCGCTCGTCATCGCCGCCGCCACCGGTGGCGCCATGGTCGGGGAATGGCCGACCCTCGCGCTGTATTGGTTTGCGCAGCGCCCCGGAACGGGAGTGGTCGATCCCATTTTTGGCAAGCCGCTGAATTTCTTTCTCTTCACCCTGCCCGCCTGGCAGCTTCTCGCCGGATGGTTGCTGACGCTCAGCGTGATTACCTGCGCCCTCGCCATTTTCTTCATTCTGATTACCGGAGGCGCGCGGGCGCTCAGCGGCAGTCTCAGTCGCTCCGTCACTTTGCCCTGGCGCGGCCTATCGATTACCTTTTCTTTCCTCCTGCTGGTGGTTGCGTTGCGCGTTTACCTGACGAGGTTCGAGCAATTGCTGGAGGATCACACCATCTTCGGTGGCGTCACGTACACCGACGCGCACTTCACCCTGGCCGGCATGCTTGTCGTCTGCGTGGCGCTCGTTCTCGGCGCGGTTGTCGCGGCCGTCAACTCTGTCGCGATGAAAACGCCGCGAGGACGTTATCTGGTGGCCGCCATCATTCCCGCCGCGGCCTGTTATCTTCTGCTGCAGGCCGTTACCTGGTACGTCAGCAGTTTTATCGTCAAACCGAACGAGTTGGTGCGTGAAAAACCGTATATCGCCTTCAATACCGAATTCACGCGCCGAGCCTATGGTTTGAACCAGATGACGCAACGGGAATTTCCTGCGGAAACCACGGTCGACGCGGCCGAACCGGCAAACAATCAGGCTACCCTGCAAAACATTAGGTTATGGGACTGGCACGCGCTCCAGGACACGCTGCGCCAGATTCAGGAAATACGCACCTACTACGATTTTCCCGATGTCGATATCGATCGCTACACCATCAACGGAACCAATCGCGAGGTCATGCTCGCCACGCGCGAACTGAACGTCGATAAACTTCCCGAGAGCAGTCAGAACTGGATCAACGAGAAGCTGATCTACACTCACGGCTACGGCATCACCATGAACCCGGTTAACGGCTTCACGCCGGAAGGCCTGCCCACGCTGTTTCTCAGCAACATGCCGGTGCAGAGCACGGTGCCCGGACTGGCGGTAACGCGTCCCGAAATCTATTTCGGAGAATTGACCAACACCGACGTCTACGTCAAAACGCGGCAGAAGGAATTTAACTATCCGCAAGGCCAAACCAACAATCTGACATCGTATGAAGGCAACGGCGGCATCCTTCTTGGCGGATTCCTGCGCCGCATGATCATCGCGCTCGCCCTCGACGATTTGGCAAAGCTCCCATTCAGCGATGACGTCACCCCCGACAGCCGCCTGCTGATGCGGCGCAATGTGCGCGATCGCGTCGCCACCCTGGCCCCGTTCCTCACTTTCGATTCCGATCCCTACATCGTGCTCGGGGAAGATGGCCGCCTCTCCTGGATCATGGATGGTTTCACCACTTCGGATAGCTACCCGTACTCGACCCATTATCGTCTCGGCAATGACTCCATTAATTACATGCGAAACAGCGTCAAAGCGGTGGTCGATGCCTACGACGGCACCACCACGTTCTATGTCTTTGACGCGGACGATCCCATCATCGCCGGCTATCGCGCGATCTTTCCCGCTTTGTTCAAGGATGCCTCCGCTATGCCCGCCGGCCTGCGCAAACACGTGCGCTATCCCGAATTGCTGCTCAAACTCCAGGCCGAAGTTTACGGGCTGTATCACATGACCGACCCGGAAGCGTTCTATAACCGCGAGGATCTGTGGACGGTCGCCACCGAAGTCGGCCTCGGCGATAGCGGACAGCAGGTGACGCAAACCATGCAACCGAATTTCGTGCTGATGAAGCTCCCCGGCGAAAGCGGCGAGGAGTTCGTGGAGATTCTGCCCTTCACCCCGGCCAACCGCAACAATCTTATCGGTTGGATTGCCGGACGCAGTGACGGCGCGCAGTATGGCACGTCCGTCGTCTATAACTTCCCCAAAACCAGGCTGGTGGACGGGCCTCTGCAAATTGAAGCCAGAATCGATCAGAACGCGCAACTCTCCGGACAATTGACGCTCTGGAATCAACAAGGCTCGCACGTGCGCCGTGGAGCGCTGCTGGTGATCCCGATCGGTCGCGCGCTTTTGTATGCCGAGCCCATTTACCTGCAAGCGGACCGCAGTCCAATGCCGGAGTTGCGCCTGGTAGTGCTCGCGCTACAGGATCGCCTGGCGTATGGACCCAATTTCGAATCCGCGCTCGCTTCGCTTTTCGGCGGCGCGGTGTCATCGCTGAGTTCTTCCAGTTCCTCCTCCGCCAACGCGGCGGAGCCGGACCGCAAACCTGTAATTTCCAGCGGCTCGCCACAGTCCGCCGCCGACATCGACGCGCTCATTGCGGAAGCCGCCAAAGATCTGAACGACTACCAGCGCTTGACGGCGGAGGGTAAACTCGGCGAGGCTGGGCAGAAATTGGAGCAGTTGAAGCGCGCTCTGGAAAAACTGAATTCGCGCCCGAGCCAGGGCTCGCGCTAGTTTCCAGCCGAGATATAAATGATTTCGACGATGATTCTTGACGTCCCAACGCAGGCGCGATACTCTTTGCCCTCGTAAGCGCGAGGGAAACCAGTGCCCATCTCCGCCGCCGATTGCATTCAGCCCGCCTGGCACCACACTCGCGACCAACTCTTCCGTCCCTTTCGTTTCGGACAATGGTCGCGCCTGGCACTGGTCGGATTTCTGGCGGCTGAACTCCACACCACCAGTTGCAACTTCAACGGCATGAACTTCCCCATCCCGCAGCAGCGCCGCAGCCAGGAGTTCGTCGCGACTCCTTTTCCCCATCTCGATCCCGCCCGCATCGCCCAAATGGCCGGTGTGATTGCGGCGGCACTGGTGCTCGGAATCATTTTATTTTTCGTGTTTCTCTACCTGAACAGCATCTTCCGCTTCATTCTTTTTGACTCGGTGGTCAAGAAGCACTGTTCGATCAGCGAGGGCTGGTCGCGTTGGCATCGCGCAGGACGCCGCTATTTTGTCTGGCAACTCGTCTTCCTGATCACAGAATTCCTGGCCCTGGGAGTCCTGATCGGCGTGCCGCTGGCCTGCGCCGGTCTGCTGGGCTGGTTCCGCAATATGGGCGACCACATCGCGCGCACCGTTCTCGGGGTCATACTGCTGATTTGCCTGGGCCTGTTATTTCTGCTGGCGGTTTTTGTAGTGCAGATGCTTGCCAAGGATTTTCTCGTTCCCATCATGGCGCTGGAGGAATTGGATTTCGTGGATGGCTGGAGTCGCCTCACGGCCTTGATCCGTCCCGAGCCGGGCAAGTTCGCGGTTTATCTTCTGCTAAAGATCGTGCTCTCCCTCGCGGCCGCAATCCTCTTCGGCATTCTGACCTTGCTCCCCATCATCGCCCTGGTTGTGCCGGCAGCGCTTGCCGTGTTTGCCGGCTACAAAGCGGGCCTGGGATGGACTCCCGCCACCGTCAGCCTCGCCATTGTCGGTGGAACCATGTTATTCGGCCTGCTGCTCTACCTCGTCGCGCTGATCAACGTGCCCGCCACGATATTCTTCCCCGCCTTCGGTCTTTATTTCCTCGCCGCCCGCTATACCTTGCTGGACGCATTGCTCAATCCACTCGCCCCCGTGTTGCCGCTGACCCCGGAGTTGCCGCAAATTCCCGAGCCGCCACCTCCGTTCGAGCCGCCACCGTTTCCACCATCTGCCGAACCGATCGGTTAGCAGTCGCGGTTAGACCCAGCCGCCGGCGTATTGTGTAGCGCGCGTCGGGCCCGCTGTCTGACTGGAGTCCTCGCCCGCCAGACAAAGTGCCCTCGGCAAGAAATCCGCAAATCCGCCCCGGGAACTCCCGGCCCCGCGCGGTGTCCAATGAATCAGGACACGCGCGTGCTCCCACTCAATTCCGCAATGAAGAAGAAAGGCAGCCTTTATGGGATTCTCCACGTCGCGCGGTGGTCCGTTTTCGACTGGACCAAGAATGAACGTCACTCCCCTCATCGATGTCCTGTTAGTTCTTCTAATAGTTTTTATGCTGGTAGTTATCGAGCAAAAGCCAGTAGGACTGCAAACTGAAATTCCGCAGCAGGCGAAGTCAACCGGCCCGACCATCCCGCCGCCGCAAACCACGATCGTGATTCAGATCCATCACGCAAAGCCATCCCCAGAGCTTTCTCAAACTCCGCATCCCGAGGTAATGGTGAACGAAGAAGCGGTAGCGTGGGATCACCTCCACGATCGCCTGCGCGATATTTTCGCCATCCGAGTAGAGCGCATCGCCTACCTAAAAGCCGACGACGACATCGATTTTCAGGACGTGGCGGATGTGATCGCGATTGCGCGGATCGCGGGCGTGGATCGGGTGGGGTTGTTGACGGAGGATGGGCAGCATTTGCCAACAACTGTCTGAGCGACTTCGTACGTGCTCAGTAGCGCCGAAAAAGAGTACAAGAAAGACATATTCCGGTTTGTATTCCGACGGAAAGAAGACACACGATTTTTAGAATCGGACAATGGGTACACTCACAGAGTCCAATCCCGATGCACATGAGCTTGTTACGGAAATTCTTGATGAGTCCCGTTGGTGGAACGCACTCAATTTAATTGCGGAATTCCTTCGCGGGGAGAAAATCGAGCAGGTTCGCGTTGAGTTCGGATTTATTTTGGATCGTCACAACGCGGGAACAGAGCAGCCACCGACCCAATATGTAAAGCTCGCTGATCTCGTCCAGTTCGTCAGATCGGGCCTTTTGGAGGGAACGATCGAACGGCATGGAACTTCAGATTTCACTTTTTACTCGGTTGGAACGGATTTGGCTTTCATGCTGTGCAACGATGGAGACTTGCATTTCGCGTC
This sequence comes from uncultured Acidobacteriaceae bacterium, assembly GCA_963746205.1. Lineage (GTDB taxonomy): Bacteria > Acidobacteriota > Terriglobia > Terriglobales > Acidobacteriaceae > Acidiflorens. Next base: position 182,764 of record CAVVAP010000014.1, on the reverse strand, counting down.
TGCCGACGAATCGCTCCTCCAAGAACTCGGACAAGCGATCCGGTCGGCCGGTATCAAGGTCTACGATTCCGGCCGACCCTTCTAATGGCTGCCCGTTACCGCTCCCCACAGAATGTCCGAGTGATGGCGACCCTCACGCCCGGTTCTTAATCCAGATCGGCGAACCCACAAAACCAAACGCCTCCCGAATCTGATTCTCGAGAAACCGCTGATAGGAAAAATGCAGCTTCACCGGACGATCCGTAAACAGCACAAACATCGGCGGCGCGATTCCCGCCTGCGTCATGTATTTTATTTTCACGCGCTTGCTCACCGGAACCGAAGCGCGGTCGAAGTCCACCACTTTCAAAAAACGATTCATCTCCCCCGTCGTAACCCGCTTGCGCCGCTCCGCCGCCACCTTCTCGATCAGGGGAAGAATCTTCTCCGTTCCCTTGCCGGTATGCGCAGAAATAAACAGCACCGGAGCATAACTCAAGAACTTAAGCCCGTAGCGCAATCGTTCTTCATACAAAGCGCGATCCTGGGGACGCTTGGCATCTTGTATGCGCGCGGTGCGCGACTGGCTGATGGCGCGCTTCTCGCCGCTCGCCACCAGATCCCACTTATTCACCAGAATAATCACCGAACGACCGCTCTCATGCGCATACCCCGCGATATTGGCGTCCAGGCCGCTGGCGCCCTCGGTGGCGTCGACCATGAAGAGAACGATGTCCGCCTCTTCGATATTCTTGCGCGCCATGACCACCGAAAGCTTCTCCGCCATCAGGTGCGTCTTGCCTTTACGCCGGATGCCCGCCGTATCGACAAAGCGGATGGCGCGCCCGTGGACTCGTATGACTTCATCGATGGAATCGCGCGTCGTGCCGGCGATGGGCGAGACAATGGCGCGATCCATCCCCGTCAGCCGGTTCAGCAGCGTCGATTTGCCCACATTCGGGTGCCCGATAATCGCCACCTTGATCTCATGCGGTTCGGCAGTCGGCGAAGCCGCGCCTTCTTCGCTGACTTCCTCGGAAGTCTCAGCCTCCTCCGCAGGTGCTTTGAATCGAGCCGGCAGCACCAAAACGATGGCGTCCAGCAAATCGTCAACCCCGCGCCCATGCTCCGCCGAGATAGGAAACAGATTCCGCATCCCCAGCGAATGAAACTCGCCGAGTAATGAATCCTGCTTGTCGGAATCCATCTTATTGACCGCGAGAAACAGGGGCTTGCCGGTGCGCGCCAGCAAGCGCGCCAGTTCCCGGTCGGGCCCGGCGATCTCGGTGCGGGCATCGACCACCATGACAATGGCCGCCGCTTCCTCCAGCGCAACCCTCGCCTGGCGAAAAATTTCCGAAGGGATAAAATCCTTGTCGTCGGGCACGATCCCGCCCGTATCTACAATGCGAAACTCGTGTCCCAGCCATTCGACCTTGCCATAAAGCCGGTCGCGCGTGATCCCCGGCTCGTCGCCGACAATGGCCCGTCGCGATCCCGTCAGATGGTTGAACAGCGTCGATTTGCCGACGTTCGGGCGTCCGACAATGGCCACCAGCGGCAACAACTTCTTTTTGCTCAAAGTGTGTCTTTTCTAATCAGGGTTAGCTGCAGGCTCTACGAGAACCGGGAACTGAGAACTGACAACAGGCAACTGTTAGCTATTATAGAGACTCCGTGCCCGCCTCATCCCATCCGGCGTCGAATGCCGCAACCGTCGCCTTCTCGCTTTACCAATTCTTCGCGCCCGGGGGGGTGCTCTCAAAAACCCATCCCGCCTATGAGTTTCGACGCGGCCAGTTGCAGATGGCGCAGGCGGTGGAAGAAGCGCTGGAAGAGAAACGTCACCTGATCGTCGAGGCGGGCACCGGCACCGGCAAGACCCTGGCATACCTGCTGCCCGTAATTCGCTCCGGCAAGCGTGTCATCATTTCGACCGGGACCAAGAATTTACAGGAGCAGCTTTTCCACAAAGACATTCCCTTTCTGGAGCAGGCGCTTTTTCCCGATGGCCCGAGCGATGGCCGGAAGCTGAACGTCTGCTACATGAAAGGCCGCGGCAATTATCTGTGCCGCAAGAAGCTTTACGAACTGACCGAACATCCGATGCTGAGCGGATTCGAGGAGATCGATCACTTCCAGGAAATTTCGCGGTGGGAAAAACTCACGACCACCGGCGACCGCGCCGAACTGGCCGCCGTGCCCGAATCCAGCCTCCTGTGGCACAAACTCGACGCCCGCGCTGAAGCCTGTACCGGACAGAAATGCAGCGAGTTTGAGCGCTGCTTTATCACCGAAATGCGCCGCCGCGCCGCCGAGAGCGACATCGTCATCGTCAACCACCATCTCTTTTTCGCCGACTTGACCATCAAACAGCAATCCGAAAACGCCCCCGATGCGGGAATTCTGCCCGAAGCCGGTGCTGTGATCTTTGACGAGGCCCACGAACTGGAGGATGTGGCCAGCGGCTATTTTGGCGTCTCCCTCAGCACCGCACGTATCGAGGAACTGGCGCGGGACGTGGAGCAGGTACTCACCCGCAATCGGATGTTTACCTCCGGACTTTCCACAGCGCTTGGCAGTCTGCGCGACCACGCCGGGCTTTTCTTCTCGCTGCTGCCGCCCGGCAACGGCCGTTTCGCCTTCGAGAACCGCCGCGATTTCCTCGAGGAAAACGGCGAAGAATACGACGCCTTGCGCAAATCGTTGCAGCGCCTCGACGCCGAACTGCAGCAGGTTCCGGAAAAGCCCGAGGAGGTGTTCGCCTTCTCGCGACGCGCCGGAGAACTCGGCTTTCAACTGCATTTTGTAATGGAAGAAGAGAATCCGAATACCGTCTTCTGGATTGAACGCCGCGGCGCCCGTTCCAACGGAGGCCACGAACGCCATACGGTCTTTTTGCAAGCCACACCCATCGACGTTGCACCGATTCTAAAACTTTCGTTGTTCGACAAACTCGATTGCGCCGTGCTTACCTCGGCCACTCTGGCCGTAGGCGGCGGTTTCGCTTATATGCGGCAGCGCCTCGGCCTGGAACATGCCAGGGAGTTGCTGCTGCCTTCGCATTTCGATTACGAGAGCCAGGCCATACTTTACCTCCCTCCCGACCTGCCCGACCCGCGCACTGCCGAGTTCGCCGCGCAGGCCTGCGAACGCATTCGGCAGTTGCTCGAAATCACACAGGGGCGGGCCTTCGTGCTCTTCACCAGCTACGCGCAGATGAAGGACGTCTATGAGCGCTTGTACTCGCAGCTCCCTTATCGCTTATTTCTTCAGGGAGACGCGCCGAAGAACGCTCTGCTGGAAGAGTTTCGCGTGACCCCGAACGCCGTGCTCTTCGGAACCTCGTCGTTCTGGCAGGGAGTGGACGTGCAGGGTGAGCAGTTAAGCTGCGTGATCATCGACCGTCTTCCGTTCGCCGTGCCCAGCGATCCGGTGGTGGCGGCTCGCGTCAAAGCCATCGACGCCGCCGGCGGCAACGCCTTTTTCGAGTACCAGGTGCCGAGCGCGGTGATTACCCTAAAACAGGGTTTCGGAAGGCTGATTCGGTCGCTGCACGATCGCGGCGTCCTGGCGCTGCTCGATAACCGCATCCTGAAAAAAAGATACGGCCGCGTTTTCTTGGAGAGCCTGCCGAATTACAGCCGGACTACGGACCTGAGCCAGGTAGAAAGCTTCTTCAGCTCAGGTGCTTGAGAAACCGGCGGGCATTGGGGCGCCCGAACCAGACTGAAGTTTATTCCGCCGCCGCTTCTTTATCCACGACCACCTTCAGGTGGGTGGTCACATCCTTGTGCAACTTGATCGGAATAATAAACTCGCCCACAGATTTCAGCGGCTCATGCAACTGAATCTTCCGGCGATCGATGTGGAAGCTCTTTTTCTCCAGGGCATCTGCGATATCGCCGGCCGTTACCGATCCGAAAAGGTGATCGCCCTCGCCTGATTTGCGCAGAAACTTTACTTCAAGCCCATCAAACTGCTTGGCTAGCGCTTCCGCTTCGGTCTTCTCCTTGGCAGTGCGGCGCACCGCCGCAGCTTTCATCTGCTCAATGACGGTCTTGTTGGCCAGCGTGGCCTCAATCGCCAGTTTCCTGGGCAACAGAAAATTGCGTCCATAACCTTCCGCGACCTTCACGACTTCGCCGCGGTTGCCCAGCTTGGCTACATCTTCTTTCAGGATGACTTCCATGCGTGACTCCGTTTCCTGGTTTCCCCTGTTGTCGTCGAATTGTCGAACGCCCTACTGGGCACGTCCCGCGAAAGGCAGCAACGCGATGTTGCGCGCCTGCTTGATCGCCCTTGACAGACGGCGCTGGTGCGGCGTGCACACGCCCGTCAGACGCCGCGGAGTGATCTTTCCACTCTCGGCCACGAACTGCGCCAACAGACGCACGTCCTTGTAATTGACCGCCTCGATCTTCTCGACACAAAACTTACAGACTTTCTTGCGTCGGAAAAACTTCCTTCCCCCTTCGCGCGACCCTCCCGGGCCACCGGCGGGACGCGGCCCGCGGGGCGGACCGCTGCGCTCGGGACGGTCTCCGCTCCCACTCGAGGGACCCGATGTTCTCGTTTCTTCTGCCATGATTCTCCTGCTTTCTATAAATTCGCTTCTTGGAAGGGCTCAGGCCGACCTTTGACCGTCCCCGTACTAAACTGGCGCCGACGCCGGAGTCTCCGCCGCTTCCGCTGGTACAGTTGCGGCCGCCACCGGTGGGGCAACCGCCGCCGGCTGCGCGCTTACCTTTTTCTTCGCGTCGCGCAGCTTCTTGATCTTGTCGATTCGCTTCAACTCTTCGTCGGTTCGCACCGTCAGGAACTTGATGACCTGCTCGGTGACGCGCAACCGCCGTTCGACTTCGTGTACCGTGGCGCCCGCGGCTTCCAGCATCATCAGCACAAAAATGCCGTCGTTGAATTTGCCGACACGATAGGCCAGACGGCGCTTGCCCCAAACCTCGCTCTTGGCGATGCCGCCCGCCGTGTTTACGGAAGATTCCAGCGTGGCAATCAGTTTGTTCAACTCCTCCTCCACCATGTCGGGCCGGACGATGAACATCAATTCATATTTGCGATTCATTTGTTATCTCCAAACTCGCTGCCGGTCGTTGGTTATCGATTCGAACGCCCGACGACTATTCACAATCCTTCATTTTTTCGATTGAACCGGTTCATTGCCGCCGCCGGCCCTTCGCGGACAACCATTTCGACGGCCTGCTTTCCCAGGTCGAGCATCTCGTCCACTACCTTTTCCTGCGGCCTGCGAAATGGGGACAACAGATACTGCGCCCCGTCTGAGATCTTGTGTTCCGGCGCAACGCCCAACCGTATCCGCAAAAACTCATCCGTGCCCAGAGCGCCCAGGATCGATTCCATCCCGTTATGCCCCGCCGAACGGCCCCGCTGCCGGATGCGTATCGCCCCCAGCGGCAGATCAAGTTCGTCGTAAATCACCATAAGATCGCGCGTTACATCCACCTGATGTTCCGCCGCCAACTCGCGCACCGCAAGCCCACTCAGGTTCATGTAGGTTTCCGGCTTGGCCAGGATCGCCGGCTCCCCTGCGACTGTCGCCCTCGCCGTCAGCGCCCGGCATTGGCGGTTCCTAACCTCAATTCCCAGATCACAGGCGATGCGATCGATCGTCAGGAACCCGAGATTATGCGGCGTAAACTGGTATTCGATTCCGGGGTTGCCCAAACCGACGATCAGTTTCACGCCTGAATCCGATGAATCGCATGATGGGTTTCGCGCGCTGACGAAACCCTATTTCTTATCCTTTTTATCCTTATCGCTCTTCTCAGCCTTCTCCGGCTTGGCCTTGCCCTTAGCATCGCCTTCCGCCTCGTCACCCTCGGCATCCTGCTTGCCCTTCTTGATGACTTCAGGTTCCGCTTGCGTCGCCGCCGCATCGGCCACCGCCTCCGGAGCCGCCACCACTTCCTCTTTCACGGTGGTTATGTGCGCGATCATCTGGTTCTCTTCCGTCAGAAACTTCAGCTTCTCGTTATGCGGAAGATCTTTCACTCGCACTTCGACGCCGAACACCAGGTGGCTTATATCCACCTCAATGTTTTTCGGGATGTCCGCCGGCAGGCACTCAATCTCGATCTCGCGCAATAATTGCTCGAGAATTCCGCCCTCGGTTTTCACTCCAATCGCCTCGCCTTTCAGCACGACCGGAATCGTAACCGTCAGCTTCTTGTCCATTGCGATGCGCTGCAAGTCCACGTGGAGCAACGTCCCCTTGATGGGTTCGTACTGCCAGTCCACGATCATGGCCTTCACCCGGTCGCTATTGAGCGCCAGGTCAAAAATCGTGTTGTGACCGGTTTCCGAGCGCAGAATGCGCAGAACCTGCCGCGGATCGACCGCCACGGAAGCCGACTCTTTGCCCGCTCCATAAACCACTGCGGGAATTTTTCCGCTGACACGCACGCGCCGGGCCGCGTTCTTGGTGCCTGCTTCGCGCTTTTGCGCTTCCAGGATGCTGATGTCCGTTGCCGTCGCCATAATGTCGTTTCCGTCCTTCGCTCTCGTGGGGCGGCGGAGTTCCAGCCGCCCGCAAATTCAGATGAACAGCCTGCTCACCGATGTCTCTTCATGAATCGACTGAATGGCCCGCCCAATCAGCCCCGCAATCGAACGCACCTTGATCTTCGGCATCTGCCGCGCCGCTTCGCTCAGTGGAATCGTGTCGGTTACCACCACTTCCGTAATGGGAGACGCCATCAGATTCTCCACCGCCGGACCGGAAAGCACGGGATGCGTGCAACATGCATACACGCTGCTCGCGCCATCATTTACCAAAGCCTGCGCCACTTTGACCAGCGTTCCCGCCGTATCAATCAGATCGTCGATGATCAGACAAGTGCGGCCGCTGACCTCGCCGATCACGTTCATTACTTCCGCCACGTTCATCTCCACCCGCCGCTTATCGACGATGGCGATCGGCGCGTCCACCTTCTTGGCGAAGAACCGTGCCCGCTCCACGCCGCCGGCATCCGGCGAAACCACCGTCAGGTCGGGCAGTTCGAGCTTCTTGAAGTAATCCACCAGCACCGGCGAAGCGAATAAATGATCCACCGGAATATTGAAAAAACCCTGTAACTGCGGCGCGTGTAAATCCACCACCAGCGCCCGGTCCGCCCCCGCCGTGGTCAGCAAATCCGCCACCAGCTTCGACGAGATCGGCACCCGTGGCTTGTCTTTCCGATCCTGCCGCGCGTACCCGTAATAGGGAATCACCGCCGTAATCCGGCGCGCCGATGCCCGCTTGAGCGCGTCGATCATCAACAGCAACTCCATCAGATGCATGTCCACCGGCTGGCAGGTGGGCTGCATGACAAAAACGTCGGCCCCGCGGACGTTCTCCTGTATCTGAACATACGCTTCGCCATCCTTGAAGCGTGTTACCAGAGCCTGCCCGCGCGTCAGTCCGAGAAAGTTGCAGACTTCGTCGCACAGCGCCTCGTTGGCGGTGCCACAAAAAATCTTGAACCGGTCATCGACCCGGGCGCGTTGCGGCTTACGTTCCGTTTTCTCGTCCGTCACCAGTTTCTTTTCCGCCGCCGCTTCTCGGTGGTGGTCTTTTCGGCAGTCGCTGCAACTGTGGCCATAGTTCAGGTCTCAGGGTGTCTCAGGTCTCAGGCCTCGGCCTCCGAGGCGGCGGATGTTTCCATTCCTGCCACCTAAGACCCTAAACCTGGTTCTTGGCTGGGCCGCTAGGATTCGAACCTAGACAAAGTGCTCCAAAGGCACTTGACCTACCATTAGTCGACGGCCCAATGAAAACCTCTGACTGAAGGAGCCTTATAATTGTCCTTCAAACCATCCCCGTCAACAACCGAAATCTGAGTGCCCGAATTCTGTCCCACCAGGGCGCCCCAACTCAAACCAGCAGGCGTTTCCAATAGGCCGCCCGGGTTAAGGTGCGAGTCGCTACGGCCCGCACTCCCTGCTGCTGCAAGCGGCTGGCGGCCCGGGCAGCTTCGTCCTTCGACCCGAATAGCCCATACAAGGTCGATCCCGAGCCCGAGAGCGAGGCATATTTCGCCCCCGCGCGCTCCAAAGCACCTTTAATGTCACGCAATTCGGGAAATTGAGCGAAAGACGACTTTCTCGAAGTCGTTTTCAATCCCGGTACGGACAAGGTCGGAAAGCAAATTTCCGGCCCGGCTCCCACCCTTTGCGGAAGCACCGGTGTTGGGGTAACCACTACTGAACTTGAAGAGCCACGCCGCAAGTGCGCCGCCCGTCAAAAACATTCTATCGGAGGCCCCGGCCCGCGTCAACGCAGCCTGCGTCCATCGAGCCTGCTTGGCGGCGGACAGATTGCTCTGCCTCGCCGCGCTGGATTCCGCTCCGCTCTGCAATAGCGCGTCCCAATCCGCAAACGCCCGCGCCGTCGATACGCCTACTTCAGGCATAACCAGCACCACCGGCACGGCGGGAAAATCCGCCAGCGGATAGACTTCCTCCCCTCGCCCCACTCCTAGCGAAGCTCCGCCGACAAGAAACTGCGGCAGGTCGGAGCCCACCTCCGCCGCCAGCCCCAGCCGCGTCAGGTCCGGCAGCTTTTGCCTGAAAGCCTGCTCCAGCCCTAGTAAAGTCGCCACGGCATTCGAGGAAGCCGCGCCCAAACCTCCCTGCACCGGCAAGCGCTTATCAATGGCAATGGACACGCGACCCGGCGCGTTCAGTTCCTGCATTACGAGTTGCGCCATGCGATAGCAGGTGTTGGAAGAATCAAGCGGCACCCGTGGATCATTATTCTTGCAGAGAATCTCGATCCCGCTGCCCCGCCCCACGTTAACCCGGATCACATCATGCAAGGCAATTGTCTGATACACCGTGCGCAGGTCGTGAAACCCATCGGCGCGGGCGGCGCCGATATAGAGCCCAATATTGATCTTGGCAAACGAACGTACGGTGATCGTTTTCGGGAGGGAACCGCGCATGGCAGTGGAATTGTAAGCGATTTCGTGAGTGGGCAGGCCGGACGGACCACTGGGAAGAGCCTTTCCCATTGACCTGACTTCGGCAGGATTCAGCTGTCGAGGATCTATAGAATCCGACACGCTACCTTAGGTAACAGGAACTGCCAAACAAAAAAATCGCCCACGAATGATATCCCTCCTATAAACTGACCACCGAGACTTACATGCCGGTAACGACCTATCTCGAAGCCATCCGCCAGGGAATCTGGGAAGAAATGGAGCGCGATCCCACCGTCTTCTGCCTCGGCGAAGACATCGGCATCTACGGCGGCGCCTTCAAAGTCACCGACGGCTTCATCGACCGTTTCGGCGCCGAGCGCGTGATCGATACGCCCATTGCCGAGTCCGCCATCGTCGGCGCGGCCTTCGGCGCGGCACTTACTGGCATGCGGCCGGTGGCCGAATTTCAGTTCATGGACTTCATCGGCTGCGCCTTCAACCAGATCGTCAACATGGTCGCCAAAGCCCACTACCGCTGGGGAGCGCCCGCGCCGATGGTCATTCGCGGGCCCAGTGGCGGCAACGTGCACGGCGGCCCGTTTCACTCGCAGAATCCCGAGATGTGGTTCGTTCACGCGCCCGGACTGAAAGTGGTCTGCCCGGCAACGGCCTACGATGCCAAGGGCCTGATCAAAGCCGCGATCCGCGATCCACAACCCGGTGATTTTTTTCGAGCACAAGTATCTCTATCGGAGAATCAAGGAAGAAGTTCCCGATGAGGATTACGTGGTTCCCATCGGCAAGGCGCGAATCGCCCGCCAGGGCACGCATCTCAGCGTGATTACCTACGCCGCCATGCTCTACATCGCGCTCGAAGCCGCGGACATTTTGAGCAAGGAGGGAATCGAACTCGAAATCCTCGACTTGCGGACTGTTTCTCCGCTCGATCGCGAGGCGATTGCCGGCGACGGTGAAAAAGACCAACAAAGTCATTGTGCTTCACGAGCACATGCGCACCGGCGGGCTCGCCGGAGAAATTGCCGCCATCATCAACGAAGAAGCGTTCGACGATCTCGATGGCCCCATCGTCCGCCTGACGTCACTCGACACACCGGTTCCATTTTCTCCGCCGCAGGAGGAATTTTTCCTGCCCAAAGTTTCCGACGTAGTGCGTGAAGCCCAAAGACTCCACGCCTACTAAGTAAGTTAGAGCGGGCGCCCCCGCCCGTTGCTTTTGCTGTTGAACTTGCCCTCGCTCTCGGATTTTGCTGCGAAGGAGTACGCGAATGACCACGAGTAAGCTCTTGTTCTGCTTCACTGTCACGCTGCTCGCCGTTTCCGCGGTCCTCGCCAAACCGAAAGAAAAAGAGAACGCTGACATAAAGTTCACCACCCGAGCCGAACTCGTGCTCATCCCCACGGTGGTAACTGACAAGTCCGGAAAACACATCACCGGACTCACCAAAGCCGACTTCACCGTGCTGGAGAATGGCGTCGAACAGAAAATCGCCACTTTCGAGGAAGTTAACAGCGATCCTCATCGCCTGTCGCGGCCCTCCAACCCGAACGAATTCAGCAACTCACTCGCCGGGGGCGCTTCCAACCGCCGAATCACATTGATGGTGCTCGACCTCATTAATACGCCCATCATGGATCAGGGCAACGCGCGCCGCGACCTGCTCAAATATTTGACGCAATCCGTCGATCAACGCGAACCGACGGCGCTCTACACCCTGACGCGCAGCGGCATTCATCCCGTGCACGATTTCACCACCGATCCGCGCGTCCTGGTCGCCGCGCTGCACAAGCTAAAAGGCGACCCGGCGCAAATGGTGGATAGCCCGGAAGAGATCGAAGCTCTGACCGGAAGCGCCAGTCCCGATGGCAGCGCCGCAGTCGATGCCGGCGCCGTGCAAACCGAAACCCAGCAAATCCAGACTATGCTGGAAAACGCCGAGCTAAATTTTCAGTCGTTCCAGCAACGTGTCGCCATCACCAACACCCTGGAGGGGATGCAGCAGGTGGCGCAAGCGCTGGCCGGTTTTCCCGGCCGCAAGTCCCTGATCTGGGCGGGCGGCGGATTTCCTTTCAGCGTCAGCGACAATACCATGCAACTCGCGCCCGCCGGCCGCGACTCGCTGAGCGATGTTTTGCCGCTTTACGAGCACACCTGGCAACTGTTGAACGACGCCCAGATTTCCCTCTATCCAGTCGATGTCAAGGGGCTCCAGACCGTGACCACGCCCAGCGCCTCGATAAGAAATCCCGGCAAGAACTACGCCCGCAACATGAGCTGGCGGCAAATGGATACGCAAGCGACACTGCAGACTTTCGCCGCCATGACCGGAGGCCGCGCCTATTACAACTCCAACGACCTGGTAAAAGGCTTTCGCGACGCGGTCAGCGATTCCGCCGAATATTACATGCTCGGTTACTATCTGGATCGCTCCAAGACCAAGGCGGGATGGCGTAAGTTGGCGGTGAAACTGGACGAGAAGCACGTCGAAGTGCGCGCCCGCAGCGGCTTCTTTGTGACCAATGCCACCACCGACCCCGAGAACAGCCGCAACAACGACATCGCCTCCGCCCTGCGCTCGCCGCTCGATTACTCCTCCCTCGCGCTGGTGGTGTGCTGGGCCAAGGTCGAAGCGGGCAAGACTCCGGCCACAAAGCGGGTAAATTATGATCTGCACCTGGCGCCGGATAATGTGCTCATCAACGATGCTGACAACAACCATGTAGCGCTGGAGTTCGTGGCCATGGCGAAGACGCCCGAAGGCAAGCAGGTCGATCAACCGAGCGACCGCAAAATCGACGCCCATCTCACGCCTGAGAAATTAGCCGCTATTCGCGAGAAAGGCCTGGCCTACAACGGCTCTTTCGATCTCGCCCGCGGCGAATACACCGTGCGCTTCGTGGTGCGCGACGACCTCGGAGGACGCGTGGGATCGGTAGCTGCGCCTTTAAAGGTAGAATGAGAGCGAGCGGCGGTCAGGAAAATGCGTAATTTTATTCTGGGAATTCTCTTTCACGATTCTGGTTCTTCTGATTGGCGGCTTGGGCCTTGCCTTGCTGGGGTTCCTGCCCGTGCGGGCGAATCAATCTCCGCCTCGGCTGGAGAGCCACATTGCCATGAGCGCTGTCGACAATTCAGTGGAACGCCACGCCCCTCACTTGAACAATCCCATCCCGCTCACGGATGAGAACCTCATCGAAGGTCTCAAACTTTACAGGACGAATTGCGCGCTCTGCCATGGCGGTCTGGATCGTCAACCTTCGATCCTGGAGAAATCTTTTTATCCCCAACCTCCCAATCTGCTTCTCGATCCGCCTGACGATGCGGAATGGCATCTCTTCTACGTTATTCATAACGGCATTCGTTACACCGGCATGCCGGCGTGGGATAGGGCGCTCTCGGATGCCGAGATCTGGAAACTCACCGCCTTCCTGGCGCGTTTCGAAAAATTGCCGCCCGGCGGTCAGGACTACTGGAAGAAATCGAGCGGCGCGGAAAAGCCCGCCCCCGAAACGGAGGAGCACAACCATTAGCGACTATCGGAGACGCTCGTCCGGCTCTGCGGATCGCTTAACGCGCTTCAATTATCCCGGCGGATAATTAAAATTGATGGTGATCGTGGTTTGCGCCGCAGCCGGATGGCCGTTGAGACTGTAGGGCTGGAAGCGCCATTGTTTGACGGCCGCGATGGCCGCTTTGCCGAGCACAAAATATCCTCGAACAATTTTCAGATCCTGCACGCTGCCATCGCGGCCGATCACCGCCAGCAACACCACCGGCCCGTGAAGTTTTCTGCCCATCGCTTCGGGGGGGTACAGCGGATCTACCATGTGCAGCAATTGAGCTCGCGCCGCTTCTTCCGTCACCGCGACTGGCTCGGTGAATTGCTGAATTGTGGGTTGAGGCTGGGGCACGGAAACTGGCATCATCTGTGCCGGATTCACCGTCACCACCACCGGCCGCTCGATCATCGCGGAATTTCGCATGCTTTCCGGAATCGCCGTCCGTTCCACGTGCACCGGCGCAGTCTCTCGTCGCTCGACGACCGGCTGGGGAAGCGGGAAATCGGAAGCTTTAGGCAAAGGCATGCGACCCTCGGGAAGCGTGGACTGGCTGGCCGCCACGCGCAGAGACAGCGTCTGCGAATCGGAGCTTGAGTCCGGGGTGGCATCCGCGGCGGGTTGCGCTTCGCTGTTGGCTGGCGTAACCGGGGCGATCCTGCTGTTGTTCCCGCTAAAGAGCGCCGCCACCGATTCCCGCAAAACCTGGAACCCACCGTCGCCGCTTTGCGAGATCGAATGAATGGCTCCCCGAGACGTCCACAAGAGTATGGCTGCCGCAAGCCCCAGCGCTGCGGCACAAACTCCCCGCAGTCCGATCGACGTACCGCGGCCCCGCGCTTCCGACTCCTCATAACCTGCGCTGGAACGTCGTCGACACCCGGTTCCATTTCCCGCGCAGCGTCCGGCGCCATGCTGTCGGCAACATTTTCGGAATCGCCAGAGCCCGCAGCCGACGCCTCCTCGGACGACACTGCTCGTTTCGGCCCTCGTCGTTTGGGCGTTCGTCGCCTCAGCGTTCTTTGTTCGGCGCTCACCGGCTTCATCTTTTCGCGCGCCTTCGCCAGCACCCCCGTGGCGTCGATCGCGGAGACGGGGCGGAAGATCAGGAAGTCGAGCCGGCTGTCGCGGGTTTCCGCCGGTTTCGGATCATGATCGACTATGGCCACGGCCAGCGTCTCGCGATTCGGCTCGGATTCCCGCGCCCGCTTCAGCAGAAAGCTTGCTTCCGGCTGATCGTCCCAGTCCACGATCACGCACGAGAAAGCCTGTGTTTTGCCTTTTTCGATAGCGGTGAAGATGTCCGGACAAATTTCTGCGACAATCCCCGCGCTCGCGCAGGCCGCTGCGATTGCGGTATTAGCCTCAGAGCTTTTTGAAAACACCAGTGCGCGAAAAGACATTCCGGCAATAGACTACCGGGCTTTCGCCGTCGGGACAGGTAACCGGTGTGCAGCAACCCCAGGGATTCCGGCCTTTCCCTTCAGATGGAGCGGAATTTCGCTCTATTTCGCGTGACGTTCGTAACCCGACCATCCTTCCGACACGACATTCGCGAACGTCCAGAGGGACGCATCGGGGCCGAATCCGCCCCGGCCAGCAGGCCTGTGGGGCATTCAGCTGGATAAGTTTTGCAGGACGCGATAGTCTCATTGTCGTTGTCGCGCGGTCTTGATTGCCGCGCTTCGAACCCTGAAATCCTATGAACTGGAAAAGCTCTGCCCTAATGATAGCGGCCCTGTCTGCCGCCCTGCCTGTATCCGCCCAGCACTCGCCTTCCGAACCGGTGCTCGATGTTTCCGCCATGGATCGCACCGTCGATCCCTGCGTGGATTTCTACACCTACTCCTGCGGCGGATGGATGAAAAACAACCCTATACCGCCCGATCAGTCGAACTGGGAGACCTACGGCAAGTTGCAGGACGAGAACCGCGCACAATTGAAGAAGATCCTTGAGGAAGCCGCCGACCCGGCCCGGCCACGGGACGCCGTCACCCAGAAGATCGGGGACTACTACGCGTCGTGCATCGACGAGGTGGCCATCGAAAAGCTGGGTGCCGCTCGTTTGCAGCCCGAGCTTGACCGTATCGCCGCCTTGAAATCGAAGCGGGATTTCGCGGCCTATGCCGCGACTGGGCAATTTCCCCCGCCGCTCTATGGAGGAGGAACGTTGTTCGCTTTTCGTTCCGACCAGGATTACAAGGACTCGTCGAAAGTCATTGCCGAGGTTGACATGGGCGGCATCGGCCTCCCCGACCGCGACTACTATTTGAAAGAGGACGCCAAGTCAAAAGAGCTGCGGCTGGCCTACCTGGCCCACGTTGCTAGAATGTTCGAGTTGCTCGGCGACGAGGCGACGGTCGCGAAGGCCGAGGCGAGACCGTGATGCGTATCGAGACCGCCCTCGCGACGCGGCCACATGACCCGAGTCGAACGCCGCGACCCCCCGAAGCTTTACCACAAAATGAGCGTCGAGGACTTGGAGAAACTGGCTCCCGACTTCGCCTGGAGACGTACTTCGCGAAAACCGGCGCCTCCTCTCTTTCCTCCCCAAGGCCACGCTCAATGTCGTCACTCCCAATTTCTTTCGTGTTGAATCAGGAAATTGACAAGGAAAGTCTGGCGGACTGGAAGATCTATTTGCGCTGGCATGCTTGCGCAGCGCCGCGAGCGGCCTTTCCTCGGCATTCGTGAATGAGCAATTCAATTTCTATGGGAAGACGCTGCGCGGACAGCAAGAGCTTCCTCCGCGCTGGAAGCGCTGCACCAACGATGTGGATGACGATCTGGGAGAAGCGCTGGGGCAGGTCTTATGTGGCCAAGTACTTCAGTCCGGAAGCGAAGCAGGCGGCTCTGAAGATGGTGCTGGAGGTCGAAGCGGCGATGCAGAGTGAGATCCGCGCGCTGCCCTGGATGGGCGCAGCGACCAAAGAGCAGGCCCTGACCAAACTGCATGCCATCGCCAATAAGATCGGCTATCCCGACCGCTGGCGCGATTACAGCGCGCTGCAGATCGTGCGCGGGGACGAAATCGGAAACTCGGAGCGCGCGTCCTGGTTCGAGTTTCACCGCTGGTTGGCGAAAATCGGCAAGCCGGTCGATCGCCAGGAGTGGGACATGACCCCGCCCACGGTCAATGCCGACTACGATCCGCAGCGAAATGACATCAATTTTCCCGCCGGCGTGCTACAACCTCCCCTGTTCAGCGCGTTTTCCGACGCCGCGCCCAACTACGGCGACACCGGCGCAACCATGGGCCACGAGTTAACCCATGCCTTCGACGACGAAGGCAGCCAGTTTGACGCGCAGGGCAATCTGCGTAACTGGTGGACGGAGGCCGACCGCAAGGAGTTTGAGAAGCGGGCACAATGTGTGGTGGACCAATATTCCCGATACTTCATTATTGACGACATCAAAATCAGCGGGAAACTCACCAACGGCGAGGATCTGGCGGATTTGGGCGGGACCTTGCTGGCCTATCTGGCATGGAAAGATGATACGAAAGATCAAAAACTGGAGCCGATTGAGGGATTGACTCCGGAGCAGCGGTTTTTCATCTCCTACGGTCAGAGCTGGTGCGCCAACGAACGCGACGAGGAAAAGCGGCTGCGGGCCACGGTAGATCCCCACTCGCCGGAAAAGTACAGAGCTAACGGAGTGGTCTCGAACATGCCGGAATTCCGCGCCGCCTTCCATTGCAAGCCGGGCCAACCCATGGTGCGGGAAAATTCGTGCCGCGTGTGGTAAGCGGACACCCAAAGACGGCGGGCCATCAGGGTTGACGATTTCTCTTTGACGCCCGTTTGACGGCGTGCGTTGGCCATTAGATTGCGTTTTAAAAGGCGATGTCTGAGCCTGCCTCTTTCCTGCTTCACCGAGCCAACGCACTCGAAGTTCGCCGGGTGATTGCGAAGCTTGCGACTATCGGATACTCCGAGCATTCCATCAGGGATCGGCTGGGCTTGCAGGATATTACCGATCTGCAGTGGCGTGCCGTTCCCATGTATCGCGCGGACTCCCTAGCCAGCCGTGACCCACTTGCCCTGGCGATCGATCTCTTTCTCTTGCAGGGGGCCGCTTCGGCGGAGGAGTTGGCGAGGTTGTTCTGCGTCTGCGAACGCGATGCGCTGCTCGAAACCGGCTTGCTGGTCGTCCACGAAAGCGGCTTCGCGCGGGCTCGCGCCTCTCTCTTCCCGGTGGGCGATCACCTCATCTTTGCCGATCACGCCTGGCCCGAACTGGCGCATCCCGGATACGCCACGGTGCCGAGCGATCATGTTATGGCGATCGGTCGCGACAGTCGAAATCTGGCGCACTGCACCATACGCCGTCCCTTTCACTCTGCGCTCGACCTTTGCACCGGCTCCGGAATTCAGGCGCTGCTGGCTTCAAGGCACAGCGAGAGGGTCACTGCCGTCGATATCAATCCGCGCGCGGTCTATTGTACGCGCTTCAATGCTCACTCCCTGGGTTTGCAAAATCTGGAAGCGGCCGAGGGCGATCTGTTTGCGCCGGTCGCGGGAGTGCAATTCGACTTGATCACCGCGAACCCTCCGTTTGTGCCTTCGCCGCTGGATACCCTCCGCTTTCGCGACGGCGGCCCCTCGGGAGAAGAGATTCAGAAGCGCATTGTCGCCGACCTGCCCCATCACCTCGCTCCCGGGGGGGTTGCGCAAATGGTCACGGAACTCGGCGAGCGCAACCACGAACCGCTCACTCTAAGATTGCGCGAATGGCTTCACGGCGCGCCGATCGACATATACAGCCTGCGCCTCGGTGAACATAGCGCCGAAACCTACGCGATTGGTCATGCCAAGGGCAATACCTACCAGGAGTTCCTCGACTCAACCGAACGCTGGGCTACGAATTTACGCGCACAAGGATACAGCCGGATCGTCTCTCTGGTGATTTCTTTCCAGTGGACGGACGCGAACTGCGGTCCCCCCTGGGAGCGCGTCGACGAATCGCCCCCGCCCCGTCGCGCCGCAGGCGGCGAGATCGACGCCGCTTTCCGTGCCGAACGCGAGACCCGGCGTCTCGGCTGCGATATCAGCCTAAAGCGCGCTTCCCTGCGCCGAGCCGGACCCACAGCTCTGATTGATGCCCACGTTCTGGGTGGGCCCATCCCCGCCAAAGCCCAGGCAACTGTGCTGGGCCGAGCTTTGCGAATCGAACATCAGGTTGATGCAATGGAGCGGCAGATACTGACCCGCATGGCAGGGTCCGATCGCTTGCCGGTGTCGGAATTGATCAAGAGCTTCCGTGCCCTGGATATCGACGAACCGAATGTAATCGCCGCCGCGCGCTCGCTGGTGCGGCGTCAGTTGGCTTATTTCGAAGGCTAAAATGGGTCGCCACGCGCGTCCGCAGCCTATCCACGTTCGAATGCGTGCTTCTCTTCCAACTGCCGCAGAGCCGCGCTCATCTCGGACTCAAACCGCTCCGCCTGATCCATTAGCGCCGGACGAGCGCTCGCCTTGCCCTCCGCCAGCGCGATCAATCCCCGCTGCGCCAGTCCGCCGGCGATGGCCAAGATTTGATGGGGTGTGGTTTCGAGATAAAGAGACTCGATCGGATCCTCCAGCCACACTTCTCTGCCGGAAAGCCGGGCTTGCCAGAACACCTTGCGTTCGATTAGCCGAGCAATTTCCTCGTCGCTCGCCTTACCGAAGACCCACTGCCGGAGCTTGAAATTGTAATGGCGGCTGGATAGCGGCAATGGCACCAGTTTGCTGGACTTCGCAAACTCCGTCTGCTTGCGGTCGACTTCCTTGCGCAGAGCATTGATGACCGGGCCTTCGGTGTCCTTCGCGTCGAGCGAGGCGAAGACCTCCCGCAGCGTGGCGGAAAGATTTACAGCCACGAGGGCCCGCAGGCTATCTGAGTTTTCCAGAGTGATGATCGTGTGCAGGACATGAAAGTCCGCGCCCGAAGTAGCCGGGCGGAACGGCCACTCCAGATCAAAACTCAAGGGCAGGCCGGTGCGAGTGACATAAATCGTCTTGGACCTTGATTGAGAATTCTCGGTTGGGGAGCTCACTTTAATCCTTGCTAATTTGCAAACACAACATTCTACCCTGTGCAGACGGGGCTTGCTGCGCTCTAGCGCACAGTGAGCCGCCATAACTGGAGCAGGTTTCGCAAGACGGAGACCATCAGCAACCCGGACAGAGCAGCCGACACCAGCGGGCCCTGGCGAGTCTCCAGCAAATCGGCGAAAATTCCGCTGACGAACACGAATATGAAGACGAGCATAGCCAGGCCGAATCCCTGTCCCGGAAGGCTCGGTGCGCTCATGGCGAGGATGAGCAACAGTAGCGCGGTGAAAAGCGGCGCTGTGTTGCCAAAATAGCGGGTCCGTTTCCATCCCAAATACCCGACCAGCGCCACCGGTAAGGCGATGGTCAAAGCCGGGCTGCCGGCAAAGATGGTCCGCAAAGCGCTGCGGTACGATATCGGCGAGGCAAAAGCTGCGGACTCCAAATTGAGCCAACGCGCGTGAAGCATTCCCTGCCAGAACAAAGCCGGCTCAAACAAGTAGGCGGCAAACAAGAGCACCAATGCGACCCCCATCGCAGCGGTCCAGATTGCGAGCAAGCTACGCGGACGAACCGGCGCCACCCAGTACATCACCGGCACAATCAGCGGCGCCAGTATGGCTAGGGAAAATTGGTTGCCCACAGCCAGGGCTACGGACAAGCCAAGGAGCAGAATGCGGCGCCAGTTCCAAAGCACAACTTCGCGGGGAGCGTACAACGTGTGCGCCACGGCAATCCCGGTAAACACAATTCCGAAAGCTCCCCCCACGGCGCCAATTTCATTCAGATTCTCGGCGCCGGCGGAGTTCAGCAGGATGGCCGGGGAGAAGCAGTAAAGCGTGAGCGCAATGTATCCGCCGCGATTGCCGTATAGGCGGCGCGTGACGTACCAAAGGGACGCTCCCAGCAGCAGGCCGAACAACAAATAGGGAGAGGCCGCCAACAGAGATTGCCATGACCCTGGCGGCTTTGAGGACCAACTGCCGTGCGCAATAAACGGGGCGGCGGCGACCAGATAACACAAGGGTGAGCGGTCCTCATCGTAGCCGTCGCTGACGCGGAGATGCCCGGACCATGCCGCCGACGGCAAGCCCGTGGCCGCCTCCGCGCGCAGCGACTGAGGAGTGCCAGCCACCACGCCGTTTTTCCATTGCTCCAGGCCCAGGTAGGCGCGCAGCAGATGTTCGGAATCCGGTGGCCCTTCCTGCAGGTTTTGCAAGCGCACCAGCCACGCGCACTGCAGCAGGTAGGCCAAAAGCAGAAATGACGCAGCTAACTGCGGGGCACGGAAGGCATCGATATGAAAAAGTCGGCGCAAGATTTGCCACAACCAGACTTGACGCAACAAGATTTGTCGCAAGAAGGTGGACTGAGTGTTGTACCACACCCCGCCGATGTGAGCTCAGAAGATAAAAACCGGACGATGCATTCACCAGTTCCAGCGCCCGACCAAAAACTCTGAATAGACCCCGTGTAAAACTACCTTCGGCGCGCGAGTGTAAGCAGCAAGGCCGCGCCTGCGGCGATTCCCGCCACAGCCAGCCCGGCGCGCTTCATGGATTTTTCGATGGCCGCCCGCTGCGGACGCACCCATGCATCTTCGGGATAGTGTTGCGGCGCGAGATCGAACATGGGAAAACCGTCCGTGGTTTCGCTGGCTTCGCGCAACGCCATCTGCAGAACCTCGGCCAGGTGGAGGGCGTGGCGATCGGTTTCCTGCGAGATTTGTTCGCGGCAGCTAAAACCGTCGGCAACGATCAGCCAATCGGTGGGCGCCCGGCGGACGGCCGGAAGCAATTCGAGTTCGCCGATTGCTTTCGATATCTCGTACTTTTCTTTTTCGAAGCCAAAAGCTCCTGCCATGCCGCAGCATCCCGGAGCGGGCGCTGTGAACTCAATGCCCATGCGGGCAAGCACCGCTTCTTCCGCCGTCATCTTCATGATTGCTTTGTGGTGGCAATGTCCGTGCATCAGCGCCCGGCGCGCCAGCCTGGGCAGCGGGAAATCGTTCGCATACCGCTCGAGAAATTCGCTCAGCAGAAATACTTGCCGGGAGAGCGCCCGCGCCCGCTGGTCGCTGGGAAAAAGATTCGCCAGTTCGTCGCGGAAAACTGCGGCGCAGCTCGGTTCGAGCACGACAATGGGCGTCGCCGCTTCGATCTCGGGCAGCAGCTCATGCATAATCTGGAGAAGCAGGCTTTTCGCGCGATCCAGTTTGCCGACGTCGTAAAGCGGCCGCCCGCAACACAGGGTCGCGCGGGGAACCGTAACCCGGAAGCCGGCAGCCTCCAACACTTCAACGGCGGCCCGGGCGGTAGCGGGCAGAAAATAGTTGTTGAAGGTGTCCGCCCACAGGAGCACCGATTTCTTCGAACCCTCGTGGGCAGGAACCCCCGCATCCATATCGATGCCTCGCGGTGCAGCTTGTCGTCCTGCCCACCAGGACTTGAAGCTTTGCGGCGCGAAGGCCGGAATTCGGCGCTGGGCGGGGACATTGCCGGCCAGTTTGCTTAAATCCCGCAGTCCCGGAAGTTGTATCGTGAGATTTACGAGTCCCGGAACCCGCGAAGCCGCCCTGGTCAACAAATCCATATTCGAAATTGCCACGGCATGCAGCGGACGCCGGTTGGTTTCGTAGTAATGCGACAGGAATTCGGCTTTGTAGGTGGCAACATCGACGCCCACGGGACAATCGCTCTTGCACCCCTTGCAGGCGAGGCAAAGATCGAGCGACTCCTTCACCGCTTGGTTCTGCCAGCCGTCCTTGATGATGTCGCCCTTGGTCATTTCCCACAGCAGGTGCGCGCGGCCGCGAGTGGAGTGTTCTTCGTCCCGTGTAACCCGGAAACTGGGACACATCACTCCGCCTTCGTCACGCCGACACTTGCCCACGCCGACGCAACGCAGCGTGGCCGACGCGAGACTGCCATGATCGTCGAGAAATTTGAAATGGGTCTCCGGCTGCCAAGGATCGTAGTCCGCCCCCAGACGAAGATTCTCGTCCAGTCGATACGGCTCGATGAGCTTGCCCGGATTCATTTTCCAATCCGGATCCCACAACGACTTGAATTCGTGGAAAGCTCGCATCAATTCCGGCCCGAACATTTTGGGCAGAAGCTCGCCGCGCGATTGCCCGTCCCCGTGTTCGCCGGAGAGCGAACCGCCGTAACCAATCACGAGATCGGCGGCCTGCTCCATGAACTGCCGGAACTTGCCCACGCCCGCGGCGGATTCGAGATCGTAGTCCATGCGCGTATGCACGCAGGCGTGCCCGAAATGCCCGTAGAACGAGCCGTCGTAATCAAAGGCCCGCATCAGCTTGCGCAGGTCACGGAGATAAGCCCCCAATTTTTCCGGCGCGACCGCAGAATCTTCGAAGCCCTCCCATTTAAGCGGTTCGCCGGGCACGTGCGAAGTCACGCCCAGGCTCGATTCCCGAACTTCCCAGACGCGGCGTGCCAGCCGGGGATCGGTAAACAGGCGCAGGTTGGGCGGAGTCGCGGCGTGCTCCAGCGTCTCCATCAAATGGCGCGCGTGCAATTCCGCTTCTTCAATCGTGTCAGCGCCGAATTCGACCATCAGCCAACCCGCGCCCTCGGGCAGCAGAGCCAGGCCTTCGAGGTTAACGCCCTTCCGCCGGCTGGCGTTGACCATGATGTCGTCAAAACCTTCAAGGCCGATTGGTCGATGCTCCATGATCACCGGCACGTAGTCGGCGCAAGTGTAAATATCGGGCCATCCAATCACCACCAGCGAACGCGCGGGAGGGCTCTCTACCAGCCTGCACGTGGCTTCGAGAATCGTGACACATGTGCCTTCCGAACCAACCAGCGCGCGCGCCACATGAAAGCCGTTTTCCGAAAGCAGATGATTCAGGTTGTATCCCGACACACGGCGCGGGATGCTGGGGAACTGCCGACGGACCTGTTCGCCATAGCGCACGGCAATGGACTTGAGTCCGGAGTAGATTTCGGCGGTGCGTCCGCCTTCGCGCAGGAACCGGTCGAAATCCTCCGCGCTGGTCGCGCCCACGCGCAGCCTCTGTCCGCCGTAGGTGAGCACCTCCAGCGCTTCGATGTTGTCGTCCGTCTTGCCCGCCATGATGGAGTGCACGCCGCAGGAATTGTTGCCGATCATGCCTCCAAGAGTGCAGCGGTCATGCGTGGCGGGATCGGGGGCGAAGGTCAGATGGTATTTTTCCGCCGCCGCTCGCAATTGATCAAGGACGACTCCCGGTTCCACACGGGCGATTCGGCGCACCGGGTCGACTTCCAGAATCCGTGACATGTACTTAGTGAAATCGAGAATGACTGCCGAGTTGCAACATTGGCCGGCCAGCGACGTGCCTCCCCCGCGGGCCAGCAGCGGAGCGCCGTGTTCACGGCACAGCGCGACAGTGGCTAGAACGTCCTCTTGATCGCGGGGAACCACGACGCCGATCGGTACCTGCCGGTAATTCGATCCGTCGGTCGAGTAAAGCGCGCGGCTGCCGGTATCGAAGCGTATCTCTCCCCGAAGATGGCGACGGAGCGCGGCTTCCAAGGCGGAGGCGTCCAGATGGGGCGAGCCCGCTGAAGTTTGAGCAATATCGAGCGGCATAGTATACAGAACATCTTCGAGGATGCGAGCTTTGGGTGCAAGGACTGAAAGTAATTATCCCGCGGACAAACCACAGTCGGCTGGATGGGTTGAGACGGTCCTCGCGGGCGAGGCCGTCCGCGCCACAAGATGCGCCTAGCGCCAGGATCGCGTCAGGTAGTCGGCCATCGACAGCGACAGCAGGATCGCGAGGAAAAAGAAGCCCGAAAATACCACGATGCCCGTCAGTTTCTCGCTTGCGCCTTTGACGTGCATAAAGAAGAGCACGACTAGCGTGGCTTTGATGGTGGCAATGAGGAGGGCGACCACCGGATTGAACGGACCGAGGTTTACGAACGCCACCGCCGCGGTCGTGATCGTCAGCACGAGCAGGACGAGACCGATGGCGATATAAAATCCTTGCGAGTGACTTGTATGTTCGTGTTCGACCATGGCCATCCTTCGATGCGCTCTCAGTTCCCGGTTTTCGCCGTCACGAATGACGGCTGATCAAATACAGCAAGGGAAACAGATAAATCCAGATAATGTCGACCAAATGCCAATACAGGCCCGCGTTTTCTATGGGCGTGAAGTAATTGGGAGTGTAATGCCCCTTCCATGCCAGTATCGCTAATACGCTGAACAGGCCGCAGCCAATCACCATGTGCAGGGCATGCATTCCGGTCATGGCGAAATAGAGGGAGAAAAACAGCTCAGCTTCCTTCGAGTTGACGGGGATTTGCCGGCCGTTGTCGTCGAACTTGTCAGTAAAGTCGAAAGTGGGACCGGGCACGTGGTGCTTCTCAAATTTCTCGCTGTACTCGAAGCCTTTGATCACGAGGAAGGTCATGCCGAGAAGCACTGTGACCACCAGATAGCCGACGAGCAGTTTGCGCTTCCCCGCTTCGGCGGCTTTCACAGCCAAAACGACGGTGACCGAACTGACGATCAGGACGGCCGTGTTGATGCCACCCATCCAGATATTCAACTGCTGGCTGCCCGCGGCGAAGGCGTTGAAATGCGCCAGGCGGTAAATCAGGTAGGCGCAGAACATGCCGCCGAAGAACATGATTTCGGTCACCAGAAACAGCCACATGCCGAGCGAGGCGGCGTTTTTCTGCTGCTGCGCATCCGCGAAGTGGTGCAGCAGCGCGGGATTCGCCACTTCGTGGTCGAGTGTTGCGGTACCGTTGACTGCCGGGCTATCGTGCAACGGGAACCTCCACATCCTTGGGCGCCGGAATCTCGTCGTAGTTATAAGCTTCCCAGGTGACGACTGGAGTCTCATCAAAATTGAAAGTCGGTGGCGGAGACGAGGTCTGCCATTCCAATCCCGCAGCGCCCCACGGATTCGCCTCGGCGATCGGCCCATATTTCAACGACCAGAGCAGGTAAATCATGGGCAGCAGATAGCCGACCGCCAGCACGCTGGCGCCCGCCGTCGAGAGCACGTTCAGCACCTGGAACTCGGGCGGATACTGCCAGTAGCGTCGCGGCATCCCAACGTAGCCGAGAATGAATTGTGGGAAAAAAGTCAGGTTGAATCCCACAAAAACGAAGAGCGCCGAAAGCTTCGCCCAGGCTTCCGGATACATCCGTCCGGTAATCTTCGGCCACCAGAAATGCAGCCCCCCGAGATACCCCATGAGCACTCCGCCCACCATCACGTAATGGAAGTGGGCGACCACGAAGTAGGTGTCAGTAACGTGCACGTCGATGCCGATGGTCGCCAGCATCAGGCCGGTGAGACCCCCGATGGTAAAGAGACCGATAAATCCGAAGGCGTAGAGCATCGGCGTGGCGTAAGAGATCGAA
The DNA here is from genome assembly GCA_963746205.1 of uncultured Acidobacteriaceae bacterium. Taxonomy (GTDB): domain Bacteria; phylum Acidobacteriota; class Terriglobia; order Terriglobales; family Acidobacteriaceae; genus Acidiflorens. Next base: position 157,836 of record CAVVAP010000014.1, on the reverse strand, counting down.
CCTTTGTAGAGCGTGGCCGTCCAGTTGAAGACCTTCACCGCCGAGGGTACTCCGACAGAAAAGCTCAAGAAGGAGAAGATCATCGCGGCATAGAGCGAGATGCCAGCGACGAACATATGATGCGCCCAGACGAGAAATCCAAAGACCGCAATAGCGACGCTGGACATAGCCACGAGTTTATAGCCGAAGATCCGCTTGCGAGAAAAGCAGGCTATGAGCTCGCTCATCACGCCCATCGACGGCAGAATCATGATGTACACGGCCGGATGCGAATAAAACCAGAACAGGTGCTGAAACAGCAGCGGATCTCCGCCCAGTCGCGGATCGAAAATACCGAGGTGGAATAGCCGCTCCACCGCCACCAGCACCACGGTGATGGCGATCACCGGAGTGCCGAGGATCATGATCAGGCTGGTCGCGTAATTCGCCCAGATGAACAGCGGAAGCCGGTCCCATGTCATCCCGGGCGCCCGCATGCGGTGGATGGTGACGATGAAATTCAGTCCCGTGAAAATGGAAGAAAAGCCGGCGATAAAAATGGCCAGGCCCGCCTCGATAATATTCGAGTTGGTGTATTCCGTGCTGAAGGGGCTGTAAAACGTCCAGCCCGTATCCACCCCGCCATTCAGAATGCAATGGATGAAAAGAATGCCGCCGATGATGTAAAGATACCAGCTCAACAGGTTAATTCGCGGGAAGGCAAGATCCTTGGCCCCGATCATGAGCGGCACGAGAAAATTACCCAGGATGGCGGGCACCGACCGGGATGAGAAAGAAAAACACCATGATCATGCCGTGCTGCGTGAAGGCCTTGTTATAAGTGTCGGCCTGCATCAAATCGCCTTGCGGCGTCAGCAGTTCGAGGCGGATGAGCATGGCAAAAATGCCGCCTAGGAAAAAGAAGAACGCTGACCGAGACCAGATAAAGCAGCGCGATCCGCTTATGGTCGGTGGTCAACAGCCAGGACTTGATGGTGTGCCCGTTGTTGAGGTAGTTCAGCTTCGGCACAGGGGGCGGCGCTGGAACCTGGTTCGCCGGAATTACCGTACTTGCCATGACTATTGCACCTGCATATTTTCTGCTTTGGTATTGGGAGCGGCAGGCTGCTCCTGCAGGCCCGCAGTTCCCGTAGGTGTCTGGGCGGCCAGGGATTTTACGTAGGCCACCAGTGCGTTCAGTTCCTCATCGCTGACGATGCCCTGAAAAGCCGGCATCTGAGGCTGGAATCCCTTAACGATCTTCGCTGTAGGATTCAGTATGGACTCGCGAACGTAATTATCGTCGGCGGTCACGGTGCGTCCGTCCTCGAGCATCACCGGCCGATTGAATAGGCCTTCGAGACTGGGACCTCGGCCCTGTGCGTCGGAGCGATGACAGGTGGCGCAGCCGAGTTGCGCAAACAGCCCTTTACCCGTCTCCTGTAAGGGAGTGGTCGGTCCGCCCGCCATCCACTGCGCGTAATCCTGCGGCGCCATCACCACGATGTCCCCGCCCATTCCGGAGTGGTTGGTGCCGCAATACTCGGCGCAAAATAAGTGATACCGCCCCGGTTGCGTAGCCTTGAACCAGAGCGTCGTATAACGGCCGGGTAGCACATCCTGTTTCAGGCGAAAGGCAGGCACGTAGAAGCTGTGGATTACGTCCTGCGACGTCATAATGAGCTTGACGTTCTCCCCGGTCGGCACGTGAAGCTCGTTGATCTCGCGCTGGCCCTCCATATGCTCGATCTTCCACATCCATTGTTTGGCGACGACGTAGACTTCCGTCGCGTCGCCGGGAGGGGTTCGCTCTTTGAAGTAAAGCACCGCGCCCCAGATGAAGAAGGTGATCATCACAAAAAACGGGATCACCGACCAGCCCACCTCCAGGATCACAGAGCCTTCGATCTGCTCCGCGGCCACGCCGGGGCGTCGCCGATACTTGATCGCCAGCACCGCGACGGCGATAAAAATGAGCGCCGTCATGACTCCCGAAACCAGCAGCAGATAGATGTATAGGGCGTCCACCTGACCTGCCATGGTCGAGGCCTGATCGGGCCATAAAGGTAAATATTTCGACATAATTACGTAACTCTCAACCGGCCGTGCCCGGCGCCACTCTGGGAATCACCACCCGAAACCAGATCGGCGCGAAACATGACGAACACAAATGTTCCCAGAATCAGCACCGTCGCCAGTCCCGTGAGCTTCAGGATGTTGCTGATCACCGCCCCGTATTTTCCCGTCCGGGGATCGTAATGATAGCAATACAGGAGGACCTGATCGCCAATGTTGCCGATGCGGTCTTGTGACGCCTGCACCAGTCCCAGACGCAGATCTTTCGGGGAAAACTCCACGCCGTAAAAATATCCTGAAACGCGGCGCTCGGGGGTGAGCATCACGATGGCCGCGGCGTGCGCGTATTGCTCCGTCTTCGGATCAAACTGATATTCGAAACCCACCGCCTGAGTGAGCGCGGAAATCTGGTCCGCCTTGCCGATCAGGAAGTGCCATCCCTGCTCGGCGTTCGCCCGGCCATATCGCTTCATGATGTCGCGCTTCTTCGCCGCTGCCATTTCGCCGGTCTCGCGCGGATCGAAGCTCACTGTAACCACGTCAAAGTCCCGTCCCACGTTAAAAGTCAGCGCCTTCATGGAACCCACCAGGCCTTGCAGGAGTTCGCTGCACAGCATGGGGCACTGATAGTAGCCAAGGTTCAGAATTACGGGACGTCCGTGCCCAAAATAATCGGCCAGCTTCACCGGATTGCCAGACTCGTCTCGGAATTCAAGATTGCCCGGAACTTCGGCCTTGAGATGCTGCTCGATGCCAACGAATTCGAGTCCGGGCGGGCGCACATTGGCCGGCGGACTCATAATGCCCCCGCCGCTCATCGGGCCACGTCGTTGCCCAAACGCAGGCGCGGACAACAGGGCCACCAGCAAAACCGCGAGAGCCATCGAATTGGCGAAACTGCACCTACGACGCACTGCTGAATCCTCCCAACAAGACTGCCTTTTCCGGACCGCCTCGTCTCACTGCCGCCCTTTGCTCATCTCCGTCCAAAAGAAATGCGGTAATCACGGTTTCGCGGAGGCCGGCTTCTTGCCCGCCGCCTCGCTTGCCGCTGCCGCCATTTGGCCGCCCTTGGCATACACCGGTATTCCGCTTTGTACCGTCAACTCCATGGCTCGCTCGATCGGAATATGAGCAATTCCTGCCTTTTCATCCACCCAGCCGTAGCTGTTGAGTTGTTTCTCCTGATCCATCAGAAAGTCTCGCATTTGCCCGCGCTCATTCGTCTCCAGCATGGGAGCGCCGTTGTCCTTGAAGGCCTTGTCCATGTCGTTCTGGGTGACAACGCGCGAAACAGATCCCTTGGAAGTGATCAGCGGACTCGCCATGGTCATCTGCGAGTGCTCGTAGTGATCAAGAAACCGGTACATCGTGATAATGATGAAATAAATGACGACGCCGCTCACCACCAGCCCAAACAGGAAGGCGAAGACTCCGCGCGTCCCAAGGTCCTGATGCTCGAACTCGACTTCGTGGCCGGAGTGGCCGTGATTGATGCTTTCGTCACTCATATATCGTCACTCGTGTCTCCCCGCATCGGGGTTCACACCGTCAGTCATCGGAGGGGTCCAAAAGCCTCAACGTTTGCGGCGCGTACACCGGAAGCAACGGGCGCGCCCTCAGATTGCGGAAAAAGTAGGCTGTCCACAGCCCTCCTATTCCCGCGAGGATGGCGAAATGCATCCAGGTCACGTGCACGGTCGGGTACAGCGGGGTGATCGTTTTCCCACGATCGCTCGAAACACTGACTCCCGGCTCGACATGCCAGTAGATGTCGACCATGCGCATCAGCAAAATCCAGACCGCCACTCGGACCAGCGTATCGGTCTGTTTTTTGATCTGCTGCGAAAGCAGCATGATAAAGGGAACGGCGAACTGGAACAGCACCAAGAACAAGGCCACTCCGCCCCAACCCGTGTTGATCCGGCGCACGAACCAGGGAATTTCCTCGGGCAGGTTCCCCGCCCAGATGATCAGCCACTGGGAAAAATTGAAATATGTCCAGACCATGACAAAGGCGAAGATGAGTTTGCCATGGTCGTGCACCTGAGTGCTGGTCAGGTATTCCGACATCGGCTTGCGCTTGCGCAGGATGTGTTCGATCACCACGCAAAAGCAGAATGCCGAGAGCGCCTCGCCGGCGATGAAGATCAGGCCGTAGATGGTCGAAATCCAGCGCGCCTGCAGCGACATCACCCAGTCAATGACGGCAAAAGAGATCGCCAGGGAGTAAATGACTAGGCCAATCCCGCTCAGCGCCCGGAAACGCAGTGTGCTCTGCCCCGCGATCGTGTCCTGTTCGCTGGACCAGCGGTTGAGGAAGTAGGCCATGCCGATCCATATGGCGAAGTAGACAAGATAGCGGACTAGGATGCCCTGAAAGTTGAGATAGCTCGCTTGAATTTCGACGATTTTCGGATCGGTAATGCCGGGACGCGCCCAATAATAAAGCCGGGGCAGGTGCAGTAGGATCGGAACAAAGAGCACCAGCATGAGCGGCAGAGTCATCATGCCGGATTCCAGAATGCGCCGGATGACGATGCTCCACGCCCCTCCCACCAGATGATGCAGCATCAGGATCGCCATGCATCCGAGCGAGAGGCCGAGCCAGAACATGTAGCCCGAGAGGTAGGCCGAATAGAAACTTTCAGGAGACAAGACCACGCCCGCAATCGACGCGATCGTTCCCACCAGCCCGATAAACAATGCCTGCGTCTGAATCGACTGCGCGACCGGCGGCGCCAACAGTTCTGAGGCGGACATTTTCACGTGCTCGGCGGCGCTGGTCATTTCGCTTCCCCTTCGGCGCCGCCGGCGGGCGTGATGGTGACGACCGGCAGCGTGGCCCCCGTCCCTATGTCGCGGAAAGGCGGCGCTGGCGACGGCATTTTCTGTCCCGAGGGAATGTCGCCCGAGGGCGCATTCTGACTCAACTGCAGCGCGCGGATGTAGGCCGCGATGCACCAGCGGTCGCGCGGTGAAACCTGCGCGGCATAATCCGGCATCGCGCCGTAGCCATTGGTATCCACGTCGAAGAAATACGCGATGGGCACCTTGCGCAGACGGTCGATGTGAAACGACGGCGGCCGCTGGTAACCGCGTGTGGGGATAAACCCGTTGCCGTCGCCCACCCGCCCGTGACACGGCGTGCAGGTGATGTTGTAGCGCTCGCGTCCCCGCGCCAGAACTTCGGCGGTGACGGGAAACGGCATGAAGTCGCCGAGAGCGGTGCCGATTTTGCCGGTGTAAAAGTAAGTATCCTCATGCAGGTCGTCGCGCGCCACCGTGCCTTCGACGGGCAAGCGGGCGGAGCGCCCGTCATTGAAGAAATCGCTCTTTGCGAGCGGCCGGTAATAGGGCTGGATATGCATGTCGATGCGGCAGCCGGCGGTCAGGGCAGTGATCGCCAGCAGCGTGGGCAATACCTTGCGCAGTTTTCGCGAGCGTGGATTATGTGCGGCGCGGGCCATAACTAGCTCGGCACCTCCGCAATCATTCGCGGCCCCAAGCCTGAGAGAAACGAGCGCGTTTTGGACGGGTCATAGTTCGGGTCGCTCGCCTCCACCACCAGAAAGAACTTATTGTCCGATGCTTTCGCAAACTCCGGTACATTGAACACCGGATGGTAAGGCAGCGGCAGTCCATTCAAGGCCAGCATGCCAATCACCGCCGAAAGCCCGCCAAACAAAATGGTCAATTCGAAGGTCACAATGATGAACGAAGGCCAGGAGTGAAACGGACGCCCCGCGACGTTGGTGGGATAGGTAATCACCGCTACCCAATATTGCAGGGAATAGGCGGAGATCCCGCCGATCAAGCCGCCGATAAGCACCACCAGAGACACGCGATTCTTGTAGAAGCCAATCGCTTCCGCCAGGCCTTCCACCGGGAACGGGCTATAAGCGTCGAGCTTCTTGTAGCCCTCAGCATGCGCCTTGTGCGCCGCCGCTACCAGTTCCTGCGCCGAATCGAATTCCGCCATCAATCCGTAGACCGGCCCATTCTCCAGAAAATCCCTCGCCGCCATTATTGCTTCACCTCCGCGCCTTCGTGCACGTGCGCCTCGGGAAGCAAGGTGCGCATTTCAAAGATGGAGATCATGGGCAGCACCCGCACAAACAGCCACATAAAGGTCAGGAACATGCCAATCGTTCCGAGGAAGGTCATCCAGTCCCACTTCGTGGGGTAGTACATGCCGAAGGACGAATTCACGAAGTCGCGTGTAAGGCTCACGATAACGATGATGAAGCGCTCCAGCCACATGCCGACCAGTACGACAAACGAGATCAGCCAGAGCCATCCCGTGGAGACGCGGAATTTTTTCAGCCACAGTACTTGCGGAATGAAAATATTGCAGGCCAGCAAAGCCGCGTACCACAGCTTGTACGGCCCATGCAGCCGGTTCCAGAGCAGAAACGAATCATACTGGCTGCCGCTGTACCAGCCCATGAACGCTTCCATGCCATAGCCGTAGGCCACAATCAGTCCGGTTGCGAGCATCACCTTGGCGGCGTTCTCCAGATGGCGCTCGGTGATGAAATCCTTCAGCCCGTAGATCGAGCGGATGGGAATCGCCAGGCACAACACCATGGCGAAGCCGGAATAAATCGCGCCCGCGACAAAGTACGGCGGGAAAATCGTAGTGTGCCACCCGGGCACGATCCCAACCGCGAAGTCGAAGCTCACCACCGTGTGCACCGAAAGCACGAGAGGCGTCGCTAGCCCCGCGAGCAACAGGTAGGCTGTCTCGTAGCGATGCCAATGCCGTGCGGAACCGCGCCATCCCATGGCCAGCAGTCCGAATATTTTCTGGAGCATGGGATTCTGCGTCCGATCCCGCAAAGTGGCGAGATCGGGAATCAACCCCATAAACCAGAAGACGAGAGAGATCGTAAGGTAGGTCGAAACCGCGAACACGTCCCACACCAGCGGACTCCGGAAATTCGGCCAGTAGCGCATCGTATTGGGATAAGGAAACAGCCAATAGGCCAGCCACGGACGTCCGGTATGGACCAGCGGGAAGATGCCGGCGCAGGCCACCGCAAATAACGTCATGGCTTCCGCAAAGCGGTTGATGGAGTTGCGCCAGGTCTGCCGCAGCAACGCCAGAATCGCTGAAATCAGCGTGCCCGCGTGCCCAATGCCGATCCACCATACAAAATTGACGATGGCGAATCCCCAGCCGATGGGGATGTTGATGCCCCAGATCCCGGTGCCCTTAACAAAAAGGTAGCCGAGTGCCATCATGAGCATGTTCATCATCCCGAAGACGATCAGGAAGCCGAAGATCCAGCCGAGAGAAACCGGCCGCCGCAGCACGATGTTCGTAATCTTGTCGGTGATGGTCGAGAAGGTATGGCCCGGCGCGATCACCGGCACTCGCCTGTCCGCCGCGGGAATTTGTGTGTTCGTCGCCATGCCTCTCCAAAATCAGCGCTTGAATCAGGTCTTAGCTGTTAGGTGTCAGGTCTTAGGCATAACACCTATAACACAATGGCTGCCTAACCCCTCTTCTCTTCCAGTTCTTCCAACTCTGGGTTCGGATTTCTAACTTCCGCCAGATACGTCGTCCGCGGCCGCGTGTTCAACTCGCCCAGCAGGGAGTAATTTCTCGACTGCGCCTTCCACTGGTTGACCTGACTGTGCGGATCGTTGATGTTGCCGAAAACAATCGCATTCGCCGGACACGACTGCTGGCAGGCGGTTTGCACCTCGCCATCTTTTATGGTCGTATCGGCGCGCTCGGAGTCAATGCGGTGTTCGCTGATGCGCTGCACACAGTACGTGCACTTTTCCATGACCCCGCGGCTGCGTATGGTGACGTCCGGATTCCGCATGAGCTTGAACTGCGGCGTTTCCCAATCCTGGAACAGCAGAAAATTGAACCGCCGAACCTTATATGGACAGTTATTCGAACAATAACGCGTGCCTACGCAGCGGTTGTAGACCATGTCGTTCAGGCCTTCGCTCGAGTGAACCGTGGCCTGTACCGGGCAAACCAGTTCGCAGGGCGCGTTCTCGCATTGCATGCAAGGCAGCGGCTGAAAGAACCCTCTAGGATTTTCCCGCGGCCCGTTGTAGTACGTGTCCACCCGCAGCCAGTGCATGTGCCGACCCTTGAGCGTCTGCTCCTTGCCGACCACTGCGATATTGTTTTCCGACTGGCAGGCCACAATACAGTTATTGCACCCCACGCAGGCGTTCAAATCGATGGCCATTCCCCAGGAATACGTTTCCTTCTCGTACTCGAACTGCCAGGGCTTGTAGAGCGTGAGATCCTGCGGCGGTTCGCCTTCTTTCGCGAAATTGGGTTCCTTCTTGTATTCTTCGAGGCTGCGCTCCTGCACCAGCGCGCGGTCGCCGACGGGAGTCTCCATCGTCTGGTAACCCTGAGTGCTGGCTAGGTTGTAAGTTTCTCCGGTCGCAGTCAGTTTCGCGCCGTCGGCAAACCACGCTACCTGGCTGGTACGCATGGGATACACGTCGAAGCCCGCGCCCGTGCCGATGCGCCCGGCGCGCTCGCGACCGTAGCCGAGAAACACGGTGATGGAATTGTCGGGATGCCCGGCCTGAATCCAGACCGCGCCCTTGACCTTCTTTCCCTGGAATTCGAGTTCGGCGACGTCCTTGAAATTCAGCTTCAACCGCTCCGCCATCGCCGGCCCGATCATGATGGGATTGTCCCAAGTTAGCTTGGTGAGTGGCTTCGGCAGTTCTTGCAGCCAGCCGTTGTTCGCGAAACGCCCGTCGTAGATGGAGGGGTCGCGACGGAAGTTCAGTTCGTAACCACCGCCCGATGCGGCCGCCGCCGCGGGCGCCGGAGGCGCGCCTTTCAGCGCCACGTTCTTCGGAGCGTAGGCTGTACCCGCAACCCAGCCATCATGCAGCGACTTACGCCAGAAAGCATCAAAGTCGCCCGCCGTGTGCCGTTTCTGCCAGTAAGCCTGCACCAGGTCGTGTCCGCCCATGCCGCCCTGCCCCGCGAGCACGGCGACTACCTCATGCGTGCTCTTGCCGCCGTAAAGTGGTTCAATGAGCGGCTGGACAATGCTGACTGTGCCATCGTAGGCGCGGGCATCGCCCCAGGACTCGAGATAATGCGCTTCCGGCACGTGCCACTGGCAAAGTTCAGCCGTCTCGTTGCGGTGCGTTCCGAGATAGACCTTCAGCCCGACGACATTCGACTTCATCAGAGAGGCCAAGCCCAGGTCGGCGGGCGCGTCATAAGCTGGATTGCCGCCGAGTATCAGCAGCAGATCGACTTTGCCTCCGCGCATGTCGGCGACCAGTTCCTTGATCGACTCGGTCTGGTTCACCGCGTTGGCGCTCACCGGATCGGTGTAAAAGACGGTTTTGCCAACGTTCCCCAACACCTGGTTCAGCAGATGTACGGCCACCTGGACTTGGGGGGGCTGGTGGTCGCCGGCAACGATGATGCTCGCGCCGCGGTGCGCACCGAGGTCTTTGCCGAGGGCGGCCAGAAATGACTTCGCAGCCTGGCCACCTTCTGCTGGGGCTAAGTCCCCCACCATGCCCATTTCACGTCCCGTGGTGCCGTCGAAGTCAAACAGGAGCTCACCGAGCAGGCTCCTGAAGGCGGAAGCCCTGACCGGCAGCCGGTGGTCCGCTTTCATCCCAGTTGAACTCGGCGTCGACTCGATGACGTACAACCGGTTCATGTTGCCGTCAGGATTTCGACGCGCCGAAAAGTCCCTGATATAGCGCGCCGAGCCGGGGAAGCCGGCATAAAGAAAATCGGCGTCGAGCGAGACAATGACGTCGGCTTTCGAGAAGTCGTAGCGCGTTTCCAGTGGCTCGCCAAAAGCCAACTTCGCGCCCTCAAACACGTTGTCGCGGCTTACCGGTTCGTAAACGTGCCACTTTGCCCGGGGATTCGCCTCCAGATAATCGTGAATCTGCGCCGCCAGGGTCGGAGACGTCACCGTCTGTGTCAGGATGCGGACGCCCACGCCCGCCATGCCTTTCTCCACCGCCATCGGTCCGCGAACCGCCTGCATAAAGGCATTCCACGAGCGCACGTCGCCGAGATACGTGACGTTCTGCGCCCGGTCGGGATCGTAGAGATCGAGAATGGAAGCCTGCGCATAGATGTCCGTGCCGCCGAGGCTTGCGGGATGGTCGGGATTACCTTCCACCTTCGTCGGGCGGAACATGTGGCTCTCCACCAGAATCGGTGACGCGTAGCCGCCCAGCGTAAACGCGGTAGCGTAAAACTTGGGGCGTCCCGGAATCAGGTTCTCCGGCTGCTTTACGTAGGGGACGATCTCGGTCGTCGGCAGCCGCGTGCAACCGGTGAGGCCGGCCAGCGCCAGCGATGCGCCCATCGTCTTGAGGAAGCCGCGCCGCGAGAATTCGTCGAGCCATTCCGAAGCGCCCTTCGGGAACTCGCGATGCATCATCTCCTGGAATTCTTCTGTGCCCGCGAGTTCTTCGAGGCTTCGCCAGTATTCAGGACCGGTCGTGTCCTCCAGTTGCTCCCTGACCGTGGCCAGGTCAAGCTGCTTGCGCTTCGTCGGGCACACGTCGCCAGATTTTTCCGGCTTCAGTTTTTGCTCGTCCATGCTCATGGTCAATCTTTTAGCTTTGCCTTTTAGCTCTGGCTTTTACCGATGGCACGTGTTGCAACTGGTGATGTCCTTCACGGAACGAACTTTGTACGCCACCTTAATCGCGTTGCCCAGTTCGATCTGGTTGCTATAGTCCCTGCCGTTGAACGTTACGACGTTCTTGCCCATGGGATCGCTGACCGGCGGCTCATACCGCATATTGAATACCTGGTCCCGAGGCCGCAGATACTTTTCGCTGTTGCGGTGGCAATCCAGGCAGAATTCCATCTGCAACGAGGCGTACTGATACATATACGGCATCTGATCGACGGGACCGTGGCAGTTGTTGCAGCCCACGCCCTTATTGATATGAATGCTGTGATTGAAATAAACGAAGTTCGGCACCTGGTTCACGCGCGTCCACACAATCGACTTCCCGGAGCGAAAGCTCTCCCGAACCGGCTCCAGATACGCTGCGTTGGTCCAGATCTGCGCGTGACAGTTGATGCAGGTTTTGGTGGGAGGAATGCCGGCAAAGCTTGAATTTTCCACCGAGGTGTGGCAGTAGCGGCAATCGATGCCCAACCCGGTTACATGATGCTGGTGGCTGAACGGAACGGGTTGCGACTTCCTGACTCCCGCCATGGTGATGTAGGGAGTTCGTTCCAGCTGCAAAACAACCCACGACAGCCCCGCCACTGCAACCAGCACGAGCACCAGAGACGCTCGGGCAATCGCATTGCTGCTGCGCGGAAAGATCTGCATTGAATGTAGAGTCTTTAAAGTATTAATCGCGGAATTGGCTTACGCCGTTTCCGGCTGACCGCATTTTATGATTTCCGCCACCCAACCCGAGTGACGAGGCTTACTAAAACATTGGAGTATAACAGTTGACGACTGAATTGGGATAGGGCGCCCCGTTTTTCTTTGTACCAATTTGGAACTTCGGTTTTGGGGAAATGAATCCTGCGTTTGGCGGGAACGCAAGCGTCGTCCCCGGGGTGATTCCCTCAGCGCAAATGCATGACCAGCAATTTTGCTTCGGTCATTTCATGGATGGCGTCGCGCAGACCCTCGCGGCCCAACCCGGAATCTTTAATCCCACCATAGGGCATGTGGTCGATGCGGAACGTAGGCACGTCGCCTGCGATCAAACCTCCGACTTCAAGTTCCTCATACGCCTGAAAAATGAGGGCAGCGTCGCGCGTGAATAGTCCCGCCTGCAGGCCGAAGGCCGAGCTGTTGATCTGCTTCAGCGCCGTCGCGAAGTCGTTGTAGGGTTCGAGGGTCACGACCGGCGCGAAAATCTCCTGGCAATTCACTTTCATCTGGGGCTTGGTTCCGGTCAAAACCGTGGGCTCAAGGAGCGAGCCCTTGCGATTGCCTCCGCAGAGCAGTCGCGCACCGCCGCGCACCGCTTCCTGCACCCAATCGGCCGCGCGTATCGCGTCGCTCTCGCGGATCAGCGGGCCGAGGTCGCTCGCCTCGTCCAGCGCGTCGCCTACTTTCAGTTTGCCGACCGCCGCCAGCAGCAATTCGCTGAACTTACCGTAGACCGTATGCTCCACCAGAATGCGCTGCACCGAAATGCAAGACTGGCCGGCGTATGCGAAGCCTCCGGTGGCGCAGCGCTCCGCGGCATAAGCCAGATCGGTGTCGTGGTGCACGATCACTCCCGAATTTCCGCCCAGCTCCAGCACCACTTTTTTCTTCCCTGCGTTGTTCTTGATGCTCCAGCCCACCGCGGCACTGCCCGTGAAGCTGACGAGCTTGATGCGCTCATCGCTCACCAGCAGGCCGGAATCTTCGTTCGAGAGCAACAGCGCGTTGAAGCCGCCGTCCGGCCACCCTGCCTGCTGAATCACTTCGGCCAGGAGCAGGGCGGTCAGAGGAGTCTGCGGCGCCGGTTTGAGCACCATGGAACATCCCGCGGCGATGGCCGGTGCGACTTTGTGCGCCACCAGATTCAAGGGGAAGTTGAAAGGCGTGATTCCAGCGATCGGGCCCAGGGGAAAACGCTTGACGATGCCCCAGCGGCCCACGGTGGATTGCTGCCAGTCCAGCGGCAAATATTCACCGTAGTTTCGAACCGCCTCCTCGGCCGCTATGTTGAACGTAAAGATGGCGCGGTCAACCTCGGTGCGCGCGCTCTTGATGGGCTTGCCTGCTTCGAGCGCGATGGTCCGCGCAAATTCTTCCTTGCGCTCGTGGATGCCGGTCGCAATCTGCCGCAGGACGCGCTGCCGTTCAAATGCCGGCAACCGGCGGGTGGTTCCGAAAGCCTTGACCGCGGCCGCTATGGCGGCTTCTGCATGTTCCCGCCGCCCCTGCCGCACATGCCCCACCAGCGTACCGTCGTAAGGCGACCGTATGTCAACGAGGTCACCTTCCTCCAGCCATTTCCCGTCCAGAAAAAACCCGTGGGTTGCAACCGGAACAGCCGTCATCTCCGCCATCACGTCACCTCGCGGTTTCGATTATAGAACTTCAAGCGTCATGGATTAAGAAAAGCCGACCGAGCGTCGACTCCCACGATTCAGTTTCACCGCGGCACTGTTTCTAAGCCCCAAAACCTAAGTCCCAGTCTTAAACCGCTCATCCACCTCAACCCGATACCCCGCAACCAGGCGATTGGTTTCATTCGCCATGCCGACCACCGACATCAACTCTTTAAACTGAGCGTCCGTCATGCCTTTGCCTTTCGCCGCCGCAGTATGCGAGGCGATGCAGTATTCACATTGATTGCTCACCGAGACCGCAACATAAATCATTTCCTTGGTCAGAGCATCCAGTGCGCCCGGAGCCATGATCTGCTTGATATCGTCCCAGGTTCGCTTCAGCAGCGGCGGATCATGAGCGATCGCCTTCCAGAAGTTATTGATCCAGTCGGTTTTGCGCGTAGCCATGATGTCGTCATAAACCGCGCGCACCTCGGGACTCGCATCGGCATACTCGATCAGGCCAAACATTGACATTCCACTCTCCAGAAGATCTCTTTAGTCGTCCTTATTTTTCTTCACGCTACCCAATCCAGAACCTTGTAGTACGCTCCGGCCAGGGGCAGGAACCAGGGTTTCCCGTTGTATAGACCGAGGGGCGCGCCGGGAAAGGGAATCTCCGCAAACGGATTGTCCGTCTTCCCTTCGGCAATCCATTCCGCCATCTTCTGCCCTTGATAGGTGGCCATGGCGACGCCGTGCCCGGCATATCCGACAGCAAAAAAAATGCCGTCCATCTGTCCCGCATGCGGCATGATGTCGAAACAAAAATCGAGCGTGCCTCCCCAAACATATTCGACCTTGCTGGCGCTCAAGTGAGGATAAACACCGGTCATTCCCCGGCGCAGAATCTCCGCGCTCTGGCGGACGGTCTTTTCGCTCTCGGGAAAAAATGCCGCGCGCCCGCCGAACAGCATCCGATTGTCCGGAGTCAGGCGGTAGTAATGAAGATAATTCTTCGAGTCGTAGATCTGCCGATTGCGCGGGCTCAGTTCGCGAGCCAGCGCTTCCGGCAGCACCTCGGTCGCAACGATGAACGACCCGATGGGAATGATTTTCTTTCTTAATGCCGGAGTCGCCGAGTCGGTATAGCCGCTGGTTCCGACAAGGACGTTGCGCGCCCAGATCGCGCCCCGCGAAGTGTTCAAAGCGAAACCCGGCGCGCCGCCGCGGGCCGCGCGCCGAATGTTTTGCAATCGGGTTCGATGCGCAATCTGCGCTCCTGTGCGCATCGCGGCGCCGGCCAGTCCGGCCACATAGCGCGCCGGATTCAGTCCCGCGGAACTCTCATCTACCATACCCCCGTAATAAACGTCGGAGCCGATCTCCTCGCCGAGTTGCGCTTTCGGCACCACCCGCAAGCGGTGATCGAACTCGCGCGCGATGACTTCGGCCTGGCGCGAATAATCGTCAAAATGCGACGGCTTGCAAGCCACTTCCAGATGTCCCGTGCGCGCAAAATCGCAGGCGATATTCTCCTGATTCACGATGCGCTCGACCACGCCGATCGTCGCCAGCGAGGCCGCATACATGCGCCGCGCTAACTCCACACCATACATCGATAGCAATTTGTTGACGCCCAGTTTCAGTCCGGTCAGCACCATCCCGCCATTCCGTGAACTGGCGCCCCATCCAATCGTCTCCGCCTCCAGCACCACTACTTTCGCGCCGCGTTTGGCGAAGCCGAGCGCGGCCGAGAGACCGGTAAATCCGGCGCCGACAATGACCACGTCGGCGCTCTCTGGCAAAGGCTCTTCCGGCGCGCTGGGCATCTGCACCGTGGTGAGCCAGTAGTTTTGCTCCTTGGGAATGTCTTGAACCGGCATGGGCGTCCCGATCAACGCGCGGATAATAGATAATAGCGGAGATAATAAACGACAAGCGACCACGATAAACGATTCGCCCAGCCCACTACAGCACCGCCGTCTCGTGTATCGTTCGCCCTTCGGCAAAACGCGAGAAGTTCAGCAGGGAAGCGTCGATCAGGTCGGTCTCACCGGTAAGAATCAGGTCGCTGAGAATTTTGCCGGTGGCGGGAGCGTGCATCACGCCGTGTCCGCTGAACCCGTTGGCGAAGAAAAAACCGGGAACCTCCAGCGACTCCCCCAGAATCGGATGATGGTCCGGCGTCATTTCATAAAGTCCGGCCCAGGCGCGCTTCGGATTCACCGCCAGATTCTCAAACACGGGCACGCGATCCGCGGCCCGGCTCAAAATTTTCTCAATGAAGGTTGGATCGAAGTCCGTCTTGTATCCAGTGCTTTCTTCGGGATCGTTCCAGGCCAGCAGAAATCCGCGGCTCTCCGGCCGGAAGTGAAAGCCGTTGGACATGTCGACGATCATGGGCGCGCTATGGGGAAACTGATCGAAGGGTTCCGTCGGAACCAGCATGCGCCGCAAAGGCGCAACCGGCAATTCGATGCCCACCATCTTCGCGACCCCCGCCGCCCACGCCCCGGCGCAGTTCACCACCGTGCGGGTCGAGACGTTGTCGCGACGTGGTTGCGACGACGAAACTGCCATCCTCATGGCGCTCAATCCCTGTGACGGCCGCGTTCTTCCAAAGCGTGGCTCCGCCATCGCACGCCGCAGTCATAAAACCGATCATCGCGCTGTAGGGATCGACGAAGCCATCGCTGCCGCAAAAACTTCCCCCCACAATGTCATCGCCGCGAAGCTGAGGAAACTGCCGGCGGATTTCATCTCCCCCAAGCAAGGCAACATCCCTCAGCCCCATGGCCACCTGCAACTGATAGTTGGCGCGCAGATAGGACAAGTGCGCCTGACTTGTCGCGCAAAAAAGATAGCCTTGCGGACGGTAGTCGCACGGGTAACCCAGCCTCGCTTCGAACCCCGCATAAAACGGGATGGAATAAAGCGACATCTGAATATTGACCGGAGTGGAAAACTGCGCCCGCACCCCGCCCATGCTCTTGCCCGTGGATCCCTTACCCTGCGCCGTCGCCCGCTCCAGCACAAGCACCCGCTTGCAACCCGCGAGCACCAGGTGGCAGGCGATGCTGGAGCCGACAATCCCTCCGCCAATTAGAACGACATCCGCAGTATGCATGCTGGGTGGAATAGAAAATGGTATAGTGAGCGGCCATTATCGGGTAACGATAGCGGAGTGGCGGACACGCAACAGGGACACGGAACTAATCTCGGTGGTGGCGAAGCTTTGCCTCGTTTCGAGGCGGGGCAATCCTCGCCAGCACACATCCCCGGAGATCGTCGCTTAGGAAGTAGCGGCGGCCAGCACTACCCGTAAAAGCACGACGATTGCGAACCAGCCGAACACCACCGCATACGCCGTGCCGCTTTTGACATTGCTGATCCGGGTGATGCCGATGGCCGTCAGAATCAGTGTCCAGATGGCGAACACATCCAATGGAGTGAGCAGGGCTCGCAGCACCGGCGAGCCTTCCGTACCGATAAAGTATCCCGGATTTGTGGCCACGGGATTCTGAATGTTAAAGCCGTCGCCGCTGACCCCAGCCACCAGCGAAAGCATTGCCAGCACCGACATCAATAGCTCCGGTAGCCGTGTGTAGACCACCAACGCGAACATGGTCTTATATTTCAAATCTGCGCTGGCGCCAAATTTAAGCGTCGCAAACAGGAGTCCTGCAAACACGGCGTAGATGGCAAGCGCAAACACCGGCACAGCGAAGGAAAACCCCTTGGTGATCGAGGTTTGTAGCTGCATGGCTTTCTCGCGCTGATCGGCGGGCATGCTGTCCATGCGCTCCGCCTGCTTGGGAGATAACTGGAGAAGGTTATCCGCCACTTTGCGATAGCCCACCGTCCGGTCGACCGTGTAGACAAAGAGCAAAGAAACGATCACGATGAGCAGAAACGGCGCCCACCAACTGGCGTTCTGCCGAAGGTCGGTGAACGTCTTGCTCGGCGCGAAAAAAGTATAGGCAAGCCGTTGCCCTTCCGACAGCCCGGCATTTTCCTGCGCCGGAACCTCCGTTATCTGGGACTGCGACGGCAGCGATGGATTGGTGGCCATGGGACCTCCGCAAACACGCACAAATTGTAGTTTCCCAGCGCCCGAATGACAACCGTCTGTCTATCCGGCGGCCATTTCTGGAGTCGCCGCCAGCAGCTTGCGGGTGTACTCGTGGCCGGGCTCGCGGATGACCTGCTCCGTGATTCCAATCTCAACGATCTGGCCGCGATGCATCACCGCGATCCGGGTCGAAAGATAGTGCACCACCGGCATGGAATGCGAGATGAACAGGTAGGTGATGCCAAACTCGCGTTGCAATTGCTGCAACAGGTTCACGATCTGCGCTCCCACGCTTACATCGAGAGCGGAAACCGGCTCATCGGCCACGATAAACCTCGGACGTAACGCGAGGGCGCGAGCAATCACAATGCGCTGGCGCTGGCCTCCCGAAAACTCGTGTGGATAACGCAGGCGGGCGGATTCATCCATCCCCACCGCCCGCAACAGTTCGCTTACTCGCTGCCGGCAAGCCTCCCGACTGAGCTTCTCCTGCCCGAGTCTGCGATGCAGCAGGAGCGGTTCGGAGATGGCTTCCTGCACGCGAAAGTGCGGGTCGAGGGCCCCGAACGGGTCCTGAAAAATAATCTGCATGTCGCGGCGCAGGCCGCGTAACTCAGCGTGGCTCGCTTGCATCAGGTCGGTGCCGCCGAAAAGTGTGGTGCCTGACGTGGGCTCGATCAGGCGGAGAATCATCCGTCCCAGCGTGCTCTTGCCGGAACCCGATTCTCCCACCAGTCCCAGGGTTTCGCCTTCGTGGATGTCGAGCGAAGCCTTGTCCACCGCCAGGACGCCGCGCGGCCGATGGCTGCCGAATGACCATTCGGAGTGCTCGAAAACTTTTGTCAAATTGCGGACTTCGACCAGGGGCACAAAATGAAGATTAGCAGCCGAGCATGCGCAGTGTCAGCCATGAGTGGCGGCCACGCCGCATACATCCTGTGATGCAAAAGGCAGACCTCTGTAAACATGACGCAGCGGGGCTTCGACTCTCGCCGAAAAGTCACTTCTATCCCGCTATCATAGGCACCGCCGCCAGTGCCGCCACCATGCCTATGGTGCGCCCGCGGCTGAAATGTTCATGCAGAAAGAAACGCGCCAGCAATACTGTGACAGCCGGATACAGCGAACTGAGCACGACCGCATTATCCAACCGTCCGATCTGCTCGGCTCGGATAAAAACGATGCTCCCGACAATGTCCAGAATTCCGGCAATCACCGCGATACCCAGGACTGGAGCCGCGACGGCGCGCAGATGTCTTCCGAGCAACACAATCGTTCCCGTGATTGCGAAGGAGCCCAGACGCGAGCAGGTCGCGATCCACAACGCCGAACCATTCCCCGCCTGGCGCATGCAAAGGTAGAACCCCGCGAAGCCGATTCCCGCCAATACCGCCACGCCGATGCCTTCGGGACGACCCGCGCCTCGCTCCGTGCGCGAGATGAGCCAGACTCCGACTCCTGCGAGAACAAAACCGACGACGTGTCGCGCGCTCGGAACCCCCTCCGCGACCGCGGTAACCAGCGTGGGAATCGCGGCGCTCAGCACCGCCGACACGGGCGCGATCAGTCCCATATTTCCCCGTGCCAATGCGCGATAAAAAAATATCAGCGCCGTGCCGCCGAACGAACCGCCGAGCAGCGCCCAGGCCACGCCGATGATGCCCGGAAATGCCGCGCCGGTCGCCCACGCAATGGCGCCGATCAATACCATCCCGCTCAGGTGCACGATCGCCGTAAAGAGAAAAGCGTTCGCCCGCCGTGCTCCCACCCCACCTAGGAAATCGCTCGCGCCCCACACTCCGACTGCGGTCAGGCTAAATGCAGCAGGGAGGTATTGCGCGGGCAGGAGCATGGAACCCTGAGATTAGCAGATGCTATCGCGCGCAAGGGGTGGAACACGCTTCCCGATGTGCGCGGTGAATTGAAGATTTTTCGTGAATCGAACACGTTCACCGGAGACTAGGCAGTGACCGCCCCCGGCTGCGTTTTTCCCGCCAGCAGCTGTCGCAACACGTATTGCAGGATGCCGCCATTGGCGTAGTAGAGAGCTTCCTGCGGAGTGTCGATGCGCACCACCGCCTGAAAATTCGACGTCTGAATCTCCGGGTTCTTCAGGCGCTTCACCTGCACCGTGATTTTCCGTCCAGAAGAAAACTGCTCCACCACATCTCGAATGCCGCCGATTTCGAAAATTTCTTCGCCGGTCAACTTCAGCGTCTCCGCCGTTTCCCCCGGCAGGAACTGCAAAGGCAAAATGCCCATGCCCACGAGGTTGGAGCGGTGTATGCGTTCATAGCTTTCCGCAATCACGGCGCGAACCCCAAGCAGTCGCGGTCCCTTTGCCGCCCAATCACGGGACGACCCGGATCCATACTCCTTGCCCGCCAGAATTACGAGGGGGACCTTGGCGGCCAGATACTTTGCCGAGGCGTCGAAAATAGACATCTCCGCGCCATCGGGCAGGTGACGCGTAAATCCACCTTCGGTGTTGACCATCTTGTTGCGCAGCCGGACGTTGGCAAACGTCCCGCGCACCATCACTTCGTGGTTGCCGCGGCGCGATCCATAGGAGTTGAAATCCGCCGGTTGCACACCGTGAGCCATCAAATATTTACCCGCTGGACCATCTTTCTTGATCGATCCCGCCGGCGAAATATGGTCGGTGGTAACGCTATCCCCGAGCACGGCCAGAACGCGCGCGTTACTGATGTCCTCAATGGCGGACGGTTTCAGCTCCATGCCATCGAAGTAGGGCGCCTGCCGTATGTAGGTGGAGTCCTTTTCCCAAGCATACGTCTCGCCCTTCGGCACCGGCAGCCCGCGCCAGCGCTCATCGCCTGCGTACACCTGGGCATAGCTTTTGCGGAACATATCGGACGTGATCGCGCTCGACATCGCCTCCTCCACCTCGCGCTGTGAGGGCCAGATGTCGGCCAGGAAAACCGGCTCGCCGTCTCTGCCCTTACCAATCGCATCCTTGCGCAAGTCGATATCGATACGGCCGGCCAGCGCGAAAGCCACGACCAGCGGAGGCGACATCAGATAGTTGGCGCGGACCTCGGAATTGATTCGGCCTTCGAAATTGCGATTGCCGGAAAGCACCGACGCTACCACCAGATCCTTCTCGTCAATTTCCTTCGAGACCTCCACCGGCAGCGGTCCTGAGTTCCCGATGCAGGTGGTGCAGCCGTAGCCTACGATGTTGAATTTCAATTTCTCCAGATACGGCATCAGTCCGGCTTTTTCGAGATAATCGAGGACCACCTTCGATCCTGGAGCGAGAGAAGTCTTCACTGTGGCCGGCACTTGCAGCCCACGCTCCACAGCTTTTCTGGCGAGCAATCCCGCCGCCAGCATCACCGAAGGGTTCGACGTATTCGTGCAACTCGTGATCGCCGCAATCACCACGCTGCCGTGTTGCAATGGCCGGTTTCCGTTCGTCGGAATATGTTCGTGAATTTTGGGGTCTTCCACGCCCACCGCAGTCGGATTGCCCCCTTCCTGCTCCCAACGACTCTCCGGTTTGGCCGCCACCGCCGCCGCCGCGGGGCTGGACGCCGTCTCCTTGGCCTTGGGCTTGATCAACGAGGGCAGCGCCTGGGCAAACGATTCCCCCGCCTTTGACAAAACAACTCGATCCTGCGGACGTTTGGGCCCCGCCAGGCTCGATTCGACGGTCGCCAGGTCCAGACTTAGCAGTTCGGAATATTCCGCTTCCGGCGTGTTGGCATCGTGAAACAGCCCTTGCTCGCGCGCATAGCCCTCGACCAGCGCGATCAGTTCATCGCTGCGCCCGGTGAGTTTCAGATAGCGCAAACTTTCCCGGTCAATGGGGAAGATGCCGCAGGTGGCGCCATACTCCGGAGCCATGTTGGCGATGGTGGCGCGGTCGGCCAGCGGCAAATCCTGCAGTCCCGGCCCGAAATACTCGACGAACTTCCCGACTACGCCGTGTTTTCGCAACTTCTCGGTAATGGTCAGAACCAGATCGGTAGCAGTCGCGCCTTCACGTAGCCGCCCGGTAAGTTTCATCCCGACTACCAGCGGGATCAGCATGGAGACCGGCTGTCCCAGCATGGCCGCTTCCGCTTCGATTCCACCCACGCCCCAGCCCAGAACGCCTAGTCCATTGACCATGGTAGTGTGCGAATCGGTGCCCACCAGCGTATCCGGATATGCCGCGCGCTTGTTGCCTTCCTCGTGTACAAAAACCACGCGCGCCAGAAACTCGAGGTTGACCTGGTGCACGATTCCCGTGTCGGGTGGCACGATGGCAAGATTGCGAAAACCGGTCTGTCCCCAGCGCAGAAACGCGTAGCGTTCTTTATTGCGTTGGAATTCCAACAGGGCATTTATATCGAACGCGCCGGCGGAACCAAATTCGTCGACTTGCACCGAGTGGTCGATCACCAGTTCCGCCGGTTGCAGCGGATTGATCAACCTGGCGTCGCCGCCCAGCCGCTTCATGGCATCGCGCATGGCGGCCAGGTCGACCACTGCGGGGACGCCGGTAAAATCCTGCAACAAGACGCGGCTGGGAGTGAAGGCGATTTCTTTTTGCGGTTTCGTGCTCTTGTTCCACGCCGCCAGGGCGCGGATTTCCTCCGGCGTCACGTTGCGACCGTCTTCTGTGCGCAACAGGTTTTCCAGCAGAATGCGGAGCGAGAATGGCAGATGCCGGGTCGAAATCCCTTGCCGGTCGAGAGCATCGAGACGGTAAATCTCGTATTTCTTATTGCCGATGTTAAACGTTGCGCCGGCGCCAAAGCTGTTGGTTGACATGACGATCTTCCTTCACCGGCTCCCCTGGAAAGCGGAGTCCTCTGAAACTCTCCATCGGATAATAGTGTAATGCGTTTGACAGGCCGAGTGGACTCCGGATGTCGGGAACGGAATTCTCTTCGTTCGAAACATCGTTGAAAACATCGATCAAGATACTGATCGGAATATCCGGCAGCTAAGGCTCCGGCATTCGACTGTCCGAAAATTGGAATCCGTGGACCCCATTTGGACACAACCTTCTGAAAAAGAAAAGGCCGGACGATTGCGCCCGGCGTTTCTTACTGGAAAGCTGTGTGTCGTTGAGCTGAGCCACATCAGTTTCCCAATTAACCTCGCTCTGAAAATTCAGTGCTTCGGAAATTCACGGCTTTGGAATTCACTGACCGCGCCTGCGGCCTACATGACCAGCGCCAAACCCTCGAGTTCGCGCTCCAGAACAGGCAGCGAACAACCAGCCATCTCTACTCGCCCTGCCGCGTCAATGGCGTCGGTTTGGGAAACTCCATATCCCCGGCCCGCCAAAAAGACTTGCAGGACTTCCGCCGCTTCGCGCGAATCTACCATGCCGCCCTGGATCAGGTCGTTTCTCAAGGCGCACAGTTCCGTCACGGTAAATCTCTCTTTCATGGCCATTCTCACCTTGCACCTCCCCGCTCTTGCTCCATTAGAGTCATCGGCAGCCCGTTCCGTTCCATGCAATCCAATCGCCGTAACTTAGTACATGGAAGGCCACCGTTTTGCCGATCCCCAAAGTTATGAAACCCAAGAGTTTGCCAAAGGTTGCGGGGATTTCCGGCAGAGCGAAGCGGGTGCTGGCAAAGCAATCGGCGTTGCCAGATTGACACTAATTGTCGTCTTGCGGCGGGACGAAATCGAACTTTGGCGCGGTGCGCTAACCCACGGGCTCAGTCCGACTCGACCTTCGCCCCGTCCACCAGCATGATGGGGATGTCATCCTGAATCGGGTAAACGCGGCGACAAACGCCGCATTTCAGACTTTTCCGCTTCGCGGTAAGGACCACAGCCTTTTTGCAAACCGGGCAGACCAGCAAATCCTGCAAATCCTGCGAAATCATAGACTGCATTGTAGCGCGGTATGGGATTGCGGCATTATCGCTGAATGGATTTGCGGCCACCCAGTTTTGCCGCCAGGCGCATCCGCCAGCCCCGGTGCGATAGAATCGTTTGCGATTCCTGCAAAATTATCCACGAGGTCCAATGGCAGCCAGAATTCTCGACGGTACTAAAATTGCCGCGGAAATTCGCGCCGAAGTTGCTGCTCAGGCACGTGTATTGGCCCAATCCGGCATTCGCCCCGGACTGGCAGTCGTGCTCGTCGGGCACAATCCCGCATCGGAGGTCTACGTTCGCGGCAAGGTCAAGAGTTCCCAGCAAGTCGGCCTCTACAGCGAGCAGCACACCCCACCCGACGACGCGACCACGGAAGAATTGCTTGCCCTCATCGCCGAACTGAACCGGCGCGATGAAATCGACGGCATCCTGGTGCAGTTGCCCCTGCCCGACCATATCGACGCCAAGAGAGTTCTATTAGCGGTCGACCCCGCCAAAGACGTGGATGGATTCCATCCCATGAACGTCGGCTACCTTTCCACGCAGCGTCCGGGCCTGGTGCCCTGCACGCCCGCCGGCGTCATGGAAATCCTGCGGCGCAGCCAGATTCCTGTCGCCGGCCAGGAAGCGGTCGTCGTTGGCCGCAGCGATATTGTAGGCAAGCCCGTAGCCATGCTGTTGCTGAATCAGAACGCCACCGTTACCGTCTGCCACTCCCGGACGCGCGACCTGCCGGAAGTTTGCCGCCGCGCCGGCATACTGGTCGCGGCCATTGGCCGCCCCGGCATGATCACGCTCGATTTCGTGCAACCGGGAGCCACCGTGATCGACGTCGGCATCAACAAAATCACCGAGCGCGGCGAATTCAATCGTTTCTTTGCGGGAAACAAGAAGCGCGAAGAGGCGTTCCTCGCCAAAGGCTCAACTCTGGCTGGCGACGTTCATCCCGAAGTCGCCGAAATCGCCGGCGCCATCACTCCCGTTCCCGGAGGGGTGGGACCGCTCACCATCGCCATGCTGATGTCAAATACGGTGAAAGCCGCCACCCTGCGGCGCGGATTCGCTCTGCCAGACAGCGCTGTGCTGACGTCTTCCTAAGTGTGGTGCTAAGTGACGTTCTAAGCGTCGTTCTAATCGATAGCCAAGTGAAGACATGCGCCACCATTGCCGAAGCTCGCGCCGCCTGCCGAAATATCCGCAGCGGTCGCCAAAGGCTCGGCCTGGTCCCGACCATGGGCGCGCTGCACGCGGGTCACCTGGCACTCGTACAAGCGGCCCAAGCCGCCTGTGATGCCGTCGCTGTCTCCATTTTCGTCAATCCAACCCAGTTCGGAGCCGGCGAGGATCTGGCGAAATATCCGCGGCAATTCGAACAGGATTGCCGATTGCTCGAGAAAGAGGATGTCGCAATTCTCTTCGCCCCCTCGGTGGAGGAGATTTATCCCCCCGGCGCAGTCACCTGGGTGCAGGTCGACGGTTTGAGCGAAAAGCTCGACGGACGCTCGCGTCCCGGCCATTTCCGCGGGGTCACCACCATCGTGGCCAAGTTGTTAAACATCATCGAACCCCAAGCCGCGTTCTTCGGGCAAAAAGACGCGGCGCAACTTGCTGTCATCCGCCGCATGGTGCGCGACCTGAAGTTCCCCGTTGAAATAGTCGCCTGCCCTATCGTGCGCGATGCCGATGGCTTGGCCATGAGCTCGCGCAACGTCTATCTGACGGCAGAAGAGCGGGTCCGCGCGCTGGTTTTGCAGGGTGCTCTGTGGCGAACCCTCGAACTATTTGAAGCCGGGGAAAGAAACAGCTCCGCTCTCGCCGCCGCCACCCGGGATTTTTTACAGCAGGAACCGCGGGTCGTACTCGACTATCTGGAAATCGTGGACCCGGACTCGCTCGAACCAATCGAACGCATCTCGCGACCCACCCTGGTCGCCCTAGCCGCGTACGTGGGTTCAACCCGCCTGATTGACAATGTTGTGCTGAAACCGTAGGGACGGGGCTCGCCCGGCGCTTAGC
Organism: uncultured Acidobacteriaceae bacterium; assembly: GCA_963746205.1. Taxonomy (GTDB): domain Bacteria; phylum Acidobacteriota; class Terriglobia; order Terriglobales; family Acidobacteriaceae; genus Acidiflorens. The sequence continues at coordinate 132,832 of CAVVAP010000014.1, read as the reverse complement.
TCGCGCCCTTCATCTTGTTCGACTTCTCTTCCACGCCTCGCGCCAACTTCTGCTTATAGGCCTCCAGCTTTTTGCCAATGGCCGCATCCGCGACCCCAAGGATCTGCGCCGCCAATATCCCAGCGTTGGTCGCCCCCGGTTTGCCGATGGCGACCGTTGCCACGGGGATGCCCGCCGGCATTTGCACCGTCGCCAGCAGGGAATCCATCCCCTGCAACGAGGTGGAGGGAATCGGAACTCCGATCACCGGCAGGGTCGTGTGCGCCGCGATCACACCCGCCAGGTGCGCCGCCCCCCCCGCCCCCGCGATGATCACGCGAATCCCACGGGCCGCCGCACGCCGCGCATACTCCGCCGTACGGTCGGGTGAGCGGTGCGCCGAGGTCACATCCATCTCATACCCGATCCCGAATTCATCGAGAGCCTTACCCGCCTCGCGCATGATCTCCAGATCGGAGTCGCTGCCCATTACGATTGAAACCACTGGATTTCCCATATTGCCTTGCCCTCTTTCAGAAAATGGCCCTACGTCTTCTTCAACGCGCGTCCCGCGATATCTCTACGGTAATGCGCGCCTTCAAAACCGATGGTGGCACAAGCCTCATAGGCGCGCGCGACCGCTGTCTCGAGGTCGTGTGCTCGCGCCGTCACTCCCAGCACCCGCCCGCCGACACTGTAGAAAGCCTGTTCGCGTTTCGAAGTACCCGCATGAAACACCTTCACGCCCGCCAACTTCGCCGCGTCCTCCAGGCCGATAATCTTCTTGCCCGCCTCATAGCTGCCCGGATAACCGCCGGAAACGATCACCACACAAACCGCCGCGTCGCTCGACCACTTGAAATCGCCATCGCTTGTCCGGCCGTCGATCGACGCTTCCATCGCCTCCAGAAGATCGCTTTCCAGGCGCATTAAAATCGGCTGCGTCTCTGGATCGCCGAAACGGCAGTTGAATTCCAGCACCATGGGCCCGCGCGCCGTCATCATCAGGCCGCAGTAAAGGACGCCCTTATACTCCGCCCCGTCCGCCTTCATGCCCGCGACCACGGGACGCGCAATGTGCGCGACCAGCCAGTCGCGCATCTTGTCATCGACAATGTCCGCAGTGGTGTAAGCGCCCATGCCGCCGGTATTCGGGCCGCTGTCACCGTCGTCCACCCGCTTGTGATCCTGCGCCGCGACCAACGGCGCGACCCGCTCGCCGTCGCTCACCACGAGAAAAGAAAGCTCGTCGCCCTCGAGAAACTCTTCCAGCACCACGCGCGATCCCGCTTCTCCCAGCATCCTTCCGCTGAGCATTTCATTTGCGACATTCGACGCTTCCTCCTTGCTCCGGGCGATGACCACGCCCTTGCCCGCCGCCAGTCCATCCGCCTTCACGACGAGGGGAGCCGAGAAATGGGGCAGCGCGTCCCGCACCTGATCCGCCGAATCGCAGATCGCATAGTGCGCCGTCGGAATGTGGTGCCGCTGCAGAAATTCCTTGGCAAAACTCTTGCTCGTCTCCAGTTGCGCGGCCGCGCTAGTCGGGCCAAAGGTGCGCCAGCCTCGGCGCGTGAACTCATCTACCACCCCGAGCATCAGCGGCAGTTCCGGCCCCACGACGGTGAGATCGGGCTGAAGGCGATTCGCCAGCGAGACCATGGAGTCGAGACTTCTTACATCCACCGCAACGCACTCCGCTTCCTCCGCAATCCCGCCGTTGCCCGGCGCGCAGTAGACTTTCGTGACTCGCGGCGACTTCCCGAGCTTCCAAGCCAGGGCATGTTCCCGTCCGCCGCTGCCGAGGATGAGGATTTTCATAGTGGAAACATCCAAGAGTAGGGATGGAAGATGACGATGTCAAACCAATCAGGCAAACGACTCGATTTCTTGCGCGCTCACTTCCAGTCGGGCGACCGCTTTCTCAAGCGGACCTGCTTCTACAGCCGTTTCGCCTTTCGAATCCGCCCCCGGCCGAGCGTTGCTGCGCCGACGCTCGAGGGAGGCTTGCGCGTTCCCTCCAGCAGTTCCTTCAACACGATCGCGTTGTTGTGCCGTTCGTTGGGCGATGCGTATAACAGCGTCAACCGGCGCTTGCCATCCGCCAGATTATGCAGTTTTTCCAGGGCCGCCGAACCCTCGGCGGTGGCCAACTCTTTCAGATAGCCCCTTCGAAACATCCGCCAGTTCTCGGGATTCTCTTGGAACCAACGCAGCAATTCCGCCGAAGGAGCAAGTTCGCGCATCCACAATTTTACGGCGGCAGCTTCCTTTTTCAGCCCACCCGGCCACCGGCCGTCTACCAGCACTCGAACTCCATCGGACGCCGCCGGGGATTCATAAACGCGTTTGACGGCGACGGCCATACCCTCCGTATTATCCTACCTTCGAGTCCTTGCGGGCGACGCCGCAACCTCCATACTTGATCCCATCACTCCAATGCGAACGACTTTAATCCCGGTTTCTCGCTGCCAACGTCGCCCCGCCTCGACGATCATCCAGATAATCTTCGCCGTCCTCGTGCTCCCGCTCCTCATCGGCTGCAATGTCGAACGCCGCAAGTCCGACGCGGAACTGGGCCTGAATCCGCAACAGATCGCTGGACGAAAACTCTACGACAACTATTGCGACCGCTGTCACGAACCGTATTCATCCCGAGGCAAGAAAGGTCCCGGCCTGAAAGGCGTCTTCAAGCGCCCCTACCTCTCCCTGAGCGGACTCCCCGCCAACGACGACCGCGTTTCCGACATCGTGAAATACGGCAGGGCCAAAATGGAAGGCTTCGGCCAGGTAATGACCAATCAGCAAATCAATGACCTGCTCGCCTTTCTGCATACTCTGTAAGAAGGGAACCTTCCGCCTTCCCGCCTTCCCGCCTTCCCGCCTTCCGGCGACCTGAATGGGCGCTTATGTCATAATCGCTTGTCGTAATCGAGCGAAGATGCCGTTCTCAAGTCGATCCGCGCTCTTTCAGAAGCTGCCTTCAACCGATGAAATTCTCCGCCAGCCGGAGGTTCAGCACCTCATCCAGCGGGACGGCCACCCCGCAGTCGCGGAAAGCATCCGCACCGTCCTGGCGCGTTTGCGCGCGGAGATCGCGAGTGGAGAATTCGACGAACCATCCCTGGCCCTTGCCATCGGCGATCTCGCGCCCGTAATCGAGCGCCAACTCCGCCACTCTCTCGCCTATTCTCTGCGGCCGCTGATCAATGCCACCGGGGTAATCCTGCACACCAATCTCGGACGCGCTCCGCTGGCAATTGAGGCGCTTGATCATTTGTGCGCCACGGCGAGCGCCTATTCCAATCTCGAGTTCGATCTGCCGACCGGAGAGCGCGGCCAGCGCGACGTCCATGTGGACCGCCTGTTCCAAAAGCTACTCGGCGAAACTGGCTTTGCGGCAGGCGAAGCCGCCGGAAGCCGGATCGCCACCATCGTGGTCAACAACAACGCCGCCGCCGTCCTCCTCGCCTTGAACTCGCTGGCGGAGGAATGCGAAGTGATCGTCTCCCGTGGCGAACTGGTGGAAATCGGAGGTTCCTTTCGCATCCCCGACGTTATGCGGAAGTCCAATGCGATTCTTCGCGAAGTCGGCACTACCAACCGCACCCGCATCGCCGATTACGAAGCCGCAATCAACGACCGCACACTCCTTCTGCTGCGCGTGCATCGTTCCAATTTTGAAATCACCGGCTTTACCGAACAGCCCGAGATTGCCGAGTTGGTCGCCCTCTCCAATCGCCGCAACATCCCTCTGATGGAAGATTTGGGCAGCGGAGCGCTATTGGATCTGCGTACGCTCGGCATCAGCGGTGAACCCGGAGTACTGGATCGTCTCCGCGCCGGGGTTGATGTCGTCACCTATAGCGGCGACAAACTTCTCGGCGGCCCGCAGGCCGGCCTGATCAGCGGTCGCAGCGAGCTCGTAGCTCGGATGCGCTCCAACTCGTTGTTTCGCGCCCTGCGTGTCGACAAGTTAACCTACGCCACGCTCGAAGCCACGCTGCTGGCCTATATCAAAACCGATTACGACGCCATCCCCGTGCTGCGCATGATGCATTCATCGAAACCCGAGATTGCGCGCCGCGCGGAAAATGTCGTTTCCGCGTTGCAATCAGGGCAGCTGAAACACGCCCACCTGCGCCTGGCGCTTAGGGATGGGGATTCCGTGATCGGCGGCGGTGCCGCACCCTCTGCGGTTTTACCCACCCGATTGATCGCATTCAGCCATCAAAATCTCAGCGCCGACCAATTAAATGCCCGTCTCCGCGACTCCAATCCACCCATAATCGCCCGGGTGGAAGACGGAAATGTCCTGCTCGACCTGCGCACCGTGTTTCCCCATCAGGATGCCATTCTGATAGCCGCCCTGTCAGCCCTGAACTCAGCTCCAGAACCTAAAACCCAAGCCCGAAAGCTTTCCTCCTTCAGCGCAACAACCCCACGATTTCCGGGTTAACAATTCCGAGCCACAAACCGGCCAGCTTATGGGTCGTCATCCAGTCGTTGTGGTTAATGTTCTGCTGTAAGAAAGGTAACGAAAATGAAACGCTCCGTGCATAGCCTGTTGTTAGGAGTCTTGTTGCTGTCGCTTTCGATTCTGTGCCTCTCTGTGCCCTCCTCCGCGCAAATCGGCATCGGAATCTCGGTGCACATTGGTCCACCGGCCCTCCCCGTATACGCACAGCCCATCTGCCCCGGCCCCGGCTATCTGTGGACGCCAGGCTACTGGGCGTGGAGCGATGATGGCGGCTACTACTGGGTTCCCGGCACCTGGGTCGTCGCGCCGGTTGGACTGCTTTGGACTCCCGGATACTGGGGCTTCGCCGGTGGCCTGTACGGCTGGCACGCCGGTTACTGGGGCCCGCATGTCGGCTTCTACGGTGGCATTAACTACGGATTCGGCTACGGCGGCGTGGGCTTCGCCGGTGGCGAGTGGAGAGGTGGCGCTTTCTTCTACAACCGCGCCGTGCTCAACGTCAACGTGGTCAATATCAGGAATGTCTACAGTCGCCCCGTCGTAGTCAACAATACCCACGTCGCCTTCAACGGTCCCGGCGGCATCGAAGCGCGCCCCACAGCGGAAGAAGAAGCCTATGGACGGGAGCGGCATACCGAAGCGTTAGCCTCCCAGCGCGAGCATGAACGCGCCGCCAGTGGGAATCGCGCCCTTTTCGCCTCTGCCAACCATGGTCGTCCAGAGATTGCCGCCACCTCCCGGCCCGGCGAGTTCACCGGCCATGGCGTCGAGAAAGCCCGCGCCTCTGGCGAACCGTATCACGAGCCGAAAATCTCTCCTCGGGAGGCGCGAGCCAACGACCGGCCTAAGAACGACCGCCCAAAGACCGAGCGCGAACCCGCCGCATCCCACGATAGTCGGGATTCCTCGAGCCACAACAAACCGACTAAGCAGGAGAAGCAGGCGCAAAAGCAAGCTCAGAAACAAGCTCAAAAACAGGCCAAAGCGGAGCACAAGCATCCTCACGAAGACCATTAATAGTTTTTGAAAACTCGGCAACGCGTTCGCACAATGGGACCCATCCTCCGCTTCGAGGTTGGGTCCTTATTTTTCTGGCGCCCGGAAATCTACCCGGAAATCCTCCCGTCTTTGCTATTATGTGGTGTCGTTAACGGACTATCTTGCCGAGCCAGAAACAACTGAAATGGTCGCAACTCCGCGTCGGCCTCACCGTCGTGGTCGCGAGTGTAATTCTCGCGGTCCTGATTTTCCTGATGAGCGGTACCGGAGGCTGGTTTACGAGCAAGATCAAGCTGCGCTCCTATGTCGATAACGCTGGCGGCCTGCGCGAAGGAGCGCCGGTTCGTTTGGCTGGGGTCGATATCGGCAACGTGACCGCCATCCAGATCGTCCCTAACAAACCGACCACGCCGGTTGAAATCACCATGAAGGTAAATACCAAGTATTCCTTCAACCTGCGTAAGGACTCCGCCATCCTTCTGGCCACGGCCGGAATCCTCGGCGAGACTTTCGTGGACGTTGATAGCACCACCGCCAAAGGCCCCGAAGCCGCAGACGGCGACACCTTGACCGCCAAAGAGCAACCTGACATACAGGACGTGGTGCGCGCCAGCCAGAGCACGTTGCAGAACATCGACACCCTGTTGAAGCGGGTGGATCGCATCGTGGCCTTCATCGAAAGCGGCCAGGGCTCGATCGGCAAAGTGATCTACGATCCCTCGCTGTTTAACCAGATCAACGCCACGGTCGTCGAATTCAAAGGGTTGGTGGATCAGATCCAGAGCGGAAAGGGCTCCATCGGACCGCTCCTCACCAGCGACGAGGCTTATAAGAAAGTGCTGGCCGCGGTCGACAAAGTCAACGTCATGCTGGACGATTTACAGCAGGGTAAGGGCTCGGCCGGCAAGTTGCTGAAAGATCCCGAGCTCTATGACAACGTCAATAAAACCATCGCCAACATTCACCAGTTGACCGACGACATCAACGCCGGCAAAGGCGCGATTGGCAAGCTAGCCAAAGATCCCGAGTTCGCCGCCAAGCTGCAGACCACGATGAACAACCTCGCGGCACTCTCCGATCGTTTGGAAAAAGGCGAGGGGTCGGCGGGAATGTTGTTAAAGGATCCCGCCCTCTACAACAACATCAACGAGATGCTGGTGGAAACTCGGGAACTGGTGAAGTCGATCCGCGAAAATCCTAAGAAATATCTGACTTTCCACGTTAAAGTCTTTTAGCAGTCCGCTCACAGCTGCGATTCACACTTCGTCACTACTTCTGCTTGGCGATAATTTTGTCCTGAATCTTGTTGTAGGTGGCGACGGGAATGATGTCCTTCCTCGTCAGATCGGTCTTCTTGGCATACGGACATCCCTCGATGATCTTCCGCGAGTAGGCCGCGCCGATGCCAGGAAGCGCTTCGAGTTGCTGTTTGCTGGCTGAGTTGATATCCAGCAGAGTGCCGCTTGCGGCCACGCTCGTCGTAGCGGGCGTCTTAGAGGCTTGCGCCGCGACCACGCCGCTGATCAAACTGAAGCAATAAAGCAGGGTCAGGATTCCCACCGCGAATCGCTTGCTCACGATTTCTCCTTAGTTTTTTCCAGTTATTCGTGTGCCGCAGCTTTGTAGCCCGCCGCCTTGGCCTCAGCCTCGGTCATGAATTTTCCCTCTTTGGTCTTGCCGTACCAGCGGCCTCCGCGATGATACACGCCGGTCCCGGTGTTGACCCAAACCTTGCCCGCCGCTCGGGCAGCGGAAATGTCGGCACTCGAAACGCTGGTGGCGGCCTTTCCCGTCTTTTTTGACGCCGCCGTGCTGCTGGAGGACGCCGGAGGCGGCGTGGCAGTGGAACCTGTGCTCGCCGGCGCCTGCGCTCCCGCAGGAGCAATCGCCACCGCGATTAGCAGACAGAAGGCGAGCGTGGAAAATTTAGAGTTGCTACAGCACTGGTTCATTTTTGTCCTCACAGGATTGCCGGACGCGGCGATTTCCCTAAGCGTAAATACCTCGCTGCCGGATCGTATACGCCACCCGATCGATGGCCAGCATGTAGGCGGCGATGCGGTTATTAACTCCATGGGTTTCGGCGTAGCGCACCACATCGTGGAAGGCGGTCACCATGATGTCTTCCAGGCGCTCATTAACCTCGGATTCCTTCCAGAAATAACCCTGCCGATCCTGAACCCATTCAAAGTAAGAGGTCGTTACGCCTCCCGCATTTGCCAGAATGTCGGGGATCACGAAGACTTTTTTCTCCGCCAGAATATCGTCGGCGGCCGCCGTCGTCGGGCCATTGGCGCCTTCGGCCAATATCTTGCATTTCACCCTATCGGCGTTCTGGCTGGTGATTACATTCTCCGTTGCCGCCGGAATCAGAATGTCGCAATCCACCAGCAGCAGTTCGTTCGGATCGTACTGTTCCGCTCCCGGGAACCCATGAATCACGCCGTTGCGCTGCCGGAACGCCCACAGCGCTTCCGCATCGATGCCGTTCTTGTTGTAAACTCCGCCTCCCACCTCGACCACCCCGATCACCTTATATCCCGCATCCGCCATGAGTCGCGCGGCGTTCGAACCCACGTTGCCGAAGCCCTGGACAATCACCCGCGTGGTTTCGCGATTCAGCCGCAGTTTATTAATCGCCTGTTCGCAGACCATGAGCACGCCGCGCCCGGTTGCCTCGCGGCGGCCCCGCGATCCCCCGATATTGATGGGCTTGCCGGTCACCACCGCGGTCACAGTCTGGCGCGCATGCATGGAATACGTGTCCATGATCCAGGCCATGGTTTGTTCGTTGGTGTTTACGTCGGGAGCGGGAACATCCTTCTCCGGGCCGATGAAATCGAAAAGCTCCGCCGTATAGCGGCGCGTCATGCGCTCCAGCTCTCCCTGTGACATTTTGTGAGGATCGCAGATGATCCCGCCCTTGGCGCCGCCGAATGGAATATTGACCACCGCGCATTTCCAGGTCATCCAGCTCGCCAGGGCGCGGACTTCGTCGAGATTCACGTCCGGCGCGTAGCGCAACCCGCCCTTGGCCGGACCGCGCGCAATGGAGTGCTGCACCCGGAAACCCGTGAAGACCTCGAGGTGCCCGTCGTCCATCATGACCGGAATATGAACGATAATTTCACGGCTGGGACTACTCAGCACCCGCCACAGTCCGTCGTCAAGATTCAGCTTCTTCGCGGCTAGGTCGAAGCGGGCGGCTTGCGCCTGCCAGGGGTTAGTTTCCTGCTCAAGGTCTACAGTCTTCATAAATTCTCCATAATTCGTAATTATTGCGCCTTCGGAAGTTTCCCGAACCATGGGTTAAGCCTCGCAAAGTATATGGCTGGCCAAGAGGCTAGGCAAGCGACGGAGGTGGCGAGCCAAGTACCATCTAGAGCGGGGCACTCCCCCGCCTTTCGCCGACTGCCCAAACACTTAGGTCCATTCCACCCATGCCGTAAACCCGGCCCCTTAGCGCCGACCGAAAAATTGTCCGCGCTTCGGCAAATCATGCGATCCTAGGCGCTGGTTCAACAACTAGATACTCTCAAGACAAAATGATCCGCCCCGATTACAAAGAGTTTTCCCGCCTGGCGCGCAACGCCACGCTGGTGCCGGTGGCGAAGTCGATCTCAGCCGATCTGCTTACCCCTGTATCCGCCTTTCTCGCCGTGGCCGAGGGAGAGCCTGACGCCTTCCTCCTGGAATCGGTCGAAGGCGGAGAAAAAATCGGCCGCTACACCTTTCTTGGCGTCCGTCCTTTTTTGCGCCTGGAGTCGCGCGGCGCTGAGATCACAATCGAGCGCGGCAGCAAGTTCGAACATCGCACCGGCAAGGTTTTCGACGTTATCAAACAACTCTTGCAGCAGCATCGTCCCGCGGCCATCGAAGGCTTGCCGCCCTTCACCGCCGGAGCCGTCGGCTACTGCGCCTACGACATCGTGCGCCGGCTGGAGAAGATCGGGGAACACGCGACCGACGATCTCGAAGTTCCCGACTGCGTGCTGATGTTTTTCGACCGCGTCCTCGCCTTCGATCACCTGCGGCACCAGATTCACATCGTCGCCTCGGCGAGACGTCACCCTGGCCAGCCCGAAAGTCGCTTATGCTCGAGCCGTAAGGGACATTGCGCGCATCGAAAAAAAGCTTTCCGGCGGATGGAAGCCCACCCACTGGCGCAAAGGTCTGACGAACTCAAAACTAAAGTCGAAACTGAAATTACGTCCTGGCACGTCCAAAGCGAAGTTTCTCGCGAGCGTCCGGCGAGCCCAGGAATACATAACGGCCGGCGACATCTTCCAAGTTGTCCTGTCGCAGCGCTGGGATTTCGAGCCCGGCGTCGCGCCGCTCGACCTGTACCGCGCCCTGCGCACCGTGAATCCTTCGCCCTACATGTATTTCCTGCGCTTCGGCGGCGCTGGAGCGAAAAAAGGCCGCAAGAAAAATTCTCCGGCCATGCACGTCATCGGTTCTTCTCCGGAAATGCTGGTACGAGCCGCGGGCCACAAACTGGAGTACCGTCCCATTGCCGGAACGCACCGGCGTGGCCGCGATGAGGCGGAAGACACAGCGCTCGAAAAGAAAATGCTCGCCGACGAAAAAGAACGTGCTGAGCACGTCATGCTGGTGGATCTCGGCCGCAATGATCTCGGCCGCGTCAGCGAGTTCGGTTCGGTCAAAGTGCGCAACCTGATGTACGTGGAGCGATACTCGCACGTCATGCACCTCGTGTCAGCCCTCGAAGGCCGTCTCCACCCCGAACTGAGCGCCATGGATGCATTCGCCGCCTGCTTCCCCGCCGGAACCTTAAGCGGCGCACCCAAAGTTCGCGCCATGCAGATTATCGAGCAACTCGAACCGACCCGGCGCGGAGTCTACGGAGGCTCGGTACTCTATGCCGATTTCGCCGGCAATCTCGACTCGTGCATCGCGATTCGTACCCTGCTCATGAAGGGCAAGAGAGCCTACCTGCAAGCGGGCGCTGGAATCGTGGCAGATTCCGATCCCGTGCGCGAGTTCGAAGAAACGGAAAACAAAGCGCGTGCTGTGCTGAGAGCCGTGGAAATGGCGCGAGGAAACGGCTAACCAGCCCGTGAAGTGTTCCAACCCTGCGGGCGTTTTACGTTTCGCGGGAAAGACTCGCGGGCGAGCGCCGGCGGTTCATCCCCAGGACCGACTCTATCGGCTCCCGTATATCCTCAATCGCAGATGTGACAATCGGAGTTTTATACCCGGGATGATGAAATTCCAGGTGCATGCCGCGGCCAATGAAACGCCGCTTCAGCATCGACCCGCCCCAAGTCGAACCGGCGATCGTTACTTGCACCGGTTGCGGACAATATCGCGGATGACCCGAGAGTAGCGCCGCGCCTTCGCCCAGAAGTTGCGCCGTGTAGAAGTGGTTCTGCGTCCGGATTTCCAGCACCGTGTCCCGCGGCAGGCCTTCCAGAAACACCCCGCCCTCGATTTCGGACCGGATGATATTCCGATTCACTTCGTTGCCGAGGTTGGGATGCGGAGCCCCCATTTCATGTACTCTACCGGGCTTGACTTCCGGCCACAACACCATTGTTCGCCCGGAGGGTCGTATCCCGGCCCCCACGAAAGTGCTCCCAGCGAAACGGGAGCGTCCAGGTGCTTTCTGCGGATGGCGGGCATCCGCCCTCCAGCCTACGGTCTCCGGCATATAATGTAGCGATTTCACCGGCAGGGTTCCTGCCCCGGGAGCGTTTTTGCCGCTAGCCTTTGATACTCGCCAGGTTGGACGCGTCACCATCGTGCGCTGCAATGGCAGGATTGTGGCCGGCGCCGAGAGTGAATCCCTGCGTGCTCATATCGCCCGGTTGTTGCTTAACCGCCGTTCCCTCGTCCTGAACTTGGAAGACGTCGGATTCATCGACAGCAGCGGCCTGGGGACGCTCGTACGCGCCCACGCCAACACTCGCCAGGCCCGGGGAGAGCTGAAACTCTGCAGCGTGCCCGAAGCTATCCGCAAAATTCTGGACATGACTCGCCTGACCACGGTTTTCGAATCTCACGAATCGGAAGAAAAGGCGGTCGCCGCTTTCTACGCTCCGGGCGCGAGCCCCGAAAAACCTGTTTCCGTGGGCCGCAGGATTCTCTGTCTCGATTCAAACCCCGACGTGCTCGCTTACCTGCGCGAACTCTTGCTGCGCGCCGGTTACGACGTGCAGACTACGAACCGGGTTAGCGATGCTCTGCTGCTCATGCGGGTCACCCATTTTGATTTGCTGCTGATCGGTCCCGATAAGATGGCATCCACCACGTCTCCGCAAGCTTTTCACGATGCCTGTGCCCGGTTCCCGGTCGTAGAACTGGGTAGCGAGTTTTCCACTCGCGATGCGGGTGAGGCGGGAGCGGGAGTGCTCGAAGCGATCGCCGCCAGGTTGCAACCGCCAACCTCCTAGGAAACTCGCGCAGCGGTGTGGAATTTCAGGAAGTTCGCCACCAGTCTCTTTCCCCCCGCCGTCAGCACGCTCTCCGGATGAAACTGCACTCCCTCCACCGGAAAATTCCGATGCCGCAATCCCATGATCACGCGCGTGCCATCGGGATCGCGGGTCCACGCGCTGATTTCGAGATCGCCGGGCAAATCGCCTTCGGCGACGATCAGCGAGTGATAGCGGGTGGCCGTCATCGGCGACGACAGGCCGCTAAAAATGGTCTTGCCGTCGTGTTCCACCTGGCTGGTCTTGCCGTGCATCAGGTTCTTCGCCCGTACCACCTTGCCTCCGAAGGCCGCCCCAATCGCCTGGTGCCCCAGGCAGACTCCGAGCAACGGCACGTTGCCCGCGAAATGCCGGATCACCTCGATGCTGATGCCGGCTTCCTGCGGCGTGCAGGGGCCGGGACTAACCACGATGAATTCCGGGCGCATCGCTTCGATCTGGGCGACGGTTACTTCGTCGTTGCGGCGAACCTCCACCTGCTCCCCCAGTTCGCCGATGTACTGCACCAGGTTGAAGGTGAAGGAATCGTAGTTGTCGAGCACGAAGACCACGGGTTCATTGTAAACCCCCGCAGTTTACAGCTTCGGGTTCTCCGCCAGGCGGAGATGGCGTTTCCAAGTTCTGCTACCGGGGATGGGATGTTGCGGACCGGCAACTCCTTGACACGCCGGCCGCGAAACGCCATGCTTGGTTGAGATGGCGCCCGAGGCTTTCCATGTCCGAGACGCAACCGGAAGACGATAAGCGTGCCACGCGGCGTTTCGCCCTCCGCTTGCCGGTGTCCGTCCGTGCCGGGGAGGAGGAGCAGCCCGCCCAGACTCGCGACGTCAGCGCCAAGGGAATCTGCTTTTTCATCGATTCCGCCCTGCAGGCCGGTTCCACCCTCGATTTCACGCTAACCCTGCCGCCGGAAATCACCCTGACCGAGAGTATCCGCGTGCGCTGCAAAGGCCACGTGGTACGCGTCGAGGGTGAGGGTTCGGCCGGTAAATTAGCCGTCGCAGCCGTCATCGACGAATACGAATTCCTCGCCGAATCCGCACCGTAATCCCACAAGGAGATTGCGACCCTAGATGGATTCGAGCGCCGGATCGCGCTCCACCGCAGACACCGGCTCGACGCATCGTTCCAGGATTTCGGACACTTCTGAAAGCGCCCGGTTGGAATATCCGCGAGCGTTCGCGCGGAATTCCTCGAAGGTCGCGTTCTCCAGCAAGCGCTCGACCGCGGGAACAATTTCCTTGAAGTTCGGCACTACGATGCCGTAGCCGTTCTCCCTCACCCACTCCGCGTTGTAGCGCTCTTGCGGCAGGGTTTTGGCGTTGCACTCCACGATCACCGGCAAATGGAGTTGCAACGCCTCGCTGATCGAACCCGGCCCGGGTTTGCCGATGAAAAAGTCGGCCAGGGCCATGTAGTATTCCACGTTCCCGGTAAATCCGAGGACCACCACCTGCTTCTTGGCGGGTAACTTCTTGAGCGTCTCCGCCAGCTTCGCGTTGTGCCCACATATCAGGATTAACTGCACGCCGGTGCCGCTTTGGTTGAGCTTCTTCGTGATGTCCACCATGACCTGCGAGCCATGTCCTCCGAACAGCACAATTCCGGTCGGGCTCTCCGCTTCCAATCCCAGGCGTGCCCGCTCGCCCTCACGATCGAGGGTGGGCGTCTCGTAAAACTTCGGCTTCAGTATCATTCCCGACGTCAGGAAGGTTCGCTCCTCCGGGATGCCAATCTCCAGAGCTTGCCGCCGTGCGCGTGCCGTACCCGCGATGATGTACTCCGATTCCCTCTCAATCCAGAAATGCGGCGGGTAGTCGGCCAGGTCGGTGATGAGAGTTACAAAGGGAGTCTTACCGCCGCCGTTACGCAGACTCTCCGCAATCTCCCGATTGAAATGCGGGATTACGGACAGCACCAGATCAGCCTGATGATCCCGCCAGTAGGCGCGCAGCAGTTTCACGATTGGCGAGTGGTAAAGCCGGATGGTCATCTGCAACACCACCAATAACTGCCGCGCAAATCGCGTCCAACCCTTGCGCAGGATCAGATTGTAAGTGTCTTGTATGCGCAGCCCCGTCGCCCGCCGAATCAAATCAAGCGGATCAAGCTGTTCCTGAATGTCGAGAAGTTCAACCTGCCAGGGATGTTCTTGCGCGGAGAGGGTTGCACGCAAAGCTTCGGCTGCGCTCTGATGGCCTCCGCCGGCGTGGTGGAAAACGATGGTCAGTTTGCGCAATCGTCACCTGAGGTGCAATCGAGATCGTTTAATTTTCGGCTAAACAACTTCGCTCGCATCCTCTTTCGCATCATCGCCGCGTATGCTCATACCGGCCATCGTCCAGCAATTCCGTTTCGTCGGCGAAGTCGACATCTTCGGGTTCCGGCTTTACCTCACCCTCGGGAAAGTCGCTCGCCGCCCCAGCATATTCCCGGATCTGCACGCCGTCCTCATCAACCGTGATGTAGGTGGGGCGGGCGTCGATCCACGCCCCGCAGTTGTAGTAATCGATTCCGTTCTCCTCGTCGCGCCGGTGCAGCGCCGCGTGCGTGTGGCCGCAGAATATGCGCGATGCGTGTTTGTGGCGGGCATAGGTCAAGGCTCCCTCCGCCACTTTGGACGACAGGCGCAGCCAGCGTGTATTCAGCCGGTCAAGAAAGCGGGTCAGGGTTTTCTGCTTTGAATCTAATTTCTGCAGTTGCAGGTAAAGCAGCGTGCCGATCCAGTAACTGACGTGAAAATTGTTGACCACGAAGCCGTCGAACTGGTGGCCGTGCACCGCCAGGTGACTCTCGCCTTGATATTCCCATTGATATTCCTGATACACCCGAACCCCCACCAGATGAGACATGATTTCGGTGAGTCCCTGGTCGTGATTGCCTTCCACCCACACCACTTCCACGCCGCGCTTCGGGTTCGAGAGCTTGCGGATGTAGCCGAGAAATTTCCAGTGCTCTTTTTTCAGACGGCCGAAATTGAGATCGGCAAAAATGTCTCCCAGCAGAATCAGCCGGCGATATCGACTTTCCCGCAGGACGTGCAATGCCTCCCGCGCCCGGCTCATGTCGGCGCCGAGATGCAGATCGGAGAGCATCAGCGTGTCATAAACCCGCGTCTCCACAAATCTATTTTCGCCGGGAAGTGTTACAAGGTAATTAATTATGGAATCGTTAGCGCGGGGAGGTAATCGTTCGGTAACTACACTTGGGAACGCTGGAGATTACAGCAAAATTGCTCTGTCACCCATCCCGCTCCTCGAAACTCAATGCGACGGCGGCACGTATTCCGCCGGACGCGCCGAGCCTTCGCCAAAGAAAAACTGCTCCATCTGCTGCACGATCACTTCCTGATCCTGCTTGCGCGCCGGATTCAGCCGGTATTCGTTCAACAGCATCTTGCAGTGCTCCATCCACTGTCCCCAGGCCTGTTGCGAGACATTTTCGTAAATCTTTTTTCCCAGGTCGTTGTCAAAGGGAGGCTCCGGCAGCCCGGTCAATTCCTGTTTTAATTTTGCGCAAAAAACCTTGTGCTCCGCCATAGATTGATTCCGCGATTATCGCACAGCCACCGCGTTTCGGTGGTTCGTCACAAGAGAGCGATCGACGAAACAGACGCGGTGGCCTCGTCCACTGAGCACTCGCCCCACCACAATCGCACCGTAGTGCGAGATTTTCATTGACAAATCACATACACATGGCAATATCTTGTGGTAAGACAGCTGCTCATACAAGTGGTTGAGTAGCCTGGGCATCAGGACGCCCTGTCGAACCTAGGGAGAACAAATCGTTCGAACGGAGGAAACTACTTCATGGCAACCAAGAAGAAAGCCGCCAAAAAAAAGAAGCACTAACCAGGTCGGATGCTCGTTACAGAAATCCCCCAGAGCCTCTCAAGAGAAGCACCTCTTGAGAGGCTTTTCCTTTGGGCATTGTTCTTCCATCCCCGGCTTCGGCTGTTTTAGTACGCTTCGGCCTCAAGGGGGTTGTCGCGGGCCGCGGCTCGTGCTAGAAACGGCTATACGGACTTGCTCCGATGAACCCGCGTAAAAAAGCTTCGAAGAAAATCCGCCAGGACGAGATTGTCATTCCCGACAAACTCTATTTCCGCATCGGTGAAGTCGCCTCGTTGTGCCGCCTGCCCGCGTACGTGCTGCGCTTCTGGGAAACCGAATTTCCCCAGCTGAAGCCCATCAAAAGCAGCACCGGGCAGCGCATGTACAGGAAACGCGACGTGGAATCGGTGGTACGGATCAAGAAGCTGCTTTACGAGGATGGCTTCACCATCGCCGGAGCGCGGGTGCAACTGCGCGAGGAAAGCAAATCCGAGCGCAGCCAGAGTACCCTGCCTTTTCCTGTCAATCTCTCGCTTAGCCCGTCGTATTTCAGGAACGAACTCCAGCAGATCCTGCAAATTCTCTCGCCCCGCCGCTAACCCCCCCCGGGGAATGGGTCTTTCTAACTGACTCGCGGCTTGCATTTTTTCTCCGTTTGGCGCAACGTTTTCACTTCGGAAAGGACGATCTGCTAAATGATCCATGTTGTAATCCAGCACGAAGTCGCCGACTATGCGGTCTGGAAGGCGGTTTTCGATTCCGCCCTCGACTGGCGTCGCGCCAATGGCGAGCTTAATCACCGGATTTTCCGCAGCGTGGGAAATGTCAACGAACTCCTGCTTTTCTTTGAGTGGGAGAGCCTGGAAAAGGCGCGCGCTTTCCTTGATTCCGAGGAACTCAAAGGTAAAATGGCCGAGGCCGGGATCAAACTTCCGCCTCGCCTCGAATTTCTCACGGAGGTACAAACTCTCCGCCGCAGTTCCGCCGACTGAGCGCGGTCCGTTTTTCGGGAGAGTGTTCCGGAAAGCTGAGAATCGGACCGTCGTGTCCGGCATCCAACAGGCATCAGAGCAGAAACCCAGATTGTGGTCCGCCAAGCCGGCCCGGCAAACCCGAGCCGAGGTAAACGTTAACATCGGGCAAATCTTATGTTTGCTGGCAGTTCCCAAATTCGCATTTCAGGAGAATCACATGGCTAAGAAACCGATCGAAAGCAATGCTCGCAAAGCGTCCGCGCAACCGCGGTTTCACCAGTCCGCCCGCGAACTCCAGGCCTTCGGCACCGTCACCAGCATGCAACCGCTGCAATTGGAGCAACCGGTCCGCCTGGAAATGACCGAGCAACTCAACCAGATGCTGGCCGATACCATGAGCCTCCGCGATCTCTATAAAAAGGCGCATTGGCAGGTCTCGGGAGCGACTTTTTATCAACTGCATCTTCTCTTTGACAAGCACTACGGGGAGCAGAACGAACTCGTCGACATCATCGCCGAGCGCATACAGCTCCTCGGCGGAATCAGCATCGCCATGGCGTTCGACGTCGCCGAGACGACCCGCATCCCGCGGCCGCCCAAGGGACGCGAAGAAGTCCCCGTGCAACTCTCACGCCTCCTGGACGCCCATCAGCTCATCATCAGCCATTGCCGTGAACTCGCCGGGCGCGCCAGCAAGTTGGGCGACGATGGCACCAACGATCTGGTGGTCAGCGACGTCCTCCGCACCAACGAACTGCAAGTATGGTTCGTCAGCGAACATCTGGTTGATGCTCCGCTGGTGCAAGCCGAGCGCATACGCGAATCGGCGTAAGCGTACTACGAAAGTAAAGTCGTAACGCCAACATCCTGCCCGCATGTGCCGAGCGCGTGTCGCGCTCGGCGCGAAGGGTCAGGGCGTCTTCGGTGCACTTCTCGCTTCTTCCTGGGTTTGTCTCTTGGATTGCTTCTCGGCTTCATTTGCCTGTCTCTCGTTCTCTTTAATGATTTTCTTGGCCTGTTTCCTGGCTACTTCCAGACACCCAGTCTTGAAAAACGTGGCGGCAGATTCATCAGCTTTGGCTTCCATAGCGTTTTTGTATCCCTCTTCGCAGTCGGACGGCAAAGCACGGAGTTCCCTCGCTGCTTGCTTTCCGAGCAAGTACTGCTGGATAAGAGGTGTCATCGTCGGACGCAGCTCAACAATCATCGCAGCCAGGTGCTGCTCTCTTTTCGCTTGCAAACCACTCTTGCACCCTTCTGCAAATGACGGCGAGTCTGTGCGCATGCCTGCCGTATTACAGTCTTGGTCGGTCGCTTCGTGAGTCATCGCCCCGTCGTATCCAGCCTTGTGGCCCTCACACTCTGAGGTTTGGCATGTCCACTCTTGCACCTGCGCAACGGCGACGGTCAAGGGGAGCAAAGCTAACGACCACAGAATGCGCATGACGTGGGGCACGTTTACACCCAAGAAGATCGGAAATGAAGTCCGCGAGCCTCGATTGAAGAAAACCCAGCCGAACCTATTGGAGGAAGCTGAAAAGTTTTGGTCGGGACGGCGAGATTTGAACTCGCGACCCCTTGCACCCCAAGCAAGTGCGCTACCAGGCTGCGCTACGTCCCGACAAGGTCCGCTGCCGAAGGGCAGCGTGGGAGTTGACTCCCAAATTCTACACCAGTGCGGCGCTCAAGGTTCCGCTCGCGGCTTGCATGGCTTCGCGCAGCAGCCGGCAAACAAAAACCCCCGCGTCATCCTTCCCCAAGATGACGCGGAGGAATTTAAATGGAAACCGGAGTCTCAAACAAAATCCCGAGCCACGGACCCACTACTCTCATTCGGATGCACGCATAGCCGAGGGGGCAGGCTGTGAATCCAAGCAAGAGGGCTCCCGCTTGATAGAACGAAAACGGATCGCATTTCCCTTCGCCCCCGCACCATAATTTTTTTGCGTCGACTCCGCCATCCCGGAAGGCCAAATTCAATCCGCTGAAAATAAATGGGTTATTTCCGTAGGAGGTTCTTCGCGATAAACAAAACATTCGCCGGACGTTCTGCCAGCCGCCGCATAAAATATGGGTACCACTCGCTGCCGAACGGAATATAAACCCGCACCTTCCAGCCTTCTTTCACCAGGCCCTGCTGCAAATCGCGACGAATACCGTACAGCATCTGGAATTCAAATGCCTCGCGCGCCACCTTCTCCCGCGTGGCAAACTCCTTCGCTTGCCGAATAATGGCCTCGTCGTGCGTGGCTAACCCATGATAGACGCCGCTCTTCATTAGTATCTTCATCTGCTTTACGTAATTCGCATCCACCTCGGACTTCGCCCCGAAGGCAATCTCGGCGGGCTCTTTGTAAGCCCCCTTGCACAGCCGTATGCGGATGCGCTCAGCCAGCAGTTGCTCGATATCCGCCTCCGCGCTCCTCATATAGGCTTGGATCACCGCTCCCACGCATCCCTCGTTGCCCGGAACCCGGTGCAGTTCGTGGACCAGGTTCAGCGTGCGCCGCGTATAGGGCGAGCCTTCCATATCCACCCGAACAAAATTCTTCGGCGACATGCCCGCCGCTTTCGCGACCAGGCCGCGGACGATGTCATAGGCCATGCCCTCATCCACATCCAGGCCCATGTGCGTCAGTTTGACGCTGACGTTGGCGCTCAGCTTATGGGCCGCGATTTCGTCGAGCAGAGTGCAATAAAGCTGGGCGCTGGCGCGGGCTTCATCGGCATTGGTGACGTTTTCGCCCAGATTGTCGATCGACACGCTGGCGCCAAATTGATTCACCGCCGCCGCGGCGCGAATCGCGTCCGCCACCTCGGTACCCGCAACAAAGCGCGCGGAAGTGCGCTGGCCCAGGCGGGAGCGTTCGGCGAACGAACGCAGCCAGCCGCTCTCCGACAGTGCAATGAACATTGCCCTCAGCATGCTGCGCCTGATTTTCGCGGATTGAGACTGCCAGAGACGTGCATCGGCATCACAGTGTTTTTTACCACATTTTTCGAAGCGAAGCGCACCGCCACACTTCTCGCCGCCCTGCACATCGCGTAACTAGTCGTCTAGCGTTGTCAGCACGTGCCGCCTCGGCCGTCGTGTAGAATAGCCGCTTGCATATGGACTTAGCCGCCATCCAGGACGCCTTGCGCGAGCGCAACATCGACGCGTGGCTTTTTTACGATCATCATCATCGCGATCCCATTGCCTACCGCGTTCTCGGGCTCCCGGATTCGCTGATGGTGACCCGGCGCTGGTACTACCTGATCCCCGCAAAAGGCGAGCCCTGCAAACTGGTTCACAAGATCGAATCCGGCCATCTCGATACTCTGCCGGGCGCGAAAAAACAGTACGCCGGATGGCAGGAACTCTTCGACGGCCTGAAGCAGATGCTCGCCCCGCATCGCGACGTGGCGATGCAGTATTCCCCCAACAATTTCGTCTTCACCATTTCCATGGTCGACGCCGGGACCGCCGACATGATTCGCGGACTCGGCAAAAACATCATCAGCGCCGCCGACCTGATCGCGCAGTTTGAAGCCACTCTCAGCCCCGAGCAAATCCAGTCCCACTTCGCGGCCCGCGACGTGATTGACGCCGTTACCGCCGAGGCTTTCCGGGAAATCGGACGCCGCGTGCGCAACGACGGCGTCCATGAGCATGAGATCCAGCAGTTCTTCATGGAAGCCTTCCAGCGCGAAAACATGGTGACCGACGATCCTCCGATCGTCGCCGTAAACGCCAACAGCGGCAATCCCCACTACGAGCCGAGCGCCAGCCGTCCCGTGCCGATTCGCACCGGCGACTTTGTTCTCCTCGACGTCTGGGCCAAGAAGAACACTCCCGGCGCGGTGTATTACGACATCACCTGGGTTGGTTGCGTGGGCGCCGCCCCCTCGGACCGCCAACGCGAGATTTTCGAGATCGTCAGCCGGGCCCGCGACCTCGGAGTCAAGACGGTGCAGGATGCCGTCTCCGCCGCCCGCCCGATTGCCGGATGGGAAGTGGATCACGCCGTCCGTGGCCACATTCAGCAGGCGAAATACGGCGACCACTTTATCCATCGCACCGGCCACTCCATCGCCACCGAGGTCCATTCCAACGGCGCCAATATGGATGACCTGGAAATTCACGACGAGCGGCGCATTCTCCCCAACTCCCTGTTCTCCATCGAACCCGGCATCTACCTGCCCGAGTTCGGCGTCCGCCTGGAAGTGGATGTGCTCGTGCGGCCGGGAAGCGCCGAGGTCACTGGTAGAATCCAACAAGAGATTGTGACCATTTAATGGCCAAATCGACGCCCGACAAGATGCCCGCCCAGCGAAAAGACAAAGCGAAAAATGAAGTCGTCGAGCCCGACTATCCCCTCACCACGATGGCCGTGGTCGCGCCCCTCGTAGGCTGGCTCATTCCCGGCGCAGGACACATTCTGCTGAAGCGCTACTGGCGCGGCCTCCTGCTCCTCATCTCGGTGACCGCCATGTTTCTCATAGGATTAGGCATGCAAGGCAGGATTTACAAACCGAATGGCGGGGACATTCTCGATATTCTCGGTTTTGTCGGCGATGTGGGCTCGGGAGCCCTCTATTTTCTGGCCCGCCTCATGGACTGGGGCAATGTCATGGCCGCCAACGCCGCCGCCGACTACGGCAAGACATTTCTGATCGTCGCTGGCTTGTTGAATTTTATCGCCGCCGCCGACGCTCATCACATCGCGCTGGGGAAAAAACCGTGACCATAAACTTGTCCCACTTCTCCGCCGCGGTCGTGTTCGCCCTCTTCGCCTCGATCGTCTTCGGCATCACCCAAAGAAATTCCGCGAAGGACCAGCTCAAGTACGGATTCTATTGCTTCGTCAGATTTGTCGGCGGAGTCTTTGTCGCAGGCTGGGTAATGGCGCTGATCCGACGCTAGCGTTCTGTCGCACAACCATCGCCCAAATTTGCTGGGCGGGTATTTTCCGTCACCGCCGCCCGCAGCCGCCAAATAACACGCTTTCGATGACTTACATGTACATACGTACAAATATATCAGGGCAAAGTGTTTCACGTGAAACGTTGTACGTACAATGTTGCACGTGAAACATTGCGGAGCGAGCCCCTCGGCTAATCCCTAAGGCTCATCGCCCGGAGCCAGGGGTAGATGCGCAACCCCGCCGATCACGGAGCGCTCTTGCGGCGAAAATCTCTCTCTGTACTGCTCCGAATTGATGCGCTGCTCGCGCTGCTCCGGAGTCAGTCCGCGCATCTCCCGAATCGCCTGATTCACCGCCTGACGCCGATCGGGAGGCAATTTCTGGAATTGCTGAAATACCTGTCGCGCCTGCTGTTTCTGTGCCGAAGTCAAGTGCTCCCAGGTTTCCATCCGGTTGAGCACGCGTTCCTGCCGCTCCGGCGGCAGACTGGAAAAATGCTGTAACCGGCTGAGCAGCCTGGCCTGTTGCTGTGGCGGAAGCTTGCGAAATTGCGGATCGCTTTCGAGGGCGCGCCGCTGTTGCGCGGGCGGCAAATCTTTATATCGCCGCAGCCAGTTTCCCGCATGTCCGGGCCGGTTTTGCGGAGGATGCGCCACCTTCGAATTCGACCTCGGCGGGTCCTGAAATCGGTGCCATTGTCCATCCGCATGCTGCGCGAAAGAGGGCGTCAACAGCGCCAGCACCACCGCCCAGTTCGCAATTTGTCCCAACATCAGTTGTCCCTTGCCCATCCCGCTTCACAAGCTTTAAGGATTCGCGGTCACATCGTCCTGCACCTGAAGATCGTCCAGCACATCGAAATCGGCATACAACTCGTCGTTATTCGCCAGCGCTTGCAGGTCGCCAACCGCGGTTCCCGGCTGCACCGGCAGACCAACCGAGGGGGGAGTGGTCGAGATGGATGCGGTTTCCTCGAAATAGGACCGGTTGCCCACCACCAGCGCTCCTGCCAGTAACAAGCCAGCCATCGACAAGGTCATGGCAGACGACATGGCAGACCTCCACGCCGGACGCATCCAGCGGAACCAGCCTGCCGCCGGACGCGCCATTTCTTCGCGCAAACGCGCCTGCATCCGCGTCTCGAAATACGGGGACGGTTCGGGCGCCTGCCATTCCTCCAGCAGAGCCATGGTCTTCTGCCACTCCCGCAGATGAGTGGAACACTCGCTGCAAGTGGCAACGTGCTGGCTGATCTCCGCTTGCGCCGTGTCGACGCCCATGCCGGCGGCCAGTTCCGGCAGCAGTTCGCGAATCTGAGTGCAATTCATACAGCTTTCCTCTACTTCCCCGAAACGAATTCTTTCAATTGCTCGCGCAGGGTTTCGTAAGCGCGAAACAGCAACGACTTGGTGGCGGATTCACTGAGCTTCAATACTCCCGCAATCTCGCGGTAATCCATCTGCTGATACTTGTGCATGAGCACGGCCATGCGCTGGCGCTCGGGCAGCGCATTGACCACCTTGCGGATGGCCGCCAGTCGCTCCCCTTTCAAAATCTGCTCTTCCGCGCTCAACGAGTCATCGGCCAGGTCGGGAGTGACGCCCGTCTCCTCGTCCGGTTCATCCAGGCGGACCATATTTTCCGCCCGCTCATGCCGGGTATCCCGCGCATGATTCACCGCCAGATTGGTTGCGATGCGATACAGCCAGGTGGTGAACTTTGCGCTCGGCTCGTAACTGGTGCGCGACCGGTACACCCGCAAAAAAACTTCCTGCGCCAATTCTTCGGCGGTCGACGGGTTGTGGCACAGACGGTACATGAAACCGACCATCGGCCGGCGATATTTTTGTACCAGAAAAGCGAAGGCCGACTCGTCACCCGTCTTGACCCGCAACATGGCTTCAACGTCCGCGCCGGCAGCATCTCCGCCCGCGCCCGAATTCGCCATACTAACCGCCGCAGCCGCCGTCCCCGCAGAATTCGGCAGTCGCTGCCCCAGGCCTGAATTCGCCAGCGGACGATTCGCCAGTCCGCGATCCAAAACTCCGCGATCAATGGCCACGCTGCTCACACCAGAGGAAACCCCGTCCGGAGGACAAAGTTGCGTCCCCTCGCCCCCCGAGCCACGCCCAGAAACCTTTTCCTCGGTTTCACTTACGGATGGAACATCGGGAGTGTCAGGAGCGGGCATGAAAAAGGCAAAGGCCGATAAGATGCGAGCCAATTGTAAAGAGGCTATCGGGACCGGCGAACGGGGTCAAGAGACGGTCTGGGTGCCGAAAGGCCACCCACAATTTGTTACAATGACAAAACCGCAAAACGGGGCGCATAACTCAGCGGTAGAGTGCCATCCTCACACGGTGGAAGTCGTAGGTTCAAATCCTACTGCGCCCACCAATTCTCACATGTCCGTTCCGGAGACATAGGTAACAGAACGGACAACAGCGCCGCACGCGTGCTGCATCGAACTTGCGCCCGTGCATCCTGAACTTCGCTCACTCCTATTTCCCGCTTCGCCCAAAAATTTCTCTGCCCGCAGCAATTCCACCCTTGACAACCGGGCCCCCGGTAAGGGATACTCAATTAGGCGAACAAAAGGCGAATATCACTGGCTTCGTCGGGCTTATCTGTCCGCTGGGTTCCCTGACAATTACGAAAAAAGTATGTCTGCCTCTCCATTATTTTCAGCGGCGGCCACTGGCCGCCCTTTTATTTTTTCTCCGTCGTCCGCTCCGCGCTCGCATGCCGGCGAGGCCGGAAGGCTGACGGCGGAGATCGTGTCCCGCATGAGCGCGACGCCAAAACTGGCGGCGCTCGTGCCCGCTTCCCGGCTGGCCGTCCGTCCCGCGCCCGAAATGGTCCCGAGCGGCATTCCCTCACTGGACGCGTTGAGCGGCGGTTTCGCTCGCGGTTGCCTTACGGAAATCTGTGGCGCGGCTTCTTCCGGAAGAACCAGCGTGCTGCTCTCCGCCCTTGCCCGAGCTACCCAGCGCGGAGAAGTCTGCGCCCTGGTCGATTCGAGCGATGCCCTCGATCCCGCATCAGCGGCGGCCGCGGGCATGGAGATGAGCCGCCTGCTCTGGGTGCGCTGCGGAAAGCAATCTCCGGCGCGCGATCTCCCATCGTCCCCGGCATTCGCCGCCGCCGGCAGGCGGAACGAAGAAAACTTTTTCCCGGCGCGAAATCCCGAACCACGGCGCTGGGAATCATCACTGACGCAGATGCTGAAGGTCACCGATCTGCTGCTCCAGAGCAACGGTTTCGGAATGATCGCTCTCGATCTCGGCGATGTGCCGGCGCAGAGCACGCGGCGAATTCCCCTGGCATCGTGGTTCCGCTTCCGCCGTGTGATTGAGCAAACACCCACGGTTCTGCTGGTCGTGGAACAGCAATCCATTGCCGGAAGTTGCTCGTCGGTGCTGCTTAAAGTGTCTGGCGACAGGTCGCAGGAGGCGGGGAAATTTTCAGCCCTCGGCGCTCATCGATTGCAAAATCACCCGTCGCATGCGGAACTTTTGCATCGCTTTGAGATCACCGTCGAATTGTTGCACTCCCGTATAGAACAAAAGTCGGAGCGAAAACCGGTGCAATCGGTAACCAGTTTCAAAAGTCGAGCCGCCTGGGCGTAAAAAAACAGCTCCAGTTTTCGGCAAGGACTGAAACCTAACACCTAAGACCGTAAGACCCAACACCCAAAGCCGGCATCCCCATGTTCGCCTGCCTATTCACCCCCGATTTTGTCGCCCAAGCCATCCTTCGCTTGGAGCCTGACTTGCGCCTGCGCTCGGTTGCCGTGCTCAGCGGACGGCCTCCGCTCGAAAAAGTCGTGGGAATCAACGAAAAGGCGCGGCAAGCGGGAGTAGAGATCGGCGCCACCAAAGCCCAGCTAGAAGCCTGGCAAGATCTGGCGCTGCGCCCCCGCTCCGAAGCGCAGGAGGCATCCGCCCACGCTGCCCTGCTCGATTGCGCCCAATCGTTCTCTCCGCAAGTGGAGGATACCTCGCCCGGCACCGTGACTCTAAGTCTTGTCGGACTCGAGTCTCTGCTCGGTCCGCTGCCGAAAATTGCCCGAAATCTCACACATGGCGCTTCTCAGATGGGGCTGGAGGCGAATCTCGCCGTAGCCGCGAATCCGGATGCCGCCCTACTCGCGGCTCGCGGCTTCCCCGGCATAACCCTGATTCCCCCTGGACTCGAAGCGGAGCGGCTGGGAAATCTTTCCGTGGATGTGTTGCTGGAAAGTTTTTCTTCCAGATTTTCTTCCGCCGGGAGTGAATCCGCGCCCTGGCTCGAAACCCTCGATCGCTGGGGCATTCGCAAACTGCGCGCCCTGGCCGCTCTTCCCGAAGTTCCCCTCAGCCAGCGCCTAGGGCAGGCGGGAATTCGTCTGCAACAACTGGCCCGGGGCGCGGTCGCTCGCGACCTGCGCGTGTTGCAGCCGCAACTCAATTTTGCCGAGAACGTGGAACTGGAATATCCCATCGTGCTTTTGGAGGCCCTGGCATTTTTGCTTCATCGCATGCTGGAGCAGATTTGCGCGCGCTTGCGGGCGCGCTCCCTCTCCGCCCAGGAACTGCGCTTGCATCTGGAACTGGCGACGCCGCCCCGCAACGGTTGCGCCTCCTCCGTCAACACCTTCACCCGCACGCTGCGTTTGCCTTCTCCCATGTTGGATGGGAAGGTTTTTCTCAAATTGTTGCAGCTCGATTTGCAGGCGCATCCTCCGGGCGCGCCCATCGTCAAAATTCATTTGGCGGCCGAGCCAGCGCGCCCCCGCGCCCTGCAAAGCGGATTGTTTCAACCGTATTTTCCCGAGCCTGAAAAACTTGAGCTCACCCTAGCGCGCATCTCCGCCATTGTAGGCGACGGAAGAGCGGGTTCGGTGGAATTGCTGGATTCGCATCGGGAAGGTTCGTTTGCGGTACGGCATTTCGCGCCCCTCGAATCCGCCTCCGCAGATCTTAAAACGCAGCCCTCCCCAAGTCGCGGGAAGAAAGGAAAATCCATGCCGAAAAATGTCGCCGATCTTGAGCAAAATGACCTTGCGCAAAATGCCCTCGACAAAAATAACGTCGAGGAAAAATTCCAAGAATACGCAAAAGAGCACGCCAAAGAACAGATGAGTGCCGTCATCGCGCTCCGCCTGTTTCGTCCGCCCCTCGACGCGCAGGTTACGTTACTCGCAGCCAAGCCGGTCCGGATCCGATGCCCGCGCCGTGAAGAAATAGCCGGCGAAATTGTCTGGACCGCCGGTCCCTGGCGCTCTTCCGGCGACTGGTCGGAACAGCAAGGCTGGTCGCGCGAAGAGTGGGACATCGCCGTACCCGCCGATCACGGACTTGTCCTGTATCGCCTGGTGCAGGACAACATCAGCGGGAAATGGGTTGTGGAAGGGACGTATGACTGAGAGCTTGTGATCCTAGGTTCTCCCACCTTTTTCCATGTATGTCGAACTCCATTCCCGCTCCGCATTCAGCTTCCTCGAAGGCGCTTCGGTTCCCGAGCAACTGATCGCGGTGGGTGCAAACTTTGGCATGCCGGCAATGGCCTTGCTCGATCGAGATGGAGTCTATGGGGCGCCGCGTTTCCACCTCGCGGCAAAGAAGCTGGGCATCAAAGCGCACATCGGGGCGGAAATGACCTCCTCGGTGCTGGCAGGGCTTTGCCCCAGCCAGTCGGGGCGAAATCCCGTCCCCAAACCATGCCGTCTCCCCCTGCTGGTGGCCTCCCGCGCCGGATATCAAAACCTCTGCCGCCTGACCACGCAAATCAAGTTGCGCGCCGGGCGCAAGGAAGGGGCTTGCGCTTCGCGCGCCGACTTGCTCGAACATGCCGGAGATTTAATTTGCCTGACCGGCGGAGACGAGGGGCCTCTCGCCGCCGCCCTCGCGCAAGGCGGTCCCCAGGCCGCGTTGCAAGCCGTAATCCAACTGACGCGGATTTTCCGTCCGGCCAATGTTTACGTCGAATTGCAACGCCATTACCAGCGCGCGGAGGAGTACCGCAACCGCGTGGCCATCGAGATCGCGGACGCTTTGCAACTGCCACTGCTCGCGACCAATGGCGTGAACTATGCCCTCGCTCGCGAGCGCGAGTTAGCCGACGCTTTCACCGCGCTCCGCAACCATCGCACCCTCGCCACCGCCGGACGCCTGCTGGCGCGGAACTCCGAACGTTACGTCAAATCTCCCGCCGCCATGCGGGCGCTCTTTGCCGATCATCCGCGGGCCCTCGCCAACACCCTGGAGCTGTCCTCGCGGCTCGAATTCACCCTGAACGACCTGGGGTACGAATTCCCGCGCTATCCCGTGCCGGAGGGTGAAACCATGCCGTCATTCCTCCGTGCTCGCACCCATGAAGGTTGGCAGAGCCGCTATGGCCGTGCCGATGCCGAACTCAAGCGGCGTGCCCGCCGCCAAATCGAGCGCGAACTGGCCTTGATCGAAAACCTGGACCTGGCCGGATATTTCCTGATTGTCTGGGATCTGGTGCGCTTCTGCCGCGAACAGCAAATCCTGGTGCAGGGCCGCGGATCGGCAGCCAACAGCGCCGTCTGCTACTCGCTCGGCATCACCGCCGTCGACCCCATCGGCATGGAATTGCTATTCGAACGATTTCTTTCCGAGGAGCGCGGCGAGTGGCCCGACATCGATCTCGATCTGCCCAGTGGGGACGAGCGCGAGCGCGTAATCCAATACGTCTATCGGCGTTACGGCCCGCGCGGCGCGGCCATGACCGCCAACGTCATCACCTATCGCAACCGCATGGCGGCACGCGAAATGGGCAAGGCGATGGGCTTCGATGACGACACCCTGAAGCGTATTTCGGCGTCCGTCGCCACCTGGGAGTTCAAGGACGAAAACGACGCGCTCGACCGCCGCCTGCGCGATGCCGGACTCGACCTGACCCATGCCCGCATCCGCAAATATTTTGAACTCTGCCTCGCCGCCCAGGACCTGCCCCGCCATCTCGGCCAGCACTCCGGTGGCATGGTCATCTGTGAAGGGCGTCTCGATTCCGTCGTGCCTCTGGAGCCCGCCTCCATGCCTGGACGCGTCGTCGTGCAGTGGGATAAGGAAGACTGCGCCGACATGCGCATCATCAAAGTCGATCTCCTCGGCCTCGGCATGATGGCCGCGCTCAAGGATTCTCTGCAACTGATTCGCGATCACTATCATGTAGACGTCGACCTCGCCCACCTTCCCCCCGACGATCCCGTCGTCTATTCCACTCTGCAAAAAGCCGATACCGTCGGCATGTTTCAGATCGAGAGCCGCGCGCAGATGGCCTGCCTTCCACGCCTCAAGCCGGAGCGCTTTTACGACATCGTCGTGCAGGTCGCGATCATACGGCCCGGACCCATCGTGGGCAACATGGTCAATCCCTTTCTCAAGCGCCGGCAGGGCCGGGAAAAAGTGACCTATCCCCATCCTTCGCTCGAAACCGTCCTCGGCCGCACCCTGGGCGTGCCGCTGTTTCAGGAGCAACTGCTGCGCATGGCCATGATCACCGCCAACTTTACCGGCGGCGAAGCCGAGGAACTCCGCCGCGCCATGGGTTTCAAACGCTCCGAGGCGCGCATGAAAGTGATTGAAGAAAAGTTGCGCGTCGGCATGACCCGCAATGGCATCATCGGCGAAACTCAGGAACAGATCATTCAGTCCATCACTTCCTTCGCGCTTTACGGATTCCCCGAATCCCACGCCGCCAGTTTCGCCTTAATCGCCTATGCCAGCGCCTATTTGAAATGCCATTACCTAGGCGCCTTCACCGCCGCCCTGCTCAATAATCAGCCCATGGGCTTTTACCATCCTTCCACCCTCGTCAAGGATGCGCAGCGCCACGGATTGAAAGTTCTGCCCATGGATGTGACCCGCTCCGATTGGAAGTGCACCTTGCAGCCCTCCCCCATCCCCCATTCGCCCTCCCTGCGGATTGGGTTGAACTATGCCCGCGGTCTGCACGAACCGGCGGCGCAGGCGTTGCTTCGGGAACGCAGCCTGGCTCCCTTTGCTTCCGTGCAGGATCTGGCCCGTCGCGTTCCTGAGTTGCGCAAGGATGAATTGACCACCCTGGCCGAGATTGGAGCGCTCAATGAAGTCAGAAGCAGTGAAGTCGAAAGTATTGAGAAGTCTTTCCATCGTCGCGATGCCCTCTGGCAAGTGGAGCGGGCGGTGCGCTGGTCGGGTCCTTTGCTCGATGAACTTCCCGACGTGGAGGGAAACTCTCCCCTGGCTGCAATGACGCGGGAAGAGCGGCTGGTGGCGGATTTTCGCGCCACCGGGCTCACCGTCGGACCTCATCCCATGCAGTATCGCCGCGCAGAAATGAAGCGACTGGGAATTTATTCCGCTTCCGATCTAAAGAGTGTGCCGAATGGACGCCGCCTGCGAATTGGCGGATGCGTGATCGCCCGCCAGCGCCCGGGAACCGCCAAAGGAATGATGTTCATGAGTCTGGAAGATGAAACCGGCATCGCCAATGCCATTGTTGCTCCCGATCTCCTGCAGAAGAATCGCGTCCTCCTGATTTCCGAGCCTTTCCTGATGATTGAGGGAATTTTGCAGAATCAGGACAACGTCATTCACATCCGGGCGGAAAAAGTTTCCCCGCTCCACATCACAAAAGCGGAAACCGCGTCCCATGATTTCCACTGAGGCGCAGGCCGATGCTTTGCGTCTCCGAAGACTTCGCCGTCGCCGTCATTGCCCTTCCGGCTTATCGATCTTGCTCGCGACCTTCACTCCGTTTAACCCGCTCACATAGCGGGAAACTCCGCGATACAGCGATTCCGCGATACGCTGCCGGTGCTCCGCGGTTTCCATTTTGCGCTCGTCCGCGGGATTGGAAACGAACGAAATCTCCGCCAGAATCGACGGCATATTCGCGCCAATCAGCACAATGAACGGCGCTTTCTTGATACCGCGATCGCGAACCCCGGCGCTGTTCAAAGCCAGCCCTCCATATAGCGAATGCTGTACATCGCCGGCAAACTCGCGCGATTCCTCGATCTTTTCTTTCAGCGCGATCTTTTTCACCAGATCCTGCAATTCGTGAATCGATTTCTCCGAGACCGCGTTTTCCCGCGCTGCCACCTCCAGCGCCTCGGGAGACGAAGTGAAATTCAAATAATAGGTTTCTACGCCGCGGGCATCGGCATCGCTGCTGGAATTGGCGTGAATCGAAATGAACAAGTCGGCCCGCTCCCGGTTCGCGATCGCAGTACGCGTCTCCAAGGGAATAAAAGTGTCGTCCTTGCGGGTATAAATCACTTCCGCGCCCAGTCGCGTTTCCAGCAAACGGCCCAGGCGCTTGGCCACGTCCAGCACCACATCTTTCTCGCACAGGCCGTTCGGGCCGATGGTGCCCGTGTCATGGCCACCATGGCCCGCGTCAATCACAATTTTTCCAATCTTCAGCCCCAGCGCGCGCGTCAGGGAGCGGTCCCCCGTAGCCGTCGGACGAGCCTCCCGCGACTCCGTGCGAGCGTCCCCCGGTAAATCCCCCGTGTCCGGCACCGCCGCAACAGCACGGGGAGAGGTCGATGACGAATCAGAGGAAGAACTGGAGGACCGTTTTTTTCTTCGCCGCGCGGAGGACGTGGATGCCGATGTTGATACCGAAGACCCGTTCGACGCCGATTTCGCCGACTTCCCACTGCCGTCGTTGCTCTCCGCTTTCTTGCCCGCCGTCACTTCTGTCGCGGCTTCAGGCTTTACGTCCCACGTCGCCTCCGGTGTGCCGCCCGACTTCAGACCCGGACGCAGTTTTTCCGGTTCCAGAACAGCCACCGTCGAGGGAGTTTTGTCGTCCGCTTCGACAATGGTTTTCGGAATCCGGCGGTCTGAGCCCTTGACCGCGACCGTCGTCTTAATCACTCCCACCCCATTGGACTTCGCGGCGTTGGGCGCTTTGGAATCCGCCTCGGCATCGTCGGCGGGCAAGTCGCTTTCGACCGGACCCGATTTCGCAAAATGCGCTACTTCTTTTTTCCTGCCGGATTCAGCCTGTGGCTTCCGAGCCGCGGTTTTCTCCTCCTCGTTGGCCGCCCCTTGCAGTGCGCTGGATTCGTCGTCAGACGGCGGCAAAATCGCCGCCGCATCCGTCGCGCCGCCTTTGGCCATCAGCGTTCGCTTCCCGTGGTCGTCTTTGCCATGAGCGGCCTCATGGACGTCGATGATCAGCCGATAGGGGTCGGGCAGCAGGAAGGCATCGTAGCTCGCCAGGTTGTCCACTTCTAGCACGATCCGCGTCCGGCCCGGCTGAAATTCGGCCACCCGGATCTTCTTCAGGAATCCGTCGTCCACATCGAACGTCTTGCCCACCAGCGTCGAAGCCAGTTTGGTGTCGCGCAGGTCAAAAAAAATGCGATCCGGGTTCGAGATGCGCTGCGACCCGAATTTCACTTCCTGTTCCACGTCGATGGCCACGCGGCTGTAATCGGGCGTGGACCAGTGCCGCACGCCCGTTACTCGCGGCAGCGTGCTGCGTCCGCTGGCGGCGCTATTCGCGGATTCCCCGCCATCCTCGGACTTTGTGTTCCCGACCGCTTTCGGCGACTGCGGCTTATGCGGCGCTTTCTGCGCTGTGCGCGACGTCTCCTCGGCCTCGTCATCCAGGGCTTTCACCGCCGCCCGCGCCTCATCGGCCAGGTGATTGCGCGGGTAGCGACGCAGGAAATCCTGGAAAGTGATTCGCGCTTGCGCCGCGTCGTTGAGATCGTCTTTATAAATTTCGCCAATGGTGAACAGGGCGTCGAAGCGGTATTTGCTGCCGGGATATTCTTTGCGCAAGAAGCGATATTGCTCGATGGCGTCGCGCAGGATCTTATTGTCGTCGAAGCGCCGTCCCATCTCGACCATGAGTTCGGCCGTCGCCACTACGCTAGGATCCGCCTTGGAAGACGCGGGCGAGCCGAAATACACCCGCCGGTAGGAGTCAATGACGTGTTGATATTCGTGGCGCGTGCGTTCCGCCGCCGGACGGCCATTGAGCGCTTCGCGCATACGATCCGCCTTGGCGAATTCCTGGCGGGCCCAGCCGTCGCCGTGGTGGGCGCGAGCCCAGGCGCAGGCCGGCGGCAGCAGCGCAAATAACAACACCGCGACGTAGCGCAGAGCGTCTCGACTTAGGGTCGTCGAAGCCTGGGTCCGATTCATCGATTCATTCGCCGGCGCATGACCTGCCGGCTCGCTCACCACTCTCCCGCTACCACGGCGGGAACTCAACCTCAATCGGTGTTGCTGATGCGCAGAATGCCCCGGGCATCCCGCTGCATTATGACCGGGTCGTGCGACGCAGTCCCGCTTTGGCCGCTGAACAGGGATACTCCGCCCCCGTTGTACAACGTCGTAATCCGCCGAACGTAGTTCTGTGTTTCCTTAAAGTTCGGCACGCCCGCGCTGCGCGCCACCGCTCCCGCACCCGCGTTGTAAGCCGCCAGGCTCAGGCGAACATCGCCGCCATAGCTGTCAAGCAGCTTTCTTAGATGACGAACCCCGGCATCGACGTTTTGTTGCGGGTCAAAAGGATTGGAAACATTCAGCGAACGCGCCGTCGATGGCATCAGCTGCATTAAGCCCATCGCCCCTTTTCGCGAAACCGCGTTGGGATTGAAATTCGACTCCACCTTGACCACCGACCTCACCAGGCTGGCATCCACATGATGCCGCACAGCCGCCTGGTCGATCGCCGCTTCGATATCCCGTTGCGTGTAACCGACATTCAGCGATTGACGTGCCTGCTCCCGGTTGTCGAAATAGAGATTGACTTCCGAAGCCGCCGATCGCGCCGCGCGCATCGTGGCGCCACTCGTGGGCACCGGTTTATAACGATGTTCGGTCACGCTCCAGTAGACCAGCGGAGTGCCCGCCCGGCCGGCATTTCTAGCTCTGGATCCAGGAGCGGATGACCCGGGAGCGGATGACGCAGCAGCGGACGACCCAGTCGCCGGTGCATCGCCGTTTACAAATACCTTGCGCCCTGATTCGTCCGTCGTCTCCGCTATGCTCCCCGACTGACCCGCCGCCCTCATCCCGGAATATATGGTGACTAGAAATAAGGTCGCGGCGAGGGGGGACAAGGCAGCGTTTTGCAGGCTTTTCCTCATGCGGTTTTCAGTTCAGCCCCAGGGCACACCAAGTCCCCCATGCCTGCGGACCTGAACCTGCCGGAGAATCCAGAACCAGAGTGACCCGATTATAGGTTGCGTACGTCCCAGGGGCAATCTATCCGAAGGCCATAGAACCACTGGAGTAATACCCGTAAATCTATGAAAAAAATGAGTTTCGTCTCCCTGAATGTCTCCCGGAAGGCAACCGTATTGCCGGTGCCAGCCCCAAACCGCACGTCGCGACAGACCCATTCCTCCGGCTGCGCCGGTAATATTGGAAGCTGAAAACTCGCGCCCGTCGCAACCAGTTGTGCGCGTTTCCGAGGTCCAATTGAATTCACCAGCCCTTCGCCAGCTCTTCGACCAGGTCCGCAAGAAACGCCTGTCGCCCGACGATGCCGTCGAGCGCCTGCGACACCTCCCCTTTGAGGATCTTGGTTTCGCCAAGATCGATCACCATCGCGCCCTGCGCCAGGGCATGCCGGAAG
The DNA here is from genome assembly GCA_963746205.1 of uncultured Acidobacteriaceae bacterium. Taxonomy (GTDB): domain Bacteria; phylum Acidobacteriota; class Terriglobia; order Terriglobales; family Acidobacteriaceae; genus Acidiflorens. The sequence goes on along the minus strand of CAVVAP010000014.1, from coordinate 98,602 downwards.
TCATTTTCGCCCAGGGAAAAACGCCCCTCCAGGTGGCCGGCATTTTTATCCGCCTCGCCGCCCACGGTGGCAACGTACTGGCAACCCGGGCCAGCGAGGAACAATACGCCGCCGTCGCCGCCGCCGTGAAGAAGGCCGAATATTTCCCCCTGGCCCGGGCCATAGTGATCAAGCGCGATCGCAGGAAATACGGCAAGGGTGTCATCCTCGTGGTCTCAGCCGGAACCAGCGATATTCCCGTGGCGGAGGAAGCCGTGATCACCGCCGAAATGATGGGAAATAACGTGCAGCACATCTACGACGTGGAGTCGCCGGCATCCACCGCCTGCTCGCGCACCGCGCCCATCTCTCCCGTGCCCGCGTGATCGTCGTTTGCGCCGGAATGGAAGGCGCCTTGCCCAGCGTGGTGGGCGGATTGGTCGGCGTGCCCGTGATCGCCGTTCCCACCAGCATCGGTTACGGCGCCGCCTTCGAGGGCCTGGCGGCCCTGCTCGGCATGATGAACTCCTGCGCCTCCAACGTCAGCGTCGTCAACATCGATAACGGATTCGGCGCCGGCTATGTCGCCTCGCTGATCAACCGTCGCCGTCCGTAAAACTCGTGGGTTTATGGCAAAGTAATACAACATGCTCACTTCCAGAGACCCCCGTCTTGAGGGGAGAGTTGCCTTCACCCACCCCAACTTCGTCGCCTACACCTTCGCGCGTTTCTTCATCGTCCTGTCCCTCGAAATGCAGTCTGTCGCCGTGGCCTGGCAGGTCTACGGAATCACCCGGCGCCCTATCGATCTCGGCTACGTCGGACTCGCTCAATTTCTCCCCGGCCTCGTTCTTTTCCTTTTTGCAGGACACGCCGCCGACCGCTTCGACCGCCGCCATTTGCTGATGTGGTGCTATGGCGGATTCGGCCTCTGTTCCGCTCTCCTGCTCGCCATCAGTTGGCGCGCCCCGCGATCGGTGCACGCCATCTACTTCGTCCTGGTCCTTCTTGGAATTTTTCGCAGCTTTAATTTTCCAGTGAGCCGCGCCCTGCTCCCGCAACTCGTCCCCGAGGAACATTTCTCCAACGCCGTAGCTTGGAATGCCAGCGCCTTTCAGGTCGCCACCATTGCCGGTCCGGCGATCGGTGGCATTGCCTATGCTCTTTTGCGCGGCCCGGATGGCGTCTATTTCATTGCCCTGGCTATTTCCATTGTCTCCGGCATTTTGACCCTGCGGATTCATCCCCTGCCCATCTCGCAGGAATCCGCTTTGGCCCGCAAAGAGCCGGTCAGCCTACGCACGGTCTTCGCGGGGTTCGGCTTCATCTGGGATAAGAAACTTGTTCTCGGCTCCATCTCGCTCGATATGTTCGCCGTGCTGCTGGGTGGCGCCGTCGCGCTGCTGCCCATCTACGCCCGCGAAATTCTCCACACCGGCCCCTGGGGATTGGGCTTATTGCGCAGCGCCCCGGGCGTCGGCGCAGCTCCCATGGCCATCGCTCTGGCTCACTGGCCCATCCGCCGCCGCGCTGGCCTGACCATGCTTTTGAGCGTCGCCGCATTTGGCGTGATGACCATCGCCTTCGGACTCTCCCATAGCCTGGTTCTCTCCCTGGTGGCACTCTTCCTCACCGGCGCTGCGGACATGGTGAGCGTAATCATTCGCGCCACCCTGGTTCAGGTCGCGACCCCGGACGAAATGCGCGGACGCGTGAACGCCGTCGATTTCCTGTTTATAGGCGTCTCCAACGAATTGGGCGAGTTCGAATCAGGCCTCACCGCGCAGTGGTTCGGAACCGTGCCCGCCGTGGTTCTCGGCGGAGTTGGAACCCTTCTCGTCATCGCCACCTGGGCGTGGCTCTTCCCCGAATTGCGCACTGCGGATCAATTGACGGTAGCCGATTTAGCGCCGAAATAGCTGCATTACGGAGCCAGTCGCACCCGGCGCATCAACTCCTGGAAGCGCGGGTCCGGGCGCAGCCAATCGTAAGCCGGGTTCACCTTCAGCCCGGTCAGGGAATTGGAGTGGTCCTCGTACGCCTTTTCCAGCCAGTCGAATGATTCCTCCCGCTTGCCCATTCCAACATAGGCCCCCATCATGGCGTCCGGCCCGATGTGTTGGGTGCGGTCCTTCTCCGCTTTTTGCCAATCCCAATCGTAGTTCTCCGTAACCAGTGCGAGAGAAGTGTGCGCTTCCGCCAGTCATCGAGTTGCACCACCTTGAGCGCCGCCGCCCGCCCTTGGGCATCGTCTCGCTTTGCGGGGTCAGCGAGTGGCCGCTGAGGAGTGCGTAGGAATCCGAGAGACCAGCAGAGGCACGCGCGTCGGTGGGATCCTTGCCGATGGCCTGCTGGAAATATTCAATGGCCTGCTGGAAGCCAGGGTCGTCCGTTTGTTCCAGAAGTAGCGGCCTTTGAGATAGAGGTCGTACGCCTGCAGGGCGTTGGGAGCGAGCGTCGCCTGGCGCGAGGCGTTTTCCGGACGATTCGCGAAGGTTAATTGGATCTGGCGCGCCACCTCCTGGGCAATTTCCGCTTGCAGCGTCAGCACATGGCCGTCGCTGAAATAATCCTCCCCGTCGTCTCCCGTCAGGTTTGCGAAAGGAAGCACCGAGGAAATGATCAGCCAGTTGGGGAATCTCGATGCCGCTCATCTGGGTGTGATCGCCCGCACCTCTGTCATGCATTACAAACACACCGAGGAACCGCTGAAGGAGATTGGCATGGAGTTGGGAGTGCAGTAAGTGATTGAGGGAAGCGTGCGCCGAGATGCCGACAGGGTGCCGCATCCCGGCGCAGCTTATTCAGATGAAGGACCAGAGCCATATTTGGGCACGGCAGTACGATCGCGACCTGAGCCATCGGTCGCGCCCCCGCTCCGCCGGCTGTAGACGGCGGCCGCCGGACCTGAAGCTCGACACCAGGCAAGCCGGAATCCTCCTGCAACTCGAACTCCCTTTCCGAATCTCGTTCGGCCGACCGTTCCGCGTCGATCACTTCCACTATAAAGCGGTATCCCTTGCCCGTAATGGTCTGGATGAATCGGGGTTGTTCGGGATCGTCCCGCAGGGCGCGACGGAGCTTCCGCATCGCCCCATTAATGCTGTTATCGGTATCGAGGAAAACACCGTCACTCCAGATCCTTTGGATGATCTGCTCCCGCGTCACCAGTTTGCCCGCGCTGCTCGATGAGCAAAAGCAGAAGTTCGAGCGAAATCCGTTCCAGCTTCAATGGCCGCCTGCGCGGCACAGTCGGAAGGAAACGGAATCGAACTCGAAAGCTTCGCCAAACTTGATCAAACGCAATGTTTTGGCTGGTCCCGGCAACATGGCGCGCCCCTGCGACAAACATCCAATTTTACCTTGACTGTCGCGGCTTTGCGGAGGTCTTTTCCTTTCAAAGTGTTACACCGACATAAAAAGTAAGACCTCCGACAGGCCGGCTATTTGCCCGAAAACCGAAGCTGCACCACTATGTTTCGGGTCTGAGGACTGGTCTCAATCTTTATTGCCTTCTTCCTGATTGTCTTTGTCCTGCTGCTACAATTTCTCATCTCCGCCGGCCTCGCCCTGCCGGGCCGCGGAGATGAGGTATCTTGATGCCGGAAATTCTGCAGTTAGCCCATCCCGCCCCGCTCACCACGCTCACCGACGACGAGATCCTGTTCCGCGACAACGTCCGCCAGTTTGCCGATGACAAGATTCGTCCCCTGGCCCGCGAAATGGACGAAACGGCCGTCTTCGACCACGCCCTCCTGGACCAGTTCTTCCAACTCGGACTGATGGGCATTGAAATTCCCGAGCAATACGGCGGCGCTGGCGGAACATTCTTTGAGGCCATCCTCGCGGTTGAAGAGTTTTCGCGTGCCGACGCTTCGGCTGGCGTAATCGTCGACGTGCAAAACACGCTGGTCGCCAATGCCCTTCTGCGCTGGGCCACCGCCGAACAGAAGCAGCGCTACCTGACGAAGATGGCCACTGACACCGTGGGCGCCTACGCCTTAAGCGAGGCGGCGTCGGGCTCTGACGCCTTTGCCCTGCAAACCCACGCCGAACTCCACGGCGGCGACTACGTTCTCAATGGCCGCAAACTCTGGATTACCAACAGCAAGGAAGCCGGACTCTTCATCGTGTTCGCCACCATCGACGCCTCCCGGGGATACAAAGGCATCACCGCATTTCTGGTGGATAAGAACTTCCCTGGCTTCACCGTCGGCAAAAAAGAAGACAAACTCGGCATCCGCGCCTCCTCCACCTGCGAGTTGATCCTCGAAGACTGTCGAGTGCCGGGCGAAAACGTCCTTGGCGAGGTGGGCAAGGGATACAAAATCGCCATCGAAACCCTGAACGAAGGCCGTATCGGAATCGGCGCGCAAATGCTAGGCGTAGCCCGCGGCGCGTGGGAGTGTGCATCAAAATATGCCCAGGAGCGCACCCAGTTCGGCAAGCCTATCTCCGAATTTCAGGGCGTTCAGTTTCAGATCGCGCAGATGGCCACCGAAATCGAAGCTGCCCGTCTCATGGTCTACAATGCCGCCCGCATGAAAGATGCCGGAGTGAACTTCGTGAAAGAAGCCGCCATGACCAAGCTCTTCACCTCCCAGGTGGCCGAGCGCGTCACCTCGCTGGCCATCGAAGTCTACGGCGGATACGGCTTTACGAAAGACTATCCCGTGGAAAAATACTGGCGCGACGCGAAAATCGGCAAAATCTATGAAGGCACTTCGAACATGCAGCTAGCAACTATTGCCAAGCTCCTGATGTCGAAATGAAGTGGCCGAAATAAAGCTCTTGAAATGACGCTGTCGAAATGAAGCCGTCGAAATAACGCTGTCGAGAAAATGCGCGCCGAAGTACAACCCATGCTCTGTTCCTCCTTTTTATCGCATGCGCCCCCAAGGGAGTTGGCAAACCCCAACGCGCCGCCCATCTCCCGCGAATCCGCAAACCGCCTGCTGCGCCAAAGCGATGACCATCTGCCCTCTCTGCTCTGCGCCGCGCAAGCCGCTCGCGCCCATTGCAGGCCCGGAGTCGTCACCTATTCGCGCAAGGTATTTATCCCCCTCACCAATCTCTGCCGCGACTACTGCGGCTACTGCACCTTCCGCCGTGATCCCGGCCAGGTCGGCGCTCACACCATGTCTCCCGATGAAGTCATGGAGGTCGTCCGCGCCGGCGAGCGCATGGGGTGCACCGAAGCCTTGTTCAGCCTGGGAGACAAGCCCGAGCTGCTTTTTCCCGAGATGCGCGACACTCTGCGCCGCTTTGGCTACAAGTCCACGCTGCACTATCTGGAAGCCATGTGCGAAAAAGTCCTGCGCGAATCGAGGCTGCTGCCGCATCCCAACCCCGGCCTCATGAGCGCGGAGTGGCTGGATCGGCTGGCGCGCGTCTCCCCCAGCATGGGTCTGATGCTCGAGACCACCAGCCCGCGCCTGCTGGCTGAAAACGCCGCTCATGACAATGCCCCCGACAAAGATCCCGCCAAACGCCTGCGCGTGATTGCACATGCGGGACGAAGGAAGATTCCTTTCACCACCGGAATTCTGATCGGAATTGGCGAAACGTTGGAGGAGCGCGTCGATGCCCTCATCGCTATCCGCGATTTACATGAGGAGTACGGTCACATTCAGGAAGTCATCGTCCAGAATTTCCGCGCCAAGCCGGGAACCCCCATGGCGCTCTGCCCCGAACCCGATCGTCACGACATGTTGCGCACGTTAGCCGTGGCCCGGCTGCTCATGCCCGCCATGAATATTCAAGCGCCGCCGAATCTCTCCGACCCGCACTACGCCGATCTGCTCGATGCCGGAATCAACGACTGGGGCGGAGTCTCGCCGCTCACCCCGGACTTCATAAACCCGGAAAAGCCCTGGCCGTATCTCCATGACCTGCAAAAACGTACCCAGGCCAAGGGATTCGAATTGCGCCGGCGTCTCCCCGTCTACCCCGAATTCGCCAGACAGTCAGCCGCACAAAGCGCTTTGTTGGCGGAGCGTTTGCGCCAGGTCGCCGACGCCGAGGGCTACGCTCGCCCCTTGGGAGAAAGCACGGCGCCATGATCACCGTTCTCACCGGCGGCACCGGCGGCGCAAAGTTCGTCGATGGTCTCAGCCGCGTCGTCCCGCCTGAGGAGCTGACGGTCATCGTCAACACCGGCGATGACCTGCGCTGGTGGGGATTGTATGTTTCTCCCGACACCGACTCCATCGCCTACATGCTCGCCGGCAAAATCAGTCCGGAGCGCGGCTGGGGAGTCAAAGGCGAAACCTTCTTTTGTCTCCAGGCCATGGGGCAACTGGGCGAGCCCTCTTGGTTCAACGCCGGGGATCGCGACCTTGCCACCCATATTTTTCGCTCCAAACTGCTGGCCGAAGGCAGGACCCTGGCCGAAGTCACTTCCGAAATCGCGGCCAGATTCGGCATCCAGTCGCGGATTCTGCCCATGAGTAATACGCCCGTCGAGACCAGAGTCCTCACCCCGGCGGGCGAACTGAGCTTTGAAGAATATTTCGTGCAGCGCCGGTTTCAGGATCCTGTCCTATCCGTCCGCTTTTCCGGCGCAGCCGAAGCGACGCCAGCGCCCGGCGTGCTCGAGGCCATCCGGTCGGCCGAAATCGTAATGCTCGCGCCCAGTAATCCCGTCACCAGCATCGCTCCTATTCTCGCCATCCCCGGAATTCGCCAGGCCCTCAATGACACCCACTCCCCGGTGGCTGCGGTAAGTCCGATTATTGGCCGCGCCGCCGTGACCGGACCCGCCGGAGCGCTTCTCGCGGCGCAAGGTTTCGCGGTCTCCATCGCCGGCGTCGCCGATTTCTATCGCGACTTCCTCGACCTCCTAGTCGTCGATTCGCAGGATGCCGAGGCAGCGCGCGACCTGAACGGGGACGTCGTGGGAATACATGTCACCCCAACCATCATGCGCACCGGGGAAGACCGAATCGCTCTGGCCAGCAGCGTCGTCGCGGCCGCCCGGGCACTCCCCTCCCGCCAGGCCGCAGCGGAGCCGGTATGATTCTCGTTCCCGTCAAGAATCTCACCGGCGCAAAACAGCGCTTATCGAGCGTCCTTTCTCCCCCGGAGCGTTTCGCCCTCGCGCAAGCCATGTGCCAGGACGTGCTGCAAACTTTGGCCGATTGGCCGGGCTGCCCGCCCGTGGCCATCGTCACCAGCGACTCCTTTGCCCGTGATCTCGCCGCGCGCTTTCACTTTGAGGTGATTGTCGACGACAACTCGGGAGAGACCGCCGCCATCGAAATGGCCACCACTTCGTGCCGCCAGCGCGGCGCTAAAAGCAGTCTCGTAATACCGGCGGATATTCCCTTGATCGATGCTTCGGAACTGCACCAGATCGTGAGCTGCGCTCCCCATACGAGCGGCACCGTGCTTGTGCCGGATGCGGCCGGGCACGGCACGAACGCCGTCTGGCGCTCGCCCGCGGATTTATTCCCGCTGCGCTTCGGCAACGATAGCTTTCTCCCGCACCAGGCTGCGGCGAACGCAGCCGGATTTCCATGTATCGTCGTCACACTCCCCGGAATTGCCCGTGATGTCGATCGTCCCGAAGATCTTCTCGAGTTGGCCGCCGCCGCCGGAAATCGGCACTCGCAGAAGCTCGTGCGCAGTTGGCACTTAACCCGGCGAAACGTTTTCCCACCAGCCGAGCAGGAGTGGAAGCAGAACGAAGATGGCCTCCAACCACGCTAGCCCGGCCGCCCGACCCGCGCCCGGCGAGGTGCGCATCATTCCCATCGCCGTCAGTGGAGAAATTCGCGCCGCGGAATCGCTAAGCGCCCGCATCGCGGAAGCCGCGCAAGAAAGCGGCCTGCGTTTTCAGAACAACGACATCGTAGTCGTCAAGCACAAAGTGGTTTCCAAGGCGGAAGGCGCGACCGTGGCGCTCGCTGATATCCAGCCCTCTCGCGCCTCCCATTCCTGGGCCCGGCGCTATGGCCTTGACCCTCGGGTCAGCGAACTCGCCTTGCGCCAGAGCCGTCGCATTGTTCGCCGGCAACATGGCGTGCTCATCACCGAAACCAGCCACGGTTTTATCTGCGCGAACAGCGGCGTCGATGTATCCAACGTCGATGGCGGACAACATGCCGTGCTCTTGCCCGTGGACCCCGACCGCTCCGCCGCACGTCTGCGCCGGGAGTGGAAAAAGCAGCTCGGAATCGAGGTCGCCGTCATCGTCAGCGACAGCTTCGGACGTCCGTGGCGTGAAGGTTTGACCGAAGTCGCGATCGGAGTTGCCGGCATGTGCCCGCTCATCGACTATCGCGGACGCCGCGACCCGCACGGCTATTCCTTGCACGCTACCACCGACGCAGTCGCCGACGAACTCGCGTGTGCCGCCGGCCTGGTGTGCGGCAAACTCGCGGGCACGCCCGCATGCCTGATTCGAGGTTATTCTTACCGGAAGGGAAGTGGTGGAGCGAAGGCCCTGATCAGGCCCGCAAAACACGATCTCTTTCGATGATGCGTCCATCGGGGCTCAGTCACCCGGCCCCCGAACCACCGGAGTAGCAGAAGCAGACGTACTACCGGAGAACTTTATGCCGTTGCAAGATTCAGAACTCGAACAGTTTCCCGCCCTCGCCTGGGAACAAATCGCGCCTCAGGCCTCCGCTCCCATTCGCGCTGCCCTGGAGCGTGTCCTCGACCGGCAAAATGGAGCCTGCCTCAACGAGTCTGAGCGCTACGCCGTGGCGAATTGCGAGGACGCGAACCTGCTCGCCCTTCTCGTTGCCGCCGATACCCTCCGCCGCGACCTCGTTGGCAACCTCGTCAGCTATGTCGTCAATCGCAATATCAATTTCACCAATATCTGTTTCGTGGGCTGCAAGTTCTGCGCTTTCAGCCGCGGTCCCCGCGAGGCCGATTCTTATTTTCATTCGCTCGAGGATATGGGGCGCAAATCCAAAGAAGCCTGGGATGTAGGCGCGACTGAGGTCTGCATCCAGGGGGGGCTGCCCCACGGCCTGCCGCCGCTTTATTATCGCGACATTCTCCGCGCCATAAAAAAAGCCACGCCGCGCATGCACATCCACGCTTTTTCCCCCATGGAAATCGTCTATGGCGTCGAACTCACCGGCATGACATTGCGCGACTATCTCTCCATGCTCCGCGACAACGGATTGGATACCTTGCCCGGCACCGCCGCCGAAATTCTGGATGACGAAGTCCGCCACGTCCTCTCCCGCAACAAGCTATCCTCGGCGAAGTGGCAGGAGGTCATCCGCACGGCGCACTCCTGTGGTATCACCAGCACCTCGACACTGATGTACGGCCACATGGAAACGCCCAACCACTGGGTGCGTCAATTGTCTTTGTTCCGGCAGATTCAGGCTGAAACCGGTGGTTTCACCGAGTTCGTCCCACTCGGCTTTGTCCATCAGAACACGCTTCTGTTCCAGCAGGGACTGGCGCGCTCCGGACCCACTCTCGCAGAGCACCTTAAGATTCATGCGCTCGCCAGAATTCTCCTTGCGGGCTCCATCGCTAACATCCAGGTCTCATGGGTGAAGCTGAACCGCAAACTTTCTCAACTCTGCCTGTACGCCGGCGCCAACGACTACGGCGGGACGCTGATGGAAGAAAATATCTCACGCGAAGCCGGAGCCAGCGCCGGGCAGTACACCAGTCCCGAAGATTTTCAGGCCCTGATTCTCGAGGCCGGGCGCATCCCAGCCGAGCGCAATACGAAATACTCGCGCATGCAAATTAAATTGCCGGTTTCATCCCCCGCTTTTCTGGAAAACGCGGCCGCCGCGGAGTTCGCGTGAGCCGCGCCATCTCCGTCATCGGAGGCACCGGCCCGGCAGGCGCCGGACTAGCCCTGCGCTGGGCTCTCGCCGGAGAAACTGTAATCATCGGCTCGCGGGATGAGGCGCGCGCCCGCCAAACCGCGGATACCATCCGTCAGAAAGTGGGCGCGGGCGCGCAGGTTTCCGGCATGGAGAATTCGGCGGCCTGTGCCGCCAGCGATCTGCTGCTGCTCACCGTGCCTTTCGAAGGGCAAGCCGCCCTGCTCAAGCAACTGAAGCCCGCGTTGCGTCCCGGCAGCATCTTGATCGATGCCACCGTCCCGCTCGCCGCCAGCATCGGCGGCCGCGCCAGCCGCACTTTGGGAGTGTGGCAGGGTTCAGCCGCGCAGCAGACCGCGGAACTGGTGCCGAAGGGTGTCTCGGTCGTGGCCGCCTTTCAGAATGTTTCGGCGGACGTGCTGAATCGTCTCGATGAAGAAGTCGATTGCGATGTCATCGTCTGCGCCGACGACCCAAATGCCACCCAGATCGTTCTCGACCTCGCCGCCAAAATTCGCCGAGTGCGCGCCATTGACGGCGGCAAGTTGGAGAACGCCCGCATCGTCGAACAGATCACCGCGCTCCTCATCGGACTCAATATTCGCCACCAGGGGCACGGCGGAATACGCATCACCGGCTTGCCCGACGCAGCTTATCGTATGGGGTCGAACCCGTGTGGCAGCATCGCTTCCTAACCCGCCTGCGCCAGCCAGCATGCCGAACCGCGCCGGGTGTGGCCGGGAGAGGGCGCGTGTCCCCGCGTAATGGACCATGACAGCCACCGCCAGCCCGGAGCTCGCCATCGAATTCGATCACGCCTCGTTCCATTGCGACGGACGTGCGCTGCTTCAGGACCTCGTCCTATCCGTAAAGCAGGGTGAAACGCTGGTGCTGCTCGGCCGCAGCGGCTCCGGCAAAACCACTACCTTGAAGCTGATTAACCGGCTTCTGCTGCCGACCGCCGGCGAGGTGCGTGTGAAGGGACGCCGTACCTCGGAGTGGGATCCTATCGCCTTGCGGCGAAGCATCGGCTACGTCATTCAGGATGGTGGGTTGTTCCCCCACTTCACCGTCGCCCGCAACATAGCGCTGGTGCCCAGCATTGAAAATTGGGCGCGGCCGCGCGTGCAGGAGCGTGTTCGCGAACTGCTCCACACCGTTGGCTTGCCCGAAGAACTGGCCGCCCGCTACCCAACTCAGCTCTCCGGAGGACAGCGCCAGCGCGTCGGTGTCGCCCGCGCCCTCGCGGCCGATCCGCCGATTTTGATTCTTGACGAGGCCTTTGGCGCGCTCGATCCGATCACTCGCTCGGAAATGCGGAAAGAGTTTCGCGCCCTGCAGCGGCGTCTGCGCAAGACCGTCGTTTTTGTTACCCACGACCTGCGCGAAGCTCTATTGCTGGCCGATCACATCGCGCTGCTCGAAGCCGGACGCTTAATCGTCCTTCTTCCCGTGGCCGATTTTTCCCTTTCCCCGCATCCCCTGGTGCGAGCTTACGTCGAAGCCTTCTCCGGCTCGCCGGAAGCCACTTAGGGGGCGCAGCAACACGAGGTGCTAAGCATGAATTTCCTGCATTTCATCATCACCAACCGGTACCAGGTAATGGAACTTACAATCGAGCACATCACCTTGGCGGGAGTCGCCACCGCGCTGGCGGCGGTGGTCGGGATCCCGCTCGGCATTATCATTACCCGGGTTCCACAACTCAGCAAGGTGGTGCTCGGCGGCGCAAACATCATTCAGACCATACCGAGTCTGGCTTTGTTCGGTTTTCTGCTTCCCGCGCCCTGGATTGGCCAGCGCGCCGGGCGCCTTGCCATTCTGGCCTTGGCGCTCTACGGACTCTTGCCGCTCATCCGCAACACTTATGCCGGCATCCGAAGCGTCGATCCAGCCGTGGTTGAGGCTGGCCGCGCCATGGGCATGACGGGCCGTCAACTGCTGTTCCAGGTGGAGTTGCCGCTCGCTTCCGGAGTCATCGTCGCCGGCGTGCGCCTCGCAGCCGTGCTCTCGATTGGCTTGGCGACCATCGCCGCCGCCATCGGCGCGGGCGGACTCGGCGAGTTTATTTTTCGCGGGCTCGCCATGGTCAATAACGACGTTATTTTGGCGGGAGCCGTCCCCGCCGCTCTGCTCGCGCTCGCCGCCGACTTTAGCCTGGGAAGACTGGAGCAGCGCTTGGGCACGCTGCGCGCGAAATCGTGAGCCCCCATTTCAAACTCGACCTGCGCCGCCGGCACCCGCTACCGCGATGGGTGGCGCAGCGCATCATTCTCACCCTTTGCCTTATCCTGCCGCTCTTGCCGGTCACTGGTTGTCAGCGCAACCGCAATCGCATCGTCGTCGGGTCCAAGAATTTCACCGAGCAACTCATCCTCGGTGAACTCTTCGCGCAAATCATCGAAGCGCGCACGCATCTGCCCGTGGAGCGCCGCTTTTATCTGGCGGGAACTTTTATCTGCCAGCAGGCAATTCTCGCCGGCCGCATCGATCTCTATCCGGAATACACAGGCACCGCCCTCACCGCCGTCCTCAAGCAGCAGCCCGGCAACGACAAGCAAGAGGTTTTTCGGCGAGTGCAGCAGGCCTATAAAGAAAAATTCGACCTCGCGCTTTCTCCGCCGCTCGGATTCGACGACACTTTTGCCATGGTCATCCGAGGCGAGGACGCCCGCCGTTTACAGCTCCACACTCTTTCCCAGGCCGCCGCCTTCACTCCCCGCTGGCGCGCCGGCTTCGGCTACGAATTCATGGAGCGTCCCGACGGCTACCCCGGCCTCGTCTCCAGCTACGGCCTGCGCTTCGCCGAAGCCCCTCGCATCATGGACCTAGGCCTCATCACCCGCGCCCTCAAAGACCGCCAAGTCGACATCATCGCCGGCAACAACACCGACGGCCTGATCCCAGCACTGGATTTTTTTGTGCTTCAGGACGACCACCATTATTTCCCGCCCTACCAGGCCGTCGCCGTCATGCGCCGGGAGATGTTAAAAGCCCACCCCGAAGTCGGCGCAGCCCTCAGCGCCCTCGCGGGAGCGATCGACGACGACCAGATGCGCCGCCTGAACTACGCGGTCGATGGAGAGCATCGCGACCCGACGGCGGTGGTCAGGGAATTCCTGCGGCAGCGTGGACTGGTGAATTAAGCACGCACGGAGAGCGACATCCTCACTCTTCCACCGGCTGCGCGTTCAACTCCTGCTCCGGTTCCCCTCCCGCCAAGCCTTGCGCGATGATCAGCCGCCGCGCTTCTATGCGCAGCTCGGGAAGCGCGCGTTCAAACCAGATGGCGCCGAGCACGCACGCCACGCCACCTACCGCAACCGTGATGGGTGCGCCAATCCTGTGTGCCAGGGCTCCTCCGAAGAAGGCTCCGAAAGGCGCCATGCCCATAAACATCATGGAATAGAGGGCCATCACGCGCCCCCGCAATTGGTCGGGAACCATGCTCTGGATCAGCGTGTTTGAGCACGCCATCTGCAACATCATGGAATATCCCGCGGGCAACAAAAACGCGGCCGACAACCAGAACGAAGTAGAGAATGCAAAACAAAACAGGCTGACTCCCAGAGTTGCGCATGTGATCGTGATCCAGCGCCCCAGGCCTTTCACTCCCGTCTTGGCCGCCAGCGTAAGCGCCCCAAACAGTGCCCCCACTCCCGTCGCGCCCATCAAGATGCCAAGCGCGCGCGCCCCGCCGTGGAGAATCTTGTCCGCGAAGATCGGCATGAGCACGGTGTAGGGCATCCCCACCAGGCTGACCAGTCCAATCAGCAGAAGCAGCGCCCGGATGATCCGCGTCCGGCTGACCCAGCGAAAACCTTCGATAATATCCTGCAGCGGTGAACCACTTCCCACCCGCCGCACGCTCCGCACCCGCATCAGCAGCAGTCCCACAATCACCGCGATGTAACTGATGGCGTTGGCTGCAAAACACCAGCCCTCTCCAATCCTCGCCACCAGAATGCCCGCCACCGCCGGCCCCACCACGCGCGCCCCGTTGAACATGGAGGAGTTCAAGGCGATGGCGTTCATCAGATCTTCCTTGCCCACCATATCCACCAGGAAGGACTGCCGCCCGGGAATATCGAACGCGTTCACCACTCCGAGCAATCCCGCCAGCACAAAGATGTGCCACACCTGCACCCGCCCGCTCAGCGTCAACCAGGCGAGAATCGCGGCCAGCAGCATCGAAGCCACTTGGGTGGCAATCACCAGACGCTGCCGATTCACCCGGTCCGCCGTGATGCCACCAAATGGGGCGACCACAAAGACCGGAAACTGGCTAGCGAAGCCAACGCTCCCGAGCAGCAGCGGCGACTTCGTTAAACGGTAGACCAGCCACGCTTGGGCTACGCTTTGCATCCACGTGCCGGTCAGCGAAATCAGTTGTCCGCTGAAGAAAAGCTGGAAGTTGCGGTGGCGCAGGGCGCGCAGCGTGCTGGCCCAGCGCGGCGCGGACTTGCCATGCCCCTCGCCGCCTTCGGCGGTTGCGGAATTTTTATCCTCTTTCATCCTGTGCAGGCTTGCGGGCCTCTATAAGAACTTTTTCACATCCCGCCTATCGGAGCAACCGGCGCGGCTACGCTGTTTACTTTATAGACAGTTTTCCACAGCTCCGGGATGTGTCCTATTTGGAACTTCCCCACCACTTGGATTCGCGCTACAGTCGAAAGGTCTAGCGATGCCAGACGCCGGTCTTCGAAAGGGTGAAGCATGAGCACATCTCCGAATCGTCTTGAGCGCCGAGGCGCGCAGCGTTTTGAAGTGCACCAGCCGTTGACCATTCACTTTGATGGACGAACCGTCTCGGGATTTATCCAGGACCTCAGCAGCCGTGGGATTTTTCTCTACGCCGAGGCTGAATTGCGCCAGGGCGCGATGGTGGAACTTACCTTCACCATGCCGTCGGAAATTACGCTCGGGGAAAACATGCCGGTGCGCTGCCGTGGCCGCGTGTCCCGCGCCGTCCCCGGCGGCGATGGCCATCGCAACGGCATTGCCGTGCAGCTTTACTCCTACGATTACCTGCCCCCGGACGCTTCCACCCTGCACTTCGTTCGGGTTTCCACACCCAGTCCGGCGGGGGCGGTCCCGCGCTAGGTCTCTTCGGCTGGCCCGCGCTGACCGCCGCAAAATCACGCCCTTCTCCTTCTTCTCAAGCGCCGGACTTTGCCTTACAATTATCCAAACCAGCAGCCTGCCGGTTTTCTTGCCCCCACGAGAATAATCCCAGGCGACCTGCCTTTTGTCTGGAGTTCGCTCTGAATTTCGCTCCGAATTTCGCGGCCGAGTTCGCTCCGAATTTCGCTAATTTCGCGAACTTCGCTTTGATTACGAAGGTCATTTGGTCCCGGCGCTGGAAGTTCGTAGCATAGCCATGAAGACAGAGAATCGAATCATGCCCGGGATCGCTGTCGCTCTTCTCACCGAAGATCGCGAACAATCCGTCGTTCTGCAAAGCCGTGTCGAGAGCACCAACCTGGCGCGGACTGTTTTGAGCCACGTCGGCTTCCCTCCCGGCCCGAGCGACGCCGTTTTGCGCCAGTTGCAGGATCAGCGGGTGGAAGTTGTGCTCGTCGACATCGATCCCCATAATCCCCAGCGCGCCATTCGAGCCATCGAACTCATCCACGGCAGCATTCCTGAAATTACGATTTTTGCCGTGGGCGATATGAGCCAGCCCGCGAACATCGTTTCCACCATGCGCGCCGGAGCGCGCGAGTTTCTCGACCGCAGCGCCAGCCGCGAGTCCCTGGTAGAGGCCTTCACTCGATTTTCCGCGACTTTGAGCCGCTCGCAACGCAGCTCCAGCAAAGCCCGCGTCTTCACTTTTCTAAATGCCAAAGGCGGAGTCGGCGCCACCACCACTGCCGTCAATACCGCCGTCGCCTTGCAGGAGGCGCATGGCCGCGTCGTGCTCGTGGATTTCGCTCCCATTGGCCACGCCGCCCTGCAACTGAATCTGCGTCCCCAATTCACCCTGATCGATGCCTTGCAGAACCTCCATCGCATGGATGGTTCGCTGCTCGATGGCCTGATGACGCCCTATCGCAACGGTCTGCATCTGCTCGCGGGCGCGCAGCAACCCCATGGCGCGGTGCCCACCGGGTCGGAACTCGCCCGCCTGTTCGATCTCCTCGTCAACCAGTATCACTTTGTAGTGCTCGATTGCTCGGGCCGCATGGATGGCACCGTGCAGATGATCTGCGACCTCTCGAACGCGGTGCTCATGGTCGCGCAAACCGATGTCGTTTCCCTCTGGAGCGCCGGCCGCGTCCACGCTTTTCTTCAGGATGGAGCCGGCCGCGATCGTCTGCGCATCGTGCTCAACCGCTACAAGAAAATTCCCGGCTTTACCGACGAAGATGTCGAGAAAGCCACCAACTGCAAAGTGCTCTGGAAGGTGCCTAACAATTTCCAGATCATCGGCCCCGCGATTGACAAAGGAAGTCCGGTGGCCTTGCAGGGGAATCATGAAATCGGCCGCTCCTATCAGGGCTTGGCCGCGGAACTCGCCGGCGCAACCACCGCCGGGGACGGCGCTCTATCGCTGCTCTATCAGCACGATAAAGGCGAAAGCAAGAGTCGTACCTCGAGCCACCTCGTCATCTCGCCGATTCGCGCCGGACAATAAAGCCGCGACGCGAAATCCCGAAGTTAAATGCAGAAGTTTAATGTCGAAGAAAAATATAACCTGCCCGGTTTCGCCTTCCTACCGGCAAGGCGGTCTCTCGTCGTTTGTGACTGACTTTTTTCGCCGCGCACCAGGCACTTTGACTCCCGGCGCGTGATGGTGCATGCTCGATTCCATTTCACCGCCCGCGAGGAACTCGTATGTTCACTAAACGTCACGCAGCCCTCGGCTTTATCTTCGTCACCGTGCTGCTCGATATGCTGTCCTTCGGCATCGTCGCGCCCCTGCTGCCCAAGCTGATTTCCGATTTCCTCCAGGGCAACACCGCCCGCGCCTCCGAATACCTCGGCCTCTTCACCACCACCTGGGCCCTCATGCAATTCGTCTTCGCTCCCGTGCTCGGGCTCTTGTCGGACCGCTTCGGACGTCGCCCCGTCGTCTTACTCTCGAACTTCGGATTGGCGCTCGACTACATGGTGATGGCCCTCGCCCCCTCGATCAGTTGGCTCTTTCTCGGGCGCATTCTCTCCGGACTAACCTCCGCCAGCATCCCCACCGCCACCGCATACATCAGCGATGTGACCGCGCCCGAAAAGCGCTCCAAGGCTTTCGGCCTTCTGGGAGCGGCTTTCGGCGCGGGATTCATCCTCGGCCCCGCCATCGGTGGCTGGCTCGGCATGCATAATCCCCGGTTGCCGTTTTGGGTCGCAGGTGTGTGCAGCCTGGTGAACTTCTGTTATGGCGCACTGGTGTTGCCGGAATCGCTGCCCCTGGAGCGCCGTCAGGGCAAAATTCAATGGCAGAATGCCAATCCCATCGGAGCCTTGCGCCTGCTCCGTTCCCACGCCGAATTGTTCGGCCTCGCCACCGTCAATTTCCTGGGCTACGTGGTTCACGAAATTTACGTGACCGTCTATGTCCTGTACGTGGTCTACCGCTATGCTTGGAACCCGCGCATGGTCGGCATCTCGCTCGCGATTATCGGCGTCGCCTCCATGGCCGCCTACGCCTCGGTTGGCCCGATTGTCGCCCGCCTCGGAGACCGCCGCACGCTCTTCCTCGGTCTCGCTTTCGCTGCTGCGGGATTTTTCATGTTCGGCTGGCCCTCTCCGGTCGGGTTTCTCATCGCCATCCCGGTTAATTCTCTGTGGACGCTGGCCAGTTCGACTTCCCAGTCCCTGATGACCCGCCGCGTTTCACCCTCCGAACAAGGAGAGTTGCAAGGCGCTTTAGCCTCCCTGCGCGGCGTCGCCATGCTGTTCGGTCCGGGCATTTTTTCCCTGACCTTCGCCTACTTCATCTCCCCCGCGCATCAACCTGCCCGGCGCTCCCTGGTATCTGGCGGCGATTATGATGCTCATTTCGCTGGTCATCGCCTGGGTCGTAGCCCGCGATCCGGAGGGAGAACACGCGCAGGGAGAAAAGGTCGCGCCCGAACTACCATCCGCACAAGCCGGCTAAAGAAGGACCAAACACCTAACACCGAAGACCAAAGACCTAATACCTTAAGACCAGATTCCTATTTCCTGTACGGATTCGGATAGCGCAGAACCTTTTCCAGATTCTTGCCGCGCACCGTGCCAAACTGGTGATACGTCAATCCCCAGGAATCAATGCTCGACAGATCGGGAAAGATGCATGCCTCGAGAGAGGTATCAATCGGATCCGACTTCTGCACCCAGCCGCCCCCGTTCAGGTTCACCCCGCCAAAGAGGTCTGTGCCGCCCAGTTGCGAGCAGTAGCACGACCCCGGATTGCCATTGCATTGCCCGTTAAACGGCACCTTGGCATAGTAAGCCAGCGCCGCCATCGTCGGCGTATCCGCATACAGAGTGGAGAGCAGCACATGAATTCGCGAACCGTCTTTCTTGGAGGTGAACTTGCAAAAATAGCGTGACCCGTGACAGCCGCAGCCAGTTCTGCTCAACGTCGTTGGTATTGAAGTAAGGCTCGCGAAGATCGACTTCGCCACCTTTTTCTACGCAATACTGTGCCGCAGCGCTGTTGTTCACATCCGTTTCCGCGCCCGCCTTACTGCCGGCTTGCACCGGTCGTGCGGAAGGAAGAAAAATGGCAATCGCGAAAGCGACGAAGATTGTATTGCGAGTGATAAGCGCGCCGAAAGAATGCTGCATGCGGTTCTCCGGGGAATACAGGAATGGGCTCGGTCGCCCGACTAATGCGCCGAGTGGGGAAGGTTAACACAACCGGCCGGAAATGAGGTTCCGTGCCACGAAACCTCGATGACTTGGCGCTCCCGCTCTTAAGAATCTCCACCGTAAACGCGAGCGGTATGCCAGCCATCCGCTTGCCTTTAGTCTAAGAACTAAAACCTTAAGACTTGGTAGGTTGCTGAAAAGCTCGACGTCGCGCCCCTGATCGGGAAGGCAACGAGACTCGTGCCGTAAATGTCTCGAAATCAACTGCGGCTTTGAAGCCGCGTCGTCAACACGGGAGTTATCGTAGCGCTGAAACGATCAGGGCAATTTCCCTGCGGTGCAAAACCGCCAACCGCCATTGCGGCACATCACATTTATTATTTATGAGCACCTTTTGGCCAAATCTTCTATTCTAAAAAGTGAATCGCAACCATAGAAGATTTCGATTGGACTTGAAGTCATGGGCAACCTAGAGTTCTTGGGGTGCCCAATATTCGTACCAGGCCCCGAAGCTTCTTAAGACCCATGCAGATATCGGAGTCTGCCCGCGCTCTGTTCCGGCCGCCGTTCCGGAATTATCAGTTTGACGCCGCCTATGACGAGATGTTTGAGGCTCCCGGCGTGCCTCGCCAGCACTATCAGGCCCTGTTTCAGACACTTCTGGAATTACCTCCCGAGGAAATGCGCAAGAGCCAGCAGGCGGCTGACCTCTCGTTTCTGCATCAGGGAATCACTTTCACCGTCTATGGCAATGACGAAGGCACGGAACGGGTGTTCCCGAACGACCTGCTGCCGCGGATCATCCCTTATAACGAATGGCGGAAGATCGAAAGCGGGCTCACGCAGCGGATCGCCGCGCTGAATTTGTTTCTCGAAGACATCTACCACCGGGGGAGAATTCTGGCGGATGGCATTGTGCCTCGGGAGCTGGTGTACAGTTGCCGGCACTTCCGGCGCGAGATGCGCAATCTCACGGTGCCGCGCGGAATTTACGTGAGTATCTGCGGCACGGATCTGGTGCGGCTGCCTGACGGCAGCTTCGCGGTGCTGGAGGACAACCTGCGCGTCCCGAGCGGCGTCTCCTACATGCTGGCGAACCGCAAGGTGCTGAAGAAAGTTTTCCCGACGTTGTTTCGCGATTACGGAGTTTGCCCGGTCGATCATTATGCCCAGGCGCTGCTGGCGACGTTACGCGCGCTGAGTCCGGCGAGTTCGACGACCCGGCATGAACCGACGGTGGTGTTGCTGACGCCGGGAGTGTTCAATTCGGCCTACTTTGAACACACCTTCCTGGCGCAGCAAATGGGCATCGAGTTGGTCGAGGGCCGCGATCTGCTGGTGCACGATAACGTCGTCTACATGCGCACTACCGCCGGATTCAGGCGCGTGGATGTGATCTACCGGCGAGTTGATGACGATTTTCTCGATCCACTCTGTTTCCGGCGCGATTCGAGTCTGGGCGTCCCTGGATTGTTCAACGCGTATCGCGCCGGCAACGTGGTTCTGGCGAACGCGATAGGCACGGGCATCGCCGACGACAAGGCGGTTGTATGCTTATGTGCCGGCCATCATCCGCTACTACCTGGGGGAAGAGCCGATCCTGCCCAACGTGCAGACCTACATGCTGACGGATCGCTCGCAAAGGGATTATGTGCTGGAGCACATCGGCGAACTGGTGGTCAAGGCGGTCGGAGAATCGGGCGGTTACGGCATGCTGATCGGACCCGCACAGTTCGGCGGAGCAGCAGGAAGATTTCCGGCAGCGCATTCTGGCGGAGCCGAGAAACTACATCGCGCAACCGACGTTGAATCTTTCGCGCGCCGCCTTGTTTCCTTGAAGGGGAAGCGCAGGCTCGGCACGTCGATCTTCGTCCCTATATTCTGTTCGGCGAGAACGTCACTCTGGTGCCCGGAGGATTGACCCGCGTGGCCCTGCGTCGCGGCTCGCTCGTCGTCAACTCCTCGCAGGGCGGCGGCAGCAAAGACACCTGGGTGCTGCGCGCATGAGTCCGTACGCGCGAAACGACTATGCTCTCCCGGGTTGCGGACAGCCTTTACTGGATGAGTCGCTATCTTGAGCGGGCCGAGCACACGGCGCGGCTCATTGATGTGGACTTCGAGTTGCGTCTTGATCAGTCGCCCGAAGCCAGTTCGGGGCGGTGGTGGCGATTGCTGGAGGCCCTGCAAGCTCCTGCTCCGGAAGACGGGAAGATCGACGCCACTACTCTCACTCACATTCTTACGCTGGACAAGACGAACCCATCCTCTATCATCTCCTGCGTGGCTGCCGCCCGCGAGAATTTGCGCCAGGTTCGCGAGCAGTGCAGTTCCGCCATGTGGGAACAATTGAATCGCCTGTACCTGCAAGTCAACAGCACGACCGCCAGCGAAGCCTGGCTGCTTCACTCTTACGTATTTTTTCGCGCGGTGCGCGATGGCGCCCATTTGTTCCATGGCGTGGCTGATTCGACCATGTCTCATGGAGAAGGTTGGCAATACATCCAGCTGGGGCGATATGTCGAGCGCACCGATGCCGTCGCCCGCCTGATCGGCGCATACTTCAGCCGGCTGCCTTATTCCGTCGATCAGGTGGTGGAGAGCGAGGAGTACCTCGAGTGGGTGGGATTGCTGAAATGCTGTACCGCGTTTGAGGCGTACTGCAAGAAGTACACAGCGGAACTACGCCCTCTGCGGGTGGCGGAGTTTCTGTTGCTGAACGCGGAGTTTCCGCACTCGGTGCGCTTTTCGGTGGATAAGATACATGCGGCGCTGGAGTCCATTGCGGAATTGACCGAGCGCAAAGCGGAGCAACCGGTTCGTCTGGCGGGGCGTCTGCAAGCCACGCTCAGCTTCAGCCAGATTGACGAGGTGATGGCTGGAGGCGCCAACGCTTACGTGGACAGCGTCCGCCAACAGTGTAGCCAGGCGCACAGCGCCATCCATCAGATTTATTTCGATTATCCGGTTGCTTCGGCGCTGGCTTCGTAATTGGAACCAGGTTGGGAAGGGCAAACTTGATTTATTCGATCCGACATATCACCACATTCTGCTACGAGCCCGCCGTGCGCGAGAGCGTGATGGAAGTGCGCATGCAACCGCGCAGCGAAGGCAACCAGCGCTGCCTCAGCTTTAATCTCGATGTCACTCCGTCCGCCAACATTACGCAATACCACGACTTCACGGGAAACGCGGTGCACCATTTCGATATCGCAGGCTCGCACAAAGAAGTGAAAGTCACGGCTCAATCGACGGTACAGGTTCAGTCCGTCCCCGCGCCGCGTCCCTCGGAAGCCGGCGACTGGGCCGACCTGGACGCGTTAACCGCGGGGGACGATTACTGGGAAATGATGTTGCCCAGCCACTTTATATGCTCCAGCGATGCCCTCCGGCAACTCTCAAAGGAACTGGTCTGCGAACGCCGTGACAGCCCGCTCGAATTGTTGACTGAGATCAATGAAGGCATCTACCGCTTGTTCAACTATGTGCCCAACAGCACCAAAGTAGATTCCCCGATCGATGACGCCCTGCAAAGCCGTCAGGGAGTTTGCCAGGATTTTGCCCACATTATGGCCGCTTTGGTGCGGCCTCTGCGCATTCCTTGCCGCTATGTGAGTGGCTACCTGTTTCATCGCGCTTCCAAGGAGGGACGCCCGGATCGCTCGCTCGAAGGCGCATCACACGCCTGGGTCGAAGCTCTCGTCCCACGCCTCGGCTGGACTGCCTTCGACCCGACCAATAACCTCATTGGGGGCGACCGCCACATTCGGGTAGCCATTGGCCGCGATTATGCCGACGTCCCTCCGACCCGCGGAGTCTACAAAGGAGACGCCGAGAGCAGTCTGAACGTATCCGTAACCGTGAGTCCATCCGACGCGCCTCCGCCCGAGCAACCCTCTCCTACCATCGTGATTCAATCCCGACCCGTGTTTGCGAGGCTCAGCTCGCTCGATCACGAGCAGCAGCAACAGCAGCAGTGATCTCGCTCGCATCTTAGGCCCTTGGCAGGGCGCATGTGCTGCTAAAATTGGGTTTCGCTATGTCTGCCTCTTCCCAGTTGATCCAGATCGATCTTGGCCCCAAGCTTCCGACTCCCAAACCATCCTGGCTTAAAGCGAGGGCTCCGGTAGGCGATAACTTTCACAATCTGAAGAAGCTGGCGCGCTCCCTTGGGCTGCACACGGTCTGCGAGTCCGCGCACTGCCCCAATATCGGCGAATGCTGGGATCATCACACCGCGACCTTCATGCTTCTCGGCGACATCTGCACCCGTCGTTGTGGTTTCTGCGCGGTGCCGAAGGGGCGTCCCCAGGCGATTGACTGGGACGAACCCCGCCGTGTGGCCGAAGCGGTGGCTACGCTGGGGTTGAAACACGCGGTCGTCACCAGCGTGAACCGTGATGACGACAACGTGGGGGGGGCCAGAATTTTTGCCGAGACCATCCGCCACATTCGCGCGCTGGTGCCGGACTGCCGGGTCGAAGTGCTGATTCCCGACTTTCAGGGTCTCGAAGAGCCGCTCCGTATTGTGCTTGATGCCAAGCCGAACGTGCTCAACCACAATACCGAGACCGTGCCACGTCTCTACCGCGCCGTCCGCTCGGGCGCGCGTTATAAGCGAACGTTGGACCTGCTGGGGAACGCCAAGAAGTGGGATCCGGCAACCGTTACAAAGAGTGGGGTAATGGTGGGAATTGGGGAGGAAACCAGCGAACTGATTGAGGTTTTCCGCGACCTAGCCGACCGCGCGGTCGATATTCTGACGATAGGGCAATACCTTCGTCCCTCAAAGGATCACCTCCCCATGACCCGCTATTACACCCCCGGCGAGTTTGTGGAACTCAAAGAAGAAGCTCTGCGCTTTGGCTTTAAACACGTCGAGTCGGGCCCGCTGGTGCGATCGAGCTATCACGCGCATGAGCAGGCGGACGTGGCCGCCGGGTAGAAGAATCCACATGCCAAAAACGCGTTGTGATGCGACAATAAGCCTTCCCGATGACCACCTCCGCGATTAATGTTAGTGGGATCAGTGTTAGTGCAATCACGCCGGAGATGATCCGGGAACACGGCCTCACTCCGGACGAATTCCAGAAAATCGTTCAATTGCTCGGCGGTCGCGAACCCACGCGCACCGAACTCGGCATATTCAGCGTGATGTGGAGCGAGCACTGCTCGTATAAATCCTCTCGCGTGCACCTGAAGCGTTTGCCCACCCGCAGTAAGCTGGTGGTGCAGGGCCCGGGAGAGAATGCCGGCATCATTGACATCGGGGAGGGCTGGGCTTGCGCTTTCAAGATCGAGTCGCACAATCACCCATCGTTTATCGAGCCTTTTCAGGGAGCCGCCACCGGCGTCGGCGGAATTCTGCGCGACATTTTCACCATGGGTGCGCGGCCGGTGGCGATTATGGATTCGCTGCGCTTTGGCCCCATCAGCGCCCGGAAAACCGATGTGGCTCGAGATCTCCCCTCCATGCACGCAGCGTCCGGGCTTTCCACCACCCAGTCGGAAATCCATAAGAACCATTCCGTGATGGAGGGCGTGGTTTCCGGCGTCGCGTCCTATGGCAACTGCTTCGGCGTACCGAATCTGGGCGGCGAGGTCAAGTTCGAGCCGTGCTACTCGGGCAATCCTTTGGTCAACGCCTTTGCCCTGGGCCTGGTCCGGCGCGATCAGATTTTCTACGGTCGCGCGGCAGGCGTCGGCAATCCCGTCATCTACGTCGGCTCCAAGACGGGCCGCGACGGCATCCACGGCGCCACCATGGCCAGCGAGGAATTCAGCGAAGGCTCGGAAGCCAAGCGCCCCAACGTCCAGGTCGGCGATCCCTTTCTTGAGAAATTGCTGCTGGAGGCCTGTCTTGAAGCCATGCAGACGGGCGCCATCGTCGGCATCCAGGATATGGGTGCCGCCGGACTGACTTGCTCCACATGTGAGATGGGGGCGCGCGGCGGCACTGGAATTGAAATTGAATTGGACCTCGTCCCGCAACGCGAAACCGGCATGACTCCCTACGAGATCATGCTCAGTGAATCGCAGGAGCGCATGTTGCTGGTGGCGCAGAAAGGCCGCGAACAAGAAGTCTTCTGCGTTTTCCAGAAGTGGGGACTGGACGCGGTCGAAGTCGGTCGCGTGACCATTGATGCAAAAATGCGCGTGCTTCACCATGGCAAAATCGTTGCCGAAATCCCCAACGCCGCTCTCACCGACGACGCCCCCGTGTACAACCGTCCGTGGGCGCGATGGGAGCCCCCGGTTGATCGAGAAGTGCCTTCCCACATACGTTTCGGCGCAAGCACGGACTTCACTCCCCAGCTCCAGCGTTTGCTGGCCAGCCCTAATATCTGTTCCAAGCGCTGGGTCTGGCAGCAGTATGACCACATGGTGCAGACCAACACGGTCGCCGCGCCGGGAGCGGGCGATGCCGGCGTCATTCGCATCAAAGGCAGCAATCGCGGATTAGCCATGGCGCTCGACGGCAACGGTCGGTGGTGCTATCTCGACCCGCGTCTGGGAGCGATGCATGCTGTCGCCGAAGCGGCTCGCAAGGTGGCTTGCGCCGGAGCGACTCCCATCGGCGCCACCAATTGCCTCAACTTCGGCAATCCGGAGAAACCGCATATTATGTGGCAGTTTTCCCAGACCATCGACGGCATCACCAAAGCCTGCGAAGAACTGGACACGCCCATTACCGGCGGCAACGTCAGCTTCTACAACGAAACTCTGGGCGAAGGAATCTATCCCACTCCGGTGATCGGCGTGGTGGGAATTCTCGAAGAGGTTCACAAGACGGCGAAGATGCATTTCGCCCAAGCGGGCCGAACCATCGTGCTTCTGCGGGCAAATGAACCCGGCGACCGGATTGACGCCGAAGTGGAGTTTGGCTCCTCGGAGTACGCGAAGGAGGTTCTCGGATCTGTCTGGGGCTATCCTCCAGACTTGGTTCTCGAAAAGGAAGCCACCCTGCAACGCGCCCTGGTCGCCTTGATTAACGAGGAACTAGTCGAGTCCGCGCACGATTGTGCCGACGGCGGACTAGCCGTCGCCTTGGTGGAGTCGGCGCTGCCCGCCGGAGTGGGCGCGACGGTCAATCTCCCCAACCGGCTCCCCAACCGGCAAATGGCGCCGGAATTTGCCCTCTTCGCCGAGGACGCCAGCCGGGTCCTCTTAAGCTGCGACCCAATCCACTTCCCGCGAATCCAACAGGTAGCCGTAGAGTATGACGTTTTCGCAGACTTATTGGGCGAAACCGGTTCCGACCGGGTCGAAATCAGGCTGGGCAATGCGCCTGTAATTTCCACCAGCATCTCAGATTTGCTGGCCGCTTACGAAGGCGCGCTGGAAAAGGCATTGCATGCGGAACTGATTGCGAAAGAGTAGCCCAACGGCCAACGACGAAATGCCGCTTTCCGACAAATTTCGCGATGAGTGCGGCGTGGTCGCCATTCACGCCAACCCCGAGGCGGAGAAGCTCGCCTATCTCGGCCTCCACGCCCTGCAGCATCGCGGACAGGAATCCGCCGGCATCGTTACCTCCGACGGCGAGCGCCTCCGCCAGCACAAGTCGATGGGATTGGTTGCCGATATCTTCACCAATGACGTCCTGGCTTCTTTGCGCGGAGTCCTGGCGATCGGCCACACACGCTATTCAACCGCTGGCGATTCCGCCTTGCTGAACGCGCAACCCATCATGGTGCAATCCAACAAGGGCACCATCGCCATCGCGCACAACGGAAACTTGGTCAACGCGCACGCAATTCGAGCCAAGCTGGAAGGCCAGGGCTCGATCTTCCAAACCAATAGCGACACGGAAGTGCTGGTTCACCTGATCGCGCTCTCCCGCGAGCAAACCCTGCCCGACGCCATCGCCGACGCTCTTCGCCGCGTGGAAGGCGCATTTTCCCTGGTGATGCTCAGCCGCGATCGTATCTTCGCCGCTCGCGACCCCCGTGGCTTCCGGCCTCTGGCCATGGGCCGTATTCCGGCCCTAACCAGCGACAAGAAAGAGACGGTGGTCTTCGCCTCCGAAACCTGCGCTTTCGACCTTCTCGGCGCTACCTACGAGCGCGACGTCAAACCCGGCGAGTTGGTGATTGTCGGCCCCGAGGGCAGCAGTTCGCGTTTCTACTCGCCGTCTCCCGCGCAGTCGAGCTGTATTTTTGAACACGTCTATTTTTCCCGTCCTGACAGCCTGGTCTTTGGCCGCTCGGTCGATCAGAGTCGCGACGCCATGGGACGCCAACTGGCGCGGGAAGCTCCGGTGGACGCGGACGTCGTCGTCCCTGTCCCCGATTCCGGCAACACCGCCGCCATCGGTTATGCCGCTGAGAGCGGCATTCCTTTCCGCCTCGCCCTGATTCGCAACCATTACATCGGACGCACCTTTATCGAGCCCCAGCAATCGGTCCGCGACTTCGGCGTCAAGCTCAAGCTGAATGCCATCCGCAGCCTCATCGAAGGCAAACGGGTCATCCTGATCGACGATTCCATCGTGCGCGGCACCACCAGCAAGAAGATCGTCCGCATGATTCGCAATGCCGGCGCGAAAGAAGTCCACATGCGGATTTCCTGCCCGCCCACCATTTCTCCCTGTTTTTACGGCGTCGATACGCCTTCGAAGAAGGAACTGATCGCCGCCAATAAGACCATCGACGAAATTCGCAACTTTATTGTCGCCGACTCCCTGGCCTATCTCTCCCTGCCCGGCCTCAAAAAAGCCTGCGGCGACGGGATCAAAACCACTTACTGCTCCGCCTGCTATACCGGAAACTACCCCACCAAAATTGACGTCGAAGAGATTCTGCCGGTGGTCGCCTCATCCTAGCGGCATAGCGCCTCGACCGCGCTGAAAATACGATCGAAAAGGCGCCTCATCCCCCTGATGCCCTTTCCTCCCGCAGTTCCATCATTGACCATTGCTACTCGTAAAACGCTGCCGGAAAATCTGGTTTTTGCATGATGCATTGCGCGCCCTCCGATGGTATTCTTTCCGGGCTGCAACCGTTAACTCCCGGCATGACGAAAGCGCTTTCAATTTTCGGCTCGAGATCGAGACCCCTGCTCGGGCCCTTCGAACAGCAATTGCTGCAAGCTCTCTGGTCGCACGGCAGCGCTACGGTTCGCGAGCTTCTCGCGGATGGCAGTATCCATCAGGCGTATACCACGGTGATGACGACGGTTGACCGCCTCTATAAAAAAGGTCTGCTCGACCGGGTAGCCGAAGGCCGGGCGTTTCGGTATACTCCGCGGCATACTCCCGAAGAACTGCAACGCGTGACTGCGCTCGACAGCATCCGGCAGTTGCTCGGTTCGGGTCGATCGTCTTCGCTGCCGCTCTCCTATCTGGTGGAGGCGCTGAGTACGCACGACGCGCAATTGCTCGATGAATTGCAATTGCTCGTGGAACGCAAACGGCGAGAACTCCGTGATCGCGAAAGTGAAGGTGGGGAACGAGGATAATGTTTGCGCTGCGCGAAATCGCCGTCTCGCTCACCTGTTTCGTTCCTCGTCTACTCTTTACTTTCTGCGCTGGTGGCGACGGTGTGGCCGCCCGCTTCGGCTGTTGCATATCGCGCAGCAGAGCATCGCGCAGTTACTTTTCGACTTGAGGATTCTTCCCCTGCTGGCTTCGCTGGTCGCCACCTTTGCTTTTGTCGTTCCGTCATTCCAGCGCCTGGAGCCGCGCTCCACGAATCTCGGCGAGGCGGTCGGCGTCATTCCGCTCATATGCGGAGCCTGCGCACTCCTTTTGATCGCCTATGGCTCCTTCCGCGGGGTGGCTGCCCAGACTCGGACCACGCGAGTCGTCACCCAGTGGCTGGAAGGTGCGCGTTCGCTGCCGGCGGATGGCGAGTCGACCGTCGCCTTTCAGTCCCGGCGCGAGGTTCCACCGCTGACCCTGGTGGGGCTGCGCAATTCCACCGTGTTGGTCTCAGAATCCGCCTTTGCCCTGTTAACCCGGAATGAACTCCATATCGCCCTCAAGCACGAGCTCGAGCACCTGAAGGCTCGCGACAACCTGAAAAAGCTCATCTTCCGTGTTTGTCCGTTTCCCGGCATGACAAAACTGGAGAATGCATGGTCCCAGGCGGCAGAGCTCGCCGCCGATGATGCCGCCGTTTCCAGCCCGTCGGATGCCCTCGATCTGGCCGCGGCATTGGTCAAGCTCTCGCGCCTGGTTCCGGTGAAAGATGCTCCCGTCTGCTCCGTCGGCTTGGTGACCGGCTTCCTCAGCGAGCGGGTTGCGCGTCTTCTCTCCTGGGACGAGGCGAGCAAGGCCCGGCGTGTGCGAGTTCGGACTTGGTTCGTGCTTCCACCGGTAATCGCCGCTTCTTTGTTAGCGTCCATCGCCTACGCACCCATGCTGGCATTCACCCACAAACTCACGGAATGGCTCGTTCGCTGAAGTTTGCCGCGGCGCAAAAACGCGTTCCACTTGCCGGGAACGCCTCCTATCTCTGGTAGTTGAAGCTGCAATTCATTAACCTCTACTCTTTAAAGTCGGCTCTTCCGAAACGACCTCGCACAATTCAGTCTGCACTCTATTAAATCCCATTTTTCGACGGATGGTTTTCTACAATGATCGCCAAGTTTCTATACCACTACAAGCTGAGACTCCCGCTGGCCCGCGTGTTGATGCTTCTGGTCTTGCTGTCCACTCTTGCTCCGTCGTTTCTGCGCGCGCAGAATTCGTATGGCGCGCTGCGCGGTGAAGTGCAGGACATAAGCGGCGCGCGAGTGCCGGGCGTCCATGTTGCCGTATCGTCGAAAGGTTCCTCCATCACCCGCGAAGCGACCGCCACTGGCCAGGGGGAATTTCGCGTTGAGGGACTGCTGCCCGGGATTTACCAGGTCACGGTGTCGGCCAAAGGTTTTGCACCCGCCACGGCGAATGTGGATATCGCCGTCAGCCTGGTGCGCGACATCAATGTTACCCTGCGCCTCGAAGGCGCGCGCGCGACGGTCAACGTGCGGGGAGATTCATCCTCGATCACGACCGAATCCATTGACACCGCGAGCGCGATTCGTGGAGGTGTGGTGGGCGCTCAGGACCTCGAATCTCTGCCACTCCCCGCCCGCAGTTTCGCCAATATCGCGTACCTTGTCCCGGGAACCGAGCCGGTCGAACCTTCCGACCCGACAAAAGCGCGCATCACGGCCGTCTCAACCGGGGGCAGTTCGGGTTTGAACAATGAGTTGTCCGTCGATGGCGCTGACAATTCCGACGACTGGATCGGCGGCTTTCTGCAAAATTTCTCTCCCGATGCCATTCAGGAATTCGCCGTGCGTACGTCCAATGAAGACGCCGATACGGGATGGACGACCGCCGGATCCGTCGTCATCACGACCAAACACGGCACCAACGAATGGCATGGCGATGCCGCTTTTTACGAGCGTGCCTCGGCGACTGAACGCGCGCTTTCCCATCGAAAATCCGGCGGAAACCTGCACCGACGGAACCTGCGTGCACAATCCCAAACAGCCCTTCTCGCGGCAGAACTATGTCGGCACCATCGGCGGACCGATCGCGAAGAATAAAGTCTGGTTCTTTACCTCGTTCGAGAATGTCCACGAAAACGCCAGCATCGCCTACAGCCCGGCCAGCACGGCGCAGTTCGATGCGCTGGCGCAATTGGCCGCGATGGGTGACATTACCGGCATCAATGGCATTCCCGTTCCCGCCAATGTTCCCATCCCTTTCCGCGACTACCTCAGTTCCATGCGCTTCGATTGGGCTCAGTCCCCGAAGTCGCAATGGTTCCTGCGCATCTCCCAGGACAGCTATTTGACGCACAACGCTCTGGTGCAGCAGGCCACGCTGCCCTCGACCGGTCTGGTCACACACAACAACTATTGGAACACCGCGCTCAGCAACACCTATACCTTCAGCCCGACGTGGGTCGGGAACCTGGTCATCGACGCCAGCCTCCTGCACCTTACCCAGACCCGCAATTCCGATCTCGGCTTCGCCCTGCAATTCCCCTTCAGCGTGACCGCTCTAACGGTTTCGGGCTTTGAAACTTTTGGCGATAACCAGTTCGCGACTCCGATTACGCTCTTCCCCGACCTGCGCAATCAGGATAAATATCAGTTTCGCTACGATGTGAGCCATATTGCAGGCAGCCACACGTTTAAGTTTGGCGCGGACTTTATCCACGAACCGGTGCTTGGAGGAGCCTTCGCATCGACCGCGGAGCAGTTCATTACGTATCCCGCCAATCCCGATTGCTATATCAATCCGCCGGGTGCGGATTGCGGCGGGATCACAACCGCCTTGCCTTTTTACTATGTGCCGCCAAGCGCGCAGTGCGATCCCATGCCCGATTCAGAGTCCGGCATCGGCTGTACGTACACTCCCGCCGGCAACGGAAACTTCTCGCAGAACGTGCAACGCCTTGGACTCTACGCCGAGGACTCATGGCGCGTGTCGCACAACCTGACCGTCAACTACGGTCTGCGCTACCAGACCACTTTCGGACTCTTCGAGGGTTCCGGGCAAAGCCAGGCGGCAAATCCGTCTTATCCTCTTCTCCCGTCGCTCGGATATCCCGAAGCCGTTCCCCATGACTACCGCAAGCAGGTTGCGCCGCGCCTTGGCGTCGCCTACTCGCCGGGCCACAGCGAAAATACCGTTTTACGCGCGGGCTTCGGTCTCTATTACCAAGACCTGGCGCAAACCGGCTGGGCGGCCGCGTTCCAGGCGGTGAATCCCAACTCTGTCGCGCCCCCATCGCTGATCGATCCGAATTATAAGACGCCCTACTCCGTCCATATCACAGGCGGGGCACAACATTCGTTTAACGAGCACTGGGTCCTGAGCGCCGACTATGTCCACGAACAGGGCAATCACGGATATCGCGCCTACCCCTATGACGCGGCCACCGTGTTCGCCTCCAACAACCGCTCCAGCTACAACGCGCTGATGCTGCATTTGCAGGCCAATATGCGCCGCTTCAATCTGGTGGCGAATTACACCTTATCCAAGGCACAG
The DNA here is from genome assembly GCA_963746205.1 of uncultured Acidobacteriaceae bacterium. Lineage (GTDB taxonomy): Bacteria > Acidobacteriota > Terriglobia > Terriglobales > Acidobacteriaceae > Acidiflorens. The sequence continues at coordinate 67,030 of CAVVAP010000014.1, read as the reverse complement.
ACCTGGGGATGCGTGCTCGGCGAACTTTTCGATTACGTCGATGGCGTGTGCACGGCGCAGAGCGGGCCGAACGCGGGACAGCTCGATGCCTTCGGTCCCGGAGATTACGGCCCCTCCGGCGAAGATGTGCGCCATCGTTTTGTGCTGGCGGGCACGGTGCATATTCCGGGCGGGTTTGAATTGAGCACGATTACTCAGCTGGAGAGCGCGCGCCCCATCACCATCACCACGGCGGACAACAGCGGGCGCATTTCCGTGAACGGCGTTTACACGAGCCTCGACGAATTCCGCGGCACTCCTTATATACAGTCCGACCTACGGGTCACGCGGCCCTTCAAGATCGGCGAGCGCTGGCAGGTGAACCCGTTCGCCGAATTCTTCAACATTTTCAATCGCAACAATCCGGGGGCAAATTTTGCGGTCAATATTGCGCAGATTCCCGGCGTGGAAACGGATCCCATGAACCCTAATAACGTGATCGGAATTTGCAATCCGAACTGCGTGCCGATTACCAGCCTGAAACAATTGGAGATACCTGAAGGCGGTCTGGGAGATTTCTTCGGACCCGGCACTACGGTTGGCATCCCGTTCGCGGCGCAATTGGGTGTGCGGGTCACTTTTTAGGACACCCCACCTGGGAACCATACAGCAAGCGCATGCGACTTACTTAGCGGTTGCCCGGATTGCCGCTGTCCGGTTTTCGGGCGATGGCCACGCGCGCGATTCTTTGCAGATCGTTGCGAATTTCGACCGCGTCCCACCGCGTTAGCAGATTTGCCACGCGATCGGCAATCGTGCCGCTGATTTCAAACACCAGCCAACCTCCGGGACGAAGCGCATCCCATGCTTGTGGAATCAGCCGCGCAATCACCTCTAACCCTGTCGGGCCGGCAAATACTGCATTACGCGGTTCGAATTTTCGCACTTCGAGCTGAACCGAATCTTCTTCCGACTCGCCGACATACGGTGGATTCGACACGACAAAGTCGAACGATTCTAGCGGCAGTCCGTAAAGCAAATCAGTCTCGATAAACTCTATGCGAGACGACAGTTCATGCTGCGCAGCGTTGGTGCGAGCGACCTCCAAAGCCTCGTACGCAATATCGGTTGCGATAATACGCGCTTCCGGAAACTCCGTAGTGAGCGCAATTGCGATTGCCCCTGAACCGGTTCCGACATCGACAATCCGCAGATCGTGTGGACTGGCGGCCCCCGCCCGCAGCTGTTGACCTTGATCTTGTTTAGGTCGTTCGTAATTATTCCGCGTGACCAGCTCCAGCACCGTCTCGATCAGATGTTCAGTCTCCGGCCGCGGAATCAGAACCGCTGGCGATACAATCAGATCCAACCCCCAGAACTCCTGATGGCCGGTAATGTACTGCGCCGGAACCCCAGTAGATCGGCGAAAAAGCGCTTCGTCGTAACGCTGCATTTCGCCGGCGGTTAACTCGCGCTCCGGATGCGCGTAAAGATACGCGCGGTCGCAATCGACTACAAACATGATGAGGATTTCCGCGTTCATACGCGGAGAAGGAACTCGTTCGCCAGTTAGACGCTGAATGGCTGCTTTGAGCGCAGAGCAAAGTTGCACTTTTCTATTTCACCACGACGGGAGGCTCGATATCGCGGAACATCGCGACGATTTCTGCGAGGCGGGACCGATCCAGTGAACAATCTCAAAGGCGTACCGTTGCTTCGCCCATAGCGAAAAACGGTCCAGTTCGGCTTGCGCGACTGGCCGATAAAGAGTGATTTCGAGGCACAAGGGAGTTTACCTCCGCAACCTAACCTCTAGCTTCTGCCTACCTCACACGACGCCTGCTGTCTCCTGCTTAAGCTTCTCCGCCTGATAGTGTGTGGTCAACGCATCGATGATCGGTTGTAGCTTGCCGTCCATTACTTGTTCTAGCTGGTGAATGGTAAATCCGATGCGGTGATCGGTGAGCCGGTTCTGGGGAAAATTATAAGTGCGAATCTTCTCGGAGCGGTCGCCCGATCCAACCATCTGCTTGCGCTCTTTGGCGAGTGCATCCGCCTGCTTCTGCATCTCGACTTCATAAAGCCGCGAGCGCAGCACGCGCATGCCTTTTTCGCGATTCTTGATCTGCGATTTCTCGTCCTGGCAGCTCACCACAGTGTTGGTGGGAATATGCGTGATTCGGACCGCCGAATATGTTGTGTTCACCGATTGCCCGCCCGGTCCTGAGGAACAAAAGGTGTCGATGCGCAGGTCTTTCGCTTCGATTTTGACGTCCACTTCCTCGGCTTCCGGCAACACCGCCACGGTGATCGCCGAAGTATGCACGCGACCCTGTTGTTCCGTCGCCGGCACACGTTGCACTCTATGCACGCCACTTTCATACTTCAGGCGCGAATATACTCGCTCGCCTTCAATCAGCGCGATCACTTCCTTCATGCCGCCCACGCCCGACTCCGACGTGGAGAGCACTTCCACCTTCCATTTGAGCGTCTCGGCATAGCGTACGTACATGCGGAAGACTTCCGCCACAAAGAGCGTCGCCTCGTCCCCACCGGTGCCTGCGCGAATTTCCAGCACCACGTTCTTCTCGTCGTTGGGATCCTTGGGCAGCAGCAGAACCTTGAGCTCCTCTTCCACCGTCACGATGCGCGTTTCGAGTTTCGAAAGTTCATCCTCGGCGTAAGCCCGCATTTCCGCGTCGGTTTCGTCCGCCAACACGGCCCGGCTCTCGGCGATGCCGCGCTTCAGATCTTTATACTCGCGATACTTCTCGACGATCTCCGCAACTTCGCTGTGCGCCCTGGCGGTCTTCTGGTACTTCGCCGAATCGTTGGTGATCTCAGGCGAAAGCAGCGCCTGCGTCAGCTCTTCGTACCGTATCTCGATTTGGTCCAGACGTTCGAACATGATGAATGATCCATATCGGCGGGCCGGTGCCCGCCTTCAGTTCTGCGATGATTTTAGGTGTAATAATAACGAAGTGGAATAAGAAAAAAGAAGAGTTCGCGGGGGAACCGCTAGGCAATTACCAGTTCGCCGCCGCGTTCTTTTTCCAGCGCCATGGCGGCATCAAGCGCGATGATCGCGCATTCCACTTCCCGGTCGTCTGGCGGTTGCGTGGTAATCCGCTGCAACCAGAGTCCGGGCGCCGTCATCAACGCGAAAAGCGAACCCCGATGCTTCGCCGCGAAGCGAATGATCTCATATGACAAACCCGCGATCAGCGGCAGCAAGGCGATCCTAATGCCAAATCGTCCCCAAAAAGTCTGCACAGGAATCGCCATGTAAACGATCATTGAGATGATCATCACCGTCATCAGAAAACTCGTCCCGCAACGCGGATGATAGGTGGAGTACTTTTGCACGGCGGCCGTTTCCAGCGGATCGCCGTTCTCGAAGGCAAATACCGTCTTATGCTCGGCCCCGTGATATTCATAGACTCGCCGGATATCTTTCCAGAGCGAGACTCCCCAGACAAACAGCAGGAACATAGCGATCCGAATCAGGCCATCGACCAGGTTAAACAAAATCTGCTGACCGAAAACCGGATTCACCCTCTTCAACTCCGTCGCCGCCAGCAGCGGAAGGTATTTATACATGAAGATGAAGAAGGCGATGGAGAATGCCATATTCACTCCCGCCATCCAGCCGGTGATTTCGAACTTCTTGCCCGGAACGTCTGTGCCGGCCGCACCTTCGGGCCCATCGCCGCTGCCAGCAATTTCTTCCAGCGCCGCGTTAGCCGAAAACTTCAAGGCGCGAAAGCCGAGTGTCATCGCGTGTCCCAGCGTCATAACCCCGCGCAGCACCGGCCAGCCCATCCACTTATGCTGCTCCGATGGCCGCTCCAGCGGTTCGCTGTGCGTTACGATCTCGCCCGACGGTTTTCTTACGGCTATGCCCCACGCGTGCGGCGAACGCATCATCACGCCCTCCAGCACCGCCTGTCCGCCGACCAGAGTCTCCTCGCCGCTCTCTAGGGCCGGAAGCAGTTGCACCGCCGCCAAAAAACGCAGGTTTTGCCGCCAATTTCGCATAAGGGTTTGATGTCGCGTCGATAGGGGAAGACTCGAACCCCTACACTACCACAAAACTACTCCGCCCTGAGCGCGGTCGTCGCCGGATTCAGTCCTATATGTCTTTATATTTCAATCGCTTACGACTAATGCATCGAATGGGGCGCGACCCTCCACGGACCATTTAATCCCTGGACTGGGCCGCGGAATCCAATGACGATGCCGCTTTTTCCTGAGGCTTGTGAAGCGATAGCCGCGACTACCAAGAAATTGGAGAAAACTGCTTTGGTCGCCGACTATCTCCGGGCAGCGCCACCCGCCGAGGCGGCCATCGGCGCCATTTTTCTCTCCGGACGCCCGTTCCCTGCGTACGAACAGGCGACACTGCACGTAGGCGCGGCCATGCTTTGGCGCGTAATCGCAGATCTCTCCGGCAAATCCGACGGTCAGTTGACGGAGATTTATCGCCTCCGCGGCGATGCCGGCTCCGTCGCGGCTGACGCGCTGCCGCAAAAGCCGCCCTCCAGCCTCGCCCTGAGCCAGATTCAGCAATCATTTTTCGAAATCGCAGCGGCCAGACTTCCTTCGGCAAAAACCGGGCTGGTGCGCCGAATTCTTGATCGAGCAACTCCCCTCGAAGCCAAGTACATCGTGAAAATCATCACCGGAGACCTGCGCATTGGCCTGAAAGAGAGCCTCGTCGAAGAAGCCATTGCTCGCGCCTTCAGCCAGCCGCTCGCGGCGGTAAAGCGGGCCAACATGCTGCTTGGCGACATCGGCGCAACCCTCAGCCTGGCGCTTGTCGGCAACCTCGACGCGGCCCAACTGCGCATCTTCCATCCCCTCGACCTGATGCTCGCCAGCCCGGTCCCGACGGCCGAGGAGGCCTTGAGCTATTTCCAGAATGCCGCGGTCGAGGACAAATACGATGGCATCCGCGCGCAGGCCCACATCAGACGAGGTGAAGTCCGCATCTTTTCCCGCACCCGCGATGAAATTACGGCTTCCTTCCCAGAATTGGCGAGCGCGCTGGCCCGATGGCCCAATGAAGCCATTCTCGATGGCGAAATCATTGCCTTTTCCATTCCCATTGCCATTGCCGGGAAGACCGGCGAAGCAAAAATCCCGGGCCGGGCGCTTCCCTTCAGCACCTTGCAGCAGCGTCTCGGCCGCAAAAAAGTGAGCGCGAAGCTTATGCGCGAAATCCCGATCGCTTATGTGATTTTCGACGTGATCCACCTGGATCGCGAGCTTCTCCTCGACCGTCCCCTGCGGGAGCGTGCCAGCATACTCGAGAAACTGATGACCGGTGACGCACTCGTCAGCGCCCCCGACCAAGTCCAGCCCGTCTTTGCCGCTTCGCAAGCCAGCTTCGGCTTCGCCGCTACCGACCTTCCAAAGGCAACCCTTCTCCGTTCACCGGTCTCGATCGCTCGCACTCAGGATCGACATCGAGTCCCTTTTCGCTGCCGCGCGCAATCGCGGCAACGAGGGACTGATGATCAAGGACCTCGACTCTCTCTACACTCCCGGCCGCCGCGGCAAATCCTGGCTCAAGATGAAGCGGGAACTGGCCACGCTCGATGTGGTCGTGACCGCCGTCGAGTACGGTCACGGCAAGCGTATTGGCGTTCTGAGCGACTACACTTTCGCCGTCTGGGATGGCGAGAACCTGGTCAATATCGGCAAAGCATACTCGGGGCTAACCGACGCCGAGATCGCCGACATGACGAGGTGGTTTCTAGATCACAAGATTCGAGAGCTGGGATTCAGTATGGAAGTAGAACCTAAAATTGTCCTGGAGGTTGCCTTTAACAACCTGATGCTTTCAACCCGCCACGAGAGCGGCTACGCCCTGCGTTTTCCGCGCATCGTGCGGCTTCGGCCCGATAAACTTCCGAAAGATGCCGATTCCATCGAGACGGTGAGAGAAATCTACCAGCGGCAGTCTGCTGGTACCCAGAGAATCTCTGATTAGGTTCGTCAGTTTAATGCGAGTGATCGTGGCCGGGATGCGCTTCCTCGGGCACCGCGATCACGCAACTATGCGCCGTCTCACATACCTCGTGCTCCAACTGGATGGTCGTATGGTGGATGCCAAATCCCCGCCCCAGCTTTTCGTTGATCTCGCGGAGAATGGAATCGCTCTCCGACGTGGCCATGTCGGCGATCTTCACATGCGCTGAGAGCGCATGATTCTCCGACCCGATACTCCACAAATGCAGGTCATGCACATCGCTGACCCCGTCGATCGTCCGCATCGACGATTCGACCGCCGCCAGGCTGATCCCGCGTGGCGTGCCTTCCAGCAGAATATTCAGAGTCTCGCGCACGATACCAATGCTCGACCACAAAATCAGCGCCGCGATGGCGAATGACAGCGCCGAATCGATCCAATATTGTCCGGTCCACAGAATTGCCAGACCGCCCACGATCACCGCCGCGGTCGAAAGCGTGTCGCCGACTTCATGCAGCAGCGCGCTGCGTATGTTTACATCGCCTCCGGAGCGCCAGAGCATCAGCGCGATGACCCCATTCATGATGACGCCCGCCGCCGCCACCACGATCATCACCCGGGCGCGCACCATCGCGGGATGCTGGATTCTCTCCACCGCCTCGTAAAAAATGAAGAACGACACGACCACCAGCGATAACGCATTCACCAGAGCCGCCAGCACGCCCGCGCGCCGGTAGCCATAGGTTTTCGTGGCGCTCGGTGGCCGGCCTTCCAGGAATACCGCCAGCAGGGATAACAGCAGCGCCAGAAAATCGGAAAGATTATGTCCCGCCTCGGACAGTAGCGCCAGCGAATGCGAGCGGATTCCGGCAATCACCAGCAACACCACGTAGAGCATGGTGAAGATGAGTGAAATGCGCAGCACTCGGCCCGTGCCATGGGAGTGCGCGTGTCCGCCGTGTGCGTGCATGTCTATAGGATAGCGCAACCCGTCCGTGCCGAGACATATGACGAGCCGCGCCTTCGCCGCTTGGGGAGCTGCTGAACACGGCAGTTCGCATTCCGTCGGCTGGCGCAGTCACTCGCGCTCGCGCTATCCTTCTCTCGTACCGATTTCCGGGAAAATGAGGAAACGATGAAGAAGAATCTGCTACTCCCCGCGCTTCTGCTGCTCCCCGCGTTCGCCATGCCTCAAACCGCGCCGGCGCCCGCAGCCGCCCTGGTAAAAAACCCGGTCAGCGCAGCGCTCAGAGATACCCTGCCCAAATGGCAAAAAAATACCATCGCCGCCGTCGAAACCATGCCAGCCGATAAATTCACCTACAAACCAAGTCCGGACCAAATTACGTTCGCGCACCTTGTAGCGCACATGGCGGGAGCTAATAATCTGCTCTGCAGCGGAGCCGCCGCCGTCCCCGCCCCCAAAGCTGTGGAAGTGACCGAGGCCGACTCGAAAGACAAACTAGTGGCTGCACTCAAGGCATCCTTCGACTTTTGCACCGAAGCCCTGGAAACAATGGACGACTCAAAGCTGGGAGAAACCGCTCCTGGCCCGGGCGGCGTGCCGGTCTCGCGCGCCCGCTTCGCCCTCGGCCTCGCCAGCAATTGGGCCGACCACTATGCGGAAGCCTCTATGTATCTTCGCCTCAACAGCCTATTGCCGCCGACGGCTAAGAAATAGGGCTGCGCAAAGATAAAAGAATCGGGAAGGCACGACGTCCAAAGGCGCCGGACAAACTCGGTTTTTTGGTTATTGTTTCGGTGTTTCGGTACTTCGGCGGCGTAGCGCTTAGCCCAACAACCGTTCCAGTTCGTCCTCTTCGATTACGCTCACTCCCAACTCGCGCGCCTTGTCCAGTTTTGACCCTGCATCGCTGCCGGCAACGACATAGTCCGTTTTCTTGCTCACCGATCCCGAAACCCGGCCACCCGCATCTTCTATTCTTTTCTTGACTTCGTCGCGCGTGTGCCGCGCCAGCGTGCCCGTTAGAACAAAAGTCTTTCCCGCCAGCTTAGTGCCCTTTTCTTTCTTCTGCCCGGTAAACGTCACCCCCGACTGGCGCAGATCGGCAACCAGTTTGCGGTTGTGTTCGTCCGCAAAAAATTCCACGATGCTCTCGGCGATGCGCGGCCCCACTTCATTCACCTCCTCCAGTTCCTCCGCGCTTGCCTTCATGATGGCGTCGAGGGAGCCGAAGTGCTCCGCCAGAACCTGCGCCGTGCGCTCGCCGACAAACCGTATTCCCAGCCCGTAAATTACGCGCTCCAGCGGCAGCTTCTTTGAAGCTTCAATCTCCCCCAGCACATTCTCCGCCGACTTCTCGCCCATGCGTTCGAGCTTCAGTAAATCGGCTCTCTTGAGCTTGTAAAGATCGGCAACGTTCTTCACCAACCCGCGTTCGGTCAACTGATTCACCAGCGCCTCGCCCAGGCCGTCGATATCCATCACATGGCGCGAGGCAAAATGCAAAATCGTGCCTTGCAACTTCGCCGGACAATTCGCATTTACGCAGCGGTGATCGGCCTCGCCCGCCGTTCGCACCACATTGCCCCCGCACACCGGGCAATGCTCCGGCATTTCGAATTGCCGATGGCCGCGCGGATGGTCCTTATCGTCCACGACCTTCACCACCTTCGGAATCACGTCGCCGCCGCGCTCCACTTCCACCCAGTCGCCCACCTTCACCCCAAGCTGATCGACGAAGTCCATGTTGTGCAGGGTGGCGCGCGAGACCGTGGTGCCGCCGATGGCGACCGGCTTCAGCCAGGCCACCGGCGTCAGTTTGCCGGTACGACCGACCTGTGGCACGATATTTTCGATCTGCGTCACCGCAGCCCGGCCGGCGTATTTGTAGGCAATCGCCCAGCGTGGAGCCTTTCCGGTAAAACCCAGCTCGCGCTGCCATGCCGTTCGGTCCACCTTGATCACGATGCCGTCGATTTCATAAGGCAGCGATTCCCGCTTGCCCTCCCAGCTCTGGATGAACTTCCAGACTTCCCCCAGATTCTTCGCCAGCTTGCGATTTGGATTGACCTTGAAACCCGCTGCCTCGAGCGCGTCCATGGTTTGCGATTGCCGCTCGAAAAAAGTGTGCCCGTCCCGCAAAAGCATGTAGGCAAAAAAGTCCATGCGGCGTTGTGCCGTGATCGAGGGCTCAAGTTGCCGTACCGTCCCCGCCGTGAAGTTGCGGGGGTTGGCGAAAGTGGGTAGACCCTGGCGTTCCCGCTCCTCGTTCAATTTGCGGAACGCCGCCAGCGGCATCAGCATTTCGCCGCGCACTTCGAAATTCAGAGGGGCGATCCCCGCCTTCTTCAACCTGTCCTTCGGAAGCGAGAGCGGAATCGAGCGCACGGTGCGTACATTCGCCGTCACTTCTTCCCCGGTGCTGCCATCGCCGCGCGTGATGCCACTTTCCAGAAGCCCGCCGGCGTAGCGCAACGCCAGCGACATACCATCCAGTTTCAACTCACACATGTACTCCAGGTCGGTGCGGCCGGTAAGTTCCTGCGCCCGCCGTTCCCAGGCCTGCAACTCCTCTTCGCTATAGGCGTTATCGAGAGAAAGCATCGGAGAGGAATGCTTGGCCTTGACGAACCCCCCGCGCGCTTTGCCTCCCACCCTCTGCGTAGGCGAATCCGGTGTAACGAGTTCGGGATGCTCCGCTTCCAGCCGCTTCAGTTCGTTCATGAGGGCGTCAAAATCGGCGTCGGAAATCTCTGGGGCATCCAGTACGTAGTAGCGATACTCGTGATGGCGTATCTTTTCGCGCAAAGCCTCAATCTTTTTCGCGATCGCGGAAGAGGACATGACTGGGAAATTATATTGCGTGTGTGCCGGCAGAGCGTGCCCGTAAATGGAAACAAAAAGTGCTCAATCCTGAACCCACGGCTTGAGGCGCTGAATCGCCAAAGCCCAGTGCTACACTCTCCCCATGCGCGTCCTCGGCATCGACTGCGGCACGGAGTATACCGGTTATGGCGTTGTAGATTTGCTCGAGGATGATCGTCTGGTTTGCATCATCTGCGGTGCGATTAAAGTCTCGCCGCGCGATCCCATGCCCACGCGCCTCTCCCACATTTCCGCCGGACTGCAGGAACTGATCTGCCGCCACCAGCCGGAGCGCGTCGCCCTCGAAGATGTGTTTTACGCGGTAAACGTCAAGTCCGCCCTCAAACTTGGCCAGGTACGCGGCGTGGCCATGTTGGCCGCAGCCTCCGCCGGACTCGAAGTGGCGGAATATTCGCCGCTTTCCATCAAGTCCGCCGTCGTCGGATATGGCCGTGCCGAAAAATCTCAGGTGCAGCAGATGGTCACCCGTTTGCTCAATCTGGATTGCATCCCGGAACCCGCCGATGCCGCCGATGCGCTCGCCATCGCCATTTGCCATCTACATACGGCGGCGACGCACGAACGCCAATGCGACACTTCCGCAAGTCGCCCCCAACTCCGGGCTCGCCAGCAAACTTAGGCCCCGCCTCCCCCACCCGGGACGAGGCCAGCCACACAAGTTGCGCCCCGCTTCAGTTACGCCCGTGCTAGTCCTAAAGCCGACTCACTGCAAGCCACTCGTTAGTGCAACAGGCGAGGCTTTTGTGCGATTCTCAGTTATCCTGTTACGCAGTTCAAGTCCGGCGATGCCCTTCCCCTGTGGATACTCGCCTCCAAATAAACACTGAGGATCCGATGAGGTTTCAAAGTCTCCCCGCCGCCGTGGTTGCTATGTTGCTTCTGGGTTCATCTTTTGCGCGCGCTGGCGAGCAGGCGTCCTGCGTCTTCGATACGTTTTCCGCCCCGGCGGGATATTTCCTTAGCCAAGTCAACGGAGTCGGCGATGATGGCACCGTCGTCGGCCAGGTGGTGAACAACAAAACTCAGGCATTCGCCGCTTTCACGCGGTCACCTCAGGGCGTGATTACCATCTATACCGCGCCCAAATCCGCATCCACATGGCTCTACGGACGCAATGGCATCGGTGACAGTACGGGCTTCTATCAGGACAGCGCTTATCCCGGCCACGTTCACGGATTCCTGCTCAATGGCAGCGTATTCTCCGCCGTCAATTACCCCAAGGCCACCAATACCTGGCTGTTTTCCATGAATCAGCTGGGGAATTCCGTCGGCAGCTACAGCGCCAGCGCCGCCTTGATCAAGGCATTCACCCTGGTCAACGGGAAATACACCAGCGTCGCCTATCCCGGCGCGCAAGCCACCTACGCCATGGCCATCAACGACCGCAGCGAGGTAGCCGGGACTTTCTCCACCAGTCCCGTAAGCAATGGCTTTACCTGGGAAAACGGGAAGTTCACCCTCGTCAATTATCCAAAAGCCAAATACGGAACCGTGCTGACCGGCGTGAACAATTCCGGCGTGGTGGTGGGCAACCGTTTGGTGGGCGACAACGACCTGGGCTTCATCTACGAAAACGGCGTCTTTAAGAACATTGTCTATACCGGGGCGAAGTTCACTATGGCCGGCGGCATCAACAACAACGGCACCATCTCGGGCGAGATCTACCTGACCAGCCAGAACACCCTGGGATATACCGCAATCTGCCAGTAAGTGTTTCTCTCAATTCGGCATTGCGGCTAAAGCCGGCTTTTAACAAGCGAGTCATTGCAGCGCTGAAAAACGCTGCGCCACCCAAAATCGACTGCACGAGTTTTTCAGCAGCTGCTAGATGGTGCCCCTACAACATCACTGCCGATCCAGCATGTGCACCGTTTCCAGTATCGTGTCGCCCACAATTTCCAGGCTCTTCGGGCTGAGTTTATCCATCGTGTCCTGCGGGGTGTGGTGGAAGACGTTGTTGTAGCCGTAGTCGAGATCGATCACGTCGGCGCTCGCTACGCCGCGCTTCACAAAAGGCAGGTGGTCGTCTTCAATCGCACCCTGCCGCGCATAGAAGTGGGACTGGTAGCCCTCTCGCTGCGCCGCGGAATAGATGAGGTCCATCAGCCAGGGTGTGCCACTCGTGTTGCGATCGATATTCAGATCGGCGTCGCCGATCATATCCATCACCATCAACGCCTTGATTTTTTTGAGCGTGCCATCCTTCTCCCATTTTTCCGCGAGATGGCGCGTGCCATAGAGGCTATCGCTCTCGGACCACGACTTCACCGCTTCTTCTCCATCGCTCCATACCAGCCAGACGCTGTAGCCATCGCGCTTCTTATTCGGCAACGCGCCGCGCAGCTGGTTGGCGAACTCCAGCAGGATCGCGGTGGACGAGCCGCCATCATTGGCGCCGACGTATCCCGTTCCCCGCAGCCAATAGTTCGTGTCGTAGTGACCGAGGATGACGATGATGCCGTCCCTTGTGCCAGGAAATTTCGCAATGATGTTGCGCACCGGGAATTTGCCCTCGACCGTATCCGCCGTGAATGCGTCGTCCTCTACCTCGTCGCCTTTCAGGTGATCGACAATGTAGCGCTCCAGTTTCTTGTGGTTCGCATTGCCCATGTAGCGCTCCCCGAAGGCTGTAACCTCACGCGTGTACTGGAAGGCGCGCCGGGCATCGATATGAGGGAGAGGAGTGGTGTCGGGTATCGCAGTCTCTGGCGCAGACGGGGCGGTAGTAATGGACGTGTTGGAAGCGTCGACCTTGTCGACCTCGCCTTTTTTACAGGCCAGGGTATTTGCCGCCACGACGGCCAAGAGCAGAAGCAGACAAACTCCGCGACCGGCTCCTACCCGGCGCGAGTATGGCGCAATGCCGCATTTTTCCGGCGTTCCGTTGCTGTGGTGCAAGCGGGGCCCCTTGCTAAGTCTTTTTCGCCGCGCGCTTCTGGCGTTGCGTAGGATGCACTAGCCAGGCGATACCGATACTCAAAACATACAACGCAATCATGGGCGCGGCGAAGATGCACATATTCAGGATGTCGGTGGTGGGCGTAATAATTGCGGCGATCACGAAGATGACCAAAATGGAGTAGCGGAGATTTCGCCACATCCACCCGGCACTGACGATCCCCATCAGCGCCAGAAAAAACACCAGGATCGGCAGCTCGAAAATCGCGCCCAGCCCCACGATGATAGTCAGAAACAACGAGCTGTATTCGCTCAGCGTAATCATCGGCTGGAAGTCTTTTCCGTAGCCAATGAGAAACACGAGCGCCTGTGGCAAAACCAGCTTATAGCCGAAATATCCCCCGGCCAGGAAGAGCGCCACGGTCGAGAACATAAAGGGCAGGACGTAGCGCTTTTCGTTGCGGTAAAGACCGGGCGAAATGAAAAGCCAGAGCTGGTAAAGCACGAACGGCGAGGCCACGAACAAGCCCGCCATGCCGCCAACTTTCAGATAGAGATTGAACGGCTCGGTCGGGTTCAGGTAGACGAGTTTTGCGGACAGGTTATTGGCGTGCAACGCCTCCATAATCGGGCGCTGCATGATGGCATAAATGTTCTCCGCGTAGCCCCAGCAAGCAAAAAAACCCACCGCGACGGCAATGATGGAATAGACGATGCGCTTGCGCAATTCCTCAAGGTGATCGAGGAAGCCCATGGTGGGCATCTGATCTGTGTCGGGGGCGTCCAACGCCGAAGAGGACGAGGTCGCCGCGTCAGTCACCGGGTGCCGCTTTCGGAGAGACCGCGGTTTCGGGGACCGCAATCGACGCTGCCGCGGCCGCTTTCACTGCGGCATCTTCCTCCGCAGCATCTTCGATTGCCGCCATGGTTTCCGGAGGCGGCGGATTGAAGATCCGGCTCGCCAGCGATCCGAGCGGCGCGTGCGCCGGTGGAAGCATCTGCTGTTTCGGATTGACGCCGCTGTCCAGGGCACTGATCTCCGATTCGATCTGCGAGCGAAACTCCGTGGAAGCGCGCCGAAACTCATTCAGGAAGCGCGCCACCTGGCGACCGATCTCCGGCATTTTCTTGGGCCCGAAGAGGATCAGCGCCAGGAAAAACAGAAAAATCATCTCGCCCGAAAAGCCGAAATTCATATCCCTATCATAATGCGGGAGGGGGGAAATGAGCCACCATCGTTATGACGCCGGCGAGGCGCGAAGGGCGGGCACCTTCGCCCGCCCCGCCGCTTGCGGAGAGACTCCGACGGCGTAGCGGGCACGCGGTCGCCCGCCACTCACGCCGTAGCAAAAAAACAAATTAGTGCCCTTTACCGAACGTATAGCCGATCGAAAGGCCGTAACGCCCCGTATAGGACGAACTGAACAACTGGTTATTCGTAACCAGGTAAATCTTGGCCTCGGGGCGCACAAAAAAACCGCCTTTGGGATAGAACTTAAGTCCCGCGCCGAAATCTCCCATGAAGTGCTTATCGCTGTCGTAGTTGGTGTTGTAACCATTACCGCAATTGGAACAATAAATCCGAGTGTCCACCGCGCCGATTCCGGCCGAAAGCTCAAGATACGTGTGACTGGCAAGTTTAGGCGCGTAAATCCCGTTAACATCCAGGAAAACCGGACGATAAGGGGTCGGGGTCAACCCGGGATAGTTGCTCTGGGTCGCCCTCCAATACACTTCCGCCCCCACCCCAAAATCGTGCCAGAAGAGCACGTCACCGCTGAATCCCGGATAGGTGCCCCCGCTAAGCGAGGGGCCGGACGAATTGGCGGACGGTCCGGTGACCGTGCTGACGCCAAAAGCCAGATCTACCTTCTGTGCTTGCGCGACGTTCGACAAAGCCGCCACTGCGGCGCTGCCACACATGAAAAGGATGACAACACGAAATTTCTGTTTCAAGCGAAACCTCCGTTCATATTTAGTGTTAATTACGGTGTTGGATGCACTCCAGGCGGGCGGCGTTAGGATCGGGGAGCGAGAGATTTACAAGATTTTACCCAATCCAAAGTTCATGGACTCGCATGCCAACTGACTCAGCGATGGGGCGCTTCAATAGGCCAGCAAAATGCGCAGATCGCGAAGGTTGTTACCCGTGGGCCCCGTCACCACCGTATGGCCCAGCGCGTCCAATAGAGGATAGGCGTTAAAACCAGCGAGTGCGTGTTCCACGGCAGCGCGTTCCACGGCAGACCTTCCCGCTGGAGCAGCGTGAGACGCGCCGCCGGCATCGCTCTTAGCGTCGCCTCCACCGGCGCGAATCACGGTGCTGCCATCGACCACGGCGCCGGCAGCCGGACTGTTCCCGTCGATGCCGTCAGTGCCGGCGCTCAGCACCGTGATGTCCTGCCCCGAGATCTCTGCCGCGCAGGCGAGCGCGAACTGCTGGTTGCGTCCGCCCACGCCTCCGTTGCGGACCGCCACCGTCACTTCACCGCCCGAGATCAGGCAAACTCGATCCATTTTGTCGCGCAGCTCGCGCAGCCGCCTTAGCAAATAGAGGGCCGCTTTCTCATACGGCCAGTCATCGCAAGAGTTATCCACTTCGACCGCGAAACCGGCGCGCTTCGCTGCGGTCGCAGCCTCCTCCACCACGGCCTGATTGGACAGCACGGTGCACCAGCGCGCCCGCGCAAAAGCCGGGTCATCCGATTTCGGCGTCTCCTCGATCGCCCTATGCCGGAATAATTCGGCCACCGATTCCGGGAACTGTTCGATTAATCCATACCGGGCCGCAATCCTCTCGCAGTCGTAGACAGAGGTGGAATCGGGCATGGTTGGACCGGAAGCCAGTGCGTCTAGCGTTGCATCCGGCACATCGGACACCAGAATCGAAACCTGCTGCGCCGGGTAAGCCGCCTGCGCCAACCGCCCACCTTTTACGGCCGAGAGATGTTTGCGAATCGCATTCATTTCCCCGATCGGTGCGCCCGAATGAACCAACGCCCGATAAGTCGAAACCAGGTCTTCCAGCGGCATCTCCGCTTCCAGCAAAGTCGGGACCGGTTTCTCTACAATCGAAGAGCCGCCGCCGGAGATCATGAAAATTACCAAGGAAGCCGCGTCCAAGATGGCGAGCGATTGCAGAATGGCCCTGGCGGCGCTGA
This sequence comes from uncultured Acidobacteriaceae bacterium, assembly GCA_963746205.1. Taxonomy (GTDB): domain Bacteria; phylum Acidobacteriota; class Terriglobia; order Terriglobales; family Acidobacteriaceae; genus Acidiflorens. Next base: position 51,168 of record CAVVAP010000014.1, on the reverse strand, counting down.
TCGATTCCGCCGTCGGCGTCGGATGTCCGCCGCGAAAATATCGCAAGCCGCGCACCTGCCCCGCCGCTTCCACCGAGGATGCAACGATACCTTCGAGGCCGCCGCCTAATTGCGACTTGAGCGCAGCCGCCATGGTATGCGCCGCCTTGCCCAGGGAGACGACGAACACCCGCCGGTAGGCATCGAGATCGTGAAGATCCTCCCCGATGCGCAGCACCCGGCGCTCGCACTGCACCTGGCGCGCAAAGGCGCTTTCAATGGACGCGTCGCGCAAAGCGGAAGCAAATATGCCCCGCGCGACCGCCCGCATGGCGCGGAATTGTCGCTCGCGCTCCGGACTAAGATCAATCATGGCGAATGCGCGGTGGGCGTTCCCACCAGCCAAAATTACCCATCACAAATTTCCCGTCACGAATTGCCCCACCCACTCTTCCACCGTCTCCCGCATCTCCCGCAAACGTCCTTCGAAAAAGTGATCTCCCGCCTCAATGCGCACCAGCTTTTTAGGCTCGGCGAAAGTTTCGACCAGCGCCTCCAGTTTGCCCGGCGGCGCGAACTGGTCGCGAGATCCGCTGACAAAAAGTTTGGCTTTCGTACATTGCCGCAGAAATTCGAAATCATACACACGGTTATCCACGGGAGCGGCCGGCAGACCCAGCGCGATGAGCGCGCGCACTCGATCGTCGGAGAAGCCGCCCGCAATCCCACCGCCGCCCCAAAAGAAAAGCCGGCAAATACGATGGGCAGCGCAAACTCGCGCTCCAGCCAGTCGAGTCCGACGCGCACATCTTCGACTTCACCCACGCCGTCAGCGTGTTCGCCCTCGCTTAGGCCAGTGCCGCGAAAATTGAACCGAAGCACGGGGAATCCGAAACTGTTGAGCGCTTTCATGGCGTGGAACACTACCTTATTGTGCAGCGTCCCGCCGAACAGCGGATGCGGATGACAGACCATGGCGGCGTGCGTGGCCTCTGGCGCGCCCGCATTAAGCAAAGCTTCCAGCCGGCCGGTAGGACCGTTCAAGAAAAGGGATCGTATGCTCGCGATTTCGGACGCCACGCCCTCAGAGTACATCAACCGGGCGCGACGCCGTTCCTCTTCCGTGCGAGTTCCCGGGCTTCGACGCGACGGATATGAGCCTCGCCGGGAGCATTTCGTCCGGCACGGCGCGGTCTGATACGCTTTCCCTGCATGGAACTGTTCGCCCTCACCCGCTGCCTGATCGACATTGAATCCATCACCCCGAACGAAATCCTGGTCGCGAATTTCCTCGCCGATGAATTGCGCCAGCGCGGGTTTGCGGTGGAAAAAATACCGGTCGAGGGCGAGCGCGCCAACCTGCTCGCCCTCTGGCCCGGCCACGCCCATCCCGAAATTGTTTTTTCCACCCACATGGATACCGTGCCGCCCTTCATCCCCTGCTCCGAGGATGCCGGCCGCATTTACGGCCGCGGAGCCTGCGACGCCAAGGGAATCATCGCCGCCCAGGTGACGGCGGCGGAGCAGTTACGGACTGACGGGATCTTCGTCGGATTGCTTTTTCTGGTCGGCGAAGAGCGTGACTCGATCGGCGCGAAAACCGCCAATCGCCAGCCCATTGGCGCGCGCTTTATGATCAATGGCGAACCCACTGAAAATAAACTCGCCCTGGCCAGCAAAGGCGCGCTCCACGTGGAGTTAGTGGCGCGTGGCAAAATGGCCCACTCCGCCTATCCCGAGTTGGGCGAATCGGCCATCGACAAACTGGTGGAGGCACTGCACCGGCTGCACTCCATGCCCCTACCCCACGAGTCAGACGTGGGCCCGTGCACGAAAAATGTCGGTTCGATTCAAGGTGGCCGCGCCCCCAATGTGATTTCCGATCACGCCCGCGCCGATCTCTTCTATCGCCTCGTGGGTCCGGCCGAAGGCCTGCGCCACGCCATCACGGAAACCGTCGGCGACCTGGCCGAAGTTCACTTCACCCGGGAGACTCCCTTTCTGCGCCTGCGCACGCTGGACGGCCTGCCCACCATGGTCGCGGCCTTCACTACCGACATCCCCGCCCTTCCTGCCTGGGGTGAACCCCTGCTGCTCGGTCCGGGCTCAATTCACGTGGCCCACACGGAGGGCGAGTTTGTGGAGAAGGCGCAATTGTTGGAGGCGGTCGAGATTTATTGTGGGATGGCGAGGAAACTGAGTGGGTAGTTGCTGCGGGAATTTTGTATTTCAAACTGCGCTACAAACTGGTTTCGGTAAGAGTCGCCAGGTTCTTGTCGTGCGATTTTCGGCGGGCGACTTCTCAGGAACCCGCGGTGCCACCGGCGCGTCGGCCTACTATAATACCGTCGGAGAAGGGGGCTAGCCGCCCGAGGCGCGACAGTTGTGGAAGAGGGCCCAAACTCGGCATTGTTTTCCTCGTGGAGGACAAGCTTCTAGTCGTGAGCGTCCCCGTTAGCGAGGGGGAGAATTACGGAGATTTTAAGAATTATCCGGGGGGCCATCCCGGTTACTGGACCGAGCTTCAGCGGGCGGGAGCCGTTCCCGGAGATTCTGAATACGAGGAGCACCCGCGGGGTCGCGTAGTGCTGAATCGGAAGACCGGTCAATACTCGCTTTACCTCGACCGCTGCATTTTGGCGAGGCAGAACCTCGTCAGTAGAATCATTTCGGAACTGCGCCTTCCCGGCGAGACGATCGTGGCAACTGATGCGCACTACCGGTGTGTCAAATGCGTGCAGCGGGAGTTATGAATTAGCTGTATCTTCTACTCTGCCTTATCTTTTGTATTCGCGATACTCCGCTATCGCTTTGTGAAGAAGAGGTTTTGCTGTCTTGAACGCATTTCTCCAGTCGTTAGAGGTTCGCTTATCCTCTATATACGCATGCGCCTTCGCGATCAGCCTTTCGCGAAGTTGGTCTGTAATCTCAGTGGTATCCGTAATGACAGGTTCCGTCCCATTTTCCGATGGGTCGTAGTCAAGTTTAATAGCGTTGCACTCAGCACAGGCGAAAACCAAATTATCAACATGCCCTGCTCGCGACGGATAGATGCTTTGGGGAAGTAAGTGGTCACCGCAGGATGGAACGCCGAACTCCTCCCAAAGAGGCTTGCCGCAGTAGACGCATTTCCCTTCGTCTCTGATAATTGCCTGCAGGACCTTGAAGTAATGTTTATTTCCTTTGAACCATTGGTTATCTTTGGCAAATAGATTCGTCGCAAGTTGTTCCAGGCATTTATCGCGAGACATAGGCAATTTTCTCCCGACCGGATTATTCTACTTTGCTCTCAGGAAGTCATAAGTTTTCGGATAGGGCATCAAGGATCGCGGGGCATTTTGTGAACCTACTCCCTGCGGCATTTTTTTCGGTGTTGACTTCAGTTTTGCGTAGCACGTAAAATGGTGCTGCACGTGATTATGTGCTCAAATGAAGACCAACATCACTTTGAAATTGGATGTTCGCCTGCTGCAGGAAGCCCGCATTTTAGCGGCCGAGCTGAACACCTCTATCAGCGCCTTATTAGCGTCCCGGCTGGAGGAAATCGTGCGCCAGCGCAACACCTATGATCGAGCACGTAAGCGCGCTCTGGCTCGGCTGCGCGATGGGCTGGCTATCCGCTGGACTCCTCCGCGGTCGCGGGACGAACTGCATCAGCGTTAACCTGACGATCTCGCGTTTCTCCTCTACATGGCTGACAAATACTTCGTCGACACCAATATTCTTCTCTACGCTCACGATCCTTCCACCGGCGCGAAACGGGATCGGGCTCGTCACCTGCTCGAGCAGTTGTGGACCACGGGGCAGGGCGTTCTGAGTACACAGGTCTTGCAGGAGCTTTGTCTCAACCTTCGGCGCAAGGTGAAGCCCGCCGTCGCGGTGGACGAGGTTCGCCGCCTGCTCCAGGACTACCTGAGCTGGGAAATCGTGATCAACAGCCCGGAATCCACCATCGAGGCGCTGGATATCGAAATGCGTTACAAGATTTCCTTCTGGGACGCGATGATTCTGCACGCAGCCGAAAGCTCGGGCGCGACCATCCTCTATTCTGAGGATCTTGCGGCCGGTCAGCAATACGGATCAGTCAGCGTCGTAAACCCGCTACTGCCCGATAAGGCTACAAAACTCAAATGACGAATGCAGGAAACAGCCGACGAAAAGGCTAAACTAGCCTGATGACGGACGCTTCCCGCAACGCCCTTGCACGCGCTTCCTCTTCTTATCTTCGTTCCGCCATGCACCAGCCCATTCAGTGGCACGAGTTTGGCGAACCGGCTTTCGCCGCCGCTCGCGCCGCCGACAAGCCCATGCTCCTCGATATCGGCGCGGTTTGGTGCCACTGGTGTCATGTCATGGATCGCGAATCGTACGACGATCCCGAAGTCGCGGCCATCGTCAACCAGCATTACATCGCCGTCAAAGTGGATCGCGACGAACGCCCTGACATCGACGCCCGGTATCAGGTCGCCGTGGCGTCGCTCACCGGGCAGGGGGGATGGCCGCTCACCGCATTCCTTACTCCCGATGGCAAGCCGTTTTATGGCGGCACCTACTTTCCTCCCACTGAGCAGTACGGCAGGCCAAGTTTTAAGCGCGTGCTGCTCTCGATTGCCCAGGCTTATCGGGAAAAGCGGGCCGACGTGTCGGAGCAGGCGAAACTCGTCGAAAGCGCGATTGCCCGATCTGAATCTTTTTCCGGAGATCCCGCCAAAGTATCGGCGACCGTGATTGATGCAATCATCGACTCGGCGCGAAAAATGTTCGATGAAGTGAATGGAGGTTTTGGCAGCGCACCCAAATTTCCCCATCCCGCGGCGATCGATCTGGTAGTGAACCGGTATGCTGATCAGCATGCCCTTCACGGCGCGACCGGCGACGAACTACGGACTATCTTCGTCCACACCCTCCAGAAAATGGCGCGCGGCGGCGTCTACGATCAACTCGCCGGAGGCTTTCACCGCTATTCCGTGGACGAGCGCTGGATCGTGCCCCACTTCGAAAAAATGTGCTACGACAACTCCGAGTTGCTCAAGAATTATGTGCACGCCTATCAAGCCACCGGAGATAGCTTTTTCGCCGATATCGCGCGCGACATCATCCGCTGGATGGACGAATGGCTCAGCGACCGCGCCCGGGGCGGCTTCTACGCCTCGCAGGACGCCGACTACTCCATGGACGACGACGGTGATTACTTCACCTGGACGCTGGCGGAAACGAAAGCCGCGCTCAGCGCGGACGAGGCCAGCCTGGCCGCGGCTTACTACGACATTCAGCAAGCCGGCGACATGCATCACAATCCGGCGAAGAACGTGCTCCATATTTCGTCAAGCTCGCTGCCGGAAATTGCGCAGCGTTTGGCGATCCCGGAAGACATTGCTCGCGCCCTGCTCTCTGCCGCGAAAGAAAAGATGTATGCTGCGCGCCTGCAGCGGCCCACTCCCTACGTGGACAAGACGGTATACGCCGGCTGGAATGCGATGTGCGTATCCGCCTATCTGGAAGCCGCCCAAGTCCTCGATCTGCCCGAGGGCCGCCACTTCGCCTTGCGCTCGCTCGACCGGATTCTAGCCGAGGGATGGAAGGGAGATGCGCTCCGGCATGTGATCGCGTATTCCGATCCTGAGGCCGAAGTGCGCGAAATTGCAGGCGTGCTGGATGATTACGCTTTCACGGTCATCGCTTGTCTCGACGCCTATGAGGCGACGGCGGACTTGAGTTACTACCGCTGCGCGCGTGCGATCGCGGACGCGATGGTGGCGGGATTTTTCGATACAGCGGCTAGCGGATTTTACGATACAGCGGCAAACACGGCAGCGGGCGCTTCCCCTGCGCTGGGCATCCTCGGGACGCGGCGGAAACCGTTCCAGGATTCGCCGACTCCGGCGGGAAATTCGGCGGCGGCGATTGGGTTGCTGCGGCTCCACGGCTATGCCAACGATCCGGCGTACCGCGAAAAATCCGAGCGGACGCTGGAGTGCTATGCCGGGCTGGCGGGGCAGCACGGCATTTTTGCGGCGACGTTCGGTCTGGCGGTGGTGCGCTTTCTCCAGCCGCAGACGCAAGTGGTGGTTGTGGGAAAAGACGAAGTCGCCGACCAACTCTATCGCGCGGCGGTTGCGCAGTGGGATCTCGGCAAGGCGGTGCTGCGGATGACTGCGGACCAGGCGGTCGCACTAAACCTGCCCCCGGCATTGGCGGAGACCATTCCGAATCTGCCGGCCCTGCGTGGGGGACGGTCGTTTGCGGTGCTCTGTTCGGGCTTCGCTTGCCAGCCTCCTGTATTCGACGCTGCGGAACTGACGGGAGCGTTGCGCGCGGCGTGAGCTGCACGTCCCGCAACTTACTTGCGGTAACGTTGCATCAACTGCTGGTATTGCGGGTCGCTGCGTAGCGAAGAAAAATACGGGCTGGCGTCGAGCGCCGCGAAATCGTGGAAGCCGGCGTCGAAGGCCTTTTGCAGGGTGGCGAGGGCGGTCTGCTTGTCGCCATGCGCGGAGTAGCCGGCGGCCAGCCAGAAATAGCTGATGCCCGCCGGGCGCACGTCCTTCGAGAGCGCCGCCAGCGCTTTATCGTACTCTCCAGTCGCCAGATAGACTTGCCCCAAGCCCAGCGACGAGAAGTAATCTTTCGGGTCCAATTGCTGCGCGTGCTCGAAGGCGGCAATCGCCTCCGGGTAGCGTTGTTGCAGCAGGAGCGCTCGCCCCAGGTGGTAATAATTCTTGGGATACGGCGTAACCTGCAGGCGCAGGCATTCCCGCGATGCTTTCTCCGCCGCTACCGCTTCGGGCGGTTGCTCGTAAGCGAGCGCCCAGGAGAGCAAATCCCAGGCATAGCTATCTTGCGGGTCCAGTTCCGTGGCGGTGCGGAATTCCCTGGCCGCGGCGGCATAGTCGTACTTGTCCGCGTTCACCGTTCCGAGCGCCAGGTGGGTCTCGGCCAGCGCGGGGTCGATGGCCAGTGCGCGTTGGGCAAACTGCTCGGCCCGCTGCAAGTGCGCCGGATCGGAATCAAAGTTGCGATAACTCTGCCCTTCCACCCAGGCCAGGCCGGCGAGCGCCGGAGCGTAATTCGGGTCGGAGCGCAGCGCTTCCGCGAAGTGGTGGCGGGCGGCGCCGAGTTTTTCGGGCTGGTCGGGATACTCGGTCAACGCCTGACCGCGCAGATATTCGTCGTAGGCCACGGGATTCTGGGTGTAGCGATGTTGAATGGCCTGCTGCTCCTGCGGGCTCAGCTTGAGGTTGAGCGATTCGGCAATCTTCAACGCGGTTTGTTCCTGCAGGGAGAAAACGTCCTTCATTTCCCCGGCGAAGTCATCGGCCCAGACCTGGAAGCCGGTGGAGGAGTCGATCAAGTGGACGTTGATCCTGACTTGATCGGACGCTTTCCGCACGCTGCCCTCGAGAATGTAGCGTACGCCGAGTGCCTTGCCGATTTCCGCGGCGCTTTTGTCGGTCGCTTTGAGGGCGGCGACGGAGGAATGCGACGCCACATCTATGCCCTGAATTTTCGAGAGCTTGGTGGTGATTTCATCGGTCATACCTTCGCTGAAGTAAGCGCTGTCAGGCTCCGCGCTGAGATTTTGCAGAGGAAGGACGGCCACTGAGGGCTTGCTTGCGGTTGCGCTTATCGATGGTCCAGCGGAATGCTTTTCGAACCACGTAACTCCTCCGACCAGCAGCAACCCAAGCACCGCAATTCCCACGAACAAAACTCGCCGCGCCGAGCGCGAATTTGATTTAGGGCCCGCCGCAGGCGCTATGGCGCCGGACGAGTCGGAAGCGCGCTGCACGCGCTTCAAGTCAGCTCGTAACTCGGCGGCTGACTGGTAGCGCAGATCGCGGTCCTTTTCCAGCGCTTTTTCTAGGACGCGCTCGAACGCGGCGGGTAGCGCGGGATTCAAACGCGATGCCGGTGTCGGCGCGTGGTTCAAAATGCCGGCGAAGATCACACCGGTGCTCTCGCCCGCAAAGGGCAAGGCTCCGGTCGCCATCTCATAGAGCACGACTCCGAAGGAGAACAAATCCGAACGCGCGTCGAGTGGTCGGGCGCGCACTTGCTCCGGCGACATGTAGGCAACCGTGCCCAGGGTCGCACCGGGGCTGGTGAGGTGTTCGTCGGGCGGGTTCAGGTTCGCTACGGTCGCCGAATTGGCGGTCCCGTTGCTCGACGAAGCGCCGGCGGGCCCGACCTTAGCCAGTCCAAAGTCGAGAATTTTGGCGTGCCCGCGCTCGGTAACAAAAATGTTGGCGGGTTTGATATCGCGATGGACAATTCCCTTGGAGTGCGCTGCGTCCAAACCGTCGGCGATTTCGATGGCCAGCGCCAGCAAGGTCTCAATCTCCAGCGGAGGTTGGGAGATGCGATGCTTCAGGGTGACGCCCTCCAGAAACTCCATGGCAATAAATGCCTTGCCATCGTGCTCGCCGATGTCGTAGATGGTGCAGATATTAGGATGATTGAGGGCGGATGCGGCCTGCGCTTCGCGCTGAAAGCGGGCCAGCGTCTGAGGATCGCCGGCGACCTCCCCGGGCAGGAACTTGAGACCGACAAAACGATGCAGTCGTGTGTCCTCGCCCTTGTAAACCACACCCATGCCTCCCCCTCCGAGTTTTTCGAGGATGCGGTAGTGGAAAATGGTTTCGCCGATCATTTGCCGGTAGCCCGGTGGGACGCTTCATCTTACGGAGACGCGATGGCGCTCGTCAACGAAGGGGCTGCGGTCCGGGCGTGGCTGTCTTGAAAGTTACGCAGACGGTAAACTGACGGCATCCGAGGGCGCGTCAGTGAATTAGAGCTTTGATCTACTGGCGTTGCCAAATCCTCATGGCACTCACATCCTTCGGAATGTAGAATGCGGCGATGAAGCCACTCCTCGTCCTTATAGCAGCTACGATGTTTGCGGCTTTGACCTTGGCGGCACAACAGGCGCCCATCAGTTCCCCTCTGCTTGACCATCTTGCCGGTAAGTGGAAGTTGCAGGGAACGGTGGGCAAGCAACCGGTGACTCACGACTTCGATGCGGAGTGGGTGTTACAGCACCACTACATGCGCTTTTCCGAAGTCTCGAAAGAGAAGAACGCCAAAGGCGAGCCGCAGTACGAAGCGACGGTCTTCATTGGGTGGAATGAGAAGACCCGGCAATACGCCTGCATGTGGATGGATGTGTATGGCGGAGCCACAGCCGAGTCCATCGGTTACGCCGCGCCGGAGGATAACGTCCTGGCATTCGTTTTCGCCGACGAGCACGGAGAAACCAGCTTCACCAATACTTTCATCTACGATCCGAAGACCAACAGCTGGGAGGACCGGCTCGATAACGTCGTTAAGGGCGCGGCCAAGCCATTCGCACGCTTCACACTGACCAAGCAATGAGGCGGGAATTCCACGCAGTAAGCGGGCTTCTAACTCGCGGCTCCCGGACACGGAGCGCGAACCTGTTTGCGAGGTGACCGACATGAGTATTGCCGCAATCGTGTTCCTCCTGCTCAGTCAAATGGCCCAGACGCCGACAACGTTCGATCCTTCCACTGACTTTTCTTTTCGCGACAATCCCAACCAGGTCTGGCAGTACGGCTATTCGGAAACAAAATCCTTAGCCCCGGATCAGTTCCGCGTCGACGTGCAATCGGATCGCGTCGACAGGCAATGTGACCCGACGGGATCGATTGGTTTCTGGCATCCGGCCGCGAATCACGGACCGGGTCCCGGCTACTATCCGTACGTCGCTTACAACACCGCCGGGCAGACCGAGGTGGGGTGCAAAGGATGGGCCGCACGGCCCGGCGAAATCGCCATGGAGGCGAGTGTCACCGGCCAATATAGCCTGGTGCGGTTTACCGCGCCGCGGGCTGGAAGCTACCAGGTAAGCGCTCAATTCGAAGGCATACACTACGGACTTTCTACTACCGACGTGCATGTGCTGCACAACGGCGTGTCGCTGTTCGACGCCGATATCGATGGCTACGGCGGAGACCCCGCCTTCCATAAGGTGGAAGGCGTAAGCCCGACGGCGAAATATTCCGGGCAGGTTGAACTAAAAACCAATGACACCGTGACCTTTGCCGTGGGCTATGGAAAAGACGGAACCAATTCCGGCGACACAACCGGACTCTTCGCGCAGGTCGTATTGGTGGCTGGGGCGACGGGAGAAAAGCGGTAAGCGGCGGCCCCGAACTCAGTTGACCTTAAACACTACGCCGCAGCCGCTACCACCGCAGCCTGTGCCGCCGCCGGCGTAGGCTGTTCCGTATACGTTGCCTTGCGAGTCCAGGGTTACGCCGACGTCGGTGCGGCTGCCATCTTCGCCGCCGTTGAAAGAGTGCAGGAGTATCTGGTTCCAGCCTCCGCCCGACTGTGGAGAAAGTTCGAAAACCGATCCCAAGCGGTTATTGCCGCCATTCAGCGTGGTGCCGTAGAGATTGCCCGCGGCATCGAAAGCCAGAGTCGATTCGGGTGAGGTTGCCACCTCGGCCAGCGTGGTCTCGGTCCATTGACCGGAAGCGGGCGTCAGTTCGAAAACCAGATTGCCAAACGTGGTTCCGTATAAATTGCCTTTGCCGTCAAAGACCAGCCCTCCCACCGAGCCAGTTCCGTTAAAGCTGTAGAGAATTTTCTCTGGCCACGAACCTTTGGCTGCTTGCGCCAACTGAAAAACAATTCCCGCGTTATTCTCGCCTCCGATCCAGGTAGTGCCATATAAGTTCCCGGAGGCGTCGAGTGTGACTCCGGCATAAGGATTCACGCCGTCTGTACCCGCACCGAAGCTGTGCAGAGTTTTGAAGGCCCGGTTCCCTTTTGCCGTTACCGCCAGTTCCCAGACGGTTCCCTTGCCGAACTTGCCTCCGTAAAACGTGGTTCCATACAAATTTCCGAGGCGGTCGAAGACCAAATTGCCCTCCGGAACTTCCCCGCCCCCGGCACTTCCGAAATTGTGGAGAACGGTTGCCGACCAAACCCCTTTGGCGGAACGCCGCAACTTGTAGATCGTACCGAAGCCCTTCCTGCCCGCCGAGGAGGTGGCCCCGTAGAGATTACCCTGGGAATCGAAGAGGACGGCGCCTTCCGGACCGTATCCGTCGGTGCCGTTGAAACTGAAAAGCACAGTTTCCTGCCAGCCGCCGGCATTGGGTGAAAGTTCGTATACGGTGCCCATACCGTATGCGCCGCCGAGAAAGGTTGTGCCATAAAGATTCCCGTTGCCGTCAGGCGTAAGCGTGGAGTAAGGGGTTGCGCCATCGCTTCCCCCGGTGAAGGCATGAATAACCGTTTCGGTTTGAGCGGCGCATCTTACGCCCGTGAGTGAGAGTAACGTGATCAGAAAGGCGCTCGCCGCACAGAGGGATTTCACAAGGAATTCTCCTGGAGACGCGTGATTCGGACAGCGGGGCCGGGATGCAAAACCTATCTTACCGCCAGCATTCTATATGGGTAAAGTAACGAATTCACCGCCGGGTCGGAGGCTCGGCGAACCAGGGCACTGTACGGCGGTAACTTCGTGCGGGCTGGGACAGCCGATAGAATCGGCGAGTCAAAACCCGTATTTCTGGGTTAAATTAACAGAGTTTATTCTGCCGAAAGGCTTCGAGGAAAACCCATGAAACTTGCACGGCATTGCATCCTACTGGCATTTGTGGTGGCCGTCTGCGCCGCCCTGAGTGTGGCGGACGAACCGGGAAGGCATCCCGCATATCTCCACGCGCTGACCGATCTGCGGATGTCGCGCGCTCATCTGGAGAACCTGGCCGCCACCCATCACATGGATAAAGAAGAGGAACATGCCATCGGCGAAATCGATAAGGCCATTGACGAAATTAAACGGGCGGCGATTGACGATGGCAAGAATCTGAACGATCATCCTCCGATCGATGCCAGACTCGACCGCGCCGGGCGTTTTCAGCGTGCCCAGGAACTCCTCGATAAGGCCCACAACGATATCGCCCGGGAAGAAGACGATCCGTCGGTGCGAGGACTTCGGGATCGCGCCCTGCATCACATCGACGAAGCTCACCGCATTGTTCGTAAGTTGATGGAGCAGGCTGCCCACAACTACTGACAGCTCGCAGGTTGGCCGATAACTCTACCGCGTGCTTCTATCAACTGCGTTGAGTGAACAATTCAGTCGTGCCTTGCAGCCCGGCGTTGAAAGCGCCGGGCTATTCCTTCGGTCGCTTCTCCAAGCTGGACTTTGGATTGGCTTTGCCACGAACGCGCTAGGCGTTAGCGGCTTGCGATTTTTCCTCCGGTCGCGGTCGGTCGGGCAGGCGCGGCAGGGCTGACATCAGCCGTTGCGTGTAGGGGTGCTCTGGGACACTGAAGATCTTTTCGGTCGCTCCGCACTCCACGACCTGGCCTTCATGAAGAATGGCGATGCGCTGGCAGAGTCCGGCCACGGACGGCAAATCGTGCGAAATGTAGAGAATCGACATGCCACTCTCGCGATTCAAGCGCCCGAATAATTCCAGAATTTCAGACTGCGTGATGACATCGAGAGCGCTGGTCGCTTCGTCGGCAATGAGCAGCGCCGGCCGATGCAGAATGGCCATGGCGATGAGCACGCGCTGCGCCTGCCCGACGCTAAGTTGAGAGGGGCGTTTACGCAGGAAATTGGCGTCAACTTCATAGCTAGGCAGGCTGACATTTTTCAGGACGGCGTCGATGTCCCGGTTGCACTCCTCTGGCGCAGCGCCGCCCGGGCGGTGGGCACGCCACGCCTCGCGGAGTTGGCTGCGAATTTCGAGTGCGGGATTGAGCGAGGCCAGAGGACTTTGCAGCACCAGGCTGATGGCGCGTCCTCGCAGGCTGCGCAGTTGCGTTTCACCCATAGCCAGCAGATCGGCGCCCTGAAATAAAATCTGCCCTTCCACGCGGGCGCGCTGACGGCCCAGTAAGCCGAGGATGGCAAGTGCCAGCGTGCTCTTGCCCGAACCACTCTGCCCCACCAGTCCAAGAACTTCGCCATGTGCGATGTTGAGCGCGACGTCGCGAAGCACCGGCGGTTTACCCGGATAGCGGACGCTGAGTTGCATGGCAAGCAGACTGCCCGACGAATTTATAAGTGGGGCTTTCATAGTCAAATCGCTTATTGGTTCGCTCCCTTTAAATCGCTTCTTCCGGCGACAGCAGGGTCTGGAATGACGTCATCACCACGATGAGCAATAGCAAAGGCGCCAGACGCCAAACTTCGTCGCGAAAGGAAATCATGCCTTCCAACTCGCGCAGCAAACTCCCCCATGAGGGCAGCGGCTCGGCGACGCCCAATCCCAGGATGCCGAGATTTGCCTCGCTCAGAATGAACACGGGAATGGAGATCCAGAATTGCGCATAGAGAATCGGTTTCAGGTTGGGTAGAACGTGAATCAGAAAAAGCCGAGTTCCGTGCAATCCGGAAGCGCGCGCCTGGAGCACGAAGTCACAGCCCTTCAGAGCTTGCGCGCTGGTCGAAAGCACGCGTGCGGAAGCCGCCCATCCGAGCATGCCGAGGAGCAGGAAAGTGATCAGAACGGAAAACAGTGGAGAAACATTCAAGGGCAACAGGGCGCGAACTGTGATCAGGAGAAACAGCCAGGGCAGGGAGAGAAATAAATCGGTAAAGCCGCGCGCCAGCCGCAGCCAAACCCCACCGAGGTAGCCGGCGAGTCCGCCCACCAGAGCGGCCAAAACAGTGGAGACGAAAGCGGCCGCCGGCGCCAGCAGCAGAGAAATGCGCGTGCCATAGAGGACGCGCGCAAAACGATCCCGTCCCAGTTCGTCGGTACCGAGCCAATGTTCGCGGGAAGGCGACGCGCCGGGCGTTTCGCGATACTGCCGGGAATATCCCGCCGGGCGCCAGCCAATTCGCCGCCAGCGAGACGACGCACACGGAAAGCACGACGAAACACGCCAGCTTGCGGGCCGCGTTCATGCTTCGGCGGGCCTCAACATGTGAATCATTACGTCCGCGCCTGAATTGGCCAGCAAGGTCACAAGCGTAACTAGCACGGTGAGGTTCACGAGCAAGGGCAAATCCCGGGAAAGCGCGGCCTCCCAGGCCAGTTGACCGACTCCGGGAAGTCCGCAGAGCGCTTCGACGGGAATGCTTGCCCCGAGCGCGATACTGACCGTCACGCCGGCGAGGGCGATCATCTGCGGTCCGGCGATGGGCAATACATGCCGGGCTAGGATGCGCACTTCGCCCAGCCCGCGGGCGCGCGCCGCGGTAATGTGCGGCAAAGTGTAAGCCCGGGCGAGCAGGTTCCGCGAGTAACGATAGATTTTAGGGAACACAATCAGGGAGATGGCGAGATAGCCGGGAGCTTCCGCAATCACCGAGAGCAAGGCCAGCACGGCCGCTGGAATACAAAGGAAGGCGCCGCTGATGGCAGTGCCAAGAATTTCATACGCCGGACGGTTTGACAGGCAGGCGGTGAAGGCAAGGATGGCAGCCGCAAGCCACGCCAGCAAGAAACCGAATCCGGCCACGCGCAACGTGACCGGCCAGCGTTCGCGCAGCAGAGCCCCCACGGGCTGCCCTAGAGCGTGAGAAGTGCCGAGATCGCCGCGCATGGCACGCCGAAGGTAGTTGGAGTAATAAGCGAGAATGTTACTTTCGCCGGCTCGTGATTGGCGCAAGGCGCTCACACTTTCAGCGCTCAGGCCGGGGTCAAGCTGGCGTTCGTCGCTGTCAAAGCCGGGTGCAAAGCGGACCAGACTCGCGGAAAGCAGGCCGCCCAGGACGACCAGAACAACCATGGCAGCGAATTTCCGTGCGATATTAGCGGCCGTCGCCGAGATTGAACTTAACTTTCTTATTTCCACTGCTCCTTCTACTGTCACGGTTGCCACCATGGTTGGGCGCTTCGAGGGCGACTCAGAAGTGTCCACTTTGAGAGTAGCTCTGCATCTTCCGAGGTAGGTACTTACCTCGGTAACGCGAATAGAGACGCTCGAAGATATAGATTATGAAGGATAGAATCGCGCGGCGGGCAGGCCTTTTTCAGTTCATCGGTGCTTCGCGGCGCCGCTTTGCATTCGGCACGCTGCGAATTGCCTTGGGATTGTGTCAGCCTTGTTGCGGGTTGCCGTGTGCCTGGAATTACCCGCGGCGGTCTCCGAAATTGCCGGACATGGCGTCGCTTCCCCTGACGAGCAAAGTGCGCCGAGTTACGAAAATGCCAAATTCATCGAAAACTCCGGCACTGGCGAGCGCGCGGAAATCCGGGAATACGCTGGCCGCTTCCCCGGCACTGGGCGGAACCGAGCGGGAGACATTGCCGGACTTCGGTGCAGACCCCGGGCTGTCCGCATTTATCTTTAACGCCGATCTTCGCGGAATCATCCTCAGTTGCAACGATGTTGTAAGTCGATACGGCTTCGCGCGGCACGACGTGGTGGGTCGGAACGTTAGTTTTCTTTACGAGAGCGTTCTTTACGGCGGCGAATCCAACTCCATCGAGCCCGAACCCAAAACTTCGCTTGTAGCTCTCGCCTCGGCGCTTGAGCACGGGCGATCCGAGGCCGACTTTCTCTGTCGCGCTCAGTCCGGTCCGGGAGTTGAGGTTCATCTCGTTTTGACGCTGTTGCGCGACTTCAAGGGCGCGCCCGTCAGCATCGTCGGATTCGCAGTCGAAAAGTCAAGAATCAGCCCGAAGAGTTTGCCGATAGCCGTTTCGTCAGGCCGCGAAGCGAATGCTTCGGGGGCACGTCCTCTGGCGCGCCGGGAAATCGATGGCACACAATTCCTGATTGCCAGCCCCTTGATGCATAAGTTCCTCGGCATGGTGGACCGCGTCGCCGGTCACACAGAAACCGTTCTCGTGATCGGAGAAACCGGTTCCGGCAAAGAGTTGGTGGCGCGGACCATCCACAGTTCCTCGCATCGGCACAAGCACGCGCTGATCGACATCAACTGCGCCGCGCTGCCCGAACACCTGGTCGAGAGTGAATTGTTTGGATATGAAAAAGGCGCGTTCAGCGGTGCCGATTCCTCCAAGCCGGGGCTCTTCGAACTGGCCGACAAGAGCACAATTTTTCTCGACGAAATCGGCGAGCTGCAGCCCCAAATCCAGGTCAAGCTACTGCGGGTACTGGATGGCGCGCCCTATTACCGCCTCGGTGGAAACCGAAAAATCACGGTCGATGTGCGGGTGGTTGCCGCCACCAACCAGGATCTGGAATTGGCGGTGAAAGAAGGGCGCTTCCGCAAAGATCTTTTTCACCGCCTCAGTCAATTCCAGTTGCGGGTGCCGCCTTTGCGCGAGCGTCCGGAAGACATTGCGGCGCTGGCCCGCCACTTTCTGGCCCTCAAATCGGCGGACAAAATCTTCACGACCGACGCCATGTCCACCTTGCTGGCGCATTCCTGGCCGGGAAACATAAGGGAACTGAGGAACCTGGTGGCGAAGCTTGCCATGGCCGTCGAAGGCCGGCAGATCACGGGGCCGGATGTGGTCTCCGGTTTGAACGGAGAAAGCGCCGTGGTCAGCCGTGGCGCCGCCTCCGCGCCACTCGGAAGCCTGAACAATATGGAAGAGCAGATGATCATCCGGGCCCTCGAACAAACCGGAGGACATCGCGCTAAAGCGGCGGAGCAACTGGGAATTTCGCGGCGCACTCTGAGCCGCAAACTGCACGAATACGCCATTGACGCTCCCCACGGTGAAGGCACTACCCGTCTGGGCGCGATCAGCCAGGAGCAACAAAAGTTCTTCCGCGCCAAAGTCAATCTTCCCGTCACCCTCAGAAATGCCAGTGGTAAGGAGTTGCAGGCGCAAGCCGTCAACCTGAGCACAGGAGGCTTGGGGCTGGACGCGGTGAGCGATCCGGGCGGCTTTGGCGGATTAGTCGATGTGAGCTTCCTGCTCCCCGATAGCGAAACCGTGATGCAGGCAAAAGGCCGGCTGGCGTGGGCGGACAACGGGGGGCGGGCCGGTTTTCGATTTGTCGTCGTAGAACCCGCCTTATTCGAGGAACTCCAGCGCTGGACCCATCGAAAAATGGAAGCCGAGGGGTGGGAAACTCCGGCCAATTCTTAACCAGCGCCGAATTTCCATCGTGCAGGCCCTACGGTAACAAGGCGGAATCTTCAGTAACCTGTCGTAACCCTGTCCTTTCGTGCCATCCTGATCCCGTAGTGAATGCCCATAGACCGCGAACGGGCTCACCCGTCGCGGAATTCAAGCGAGGTTCCTAAATGTTGCAGTCGCCCGACCCGAAGTACGCTGCCAGCCCAGCTTCCGGTAATACCTTTACGCCGCTCAAGCCAGCCACCTCTCCGATGGACCAGGCCACCATTGGGCGCTCGCTCTTTATCAAGGGCGAAGTGACCGGAGCGGAATCGCTCTTCATTGATGGACGGATAGAAGGTTCCATCCACTTCCCCGATAATCGCGTCACCGTGGGCCGCAATGGCACAGTCGCCGCCAACATCGCCGCCAAGGAAGTTGTCATCATGGGCAGGGTACAGGGCAACGTGACTTGCGACGACCGGCTAGATATCCGCAGTGAGGGTGTGCTCTCGGGCGATGTGGTTACGCACCGCATCAGCGTGGAAGAAGGCGCGATCCTAAAGGGTGGTGTCGAAGTCCGCGTGCCGGAAAAGAGGTCTCAGGGTCAGGCTAAGCCGGAAGTTCCAAAGGCAATGGCCGCCACTGCGGAGAACCTCCAGTCGTCGGGAAGTTGAACCTGCAAAGGTGGAAGAATGGAGAGATGGGCGAGATGCCCCGCCCTCGATCCTCGCCGCTTGGAGTTTCGACTTTTACCCGGGACGGCTGAGTTGGCGGGGCGCTAGAACGGACAGGGCTACAAGCACCGCTCCACTTATGCCTTCGGCTTGAAGTCCAGCGATGCCGAGTTCATGCAGTAGCGCAGCCCATCCGGTCCCGGACCGTCTGGAAATACGTGGCCGAGGTGAGCGTCGCAACGGGCGCAACGCGCCTCGGTGCGCTTCATACCGTGGCTGATGTCGGTGTGCTCGGTGATGTTGTTGCGATCGGCGGCGGCGAAAAAACTAGGCCATCCCGTTCCCGAATCGAACTTTGTATCCGAACCAAAAAGCAGGGCGCCACAGCAGACGCAATGGTATGTGCCGTCCTCGTGCTGGTTCCAGTACTTCCCGGTAAAGGCTCGCTCGGTGCCGCTGCCACGTGCCACCTGGTACTGCTCGGGAGTCAATTGCCGCTTCCATTCTTCTTCGGTCTTCGTAATCTTGTCGCTGATTTGTTCGGTCATTATTAAGTCTCCGCATTAACTCTTCACCAATGAGATGTGTGGCCACGCTTAAAGTTGCACGCTGACCTCCGGTCGATTGAAGCGCGACATTTTTGGAGCGACTACCAGACTCGGCAGGCGTTCGCGGCCACCATGGGCTGACCAGCCTTGCAGTCAAAAGCTTTTTCGAAGGCGGCGGAGTTCTGTACCGCCCCGTTGACTCGCCACCTCCCCGGAGAATGCGGATCGGTCAGCACCCGCTTGCGCGCTTCCTGATCCGTGACGTTCTGGCACCAGATCTGACCATAGGCGAGGAAGAAGCGCTGCGACGGCGTGTAACCGTCGATCGGCTTGACCGGTGTGTTGCCAATGATGTCGGTGAGGGCCATATAAGCGAGCTTTAGACCGCCGTTGTCGGCGGTATTTTCGCCGAGCGTCAGTTTGCCGTTCAGCTTGACCTCGCCCTTGTCGTCTTTCACGGAGACGAAATTGGAATACTCCTGCGCCGTGCAATCGACGCGCTGCTCAAATTCCTTGCCATCCTCGGCGGTCCACCAGTCGCGGAAGTTGCCTTCGGCATCGTATTTGCGACCCTGGTCGTCGAAGCCGTGCGTCAGTTCGTGGCCAATGACGACTCCGATGCCGCCAAAATTTACCGCGTCATCCATCAGCTTGCCGTAAAACGGAGGCTGCAAAATGCCGGCGGGAAAATTGATGTCGTTCATGGAGGGACGGTAGTAGGCATTCACCGTGGGCGGAGTCATGCTCCAGTCCTTCCGATCGGTGGGCCGGTCGATTTTGGCAAACTCGCGATGCATCTCGAAGGCTCCGGCGCGCACGGCATTGCCGGCATAATCGTCAGGCTTGATGGCGACGCTGCTGTAATCACGCCACGCGTCGGGATAGCCGATGTTGTTCACGATGGTATCCAGCTTCTCGTAGGCTTTCTTCTTCGTGGTGTCCGACATCCAGGGCAATTGGCCAATATCCTGGCGCATCGCGCTTTCGATGGCCTGCACCATCTTCAAGGTGCGCTCTTTGCCCTCGGTGCCGAAGGTGCGATCCACATAAAGTTTGCCCAGCGCCATGCCCAGAGCGTCATCGGTCGACTTGACGCAACGCTTCCAGCGCGGCTCCATCTCCTTCTGCCCCGACATATATTTGCCGTTGAAGTTGAAATTCTCCTCGACGAAAGCGTTGGTCAGGGTGGGAGCGTAATCGGCAATGAGTTTCCAGCGCAGGTAGGCTTTCCAGTCTGAAAGGGGGGCGGCGGCCAACTGCTGGTTCACCTGCTTGAAGAATTCGGGGTTTACCACGTTGAGCGTGGTGAACTTGGGTGAGCCGTTGCCCGCGAAATAAAGCGTAAGGTCGAAATTCGGCGCGGCGGCCGCGATTTCCGCGACGGTCATTTTGTGATCCCGTGCTTTGGGATCGCGGCGGAGGGTTCGGTCCATGGAGGCTTGGGCCAATCCGGTTTCGATGGTCAGCACAGCCTTGGCCTCGGCCGCCGCCATCTCCGCCCTGTCCCCCGCCAGTTCGAACATTTTTTGCAGGTGCTCCAGATACTTCTGCCGCGTCTCCACCGACTTGGGATCGTCTTTAATGTAGTAATCGCGATCGGGAAGGGCGATGCCGCCCTGATCGATGAAGGCAATGGTCTCGGTCGAATCGTGCATATCGGGCTGGGGATAAAAGGCAAAGAGCGCGGGCGTTGAATTGCGGTGCAGGTAGGCCACTTCCTCAATCAGATCCGCGCTGGTTTTGATGGCATTGATGCGATCGAGTTCCGGGGTCAGCGGAGTGATACCTTTCTTCTCGATGGCGCTCTCGTCCATGCAGGAAGCGTAGTAGGCACCCACCATGGTTTCCGCCGGCGAGTGGGAGCCGGGAGCCTTGGCCTCGGTCAGGAGATCGCGCAGGATGTAGAGATTGTGCTCGGCGAGTTGGTCGAACCGGCCCCAGCGCGATTTGTCGGGCGGGATGGGATTGTTCTTCATCCAGGTTCCGCAAGCATATTGATAGAAGTCGACGCAGGGGTCGGCCGCCTTATCGATGGCGTTAACATCGAACGCCGGAATTTCCCTGGGAGAAGGGGAAGGAAGCGAAGAAGAAGGGCTGGTTTGGGCCGAAAGTAGCGCGGCGGTCAACAGTGAAAAAACAAAAAGAATGCGAGTCATACTTTCCTCGAAGGCAATGGGGCTCTGGAGAACCACCCTTACTATACAGAGCTTGGACGGGGGAATCCGCGAAAAGTTAGTGAGCTTTACTTTGCAACGACCTCAAGAAATTGAGTTTCTATCTAAATCGTCTCGCCCACGCTCCCGTTCACAATCGAAATGTCGAGTTCGGCCATGCCAACCTCATTGAAGCCCGAGATAACGAATTCGTGGCCAACACATTTGATAAATGTGGATTTCGTCGGAAGGTCGGGAAGGTCTTCGAGGTCACCCGGAATGCCGACCACGCGCACCTTTGAGCCGACGTTCACCTTAGACGACCCTCCGCTCGTACGAGCGGCGCTTGGCTGGCTTTGACACAAAGGCATTGGCCATGAGTACGGTGACCTCTAGCAGGCTGCTGAAAAATCCTTTCAATGATTGGCAATAGTGTCCTACCTGGTTACCTACGCCAGCGGCAAGCTGAAATAAAAAACCGACCCATGGCCCAACTGGCTGGTGATGCCGAGGCGGCCGCCGTGCGCTTCCACGATGGCCTTACAGATGGCTAGGCCCATCCCGGTGCCATGGACTTGCACCCGTTGGTTGCGGCCGCGATAAAACTTTTCAAATACCAGGGCCTGCTCAAAATCGTCGATCCCCGGACCGCGATCGGAGACACTGACGCTCAGCGTACGGTCGCTGTCCCGCGCTTCCGCCGTCACTCGAATGGCAGCGCCGGCGGGCGAATACTTGGCGGCATTCTCGATCAGATGCACCAGCACTTCCTTGATGTGAGCGCTGTCCATATGTGCGTTGGGCAGGTCCGCCGGAATTCTGACCTCCACCGGATGCTGCATAAGCAACTGCTTCAATTCGTCGACGGCTTCCTCGACGATGGGAGAAATGGGGGCGGATTCCATGCGGAATTCGACCTTGTTGGCGTCCAATTGCGCCATTTCCGCGGCTTCCCCGATGAGGCGGTTGAGACGGTCGCTTTCTTCGTTAATCACGGTCAAGAGTTCATGTCTCTCTTCGGGGGAATGTTCCGACGGGTGACTGGCGCTGCCGAGCAGCGAAGTCACGGAGGCTTTGATGGCGGTCAAAGGGCTGCGAAATTCGTGGGTCACGGAATCGAGTAGCACGGAACGCAACTGTTCACTTTCGCGGGAAGCCTCGGCACGGCTCAGTTTTTCGACCGCGTCCGCCTGTTCGATGGAAATGGCGATGAGGCTGCCGATCGCCTCCAGTGTCTGCCGCGAAAGCGCCGACCCAGACACCCCCAGGCATCCCACGACGCGCATGCCGAGGCGTAGGGGCATGAAAGCCCGTTGCTGGGCCGCATCCAGGCGCGGCTCTCCATGCACGCAAACCAACTGCAGGTCCTGGAATTCCAATCCGTCGACCGCGGGCCCGGAGCGATATACATCGTTGCGGCTCGGTATTGAGATGGCGGCAGAGCGAATGCCGAAGGAATCCACGACATATCGAGGGAGCATGTTCAACAATTCGGCGGGGCTGTTGCTCGAAAGCAGCAGCTGGCTGAAGGCGTAGAGGCGCTCCAACTCCTGGCGCCGTTCGACGGCGGCCCGCGCCCCGCGCCGGGCTTGCTCGGAAAGCTGACTGGCGGTAACCGCCGTCACAAGAAAAGCGAACAGCGCGATCCAGTTCTCGGAACCGGTGATGTTGAAGGTTCCAATGGGAGGCAGAAAAAAATAATTAAAGGCGAGGGTGGCAGCCACCGACATGAAAACCGCCTGGCGTAATCCCCAGGAAGCAGAGATGGCTAGCACTCCCAGTAAAAAAACGAGCGCCATGGTCGTCGGATTGAGATGGAGCCAGCGATACCCGGCGAGCGTAATGCCGGCGACCGATAGCGCCGCGACCAGGTATCCCGATGCCGATTGCGTGGCGGCGTTCACGAGGCGATTGTATGACAAAGACGGGCGGGAGCGCCGCTGCCGCCGCCAACCTTGTAACCTTTCTTCGTCTCGACGACAATAAACGCCATGACCAAGACCCCGGAGCAGTGGCTGGAGGAATGCTCGCCGACGAAGCAGGGTGGCAGGTTCAAGCTTTTTCTTGGCTATGCCCCCGGCGTAGGCAAAACCCACACCATGCTGACGGAGGCGATCCGGCGCCACGCGCGCGCCGAGGATGTGGTGATTGGAGTGGTGGAGACGCACGGGCGAAAAGGAGTCGGCGAACTGGTCGCGAACCTGGAAGCGGTGCCGCGCAAGGAGATCGACTACAAAGGCGCGCTGTTCGAAGAAATGGACGTGGACGCCATTCTGGCGCGCAAGCCCTGCGTCGTCCTGGTGGATGAACTGGCACACACCAACATCGAAGGCAGCAAGCATCGCAAGCGCTACGAAGACGTGCTGGAACTGCTGGACGCGGGAATCGACGTCCTCTCCACCATGAATATCCAGCATCTGGAAAGCCTGACGCCCACCGTGCAGGGTGTCACGGGAATCCAGGTCCGGGAAACGGTGCCGGACTGGGTACTGCAACGAGTTAACGAAGTGGTGATGATCGATCTCACTCCGGAAGCTTTGCAGAACCGCATGCGGCGTGGCGATGTCTACCCTCAGGAACGCGTGGGGCGCGCGCTGCAGAATTTTTTTCGTGAAACCAACCTGATCGCCTTGCGGGAATTGGCCTTGCGCCAGGTCGCGCAACAGGTCGATCTGAGCCTGGAACAGCATCGCGGCGAGGAACAGAAAGAGCGCGGAGTGCAAATCCGCGAGCGTATTGCCGTGTGCATCAGTTCGAATCCGGCGGCACAATATCTCATCGCTCGCGGCGCGCGCATGGCCCAGGGCATGAATGCCGAGCTTTTCGTCCTCTACACCGATATGGGGCAGGACTCCAGCGTGGAGAATCAGCGAACCTTGAGCGCGAATGTGCGCTTCGCGGAAAACGTGGGGGCGACGATCGCCCGCCTGGCGGGCAAGAGCGTCGCCCAGGCGGTGGCGAAATTCGTCAATGAGAAACACATCACGCAGGTGATTTTTGGGCGCTCGGCGACGCAAGGCTGGAAACGATATTTCTACCTTTCCGCCATCTATCAGTTCCTGCGCGACGCTCCCGCGGTGGATGTGCACATCGTGACCCAGGAACGCGGCTGACGGCCATGACGGAGCATAAACATATTCTGGTGGTGGACGATGAATCGCAGATTACCCGCGTGCTGCGGACTTCTCTTTCCAGCCACGGCTACGATATTCGCGTCGCCAACGACGGCGAGACGGCGCTCGAAATCATGAAGGACTGGTCGCCGGATCTGGTGATCACCGACCTTGCCATGCCGAACATGGATGGACTGGAGTTGTGCCGCCGTCTGCGCGCCAAGACACAGATTCCCATCATCATTCTCTCCGCCCGCGGCGAAGAGCGCACCAAGGTCAAGGCGCTGGACGCCGGGGCCGACGATTACGTGACCAAGCCGTTCGGCATGGAGGAACTGCTGGCGCGCGTCCGCGCCAACCTGCGCCGCACTTGGGAGAAAGAGTCGGAGTTGGCGCCGATCGAGACCGGCGACTTCAAGATTGATCCGGGAGCGCGCAGCGTATCGGTAAAGGATCGCGCCGTCCATCTCACACCCAAGGAATTCGACCTGCTGGTGTATCTCGCGCGCCACGCCGGGCGAGTGGTCACACACCGGGCTTTGCTGGGCGCGGTGTGGGGCGGCGATAGCACAGAACAAGTGGAATACTTGCGCGTGTTCGTGGCGCAACTCCGCAAGAAATTGGAGCCCTCCCCCAATTCTCCGCGCTACATCGTGACCGACCCTTGGGTGGGGTACCGCTTCGAGCCGGGAGAGTTCGTTTAGCCCCCTGTAACCGGGTCGAAGCCGTCACGCACGACTCTAGAACCCTGCGTACCTTCCCGCCGCCCATCTTTATGACTTCTTTACGAACTGCTTAGCTCAGTTTTACGTTGGAGCTTTTTTAATACACGATGAGGTACATGGCGTCGGATGTGGCAGAGCCGGAACTTGAGCGGCCACACCGGGGCCATCAGCCGGCGCAAATGCGCTCCAGGAGCTTAACCAGCCGGGAGTGCGAACGGCCTGAGGAGGTTTTGTGCAGGATCTGATTTTTGTTGTCGCCACCGTGGCGTTCTTCGCGCTGGCGCTTGCCTATGTGCAATTTTGCGATCGGATTCGCTGAGGATAATCGCCATGAATGCTGAATCGATCATCATGCTGATCGTGAGTGCCGGGTTGATGCTCTACCTTTTGTACGCCTTGCTGAGACCGGAGAAATTCTGAAATGACAAGCAACGGCTGGCTGCAGATTTTTGTATTTCTGGCTTTGATTCTGGCGGTAACCAAGCCCCTCGGAGTATTCATGGCCCGAGTGTTTGGCGGCGAGCGCACCTTTCTGGATCCGGTGGTCCGTCCCCTGGAACGCCTGCTCTATCGGCTGACCGGGGTAGATGAAGAGCACGAGATGGGGTGGAAAGAATACGCCTTCACCATGCTGCTGTTCAGCGGCGCGTCCATGCTGCTGCTGTATGTTCTGGAGCGGGCGCAGCATTTAATGAGCTGGTGGAATCCGCAAAAGTTGGGCGCAATTTCTCCGGTATTGGCCTTCAACACGGCCGCATCTTTCGCCACCAACACCAATTGGCAGAACTATTCCGGCGAGTCCACGATGAGCTACCTCACGCAAATGGCGGGGCTCGCCTACCACAACTTCGCATCGGCGGCGGTCGGGATGGCGCTGGCGATTGCATTTATTCGCGGCATCGCCCGCAAGGAAAAAGAGACCATCGGAAATTTCTGGGTCGATATGACGCGCTCCACCTTGTGGGTGCTGCTGCCGGCATGCATCGTCTACGCCCTGATACTGGTCTCACAGGGTGTAGTGCAGAACCTCAAGCCCTATGACAGCGCGAAGCTGGTGGAAGCGCAAAAAGTCCCGAAAATGGGCATGGACGGCAAACCCGTGCTGGGACTCGATGGCTCTGCGGTCATGGACACAGTAACCGATCAGACCATTGCGCAGGGTCCGGTCGCTTCGCAAGAGGCGATCAAGATGCTGGGCACGAATGGCGGCGGTTTTTTCAATGCCAACAGCGCGCATCCCTTTGAGAATCCGACACCGCTTACCAACCTCTTGCAGATGTTCTCCATCTTCGCCATTCCGGCGGCTCTTACCTACACGTTGGGGAGAATGACCGGGTCGCAGCGCCATGGCTGGGCGGTCTGGTCAGCGATGGCCATTCTCTTCCTGGCGGGAGTCACGGCCGCGTACTGGGCGGAGGCTAAAGGAAACCCTCTGCTGCACGGCGTGGACCAGCGCGCGGCGGCATCGCAGCCAGGCGGAAACATGGAAGGCAAAGAGGTGCGCTTCGGCATCGCTAATTCCGCCTTGTTCGCCACCGTCACCACGGACGCGAGTTGCGGCGCAGTGAACGGCGTCCACGATTCTTTTACTCCCCTCGGCGGGTTGGTGCCGCTGGTCAACATCATGCTCAGCGAGACGGTGTTTGGCGGTGTCGGCGCGGGCTTATACGGCATTCTGATTTACGTCGTGTTGTCAGTCTTTATCGCCGGACTCATGGTCGGCCGCACCCCGGAATACCTGGGCAAGAAGATTGAAGCCTACGACGTAAAGATGGCTATGCTCGTGACCCTCGTGTTCCCGCTGATTATTCTCGCGCTCACCGGTATTTCCTCGGTCGCGGGCTTTGGCACTTCGAGCGTCAGCAACCCGGGCCCCCACGGCTTGACCCAGATTCTCTACGCCTTTACTTCCATGGCTGGAAACAACGGTTCCGCCTTCGCGGGACTGAACGGCAACACGTTCTGGTACAACACGGCGGGGGCCGCGACCATGCTGGTGGGCCGGTTCTTCATGATCATCCCCATGCTCGCCATCGCGGGCAATCTGGCGAAAAAGAAAATGGTGCCAGCCTCGGCGGGAACCTTCCCGGTGACCACGCCTTTGTTCAGCATTCTGCTGGTGTCAGTCATCGTGATTGTGGGCGCGCTGACCTTTTTCCCGGCGCTCAGTCTGGGACCAGTGCTGGAACACCTGCAAATGATGGCGGGAAAGACTTTCTGAGGCGGACTCCGAAGAATATGGCAGACAAGAAAAGCAGGAGTTTGTGGGACGCGAAAATTATCCGCCGGGCACTGGTCGATGCCCTGGTGAAGCTCGACCCGCGCACCATGATGAAGAATCCGGTCATGTTCGTGGTCGAAGTGGGCAGCGTGGTGACCACCCTCTTGCTCTTCCGGGAGAAACAGAGCTTCGCCTTCAATCTGCAAATCACGCTCTGGCTCTGGTTCACCGTGCTCTTCGCGAACTTCGCGGAAGCCATGGCGGAAGGCCGGGGCAAGGCGCAGGCGGACACGCTGAGAAAAGCCCGCTCCGAAACATCCGCCCAGCGTCTGCTGCCGGGAGGCGGCACGGAAACCGTGCCCAGCGCCGAACTGCGCTCGGGAGATGTGGTAACCGTGGTCGCGGGCGAACTGGTGCCGGGCGATGGAGAAGTGATCGAGGGAGTGGCATCGGTGGACGAGTCTGCCATTACCGGCGAGTCGGCGCCCGTCATTCGTGAAGCGGGAGGCGACCGTTCCGCGGTCACCGGCGGTACCCGCGTGCTTTCGGACGTGCTCAAGGTCCGCATCACTTCCAATCCGGGCGAGACCTTTCTCGATCGCATGATCGCCTTGGTCGAAGGCGCGGAGCGGCAGAAGACGCCGAACGAGATTGCGCTCAACATTCTGCTCGCGGGTTTGACCATTATTTTTCTGCTGGCGGTGATTACCCTGCAGCCTTTCGCGATTTACTCGGGGTCGCCGCAAACCGTATTCGTTCTCGTGTCCCTGCTCGTGTGCCTCATCCCGACCACGATTGGCGGCCTGCTCTCGGCGATCGGCATTGCCGGCATGGACCGGCTGGTGCAGCACAACGTGCTGGCCATGTCGGGGCGCGCCGTGGAAGCCGCTGGAGACGTCAACACGCTGCTTCTCGATAAGACGGGTACCATCACGCTCGGGAACCGGCAGGCGGCGGAGTTTATCGCCGCGCCCGGCATCACGGCGGCGGAAATGGCGGATGCCGCGCAACTCTCATCGCTCGCCGACGAGACGCCGGAGGGCCGCTCCATCGTCGTGCTCGCCAAGGAAAAATACAGCCTGCGCGGACGCGAACTGGCTTCGCACGAAGCCGTGTTTGTCCCCTTTACGGCGCAGACCCGCATGTCAGGCGTGAATCTCGATGGCCGCGAAATTCGTAAGGGATCGGTCGACGCCATCATCAAGTATTTGCATCAGTTCGGTACCTCTCTGCCGCGCGAAATACAGGCCAGCGTGGAACAGATCGCGCGTTCCGGCGGAACCCCGCTCGTGGTGGCCGAAAATCAGCGCGCGCTCGGCGTGATCTACCTAAAGGACATCGTTAAGGGAGGCATGCGGGAGCGCTTCAATCAGTTGCGCGCCATGGGGATCAAGACGGTGATGATTACCGGGGACAATCCCTTGACCGCGGCCGCCATCGCCCGCGAAGCGGGAGTCGACGATTTTCTCGCTGAAGCCACTCCCAAGGACAAAATGGACCTGATTCGCCGCGAACAGGCGGACGGCAAACTCGTGGCCATGACCGGCGATGGCACCAACGACGCCCCAGCGTTGGCGCAGGCCGACGTGGGCGTAGCCATGAACACCGGAACGCAGGCTGCCAAGGAAGCGGGCAACATGGTGGACCTGGATTCCAATCCCACCAAGCTCATCGAAGTAGTCGCCATCGGCAAACAACTCCTGATGACGCGGGGCGCGCTCACCACGTTCTCCATTGCCAACGATGTGGCCAAGTACTTCGCGATTATTCCCGCCATGTTTGCCGGAACTTTTCCCGTGCTCAACGCTCTGAACGTGATGCACCTGCAGACGCCGCAATCGGCGGTGCTTTCCGCGGTGATTTTCAACGCGCTCATTATCGTTGCGTTGATTCCGCTGGCTTTGCGGGGCGTCGCCTATCGCGCAATGAGCGCCGAATCGTTGCTGCGGCGTAACCTCCTGGTTTATGGTCTTGGCGGACTCGTGGTGCCCTTTCTCGGCATCAAGCTGATCGATATGTTCATCACCGGCGTCAAGCTCATATAGGCGAAATTAGAGGCGCATACATTAAAGACAACGACAATGAAGAAAAATCTGATTACGGCTGTATTGATGACCATAGCAACGACCATCCTGCTGGGGATTTTGTATCCCCTGGCAGTGACTGGTCTGGCACAGTTGCTGTTTCCCCGGCAAGCGAATGGGCAACTGATCCGCGGGCGGGATGAGGTTTTGGTTGGCTCCCGCCTGATCGGGCAGCCCTTCTCCGGCCCGGGATACTTTCATTCGCGACCTTCGGCGGCCGGCGCTGCGGGTTACGATGCCACCGCTTCCGGCGGCTCCAACCTCGGCCCCACGAACGCGCAGTTGATCGCGCGCGTCAATGCAGATGTCGCCAGACTGCGGGCGGAAAACCCCGGTGCCGCTATTCCGGTCGATCTGGTGACGACTTCCGGATCCGGGCTTGATCCCGACATCTCGCCCGCAGGGGCGCAGTTTCAGATTCATCGTGTCGCTCTGGCGCGCAAAGTATCAGAAGATGAAGTGGAGCGGCTGGTGCGGCAAAACTCCCAGGGCCGGCAATGGAGATTTCTGGGTGAAGCTCGGGTGAACGTGCTGGCGCTGAATCTGGCTCTGGACGCGCGTTACGGACGGATGCGGTAACAATCTTTCCCCTGCGGATGCAACGCTGCTCGCGCAGGGGACGTTGGCGCTAGTCCCGTATCACTTTCAGCGCGCCCGCAGCGATTGAAATCTCGGCGGGCGTATGGCAGACGAATTCTCCGTCGGCATAGATTTCCATTGGCGCGTCGCTCTCCACGATCACCCCTTCCGCTCTGAAATATTCGACAAAACGCGACCGCAGGTGATGCCCGAAATAGACCGTCGGGAACAGGGATAGTAAGCGGAGCGGGTTGATCTGTGCGACGCGGCAGATGTCGAGCCTGCCATCGGTGAAGTCCGCCTCGGGGGCGATGCGCATGCCATCGCCATAGAACTGCGTATTGGCAAACGCCGCCAGCAAAGCCGGTTTGCCGTTTTGAGTTGGCGGTTCCTGCCCGCATTTGCCGTCTTTGTAAACTGGAATCACACGCATCGAGAAGGCGGGTAGTTGGAACAGCAGGGGCAATAGCGCCAGAGCGTAGCCTCCGTGCGCGCGCAGCCAGCGTGGCATTTGATTGGCCCTTCGGGCAACCATCGCATCGAGCCCGCAGGTCGCGACGGTGCAGAAATACTGCATGCCATCCGGCGCAGCCGAGGGAACGATGACCCCCACATCCATAGCTTGCGGCTGACTCTTTCCCGACTCGAAGGTGCGCCAGGCTCGCAGCGAATCCGAAGCGTTTCGCAGGCCAAGCGCACGGGCAAAATCGTTTCCACTGCCCGCCGGGACGACCAGCAGGGGTAGCTGAAGCCGCAGCAGCGCCGGCAGATGGCGGTGAAGGGTGCCATCGCCGCCGAAGATCACGACGGCATCCGCCTCGCTCGAGCCAGCGGGCAGCCCCAATCGCCAATCGGTGGCCGAACCGCTTTGAAATGTCTTCAGTGCTGACGGCGAAGTTCCCAATCCGAAGATGGCGGCGGCGCGCATGCGCTATTTCGGAAGGCACTTCTCCATGAATGTGACGAGATCTTTTTTCATCTTGTCGTGTTCGGCGCGATCGATATACACCATGTGCCCCGAGCTGTAAGTCGCGAACGAGATGTTGTCACGGAGTTTGGGGCTGAGATCGAGGTGATCCATGGTCCAGTTAGCAGCGGTGAACGGCGTGGCCAGGTCGTAATAGCCCTCCATAACCAGGACTTTCATATATGGATTCTTAATCAGGGCCGAGCGCAGCCCGCCCGCCGTGCTGGGGAAGCCTTCCACGGCATTACCCCAATCCCACTTTTCAAATCCCGGCTGATCGTAGGCAAACACGCGGTAGGGCATGTCGAGTTTGTAATTCAGTTCGGTGCGCAGGTAGTTATAGAAAGCCGAGGTGTAGGGTGGAAGAATGGCGCCGCTGGTTGGATCGTAGAAGCGATCGTCATCCGGTTCGGGACTGGTGAAGCGGCCATCGAGCCGCCCGGAAAGCAATCTCTGATCGAGCAGCAGCTCTTTGGAGAAGGTTGGAACATCGATTCGCAGGTTGTGCGCCTCGATCACCTCGGGACGCAGCCCAATATAGCGCGATAGTTGCTCCACAATCTTGCGGTGTTCCTCGGGCGTTAAGGTGTCGCCTTTGCCCAGCGCCAGGGCGTAATCGTTGGTCGACCAGTGGACAACTTCGTCACGCGTCTTCGCCACGTCCTGGGTAAGATCGGCGGCTAGCTTGTGATGATAGCCGGCGATCATATTGAAAGTGGGCACCAGCAAAACATAGGGCAGGTCATTTCCCCGATTCCATTCGAGGGTTTGGAAATCCACGGCCATTGAAAGTAGAGTGACGCCGTTGAAAGCGATGCCGTGATCGGCGAGATAGCCGGAAACGCCGGCGGCACGCGTGGTACCGTAACTTTCACCCAGCAGGAATAGCGGCGAACTCCAGCGATCGTAACGGGAGAGGTAGAGGCGAATAAATTCCCCGAAGGCCTCCACATCGCCGCGCACCCCGAGAAACTTCTTTGTCAGTTCGGCATTCGCAGCCCGCGAATAGCCGGTGGACATGGCGTCCACCATAACGATGTCGCTGCGATCGAGCAGCGTGTCGGGATTGTCCTCGACCCGATACGGCGCGGCGGGCATGAAGCCGTTCGGCTGAAGCACGACGCGCTTCGGTCCGAGAGCGCCCATGTGCAGCCATACCGACGCCGAACCGGGACCGCCGTTGAACGCAAATGTGAGGGGACGTTTGGTCGCGTCCGCTCCGTCGACAGTGTAGGCAACGAAAAACATTTCCGCCTCAATCTTGCCGTCGCCACGCTTCAGCGGAAGCCGGCCAGCAGTCGCCGTGTAACTCAGGGCCTTGCCGCTCAAAGTGAGCTGATGATGCGTGATTACGGGCGGAACGTCCGTCATGTCGTAATGTTCTTCCTTATCTTTTTCGGCCGACTCGTTGGATTCGGGCTTCGCGGGTTCCGCGCTTTTGCCGGGTTCCCCCGGCTTGTCGGTGGTTGCAGCTTTCCCGGGCTCCTTCTTGGTCTTATCTTTCTTGACGGGCTTGGTAGCGGCCTGCTGGGCGCTATCGGCAGGGGCGTCGGGGGTTGCGCTTTGCTGCGCCAGCGCGGGAGAAACGGCAATCATAACGGTTGCGAAAAGAAGGACCAGCAGATGTTTCATGTTTTCTCCGGGAAAAGTATTCGGCGGAGAATTATAGCGTCCTCCGCACTCCGGCCAGGAAAGCGGGCTGGGACTGGGGACGTGCTAGAATTTGTTGCGCCTGAATCGCTTCCTCCGGCCTGGCGGCGCACCGGATCTCTCCATCCTCGGCAGCGACGGATTTAAAAGTGGCCCAGACTCCCAATGCCCCAAGCGGCTCGATGACTTACGCCGATGCCGGCGTCAATATCGATCGCGGCAACCGCACCAAGCAGCGCATCAAGTACCTTGCGCACAAAACCTTCACCAAGGGAGTGTTGAGCGAAATCGGCGGATTCGGCGGACTGTTCTCGGTCGACAAGAAGTATCTCGACCCGGTGCTGGTCTCGAGCGTCGACGGCGTGGGCACCAAGCTGAAGGTCGCCTTTGCCATGGAGATGCACCACACCGTCGGCGCAGACCTGGTGAACCACTGCGTCAACGACATCGCGGTGCAGGGCGCGGCGCCGCTGTTTTTCATGGATTACCTCGCCACGGCACGCTGCAACCGGAAGTCGCGGAGAAAGTGATTGGCGGTCTCGCCGAAGCCTGCAAGCACAATGGCTGCGCCCTGATCGGCGGCGAGACGGCGGAGATGCCGGGATTTTATCCCGCGGCGAGTACGACCTGGCCGGCTTCATCGTGGGCGTGGTGGAACGCGAGCGCATAATCAGCGGAAAAGACGTGCAGGTGGGAGATTGCGTGCTGGGCCTGCCCTCCAACGGCCTGCATACCAACGGATACTCACTCGCGCGCAAGCTTCTGTTTGAAACCGCCGGCTATTCCCTCGAAACCTTCGTCAGCGAAATCAAGAACAAAGTGGGCAACGAACTGATGCGCACCCATCGCAGCTACTGGTCGATCATTCGCAAGATGATCGCGGGCGAGTGCGTGGCCGCGCTCGCCCATATCACCGGCGGGGGCATCTCGGAAAACTTGCCTAGGGTGCTGCCCAAGGGCACATCGGCGGTGATTGAACTCGGGACGTGGCCGATTTTGCCCATTTTCGAGCATCTCCAGAAACTCGGGAACGTCGCCGAAGAAGAGATGCTCCGCACCTTCAACATGGGACTCGGCATGCTCATCGTTGTTCCCGCCGGAAAATTCAAGAAAGCGCAGACGCTGCTGGAGCGAGCGGGAGAGAAGTTCTACAGCGTGGGCCGCATTGTGAAGGGCGACCGAAAAGTGGTATTCAGTTGAGAACTTGTAATTCTTAATCGGTAAACCGATCCAACTGCGCCACGCTCGACAATCACAGATTGCCAATTATCAATGATGAAGAATCTAGGCGTACTTCTCTCCGG
Source organism: uncultured Acidobacteriaceae bacterium (assembly GCA_963746205.1). Lineage (GTDB taxonomy): Bacteria > Acidobacteriota > Terriglobia > Terriglobales > Acidobacteriaceae > Acidiflorens. Next base: position 18,189 of record CAVVAP010000014.1, on the reverse strand, counting down.
TCGCGGATCCAACTTCCTCGCGATCGCCGACAGCATTGCGGCGGCCCGAATCGCGGACACGCGCATTGCACTCGTCATTTCTAACCGCCTGGATGCTCCCGGCCTGGAAGCGGCAAGGCAGCGAGGCTTCACCGCTTTAGCCGTTCCCTCCAAGGACAGGCTGCGGGAGGAGCACGATCGCGAAGTCGCGGCGGCACTCCTCGATCACCATGTGGATCTCATCTGCCTGGCCGGCTACATGCGCTTGCTCTCCCCCTGGTTCGTGCAGCAGTTCCCGCGAAGAATTCTGAATATTCATCCCTCGCTTCTCCCTTCGTTCCCCGGACTGGAGGCGCAGCAACAGGCCTTTGCCCATGGCGTGAAGATTACGGGATGCACCGTTCACTTCGTCGATGAAGAACTGGACCATGGCGCGATCATCGTTCAGAAAGCCGTCTCTGTATTGGACACGGACGACGAACACAGTCTGGCAGAGCGCATTCTGGAACAGGAGCATCTCGCTTATACCGAAGCGATCAGAATTGTGCTGGAAGGCAGATTCGAAATGGCGGGGAGGCGGATCGTGAGAATGGGGAAGTGAGAATGCGAAGTGAGAATGCGCGGTCCGCCGGGATCGTAACCCCGCGATATGCTCTACATAATCAGGTCGTTGCTTTTTCTCGCGATGGGATGCTGCATGACTTCAAGTTCGTTCTTCACCAGATTCAGTCCATAAACGCACTGCTCGAATCGATTGGAGAGCTGGGCGAAGAGCGGCGCTACCTTGGCATATTCGAAATGCTCGAATTTCGAGACGATGTAATAGCTCTCTTTTCCCGCTTTCATCCAGTCGACAAAGCCCTCGACGCGCTGGCGGCGCAGGCGATAGTGATTTATGCTCTCCGGAAACATGCCGGCGTAGAACAGCGTGTAATCGCCGATGTGCTTGCGCACCTGGCGCTCGCGATCAAACGATGGGGCGGGTCCATAAATCGGGTCCGACTCGATCAGCATCTCGCCGACGTCGTTCAGGGGCTTGCCGGCGGCGTTGCGGATTTTCAATAATTGCTCCATGTCGCAAAACTCGGAAAGCAAATGCGCGACATAGTTCACGATCTGGGGATCGCGGATGCCGATTTCCTCCGCATAGTGACGGCCGACGAGTTCAAGAAACAGTTGCTGCAACGGATTGGTCTCTGCAACTTCCATAAGTCACTCCCCCTTGGCCCCGCACTAATAACTAATAGCGCGAATCGGAATAGAACCCCGTGCGCATTAGATACCTCGAATCGGTACCGAGCACAAGTGCACGTTCGAGCCACACCTTCGGTACGATGCGTCTACTCCGCGTCAGGTTGGGGCGCTCTCGCACTGGCAGCCAAAGAGCTTGAGTGCTAATTTCTGGTCCACTGATCTGACATTCTGATTCACTGTATTTACTCCGCTGATGGGCAGTATCCCAAAGCGACTTACTAGGTCTCGTATAAGTGGTTGAAGGCAAACTCACAAGGGGCATGTTCCGTTGCATCTTAAGCGATGCGAGAGCCGCGAACTCGATGTGCCCAGGCACAAGCTCGACGACGCCGTGCGAGTCAGCCGACGCCTCGCGGAAACCGCGGAACGAGATCGACGCGCATCCTTGTCAGCAATTTATGAAATCGTTTCTATCTATAAAATGATTCGTAAACAATGATTTGTAAATCGGGAGGGCAATTGCAGCGAATCAATATTTCCACCGGCACCCCGTGGGAACCGATCGTGGGTTACTCTCGTGCGGTTCGCATGGCTTCGCAGATCTTTGTAGCGGGCACGACCGCAACCGGCGAGGACGGCAGGATCGTGGGCTTGAACGACGCCTACGCGCAAGCTATTCAAACCCTCAAAAACATAGAACGCGCCTTACGGCGAGCGGGAGGGTCATTGCAGGACGTGGTGCGCACTCGAATTTTCCTGACCAACATCGCGGATTGGGAGAAGGTTGGAAAGGCTCACGGAGAGTTCTTTCGGGATATTCGGCCCGCGACTTCCATGCTGGCGGTAACGGCGCTGGTCTCTCCCGAGATGCTGGTGGAAATCGAAGCGGAAGCCATCGTGTCCGAGCAATGAATCTTTAACGATGAGCTTTGGACGGGGCAGGATACACGAAGAAATGGCGGAGGCCACCAGCCGTGACCTCCGCCACCGATTTAAAATTGACGCGAGTGATTAACGGCGGCCTTTTTTGCCGCCTTTTTTTGCGGCCTTCTTTTTGCCCGACTTTTTGGCCGCTTTTTTCTTCGCCGGCTTCGCTTTTTTCGCGGCCGGCTTCTTAGCGCTTTTCTTCGCGGGTTTCTTGGCCGCCTTTTTCTTGGGCGGGGCCTTCTTCTTGACCGCTTTTTTCTTAGCCTGCGCTTTCTTCTTGGGAGTGCCGGCCGAACTGCCCCCACCTCCTGAGGGCGCCGTGGGCGCCGGTGGCGCTGCGGGAATGGGACTCTCGTCGTCTTCCACTACGAGAACCGGTTCTTCCTCTTCTTCTTCCTCTTCTTCTTCCAAATCCTCTTCCAGGGATTCGCCAAAAGCGCCGCTATCGCTGTACTCGTCCGTTTCGTCGTCCCGACCGTATAACGTCGGATTGTTGAAGCGCATATCTCCTCCAGGGTATTTGCGGTCACCGGCGCGCTTGGGCGCGCTGGGCCAAGGCATTATGAAAACTCAGATGCGAAACCGCATTGCTTTAGCGCAACGGGGCGCGATTATAGCACGGCGGTTTCACCGGCAGTATCGTGCATTCTTCACCGATTTGCGAGGAAAATTATAAGGAAATTCAGCGCGCCGAAAAATCCGCCGATTCCTTGGCGAAACAAAAGCGAAACCGAGGTAAATAGCATTACTCATTCGTAGGCCAGAGCATCGATCGGGTCCTTCTGCGCCGCCTTGAAGGCGGGATACAACGCGCCCAGAATCGCTCCCACCAGCGCTACCAGGGTGGCATATAGCACCCAGTTGGCGGCTACAACCACCTGTACCAGCGGGAACTTGTGCGCCAGACCCTGCCGCGCTCCGAGACTTACCAGGATTCCCAGGACGATGCCCGCGAGCGCCAGCAACGCCGTTTCCCGAAGGACGACATTGACGATGTAAAGCTTGGAGGCTCCCATTGCCTTCAGAATGCCGATTTCCCGCGTGCGCTCCATCACCGCCGTATACATGGCCTGGAAAATCACGATGAAACCGATGACCACCGAGATGCCCACCACCACATCGATGAAGGTCGAAAGCCCGGGATAATTGCCGGTAGTCATCATGGAGAGGTAGGAGGTCATAGTATTGACGAAATAGTGGGCCATTCCCGGCACGTTTTTGACCTCGTCGACCACTGTATCCGCGTTGCCCGAATCGTCGAGCTTGAGATAAAAAATCGTGGCCTTGTCCCGCGCCCCGATCAAGTCCTGCAAAGTATTCAGGGGAACAAATTTGCGGGCGCCCTTGCCGCGCTCCACGATGCCGGAAATGCGAAATTTGTTATTGAGGACGTCAATCGAATCCCCCACTCTGGCGTGTTTCGATTTGGCGAAAAGGTCGTCGACCAGAACATCGTAGGGCCCCTGAAACGGCCCACCCGCCAGATAGTGGAAACCGGACGACATGCTCTCGTAGCTCGGCAGGTCAATGCCGGCGATGATCTCAAGCGACCCCGCGGAGGTGATCTGCGTGATCACCGGCGCCACTGCTTTTACATGGGGCAGCTTGCCGAGAACTCCTCCTATTTTGATGGACATGGGAGCGCCGGTCAGCCCTGTGATAAAGGAAGACCCCTGGGGCATGACGAGGACGTCAGCGCCTATGCCTGCAGTGCGGTTCCGGCTGTCCTGCAACATCCCCAAACAGAGGCCGACGATAAGCAGGATGAGCGTGACTTCCAGCGCTACCGCCACAATGCTGATGATTGAGCGTAACGGCCGATGCACCAGGTTCCCGACAACCATGCGATTCATCATCATTTTTCAACTGTTCTTAATCTATGTTCCCGAGGCTGCCTGATTTTCTCGAAACCTACTTGTGGTGGCTGCTCGATGCTTTCGCGGTGTCGGAATTTTCTTGATCCAGATGCACGACTTCGGCTCCCGCAGGCTGGTCAAGGACGAATTGATCGTCGGTGAGCGTTTTGTTGATTTCCAGTTTCACCATGTTTAGGGTGATGTCGTAATTTTCCCTCGGACGCTCGATCCCAATCGTTGCCGGGAACGTGGTCCCGCCGAAGTCCTTGTAATTTTGGTAGCGAGCTTCGGTCGCGACATTGCCTTGCTGATCGTAAATGGTCTGCCGGTAAGGGGCGAGATCGATTCGGCTGAACTCGATCTTACGCGACAAATAGGCGCCCTGCGGTCCTTGGCGAATAACCAGCAGGCTGTAGTTCGGCTGTTCCACTCGGTGCCTCCTCGAATCGAGCACCGTCTCATAGCCGTTCTCCATCACCGCAATTTCCTGCGGTCCAATTTCGGGAAGCAACAGTGCGTCGTAAATATACTGCGGACGCATGTTTTCCAGGCGCTTGTCGGGCTGGTACTTGTCGGCCGTGTTCGATCCCACCACAAACTTGTTGCGGGGAGGAATCCAGACCTTAAAGTCCTGACCGTTGCTCACCATATCGAAGGCGGCAGTCCGGACCACCGGCAGCAGGCCCTTCATGCGCAGCATGGCGGGTTTGCGCGCCAAAACGTAGCCGCGAATCTCCTTGTAGTCCGTAATCACGCCATTCTTCACGTCGCCCGAAGAGACGTCGATGTCGACGGTCGCCTGCATGGACTGAATCTTGCCCGCCTGCGCGTTGACATAATCGATGAGCTGCTGCTGGGTAGCCGTCTGGAGCGGCCGATCGGATAGCTTACGGTCCAGCGGGCGCGTCCTGAAAAGGCAGCCACTGAGCGGGAAAGCGGCCGCCAGCAGAAGTAACTGAAGCGGCAAACGAAGGTGGAGGCGACGCACGCCTATGCCACCATCCTGTAAGAACTTATCCACATTATGATCTGATTAGTATAAGGTAGAGAAGGGTTCAGCGTTCGCGCCGCGCCGTTTGCGAAGCCAGTGCCCGTCGGTAAGCGGCCACGTTCCGGTTATGCTCTTCGAGGCTACGGGCGAAACGGTGATGGCCCGTGCCATCGGCAACAAAGTAAAGAAAGTCCGTGTTATCGGGATGCAGAGCCGCTTCCAGGGAGCTTTGTCCCGGATTGCCAATTGGCCCCGGTGGCAGACCCGGAAAACGATACGTGTTATAGGGCGAGTTCACGGCCATGTCGGCATGGTGCAGACTTCCCTGGTAGGCCCCCGTCAGCAACTCCGCGTAAATCACGCTGGGGTCGGCATCCAGCGCCATGCGCAGCGCCAGCCGATTGTAATAGACACTGGCAACGCGAGACCGTTCCTCGGGAACCGCGGTTTCTTTTTCCACGATCGAAGCCATGGTCACAATCTTCGACACGTCGAACTCTGCACCAGAACTCGCCTTGGATCTAACGTCCGACGATCTAACATCCGACGATCTAACGTCTGGCGAGGCTGCAGGGGGGTGATTAGAGTCAGCGCCGGGCAAAGCCGACGAGGGCACGCCTTCAGCCCTGTTGCCCTCGGGCGAACCTGAAGGCTTGATCCGCTGCGGGTTCGTCAGTCTAATCTGTTGCGCCACCAGTCGGAACTGATGCACCATCTCCGCCGCCATCTCCTCGAACGTTTGGGTCCGAGTAAATTGATAGGTGTTCGGGAAGAGAAAACCTTCCAGCGATTTGGCACCTGGCGCCAGATCCGCGATCAGCTGCGTCCGGGTTTCCGCCACCCGCAGAAAGTCGGCCGCCGATCCCAGCTTCGCGTCTTCCATCGCCTGCGCAATGTCGAACATGGTGTAGCCTTCGGGAATCGTGACAGTGTGGAAGAAAATATCTCCGCGCGCAATGCGACCGTAAACCTGAGGAAGTGTCGCGGTCCGCTCGAAGAGATACTCGCCCGCCTTCAGCGAGGGCTTCGGGTGCAGCAAGTGCCAGAGCTCGAAAAATCGCTGGTTGCGGATCACTCCCGCCTTCTTCAATTCGGCGGCAATCCGACGCGTCGAGTAGCCGGCATGCAGCAGCACAGAAGTGTTGGCGGGTGGCGTGACCGGACTGTACAGCTGCCAGGTAACCCAGCCGCCCACGGCGAGAACGGCAACCAGAAGGAGTGTGATCAGGACGCGCAAGTTCCTAGTGTAGAGGCTCGTCCGGGAATGCGACAGAGCCAGTCGAAGTGGAAACTTCCGGGAGTAACGCTACCGGGGGATTCGCTCGAGCGATCTATTCCCCCAGCCAATCAGCGTAGGGCTTCATCGACTCCACGTGATCGAAGACAATTTTGATCGCCCCCGTGATAGGGATCGCCAGCACCAGCCCAATCGCTCCCCAGACGGCTCCCCAAAAAAGCAGCGCAATCGTCACCGCCAAAGGATTGATCCGCAAGCGGCTCCCCAGCAGTTTGGGATAGAGCACATTGAGCGCGAACAAATGCAGTCCGACGACGCAGAAAACCACCACCACCAGATCGCTCGGCTCGAGTTGTCCCAGCCCGACCAGAATGGGCGGACCCATGGCCAGCACCACTCCGAGGTATGGAACCAGGCTGAGAAAGCCGCTGAGGAAACCGACGAAGTAAAAGAATGGAACATGCAGCAACCCGAAAATCGCCACGCTGGCGCCCGAAATCAGCAGTCCAATCAGCAGGTTCCCCACGATAAAGCTCTGCAACATCTTGCCAATTAACCCGAGTGTGACAAAGGCCGTGTGCCGGTGATGCAGCGGAAACAGCATGACCGTGGCCGAGCGAGCATGGCTCTGCCAGGTCAGCAGAAAGTAGGCGAGGAAAGGGACGAAAGACGCCGCTAAAAGACCGTCGGTCAAATTAAACGCGCCGTGGGTCAGCACGTCGGACCAACTTGTGACCTGGCGCACCTGCATTACATTCGAAGGAACGGTGGAACCGCCAACCGCCTCACCCGTCTTCTCCAGCTTCTCCGCATCCTGTTGCAGAGGCTGGATGATGGATCGAATCTTCATCGAGTACTTGGGGACGTTGTCCGCGAAGATAAGCGCCTGGTTGTAGGAAACCACCGTGATGCCGTACAGCACTCCCATGAGGACGGCGACACTGACCAGCGCGGCCAGCGTGCGCGGCAGGCGCAGATACTCCAGCGCTTGTACGACGGGCGATAGCATGAAGCTGAGCAGAATTGCGAAAAATACCACCGCCAACACCGACTCGCCGTAGTAGGCGAAGAGGATGACGAGGGCAATGCCCAACAGCGTCAGCGACCAGTGATGCGTGTCTTGCATTTCTTTAGTGTCGACAGTGTCCATAGGGATATCCAAAAGAGTACTCATCAAAATGTTCAACGTGACCCGCAACGCCAGACAGGCCACAATTCTGCCTGACTGAGGCGGGAATTGCACTCCCTGATACTGCGCCATTGCGGAAAGCGCGCACTGCCATCGGAATGCCTCTTGTCGCCGCCCCTGTTGCCCGCGCCCGTCATCTGCAATTGGGCCGTCTACAATTGCAGTATGTCCGCGCCCGGAACGCCCGGCCATCGCCGGATCATGGCTTTAGATGTCGGATCGAAAAGAATCGGAGTTGCCGTTTCCGATCCCTTGGGCATTACCGCGCAAGGGGTGGAGACGATTCAGCGTCAGAACAAACGCCGCGACCTGGAGGCCCTGCGGCAAGCGCTCGCCAAGTACGAGGTGGCCGAAATCGTGGTCGGTCTGCCGCTGCGCTTGAGCGGCGCGGAAGGAACCCAATCCGAGAAAATGCGTCGTTTCGCCGAGGATTTGCGCTCTCACTTTGGATTGACCGTCCATTTGTGGGATGAACGTTGGACCTCAACCGAAGCCAACCGGCTGTTGCGCGAGACCGATTTATCGATCAAAAAGCGCGGCCAGGCGGTGGATCGCATGGCAGCGATTCTCATTCTGCAATCTTGGATGGAAGCCCGGGGGCACGAGCGGTAGGGATTTTTTAGGAGGCTAGTTCGGAAATCTCAGGGAAACGCAGGTTACACTTCGTCAGCGCTTTTGCCAGTGACTCTTCAATTAGAGTTTCCGGGCAGTTCCGCGAGATGGCAATCTCGCTGACCAGCAGATATCGTGCCCGCTCCAGCATCTTCTTTTCGCGGAAGGAGAGCGATTTAGCCTGCCCCAACACCAGCAAGCTCTTTAACACGGTGGCCACGTCCGCCAGGGAGCCGGTCCGCATGCGATCGGAATTCTCTTTAAACCGGTCTTTCCAGTCGGCAGCGCTTACGCACTCTCCCGAGGAAAGATAATCGACGATTTTTTCCACTTCGCCATTGCGTACTACCGGGCGCATACCCACGCTGCCGGCATTCGAAAACGGCACCATTACCTTCAGACTGCTGGCCGCAATCTTCAGCAAATAGAACTTTTCAACTGTAGCGCCCATGGTCCGGCTGCTGATCTGTTCGATAATTCCGACGCCATGGTTGGGGTAAACGACCTTATCGCCGATGTGGAAAACCCGGTCGTTACTCATATTTGGAGGGCCCTCGTCCGAGGGAGCGAACTACCTAAGTGAGTCTATCCGACCGCCAACGCGAAGGCAATGAAGAAGCTGCTGACGTGCTGAAAATGGGGGAATCGACCAACGGCTGAGTTTATTGTCCCTACGGGGGTTCTCTCGCGTTCCGGCCGCCTTACCGCCCGCCTCCGATAGCGACTGAAAGGAATTTCGTTAACCCTATTGTTTTTAATAGCATAAAGGAGTAATCCACCGGTTTCGAGGAGAGCCGCCGCAGCCGAACCTCCTGATTCGCTTTCCCTCACCCGTGATTCGCCGCCGAATGATAAGTCATTGCCGCCTGATGCCTTTGGTAACCTATTTCGGGAGTTATAATGCGCACAGCGATCATGGACGTGCGATGACGGAAGAAATCAAAAAGAAATTGCGCGATGAGTTGGACCTGCTGGAGCACGAACTGTCCTTCGACATCCCAAGAGAGCTCAAGAAGGCCGTCGCCTTGGGTGACCTCAGCGAGAATGCCGAATACCACACCGCCAAGCAGCGGCAGGAGTACCTGAAGGCGCGCATTCGACAGTTGGGCCAGCGCCTCGCCGACCTGTCCCTCGTCAACATGAACAACATTCCCAAGGATAAGGTTGGCTTGGGCTCGACCGTGACGATTTTCGACAGCACCAAGAACGAAGAAATGCACTACGAACTGGTGGCCAGCGAACAGTCGGACGTGGCCGCCGGCAGAATCTCCACCACCTCGCCGATTGGCCGAGCCCTGTTGAATAAGAAAGTTGGCGACACCGCCACCGTCGTCACTCCCGGCGGAAGCCGCGAGTTGGAGATCCTTGAGCTTACGACCATGCACGACCTCGCCGAGGCCAAACTGGAAGCGGATTCGCATCCGAAATCGGCCAAATCCAAATGACGAGCCGAGACTACCACAGAAAAAGATTCATCCCCAGCAGGCGGGCAGCATGACTTGGACCAGCGGAGTTGGACGAACTTGCGGAGTGCTGCTCGACGCCATCGTGCGCCTGCTGGCTCTCTCCCGAATCAATCCCAACGTTCTTACGCTGATGGGACTGCTCGTCAACACCTACGCCGCATTTCTATTCGGATACGCCAACGGCGACAACCAGCGTCGCATGTTTTTCTACTCCGGCCTGGTCATCATCGGCTCCGGTTTCTTCGATCTCGTGGATGGCCGCGTGGCCCGCGCCTCGAATCAGGTCACCCGCTTCGGCGGTTTCTTCGACTCCATCGTCGACCGCTACAGCGACGCCTCGCTTTTCCTGGGATTGCTGGTCTTCTACGGCCGTGGCAACCGCTTCTTCTACGTCGTCCTCGCCGCCCTGGCCATGATTAGCGCCATCATGGTGAGCTACGCCCGCGCCCGCGCCGAATCCCTCATCGGCTTGTGCAAAGTCGGATTCATGGAACGTCCCGAACGCCTCGTGCTGTTGATCATCGGCGCCCTGTTCAACGTCATGGCGCCGGTGCTATGGGTGATCGCCGTGCTCAGCACCATCACTGTAATCCACCGGGTCATCTACACCTGGCAGCGGACCACCGAGATGGACGCTCCCGCCAAAGCCGCCTAAAACCCTGAACGCCCATTAAGCTCGGAACATCTCGAGTGACGGGTGGCCCAGCCAGACTAATCGCCGCCCCGACATCTCCCTGTAGTATTTCGACCTTCCCCAATTTTTACTTGACCTAAGCGCAATCGCTTGTCACGATAAATCCGTGATTGTAAAACTTTTCCGAGCCATGAGCCTCGATTAACCCTAATGGAATCAATACTTTGATACCTAACTGCTTAAGATTGAATATTTTGCCAGCCTCTACCCGCTAAAGTCCTGATTCTAATATACCGAGGTAGGGGGGGAGGGGGGAGGGGGGGCCCCCAGGCTTGCCCACAAATCCCGTTCTAGTTGTCCACGGCGGCGCCTGGGACATCCCCGACGACATGGTGGAAGCTCACCTCACCGGCGTGCGCAACGCCGCCGCCGCAGGATGGCGCGCCCTCGAACGCGGCGGATCCGCTCTCGATGCCGTCGAAGACGCCATCGTCGTAATGGAAGACGACGAAACCTTCGACGCCGGCCGCGGCAGCTTCCTTAACCGCGACGGCAAAGTGCAACTCGATGCCTTCATTATGGATGGCGCCACCCTCCGCGGCGGCGGCGTCGGATGCGTCGAGCGCCTGCGCAATCCGGTTCGCGCCGCCCGCAAGATTCTCAGCGACAGTCCGCATGTCTACTTTGTGGCCGAAGGCGCCGAGCGCTTTGCCGCCGAGCATGGCATCGCACTCTGCGACAACGAAGACCTTGTGATTTCACGGGAGGTCGAACGCCTTCGCAAATATCAGGCGCAGGCCTCCAATAACGGCAACGATCTCTTCGCTCCCGCCGTCCCGCACGACATGCTTTCGCACGACACCGTGGGAGCCGTCGCGCTCGACCGCGAGGGTAATCTCGCCGCTTCCACTTCCACCGGCGGCACTCTCAATAAAGCTCCCGGGCGTCTCGGCGACTCGTCATTGATCGGCTGCGGATGCTACGCCGATAATCTCAGCGCCGCCGCTTCCACCACCGGATGGGGCGAGCCCATCATGAAATTAGTGCTCGCAAAATGGGCTGCCGATCGCGTCGCCTCCGGCAATTTGCCGGAATGGGCCGCGCCCGAAGCCATGAACTATCTGAAGCAGCGTCTCAACGGCCACGGCGGAATCATTCTTCTGGACGCCAAAGGCCGCATCGGAATCGCGCACAATACCCCGCGCATGGCCTGGGCAATGCAAAATTCTGAAAAGCAGCAGGCTGGGATCCATCGAAACGGCTAGATTCAGAGTCTTTAGAGCGCCTTATGTTTAGCCTGCCCAATCGGTGCGAAGAAAATCGTTGCCCAGATTTCCGCGATCCGATTCCGTCTGTAGTAAAACTGTAAGTATCGGAGAGGTGGCCGAGTGGTTGATGGCTCCGGTCTTGAAAACCGGCGTACCCGAAAGGGTACCGGGGGTTCGAATCCCTCCCTCTCCGCCACACAGTCTGGAGTGCAGAGAAATCCGGCCGGATTATCTAAGAAAGTCCGCGAAATCCGCGCCAATCCGCGATTTTCCAAGTTGAAACCGGACCGGAGAAAATCGTCTGCGTGATCATACGGGCGGCTTTCCCGCATTTTCTCCCGTGGCCATCTGAGCAGTCCGGTTTCGCGACCCTGCCTCGGCGAATGCAATGCGATCACAAGGCGATAGTGTGGTGAATGCAACTTGACTTCGTCGGCGTAGAGAATCAGCAGCCGTCACATTCCCTTCTTAATAAACACAAGCCGACTTCCCGTTACCGATCCGGCCAACTTCCTCGAAGCCCGTTTCAACTTCGGTTGGCCGACAAAAGTGAGGCGATCGCGAGATCGCGCGGTTTTATCGACTCAAGTCTACCGCGGCCGCCAATGGGTGACGGGCCTGCAGCGCCGATTCGAACCTCTCGGAATCCGATACCCAGCCAAGCGCCGTTTGGATGGTCAGGACGGATGCTTCATGGTTGCTGCGCGGCAATTCACTCCCAATCGGCTCGGCCACACAGTCGGCGAGCAATATGCAGCGGTAATCCCGGAACATCGCATCTCGAATTGTTGAGTCCACGCAAACGCTCGTCGTGCACCCTGTGAAGATCAAGTTTATGATTCGGAGGCTGCGCAGGATATCGTCCAGAGCTGTCTGGTAGAAACCGCTAAACCTAGGCTTGTAAAGCACGACGTCCTCAGGTTGTGGTCGAAGCTCATTGATCACATCCGTGTTCCATGTGTCGCGAATCAAGAATCGCCCCTTCCGACCATCAGAAGCGATGCACGGCTGGCCGACACCGAGTTGGAGATGACGTACGCGGTTAGCGGAGCCGGTGTCTCCAATATCCGACAGGTCAGCGCGGAATCCCATGTTCAGATAGACAATTTTGATTCCAGCCTCGCGTGCAGCCAACAGCACTTTCCGCGTCGTCGCGACGGCTTTCTGAACCGCCAAAAGGTTGATTCCCGCACGGTCAAACATTCCACCCTTCGAACAAAAGTCGTTCTGCATGTCCACGACGATCACGGCCGTCTCGGCGGAGTTGACCGTGATGGGCTCGGGCTTAGCCTCGATGATCAATGGCCGCCCCGCGCTCTCTTCCATTTAAGGTCCCCCTCCTGAGATGGTGCTGTCTGCATTCCCTCCGCCAGGCCGTTGCGCCTGCTCTCTCGTAAAGAAAAACAGTGATGCCGAGAGTGAAGCCGAGCTATATCGCATCGTGCAATGATCGGTTCGCTCCTGAGTACTTTTATTGATTGCCAGCGGTCACTTGTCTCTTCGAAGCGATGCCTTGTTCTTTGGGGGCGCCGTAGAGGGACGGGTCGGTGTAGTAGCCACGTTTGCCTTTTGGCTTGTCTCTCTCGACCACGTAGGGATGTGCGCGCATGTAGGGATCGTTGCGGCGCGCGGTGACCTGCCATGAGACTTTCATCCCTGGTTTGCCACCGGCGATTTTGAAGGCATTGTCCTTGACTTCTTCCGCAACATAAAGGTTCGGTCCGGGCGCTCCGACCGCGGTGAGCTGATAGCGGAAGTCAACATTGATGGCATCAAACCAGGCAGGGAATTGAACTCGCGCTTCTCCCTCGGCGTCAAGGACCGCGTTTCCGCTGTATTGGTTCAGCACCTCCGACGACTCAATGACAGAGTGGTCCAAATACTTATTCGTCGGGTCAAGGGGGTGGTCGATACGGAAGTTTTTCGTGCCGAAGACGAAAAAGTCTTTGTTCACGTAAAGGTCGCCCTCTACCCCAACGTCGTTGCTGAAGTCTGCCGAAACAAACTCGCCCTCATAATCGAGATAGCCAACGCTTAGCGGAGCGACGGGGCTCGTGTAATTCCCAATGCTGACTGGCTGTTGGGTCTGGAGATTGACGAACAGGGGCACGCCGATCGATTCCAAATCCACGCCCGTTCCGTTGTCGCGCAGCTGTAATCCCTTGCTGCTGTTGTTGCCGAGGAGCAGGGAATCGGCGTTGGCATGTCCTCCAGCGTTCAGGTTCAATTCGGCTTGAGGAGCCGATGTTCCAATCCCGACCGCGCCCGAGGGACTTACCGCAATTCCATTGGCGATGAAGTTATTCGAGAAGTACGCGGTCCCTGCGCTGCTGGAGACGAAGGCGGTGCCGTTTTGATCAGTTCCTGTAACCCGAAGCGCCCCTCCGTAGACATCGAGTGACCCTCGTGGTGAGGTAGTCCCGACGCCGAGCTGCCCGCCGACGAAGGCATTGGCGGTGTTAATCGTGCTGGCGGCAACAAAATTGGCGCTAAAACCGCCTGACCCGTCGCGCTTTACGATTGCGTTGGCAATATTGGCAAAAGTCGGTGGGACCACCCAGTTCAGCCCCAGAGTTCCGCTGGTGGTTACCGGGGAACCCGTCACCGTGAAGTCCGAGGATGGCGCGCTCAGAGCTACGCTGGTCACCGAGCCACCCCCGCCCGGCGTCTTGCAGGCCCAGGTGGAACCGCTCCAGACCAAGGACTGACCCGAGGCGCAAGTTGTGGTCAGACTCAGACTGAGCATGCCGCTGGCGCCGCCGCCGGTCAGCCCGCTGCCCGCTGCCGTGGTCACTCCGGTGATTGTGCCCGCGCCTGGAAACGCCTGCCCGGCGGCAAAGGTGATGAGGCCCTTGTTGTTTATGCTGAGGCCAGTCTCCGCCGGAGTTCCCGAGCCCGAGCCAAATAAGAGGTTCAGCGTGCCCGAGGCCGTGGATTTGTTGTTGTTAGCGGGCTCGGCCTGGAACTGAAACGTTTGCGCGACTGCCGACTTGTTTGCGCTGTTGAATACGGACGCCACAAAATCGTGCGGCTGCGAATTGAATCCCTTCTTCGCCGTGGCGGTTCCGATTGCCGGCATATTAAGCGAGCCGCCGACGTTTACCGCCGTGGTAGCAGTCTGCGTGAGAATTGAATTCTGAATGTTCGTGGCGGTGGTAAACAGTGGAATCGTGTTCGCCGTGCCGCCGGTAGTGGTCACGTTGGACGAGCCCGCGGGCGCGGGTTCCTCGCCATTTGCGGGGGCCGTGGCGCTCACCGGCGAAGACGACTGGCTGGTTGCGGCCGTCGGAGCCGCCAGCACGAACGCCGACGGTGGCAGTCCTCCGATAGTCTCTGCATCCCCCGCCTTGAGAGCATAGGGAGCACTGACCAGCAGCACGCGCGGCTGCTCCGCCTCTCCACCAGTCTGCGCCCCGACCCAGCGCGCCTGCTCGGAGGAGAACAATTCCACCGGCAAGCCTTCGGGCCTGGTCGCGCCGAGCAGAACCGTATATCGGCCGTTGCCGTCGGCGGTGATGTTCTGCGTCTCCAGCCACAGCGGAGCGCCGCCCGTCGCCTCGGAGTAGAGGGCAAAGGTAACGCCGACCACACCGGTCAGAGGAGCGCCCTTGGCATCCTTCACGCTCCCGCCAAAACGGACCAGTCGAGGCAGGGCGGATGCCGCTTGAGTGGGTGTTTGGGCGACCCCCAGTGAAGCCAGTAGCAGGGTCAATAACAAAGATGCAACCAGCAAGGCAGCTGTACTCAACTTCATGGGAGAGTTCTCCTTGTGAAATCCCAACTCAATTCTCAACGTGGGTTGAACGTTTAACCAATAAACCGGCGCGAAATGTGAAGTCCGCAGAAACTGTAGAGACTTCACACCATGTAACGTACGAGCTGTGTCCTCGCCTGTTTCAATCACAATCATTTTGCAAGTAGGGAGCGCCATCGATGTTCGGGCCGGGGTTGCACGGGACTGCCTTCAAATACTCGTAGATTGCCTGGAGATCGTGGTAAGTCATGTTCTCGTGCACTGGCCATGGCATGACCTGTAGAAGATCGCCGTTGAAGGGCGCGACTAAACAGTTGGGTGGATCGCTGGGCCCCCCCGTACAAGTTGGGTGAAGATGATCGAAATCTGTGCCATGCCTCATGATGTCGACAAACTCTTGCAAGGTGTGGCCACCTACGGGCAGGCCAGTATGGTCCGGCGTCAGGTTACGTGAGTAGAGATGCGGAATTGATGGAGCCGGCGGACCCGGGAACGGACCGAAATCTCGCCCTCCGCCCAAATAGGTCGCTGTGTTGATCTGTTGCTTCCCGCTAAATGGCGGGGAGAGAAGATAGGGGTTTCCAGTAGGGACAATATACTCGGTGCCTGGGCCGGCGCTGTGACAACCATTGCAGTCGGCCACAGCGTTGACTAAATAGCTTCCCAACCCTACCAGATTTCGATTCTTGCCCTCAAGGTTAAGGTGAACAGGGGAGATAGCCAGGCCGCGATGAATCCTTGTCGCTTCATTATCGTCACCACCTTGGTCGTCTTTGGCTCTGACGAGGCTGGCACTGCCAACCATTACTGTGGCAATAATCGCCGCGAATGCTATGACAATTCCCTTAGTCTTCAACGTTCCTTTTTTTTGTGTCATTACGCCTCTCCTCCTCTTGGAATGACGAGTGTCTTTGAAATCGGGGCCAAAGTCCTTAGAATGTTCTGAAACTTTCTGAAGAATTCTGAAAGCTGCATGGAACAGCCTGAGACGTTCATCTACGAATTCGACGATTTTCGCGTAGACACCGGAAGACGTTTGTTACTTGGGCGAGAAAGTCGTCCGTTACCACTGACGCCGAAGGCATTCGACACTCTGATTTTTCTCGTCCAACACGCCGGCGTAGTTCTCGGCAAAGAAACGCTTATGCGGGCAATTTGGGCTGACACCGCCGTCGAAGAGAACAACTTGAACCAGTGCATTTCCGTGCTGCGCCGCGCGCTCGGCGAGAAACGAGGCGAGAACCGTTACATCGTTACGGTTCCAGGACGTGGCTACAGGTTCGTTGCGCCCGTGAACAAGCGCAAGCCGCCCATAATCGCCAGTAGTGCTGCGCCAATCCTAAGCATCGCTGTGCTTCCTTTCCAGCCGTTGGCAAGAGATAACCGGGACGAATCTTTGGAAATGGGGATGGCGGACACGCTGATCGGCAAACTCAGCAGTATCCGAAACATCGTCGTGCGTCCCATGAGCTCGGTTCGCAAATATGCGGATTTGAAGGGCGACGTACTTGTGGCGGGACGCGAACTGGGGGTGGAGTCTTTGCTGGAAGGAAGCCTTCAGCGCCAAGCCAACCGAGTCAGGGTCACAGTACGCTTGCTGAATGTGGCGAATGGCGCCTCGTTGTGGGCGGGAACCTTTGACGAGGAACTGACTGACATATTTGCTCTGCAAGACGCCATCTCCGAGCGGGTGGCGGAAGCGTTGTCACTCGAGCTCAGCAAGGAAGAAAAGACGCGTCTCGTCAAACACCATACTCAAAGCACCCAGGCGTACCAGCTTTACGTGAAGGGGAGATATTACTGGTGGAAGAACTCGCCAGAAGAATACAAGAAGAGCCGCGACTATTTTCATCGCGCAGTTGAAGAAGACCCTTCTTACGCGCTCGGTTACTGTGGACTGAACAGCTTTTATGGGTACGGGGCAGCCTGGGGCGTCATGTCACCAGACGACGGCTGGGCGAAGGCAGAGTGGTCAGTTAAGAAGGCGCTGGAACTGGATGACCAACTCGCCGAAGCATCGCTGACAACGGGCGCGTCGGCCGTCGCGGTCGTGCAAGAAGCGGCATCCATCACCGCCACGGATAGCGTCGCCACTTCAGGGTCGAAGGATGACCTCGGAGTGAATGTATCTACGGCCTCGGCGCCATCATTCACTTCGCCGGATGAAGCGACACTGTCAACGGCTACTCCCGGCTCCTTCCAGGTCACGGCGAACGAGGAGACCCGACACCGACGATTACCGAGCAGGGCGCGCTTCCTCATCGCATCGGATTCTTCAATGGGCTGTTTACGGGAACTGGACATGTCGGCGACGGCGGCGCCTATCCCATAAAGCTCAAGGCGAAAAACTTCAATGGGACCGCCACACAATCATTCACCCTCTTCGTCAACGACACGCCGGTAATCAGCGGGCCGACGAACAGCCCGCTTATGACGGTGGGTACCGACGGGATGATCGGTCCCGGTGAGCGGGTCTCCGACTCCGAACGTGTCCGTCTACGGCGCGCTGCCGACCGGCCTTATTGAACAGGTGGGTGCGACGAACGACTTCGAGCTCATCGGCACCCCGGGAGCGGGAAGTGCCGGCGCCTATTCCACCTTCACCATAGAAGCGACCTCGCCGCTCGGAACCGTCAGCGAGCCATTCGCCCTCACGGTGGGCACTGTTCCCGTCATTACAAGCGGGGATGTGGCCGACATCACGACCGGCAGCGACTCGAGTTCAGGCGTGAACGCTACCGGGACTCCGACACCATCACTTTCGATTACGAATGGCAACTTGCCAACGGGGATCAAGTTCGAGGACTACGGAAACGGCAGCGGTGTCTTCTACGGGACCGCCGCAAGTTTGCAGTTGCACGGTGACCCTCACGGCGAGCGATGCAGCGGATCGGTGAGCCAGCAGGTGACGATCAACACTTCAGGGAGTGGTGGCCCACCACTCACGAAATCCGGACAGCGCCGCCTTCGAGGTTGGTATCCAAACCACTTTCGACATCACTTCGTCCGACCCAGACGCCGTCATCACCTGTGGCGAGTGCTCGACCAATTTGCCGACAGGCCTCGCTTTTACGGGAGGAAG
>CAVVAP010000013.1:0-25190 GCA_963746205.1 uncultured Acidobacteriaceae bacterium | reverse complement strand
AATGGCTATGTGGGCTTTAGTCCACTTTTCTTTTCCAGTTCCATGCACAGCATGGCTTCGGATATGCACCAGGTCTTCGTTTCTTCCCCGAGGGCGAGTTCGAGTGGTTCGGGTTTATGGGGGAGGCGGCGGTGGTGGCGGCTTCTCGGGAGGCGGTTTCGGAGGGGGAGGGGGCAGCGCGTTCTAGGAGACCTACAATTCATTCTTAGTCGGCGGCTAATTGATAGTCGGTATAATTCAGAGACAAATAAGGTAGCGCGCGATGGTGAAAACTTTTGCCGCTATGTTGATAAAGCGAGTAACTTCGTTTGTAAGTCATTCAGGGCCCGTAGCTCAAGCGGATAGAGCATCGGATTTCTAATCCGAGGGTTGGGGGTTCGATTCCCTCCGGGCCTACCAGATTGTCCTATATCATCCCCCATTCGTGCCATTCCCGGTTGGGAGCAAAGAACGTAATGTAGTTCGTGAGCAGACTTCGGGGGAGGGCTGTTCAAACGGGCGTCCGCTGACTCGAACTTGAGTCCGGGCGCTTTCGTTTTTTTGGGGGCGCTTTTTCCCGACTTACTTCGCAGGAGCGCTTTTCTTCGGCTTCATCAGTTCCCACTCTTCATCTGTCAAATCTCTTCCGAGTGCGGTGAATTCGCCCGCGCCTTGCAGCCATTCTCCGCCGTCCATGGTAACGACCTCGCCGTTGATGTAGCCGGAACCGTCGCTGATGAGGAATGCGGCGAGATTGGCAAACTCGATGGTGGTGCCAAAGCGTCCCAGGGGAATTCGCCGCTTTGCCATTTCTTCGAGCTCCGGACGGGGCAGCAAACGCGAGAACGCGCCTTCAGTGGGAATGGGGCCGGGGGCGATGGCGTTCATGCGAATGCCGCGATCGCCCCATTCGACGGCCAGACTGCGGGTGAGCGCCTGCACGCCAGCTTTCGCGACCGCCGACGGCACTACGTAGGCCGAGCCGGTGGTGGTGTAGGTGGTGGTGATGTTCAGCACCACGCCGTTGTCTCCGGCGGCGAGCCAGCGCCGGCCGCAAGCCAGGGTGGTGTGAAGCGTGCCCATGAGGACGATGCCGATCACCGACTGGAATGCGCCGAGGGAAAGATCTTCGGTACGCGCCAGAAAATTTCCCGCGGCATTGTTCACGAGGCCGTCGAGCGGACCCTGCTCCCAGATGGTCTGTATCATGGACTCTACTGCGGCGGCGGCGCGAACGTCGCAAGATTGGGAATGCAATTCGCCGCCAACGCGCTGGCGCAGTTCCTGCTCCGTGGCGGCGAGAACGTCGTGACGCCGTCCGCAGATATAGACCTCGGCGCCCAATTCAAGGAAACGTTGTGCGGTGGCTTTGCCCAAGCCGGTGCCGCCGCCGGTGATAAGGATGCGCTTGCCCTGAAGTAAATCTTTCTGAAACATCGACCGTCACCCTCCTCAGAAACGAACTGGCGATTGTATGCGAAGAATCGGTTTGCAGCGTTGGACCGTTGGAGCTGCAGGTTCTCTGCGACTTTAACTTCTCAGCCGATTGCGGCGAGCGCCCAACGCGCGTGCTCCGCAACGACCGGGTCTGGGTCGTGGACGAGATTCCTGAGGGTTGGCAGAAACTTCTTGTCACCACTATTCCCCATCGCGACCACAGCATTGCGCCGCAAACCGGAGAGCTTGGCGCGGCGCACGGGGGAACCTCGAAACACTTCGCGAAACTCGTCCCGACGCATCGAGGCCAGCCAGTCAAGGTCGGGATTTACCAGGCCATCCCGCGCCTCAAACTCAGCTGCCGAGGTGACCGGCGACTTGCGGTTCCAGGGACAAACGTCCTGACAGATGTCGCATCCGAAAACGTGACGTCCCAACTCGGAGCGCAACTCCGCTGGAATTTCACCGCGCTTTTCGATGGTCAAGTAGGAAATGCAGAGGCGCGCGTCGAGTTGACCGGGCGCGATGATCGCCTGGGTGGGACATGCGGTGATGCAGCGGGTACACGTCCCACAACGGTCTGGGGCGGGCAGATCTGCCGAGAGATGGTTGTTAGTCAAATGGTTGTTGGTCGGATCGTTGTTCGTCAGATCCAACGAGGTTAGGAGAACGCCGAGAAAAAACCAAGAGCCGAGTTGCTGATTGATGATGCAGGTATTTTTTCCGATCCATCCGATGCCCGCGTATTTGGCGTACACGCGCTCGACGAGCGGGCCGGTATCGACATAGGAGCGCAGTTCGAACGGGACATCGACAATTTTGCGCAACTCAGATTCCAGGTGCCGCAAGCGGCGGAGAACGGAATCGTGGTAATCCTCGCGAGCCCACGCGTAGCGCGAAATCCAGCCGCGGCTCTCCTGCGGAGGAGACTGAGTGGAGTAGGGCTGTGCCGTGTTGTAGTTGACGGCGCACACGATCACACTGCGGGCCCAGGGGGCAACGCGGTGCAAGGCCGCGCGCTTCAATTGACCGGCGTCATCGCGAGCTTCCAGGTATGTCATTTCGCCGTGCTTCCGCTCCGCGATCCAGGCGGGAAAGGCCTGCAATTCCCGGAAGCTGCTGACAGGAGAAATGCCGCAGAGATCGAATCCGGCGTGGCGTGCGCATTGCTTGACGCGAACTGAAAGGTCGGGAGGCACGGATGCGCCCAGAATACAGTACGGGCGGGGCGGCAGGGCGGTGGTTGACGGGAGTGCGGCTAGCTTTTCTTGCCGCGAGCCGCGGCCGCCTTCTTCTCGGGGACACTAAAGTGCTCGATGCGATTGCGCCCCTTTTCCTTGGCGGCATAGAGGCTGGCGTCGGCCTGATTCAGTAACGTCTCAATTTCGTTCTTGCCGGTACAGTCGGATACGGTCACGCCCATGCTCATGGTGATGGCGCGCTCCACACCGCCGCAGGAAACCGGACTGCCGGCAATAATTACGCGCAACTCATCGGCGCGGAGCAGAGCGTTGGGCAGATCGCAGTTGGGGAGAACGAGGAGAAATTCTTCTCCGCCATAGCGGCCGACTCCGTCGTAAACGCGGAGCTGGGCCCGCAAACGCCGCCCGATCTCGCGCAGGGCCTCATCGCCAAAAAGATGGCCAAGAGTGTCGTTCACGTTCTTGAAATGGTCGATATCGCCGAGCACCACTCCCACCGGCCTTTTCTCACGGCGGGCGCGCTCGAGTTCCCGCTCCAGCATGGAGAGAATTTCTCCACGATTCATCAGTCCGGTAAGGCTGTCATGGGTGGCGGCGTGGCGCATGGATTCGCGCGCGGCGACCAACTCTTCCTGAAGATCGAGAATGCGCTTGCCGACGAGGAGGCGAGCTTTGACTTCCAGTTCGTCAAAAGGCTTGACGATGTAGTCGTCGGCGCCGGCGCGCATGGCATCCAACATATTCTGGCGACCTTCGTTGCTGGTCAGCAGGATGACGTAGGTATAGCTCGCCGATCCGGTCTGCCGGATGCGTTGGCAAAGCTCAATGCCATCGAGGTCGGGCAGAACCCAGTCGAGGAGAACGAGTTTGGGAGCATCAGATTGCTCGAGGATTCGCCAAGCCTCGGCGCCGGTCTCGGCCAAGGTTACGCCGAAACCCCAGCTGCGCAAATGATCGCCGATCAGTTTGCGATATACGGCGGAGTCATCGACCACCAGGGTCTGCATGACCCTCGGATCCTCGAGTTGCGCCGCGCTCAGCAAAGACCCGCCGCTCATTCCCACCTAAGGCCCACCTCAGGGCAAAGCAAATTAATAACTATCGACTTGCAACCCACTTCGCCCAGATCAAAGCGGATTCTGAGATCGATCGGGCGATGATCAGAGACCGGAGTTGGCCGGTGCTCCGACCAGAGTTATTGGTGGAAGAAATCGTCCCATCATCGCCCGATATGGCCGGGCGCCGGCGCCGATCAGACTCCACTTTTATACCCAAGCATAAAGAGGCTAACCTAGAGAACCTGCGGGGGCAAGCTTTTGACCAGTTCTGAGGTAATGCCTGTAGTTACCGAAGTTCACGGTCAGACCGATTTCTTTGGGTGCGATCTTTTCTGGCGATTTTTTCCTGGCGCGACCTTTCAGGAGAACGGTTGACCGGAACTCCCTTCGCGGCCTACCATATCGGCCGAACAGTCTGAGGCCTTTGGAATGATCGGTGAGACGGTCTCCCACTACCATATCGTCGGCAAACTCGGCGGTGGAGGCATGGGCGTGGTCTATGAGGCGGAAGATACCCGCCTGTCCCGTCACGTGGCCCTCAAGTTCATACCGGCGGAGATGGTGCATGACCGCAAGTCTCTTGACCGTTTCGTGCGCGAAGCTCGCGCCGCTTCGCAGTTGAATCATCCCGGCATCTGCACCATTCATGACATTGACGATAACGGCGGCCATCCCTTCATTGTCATGGAGAAGCTGCAAGGGGTAAGCCTGAAAGAGCGCATCCGCGGGAAGCCCATGGAAATTGATGAGATTCTCGATATCGGCATCCAGGTGGCGGATGCGCTGGCCGCTTCCCACGCGAAGGGGATTATTCATCGCGACATCAAGCCGGCCAATATTTTTGTTTCCGAGACGGGGCAGACGAAAATACTGGATTTCGGTTTGGCAAAGTCGTTGCCGGAACCGGGATCGAGTGAAGCGGCGCTGGAGGACTCGCTGACCGCGGTGGGAGTGATACCGGGAACGGCGGTGTATATGTCTCCGGAGCAGGCGCGCGGTGAAGAACTCGACGCGCGGAGCGATCTGTTTTCGCTGGGGGTGGTGCTCTACGAAATGTCCACCGGCAAGAAGCCCTTTGCCACGGGCAACGTGATCACCACGCTGGACGCGGTGCTGAACCAGAAGCCGGTCTCTCCTCTAGCTCTGAACCCGGCGCTGCCCAAAGATCTGGAGGGCATCATCGGCCGCGCCATGGAAAAAGACCGCGGCCATCGTTATCCAAACGCATTGGCGATCAAGGGCGATCTGCAATCGCTGCGCAAGGAGACGGAATCGGGGTTGACCAAGACGGGAGCGCGGCGGCCGGCGCTGCCGTACCGCCTGGCCACCACAACCTTCCAAGCGACCAGCAAACTCTCCACTTATCTGCTGCTGGGCATCAGCGCGGTACTGTTGACGGTGCTGATCGCGGTGGGAGCGGTTTGGTTCAAGGAACGGAAGACGACGGGAAGCGGGGCTCCCAAGAACACGATCGCGGTGCTACCCCTGCAGAACATGAACGGCGATATCAGCGTCGAGTTTCTCCGGTTCGCGCTGGCCGACGAAATTGCGAACACGCTCACCTACACCCGCTCCCTCGACGTACGTCCCTCGGCAATCACCCGCAAGTTTGTGGGCAACGATGTCGATCCGCAACAGGCTGGACGCGAGGTGCATGTCGCGAACATTCTCACAGGACACTTCCTGAAGCAGGGAGATCGGCTACTGATCACGCTGGAAGCGATTCAGGTGGAGGGGAACAAGCTCTTGTGGCAGACGAATGTGACCGCGCCGGCGCAGGACCTGATCGCGCTGCAAGCCCAGATGGCGGCCCAGATGCGGCAGGGATTGCTGCCCGCGTTGGGGGCATCGGGAGGGTATCTGGACACGGGCACGCGTCCGAAAAATGCCGAGGCGTACGATCTTTATCTGCACAGCCTGGCGCTGCCGCATGACGCCGGGCCGAATAAGGACGCCATAGCGGTTTTGCAGCATGTCGTGGAAGTCGATCCGACGTACGCTCCCGCATGGGAACAACTCGGGGTGCGCAGCTACTACGACGCCGATTATTCCGATGGCGGCGAACCCATGTTCCAGCAGTCGAACAAGGCCTGCGAACGCGCTATCGCGCTGGATCCGAATCGCGTGGCGGCGGCGGGCCAACTGATCGAAAACCGGGTGGCGCGAGGCGAGTTGGGGAAAGCCTACGTGGCGGCGCGGGCGCTGGTGAAACAACGTCCCGAAAGCGCGGAGGCCCACTTCACGATGGGCTATGTCTACCGCTACGCGGGCATGCTGGAGCAATCGACGAACGAATGCAACACGGCGCTGGCGCTCGATCCGGGAAACTATTCTTTCCGGTCATGCGCATGGGCGTTCATGGAACTGGGGAAAACCGATCGCGCTGCCGATTTTGCGCGTCTGGACGCGGGTTCGGAGTGGGCGGCGTATGTGATGCCGTCAATTCTTCTGCGCGCGGGAAAGATTCCGGAGGCGCGGGAGGCCGTCAAGCGCATGCCGACGACGCCGCGCTATCATCGCGATCTGCTGGAGGCCTGCCTGCAACTGCGTCCGGCGGGGGATCTGGATCGCATGGCGCAAGAAGCGGAAACCAACCTGCCGACGGAACCCGATCCCGAAACGTGGTATTACCAGGGATCGCTTTTTGCGTATTGTGGCAAGAAACAGGCGGCGCTGCACCTGTTGCAGAGCGCGGTAGAGCAGAATTATTGCGCACACGGAAATCTGCTTTCCGATCCGCTGCTGGCCAAACTCCGCAGCGACCCAGCGTTCGATAAAGTGCTGACCGCCGCCGGCGCCTGCCAGGAAGCGGTGCGCGCCGCGAGTGACGCACCCGCCCAGTAGAAACCAGCGACCGGACGCAACGAAAACGCAACCGATTCCATGCGGGCGTGGGTACGAGTTGCGCGTTGCCCCTGATTCCGTGGATACTGAAGATACTTCAATCATGAAAACAAACCTGTCGTCCTCCGCTCCCTCCCAATTGGAAACTGAATGCCTGGTGGTTTTGGCGCTTGATTCCGGCGAAAAAAGCGCGCCCGCCGTAACCGTGGAATCCAGCGATGCGGCCGTGCTGGAGGCGGCGAAAGAAGTGATTGCCAGCGGTGAAGTCACCGGCAAAGTTTTTGAGAGCACCCTGCTGCACCGGCCCACGGGCTTGAAAGCAAAACGGTTGCTGCTGCTCGGCGGCGGTAAAAGCAAGAGTTTTTCGGCGGCGGAATTGCGCAAACTGGCGGGCGCGGCAGTGCGGACGTTAAAGGGAAAAAGCATTCGGAGCTTTGCGTTCCTCCTGCCGGAGAACCAGGGCGTCAACGGGATACCGGCGGCGGACGGGGTGCGGGCCGTGGTTGAAGGCGCGTTTGTCGGCAACTTTGACCCAGGCTACTACAAGAGCGATCGCGAGCAGGATAAGAGTGGTCATAAGGATCAGAAGATCGATGCCATCACGATCGTGGTCGAGGGCGATGCGAAAGGGCTGGAAGTTGCATTGGAGGCGGGGCGGGTGGTGGCGGAATCGCAGGACTTTGCGCGCGACCTGATCAACGAACCTTCCAATCTCATGACACCGACCATACTGGCGGAGCGCGCGCGAAAGATGGCGTCGGAAGTGGGATTGATCTGCGAGGTACACGGGGCAGACAAGATCAAGGCGCTGAAGATGGGCGCATTCTGGGGCGTGGCGCAAGGCTCGGACGAGCCGCCGGCTCTGATTGTGCTGCGCTACGATCCGGTGGGCGCGGTGGATAAGGTCCATCTTGGACTGGTGGGAAAGGGGGTAACTTTCGACACGGGTGGCATCTCCATTAAGCCTGCGGACGGCATGGAAAAGATGAAGTACGACATGGCCGGAGCCGCCACCATGATTGCGGCGATGCGGGCAATCGCACTGCTGAAGCCAAAAGTCAAAGTTACGGCTATCATCTGCGCCACGGAAAACATGCCATCCGGTAAGGCGCAAAAGCCGGGCGACGTGCAGATTGCGATGTCCGGCAAGTCCATCGAAATTATCAACACCGACGCCGAAGGGCGCCTGATTCTGGCCGACGGCCTGAGCTATGCTAAACAACTAGGCTGCACGCATCTTGTCGATGCTGCGACGCTGACCGGGGCGGTGGTGGTAGCTCTCGGCTACGTCAACGCGGGAATTTTCGCCAGCACCGATGAGATGTTCGAACGCTTCGCCGCGGCCAACAAACTGGCGGGCGAAAAGATGTGGCGGTTGCCGCTCGACGACGAATATAAAGAAACCTTGAAATCGAATATCGCGGACATGGTCAACGCCGGCAGTCGCTGGGGCGGAGCGATCTTCGCGGCGATGTTTCTGAAGGAATTTACTGAAGACACGCCCTGGATCCACCTCGACATCGCAGGCACGGCCTGGATGGAAGATTCTAAGCCCTGGATCGCCAAGGGGCCGTCAGGAATTGCGCTGCGCAGCCTGGTGGAGTTTGTGAAGGGCTGGAGCGCTTAATTCGGCGATTTCATCGTCTGCACTCATTCTCCGCGCTACGGGCGTTTTCGCCGACGCCGCGCGAGAACCCGCCTATTGTAGATAAATCCGGCTTGGGATGGCGCTCGCGCCAGGCATGGGCTGAATCCTTTGCGGGTCAAGCCCTATCATAGAAGCTAGACCATGGATCTTTCCCAGAAAATCCGGACCCTTCCCACCACGGCGGGCGTTTACCTCTACAAAAACGCCGCTGGCGAAGTGATTTACGTGGGGAAGGCGAAGAATCTGCGGTCGCGGGTCTCCTCTTATTTTCACGAGGGCCGCTGGGAGGACGCAAAGACCGGCACGCTGGTGAGGGAAGCGGTCGACGTCGACTACATCGTCGTCGCGAATAACAAGGAGGCGCTGGCGCTTGAGAATCACCTGATCAAGCAGAAGAAGCCGCGCTTCAATATCCTGCTGCGCGATGACAAAACCTATCCTTACGTCAAGCTGACGATCAGCGAGCGCTATCCGCGAGTGTTTGTCACGCGACGCCTGCGCAAGGATGGCAGTTGCTACTTCGGCCCCTACTTCCCCGCGAACCTGGCGTATCGCATTGTGGATCTGATTCATCGCCATTTTCTGATCCCTTCGTGCAAGGTTGATCTCACGCGCTACCATCCCCGTCCCTGCCTGCAGTACTACATCAAACGCTGCCTGGGGCCTTGCGTGAAAGAGCTGACCAGGCCTGAGGTTTACTCGGAAGCGGTGCGCGATGTGAAACTTTTTCTCGAAGGCCGTCAAACCGACCTGGTGAAATCGCTGCGCGAGAGGATGACGGAATCGGCAGCGCGGCAGGAGTTCGAGCGGGCGGCACGCTATCGCGACCTGATCTCCACGGTTGAGCAATTGCAAGAGAAACAGCGTATTGCCTCGGCGGAAGGAGACGACGCCGATGTTTTTGGCTATCACTCGGAAAATCAGATGCTGGCGTTGAATCTGTTCCACATGCGGGGAGGAAAGGTTCTGGATCGCCGCGAGTTTTTCTGGGAAGACCTGCCGGAGTTCGGTGGAGATCCTGTGGGAACGGACGAATCTGTGCAGCGGTTGCGTGCCGAGCAATCGCGTCCCGGGCAGTTTCGGCCCGACGAATTTTTCTCGGCGCTGTTGAAACAACTCTATCTCGGACAGCCGTATGTGCCGCGCAATATCTACGTCCCGGTGGATTTTGAGGATCGCGAAGAGCTGGAAGATGTGCTGAGCGAACAACTCGCGGGCGAGGGGGCCCGCGCCACGCGGGTGCATATTACCGTCCCGCAACGCGGAGAGAAGCGCGACCTGATCGA
The DNA here is from genome assembly GCA_963746205.1 of uncultured Acidobacteriaceae bacterium. Classification (GTDB taxonomy): domain Bacteria; phylum Acidobacteriota; class Terriglobia; order Terriglobales; family Acidobacteriaceae; genus Acidiflorens. The sequence continues at coordinate 15,736 of CAVVAP010000013.1, read as the reverse complement.
TCTGGCGGGCACCAATGCCAAGCAATCGTACGATCAGCGCTTTCGGATTCTGAAGCCCAACGCGCGAGCGATCCAGGAAGCGTTTCAGGATGCGCTCGGCCTGCCGGAATTGCCGAAGCGCATCGAGTGCTTCGACATTTCTCACATTCAGGGGGCGGAGACGGTGGCCTCGATGGTGGTGTGGGAAGACGGGAAAATGAAGAAGTCCGACTACCGTAAGTTCATCATCAAGACGGTGGAGGGAGTGGACGATTTCGCGTCCATGCGGGAGGTGGTGACGCGCCGTTACAAGCGTATCTGCGAAGAAAAAGGTTCGTTGCCCAGCCTGGTCTTGATCGACGGGGGCCTGGGGCAGTTACACGCGGCGGCGCAGGCGCTGGAGGGGCTCGAAATCATCAATCAGCCGCTCGCGGCTATCGCGAAGCGGGAAGAAATTATTTATGTTTACGGGCAGGAAGACGATCCGATTGTCCTCGACCATCATTCTCCGGTTTTGCACCTGGTGCAGATGATAAGGGATGAGGCGCACCGATTTGCTGTGACCTTTCACCGCAAGCGGCGGCAGATTCGCGACCGGGCAACGGAGTTGCGGGAGATTCCGGGGGTGGGGGAATCGACGACGCGGCGGCTATTGGAGCATTTCGGCAGCCTGCAAGCGGTGAAACAGGCCGATGTGGCGGCCTTGTCATCGGTGGTGACCCGGCCGCAGGCGGAGGCGATTCTAGAGCACTTCCGGAATGTCGTTCTCTAATCTGAGGGAAAATAGTTCTAACGCATGTTTGGGAAACGCAAACCCGAGCCAGAGTTGGTCACCGAGGGACATTTCGAGCTCGCCCGCGACGGGCATCTGGCTACCCTGCGATACACCGTCGCGGGCAAGGTACTGGCGCTGATTCACACGGAGATTCCCGAATCCCTGCGGAGTAGTGGCGTTGCTTCAATCCTGGTTAAGACGGCGCTCGATTGGGCGCGGCAAAACGGGATGAAAGTGGATGTCGTGTGCCCGTTCGTCGCGGCTTACCTGGAAAGGCATCCCGAATATTCGGAGTTGATGCTGCGGTAAGGGATTCGGACTTCGGCGATCCTCGGCTCAGGGTGCCATTTTAAAATTGTCATTACTCCAAAACAAAAAGGCCGCCAACTCAAGCGGCCTTCCTGATAAGTGAGAGCGGAGAGCTAGTCGCCCGCCACGGTTTCGCCGACTTCCGCATTTTTCTGGGGAGCGGGAGCGATCCCGTTGGGTTGAGCTATCGCGCCGGCGATGGCGCCCAGGGGAATGAATCCGCCTTCGTTGGAGGTAGCCGGCTTTTCTTTAAGGACAACTTCGCGATAAAGCTGGGCCATGCGCGCGTCGTAGGCGGCATCGTTCTTTACTTTATTGTCAGCCCGGGTGGTTTCGGCCTTGCTGTCGCGGGCGCGCTTCTTTTCCTCGCGGGCGGTCTTGGCAATCCCCAGCTTATCGAGATCGTGCTGCACCTCGAGAGTAACAATCTCTTCCCGCAAATAGAGGGCGTGGTCTTTATCTTCCATTTTGACCTTCTTGCCGCCGGCGAAGATCTCGTGGCGGCCGTGCTCCTCGTACCACTTGGTGAGGGTGGAGGTCATGTGCATCTTCTCGATGATGTTGCGCCATCCCACGCCGGTGTTGTAGGCGCAGAAGCTGATTTCGCCCTCCTGCGTGGCGTAGGGGATGATGCACTGCTCGGTGCGGCGGAAATCGTAGTTGAACAGGTCCTGGAACCACATGCCTGCGATAAAGAGGAAGTTCCAGCGATCCTGGCGGCGCTTCATCACGTCGTCGATGGTGCGATCCGGGCCGACTTTGCCGTAATTCTTGCCGGTGGCGTTGAAGTTCTTGTCGAACTTCTTTAACAGATCGATCAACTTGAAGTGAGTCGGGGACTGGAAAGAATCGTAGTTCTTCATCAGGCACAGTGCCATGCCGAAGGCGGTCCAGAACTTGCCGCGGGCAGCGTCGTTAACCTTGGCTATGTCTTTGGCCAATTGGTCGCCCTTCAGGAAAGCGGTGACGGGAACGGCCTCTTTGGTTTCCTTGTCGATCATGAGGGCCATGCCGGTGCCGCAGTTGGGATGGCAACCACAGGAGAGTTGGCCCCAATCGTTGTTGGAGTCCTGAGCGTGCATCACATCTGCCCAGTCGCTGAAGGTGGACATGAACGAAATCGGATACCAGTCGCGCGCCGGCACGCCAAAGCCCGTCTGATTCTTTACGTCGTGAGCCAGATGGGCCAGGGTATAACGCTGCGCCTGACGGCGATCGTCGGTGATGGCTTCGTCGCGCCCGGTAAACGAGACGGGCTGGAAGCTGAGGAAGCCGATCTTCTTAGGGTTATCGAGGGCGAACTGGATGATTCTTCCGACCTGCTCGTTGTTAATGCCATTGATGATGGTTACGACGGGGACGATCTCGCATCCGGCGCGGTGCAGGTTATCGATCGCCTTCAATTTGACGTCGAACAGGTTGCCGACGGCGCGATGATCGTTGGCGGCGTTGCCGATGCCGTCGAATTGCAGATAGGCATAACGCATCCCGGCTTCGACCGCCTGCTGGCAGAATTCAAAACTCTTGGCAAATTCAATGCCGTTCGTGGCCGCCTGCACGCTGTTGTAACCGACCTTGCGAGCGTAGCGAACCGCGTCCAGGAAGTAGGGCGACAAGGTGGGCTCACCGCCGGAGAACTGCACTGACATCTGGCGGCGCGGCTTGATGGTGATGGCGTTGTCGAGCACAGTCTTGATTTCGTCCCAGGTCAATTCGTGGACGTAGCCGACTTGATTGGCGTCCATGAAGCAGGGATCGCACATCATGTTGCAGCGGTTGGTGAGGTCGACGGTGAGCACCGAGCCGCGTCCGTACTTCACGGTGGAGGAGCCGTGGTGATGCAGTTTTTCGTCGTTGTGGGCCTTGATGTCGCGGCCGGGGAAAACTTCCTCGAGGTGCTGCGAGAATTCGGGATCGATCGACATCAGGTCTTCGAAGTGGCCGTGCTTGGGGCAGTCTTTCACCATCCAGATTTTGCCGTCGCGTTCGACGATCTGGGCCTTGATTTCGCCGACCTTTTCATTCATCAGAACGTCGACGGGCAAGTGGCCGTCGAGAATCTGCTGGCGGATTTCCGGCACGCAACGGGGACAGAGAGAATCGGTGGTGCGCGGCCAGCCGAGCGGCGGCTTCGACTTTTCCCAGGACTTGAGCAAAGGTTTGTCGGACCATTTGGGAACGGGCGATTGATTGGGAGCAATGCGGTTGAGGCGTTCAAAGACCGCCCAAGCGCCGGTGGCGGCGACGGTCACGGCTTTCTCAACATACTTAATCGGCTTATGCATTTTGCTCTCTTTCCTCAGCTTGGGAGTTGGCACAGTCGCCGCAGTCCCGAAACAGGAGGCTGCGATGATTGACTTATGACTTAATCCACAGCCCCTGGAATTTGAGATGCGTGGAATGAGTCAGTGTGATGCTATTGAATCGGCGAGCTTTAGGCACGCAGAAGGCAATGAAGGGGAGAAAAACGGGGTTAAGCGGGGAAATGCGGGATTTGTTGGTGTAAGTTATTGAAAAGACGGCTGGAGAGGGATAGTGGCTGTCGTGGGGCGGAAGATTGACATTCCGTGTGGGCTAGGAGGGTGAAATCAGACGAACGGCGACCGCAGAAGCGCCGTTGCCGAGGATGGGCTGTCCGGTGGCTCCGCCAGTGGCGGCGGTGCCGCAACCGACCAGATTGATGACTTGGGTGACTATGTGGTACGGGGGAGCCGATCCGGAAGCCGAGGAGCCGTTTGGGTTGAGAAGAAGCTGCACAAAACCAATGATTTGAACGGTCGGGAATGTGGTCGAAGTTGGCGGCCAATTGGTTGTGGTGACGTCAATGACGGGAACCGTGACCAGAGAATCGCTTACCATGAGATTCGACTGAGCCGTAAGCGCGCCGGATAAGACGAGCGGATTGTCCGAGCCGGCTTGAAATTGAAAGGGCGCGGTGCCGCCTGGCGGCGGGGCGGGGTTTAAGTCCAGGTTGTCGCCGCCGTTGTTCGCGGTGTGGGCCAGGGTGTCGACGGCGGTCGAAGTATCTTGGTCTGTGACAACGGTGGTCTGATCGATATTCACCTGCTTATTGCAGGGAATCGGGGTTTGCACGCAACCCGCAATCGCCAACTGATAGGAACTGTAGCCCGTGCAGCCAGTACACGATGCAGCGGCGGGTGCGGGAAACGAACTGAGTGGGTCCGCAGGATCGGTGGTGCCGGGATAGTACCACCACGCATTCGGGCTGGAGGCGAGGGTACAAGTGGTCGTCGTGGTGCAGTTGGACCTTAACTTAGGCGTGTAAGAAACCCATCCCAAGAGCGTGGTCGGGGAAGTGATGGCGCCATTCGGCGCAAAAATCGTATTGTTGGCGTTGCTAGGATCGATATTCGGCAGCAGCCAGGGTTTGACGCAACTGGGGGCGACGGGCAAGGGCGCGGTTCCCGCGAGGTACGACGGGTTATAAGCTTCGGCCGTGGCGGAGGCGGAAATCTTGACCTGCTTGGTGCCCCAGATGCGCGCGAAAAACGTGGGCAGATCGGTTCTCTGCACGGTCACCGTCACCTGAGGATTGGCGATGAAGTTTGGTCCGGTGGTTGGGATGCAGACGTTGATCTCCTGTCCGGCGGTGCAGGGGGTTGCGCCGGGCACCAAGTTTCTGCCGCCGACCAGGCTGCTGGCAGCGACCCGGTTGGCGACCGCGACCGCGAGAGGAACTGCGTTGTCTCCGATGGTGGTGGTGGACGACGAAGTCATGCCAGAGTTCGCGAGCACGCGAGCGCCCGCGAGCGCTCCGGCATCGGCCGCCAGTTGGGCCTCGCTGCGCGCGGTGTAGATGGTTACCAGATCGATGGAGAGCGCAGCCATCGCTCCAATTACGCCCAGCATAAACACGGCGACCAGGGTGATGATGATGCCTTGCTCGTTTTTTCGTCTCGAGATTTTCTTATTCGCGCGCATAAAGTCAGGTCTGATTATGAACCGTGGCACTCTCCGTTAACTGCGTGGTGGCGGCGTAGGCGCTGGGGCCGGGAAATAATAACTGAATCACGCTATTGAATTGCCAGTAGTACTTGTACTGCACGGTGACGACGGTGCCGACGGATACGGGCGTGCTGGCGTTTGAGACCCATCCGCGATTGATGGTGATGACGAGATCGTCGTCGGAATGGGCGCTGTTGCAGTTCTTGATGGTGTAAGTCCAGGTCAGGCCTGTGGGTCCGGAGGCGGTGCCGGGAGGGGTGCAGGCGCCGGCGGGCAGAACTCCACTACCCACGAGCGAATTGTAGATGGCGGTGGAGACGGCTTGCAGCGAAATGGGGTTGGCGTTGGTCGAAGCAATATCGCTCATGGGCTGAGAGCCGGCGATGATGGCGCCCTGCTGCGCGGCTTGCTCGATTTTCTGTTTCAGGTTGAAAGCGCCGCTGAAATCGTAGATGCCGACGACGAAGACGACGAGGAGCGGCAGGGAGATGGCGAATTCCAGAATGGCCGCGCCCCGCTCGTTGCGCAGAACGCGCTTCAGAAAAAACGCGAGAAGCGGGCGGGCCGCCGCCGAAATTGGGAGAGCCAGCATTAGTTCTCCATCCTGCTCTGAGCTTGCGCCGTCATGGTGATTTTCTGCATATTCAGCGAGGTGAACGGCAGGTAAAACTGGAAGGGATATTGAAAGCCCACCCAGGTTCCGCATTGCGCGGGCTGAGTGGTGGAGTTCAAGAGCACCGAACTGCAGACCATGATGTGATGGCTGGTGGCCGCACACGAACCCTGGGGCGCGGGCAGGGGGCACGGCAGCAGGGCGGGCTTGGCGGATTGTTGGATTTCGCCGGTATCCAGGCTGGAAGCGGTCAACACCGCGACGACCGTGCTATCCACTTTGGTCCTGGCGGCGTCGGTGCTCAGGGGTGGGCAAGTGGCGCAGGTGTCGCGGGCGGCGGCGATGGCTCCCTGCTGCGCGGCTTGAGTGATGGTCGAGTAGATGTTGAAGGCGCGTCCGAACCAGATGATGCCGAGCAGAAACATAAACGCCAGGGGGAGGACGAGTGCGGCTTCGGCGATCTCCGCTCCCTGGGTGCCTGCGAGTTTTTGCGCGGTGCGTCTGAGGCTGAGCATACGGTTTAATTTTGACAAACTGCGGATCCCTGGCTTCGCTCGGGACGACAATGCTGAATTATTGCAACGACAACTTTGATTTTCGTTTACAACTTTATAGTAACGTTCAACCCTCCCTTTTCGTCGGGGTCAGAACTTCCCGAGGGATTTGCCGATTCCGCATGCCACGACCGTCGCAGCCATAGCCACGCCAAAGGGGATTTTGGTCGATTGCGGATCGTCCAGCGTTACCTCGTGTCCCGGCATCCGCAGACTGAAGAGCGCCGCTGACAGGTGCGCGATGTTTAAGAGCGTTTGGCGCAACCGCCCTTTCCAGAGCACCAGGGCGAGCGCCATAAGCCCCGCCACCAGAATCGTGCCGAAGAGCACGGTGAGCAGTTGCCGGGGACCGAGACAGGCTCCGAGAGCGCCCGCGAGCTTCCAATCGCCGGCCCCCAGACTGCGGATCAGCACAAATGGCAGCAGCAGCCCGAGTCCCAAAAGGGCGCCGAGCAACGCAATTTTCAATCCCAACCAGCGGTACAAAATCGTATTGACCGCAATTCCCGTCAAAAGACCTGACAACGTAAGCCAGTTCGGAATGCGGCGATAACGCCAGTCCAGCACTCCAGCCATTATTGCAAGGAGCAGCGCGGGGAGCCAAGGGGCGAAAGCCTGTAGGCTGCCGGTCAAGGTCCAGGAGCCAGGTTGGAGCATGATTGCCGCCGGCAGACTAGGCGCCTCCGCGCGTTTCGCTTTCTGTACTTTATGGCTTTCGGAGGCTGCACTCAAGAGGGAAGTTCGCCGTTACGGGCGGTTCGCGTGTCGGGGGCGGTTCCGTTGGTAACTTTGTCGGTGCCTCGGTGGGTTAGGGGAGGCCTGAAGGGAGGGACGCCCTCCGCTGGGAAGTCGGAGGGCGCGTGAGGGTGGGCTTGTTGGTGGGTGCTGGTGGCAGGGCGAGGCGGGGTGCTGAGACAGCATCCGCCGGTCAGGCAACCAAAGACAACGGAGGCTGGTCTTGCAGGGCGGCGGCTTCGGTGGTGAGCGCGCCGCCTCCGGTGGCGAATTGCTGCAATTGCTGCTGCAAGGCGTAAGCCTGGGAGGTTTGGCTGGCGGAAGTTGCGCCTCCGCCTCCAATGTGGCGGTGGTGGCCGAAATGTGCGCCCTGGCTTTGGATATCCTGCTGCACGGTGGAAAGGTCTTTTTGGGCGGCCGAGAGATTGCCGGACTGGAGATCGGCGGCAAGCTGATTGAAGGCTTGGGAAAGAGGACTCAATGTGTTGGCGGAAGTGCCGGAAGAAGTACCGGAGGTCGACGTCGAGTTCGACGTGGTAGTGGAGGGCTGCGAAAAGGCTTGCTGGAGGGTGGCGAAATCGGATTGCGCGGCGGAGAGATTACTCGACTGGAGATCCTGACTGAGCTGCTGAATTTGCTTCTGGTAGGGATTGCTGGCGGCGCCACTCTGCTGCGGGCTGAAGATGCTGGCTGCGATCGCGGAAAGAGACATTGATGCACCTCGATATGAAGTTGAAGAAGCGGTTCGCCGAAAAACTCGCCCGGCGGCGAGCATTGCGACGGCTGCCGTTTGAGGTAATGCACGCCTCATTCCAAAATTGCGGCCCGGGACAGCGGCGTATTTTGTGTTGATTAAGGGGAATCAAGCGAAGTCGGAGGGCTCAGGACTGGGAGAGCGGCAAACCCTGCCGCTTCCGGGGAGGCAGGAGTTGCCCCGGGGTTCTTGCCGGTGGTATCGAAGCGGTTCGGAATTTCGCGGGCGCGATTCTTGAAACCGGGAGCGGAAACAGTTAACTTGTCGCATGGCGCGAAACTTCAAAGATTTGTCAGAGCGCGAGATTATGGCGCTGGCGATTTCGCTGGAAGAAGAAGATGCCCGGGTATTTTCGGATTTCGCCGAGGGATTACGGGAGACCTATCCGGCTACAGCGAAATTGTTTGACGACATGGCGGTGGAGGAATCGGAGCATCGGGCGTCCTTGTTTGAAACCTACCGGGCCCGTTTTGGTGAGCACATTCCGTTGATCCGGCGGGAGGACGTGAAGGGATTTGTGTACCGGCGGCCGATGTGGCTGACGCGTCCTTTGAAGATCGCGGATGTGCGCAAGCGCGCGGAACTGATGGAACTGGAGACGCGGCAGTTTTACCAGAAGGCAATGCTGCAAGTGACGGATGCAGGCATCAGGAAATTGCTGGGCGATCTGGAGGAGATTGAACGCAAGCACCAGACGACGGCGGGGGCGATGACGGAGAGCATCCCGCAGTCCATCCAAAAGATGGAGGACGAGGCGCAGCGCAGGCTGTTTGTGCTGCAGATCGTGCAACCCGGGCTGGCGGGGCTGATGGATGGATCGGTTTCAACTTTGGCTCCGGTGTTTGCGGCGGCGTTTGCCACCAAGAGCAGTCACGACGCGCTGCTGGTCGGCCTGGCGGCTTCGATCGGCGCGGGAATTTCGATGGCGTTTGCCGAGGCGCTATCGGATGACGGATCGATGACGGGTCGCGGCCGTCCCATGCTGCGGGGAGCGGTGACGGGGTTGATGACCGCGGCGGGCGGCATCGGACATACGCTGCCCTTTTTGATTCAGGATTTTCATGTGGCGTTGATTGCGGCGGTGGTGGTGGTGGGCCTGGAATTAGCCGCGATTGCCTGGATTCGCAACCGATATATGGATACTCCGCTGCTGTCCGCGGGCTTCCAGGTGGTGGTGGGCGGAGCGCTGGTGTTTGCGGTGGGGATACTAATTGGCATCTCCTGAACGAATTTGCGACAGGTAACGGCGGGTTTCGATTTTCCCCATGCAAGCAACCACTCGCCCTCCGGCGTGGAAAACGGTGCTGGCGTTCTCCATCATTTATTTTGTCTGGGGATCGACCTTCCTGGCCATTCGAGTGGGAGTACGCGAGGTTCCGCCGCTGATTTATGCGGCGATGCGCTTTCTGGTGGCGGGCGCATTGCTCTACGGGTGGCTTCGGCTACGGGGCACGGGGTCGCCGACGCGGCGGGAGTGGATGTCCGCGACGGCGCTGGCGTTTTGCATCTTTGTCCTGGATTACGGACTTTTGTTTTGGGCGGAGCAGCGCGTCCCTTCGGGGATTGCGGCCGTAATGCTGGCAACCATCCCCGCCTTCATGGCGCTTTCAGAGATTCTTTTTCTGCGCACGCAGCGGCTCACTTTGCGGCTGGGCTTAGCGCTGGTTGTCGGCATGGCCGGCGTGGCGGTGCTTGTCAGCCGCTCGCTCGGTTTGAGCGAAGCGCCGATTGACCCGCGAGGCGCGGCGGCGCTGGTGGTCGCTTCCATCAGTTGGTCCATAGCGTCGGCTTTGACCAAGAAAATCTCGTTGCCAGAGTCGAAGGCGATGAGCGCGGGAGCGCAAATGCTGGCGGGAGGGGTGCTGCTTACATTGGCGGCCGCGGTGTTCGGGGAGTTTCGCGGCTTTCATGTTGAGGCCGTATCCCGGGGGGTCTGGTTGGCGCTGGCTTATTTGATAGCTGCCGGCTCCATCGCAGGTTTCACGGCGTATGTGTGGCTGCTGCATCATCAATCGCCGACCAAAGTTGGGACGTATGCTTACGTCAACCCGGTGGTGGCGGTGACGATTGGACATTTTCTCGGGGGCGAGAGAGTCGGGCCGCGAACTTTGCTAGGGACAATGCTGGTGCTGGTCAGCGTGATTGCGATCGCCACGACTCGCGCGCGTAAGCCAGATTCCATATGAAGAAGGGGGGTAAACTGCGAGTTTGTCCATCCCTGGCTTGCTTACCTCCTTTGAGGACTACTCGCGTCTTGTTTTTCGTTTGCGCGTTTGTGTTGGTTCTGGTGTGCCGCTGCAGCGACTCATACGCAGAGCACCACACAGAGCACTACGGAGCGCCCCATCCTCGCTGGGTGGTTGTTCATCAACCGGAGCGGCTGGTCAACGGATCGCCTGTGCTTTTCCGAGTCACTGCTCCGTTGGGAGTTCGGGCGCTCACTGGGCATTGGCTGGGCCACGAGATTGCTTTTTCGTTCGACGTTTCACACGGGGACTGGTTTGCGCTCGCCGGGGTCGGTCAGGAAATCAAACCGGGGATCTACTCCCTCCAACTGGAGGGGCGGAATTCGACGGAGACGGTTGGGCGCCCGGCGTTGTCTTTCGAAAAGAAGGTTTCCGTGGAGCGCCAGCATTATCCACGGGTGCTGCTCACGGTTCCGGGGCGATATACCGCGCCCAGTCCGGAGGAGCAGCGCGAGATCGCAGAGGACAAGGAGACGAAAGCCAAGGTATTTGAGACTGCCAGCCCGGTGCGGGAATGGCGGGGGGCATTCAGCGCCCCGGTGGATGCGGCGATCTCCGACGTGTTTGGGGTGCAGCGCGTTTTCAATGGCGCCGTCCTGAGCACGCATCAGGGGCTCGACTTTCGGGTTCCTGCGGGGACGCCGGTGGCGGCGGTGAACCGGGGTCGCGTGCTGCTGGCACGACCTCTTTTTTTTGAGGGAAACTGCGCGGTGATCGACCACGGCCAGGGATTCCTTACTCTGTATCTGCACTTGTCGAAGTTCTCCGTGGCGGAGGGGGACGAGGTGACGAAGGGCCAGATCCTCGGGCTTAGCGGCGGAACGGGACGGGCGACCGGTCCTCATCTGCACTTGGCGGTGCGGTGGCAGGGGGTGTATTTAGACCCGCAGATCCTGCTCAGATTAAATTTGCCTTGACTGCGGGCCAATTATTTCACGCTAGCGTTCAGGCTCTCTCTCTTTTCTCCGCGAGCTCGCAAACGGGCAAATCGAGGGTCAGCGCAGCCGGACGTCCCACGCTGTAATAAGAGAAACCGTGCCGCCGCATCACAGCCGGCTCATACAGATTGCGGCCATCGAGAACGATGGGATATTTCAAGAGCGAATGCATTCGCGCGAGATCGAGGGTGGCGAACTCTTCCCATTCGGTCAATATCAACAAGGCATCCGCACCCTCGGCCGCCTGATAGGCGTCGGTGGCGAATTCCACGCACGATGGCAACACTTCTTTCGCACGCTCCATGGCGGCGGGATCGTAGGCGCAGATGCGGCAACCGGCGCGTAGCAATTCCTGAACAAGGAGGAGGGCCGGGGACTCACGAATATCGTCGGTTCCTCCCTTAAACGCCAGACCCAGCACGCCCAGGCGCTTGCCGCGGAAAGTCCAGAGCACGCTGCGGACTTTGCGCAAAAAACGGTGGCGCTGGTCTTCATTGATGCGAATGACTTCTTCGAGCAAGCGAAAGTCGTACCCGCTTTCCCGGGCCACAGCTTGAAAGGCCAAGAGATCTTTGGGAAAACACGATCCTCCGTATCCGATGCCGGGATTGATAAAGCGCGCTCCGATGCGCGAATCGGTCCCGATGCCGTCACAGACTTGTTGCACGTCGGCGCCGACAGCCTCGCAGATCGAAGCGACGGCGTTGACAAACGAGATTTTCGTCGCGAGGAACGCATTGCAGGCGTGCTTAATGAGCTCCGCGCTCCGGGTGGTGGTGACGATCAAACGCGGCGGCGCGGGTCGCGCTTCCTCGGGGCGTGGAATGGCGTCGGCGCGGGCGTAATACCACCCGCTGGTAAGGGGCGCGTATATCTGGCGCATGACTTCGGCGGCCCGTTCGCTTTCCACCCCGATGACGATGCGGTCGGGATAGAGAAAATCGGTGATGGCGCTGCCTTCGCGCAGGAATTCGGGATTGGAAGCCACGTCGAAGTGCGCCGGTAAGGCTCCATTTCTGAGAATTACGGTCCGAATCCACTGGCTGGTGTAGACCGGCACCGTGCTTTTCTCGACCACGACCTTGTACTTATCGATGCCGCCGGCGATTTCCCGCGCCACCGATTCGACGAAGGAAAGATCGGCATCCCCGCTTTCCATGGGCGGAGTTCCGACCGCGATGAAGACCACTTCGCTATTTCGTAAGACGCCCTGTAAGTCACCGGAAAACCGAATGCGCTTCCCGCGATGGCGATCGAGGAGTTCGGGCAGGAAACTTTCGTGAATGGGCACTTCTCCGCGGCTCAGGGTAGCCAGTTTTTTTTCGTCGTTATCGACGAGGACGACGTCGTGTCCCAGATCGGCGAAACCTGCTCCCGTCACCATTCCCACGTATCCCGAGCCGACCACCGCGATGCGCATAACGAGCCCTTCCCTATCCTGGAATTTCTTGTCTTCCGCACATCTGTCCTGCAGATCTCTTGCGCACAGCCGGCTCGTCGGTGTGGGTGGTCTCAATCTAGCAAGTCTTTTCGGAGGGGACCATTTCCTCGAACGTGACCGTCCAGGGAGTTGATTGAGAATAGATTAGCGGGCATTTGGTGGGGGCGGCGGAATCGGTCGGCCCGCGAGGCTCCGGCGTTGGCTTGGACATGGAACTGCGGTCTCCGGTCCTGGCGGTCGGTGGCGGCGGAGCCCGCGGTATTTGGTGCGGGCGGCGAGGGGCGCCGGCAGAGGACGTCTTTCGCCGCTCGCGGCGCAGGCGGTGGCGGAGCAGCAGGCGGAGCTGAAGCAGCGGCCGGCTTGCGTGGCGGCGGTAAGGCGCGCTACTGACTGCCGGATTGGCCGCCGCGGTCGGCGGCACAGGCGCCCCGCCGGATCCACGTCCCTGCCGCTCGTTGAAGCGCACCAGGTTGCTGCCCAACTTGATGAGATCGCCGCCGTGCAGCATGACGGCGCCCTTGACGGGCTTGTGGTTCAGCAGGGTTCCCAGGCGGCTGCCGAGATCCTCCAGCACGAAGTCGCCAGTTGGCTGCCGCGTGATTCTGGCATGATGCACTTCGAGGTCGACGTTTTGGCGCACCGAGGAATGCCAACTCCAGGTTATCGGCACGCCCCAACTCGGTGACAGATTGAGTGAGAATGAGTTGACGTCCAGCGCGATAGCCGTCAACCACAGTCAACCAGGCATCCTTGAACACCACATAGGCGATGCCGATCAGGGCACCGATGCAGATTCCCAGAATCACGAACGCCGTGGCCCGGCTGCTCATCCCCGAGCCATGATCGATCGTGTGGAGAATCGGATCGAACAAGATGCCACCCAAGAAGCCTCCGACGGCGCCGCCGATCAATCCGTTGCGAATCTTGTTGAGGGATCGGTCATAAAGGCCTTCGATCACGCCAATGCCCATGCCGACAAACATCCAACCCAATGCCCGCGGCAGCTATTTGCAACAGACATGGCCGATAGCGCCGCCGGCGGCCCCGCCGATAGCGCCGCCAAGTCCCGAGAGCCAGGTGCGGAGGATCAGGCCCGACCAGACTCGATTTCGAGAAGCCGCTCAACAGACCCCAGGGCCGCGGCGATGGCCGCGCCCACGATGCCGGCGATCATTGCTTCGGCCATCCAGCCTCGGCCTTGCCGGTGCGGAAGAACAGCAACTCGATGACCAGCCAGCCAGCCAGAGCCGACCAACCGCCGCACAATGCACCGTAATAAACGAGGCGAGCGAAAGACATAAAAGCCAGCATTACTCCGTTAATTCAGGTCCGAGTCGCCAGCCCGGGAGAAGAGTCAGGTATTTCGACTTCATCGCAACTTTTCCTTGCGCGACACTCACGCTGCATCACTTTCCAGTGACGCGCAATTCCAAGCTCCGTAGCGGAGCCTTGAACGCGCGCAACGATCGGGCCACTTCGGCCTTGGACGAAAGCCCCGGGCCGTACGATTGCGCAGGTATTCGGCACGCCGCCGCGCCATGTCGCGATCGCCCAGCACCAGATCGGTGATGATCCGCCAATACTGGAAGACCTGGAAATGCCGTCACGCCCCGGCATTTCGGGCAATCGATCACGGCCAGTTGAAAGCGTTCGGCCGCGAGACGTATCGCCCGGAGAAAAGAAGTTCAAACCATCGACGAACGATTCCTCGGCGCAGGTCAAGTCGGGCGGAATAATCTGCATCTCGGCCGCGATGGTCGGCGATGGGATGAGCGACCACGGGTCCGGCCTCGCCGCATTGAGCGGTCGATCCAGACGGGCATGAGCAACATGATGGCCGTACACTTATCCTGAATGGCCTCGTTCCGTTCGGCGGTATCACGTCGGCCACGCAATTTCAGGTTGACGCCATTTCCTGACCCTCTCATAGTAACCGTCAACGACCAGGCAACTTCCCAAAGACGGATCGGCATCGATCCAACGCCGCAGCGTCGCCATGCACTCGATGAACGGATAGACTCTGTCCTCGCTGGTCGCAATCGTATAGCTGCCTGGCGGACACCACGTGGCGATGAATCGGTCCAGCAGCGCCCTTTGAATGTCGGCACGACTGCGATCCAGGATTCGTGTGAATCTGTATTGGATCGGTCCTGCGACCGCGCCAGCGCCGTTGTCGATGTCCACAAACAGAAACGAACCCTTGAGCACCTCGTTGTTCTTGACAACCGCAGCGATCTTTTCAAGCAATTCTTTTTCGCCGATCGCATCTGCGGCGTATCGACCGCGACTCGGCTCACGAGTCCGACGGCAGAAGTCGATTGAGCGACAACCGACGATTGAATAAGGCTGAGAACCGCGAGCAAACCGCAAAGTGTGAACAGTCGATTCTGAACCCAGCGGGGAGAGATATGGCACATCGTCCGCGTCTCCTTCGTCCTTCATGGTGCAACATTAATATTTGATCGGAGCTAGTGTATGCTTCCCTCTGAGTGATTGCAATCATTCATTCATTCGTTTGCATTCAGTCAATCATCGCGCATTACCCGCCATGATGCGCGATTGTCGCCGATGCTGAACGACTGGAAATCGTTTGCAGGGCGCAGGTTCCTCGGAGGGCGCCAGTTTGTCCCCGTTGCCTTGCAACCTGTCGCCGTTCGCCGCGCACAATTCTTCGACAGTCGGACCGATCATGAGAATTGCGTCAAATTGTCGTGTCGCTGTCCGCCTCGATTGCGCGGAGAGGATGATGATCTTCAAGGGCTGTCTCGTTGTGTGCCGTTTGGCGAAAATGCGAACGCCGTCGCAGGACCGATTCTCCGCTTACTCGGAATCGCGGGGCGTCCGGAATAGCACGGCCACGCAGCACGGCGCGGACACGAATGGCTGGCCGAAACTTCGCGAGCGTTCTGTTCGAAGCCGTTTGGAGGGTGCTTTGTCGACCGGGAATAATTCCACAAAGCGCAAGCTAAAACTGAGATGTCACCGTATGTTCGCGGAGCGAAATGTCCGGTTGTCTTTGTGCCCCCCGGTGCAATTCCACGCGGGGGGGGCATGGCGGCATCGTGTAACAACGTGACGCCGACCAAACAAAGTCGTGAATCAATACATCCATGCGATAAGTGTTTTTTTCCTTGGATGGCTGGGAAATAGAAACGATCAATAGTTGAGGATCCAAGCGGCCGCGTTCAATCTCGGCTGCAGCGAGAAGGGTAGTTTCGCCCCCGATGCACGTCGCCTCGAAGAATGTGGTTTTGTGATTTCGGGCGGGAAACCCCGCCGAGAAAGCAAGACCTGAGGGGCGTTGATTCGAAAACAATGCCCCCGTTTCTTCCGATTCCCGTCGCGGGCTCGTCTGCAGCTTCCAGGCGCTGTTCGCGGTGGGAGCGATCTTGCCCCTGGCGCAGGCATTTTTGATTCAATGAGAGG
>CAVVAP010000012.1:0-293273 GCA_963746205.1 uncultured Acidobacteriaceae bacterium | reverse complement strand
TACTTCCCTCTATGAGTTTTAGTTTCGAGGTAGTTTCGGTCCTTGAGCTGTTTCAGAGTCTCAGTGATCTGAAGCCCGCGCGAACTTCCTCTGAGAAGAAGTTGCGGCTGTTCCCAGGCCGCAAAGTGCCCGCCTTTGTCGAGCTTGTTGTAATGGACGAGTTTGGGATATGCCTGCTCTGACCAACTCTTCGGAGCTGGATAGAGTTCATCGGGAAAGACGCTCACGGCAGCCGGAACGGAGACGCCTTTGACACCGAAGAAAGAAACCTGTGCAGCGAAGTCCTCCCAATAGAGGCGCGCCCCGGAAATAAAGGTGTTCGTCAACCAGGTAAGCGTGACATTGTCGAGGATGTCATCTCGCGTAAGGCCTTCGGGCTGCCCGTCAAACACACGTGAGATCATTGCCAAACTACGCGCGTCGTGATCGAGAAAGTAACCGGCTATGCCGACGGGAGAATCTGCGATCCCGTACAGCGCCTGCGGGCGCAACCCCATCTGGTATCCGTAGCCGATGCCCTTCGCATATACCAAGGCCACCCGCTCGTACGCGAGTCTCTCGTCAGCGGAGAGACCGGCCGGCGCCGGAGCGCCGGCACGGGCAGCATTGTCAATGTCGGCGGAAAAGATGCCTGGCATATTGGAGTGAATGCCAAGCAGTTCCGGATGCCCCTGTGTGCCCATCACGTCCATGATAATCGCGCCCCAATCGCCGCCTTGTGCCACGAATTTCGTGTAGCCAAGGCGCTTCATCAGCACGACCCACGCACGCGCGATGCGGGCAGGGCCCCAGCCTGTAGTGGTTGGCTTGCCCGAAAACCCGTAGCCCGGCATCGATGGAATCACCAGGTCGAAAGCGTCCGCCGCGCTCGCGCCATGCGCGGTCGGATTGGTCAGCGGATCGACAATCTTCAGCTGCTCGATGATCGAGCCGGGCCAGCCGTGCGTGACGATGAGCGGCAACGCGTTCTTATGTTTCGAACGAACGTGAATGAAGTGAATGTCGAGACCGTCGATCTCGGTGATGAAATTCGGTAGGGCGTTCAGTCTGGCCTCGACCTTGCGCCAGTCGTACTCTGTCTCCCAATAGCGCGCGAGTTTCTGCAGGGTCGCGAGTTGGGGGCCTTGCGATTGATCCGTGACCGTTTCCCGGTCGGGCCACACCGTTGCTTTGATGCGCCTGCGCAATTCGGCAAGTTCCGCTTCCGGAACATTCACATGAAATGGACGAATCGCGTTTCCATCAGCTGTCTGCTGTCGCGGTGGGGCGAGCGACGTATCACCTGTTCGCGTGGTGAGATTCTGGCGTCCGGCGACTCCCGGAGTGAGTTCAGTTTGATTTGTAGTCTTCATAGTTGAATCTCCGCTGCGTGATAGAGGGCACCCTCAACCGATTCCGGCCAATCCGGTCGGCTCAGTGGCCGCTTCTCGTCCCGCACTCTTTTGGGCGGTGCGGGTGGACACCAAAATTAATAAATTGACAAGACCCGTCTTGTTCTTCGGGGGGCTCCCATGCACGAAGAGCCGACTACCGCCGTCATTCAGCGCTACCTGGACGCCCTGCAGGCGGACACATCCTCCGAAACTATCGTTCGGGACCTGCTAGAGCGAGCGGTCGGTCGGCTGCGCTCGTTATGCGGCACTCTCCTCTACCGGAGCTACCCGCGACTGACCCGACCACCCGTAAACCTTGAGACGGACGAGTTGCTTGGGGGCGTAGTGTCCCGGCTGCTTGCAGCCTTGCGGGCTACACAGCCCACAACCGTCCGGCGGTTCTTCGCTTTGGCCTGTCAGCACATGCGGTGGCAGCTCAATGACCTGGCTCGCCGCCTTGATGAACAGCCAGTTGCTGCGGCATTGCCGGAGTCAGGTGTCGCGGCCCCGCCAAATAGCAGTAGCTCCAACCTCACCCCGACGGGCCTTCGTGTGTTGGATGCGATTGAAGGTCTCCCGGATGACGAGCGAGAGGTATTCGACCTGGTCGGCATCCAAGGGCTGACGCATACCGAGGTGGCCACCGTGGTCGGGGTTTCCGAGAAGACGGTGCAGCGGCGATTGAACCGGGCTCGGCTCCTCCTGGCGGAGCGGCTAGCTGACCTCCGTCCTCGAAAGAGAGTGGGGATCCAGAAGACGCCGAGCCCTGACTCTTGTCTCCTGACTCTTAATCCAGGAGGACCACCGATGGCCAACGGTCCACGTATACTCGAATTGCTCGAAGAGATGCTCGACTCCGGGAAGACGCCGGAAGAGGTCTGCCGAGACTGTCCCAATTTGCTCCTGGAAGTGCAGCAACGGTGGCGGAATTTCCGCCTCATCGACGCCCAAGTCATGACGTTGCTTCCGTGCCTTAAGAGAACTTCGTCGACTTATGCCACCCCACCCGCACTGCCTCCTACCGTGCTGCCGCATATCCCCGGTTATGAGGTAGAGGCAGTAATCGGCTGGGGCGGCATGGGCGTCGTGTACAAGGCCCGACACCTGGCTCTCAAGCGCACCGTCGCCCTCAAGATGCTCGCCGCCAGCCATCCCCACCCGTCCCAGTGGCGCGCTTCCAGATGGAGGCCGAGGCCGTTGCCCGGCTTCAACACCCAAACATCGTTCAGATCTACGAAATCGGTGAGATGGAAGGACGGCCGTTCATAGCGTTGGAATACGTGATGGGCGGGTCGCTGGCAAAGCGGCTGAAGGAACAAGTACTGTCCCCGCTCGACGCGGCCCGCCTGGTTGCGACACTGGGTGAGGCGATGCAACTTGCTCACAGTCGAAACCTCATTCACCGCGACCTCAAACCCGGCAACGTGCTCCTGGCTGGCGATCCGAACGCGACGATAGGACAGTGCCAGCCGAAGGTGACTGATTTTGGGTTGGTCCGGCAACTGGACGCCGAATCCGGTCATACCTTTGAGGGCATGGTGGTGGGGACGCCGAGCTACATGGCGCCCGAACAGGCGGAGGGCCGAGGACATTCCGCTGGTCCGGCCGCCGACGTTTATGCGCTGGGCGCTATTCTCTACGAGTGTTTGACAACGCGGCCTCCCTTCGAGGGGACATCGGCGGATGAGACCCTGGAGTTGGTTCGCCATCGGGAGCCGGCGGCGCCTTCGTCTCTGAATCGGCAGGTGACGCGCGACCTGGAGACGATCTGTTTGAAATGTCTACGCAAGGAGTCGGATCGGCGCTGCTCCGAGCGCCCGGGAACTGGCGGAAGACCTGGAACGGTTCCTTGCCCATAGGCCGATCCTGGCGCGGCCTATGGGACTTTTAGAGCGGACAGCGAAATGGGTCCGGCGACGGCCAGCCGAGGCAGCCTTGATCGTCGCAAGCATTCTGCTGCTTGTCAGCAGCAGTGCAGGGGCGGTTTGGTATGTCGCCGACCGGGACCATCGGCATTTGGAGGAAGTGCTACGCGACAAAGCGATACAAAACCGAAGCCAGCAAATTGACCGCGAAGTGAATCTTGCACTCGACGATGCCGAACGATACCTACATGAGATTCGATCCCAACTGCGGGATCCGTGCAAGACAGCCGTGTGGTTGAGCGAACTCGATCTCTGGCAAGTGCCTTGGATAAAGTGCGGCAAGCGGTCCAACGCGCCCAATCTTCGGTTTTGGGGAATCGAGATGTACTGCAACCATCGAAGGATACTCGATTGGAATTCGTGAAGTCGGAGTTGAAATATGAGGAGAAGAACTTTGCGATGGCCAAGGAATTGGATGACATACAGTTATTGGCCACAGAAGTGGTCAAGGGAATATACAAACCGGAAAAGGTCATACCAAAGTTTGCAAGGTTCTTTGCCGATCACGGCTTGGACATTGTCCGAGAGGATAAAGAACGGCTGGGTTCGGCAATTGAAGAATCACCGATTCGATTCGTCCTTGTCGCCACGCTTGATCATTGGGCGGAGATCGCGAAGTTGCCTAAAGCCGAGTATCGCGAGTATTTGCCGAAGCTGTTGGAACTCGGCGCAAAGCAGATCCGGAAGATGCATGGCGGAACCGTTTTCGGAACGATAAGGTTTGGGATGACGAGGAGATGCTGATCCAACTAGCCAATGAAGTAGAGGCGGAGCAGCAACCATCCAGCGTGTTGGCAGCACTGGGGTCGCAGTTGGATCCGAAGAAGCTGAATACCACTGCGTTTTACAAAAAAGCCCTTCTCTCACACCCCCGCGACTTTTGGTTGAATGTAAGCGCGGCTCTCAATGAAGCGAACGCCGAAGAGAGCGTGGGACTGTCTCTTGTAGCGCTAGCTATTCGACCAAAAAGCAGCCGGGTGTACAACATTCTCGGTAATGCCTTATACAAGCAAAATGATTTTACCGCGGCCGCCACAGCCTGTCGCAAGGCCATTGAAATCGACCCGAACTACGCCCGTCCATACGAACTACTCGGCGTCGTGCTGAGGGAATTAAAAGAACTCCCCGCCTCCATTGTCGCGAATAACAAGGCCATCGAGCTGTATCAGCAGGTCATCAAACAGGATCCGAATGATGCTGACGCCTATCAATCACTCGGCAATATATTGTATCAACTTGATGATTACCCGGCGGCAATTGCCGCATATAAGAAGGCCATCGAACTCGACACCAATAATGCTGTGTTCTATTACTTACTCGGCCTCGCTCTCTTGGAGCAAAAAAACTTTCCCGAAGCCATCGCCGCACACAAAAAGGCCGTCGAATTGGATCCGAATTACGCCAGTGCCTATTACGAACTTGGATTTGCCTTGTATGAACAAAATGATCTCCCGGGAGCCGTTGCCGCATATAAGAAGGTTATCGAACTGAATCCTCAATTAGTGGAAGCCCATTATGAACTTGGCATTACTTTATATGCTCAAGATGATCTACCAGGGGCCATTGCCGCATATAAGAAGGCCATCGAACTCGACCCCAAGGACGCCTTGGCCTTCTGTGGGCTCGGCAACGCGCTACGAAAAATGAAGCAGTATGAAGAGGCAATCACCAACTACAAGAAGGCCATTGAACTCGACCCGAAATACGCCAACACTTACGACTATCTTGCTTGGATCCTCGCCACCTGTGCCGATGCGAATTTCCGCGATGGAAAACGAGCGATTCAATACGCGATAAAGGCTTGTGAGTTGTCTGATTGGAAGGCTGGAAGTTCCCTGGCTGCTCTCGCCGCAGCCTATGCGGAAGCGGGTGACTTTGAAAAAGCGATCAAAAGTCAAACTGATGCATTCGACGATCCAGTCTATGAAGAAAAGTTTGGCAAAGATGGCCGAAAGCAGTTGGATCTTTACAAACAAATGAAACCGTTCCACCAACAGCCATAATCATCGACACCGCTGTCATTCACGCACATGTACTTGCCGGACAGCCAGGATCGTGTCTTCGATAGCGGTGAGTCGGGTGCCCCAGGGCTGATCATCGGGACCGTAGAGCCGATCGACCAATTCGGTAGCGATCTGTTATGGAAATTGATCATCGCAACGTGATCAGAGAGAAGGACCTTGCAGACCATGTCGCACACCCGGGGAATTCTGATCCGCCGAGAACGCGATTGACACCCTTTCCCTAAGCATGGTAATGATAAACCCATCCGTTGTAGTGCTTTGTCGTATTATCTGACTAGCTTTAGCGCGATACAGCGCCGTGGGCAAGACGCCATTCCGCATTCTGGACGGTCGCATGATGCAGCCGGCTCGGACATCGTTGCTCGATTCGCCTGCCCGTCTGCACGGACCCGCTTCGCGCATTCCTTCGGTCGAGGTCTCCGTTTGCATCGCAAACTGGAATTGCAAAGACTACCTCTATGCTTGCCTCCTCTCGCTCCGGGACTCCGCCAAGGAGGTCGCGCAAGAGGTTATTGTCGTCGATAATGATTCGCAAGATGGTGCAGCGGATATGGCTGTCCGGGATTTCCCTGAAGTCAAACTGATTCGCAATCAGGCTAATCTTGGCTTCGCACGGGCCAGCAACCAGGCAGCCGCGGTAGCGCGGGGCCGCTACGTCTTCTTCTTGAACAACGATACCCTGGTCTTACCACGAACGCTGCGGGAATTGATTGATTATGCCGATGAACATCCGGATGTGGGGATGGTTGGTCCCAGGCTGCGCGACGGCAGCGGCGGGCTGCAAATATCGTATCGCCGCAAGCCGACTGTAGTCGCGATGTTGCACCGTACAGCTCTCCTGCGCTGGACCCAGGTCTTCAAGCTCGCTTACGATGGGTATCGCCGTAAAACCTTCGGGTCGATGGAGACCTGTGAAGTCGAGGTATTGCTCGGAGCGGCTGTGCTGATGCCGCGTGAACTTTTTCACAGGGTCGGCCGCTGGGACGAAGATTTTCGC
The DNA here is from genome assembly GCA_963746205.1 of uncultured Acidobacteriaceae bacterium. Lineage (GTDB taxonomy): Bacteria > Acidobacteriota > Terriglobia > Terriglobales > Acidobacteriaceae > Acidiflorens. The sequence goes on along the minus strand of CAVVAP010000012.1, from coordinate 286,954 downwards.
TTCGGGGTCGAGGACGTCGAACTCTCCTCGCGGGTAGGGAAAAAGAGTAAGCTCATTTACTTGCCAAGCGTCGAGATCGTGCATCACGGCAGGGTAGGCTCACGGCAAAACGTCACACTCTCGGCGCCGCAACTTCTGATCGGATACGCCCATTACTTCCGAAAAACAGGCTGTTCCCGTGCGGCAATCTGGGCATACAAGCTGGTAGTAACCCTTGACACTCCTATCCAGCTTAGTGCGAAGCTCATGCAGGTAGGGTGGTGCCGGCTTCGTGGAAAGAAATCAAAAGCCCGTAAAAGTATGCTAGCGGTTTTGGGTTTATGGCATTTCCTCCGCCATGAATTAGGCCGTTTCTGGAGGACGTAAGCACATTGTCTCCCCTCGCCCCTCGCGGGAGAGGGACCGGGCGTGAGGTCCGGCTGACTAAGCTCTGCTATGTCCATTGGGCTGTTTACACGTATCCATGAATGAATTCCCACCTTATGCAGGTGGACGCTGAGCCTACTGACTAATCCCAGAGCGAACTTCTCGATGGACACCTCCAACGGCCAACCTCTTCCGACATCAAGCAAAGCCACACGCGGCGCGATGCTGACTGTTTTCCTGGTGGTCTTCATCGACCTGCTGGGATTCGGAATCGTCCTTCCGCTCCTGCCGCGTTATGCGGATGAGTTGCTGAAACCGCTTGGGATGAAGGAATGGCAAAGTGGGGTAGTGCTGGGGATTCTCTACAGTTCCTTCTCGTTCATGCAGTTCATCGTCGCTCCGCTTTGGGGACGATTCTCAGACCGCGTCGGCCGGAAGCCGGTCTTGCTAATCGGGTTGGGCGGGTCGGTGGTGTTTTACGCGCTCTTCGGTTTCGCCTCACAACTCGACCCCATCAATTATGCGACCCTGGCGATCGTTCTGATTCTCATCTCGCGGATCGGCGCTGGCATCAGCGGTGCAACCATCGCGACGGCTGCGGCAGTCATAGCCGATTGCACAACGCGAGAGAAGCGAGCCTCGGGAATGGCGCTGATCGGAGCCGCCTTCGGCATCGGATTCACGTTCGGCCCTCTCATTGCATTCTTTGGAATGACTCTCTTCAAAAACGAAAAGATAGTCCCGGGGCTAATTGCAGCAAGTTTATCACTAATTGCATTAATCATCGCATTCAAGAAAATGCCGGAGACTCACCAGCCCAGAGAAGATGCACATCGATCCTGGTTGAACGTACATGGACTCTATTCCACTTTGCAAATCCCCACGGTCGGCATTCTTGTCCTGACCTTCTTCCTGGCTACGTTCGGCTTTGCCAACTTCGAGGGAACCCTGTCGCTCTTTGGCAAAGAGACATTCGGATACGGCGACAAGGATAATTGCCTTATATTTGCGTATGTAGGGTTCACGCTGATGGTGGCGCAGGGCTTTGCTTATCGTAAGTTAGTGAAGAAACTCGACGAGGTGGCACTGATGCGAATCGGCATCGCCTTTATGCTTATAGGGCTGTTCGGTCTGGCAATGACGGCAGTAATCGCGGACGGGAGTCGAACATCGGGTCAAGTGGGTGGTGAAAAAGTGCTCTTCTATGTTACTATTGCGATCGCGGTGTTCGGGTTCGCATTCTTAAACCCCTCCGTAAATGGACTCATCTCACGACGCAGCGATCCGGAGCGGCAAGGCGAAGTACTTGGTGTGAATCAATCATTCTCGGCCCTGGCGCGGATTCTCGGACCTTTCCTGGGTCTGACGCTCTTCGAGGTGGAATCGCATCACATACTGCCGTACTGTCTCGCTGCTGGTTTGCTGCTTCTGGTAACTTTACTGTTACCTCGTATCAAACGCGTCCCTCATACCTCAACCGAGATGCAATCAGCACATGAGAATTTTACCACGCCGGTTCAATCCTGAAACCCCGGCGAGCCGAGCACCGTCAGGTGCCGGGTAATGAAATGACACGTATCACCCGGCACCTGACAGTGCTCGGCTCGCCGGGGTGCCTTCTTTTTCTCGCCTCTGTCAATCCTTACAGAATGTCCCGCGCTCGAAAGGAATCGCCGCGATGAGCCGACCACCGCTGGATTCGCTCGACAGTAAGCGAATTGCCATCGTCAAGCTCAGCGCCCTCGGCGACGTCGTACACTCCTTGCCGGTTCTCAATGCATTGCGGCATCGCTTTCCAACAGCGAAAATCTCCTGGGTGATCAATCGCGTATATGCTCCTCTACTCGCGTGCCATCCCGACCTCGATGAAACCATACCCTTCGACCGCGCTGCTTGGAAACGAGGATGGTCACATGGATGGCAGTCGATGGTTGAAATGGGACGACAACTGCGACGCCGCCGCTTCGATCTGGTAATTGACTTGCAGTGCTTGTTTCGTAGCGGGCTGATCACCGCCGCGACTGGATGTCCGCGCCGGGTCGGCCTCGAACCAACTCGCGAAGGCAGCCGGCTGTTCTATACCGATGTCATCCCCGTTTCGGACGGTCCAACACTCCATGCGGTCGACCGTTACTGGCATATCGCTTCTGCTTTTGGATGCGGGGATATCGAGAAATCCTTCACACTTCGCATCGATCCGGATTCCGCCCGATGGGCGAAGCAGATGCTGGCCGACTGCCCTCGCCCCTGGATGGCTTTCGCAGTCGGTTCGCGCTGGCTCACCAAGCGCTGGCCCGCAGCGTCCTTCGCCGAGTTAGCCCGGCGCGCCCAACAGAACTTTGGCGGAACGGTGCTGTTCGTTGGGACCGCTGATGAGCGTCCATTATCTCAAGAAGTCACCCACGTGTTGACAGGTCCGACTCGTGATTTCACAGGCCGGACCACACTCCCCGAATTGGCCGCTATTCTTGATTCGGTAGACGTCACGGTTGCGAACGACACCGGACCGTTGCATCTAGCAGCCGCCCTGGGCTCGCCGGTCACAGCGCCGTATACTTGCACTCAGGTTCGGCGGCATGGCCCCTATTCGCAATTTGGCAACTCCGTCGAAACGAAGGTATGGTGTAGAGGTAGTTATTTGAAGAAGTGCGATCGTCTAGAATGTATGAGCGAACTACACCCAGACCGGCTGTGGCCGATCCTCCAAGAAAATCTTAAGCGATGGTCAAGAAACTCCCGTTCCGCCTGACTCTGGCCAGCGGTTCCGCGGGCCGGCGCTATCTCCTGGAAAAAGCGGGTTATTCTTTTGATATTCGCCCCGCCAATGTGGACGAACCGACCGAGGCTACGCACGGTTCGTGCCGGCAATACGTGCAGCATGTTGCCTGGCTGAAGGCAGCCGCGGTTGCGCGATTGGTTGCGGAGGGGGTTGTCCTCTCAGCTGATACAGTGGGCTGGCTCGACGGCAGAGTGATCGGCAAACCCGAGGACGAGCAGGACGCCAGGCGTATTTTGCGCACGCTATCAGGGCGAGTACACGAACTCTGGACAGGTGTCTGTCTTTGGCGCGTAGCCGATGGTTGGCAGCTACAGTGGCAGGAACGAACTTTGGTGCGAATGCGCTCGCTTTCCGATGTGGAGTTAGATGAATATCTGGCGACTCGGCAATGGGTAGGATGCTCTGGGGCCTACGCCATCAAAGAGGACGGCGATCCGTTCCTGACATTGGAGGATGGCTCGCTTAGCAATGTGATCGGCCTTCCCATGGAAAGTTTGGAAAGAGCGTTCGCTGTAGATGTAACGTTCGGCGTAAAGATGTGACGGCAGATGCTCGCTGCCCCGATGGAGATGTGACGCCGATGCTTCGTTTGCTGTTGGCCCTGGCTGTCACGGTGGTACTCGGTCTCGCGTCCCGGCTGTATCCGGTGGGCTGGTTCCTCTGGGACAGGGTCCTCGGGGAAGTCCTTTATGCTGTGGCCGCCTACCTCGCTCTGGCCGTGTTCCTTTTCCGCAAACCGCCGTTGTTCATCGCCGTGATTGCGTTTGTTTGTTGCCTGGCGGTCGAGTTGTTCAAGCTGACGGGCATTCCGGCCGAAAACCAACACGTGTTTTTGGTACGATGGTTTCTGGGCATGACCTTTTCCGTGGTGAATCTCGGCTATTATTTCATCGGCGTGGTGCTGATCGCATTCGCGGACTGTGCGACCCGTGGTAGAAAGGCGCACTGATGGTAGCTGCTGTCTTGGAACTCCCGGAGCTTGTGTATGACTCTGAGGAGAAGGTCGATGAGCCGGCGTTCTTGGCCGACCTGTATGCCGACCGGTTGCGGTTCGAGAGGGATTGGCCTGAGATTCTGGCGATGGCGGTCCGGGATGGCGCCTCGTCGGTTCATTACCACCCATGGCGAACTAACGCCTGTGCGACAATCTGCTCTCGTACATCGTCGCCGGCACGCAGTATGGCCTCCTGCCGCCTTCGACCGAATCAGGCGTTCGTTTGCTGGCCTCGGCCCGCCGGTTGTCTGCTCGTGGTGCGCTCAGCCGTTTGCGTCTGTTGATCACTGGTGTCGCGGTAGGCCGTGTGCAGTTGGTTGCCGCTTCAGGCACGTCCGAGTGGTGCGTAGTCTGTTGGGGAAGGGGCCGTTTGAGCGGAGTAGAGTTCTTGAGGCTCAACCCCGTGCCGATGACTTCCATCTGCGAACGTGGTGCGCTTGATCACTCCTGAATTGGCTGAGAGGCTACCATTATGGATTACAAACAGATCATCACGGTTCGATAAAACGACATCCCGTCTCTGCGATAGAAAGGTGCCGCGATGTCCCCCGAAGAAAAGGCTGAGAAGCGCCGGAAGGCCGAGACGTGGGTCAACGGCTATACCTCGACGGCCATGGGAACCGTCCTGGGTTCGCCCTGGCTACCTGGGGCCTCCAACGCCATCCTCGCTACGCTTGAAGCAACGATGTGCTACCAGATCGGGCGTATTTACAAAGTCAACTACAGTATGGGCGAGGCCACGGCCGCAGCCGGGGTGATTGGGGTTGCGTCGTTCGTCGGCAAGCTGGCCGCAATAGAAGCGTCCATCTACACCCGGGTCATTGGCAGGGGGGCGAAACCAGTCATCGCTGGCGGTATTGTCAAATCCAGGGGGCAGCTCGTAATCAAGCATTTCGAGGACTGCCCTGAACCGGGCGGTTAGGAGCCAGGTGGATGCTATCGTTTCATAACGTTCCCAGCAACGTCGGCTGCTTAGTTCGACCACACGGGAGGTTCCACTCCCAGACAAGGCATTTCTTGTACTCGAAAGTCTAGTCGGGAGCACGATCTTTGAGTTCGTGTGCGAAGTCAGTATCGACAGGGGGATTGTGTGGCAACGGCTCGATTCCGTTTGGATGACCTCATCATTCGGTTTGCCCGACCCTGGGCTTGTGGTGGATCCGGTACCAAAATCTTGTTCCCGCCAGAGGGCATCTATATCAAGCCGTTTTACCTCACATTCAAGCCCCTCGATGAGCTGCCAGTTACAGTGCTTGACTTGACCAAACTCTGGGTGCGGGTGGGATACCGCCGCGAGGACGGTTCGTCGTATTCGGCCGAGTTCCAACAAATTACTCACATGATCCGTGACGAGTGATTGGACAGTTGGCCTCGGCACGCATTCTTCTGCGTTGATTTTGTACTGCCCACCGGTCCCGGGGCCGGGACACTCGGGCGTGACGCGTCGCGGCTCGCCTCGCGCTAAAGACCACGGGATTTGGGCTAAATCCATTTTTCTCCTCCCGCAATAGGAGAAGCGAAAAATCGTGAACTATACTCCCCACGGGGTCCAACCTGTGCTTCAAATTGGCGGGGAGTCGATCGATTCCGCGCGATGATTTACCGTTTCCTGTCCCTGGTTATGTATGGCCACAAAATTTGTTATCCAGCCTGAACCGCTCCCCGGTTATCGCCTCATCGAAAGACTTGGCCGCGGCGGATATGGCGAGGTTTGGAAGGCCGAAGTGCCCGGCGGGCTCTTCAAGGCCATTAAGTTCGTTTACGGCGACCTCGACAGCGGTGCGGGAGAGGACAACCACGCCGCCGAACAGGAACTCAAGGCGCTGAACCGCGTCAAGGCGATCCGCCATCCGTACATCCTATCCCTCGAGCGCATCGATATCTGTGACGGCCAGCTTATTATCGTCATGGAGTTGGCCGACCGCAGCTTGTGGGACCGCTTCCACGAGTGCAGGAACAAATCGCTCCCCGGCATCCCCCGCATGGAGTTGCTCAGTTATCTTGAAGAGGCTGCTGAAGGACTCGATTTGATGAACATCGAGTACGGCATCCAGCATCTCGACGTGAAGCCGCAAAACCTCTTCCTGATAGGCAGCCATGTCAAGGTCGCCGATTTTGGACTAGCCAAGGATTTCGCGGGAGCCAAAGAACGAATTACTGGCGGCGTCACCCCCGTTTACGCCGCGCCTGAAACCTTCGATGGTTGGGTGACTCGTTATTCCGATCAGTACAGCCTGGCAATCGTCTACCAAGAGTTGTTGACCGGCATCCGCCCCTACACCGGTATGACTGCCCGCCAGTTGCTCATGCAGCACGTTGAAGGTTCGCCCGACCTCAATCCGCTTCCTCCGGGGGACAGGTCCATAATCTTGCGAGCCTTGTCAAAAAATCCCGATGAGCGATTCCCGTCCTGCCAGGAGTTCATCCAGGCGCTCCTTGATGCGGATACAACGGAAAAGGCGCCGCAACGGCCCGGCCAGCCTGCCGGCCGCGATTCCAACGGCGTAAGTGAGAATGGCGTGCCCTTGACGATGCGGCCCGGTCAGAACTTTCAACACCTGCGCCAGCCGCGCCGCCCGCATCCACTCCCATTTCTCCCGCGACCAAGTTTGCCCCTGCCCGAGGCTTGCCGGCGCTTGTGACCGTGAGCAAGGAACGCCCCGCCGCCCCGGTCGCGGCCATCACTCTACAGCGGCCCATGGCGTTCGAAACCGGGAAGGTACACAAACTCGGACTTGCGCCGCTGAGCGCGCGGGTGCCGGCGTACTCTTCCCGGCGATCTTCATCGGCATCGGCCAAACCGGGCTCGAAGTATTGCAGAGGCTGCGATTGCACGTCTACGACCGATTCGGGAAGCCCACGCTGCCCCACTTGCGCTGGCTTTTCATCGACACCGACCTGACCACGGTCCATCGAGCCTCGGGAGATTGCCAGCGAGACGCCCTCGATCCCGCCGAGTTGTTGCCTCTCCCCTTGCGGCGGCCAGCCCATTACCTCAAGAAAGACACTCTGCCACCCTTGGACCCCTGGCTCCCCCCGGAATTGCTCTATCGGATACCCCGCAATCCGGTGACGGAAGGCAGCCGGGCGCGTGGGGAGGCTTGCTCTCGTCGATAATTATCGCCACGTTAGTCAAAGGCTGCGCGACTCGATCGAGTCTTTGCTCAACGACGAGTAGCGCTTGCTGATGCCGACAGACTCACCGGATTGGGCCTGCGCAACAATCGTCCGCGCGTCTATATCGCCTGTTCTCTGGCGGGGGGAACAGGCTCGGGTATGTTCCTCGATCTGGCTTACATCGTCCGACACGAACTCCGCGGCATGGGCTATGCCCGGCCTCAGCTTACAGGCGTCTTTTTGGTCCCCGCTCAAGAGGGCAACCCCCCCCGCTCCTTGCCGGTGGCAAATACGTACGCAGCGCTGACAGAAGCTCAATCACATGAGCCTGGCCACGACTCGCTATGAGGTGCGTTACGAGAACCGGCAAGCGCCATTGATCGACACCGAACGGCCTTTCGATCGCTGCTTGATCGTGCCCCGTCGCCAAAAGCCGGAAGGGAATCCGAACACGATGATGGATCTTGCCGCCGGTTCGATCTATCAGGAAGTGCTGACGGGGGTCGGAGCGTCCGTCGAGGATGGCCGGGTTAGTTATTTCGATGAAAACCCCTGTCCGGGGCTTGTACTGCAAAGCGCCAATATATATCGCCTCACCTGGCCGAGGCAGAGGCTGTTGATGGTCGCCGCGCGGCGGTTCTGTCATCGTCTGCTCGATCGCTGGACCTCGAAGGAGACGAAGGTCCCGATGGAACCGGTGCAGCAGTGGGTTGAAGAGCAATGGGTCCGGCGGCATCTTGCGCCGCATGCGGTCACGGAGGCTGTCGTAGCGGCAGCGGTCGAAAAACTCGGCGATCGCCCGGAATCACTCATTGAATCGGCCCTGCAGAGAGTTACCTTGCCGGGACTCGATCCCGTGACCGATCCCGCGGTGGCTTGCGATGTGCTTAGCGACCTCGTCAAGCTGGTCGGGAGGCCGGGATCGGAGGAAGAATTCCATCCAGGCGATGTGACGAAGGCATTCGACGAGCGCTCCGGATCTCTGGGGAAAGAGACCGAGATGAGATTGGTGGAGTTGGCCATCCACTTCATCGAGCAGCCCATGATGAGGCTGGCCGGCGCGGAAGAAGCGATCCGCCAGTTCACCGCCAAGCTCGACAATGAAATGCAGCAGTGTGAAAAGACCTGCGCGGAACTGGAACCGGAGTCTCAGCAGGGCTTCAATCAACTCCTTAGCGCGCTCGGCTCTGTTGGCCGCTCCAGCCTGCCGGGGATTCAGGCCAAGAGGTCCGTCACGCCCGAAATCGTCACCCTCCTGCGATCCTGGGCCACTCGCCGCTACCGCTACGTCCTCTCTCGGGCTGTTGGATCGGTCTATCGCCAACTCCTTGGCAACGCTCCCGAATACTTGCGAGAGGTCAATTTCTGCCGGCACCAACTCGGTGAACTACGGCAGCAGTTGGCCAAGGTGTCCAAGCCGAACATCGGGGAGGCTCTTAGCCATGATCATCCCATATTGCCCTTGGGCTGCCGTACTCTCGAGGACGCGGTCGATCAGCTCATCGTCGAGATCGAGGACAAGGAGTTGCTCGAATTCGAAGAGACCTTGCAGGTCCAGCTTCGCCGCCAGTGTAGGGCGTGGTGACGGTCTGCCTGAATCTCAACGATTATGGCAGCAGGTTCACCGAGATGTTATGGGAGCAGTCTCGCGAATTCATGTCCACCAAGCTCAAGGAGATGTCGGGGTCCGAAGTCTTCCTGCAGAATCGCCCCGACGAGCAGAGCGCCCATCGCGACATACTGCGTGCTCTCGATGAATCGTCGCCTCTGCCGATCAACAACGTTCCCCGTCCCGCGGCGAGGTCATTCGTGCTTGGCGTCCCCGCGGACGAGGCCGGCGAGGAGTTCCGAGAAGTGGCCCGCGAAGCCATCACGGGAATCAAGATCTTCGCCAGCAAGTCGGAACGGGACATCGTCTTCTACCAGGAGCAATACGGGATTCATCCCTCGGAACTCCCGCAACTCGGGCCTTTGGCAGCCGAAGTGGCCAAACACTTCAAACAGGAAAGAATGTCCCCGTTTTCGCGCCAGGACGTCACTTGGTTGACAGTGGGGAAAAAAGATGAAGGATGACTGTAGAAGAAGCCGCAAGACTTCCTGTTTGATTAGAGTAGCTGAAGTCTTCCAAGTTCAGCTACGAGCACATACCCAGAGATCCGGCTTCACTCTCATCGAGATATTGGTTGTGATTGCGATCATTGCGATCTTGATCGCCTTGATCCTTCCTGCAGTACAGAAAGTTCGAGAGGCCTCTTCAAGAACCAGGCGCCTGAATAATCTAAAACAGATCGGCACTGCTCTGCACAATTATGAAGTGGACAATGGATGCTTTCCCCCCGCCCTTGACGACAGCTTGGGAGAGGTTGGTGTTTCTCCAAATTACTACTATTATTGGAGTTGGATGGCGCGTATCATGCCTTATTGTGAGGAGATGAACCTGTACCAGGAAGCCGATGCCTGGGCTCAGCAGGGAAGTTATTTTTGATATAATTGGAATCCTTTTGGTTCTGAAAATGGTACACCGAATCCCGTGTTGGCCATTGTGAATCCTACGTTTGCCTGCTCGGCGGACATTCGTACTCTTCAACCTCAACTAGCTTTTGGGGACATTCCTGGAGTATTGCTAGTAGGTCTCACATCGTATTTGGGCGTTTCCGGTCTCAGTGGGGACATGACAGGCGACTGTAGCGGCATATTTGTCAGAAATCAACCTGTGGAAGTTCAAGCTGTCACCGATGGGTTGAGCAATACCCTGATGGTAGGCGAGCGGCCACCTGAGACGGATTCCGGTAGAGGCTGGTGGTTTGCTGGATTTGGATATGATGGTAGCGGCACCGGTAGCGTTATCCTGGGGACGCAAGAACTATCCTATGCCTCGGTGCCTATTGATTGTGGCGGATCAAGTGATGTTGGCCTGATCCCGGGTCAAATTCAAATCTATTGTTCTCAGATGCACTTTTGGAGCCTTCATCCAGGCGGTAGTCCGTTTCTCTTCGCCGATGGGTCGGTTCAGTTTCTGAGTTATAGTGCAAACTCCGTCCTCCCGGCACTGGCTACCAAAGACGGCGGCGAAGCCATCGGCGAATATTAGAAGCCTTTCCCAGAGAGCCTTAGGCTACATGTGAACAGGCGTGCATTTTCCCTGATTGAATTGCTGGTCATAATCGCAATTATTGCCATTCTGATTGCTCTCATTCTTCCTGCGGTTCAAAAAACTCGCGACGCCGCATCTCGAACGAGATGTTCTAATAATCTCAAGCAGATCGGTCTCGCTCTACACAACTACGAAGTGGACAATGGATTCTTTCCCCCCGCCCTGGACGACAGCTTGGGGTAGTTGGTGTAACTCCCAATTATTACTACTATTGGAGCTGGATAGCGCGGATCCTCCCTTATTGTGAACAAACGGTTCTATATCAAGAGGCCGATGCCTGGGCACATCAAGGAAGCTATTTCCAAGAGTATTGAGACCCCTGGCAGAACGATGATCTTAATCCTAATCCTGCCTTGGGAATCGAAATACAGTTGTTCGTATGTTCTTCAGATTTCCGCACTAGCCAGGCCCCAATAGGCAGTGTTCAAGGTCTATCGATGCCGGTGGGTCTCACATCCTATTTGGGGGTATCAGGACTTAGCGGATCCAATGACGCTTTGAGTATGGGTGAGGGTAACGGCATGTTCGTCAAGGATCAGACCGTGCAAGTTCAGGAGGTAACCGATGGGCTAAGCAATACGCTAATGGTAGGCGAAAGGCCTACTTCGATTGATCTGAAAGGGACATGGTTTGCCGGCAAAGGGGAGTGTAATCCTTGGGGCCCTAGAAGTACAGTACGCGGGCGCGTGCGGGGAAAGCGATGTTGGACTTATCCCTGGCCAACTCCAAAATGCCTGTGATCAGACGCACTTCTGGAGCCTGCATACAGGCGGCTGTCCCTTTCATTTCGCCGATGGATCGGTCCAGTTCTTGAGGTATAGTGCAAATCCCGTCTTCCAATCGCTGGCTACCAAGGACGGCGGCGAAGCCATTGGCGAATATTAGGCGAGAGGCAAAACTGGCCACGTCCAGCACGCGGGCACGCGGCCTCTTTGGCGGAGGCATGTTAGTCCATCTACCGCCTTCTCACATAAACCGTCTCTCAATCTAAATATAATCAAAAGAATAATTTGGAAAAATTTCCAGTATTTTCCAAAACGGAGCTTGCGTACAATACGTTAGTATAGTATAAGCAACTTATACAGACCATTGGCGTATGCTCTGGGGTGCGTCCAATACAATCCCGGACGCGACATGAATTGCCTGCAAAGCAGTGAAACCGTGCCACAGCCATTACCTAGTCAAAGCGTAGATCGTAAACCGTGGACCGTGAACCGTTAAAACTGGGGGTCTTTCGTTTTAACAGTTCACGGTCCATTGTTCACGGTCCACGCTTCGTCAAACCTGACGTGACCGACAAAAGTCTCTGGGATCGAGAAAAATCATCGAAAACGCCTATGTTTCGTGAGGGTCAAATCCCTGAAAAGCGACTTTTGTCGGTCACGTCAAACCTGGCAAAACCTGACCGAAAGCTGGAAAAAGCTGGAAAAAAAATGACCAAAAATGACCAAAAATTGACCGAAAATGACCGCGCGGATTGAAGGCGAAATGAAGAAAACACTGGAAAAACAAGGATTTATAGTACGCCCACCTCCTCGATTGGCGGGTTTTCCAAAGCCATCGGCGCGTTTGTAGCGTTTATGGCGTTTGTAGCGTTTATGCAGAGGCTGCCAAGGGGGGTCAGATTGGGTACGTTTCCATCCACCGCTCGCCTTAATTCAGGTTGTGCCGAACGAATGGGAAAGAAGTGCGTTATTTTCCGCTGGTAGGGGTCCGGGGGATTTGCTGGCCGGCTTCTTGCGTACTAAGCTTCAGTTGGAATTTACGTCCCCTAACGGGAGCCCCGCGGCATCCCGTGACTGGAATTTGCTGCCATGTCACTAGTAATTGAGGCGCAAGCCGAACCGATCCCAGGATATCGACTCCTGGAGCGGCTCGGCTCTGGCGGCTTTGGCGAGGTTTGGAAGGTCGAAGCGCCCGGCGGCCTGCAAAAAGCCATCAAGATCATCCACGGCGATCTCGGCAGCACCGAGGCGGACGGTGGCCGTCATGCCGAGCAAGAACTTCGGGCTATCCAGCGCGTTCAGGCCGTACGCCATCCTTATCTACTCTCGCTCGAGCGTTACGATATCGTTGACGGCCGTCTCCTCATCGTAATGGAATTGGCGGATTGCAATCTGTGGGACCGGTTCAGGGAATATCGCGCAAGAATCAGCAGGGGATTCCGCGGGCGGAATTGCTTCGCTACATGGAAGAGAGTGCCGAAGTCCTGGACGTGATGAACAATCGCTTCCAGTTGCTCCACCTCGACATCAAACCACAGAACCTTTTCCTGGTGCATAACCACGTCAAGGTAGCCGACTTCGGCCTGGTGAAGGACCTGGAGGGGATGCGAGCCACCATTACCGGAGGAGTCACTCCGGTTTATGCTGCGCCGGAGACCTTCGAAAACACCGGGACGAGGTCCTCGGATCAATACAGCCTGGCGATCGTCTACCAGGAACTTCTCACCGGCGTTCGGCCGTTCCCCGGCACCAACATGCAGCAGTTGCTCGTGCAGCATATGCAAGGGCAGCCGAACCTCACTCCGCTGAGCCCGGCGGATAGGCCGATCGTGGCGAAGGCGCTGGCCAAGAAGCCCGAAGACCGCTTCGACCGCTGCATGGAATTCGTCCGGGCTCTAATCCAGGCGACCCCCGATGCCGTCGCGAGCGGATTGCCCGCGTTTAGTTTCCCGGCGGGCCGAGCGGATACGCCTCAGCCCGTGGGGACCCTGGCGCCGATGCCGCCTATGGGTGGTGGAGGACCATTTCCGCCTTATGCTCCCCCTGCCGAGACGCCCAAGACCGAGTTCAAGGTCCGCCGCGAGGGGACGCCTTCGAGCAATTCCCTGCCGCTGATCGATTATCAGCTCCCCGGCCGAACCGCGCCCCCGAACTGACGGGCGAAGGCGCCTTGCGTCCCGCGGTGATCATCGGAATGGGCCAAACCGGGTTGCGCGTCCTGCGGCGGTTCCGTAGACAAGTGATCGAGCGATTCGGCGCCTTCGAGCGGGTGCCGAACTTGAGGCTACTGTACCTCGATACTGATCCGGATACGCTCCAGTCGGCGAGTTCAGGGAATGGCACCCCGCTTGCCGCCGGGGAGGTTATGGGGATGCGGCTGAACCGGGCGAGCCATTATCTCAAGCCCCGGCGCAATGGCCGCAGCTTGATTGAGGGCTGGTTCGACTCCCAGGCGCTTTACAAGATCCCGCGCAGCCCGCAAACGCTAGGGCTACGGCCCCTGGGCCGTCTCGCTTTCAGCGATCACTTTAAGACATTCATCAACAAACTCCGCGATGAGATCGAAGCAAGCGCTCATCCCGATACTCTTGCCCAGGCGGATCGGCATACGAAGCTGGGCCTTCGAACCAACAGGCCGCGAGTCTACGTCGTGGCGGGCCTTGCCGGAGGAACGGGCGGAGGCATGTTCCTTGACGTGGCCTATGCGGTCCGGCTCCAACTGAGAAAGCTGGGATATCTGGAACCGGACGTCGTGGGAATGTTGCTGGTCCCGCCTGCAGATAGAGGAAGCAGTTCCAAAGGCTCCCTCGCCATGAGCAATACCTACGCTGCATTGCGGGAGATGTTCCACTACAGCCGTCCTGACACGACCTTCAACGCGGATCACGACGACCCTGAATATACCATCCGCGATTCGGAGCCTCCCTTTCGGTCGACATTCATCCTCACGATGGACGGACAGGCCGCGGGGAAGTCGCGGACATCGGAAGCCCCCCTGGTCCCCGAGACCACGACACGCCGGGCAGCCGACTTCTTGCGCCGGGAAACGACCACGCACCTCGGCCGTGCCGTGGATGAAGCCAGGCTGAAGCATCATCGGTCGGACACCAAGGAAATTTGCACCAAGGTGTTCACCCAGGGCGGCTTCTTCTGGCCCAAGCAAGTGATACTCACGCAGACTGCACGGTGGTTGGGCGAGACATTGATTACCCGATGGCTCTCTACGGATGTGAGGTTTTTCCAGGCCCCGGTGCGTGCCTGGCTAACCGAACGATGGAAGAACGATCAGCTTGGGCCTGAGTCACTCGGCGCGCAGTTGAACAAGGCGTTGGAGAGTTCATTGGGCCAGCCCGCGGAACAACTCTTCACGGCGGAAGCAATTCCATACATCCCGAAGGGGTGGATGGCCAAACACCCCGATAAGACCAAGCTGTGGCAGACGGTGACCAGGCTGCAGAGTCTCGTGGGCATGCCCGATGAGCGAGCGATGCAGAGGCAGGTTGGTACGCTGGAACAGCTTCTCGATGATGCAGCCGACAAATTGACCAGCGAGATAGGGACCAAGTTCAAACGGCTCTGCACCTCGCTGCTCGAGCATCCGGATTATCGCATTGGCGGGGCGGAAGAAGGGATTCATCAGCTTCAATCGGTTTTGGAGAATCTGCTTCAGCAATATGAACCCAAAGCGCTCGAGATGGGGACCAAGTCGATTGAGGCTTTCTATCTTCTGAATGCCTTTCTCACGGATGAATTCGGGCGGAAAAAGTGCTCGCCCGCGGATATTGCGGAGGCCGTGAAAACCTATCCGCTCATGCGCTGCCAATCCTTGATTCTACGGCAAGTATGCAGAGTCTATTTCAACCTGCGAACGTCGCTGGTGGACCATCTTCGCGAGATCACCTTCTGCCGGGAAAGATTGGAAGAATTGGCCAAGCGTTTTCACCAGGATTCGCTGGATGGCTTCCCCGAAATAGGCGATGGGGTACTCCTGCCGCAGGGATGCACCTCCATCGAACGAGCGGTCCAGGCCTTGCAGGACTCGGTAACGCCGGAAGATCTCCGAACGCTTGACAAGCGGTTTCAGCGCCAGGTGGAGCTGGAATATCAATCCTTGTTCAGCGTCTGCATGAGTTCGCTGAACATGCTCGGAAACCTACAGGCGGTCGTCGAGGAGCAGGCTCGCGCCTTCCTCGCGAGCCGGGTCGGTGATTCCGAAGTGGTATCGATGTTCCTCGCCCGTTTCGCGAAATCCACGGAAGCCGCCTCGGCACTGCGGCAGGCTTACGATGCCATCGCTCCGCCGGTCCGTTTGAGCGCCGCCGAAGGAGCTGAATTCTGCGTGATCGGGATACCCGCGGGCGAACATGCGGATTATCTACAGAAGCTCGCTCCGCACGGCATTCCCAAGGAAAATCTCTCGTTTACCGGCAGCACTGATGAGATCCTCTTGCACCGGGAACTGATTGGCGTGCCGCTGACTCTTCTCCCACAATTGGGCCCTTTGGCGGAAGAAGCCTACAATCTCGTAGTCGCTTCCGGCCACGGGTATCCGCACATCCGCACGGATGTCCACGATTGGAGCGACGTGGATGCAGGGTAATCTTGGTTAGCCGCGACGCGAAGGCTTTGCGGAGCGTTGCGGAGCGACAATCAAGGTTTCTAATCATGGCTCCGCCGCGCAAAGCCTTCGCGGCGCGGCTAACCAAGATGTACCAATGACCTATCAGGTCGCGCTCGAGACGTTTCATGGCCCGTTGGATTTGTTGCTTCACCTCGTGAAGCGCAACGAGGTCGACATCCTCGACATACCCATCGCGCGCATTGCCGAACAATTCCTCGACTACTTGCAGCTTCTCCAGGCCGTCGACGTTGAGCTCGCCGGAGATTTCCTGGTAATGGCGGCGACCCTGATGGAAATCAAGAGCCGTCTTCTGCTTCCTCGCATGGAGGCGGAAGGGACCGAAGAGGAAGAAGCCGACCCGCGTAGGGAGTTGATCCGGCAACTGGTTGAATATCGGAAGTTCAAGGATGCCGCTACCGCCCTCGAGGGGAAGCGCACGAGCAAACCACCCGCATGGCCAGAGAGGCCCCCGAAGAGGTTTTGCCTGTTGGGGTCGTACCTGTCCGAAAAGTGGAACTCTGGGACCTTGTCAGTGCCTTCAGCCGCATCCTTCGGGAAACAGCGGCTTTGCAGCCGAAGCACCTGATCGTGGACGAGACTCCGCAGTGCATTCACGAAGAACGCATCCGCTCCCAACTGGCCCTTCGCGGTCCGCTCCCTTTCCGAGACGTCTTTACGCCTCCTTATACTCGCGTTCGTTTGATAGGCCTCTTCCTTGCTCTTCTTGAATTAATCAAACGAAGAGTGGTTTGGCTCGAACAAGACGAGCCTTTCGGAGAAATCATTCTTTCGCTCCTCCCCCGGAGATGGAGATCACCGAAACCTCGGAGTCAAATGAATAGGTCTATCTTGTAGGGTGGGTGGAGGCTTTGCGTAACCCACCTCTTCATGTGCGAAGAGGTGGGTTACGCAAAGCCTCCACCCACCCTATAAAAATCGGATGCGAACATTTCCCAAAATATGAAGGAAGCCTAATCTACGGGCAAATTTCGGTTAACCATTCAGCAGATTCTGGTGACTGAATTGGGCAATCAAGTTACTCGAAAGGGACAAAACCATTGTTAGCTACCCGATTACAAGGGATTTATGACTCATAGCGACTTACGCGCTGACATCGGCATCACACTTGCTCCTATCTTTCATTTACATAACCGCCTTTTAACTCCTTAGCTTTGCGTACCTCTGGGCACGCCCGGCTACGATGTCGTCGCGCGGTTTGTAGTGTCGTATCCCGGGGTACGCGACCAAGGGGGTCTCGGTCAAACGCCTGCCCGGCAAGGCCGGCCCCCATCCCCTTTATAATTCACTCCCGATTTCCGCTCGATTATAGCTGCCCTTATCAAGCATCTTTTCGAGTTCTCATACACTCCCTTATACGCATTGACATTTTAAAAAACCATGAGTCAGGAGTCAGGAAACAGGGGTCAGAAGAAGGCGTGTTGGTTTTACTGACTCCTGCTCCCTGACTCCTGACCCCTGGTTTTGAATCGAGGGGTTTTCCTTCATGTCTGCACCATTGGAAGGCCGGGTCGTGGCTCTGGCGGAGAGCCGACAACTCGAGGAATTGGCTCAAATGCTGGCAAAAGAAGGTGCCACGCCGCTTCGCTACCCTTTGGTCGCGATTCTCGACCCTATTGACCCCGGCGCTGTCGTCGAATGGCTTCGTCAACTTATGGCGGACAAGTTCGATTACGTCGTTTTCATGACCGGGGAAGGCGTTCGCCGCTTGCTCGATTGCGCCGCTAGAGAAGGCATCCGCGACGAAGTCCTCACAGGCTTTGCACGAACCAAGGCGATCACCCGAGGCCCCAAGCCGCTTTCCGCGTTGAAGGCCGTCGGGTTGACCCCCTATCGCACATCGGAAGCTCCGACTACGGATGGAGTGATAGCCACTCTTCGCAAGGAGCCTCTGCGTGGCAAGTCGATAGGAGTGCAATTTTATTGCGATCCCAACCCTGCGCTGTGCGAATTCGTACATTCCATGGGTGCGGAGTGTCATTCCGTGCAACCATACACCTATGCACCGGCAAGCGATGCGGAGCGAGTGGAAACACTGATACGCGAGATGGCGAAAGGCTCCGTGGATGTGCTGGTGCTGACCAGTTCGCCACAGGTTCGCCGGCTCTATGAGGTGGCAGTCGCCAATCGTTGCGAGGCCGAACTCCGCTCCGGATTGCAGAAGACCCAGGTCGCGGCGGTAGGTCCGGTGGTTGCGGAAACTTTGCGGGAACATGGCAGCAGGGTTGATATCTGCCCGGAGCAGGGCTTTGTGATGAAGAACCTGGTAAACCACATCAAGCGCGCGTTCAGTCGGTAGGACGGCCTTCTAGACCGTTCCGGCCCCGAAGGGGCCGATCAGATCTCTTCTCGTCCCACTATGGAACGGACCTTTTGGACCAGGACGGCCTAGAAGGCGCCTAGAAGGCCGTCCTACGTTCGAACCATTCCGCAAGGTGGCGAAGAGATTCTTCCGAATTCCTTGCTTCCATCGCTACACGCGCCCTCTTTCCCATCTCCACCAACGCATGGCGGTCCGCGCCCTGCGCATTTCAGAACCGCGACCAGAGATCCTACTTCCCCCGCTGGTATCACAAACCCCGTTTCTTTATCGCGGACCCACTCTGACGCTCCACACTGATTCGTTACGACGATAGGCAGACCGCATGCCATCGCCTCGGCTGCCACAAAGCCGAAGCCATCTTCGAGGCTGGGTAAGACGAAAATCTCCGCCTTGTGATAGGTTGGCCTTGGATCACCGGCGCGGATGCGAACGTCGAGTCCCTGAAGTTCGCGGTTTAGTAGCCATCTAGTGCCGCGATCGCCGGTCCCGCCGACGATTTCGAGCTGTACTCGGCTTTGGCCGACGGCCTTCATAGCTTGTAGCAGATAGACGAACCCTTTCCGCAAGTCGAGGCTGCCGACATAGCAAATCCTCAGCGGCCCTTCCGGTGCATTCCGCTGTTCTGGCGGTTTGAATCTCTGAGTATTGATAGGTTGAGGAATCACACTGATTTTGTCGGCTGGCACGCCGTGCGATACCATCGAATCCTTGGCCCATTGAGATGACACACGGATACGATCGGCCAACTCATATTCGCGTTCGACGCGAGCGATGGTTAGTTTACTGGGATGGCCCGAAAAACGGCCGCCGATCCACTTGGCCCATTCCCTGCGGCAAACCTCGGCGAAATTTCGAATGTGGCCGTTGGGATTGTCAAGAGCCGTCGGAACCTGATTGGCTTTTGCCCATTCCAATGTTTCGAGGCCAACTTGCGTGAAGGCGTAAACGGCCGAAGGTTTTATCTCTGCTACTAGTTGGGCTGCCCAGTGCGCGTTAAAAGCATCATATTTCTGGCTGAATCGCCCCATACTCAATCGTTGCACAACCTCCCGCAACAGCCAGGACGGGCGAAACGGGGCTACATTTTGCCATTCGACATTGGTGGCGCGGGAGTGTCGAGCACCCACTCATCGGCGAGGCCAGGTCCGATGGCGATTGTCTTGCCAAGCCTCGCGATCCCGGCGATCGCCGTGACCGATTGCAGGCCCAAACCTCCGACACCCGCAAGGGCTGGATAAACAACGGCTATCGACGAGTTCGACGACGAATGACTCATTCCCCCTAGTATCTCTTCCGCGTTTCGTTCACTCAAGTTCACCTCTACCGGTTGCAAGACTACTGGCTCACTATGAACTACCCGGCACCTAACCGTGCTCGGTTCGCCGGGCCTCCTTATCTCAGAGTCCTTCCCATCATCTCGACAAAGTGATTGATGAAGATCAATCCCCCCACCGCGACTGCAGTCAGGCTGGCCATCAGTACCGCACCCGCCGCGATCTCCAGGCAGGGATTCCACCGCGAACGTGTCGCTTCTTCCAGCCCGCGGAAGAGTTCTTCGATCGAACTGTTGAATAGTTCCGCGGTGAGTACCCCTCCGATACAGAGAATGATCAGGCACCACTCGATTAGTGTGCAATCCAGTGCGATCGCCATGGCGATAGCCCCAGCCGCGAAGAAGAAGTGAACCGAAAAACTGGAATGCCCGCGCATCCCTTTCTTTAGGCCGCGAAAGGCTTCCTTGAATTTGGCTCGCCAGCTACGCCGTGAACTCCGAGGCCGGCGCTCCTGATTCCGACCATTCGGCTTTATCCGTAGCAGGCACTTGTGGGATCATCGGTTCTTTGAGTTAGAAGACAGGGGACAGGGGGACAGTGATCAGGAGACAGGAGACACGGGACAGGAGACAGAAAACGGCGAATGTAGCGGAAGTCTCAAGACTTCCTTCTTGGCAGAGGAAGAGGAAGTCTTGCGACCTCCGCTACGTGCGCCGTTTTACTGACTCCTGTCCCCTGGTGCCTGTCCCCTGTTCCCTGACTGCCCGGCTTCGAATCGGGCGATCTTTTCGATTCGACGCTGGTGGCGGCCGGAGTCGAAATCGGTGCCCAGCCACAGCTTCACCATTCGCTCGATCAGGCCCTCGCCGAGCATGTCCGCCGAGAGGCAGAGGACATTCGCATCGTTGTGACGCCGGCTCATCTCCACTGTGATCAAATCATGGCAAGCGGCCGCGGACCCCTGGAACTTTG
Organism: uncultured Acidobacteriaceae bacterium; assembly: GCA_963746205.1. GTDB lineage: Bacteria > Acidobacteriota > Terriglobia > Terriglobales > Acidobacteriaceae > Acidiflorens. The sequence continues at coordinate 266,611 of CAVVAP010000012.1, read as the reverse complement.
TTGGCCGCGATACACATGCCGATGCCGGTGCCGCAAATCAATATGCCGCGATCCTCGCGATTCTCTCCAACCTCTCCCGCGACCTGGAAGGCGAAATCCGGGTAGTCCACGCTCCCGTCCCCGCAAGTAACGCCCATGTCGTGGATTTCGTGGCCCATTTGCTGCAATAGACCCACGATTCGCTGTTTGACTGCGAACCCGCGGTGATCACTGCCAATCGCGATTTTCATACCGAGACAATCTCCGTAACAAACCGTTCCACATGCCGGCTGATTAATCGGGCACAAGCAACATATGTCTCCCGGCCGCATCCGATCGGGTCATTGAGGTCCCCTTCGCTGCCGCACAACAACCTCATCGCCCCGCCGATCAAAGGATACCGGCTCAATACCGTCAGCAAATGACTGCGGGTCATGGCAATGAGTTCATCCGCCTCGGCCACGACCAGCGGCAGCAGCGACTGGCTCCGGTGTCCCGAAAGATCCGCTCCCATCTCCCGCAAGATTTCCACCGCGTCAGGTGCCGGGCCATCGCCCGGCACTGCCGAAACGCCAGCCGAGAAGATCCAGTAACCCTTCTGCTGTAATTCCTCCACGGTCGTCCGCAATCTGCGGGCCAACTCGCTCTTGAAAAGTGCTTCGGCCATGGGGCTGCGGCAGGTATTTCCCGTGCAGACAAAGACAATCCACTTCGCCGCTGCCGTTTTCAGTTGCAACTCCATGATCGGACCCGGATCGGTAATTTCCCAGCCAGTTGCGGAGAAGCGAACCCCTGTCAAAGGTTGAGGCTCGATTTCGCCCGCGTCGAGGATCAGAGAGAGTTCATCTCCTCCTTGATCGACCAACGGCTCAACCCCGTCCGCTCCAGCACCGACTGCTGCTAGCGGGAACTTTGCTTTGAGCAGGACTGCTTCGAGAGCGGTGTGGCGCGGGCACCAAAGTTCGACGCTTCCTGTCGACTCGATTGCCTTCCGCACTGTGGGAGCTAACTCCACAGCCGGCTCGCCGAGGATGGGCGCCGCGGCTCGCAATCGGTCGGGCCATAGCCGGCGAAGCATTCGCGAAACATTTAATGGTATTGTGCCGATCCGAGTGCCAACTTCAACAGCATCGCTCACCAAGAAGACCCATCCCGAGGGGTCGGACTGCAACTCGGCGAGCCTGCCAACCCCTTGGGGGGAACATGCGCTCGCCGCGATTAGATAGCCTGCTTCACTGGGTAAAACAACCAAGCCGCCCTCTTCCAAGGCGGAAACTGCAAGCTTTGCTACATCCTCGGGTGCTTCCGCGCGGTTCCAATCGAGAACCTGTGCCATTCATCGCTCCCCCTGGAGGACCAGGCAGTCTTTGGTGTCAGAGGTTAGTCTAGTTATGGTATCGCGTTACGACTAGTGGACGACCATTAGCTAGACAAGGTGCTTTCTTTGTCCGCCGAGGATCGCGGTGATCTGCTTCGCATGACGGAACATTGGCTCAACTGGGGACGTGCTTGAACCCATAGTGGTCTATCCTTATCCCTACTATGATTGCCCCTTTTTTCCCCGTCTTGAGGATGCATTGATCATGGCGAACAGCTTTGGAGCCCTCTCGACGTTGACCGTCGGCCCCGATTCTTACACGATCTACCGCCTCTCCGCCGTCGAGCAGGTACTTCCCGAGGCGGCCAAGTTGCCGTACTCGCTCAAGATCCTGCTCGAAAACCTCCTGCGGACTGAAAACGACCTCTCGGTCTTCAAGAAGGATGTCGTAGCCCTCGCGAAGTGGAATCCCAAGACTGAGCCCGATTACGAGATCGGCTTCACTCCCGCCCGTGTCCTCATGCAAGACTTCACCGGAGTCCCGGCTGTTGTCGACCTTGCCGCCATGCGCGACGCCATGAAGAACCTCGGCGGCGATCCCAGCCGGATCAATCCTTTGCAGCCTGCTGAACTCGTGATCGACCACTCGGTGCAGGTCGACGAATTCGGCACGAAAGAAGCCTACGCCGACAACGTGGATTTCGAGTACCAACGCAACGCCGAGCGCTACCGCTTCCTCCGCTGGGGGCAGACCGCATTCCATAATTTCAAGGTTGTTCCCCCCGGCACGGGGATCTGCCATCAGGTCAATCTCGAATATCTCGCCCGGACGGTATTCGTCAACGAAAAGACAGGCGAGGCCTATCCCGATACGCTAGTCGGAACCGATTCGCACACCACGATGATTAACGGTCTTGGTGTGCTTGGCTGGGGTGTAGGCGGCATTGAGGCTGAAGCGGCTATGCTAGGGCAGCCTGTCACGATGCTCATTCCTCAGGTTGTCGGATTCAAGCTCCACGGCAAACTCTCCGAAGGGACGACGGCGACCGACCTCGTGCTCACCGTCACCCAGATGCTTCGGGCGAAAGGAGTGGTGGGAAAATTCGTGGAATTCTTTGGCGAAGGGCTGGCGGAACTTCCACTCGCCGACCGCGCCACGATCGCCAACATGGCCCCCGAATATCGGCGCTACGTGCGGAATCTTCCCAGTGGACGATGAGACGCTGCGCTACCTCCGCCAGACCGGCCGGCCCGAACCTCTGGTGCAACTCGTCGAGGCTTACTGCAAGGAGCAGGGACTATTCCACACCAAGGCGACGCCAGTGGCCGCTTATACCGACACGCTCGAGTTGGACCTGAGCAAGGTCGAGCCAAGCATGGCCGGACCTGCCCGCCCGCAAGACCGCGTCCGCCTTCACGATGTGTACAAGAACTTTCATGACGTGCTGCCGAAACTCAAGAGCGCTGCCAAGGGAGGCGGCCACATGGCGCTCTCCACAATCTCGGCCAGCGCTCCTTCCGTAACTCCCGCCATGCCAGAGCCCAGCCTCAATGGCGGCATCCATGATGGTTCCGTGGTGATTGCGGCCATTACTTCTTGCACCAATACCTCGAATCCCTCGGTAATGGTGGCCGCGGGTATACTCGCTCGCAAGGCGCTTGCCAAGGGGTTGACCAGCAAGCCGTGGGTCAAAACCAGCCTCGCGCCAGGCTCACGCGTCGTGACCGATTACCTCACAGAATCAGGGCTGCTACCCGATCTCGACAAGCTGCGCTTCAACATCGTCGGCTATGGCTGCACGACTTGCATCGGTAATAGCGGCCCGCTGGCGGAGCCGATCTCGAAGGAGATCGAGGCAGGCTCGCTGGTAGTAGCGGCGGTGCTTAGCGGCAACCGCAATTTCGAAGGGCGAGTACATCCCGAAGTGCGTGCTAACTATCTCGCATCGCCGCCGCTAGTGGTTGCCTATGCCCTGGCCGGCAAGATTGACATCGACTGGCAAACCGAGCCTCTCGGCAAGGACCAGGAAGGCAAGGAAGTCTTTCTCAAGGATATATGGCCAACGCAGCAAGAAGTAAGCGAGGCAATCTCAGCGCATTTGAAGCGCGAACAATATGAGCGTGTATATGCTCATGTATATACCGGCGATGAGCACTGGCAAAAGATGGACGTACCCAAGGGGAATCTCTATGCCTGGGACGATGCTTCCACTTATGTGAAGAATCCTCCTTATTTTGTCGGCATGACCATGACACCGGCTCCAGTTACCGATATTGAAGGAGCCCGGGTACTCGCTCTCCTTGGAGATAGCATCACGACAGACCACATCTCGCCTGCCGGATCGATCAAGAAGGACAGCCCCGCAGGCAAATACCTGATGGCCCACGGAGTGCAACCGGCCGACTTCAATCAATATGGTGCGAGGCGCGGCAATCACGAAGTGATGATGCGTGGCACGTTCGCGAACGTCAGGTTGCGCAATCAACTCGCACCGGGGACGGAAGGCGGAGTGACGCGGCACCTGCCCGACGGCGGAGCGATGTCTATCTACGATGCCTCAATGCTCTATCAGAAGGAAGGGGTGCCGCTGCTGATTTTGGCTGGCAAGGAGTATGGTTCGGGCTCCTCTCGCGACTGGGCAGCGAAGGGGACCCGACTGCTGGGCGTGCGAGCGGTGATCGCCGAAAGTTTCGAGCGCATCCACCGCAGCAACCTGGTGGGCATGGGCGTCCTCCCCTTGCAATTCAAACCTGGTGAGAACGCACAAGCCTTGAAGCTGACGGGAGAAGAAATTTATGACATCATTGGCCTGAAAGGCGGGATCGCGACCAACTTCGCCACTGGCAGGTCTCTCCCTGTAAAGGCGCGTCGGAGCGATGGAACGGAGACTACCTTCACGGCAATAGTCCGAATCGATACGCCGCAGGAAGTGCTCTATTATCAGCATGGCGGGATTCTCTCATATGTTATCCGCCAACTGCTGGTGTCGTCTGTGAAGGCGTGACCGAGGCAGATCGCAAAGATTCCCACACTTGAAGAAGTGTATCATTCATTTAGGGTTCGCGATATAATCAACTTGTAACTCTTAGGAATAGAAACGTATCGAGAACTTGAGGAGAAGTCTCATGCAGCTTGAGCGAATTACCCACAATCCTGGCGTAATGGGTGGGAAGCCTTGCATTCGGGGGCTACGAATCACCGCCGGTACGGTCCTGGGGTTGCTTGCCTCTGGTAAGACGCGCGAACGAATCCTGCAAGCTTATCCGGCTCTGGAGCCGGAAGACATTGATGCGGTATTGGCCTATGCCGCATGGCGACTCGAAGAGAGGGAAGAGCCGCTGGTGGTCGCATGAGCGTACAACTGGTGGTTGACATGAACCTATCTGTGGAGTGGGTTGGGGAAATCGCTCGACACGGTTGGTCTGCTCTTCACTGATCCACCATTGGTGATCCCCAGGCGGACGATTCGGAGGTCATGGCGTGGGCCCTCACCAATCGATATGTAGTCTTTACTCGCGATTTGGATTTCGGCACCATGCTAGCGCTAACAGGTGCGACTGGACCGAGCATTCTACAAGTCCGAGGTCAGAACGTACTGCCCGAAGACATAGGGCAATTGGTAATCGATGCTCTCCGTCGATACGATGCAGTTCTGGCATTAGGTGCATTGGTCGTCGTCGACCTGAAAAGATGTCGCGTCAGGGTGTTGCCACTGTAGCGATGCTTTGCTGGTGCGGAGGATTACCCCCTGGCGTCTTTGACTTATGCTATCGTTTCCGATTCCATTCCTCATTCCCATATTTCTCTCGTGCCAAGCCATCGATCTCTCGTTGTTCATCTTGGCCCCAATCCATAGGAACAAACTCCCATCCCGTCTCTTTCTTTAATTCAATCAGCAAGGCTGCCTCCAATGCTTCGCTCGACACCTTTCGCCCCGTTAGTTCCACAATGCCTGCAAGCGATGGCGCCCAGGGGCTTCGTTCCAGCAAGATGCTGCCATGCTGCAACAACGCTCCATGCGGCCGTCGCTGGGCACTTCCCACCACCTTCGATCCCTCCGCGAGCAAGTCTCCCGCCGTTTGATGCTCAAAACAGAGCACTTCGCCAAGTTTCCTCTCCGCTCCACACTGCACCGGTCGCGTCGGCGCTCCGAAACATGCCAATGCCGTCGTCACGATATGATGAAATCGGCACAACCACGATACCTCGTTGTGCCATGGTCCTTTCGCCGGCAAGGCGAGGGCATAGGTCAACTCCCGGTCGTGTAGGATTGCTCCTCCGCCGGTATGTCGGCGGACAAAGGGGATTTGGGAAAAGATCTTATCGCTGTCCCGCAAACCGGCTATTTGGAAGTATCCCAAACTTAGCGTCGGAGGATGCCAGGTATAAAAACGGAGCGATGCCAAACCCCGCAGAGCGCCGCGGAGCATGACCTCGTCAGCCGCCATGTTCGCAGGGCCATCCCTCGCTCGGATCGGCAAGAGTCGACAGATTGGAGTGAACATCTTTTCTATTATATGTGACATTAAACGGAATGGTTGGGTCAAGCGCTGCGGCGCGGCTCATCGTCAAGTCCCTCCTATGCGTCTAAGGTATCTCAGAGCGAACGCGAGGTCGAGGGCAGCCGAGCAGGCACACCGCGAGAAACAACTGAGACCCCGATCATCACCATGCAGTTCAGAGCGGGACAATACTATCAGGTCAGCTTGGAACGGATGGTGCAAGCACGTAAAATGTATCGAGATGGGGCTGCATTTGCCCTGGCTGTCTACTGTGGCGGTTTAGCGGTCGAGTCGCTACTTCGTGCCTTCCGTTGGACGGAGGACACAAGCTTCGAAGGACGCCATGACCTATCCGAACTCCTCAAAGCAAGCAAACTGTTGATGATCGACCGCGATTACATGCGAAGCAATGGCGCATCCGAACAGGAAATCCACGATTCCGTAATAATGCTCCATGCGGTAGTGAACGAGGTGATCAGTCTTTGGCATAATAATCTTCGATACGCTTCCGAGGTTAGCTTCAAGCGATATTTGAATAAGATAGGAAGGTTCCGAGGAATCAAAGGCGATCCGCTGAAAAAAAACACGTTGGATTTCCTCGAGACGGCACAAAAGGTAATCGACCGCGGAGTGATTATGGACGTCAAAGACAAAATCGTGGATGCCTTGTTCCAAGACCTCCAGCCCGAGTATGTACGCCTGGAGGATGATGACGGAATCTCTGGGTTCATTGTGTCGCGTCAGTTCAAGCATGTCTCCGCACTGGGCAGACAGTTGAGGATCGAAGGCGCTCTAGACAAGGCTTCCCTCACTCAAAAGGAGAGACGCCAGGTGCTCATGATCGCGGGATTGACCCCTGAGGAGTACGATTCTGTCGGAGCGCGCATCAGGGTCCAGCAGGTCAAGCAGATGGCTGGGGGCGCGGTTGAAATATTTCTTCATGGCGGGCTGTCTGATGCCGAATATGTTCGGGGATCGCTCAACAATCAGAAAGGCATCCAAACGACTGAACCGAAACAAGTACCTGGCGCATTGGGAACTTTAGTATCCTTCAGGGCTAAAGGGACAGAAGCCGCGCCGCTCACGAAACAAAAGACCATCCGTGCGTTGAAAAAGGATCGGTACATCGAAGTAATGCCGAACGCTTGACAGCTGATTTGTGTATGGAGGTTTCAATCAATCATAGCAGTCCTCGGTACTGTGGTTCACAGCGATCCAGATATCCTGGGCGGCACACCCGTGTTCTTAAATGCCCGGCCGATGCATTGGTTTCGATAATATTTTTTCATCCTAAGTGGTTCACTTTGCTGAGCATATTCGTTGTGGAGTGCAAACATGAGCCTTGATCACGGTAAATTTCGCTTCAGCGACCTGTCAAACTGATGATGAGGCAGTTCTGTTCTGCTTGCGTTCTCTCTGCCAGTACGCCGAGAAGCATAAAAAGCCTCAAATCGATTGGGGCGGCACAGGTACATCCGAATGGCGAGCTTCAAGGGGTCGATTCAAATTGCGCTTTACGGACCCTTCGTTTAGAAAGCATTTCCTTGAATAAGCAGAACGATTACTCCCAAGAAAGTGGAGCATGATAGAAACTAATGACACTGATCCAGCTTCTCCTCAACGATCTTAGTCGCCCTACTCAATAGTCATACAGCTTTTGCATGTGGATCGACACTCCATTTTCTTGAGAAGGTTTTTTCGGCGTTAGGCGTATCTTACGACAAATTACTATCACTCTGAATTAAACATGCGGTTAAGAGCAATAGAAGTCCTCCATTTGCTATGAGATCGAGTTACTTTAGCCCTACTGCGGAGCAATCGATTCACATCACACGATCGTTCGCCCACGCATGCCTGCGGCCCGTGAAGAATTCCTTGAACTCCACTGGTAGCGGTTCATGAATCGTCGCGGCATCAAATGCCGTATTCAGCGCTCGAAGCAAGGGGACAATCTCCGCATCAGTATACCCCACTCCTTGAATGGTGAAGAAATCGCCGTTCACATCATATATTTCAAGCCTATCCGGCCACACGCCGCACCTTCCGCAGTTCCCGTAACTCCCAGCGGGTGCGTTTCAGGAATTCAAGGGCGGCTGTCAGGTCCGCCGAGCGCATGTCGTGGGTTGCGAGTGCTATGCTCATGGTTTTATTTGTCCGGGTCGAGCAGCCGGTGGGCGTCCTACCTACTGGCTGCTCCCCAGCCCTCCTTGGCTCAGCGTAAATCCGCTAATTCTTGCAGGAGATTCCAGTTTTCCAGTCGGTCTTGCTTCGCGGCTAACAGGGTCTCCGAAGGGTTACCCTGTGCATCGAAATGTTTCACGAATCGCCCTTCCGTCCGGGCAAAGTCGATGAAAGTGATTTCCTGGTTGGTCTTGGGGTGGATGTACCAGTCCCCGTTGACGTTTGGATTCCCCTGCAGCGAGAGCCGTTTCTTCAGCGTAGTACCGGCGCGGGGGTCATGGATCAACAGCGGGAAAGCCCTCGTGTCGACTGCAAGCCTGGCTTGTTCTCCGGCCATGTTATCGGCCACTCCATGCTCAGGCTGGCAGGTCGTATAACAGCAGACGATCGCCGGGCCATCGAATTCGAGCGCACCTAACACCGACTTGTAGAAATGGTTGATGTGGCGCACAGGTCGTTTGGGCCACGAATACACGCGGATGCATCATGGCGATCTGGGCGATCTCCTTGCGGCGTTCTTGCTTGCCGAAGATGCGCCTTGCCATGCACCGACATCTTCGTGTTCTGGCCCGTGAAGCTGGCAGTGGAGGCCTGGCCGCCGGTGTTCGAATAGACCTGTGTGTCGAGCACGAATACCTTCAGTGTTCATCCCGCTGGCAAACAGCCGGGATAGCGCCTGGAAGCCGATGTCGAACATCGCACCGTCGCCGCCGATCACCCAGAGCGGCTTATCTTGCCAGCCCATTTGGTCCCAGCGCATCCGCACCCCGATGCCATAAGTAGGGGCGTTTTCGAAGAGCGAATTTGTCCACGGCACCATATATGGATTGTATGGATAAGTTGATGTATATACGGTGTTGCACCCTGTCGCGGCTATGATGCCCCATTGCTCGCCATATTTGGAGCCAGTGGCGGCACAGAGCATCCGCAGAGCGGTCCCCTCTCCGCAGCCAGCGCAGGAGCCAGCGCCGCCGGTGTATATATGAGTTTGCTCCTTGAGCATCATGTCAATGAGCAGGTTGCCGCTGATGTATTTCTCATTGCTCGGGCCCATGTTCTTGAAGTAGCGATGGCTTTTGCGGGCCTGAATCATCAAGTCATCAGTCTTGGCTACCATCTTCAAGGCATCATCGTCACATACGGTCACACACTCGCGCATCCCTTGCACTTGGAGGGATCGATGATGATCTGGAACATCCCGCCCACTCCGGCGGCCTTCTTCTTGCCGCCTTCGTAATACTTCTTCGTCCGCGACCATTGCTCGCGGTACATCGGACGATCCGCTTCGGGGATTCCCGCGAGTTTGGCTTCCCACTCGTCTTCGCCGAGCACTTTGCCGAGGATCGCCGTGTCCGGGCACTCGGTTACGCAGTCCATGCAGCCGGTGCAATTCGAGGGGATGTACTCCGGGATTTCGGGAGCGATGTAGCTGAAGTCGCGCAGGGAGGCTGTCCCAGCCGGGATCAGCGAACGGGCCACCGAGAGGTCGGCGGGGAGGTCTTTCTCGCCGTACCCTTCCTCATAACCGCGGATGATCCGTTCGTTGAAGTCGGTAACGTCAAGCACCGGGAGATGGACCGTCTTGTATTTACGATCGATCGTGGTGCCATAGCAGTTGTTGTTGAATGGGTCTTTATCGCTGGCCTCGTTCATGGAGCTCGAGGCTGTTGTTGTAGCAATCATTAGAGAGGTCCCGCGTGTTATAAGAATCGAAGTAGGATGCGGACTGTTGTGCCGCGTATGCTGTTTCCGTAGGGTGGGTTCCTACTTTGCGGAACCCACCAGATGAGCCGCCACTCTGCCTGGTGGGTTACCAAATCGGAACCCACCCTACATAATCTTTGTCTTTACTCGCCACTCGTCACTCGTCACTCGCCACTACTCACGAGATGAGAGTGGAAGGCAGTTCCTTCATCTCGCCGTAGCCGCGCTTGACGCAGGTCATGTTGTCCCTGACCACCTGCGCGCCGCGCTTGCCGAAATACTTCTGCAGGGCCTTCTCCACCCCGGCGTATACCTGCTCGTCCGACATCTCCGCTTCGTGGGCGTAGGGCGTCAGCTTGAGGAACGCCCCGAGCAGGACGATGCCCTTGCATCCGCATCTGCAGGTCCGGCTCGCTGGCCACTTCGCGGGCGATGCGGACCATGTCGCAGTAGTACACGCGGATCTTCTTCTCGCGGATCGTCTGCTTGTTCTCGGGCGGGATGCGTTTCCATACTTCCACCGGATCGGAGTACGGCGATTGCATGAAGATCGCCCCGCCCGGACACAAGCCCTTAAGAGTCAACGGGCTGAGCATCGCGGTGGGGTCGTTGATGCACAGCAGTTCCACCTGCTCGAGTTCGGCGTGCATGTTGATGTGCGTGTCGGCGACGGTGAGATAATAGGTGGTCGGCAGCCCCTTCTTCTCGGAGCCGTACTTCGGATACGCCTGAACGTCCTTGCCGAACACGTTACCGGCGATGGTCGCGATGACCTTGTTCGTGGTCACCGAACCGAACCCGCCGACCGAGTGGCCGCGCATCGAGAAGCCGCCCTTGGGCCGCAGGTCCGGGTCGTCCTTCCGCTTGAGGGCGAGCGGGTGGTCGATGCCGACGCAGAAGATATCCGGCCCGTCGATCATCATGTTGTGGAACGCGGCGATGATGTCGCCCGGCCGCACGTCGCGGCTGCCCAGGCCGGCGGCCGCGTGATAGATCCTGCGGGACTGCGGTCGATCTTCTCCTGGCCGTTCTGCCCGCGACCGCGTCGCAGAACGCGGCCTTGATCTCGCGCGTCAGGTGGTTGCCGGTGGTCGAGAGCGGATCGTCCATGCGCTCGAACACGGTGAACGCCTCGCAATCCTTGAGGGCGTCGACGATGGCCGTCGCCGGGAACGGGCGGAACACGAACACCGTCAGGCACCCGGCCTTGATCCCCTTCTTGTCGCGCAGGTAGTCGATCGTGGCCTTGGCGGTCTCCATGTAGCAGCCCATGCCGACGAGGACGTACTCCGCATCTTCGCACCGGTACGGCTCGACGATCCCGTAGCTGGCGGCCGGTCTTTCGGGCGAACTCCTCGAACGCCTCTTCGAGCGCCGGCGCGACCTGGTCGTAGTACCACCGCTGGGCGATCTTGCCCTTCATGTACGAGTCCTGGTTCTGCACGACCCCCGACATGATCGGGTTGTCGGGGTCCATCAGGTTCATCAGCTTCTCCTTGGGGTCGCCGATGAATTCTTTCATGAACTCGGGCTCGGGCAGCCGGACGGTCTCGACGGTGTGGGTGGTCAGGAACCCGTCCTGAATGTTGAAGAACGGCGTCTGAGTGGCTTCCGCGACCCGGCGGGAGATGAGACAGAAGTCGCCGGCTTCCTGCGCGTTGCGGGCGAAGATCATCCCCCAGCCCACAGTCGGCGACGCTCATCACGTCGTCGTGTCCGGCGTGGACGTTCAGCCCCTGGCTGGTGAGCGGCACGGGCGCCGATGTTCATCACCACCGGCAACCGTTTGCCGCTGATCGTGTACAGAACCTCCTTCATCAGCACGAGCCCCTGGCCCGATGTGAAGTTGGTCACGCGCCCGCCGGCGACCGCGAAGCCCTCGCACACGGCTGCTGCGGAGTGTTCGCTCTCCGGCTCGAAGAACATCAGGGTGTCGCCCCACAGGTTCGTCTGCCCGTTCATCACGGAGGCGTTGAACCCGCCGCCCATCGTGGTCGAACTGGTGATCGGGTACGCCCCGGCAGCCTGACTGATTTTCACTTCGACGTGGACGACGGCTTCCGCTCCGTCGCACGTCGTGGGGATGCCGGGGTACTGGTAAGAGCTCTCGATAGGCTCCAACTCCGGAATGTGCGTAGGTGCGGAGTGGCCTGCGACAACAGTGCTCATGTGGTCCCTTTCTGTCGGTGCGAATATGCGAAACGGACCCCGGAATTCCGGGGGAGAGGACTACCGGGCGGCGGCACGCCTGCGCATGTGCCGGAAAACGAAGGACATATAGCGAGGGTCGTCGACGATGGGAAACTCGCTCATGCGGCGGCCCGAACCTGGCCGGCCGGGGCACCAGCGAAGGACTCCGCCTTCGAGGCGATAGATGCACAGGGCGATTTTGCCCATGTGCTCGTGGGGGCCCTGTTCGATGCTCATATCCATGCCGTCGGCATGGAGATCGAAGGAGCCCATGTAGATATCGCCGCCGATCAACTCGAAGGTGAACCGGTTGCCAGCAATGAGGAACCGGGCCTCTTTCGGCCCGGCGACGGAACTCCAGGCGCCTGGAGTTGATCGAGATCACGAGAAGTAACCGGCTGTGCCGGATCAGCAATGGTGAGCATGAATGGTCTCCTGTCGGTCCGATGAGAGAGGACACGGTTCCGCATCCGCAGTGAAGCGGATTGGAAACAGAGACCCAAAGCGAGGCTGGCTCGCGGCAAAAATGGAGGGAAATGAGAGTAGGGGTTCGCAACTTAGAGAGTTGCGGACCGATGACCCCATACGAACCATTTTGGCCGTGAGGATGTCAACACCGGTCGGGTCTCTGCCGAAGGCAACAGGTCGCGCCGTGAGGATGCGGTGGGGAAGTGAACGTATCGCGACGGCACGAGGCTGTTCATTAATCTGAATTGGATTATAGCCGACCCTGCGGCAGCCGCAAGGGAATAGTCTAGAAACTCGGAACTTCGTACCTGAAACGAAGGGTACTCGAAAGTGTTTAGGATACCTCGGAATATCCACATGACTACCTCAGCAAAGGGATAGGAATCAGGTCAGCCGTGGGATATCATGCCAATGTCGATCGAATCTATAGTGGAGTTGCATGATGGCTGACACAGTTCAAACAAAAAGCTCTAGGGTTAAGGAAAAAGCTGGATTGGTGCGATCTGTTTTCCTCTCCGCTCCCACCCGAACAGACACGTCAATCATCCGAAAAGTGCTGGAAGAAGAGGGTGTAAGGGTCGTGGATTTCGGTGACTTGATTAAACCCGGGCAACGGATCCAGGAACTGCTGGTTCGAGGAATGCGGGAGGTAGATGCAGTCATCGTAGTCCTTGGGGAGCGGCCAAAGAACTCGAACGTCTTCTATGAAATGGGCATGGCGGACGCGATGGGCAAACCTGTCCTGGTCATTTCGACGGACGTTCTTGATCCTTCAGACGATCTGGACTCTCACCCCTACATCCGCGCCCGGTACGACGATTGGGAAGCCCTTCGTTTCGGCTTGGTCCCCTTCCTTCGCGCAGCCCGCCACGGACGGAAGACCGATCGTGTGGAAAAGCCCAGCACAAAGCCGATTGGCGATCTGGCAGACCGCCTCCTTGTCCGCCTGCGATCAAAGCAACCGATCGGGGAGGAGGAATTGGCTGCTACTATCGCAGAGGCGTTACATGCGAGCGGTGTCCAGATTCAAGCGACTCGACCACGAACGGAAGTCGGCGAAGCCCCGCATGCCCGGCATGGCTGTGTGGTCGGAGGACCTCACGTCTTTCGTCGGCAACCCTTTCTCCATTGAAATCCGCTCCTCAATAATAACTGAACCTGACGCGGAATCGGTGTCGAACCTTCTGATGAAAAGCATGGCCGGTGCCGTGTCCGCTGGAGCTTGATCTTATATCTGCAAGCCAGCCAAGATGCTCTCAGGGTTTTCAGCAAGTATTCTGTTCTGGCCATGTCTATTGAGGATTTCCTTGAAGGCTTGCGTAAACGATCATTCGGGAAGCTCGTGTTGGATCTGAGGAATCGGACCGTTCGCGGGGTGTCATCGGATGGCTAAGTTTTCTCAAAAGAAGATCAAGGAATTCTTCACCGAGTCGGATGCAGCCACAAGCAAAGCGGAGAAAGGGGAATGTCTAGAAAACCTGACCTGCTATCTATTCAAACTGGTTCCCGGCATCAGCCATGCTGCCCGGAATCAGAAGAACACCTACGACACGGAGGAGATTGACGTTGCGCTTTGGAATGATCAACACGCCAGGGGCTTCAAAACAACTTAGCTCCCTCATCCTGGTTGAGTGTAAGAACTGGACTTCTCCGGTGGGGAGCATGGATATTAGTTGGTTTCTCATCAAGATTCGCCACCGCTCCTTGGACTTTGGTATCCTCATCGCGGCAAATGGGATCACCGGGAGCAACGAAGACAAGAAGCAAGCACATGACGTGGTATCGAAGGCACTTGCAGACGGCATACGTATGATTGTAATCACTCGGGCCGAGATTGAATCGCTCCTAGACACTCGAGACCTCGTCAACATGGTTAAGAGGAAACTCTGTGAGCTAATCGTATCGGGCACCGTCTGGACGTGAACGTGTTCGCCGCTTCTGAGGATCAAGAATTACCCTCTTCCCCTCTCTGATATCCATCGCGTAATTGCCGCCGAAGCACCTTGTTCGAAACAGTGCGGGGAAGGGAATCGATCGCAACGACGTCGTGAATATGAAACAATGGATTCACCCTCTCTCGAATCGCGCACTGTAGAGGAGAGCGAAGTTCTTCCACTGTGCCGCCTGGTGTGGTGATGAATAATACCAGCCGGTCTGGCCCGCCCCCAGCAGGAGGGATGCCCACTGCCGCTGCTTCAATGATGCCGGGCAGCCCCGCGAAAGCTTGTTCGATCTCGGCGGAACTTGTCTTGATGCCGCCCAGGTTCATCGTATCGTCCGCCCGGCCAAGAGAGCGATATCGTCCTCCCGCCTCCACAGCTAGTAAATCTCCGTGTCGGCGAAGCGGGATGCCATCCATCGATGGGCATCCAGCATAATAGACTTCAAAGTTGTCGCGGTTGAGCAACCGGGTGGTGAGACCGAGTGCGGGAGGCTTCAGAAACACTTCGCATACTTCGCCCGCCGAGCACTCTCGCCCGTTCGAATCCAAGATAACAAAGTCGCTCCCCATCGCTTTGGAGTTGAAAGTGGATGGTTCGTTTGGTTCAAGCAGAGTACTCGTGATATATGCGCCGCCGACTTCAGTCCCCCCGCAATACTCGATGATCGGCCGAATCTCGCCGGGCGGGCCGCCGAAGGCTCCCTTGACCGTGGTCAGACTCCATCTGGGAAAGCCAGAGTCGCTGGTCGGCTTGGCATTGTGCGACCGTGGGTGCGTGTTCGACTTGTCCAGCGAGTGAAGCCGCGACGAGCGAAGCCGTGAGCATCAGGCCAGTGAGAACTAAACGTTTCATGGGCGGGATTTTAGCACCGTTCGACAAACAAAAAGAACAACGGGTCCGCGCAGGTCTCGTGCCCTACGTGCGCCCATGGCAGGTTGCCGCGAGCCGAACCCCACACTGCCGGGACATCGAGGCCGCACAGCGTCCGCGTCGCGCCGGGCCGTAGCTTTCCAGCAGGTGAACCGGGCCGTCGCTCATTTACTCGACGACCGTCCGCCCGGCCGCGATGTCGGCAAAGGACTCTCGGAGTCTGCCTATGTCCTTGTGATCCACTTTCCCGGATGGTTGCTCGAAGTACCGCGCGTCCTTCCGCATCTCGGCCACCTTCTGGTCCAGCTCATCCCGTCGCAGCGCACGATGAAGTCGCGCCCGGTCGAGACTATGCCAGAGTGGAAGTCAAGGATGCCGCCGATGCGGTGGTCGGGCGGCAGGCCGGCGCGACCGAGCGCGGACCGATCTCGCCCTTGATGAAGGAATCTTCACTCGACGTTCTCGCCATGATCGCCTCCGATGCCAAGCGTAAGGCGATCGGCAACTCCGGCGCAAGTGCGGGAAGAGGCCCAGTGCCGAGCTCAGGCCAGCCTCTTCATCTCCATCACGTTGTCGAAGTCATTGGCGACCTCGCGCTGCGCCCCGTCCGCGATATGCGCGTACCGCGCGGTCGTTTCCGGCCGCACCTGGCCGAGAAGTTTGCCCACCAGCGGGAGCGACCAGTTCCGCGAGACCAAGTGGGACGCGAATGTGTGTCGCAAGTCGTAGATGCGGACGTTCGGTTTCCAGCGCGGCAGCGGCTTCCCGCGCTTCCCCTTGACGTGATACTGCGTTGCTAATCCTGCGGCCTTGCACACCTGCTTCCATGCGTTTCTCAGCGTGGTGCGCGCAGTCCGCTGCTTCTTCGGGTCAACCGATTCGCGACCGGGGAACAGGTGGATGCCAGTCTTGTGCTCCGCCATGCGCCGCAGAATAAGCAGCGCGCCTCCGTTGAGCGGTGCGTGTTCGATCTTTCTCTCCTTGGTGTGATGGCTCGGCTTCGTCCAGATGCGGCGCTGGAGGTCGAACATCGGCCACGTCGCGCCGATCACCTCATCCGGTCTCGCGCCGGTGACGATGAGCAACCGCAGCGCGTCGGCGGCGTCCTGCTCGGCGTAGGCGTCCAGCGCGTCCGAAGGCATGGAGCTGGTCGACGGTTAACCACGTTTCGCGCTTGTCCTCCTGGAAGCGCTCAACGCCCTTCGCCGGATTGTCGGGCCGCAGGCCGTCCTCCATCGCGAGCGTGAACATCTTGCTGAGCAGAGCCAGGACCCGGTTCGCCTGGTAGGGCGTCTTCCTCAGCGAGTTGTGGAGCGACCGGATGTGGCGCTTGCTGACGGCCGAGACGCGCAGCGTGCCCAGCTTCGGCAGGATGATCTTGTTGAGCATCCGCTTGTCCTCGTAGATGGACTTATCCCGCTTCCTCACGTTGGCGTGCTGCTCGAGGTAGTCATTCGCCAGGGCGGCCAGCTTCGGCTCTTCGCGCAGGGCCTTCTTGTCGCGAACCGATTCGGCGCCCTTCTTGTTGATGGCCGGGAGCAACACGTTGGCCGCCTCGTCGCGCGCCGCGTCCGCCGTCCACTTCGGCCACGAGCCGATGGTGTGGCGGCGCTTGTCGCCGCCGACGCGGTAGTTGAGGACGAATGACTTTGCACCGGCAGCCGTCACGCGGACGCCGAAGCCGGCGATCTTGTCGTCGAAGAGAATGCGGTAGCCGCTCGCGGGCGGCTTGGCCGCCTCCACTGACCTCTGGGTGATGTGGGTGTTCATGTCCGCGCCCCTTCCCGTGTATCCGCCGTGTATCCGCGGCGACTGAAACGGACTGTATTCGAACAGTATTCCAGTGGTCACGAAACGTCAACAACCACGGGCTAATTCGCAGGATAGCTATATTAAGGAAGAGAGTGGTGAGCGCGGAAGGAATCGAACCTACAACCTACTGATTAAGAGTCAGTTGCTCTGCCAATTGAGCTACGCGCCCGCGCTTTACGGCGTGGATTGGGCAAGGTGGGATTATAACATCCGCTGGGATAGGGTCGGTTGCCAGGGCTTGTTGGGTCGGAGTGCAGAGCGAATTTTATTTGCGGCCGATACTCGCAATATTTCTTTCATCCCCTAGGCTGACGCCGCTTCCCGGTTTTGCTCGGTGGTGGCTGCGGCGGAAGCGGACACGGGTTTGCGCGGCGATGAGTTCCGGATCGACACGACTTCTGCGGTCACCGGGGCACGCTGCTCCACTCGACCGATCACCGGACGCTCGGGCGAACCGATGCGTGTGCGTGATACAAAACGGTTTTCCGTCCGCAGGCGATCGATGAGTTGGCGTTCCCAGGGAAGCAAGACTTGCTGTGGCAGGGAAAAGAAATTGCGAAATGTCCACATCATGTATGCGCGTTGCGTGAAGTCCAGTTCCACGTATCGCGGTCCGATCGGCGTGTCCAGTTCAAGAACGCCGTCGATGAGTTTGTCAATCCACATGGCTGAGCCCCGATTGAAGCAGACGGTCAATCCTCCTTTGCTTCAAGGCCGATCATTATTGCACCAGGGACGGGGCAATGGGAAGCAATCTTTTATGTTTTAAGAGAATTCCATTGCGGCACCCGGGCCGGGGGTGGAAGCTGCCGTCAGGCGAGTTCCGGCAGGAGCGCAATGCGGTTGAGGGTGGCGGCGATACCCATGCCGTGGCCCTGGGATTCCTCCACCCGGATGACGGAAGCTTCGCAGAGCGTCCATCCGCCAGCCCCGAAGCCCAAGCCGGGAGGCAGCATAATGACCAGTTCCAGTTTCGAGCCTGCCTTGATTTGCGAATCCGAATAGAGAAAGATTCCAGAGGAACTCAGATCGCGGGTCAGGCCCTGATGTTCGCCGTCTGCATGACGAACCTTGACCGGAACGCGAACCGGGGTCCGCTGACGAGCCCGTCTTTCGTCGGCGGTAGGCTTGTCAGGCATGATTCGTGAAGTTTACTCCAGTTGCGCGTGCCGCTCTCGCCCTAGAACGAGAAGCGCACCGAAACCTGGATATCGCGCGGCCCCCCGCCGCCGAGAAATGGGTTTTGTGCTCCCACGTCGGGTGTCACCCCCAAGGGGAAGAAACCGGTGCCGATGATGCCGCCGCCGGGAGCGGTGGTCAGTCCATTCACATCCCAGTTGACGTTGAAGCTCGGCAGCAGGGGGTTGGCAAAGTTGGGGTGGTTGAAAATGTTGAAGAAATCGCCTCTCAACTCCATGTTGAGCCGTTCGGTAAGTTTAGTGTTTTTGCTCAGCGAGAAATCGAAGTTGCGGTAGTGGGGCCCGTAAAATCCGTTGCGCGGCGAATTGCCGAAGCGCGCGCCAGCGTCGCACGTCTCATCAAGTGTCGGGCTGGCGCAAGGCGCGGCGAAAGCGGAGAGATTCAGGAAGTTGTCGGGGCTGCTGGTCCCGGCCCAGGGATTCCCAATCAGATCGGGCCGCTCATAGTACTCGCCGGTATTGTCGAAATTGCCGTAATCCATCACCGTGAAAGGCATTCCGGTCGCCAGCGACACCACTCCGCTGACACTCCAGCCGCCGGTCAAGCGGTGCATGGAGCGCGCTTCGGGCAGGTTGTAGTTCCAAAGCCAGCTGAAACGCTGGCGCACGTCGAAGCCGGAATTTCCCCGTTCCGCCGCCATATTGAAACTGTTTTGCGGCTGCGCCTGGAAGGGCGCATAGTCCTGGCCGTCGCTGGCGGTGTCGATGGAGTGGCTATAGGTATAGTTCACGGTCGAAGTGAAGCCATGCAGGTCGCGCACGTTCAGTCGCACTTGCAGCGAGTTGTAACTCGAACTCGCCTCCGACTCGAAATTCAGGACGTAGTCATAGGTCGCAATAGGGCGGATGCCGGTGGCGGGGGGAGCCTGGTTAAGATCGGTGAAACTGAAAAGTTTGCGTCCCGTCGAACCCACATAGGCCACGGAAATGGAGGTCTTCGGAGCGAGCGCCTGTTCGACATTGAGGTTGAAATTCTGCACGTAAGGGGTTCGCAGGCGCTGGTCTACGGTGAAGACGTCGGCGGGGCCGAACCCGCTGTACACGGGCCCGGTGCAAGTGGCCGAGTTGGGGACTGCAATCGAACCGGGCGTTCCGCAAGCCACCGCCTGCAAGGCGTTGGCATCGACTCCACCGTATGTGATGGGCCGCGGACCGACGTCGTTGAACAGCGGCCCGGCGTTGCTGGAAGTGTAGGGCGCTTGCCCCGCGAAAAAATCCTGCGAGAAGGCGTCATAGGAAAATCCATAGCCTGCCCGTACCACTGTCTTGCCTGTTCCCCGCACATCCCAGGCGATGCCCACACGCGGCGAGAAATTATTGAAATCCTTTGGATACAGGCTTCCCGGTCCGCCATCGGTCCCCACCTGCACCAGGTTGTCGGACGAGTTGAGCAAGCTGAAAAGATGGTTTTTCTCCCCGATGACGCCATAGTAATCCCAGCGCATGCCGTAATTGAGCGTGATCCGTTGCGACAGGCGGAAGTTGTCTTGCAGATAAAGGGCGTGACTATTCTGGTAGGTGTCGCGCCGCGAATTGCCCTCGGTCTGGCTTCCCCCGCCGCTGACATTGCCGGCAATAAAGTCATCCAGGGAATCGAAAAAAAGCTTGCCGCGATGGTTCAAGTCAAAATATTGGTTGACCGAAGTCCGCCGGAATTCGTAGCCGAATTTCCAATTGTGGGCTCCCCGGTTGTAGGAAAAGTTGTTGAGGTATTGCAGGTTGCTGTCGACCCGGCCGCGGGGCACGGTTTTGTTCGCGCCCAGACCGGCGAAGCCGGAAACGCTGATCACAGGCAAACCGTAATCCAGGTTGCTGAAGTCGGCATTGGAAGTGTTCAAGCCCAGGCTGGCGGGATCGGTTTTCACGTCCTGCCCGGAAAACGTCTCCGCGAACCGGTTCCATCCGCCCCGAAACTCCGCCAGCAGCTTGGGCGAAATGACGTGGGTGTAGGAGAGCGAAACCACCTGCACCCGGGTGGGCACCACCGTGTTATACCCTGGCAGCACGTTGCCCCCGACAATTGCCAGCGGCGCACTCTGACTGCTATCGCCGAAGTAATAGCGCCCCGTGAGCACGTCGTCACGCCCGACATGCTGGTCGACTTTCGCAATCAGGCTGTCCAGGCGATTGGTGGAAGGGTCATCGATTTCTTCCACTTCATTCGACGCAGGCAGAGGACCCCAGGGATTCAGGTTGAGGATGTTCTGAATAATCGGATTGACCACGCCCTCATTGTCGGCGATGGCGGCGGCAATATCGGCCTGCGAAGGCACTGTCGCCGGCGCCGGAAAGCCCACGCGCTCCCGCTGTCCTTCGTAGGAAAAGAGGAAGAACGTCTTGTCCTTGAAGATAGGTCCGCTCAGCGACCCGCCAAACTGGTTATTGTGAAACGCGTTCTGGGTGGCCGGATCGGCGTTGAAATAGTTGCGCGCATCGAGTGCGTTGTTGCGGAAATACTCAAATGCCGAGCCATGCAGCCGATTGCTTCCGGACTTGGTCACGATGTTGACGATCGATCCGGAATTCCGCCCGTACTCGGCTTCCGTGTTATTGAGGATGGCCATTTCTTCGATCGCATCCACCGGCAACAGCGTTGCGGGAATGCCAAACACCCCTCCCTCATTGATGGCGTTATCGTTGCGGAAGCCATCGTTCATGTCGGTGCCGTCGAGCAGAAAGTTATTCGACCGTCCGCGGTTGCCGTTCACCGAAAACACCCCAAACGATCCCGGGGAATCGTTCACCGAACTGGGATCGGCGTTAGCGCCGGGGATCGCCGTCAACATCTTCATGAAGTCACGCCCATTCACCGGCAGGTCTTTGAACTGTTCCGCCTCGATCGTTCCCCCCAGCGTGTTGCTGCTGGTTTCCACCAGCGGGACATCGGCCTGCACCTCGATTTTTTCCTCCACCCGCCCCGGCGTCAGAGTCAGGTTCGCCCGCTGCGGGCCTTCCACCGCCACTTGAATGTTGGTGGCGAGCTGAGTGCGGAAGCCCTGCTTAACTCCGGTCACGGTGTACGTACCGAGCGGAAGCTCGGTAAAACTGTAGTTTCCGTCCGCGTCGCTCGTGGTTTCGCGGACCAGTCCCGTGCCTGTGTCGGTCGCCAACACCTTGACGTCGGGCACCGCCGCCCCGCTGGCATCGGAGATCGTGCCGACGATTCCACCACGAAAGGTTTGCGCGGAGGCAGTTATGGCAATCGCGACCACCGCGAGGGCCACAGGCAATGACAACTTTCGCAGATTCATAACTCTCTCTCCTAATCAGACCTTGGAATCAACAGAGGTGAATCTATTGCGCAAGCACGTGCCATACCACTTAATAATTCGCGGAATTATAGATGAGAGGGAGCCAGGGACCAGTGTCTTGACGCACGGAAAAATTCGATGGCAAGTATCGGCGCGGAGAATATCTCGAAGCCCACAGAAAATCTATGAAATCCCAGATTTGTTATTGCAGCTTGGCGTACTCAGCTTTGATTTCGTGGAGCAGCGGCACGTCGGGGTCGGCGTCTTTCCATTCGGCGAGAACATTTTGGTAAGCGATGCGCGCTTTGGCGGTGTCGCCTTGCTTCTGAAAAACTCTGGCCATCTCCAACTGCGTCGAGATGAAGATCAGGTCGGGGCCGCTGTGCGGTCTCATGTCCATTACTTTTTGAAATTCCTGCTGTGCTTCGGAGTAGCGCTGCGCCTGCTTCTCCGCGAGCCCGCGCACAAAAAAGACGCCGGCGTTTGCCCGTCCGTACAAAGCGGCGGTATTCAGGTAGTCGATGGCCCGCGCCGGGTCACCCTTCTCCGGCTGCGACGGGTGGAGCGCTTCAATCGCGCGAATCACCGGGACAGTCACATTGATGGCCAGCGTGTCATTCGGACGAGTGCGCTGGATTTCATCGACCAGCGCGGTCGCTTTTTGCTCCTCGCCCAAAATGGCGAAAACCGTCGCCACATTACCCGTGACCGAAAGCGTTCGCGACTGGCGGAGGGCATTTTCCGACAGCCGCTTGGCTTCGGCGTCATTGCCCACCAGCACCTCCAAACTCGCGACCTGCGAATCCACATCGGCCGCGCCTTGCAGGTGCAACCGTTCGAGTAAGTCCTTGGCCTGGCGCACGAAGTCCCGCGCCTTCAGGACCTGTCCGCGCGCGAAGGCCAGGGCAAATCGAAATTGCAGCACGGCGAGCTGGCCGTCCGGCGTGCCGGAGGCCGTCTGCAACTCCTTCTCCATGTCGTCCGTCCGCCCAGCCGCCAAATCCAAAGACGCAAGCCAAACATGCAGGCTGGAAGCCGATCCCTTGTGCTGGAGCGCGCTGTTGATGGTGGCGCGCGCCTCCTCTACCCGATTCATGCCAGCATAGGCCATCGCCACTTGCCCGTATCCGGATTGCATCTCGGGATCCAGTTCTACCGAGCGCTTGGCATTTTCCAATCCGTTGTCGAACTGCCCCAGGCTGTTATAAAGAAGTGCCAGGTTATTGAATGGGATGGGATCGCGCGGATAAGTCTGCTTGTAAAGTTCCAGCGCCGTGATGCCCTTGTCGAGTTGACCGCTGTCGGCGTAATAATGAGACGTGATATAGAGTTTCTCGCGCTCACTGGTGCGGTCCCGCAGCTCGAACGCCTTCTGCCGATTTTTCTCCGATAACTCGGTTTGCCCAAGGTTGTTATAGACGACTCCGAGTCGCGCGTAAGCCATGGCGAAATTGGGATCGATCTCAATCGCTCGCTGGTAATCGGGGATGGCTCCGAGATCGTCGCCCAGATTGTGCCTGGCGTCGCCCAGAGTCAGCGATTTCAATGCTTCGAGTGAGGAGGTTGTGGCCTGCGACAATGACATGTCGTACTTCTGCACCATGGACAGCGACTCGCCGAGTTGTCCGCGTAGCTTGGTGGCGGCGCTGTGCAGCGCACTTAACACATCTTCCTTGCGGTCGGCTTGCGCCTGCTGGCGCCCCAGCGAATCGCCGGAAGCGACATTAGTGGCTTCGAGCGTAATCAGATATTGCCCGCCCACGCTGTCGATGCTGCCGTTGAGCATGGCCTTGATGCCATCGCGCTGGCAGATTTCCCGTCCCACATCGCTGGTGATGCGATCCCCGGGATTCCGGCCCATGAACTGCAGGGTTTGGCGTATCTTCTGGTCGGGAAAGACATTGAGATAAGGGGACTGTCCGAGGTCCACCACCAACGCCTTCTTCAGCGTGCCGTCGAAGACGGGATCGCTGGTCGTGTTGACGAGATCGGCGATCAGGATGGAATCTTTCTCGGTGAGCGCATGCCCGCGCTTAAGAAATACGAAGGCGATCCCTGCCGCCGCCAGGGCGACGACGATAACGGGTATCAGCCAGCGGGAAAGCTTTCCGCCCGACGTTGGAAGCGGGGCGAGCGACGCTCTGCGGATGGAAGAACTCGACGAAGTGGCCGCCGTGATGGCGCCCGATTCCGAGTCACGCTTCAGCCGCTTCAAATCCGAACGCACGTCGGCGGCGCTTTGGTAACGCAGGTCGCGATCCTTTTCCAGGAGCTTGTTGAGAATTTCCTCGAATTGCGGAGGCAGGTCGGGATTGAGCCGCGCCGCCGGGGCCGGCGGGCGATTCAGAATTGCGTCAAAAATGACGGCGGAAGTATCTCCACGAAAGGGCGTCGCTCCAGTGGCCATTTCATAAAGGACTGCGCCAAAAGAGAATAGGTCGGTGCGGGTGTCGAGATCTTTGCCGCGCGCCTGCTCCGGCGACATGTATACCACCGTGCCCACGGTTGAACCCGGACTGGTTAGAAATGGATCTGTGGCTTCCGCCGAGCCCACGGTAGCGGCGGAGTAAAGGGAAGGCTTGCCGGTTTGCTTAGCCAGGCCGAAATCGAGAATCTTCGCCTGGTTCCGGGTGGTCACGAATATGTTGGCTGGCTTGATGTCGCGATGAATGATCCCCTTGACGTGGGCGGCGTCGAGCGCGTCGGCGATCTGCGTGCCCAGGTCGAGCAGTTGCTCTAATTCCAGCAGTTGGCGCTGGATCCGGCTCTTGAGCGTCTCGCCTTCCATCAACTCCATAGCAATGAAGTGCCGTCCGGCATCCACCCCCACCTCGTAGATGGTGCAAATGCTGGGGTGATTCAGAGCGGAGGCGGCGCGCGCCTCGCGCTGGAAACGCTCCAGCGCGAGGGGATCCTTTTCCGTCTCGACAGGCAGGAATTTTAGCGCGACGTGGCGTCCCAGATTGACGTCCTCGGCCTCGTAGACGACGCCCATCCCTCCGCCGCCCAACTGCGAAAGAACCCGGTAGTGGGAGACCGTCTGGCCGATCATGGCAGGGAACACTCCTGTAGGAACGCTCATGTTAGGCTGCGGCCTTCGGGCAAGTCAAACTTGCTGCGACAGGGCTACGCTGCGGATGAAGCGAGTTTCGATCGTTGTGCTTCTGGTCCTAATCGCCGATTTCCTCGAGCATCGCCGTCATCTCGGATTGAGCGTGAGTATTGCCGGTGCGGCGCGCGGCAGAAATGCCGTCCACCAGCCAGCGCTTCGCCTCGTCAGTTCGGCTGGCATTGGCCAGCGCCTGCGCGGCCATGAAGTAGGCTGCCGAATAGTCGGCGTTTTTCTCGGTCAAAGTTTTGAATTCCTGGAGTGCCGGTTCAATTTGGCCAAGTTTGGAGTACTCCATGGCGAGTCCGTAGCGGGCAAAGGAATCTTCCGGGTTGGCGGCGAGAACTTCAGTTAGCAGGGCAATGCGATCCATGAAAAGGAGTCTCACTTGCTGGCTTTGAGATTTTGGGACGAGCAAAAAGCCTACCCTTTCATATCATGGGGCGCGTTACAATGGCGTGTTCTGAAGAGGAAGCGCTCTTGGCCTGCCCGTTTTTTGTGCCGCGACAAATCGTGAATGATGGCTCCTGGCCCCATCCCGCTCGTTTGCCGCTGGGAGCGGGATGGATCGGAAACTGCCGCGCCTCCGGGGAAGAAATGGCGGCGTCCGACCTGCATATCAGGGAGTTCTGCAATCTCGGTTATGCCCTTGCTTGTCCTCATCTTCCCCAGGATCGGGATTGGGACGCGGTGCGTTTTTCAGTTGCGCACGCCAGCCCGGAGCAGATCACTTTGTGCTTTGTTTGCGAGTTCGCTCACGCTCCTATCGAACATGGGAAACTGACTTTCGACCTGATAACCGGCGCGTGGCTGAATTCGCACCCTGATGAACGCGTATTCGGGCTGGCTGCCTGCTACCTCGAAGCGTACCGCTCCAGACAGAGCGGTGTTGTATCGATTTGAGCGGCACCGTCGAAAATCGATATAAGTCAAAAAGAAATGAAAGATTCCGAAAAAGCGAGATCGACGCAGTCGCGGCCGGTGCGGGAATCGATCTCCGAAATGACCGAGATCGTTCTGCCCAACGACGCTAATCCCTTGAACGCGCTTTTGGGCGGCCGTCTTATGCACTGGATCGACCTGGCCGGGGCGATGGCGGCGCACCGCCATTCGCGCGCCTATGTGGTGACCGCGTCCGTCGATCATATGGATTTTCTCGTGCCCGTCCGCGTGGGCGACTTCGTGGTCCTGCGATCTTCCGTCAATCGCGTTTTCCATACTTCTATGGAAGTGGGCGTAAAAGTGTGGGTGGAAAACTATCGGGATGAAGAGAGTCGCCACGTCAGTTCCGCGTATCTTACTTTTGTAGCCGTGGACGCTGCCCTGAATCGGTTACCCGTGTGTCCCGTTGTACCCGAGACCGACGACGAAAAGCGGCGTTATGAAGGGGCCTACCGCCGACGCGAGATACGCCGAGCGGAATCTTTTCGCCGAAAGGAAGTCAGGAGCCAGCCGAACCCAGCACCTAACACCTAACGCTAACACCTAACACCCAAGACCTATATGGACAGCGCCCTTCTGGTTCACCGCCTTCATTTCGCCTTCACCGCGACCTTCCACTACCTTTTTCCGCAATTAACCATGGGTCTCGCCTTGCTGATCGTCGTGCTCAAGACTGTCGCCGTTCGTCGCAATGACGCCGCCTACAACGACGCCGCCCGCTTTTGGGCAAAGATATTCGGCATCAACTTCTTATTGGGTGTTGTAACTGGAATCCCCATGGAATTTCAGTTCGGTACTAACTGGTCGATATTTTCGCAATTCGCAGGCGGAGTGATTGGCCAGACCCTGGCTATGGAAGGAATGTTCGCTTTTTTTCTGGAATCCGCGTTCCTTGGATTATTCCTTTTCGGAGATAAGCGATTGACCCCAAAGGCGCACTGGCTCGTTGCTTTTGCAGTGTTTGCGGGTTCGTGGTTGTCGGGTTACTTTATTATCGCCACCGATGCCTTCATGCAACATCCCGTCGGTTACACCACGGCCGCGGATGGCAGCCTGCAACTCGCGGGCTTTTGGAAGTTTGTTCTGAACCCGTGGGCGGGTTGGCAATATGCCCATAATATGTCCGGCGCCGTGATTACCGGCGCTTTCATCATGACGGCCGTCGGCGCATTTTATCTGTTGTCGGGTAAGTGGACGGCACACGCCCGCATCTTCGTCAGGACGGGAGTAATCGCCGGATTCCTATTCAGCGTGTTACAGGTATTCCCGACTGGAGACAGGCAGGGCAAGATGGTGACCGACCTGCAACCAGTTACGCTGGCGGCGATGGAAGGCTTATTTCAAGGGCAGGCGGGGGCTCCCCTCGTACTCATAGGCCAACCGAACACTGCGCAAGGTAGGATAGATAATCCCATCGTCGTTCCAAAAGTATTGAGCATGCTGACTTACCGGCGGTGGAACGCCCAGGTTACTGGTCTTGACGCATTTCCAAAAAGCGATTGGCCCGATAATATCTCCTTACTTTATTACAGCTACCACATCATGGTGGGACTGGGAACTCTCTTCATTGCGATTACAGTAGTGGCAATGTTTCTGCTGTGGCGGGGAACGCTCTTTCACTCCCGGTGGATGCTTTGGATCCTCATGCTAGCGGCGCCGTTCCCTTACATCGCAAATACCGCCGGATGGATGACCGCTGAACTGGGGCGTCAACCCTGGCTGATTTATGGACTGATGCGCACCGCGGATGGATACTCGAAACTCGTCTCCGCCGGCAACGGTATGTTTACCCTTCTGGGATTCATGGGTCTCTACATGGTGCTTGGCATGCTCGGGTTGTTCCTTATCTGGAAAGAGATTGATCAGGGTCCGGTTACCGGCTCGATTTCAGAACTCGCCGCGGAGGTAATTTAGTTATGGCGAGCCTCTGGTTCTGCATTGTCGCGGCGATGATCGCGGCCTATGTTGTGCTCGACGGCTTCGATCTGGGCGCGGGCGTGATTTATGTGATTGCCGCAAAAACTAATGATGAACGCCGCCGGGTTTTGCGCGCCATCGGCCCGGTGTGGGACGGAAACGAGGTTTGGCTGATTGCCGCCGGGGGCACCCTCTATTTCGCTTTCCCCAAGCTCTACGCGTCGAGCTTCAGCGGATTCTATCTCCCATTAATGATGGTTCTATGGCTACTGATTCTACGTGGAGTCGGCATTGAATTCCGCGCCCACGTCGATAGCCCGGTGTGGCAGGCCTTCTTCGACGCGGTCTTCAGCGTTTCCAGTATTTTGCTGGCGGTGTTTTTCGGAGCCGCGCTGGGCAACGTGGTGCGCGGGGTCCCGCTGGATGCCTCCGGCTATTTCTTCGAACCGCTCTGGACGGATTGGAAACTCGGCCCGCAAACCGGCATTCTTGACTGGTATACGGTGCTCATTGGGGT
Source organism: uncultured Acidobacteriaceae bacterium (assembly GCA_963746205.1). Taxonomy (GTDB): domain Bacteria; phylum Acidobacteriota; class Terriglobia; order Terriglobales; family Acidobacteriaceae; genus Acidiflorens. The sequence continues at coordinate 238,708 of CAVVAP010000012.1, read as the reverse complement.
GACGGCGCTGGTCACCCTCACCGCGCACGGGTCTTACTATGTTGCGCTCAAGACCGACGCCGATCTGGGTCGGCGCGCGCGGGGTCTCGCCCTGCTGTGCTGGCCGATACAGTTTTTCCTGACTTTCATAGCTCTAATCGCGACTTACTTCATCCGGCCCGGCATTATGACAAACTACCAGCAGCACAAGGCCAGTCTGCTCGTGCCGATCATAGTGGTGGCCAGCCTTGGAGTTATGCTCTGGGCCAATCCGAAAGGTAAAGAAAAGCTTGCGTTCGCCGCTTCCAGCAGCTATATCGCCTTCATGCTGGTGGGCGCCGCACTGGCACTCTATCCCGTGGTCCTGTCCGCCCGCGATCACCAGTACGATCTCACTATCTACAACACCGCGGCGGCACGTTACGGGTTGGGCGTCGGATTAGTATGGTGGACTTTGGCTGCGGCGCTGGCCATTGCCTATTTTATCTTCGTCTACTACATGTTTCGGGGCAAAGTACAAGTTGCGGAAGGACACTATTAACAGCTCTCTCCAAAATCGAAATTGAGAAGGGCATCGGCTTGCAAGTTGCGATCTGCCGCGCTCCCCTCCCGTATAATCGACTCATGAGCGCTCATTCCCATCATCCCGGGCAGCAGCAGCCCACTCCTCAACCACTGCCCGGCGTGAACGCAATCATCGCGGTCGGTTCCGGCAAGGGCGGAGTCGGCAAGACGACTCTCGCCGTGAATCTCTCGATCGCACTCACCCGGATGGGCTATAAAGTTGGGTTGCTCGATGGCGATGTTTACGGGCCGAACGTGCCTCTCATGTTGGGGACGAATGAGCAACCGAAGGTGCTGGGCGATAATCAGATTGCGCCCATCGACGCATACGGACTGAAAGTCATTTCCGTCGGTTTTCTCAACCCCGGAGATAAACCGCTCATCTGGCGCGGTCCCATGCTTCATTCGATTATCAAACAATTTCTCGGATCGGTGCAGTGGGGACAGCTTGACTATCTTGTCATCGACCTTCCTCCGGGAACCGGCGACGTGGCCTTGTCCCTGATTCAGACTGTTCCATTGACCGGCGCCATCGTGGTGTCCACTCCCTCCGACGTTTCCCTTCAGGATGCGCGCAAAGCCATAGAAATGTTCCGCCAGATGAAAGTGGATATCGTGGGCATGGTCGAGAACATGAGTTACTTCGTCTGTCCCCACTGTCGCCATGAAATCGATGTCTTCTCCCGCGGCGGCGCGGAAAAGACCGCGAAACAATTCGGCATCGCCTTCCTCGGAAATATCGAACTCGATCCCGAAATTCGCAAGTCCGGCGACAGCGGCAACCCGACAGTCCTGCTGGGAGAGGATTCCTCGCATGCCAAGTCGTTATTCGCTTTTGCCCGCAAGGTGGAGGCGCGCGTGGAAGAGATCAAGGCCGGCAGCACGGAAAGCGTGATTCAGATTCAGTGATCGAGCCCGCGGCGAAGACAAATTACTTTGCGCCGGCGCAGTTCGAAAACGCGGAAGACCAACCGGTTGTATGGCTACTTGATCTGCAAATGCAATTGATACAAACTCACCGGCGTTACGCTGCCGCTGGAATTAAACGTAACGATTCGCACCATGTAATCGCCGGTAGACCCCGTGGGCATCCCCTGCCAGCCGCTGAAATAAAGTCCATAGGACTTGGTCAGCGAAACCCTTCCTGACAACGCGAACCAGTTGACTCCATCCGGCGTATATTCCGCCTCCGCGAAACTTCCGCTGGGCAAGGCGTTCATTCCAAGGCTCAGTACAAGCCGCACTTCGTTCGCGCTCAGCATATCGATCTGGTTGCGATACAGCGCATTGCCGATTTCGCTCCACCCAGGGTTCGCGGTGAATGATCCCCAGCCAGAGAAACCATAGTCAGCGGGAGCGGGCATGGTTCCCGTTGCGCCGGTTGGACCCTGTGCTCCGGAGGGGCCGACCGCACCGTTTGCACCCGCCGGTCCGGTCGCTCCCGGTGAACCCACCAGTGAGTGATAGCTATTACCGTTGTCCGTTTCCATCAGCACGCCGCTGGCGATCGAAAGTGTGTACAGTCCCGAGGCCGGCGCGGGAACCGGCAATCCGAGGTCGATCAGAGTGATGGAAGACTGGCTTTTGTTCCCGGGAGGAGGCTGTACCGTCAGCGGTCCGATGCAATTCGTGCCCGTGGTTCCAGCGCCGCATTGCGCGGCGGAGACTCCCGGCGCGAGGATCGACAATGCGATCAAGACAAAAAATTTCACTCCAGCTCCTTTATTATGTTCTCGTTTTCTATGGAATGACCGCGATCGTTTCATTGCTGAAGCCGCTTTCCTTCTGGCCGACAACCGAGGTGGCAACGTAGTAGACAGTTTGATTCTGGCCAACACTCGTGTCGGTATAAGTAGTGCCGGCAATTCCCGAAGCGATCAGCACGTAAGGCCCTCCAGACACAGCTCCCCGGTAGAGGTTATAACTGGCCGCGTTTGCAACGACGTTCCACGTCAGCGTGGCATTGTGTCCGCTGACCGCGACGGCCTGGCCCGCCAGCGTCGCTTTACCCTGAAGAACCTGTGCGGAGGTCCAGTGCAGCAGGTTCAGAAAAATCACTGTTGCGAGGAATCGTTTCACCAATTTTCCTTTCTGGGGCCGGAAGATGAGTGGCGATAGCAATACCTTCGCATGCCCGGCTAATGGAAGTCAGTGACGGCGGCACAACCAGTTGGTGATGAATGCACTAGTGAGTAAATTCAGGCGAAGAATGCGAGGCCGGATTTTCAGCGGTGGGGTGATTGGGGTGGCGTGTGGAATCGTGCCAGACGGTAGTACGTGTCTGCCACTTCGTCCTTGAGCAGCAACCGGGCCAGCATTTCTCCCAGCGCGGGGCCGTGTTTGAAGCCGTGTCCGGAGCCGCCGCCGACGAGCCAAATATCTTCGTTCCCCGGGTGGCGGTCGACGATGAAATTTCCATCGCTCGTATTTTCGTATTGGCAGACGCGCGATTCGAGCAAGGGCGCGTTTTGCATACCCGGGAAACGGTAACCCAGGTAGCGGCGCACGTTGCTCAGACCAACCTCGAGTAGCCAGTCGCTGGCCCGAAGTGGGATCGAACTCCGGTCCGCGCGTGTCGTCGGCTACTTTAAAGCCGCGCCCCTGATTACCGGGAATGCCATACATGAAGTGGTCGCTGTGGTCCCCCCATACGGGAATTCTGCCCTCATCGAAGCGCGCATCTCCCAGCGGAGTGCCAAAGAAAAACACTTCCTGTCGCGTCGCACAAAAATGCGGAGCAATCGTGGTCGGGAAGAGCCTTCCCAACCAGGGCCCGCAGGCGAACACATAGTGGTCAGCTGCCAGCGAGGATCCATCCGACAGCGCCAGAGATTTGCAGGGACGGTCTTCCAGATTCTCGGCGGCGACCGCGAGCTGTCGATATTTGCCGCCTTCGCTGACGAAGCGCTCGACCACGGCCTGAGCGGATGCGCGTGCCAGCAGGAACCCGCCCTGCGGTTCGTAGATGCCCCACACGACTCTTTCGAAGTTAATTTGCGGCCATCGGTTCCTGAGTTCATCCGCGCTGAGTTGCTGATAGGTAACTCCAGCAGCCTTCAGGCAGGCCAGCGAGGCGCGCTCGTAGCTGTCATCGGCCTCGGCCATCCACAGTACTCCGGCGGGAAAATAGAAGCGGCATTTCCACTCGGATTCGTGTTGTTTCCACAAAGTGAGGGCGCGGGCGGCCAACTGGGTGTAATGCAGTTCGGGCCCATACGCGCTGCGGATGATCCGCGTATCTCCTCCCGAAGAGGCGCGCGAATTTCCCGGCCCCCAGGAATCGATGAGCGTGACGTGCGCTCCACCGCGGAGAAGATACAGGGCAGCCCATCCGCCAAATGCGCCCGCCCCGATTACCGCTATGTGTGGTTTTCGATGCGCCATTGGCAGAGGTTTTGGGAGGCAATGCATCGTAAAGCTTAGTCCCGAAACAATGCAAATATCTCAGCCCGCTCCAGGCCGGTAATTTCGGTTCGTCAAGAGACAGCCTGGAGATAAGGTCCATCGCCGCGCAATGCTGGGGGGTGCGCCCGCCCCTTACGAAAACGTAAGAAGCGGGCACTCCTGGAGTTACTATTTCGGTGGCAAACCTCCGCCCACACTCCGTCCCACCGAGGGCGCGTTCGCGAGCGCATCGGCGAAGGAGTATGCGGGGCCGGTCGAAGAGCTGAGGAATGGGGTGAGCGCAACCACTGCGGAATGTGTTCCGTTGTAGACGCTGAAAATTCCATCCGTCAGTTCGTAATTGCGATTGTTCGCCGGATTCAGATTGGCGATCACGCGTCCCAGGGTCCTGTGCTCACACTCTACCCCGAGGATGGCGGCGGCGACTTCCGCATAGTACGACAATTGTCCGGAGGTATAGTCCGAATTGCTTCCGGCGACGCCCGACATGCGCGAGAATTCGACGATGGCGTTCATATACGCGCTGATGAACGCGTTCTCCAGGGCTTCCAGCGTCGCGATGAACGGCGTAAGCGTGTCAAACACACCCGCGGGAAAGTAAAAAGTCTGGACCGGATCGCTGGCGGAGCCGGAAATTCCAAGCAGTGCCCTAAACAGGTTGGCGTGTGTAATCTCTTCACTCAAGGCGGCGCGCAAATAATCGACGTCGCCGAAATTGCCGGCCGCGGTCACGTGCGTCGCGGTTCCTCCCGGGCCAGCCAGCGCCGGGTCCTGAATCACCCCGCCGACGAGTCCGTTGTAATAAAAAGTGGTAGCAAGGTCCTCCGCGATCAGCGCGGCGGTGAAGATTTCCGCCGGAGTATCTTTGGTGATGGGATCTTGAACGCTGCTGGCATTCGATTTTGGACCTAAACCCTGGGCCATGGGAGCGCCGGCTATGACAACGGCTGCTGCTGCGCCCAAACCTGCCACGCCGCCGGCGCGTAGGAATTTGCGGCGATCGAAGCTTTTCTTCACTGCCTCAAGTACGTTTTCTTTTTGCATAGGGCCATCCTGGGAGTCGAATTGAACAACGGAGCGCCGCCTTTACGGCTGCGGTCTTGCTGGGGGTACGGAGATTGCTCCTGCAATGGATTGCCTTAGGACGCAAAAAAGCCGGCTTGGGGCCGGCTTTCTCGTCTGGCTGCGCTGCGATTAGTTCGGCATCAGCACGGAATCGATAACGTGGATTACGCCATTGGACTGAAAAACGTTTGCGATGGTAACCGTCGCTGTCCCGCCCTTTTCGTCCTTCAGCACAATGTGTTGTCCATCCGGCGAGCTCGCCCACAACTTGCCACCTTCCACCGTGGTCAGTTCCGCCATGCCATGTCCCGCCTTGATCTTGCGCTCCAGGTCGGCAGCGCTGACCTTTCCAGCCACCACATGGTAGGTAAGAATCTTGGTGAGAGTCTCTTTATTCTCCGGCTTGAGCAACGTGTCCACCGTGCCCGCGGGCAGTTTCGCGAAAGCCTCGTTGGTCGGGGCAAATACGGTGAATGGTCCGGGACCTTTGAGGGTATCGACCAGGCCCGCTGCCTTTACCGCCGCGACTAGCGTGGTGTGGTCCGCGGAATGGACGGCATTGTCGATAATGTCTTTGCTGGGGTACATCTCTTGTCCGCCGACCATCGGATTCTGGGCCGCCGCAACCACGAAGGTCGCCGTGAGCACAAGCAAACCAGCGAGGGAAACGATCATCTTTTTGTTCATATTTTTCATGGATAGCTCCTTTGAAAATAACTGCTTTCATGGGAGGTACGCAGATGCCCGCCGGGTGGATTGATCAGGAGAGAAAAGATACTTGGAGAGAAAAAGAATCTTCGGGAGATTCCCCTGCGCGAAAAACGGGAACGCGGGGAAAGGAATCGGTGCGTTTACTCGCCCACGCCGACAATCACCGGGGTCCCGCGCGGAGCTTCATGAGAACCACCGGCCGGTTCGAGCGTCACAACGAAGGTCTTGGCCTCCAACCCGTTGTACAAAGGGGGATTCAGAACCGCGGCGCTCCCGTGCGCGTCGGGACGGAAGACACCGGCGGCCACGGGGCTGCCGGCATTCGGAATCAGCCAGAGTTCATAGACCTTGTCGGCGGTCAGCGCCGGAAGATTGGAGGCCAGGAAGATCAGGCTGCCGGTGCTGCGCCGATAAAACGCCTTGCCATGAGGTTGCGGCAAAGCCTTAACCGCAACCAGCGTGACCTGCTGCGACTCGGGCGCATCGAGGGTCGCTACCAGTTCGCGGGCGCGGGTTAGCTCCTCCTGCTGATTGGAGTAGACGCTTTGCAGGCCGGCCAATTGCTGTTGCAAATTGGCAGCTTGTTTCCACAGCACGACGGCGACCATCAGGAAAGCCGCCGCGACCGCCCAGGGCGCCATTGCCCACCAACGCCTGGGCGGCGCAGTGCGTTCGACTCTTCGTCCGGTATCTGCCTCAATCTCACTGCGTCGCGCAACCATTGGCTCAACGCTGCGTTGAAAAACTGGCTCAGTAGCCGCCGCTCGGGGCTCGCGGGCGATGGCACTCATCAGCCGCAGCCGTGAGCGCTCGGGCGGCGCGGGGCCGATCGTCGAAAGAGACAGTAAACCCATGTCGCCACGCAGCTGCATCAGCTCCTCACGGCAAGGGCCGCAAGTTTGAAGATGCGCTTCGAGCGCGCGGTGCTCCTCGCCCGCGGGCAGAGAACCCATGGCATAAAGCGCCAGGTCTTCGGCGAATTGTTGGTGAGCGGTCATTTCACAAAGGAGGCGCGCAAACTAGTAAGTCCACTGCGAATTCGAGTCTTGATCGTGCCCAGCGGCGTGCCGGTTCTAGCGGCTATTTCCGAATGCGTCAGCCCTTCGAAATATGCCATCTCCAGCGCCGTCCTCTGCAACTCCGGCATCTCGCCCAGCCGGCGGCGAACCTGCTCCGCCGAGCGCTTAAGCTCCGCTCCCGCGGCCAGATCAGGTTCCACCGAAAGGATCACATCTTCGAGGTCGGTCTGCGGCACGCGTTTGCGCAGGGCATCGATCGAGCGATTGCGCGCAATCACCGCCAGCCAAGCCGGAAGACTGCCGCGGGCCGAATCAAATGCTTCCGGCTTGCGCCAAAGCTGCATAAATACCTCCTGCAACACGTCTTCCGCGGCGCCAGTCTCGCCCAGAACGCGCAGAGCCACGGAATATATCAGCGAGGAATAGCGATCATAGAGCTCTCCCATAGCGGCCTGGTCACCCAGGCGCACCGACCTTGTGAGTCGGGCGTCGTTGGAATCTTCTTTGACGTCTGCGGGAGGCAAATGTTTCTCGATTCCTCTTGAAGTACGTACGCAAAACTAGCGCGGATTGCCTACGGAGTATCCAAAGGCAAGCATCACATTATACGGGATGTAAGACCGAGGTTGCGGACAGGCAAGCGGTGATGAACCGTATCTTCGACATGGCGGCGAAGCAGGAGTCGCTGGCGTCGGCCTTCCGCAAAGCGGCGGCGCGGAACCTGAGCATCATTCTGGTGGTGGATGAACAGCACCGGATGGGAATTGTGACTTTGCAGAACCTGATGCACTCGATGGCTCTGCTGGCGGAAAGCCGGAAATTGCGCCGAGCGGCGCTGGACTCGTACAAAATTCCTGCCACAATATTACTAGTTGGTACCCTTCCCCCCCTACCCTATGGTCGGTCTTTTGTAATCAAAGACTTGGAGTAAGTTGTCGGTAAAGTATATATAAAACTATAACTTAGACTTATCTACGGTAAGTGTATTATAAATCATTGCTTTAGGTCGATTATTGCCGTTAACGGACGTAAAGTATTTATTTTTCAGCATCATAGATTTAAAGCATTGAATTCAAATAGCTTAACTTTGTAATTCGGAGCAATTTCGGCGATTAAATCGCCGGGGGTCGCCGGAAATCAATGGCACCCCACCCACCAATTTTCGCTTCCAAAAGTACTCACTAGTTAATACTAGCGAGATAGTGGTGAATTGGTCAAGAAGAAAGTTGGGCGCGTTAAGGAGGCGCATTGCTGAGAGGCCTGCTGGTGCTAGAAGGGCAAAATGGTTGCGAACTGGTCGTAACAACTCAAGGGGTGAGAACGCGATTTTTCGTCAACTACTCATTGGTTCGCTCGTTTTGAGACTCCTCAGCCTCTCTCTTCCGCGCCAATGCACGAAGTCCCAAAAACCCGAAGAAATAGGTCACTACTTGAAAAATCGCCACAGCACCCATCTCCCGGTAATAGCCGGTGAATAATCCCGCGACCGGAAGGACTAGCATGAAGAAGGATACTACTCGCAGCGCATTGGGACTCAACAGGCCGCCTTTACGTTTTCGTCCTGTCACTAAGCGGAGGCACTTTTCCAGGACCCAGAGGCACACAAGCAACAGAACAAGTCCGACGACGACTTCAAGAATAGGGCTGGGGCTGTTTTTGTTGGGCACGAGCAACAGGGAGGCAGAGGCAAACCCGCAAACCAGCGTGAACAATCCGAGAACCAATCCAGCGGGCACTGGGACCCACCGTGGGAGTTCCCTCTCTTGATGCTCAAACTGCGGCAGTTCATAGCGTTTCTTGAAGTCTGTCGGCGTCATCCGTGACCGTACGGCCTCCGCGATGTCCCGGAATCCCTGCGAAAACCTTTGCAGGTCGGCTGGGCGAGGTTCCGACCTAAACAGTGGAGTACCCGTGTAGTGGATGAGGTCGTCGTGGATATACGCTAGCAACTCGTCCTTCAGGTTAGCTGTCACGAGGTCATAGCAACGCTGCCATAATTCCGCATTCCAGACAGGCTGCGCTGCTAGTTGCTCAAGGCTCTCAGCAATTTCATTCCGAGTCGCGTCGTCCATCACTGGCATTCTATGCGCGGAACCGATGCGTACAACTCGTCAAGTGGGGTTACCAGCGTTAGCACCAAATGCCGCGAATCAGAGGGTCATCCCATCGAAGCGGGATTGTCATTTGGCGGCCTCAATCATCAACGCGACCAATTCTGTCGCAGGTGATGATTTTTTGTAAACCGGCGCTTTCGCTAAGTGAGAATTTCGACCTGCCGTCCGGAAGAAGTGATGCTCACCGATTTCGTCGCGCTGTCGTAGCGATTTCTTCCTCACCTTGATAAATGACTTACAGTGGGAAGTATTGGCGACGACACAAAGACGAGCGGGAAAACTTCTCTGGACGGCACGTTTTGCAGCACCGATTGAAACATGGCGGAATCCAGGTGTTCAGGCCTGCGCCAGCGGTTCAGTGCATCCTCAGTTCGCCGCGGCCTCCAATTGATTTCGGAATTTTCTTATCAGAGAGTGAACCGACTCGAGCCTCTCGGCGACGGCGGGAGAGATTCCGGGTATTTCGAGGGCGAGTTCGCTGGAGAGCAGTAACGCGGTGACCGTGCCGTTCACTTCGCTTTGTAGTTTGCCGACGGCTGCCTGGCGGGCGCGAATTTCTTCCCGCAGGCGGCGCCGCAAGGCCGAACGAACCTCGCGCACCAGACGCTCCCTTCCACAGATAGCCAGATTCAACTGGATTGGAATGGCACCTCCCAGTTGCCCCAGCGCGTTCTCGGCTTCGCGCGGCTCGGCTTCCAGAAGATATTGGTCGAAGACCACGGCAAGAAAGCTTTCCGAGCGCAAAAAGATACTGGCGCGCGCCAGACTCTCGACCGCGGTGACTTCCTCGGCGGTTGCCTCCAGAAGCGCTGTCGCACATTGGGATGCGGTCTGGCTCGGCGTCACTAGTAGGATCATGATGGAAGCCAGTGCACGCGCCGGGCCACACCTCGCGTCATGAAAATAAGTCGGTTATCGCTCGACTTCCTGCATTACTTCCCGTTTTGGCGCCCCGTGTCTTCCTGATCTTCAATTTGATCTTCAAATTTGACTTTCAATTTTGGAAATTCTGGGAGCCGTACTCCTTGAGTTTGCGATAGAGCGTGGTCTTCCCAATACCCAGCAGCCGGGCCGCCAGCATTTTGTCTCCGTTCACCTTTGCCAGCGCCGTGAGGATGGTCTGTTTTTCCAGTTCCGCCATGGGCACAATGCCGTTACTCGGCGGACAAATGGCGGTTAATCCGACGGGTGCGCTATAGATCTGGGTGGGAAGGTCGCGCAACTGAAGTTCCGGCGCGCTGCCGAGCGCGCACGCCCGCTCCAGGGAGTTTTCCAGTTCCCGCACATTGCCCGGCCAGTCATAACTTAAGAGCGCCTGGAGCGCCTCGTCGGAAATGGTTTTTTCCCGGGCCGCCTCGCGGCCGATGCGCTCCAGAATATGCGCCACCAAAAGGGGGATGTCCTGACGACGCTCGCGCAAAGGGGGAATCCGCAGGGTAAGCACATTCAGACGAAAGAAAAGATCGCGGCGGAAAGTGCCCTCCGCGACAGACCGTTCCAAATCGCGATTGGTCGCGGCCAGGATGCGCACATTGATCGGAACCCGGCGCACGCTGCCCACCGGACGAATCTCCTTTTCCTGAATGGCGCGCAGCAGTTTGGCCTGCAAATCGATGGGCAGTTCGCCGATTTCGTCCAGAAACACGGTACCGCCCTCGGCGACGGCGAGCAGTCCATCCTTGGGATTGGTGGCGCCGGTGAAGGCGCCGCGCACGTGGCCGAACAATTCGCTTTCGATCAGGGTGGGCACGAGCGACCCACAATCGACCGGGATAAATGGCTGGTTGCGGAACATGCCGGCGAAGTGTATGGATTTCGCCACCAGTTCCTTGCCGGTGCCGCTTTCCCCCAGAATCAGCACCGGGTGGGCGCTTTGTCCGGCTTTGGCAATGATGCGGTAGAGTTTTTCCATGTCCGGCGACCGCCCGATGATGTTGCCGAATCCCTGTCGCGACTTGATAGTTTCGCGCAGCAAGCGGTTTTCCGTTTTCAGCCGCAGGTGCCCCGCCACGCGCTCCAGCAAGAGACGCAGTTCTTCCATGCTGAAGGGTTTGGTGACGTAGTCGTATGCGCCATCCTTCATCGCCTGCACCGCCGACTTCACGGTGCCGCATCCGGTCACCACAATGACCAGCGCGTCGGAGCGATGCTTCTTAATGGTGTGCAGAGTCTCCAGGCCGCCCGCGCCCCGGCATCCTCAAATCGAGCAGCACGGCGTCGGCACTGGAACTGTCAAGCAAGCCACAGGCCTGTTCCGCGGATTCCGCCACGCGGGTGTTGAATCCGAGCGACTGGGCCACTTCGCGACAGGCTTCGCGGATGGTTTGGTCGCCGTCAACGATCAGCAGGTTCAGGAAATTTGCGCCTTCGATTTGCGGGGCGTGGCTAGGCGCATGGCTCAGAACGGCTGCGGTCGATGCGGTGTGCATGGTTTCTCTCTCCTGAAAATTAAGAATCGGACGTTTCACCGGGTTCTGGGATACCCGTGTTTTGTGGCGGGATTCCGAAAGCAAAGTTCAGCCTGATTCCGGGCCGCTGGGGTTCGCTTTGCGCAAAACCCGCTGGCCCGAGGAAGTGCCCTTCCGCGAAGCGGCTGGCGCGGTCGCGTCGCGCTCCGTCAGCGCCCGTACCCGTTCGATCAAAGTGCTGGCGGAAAATGGTTTGCCGAGCGCCGCCTCCGCGCCCTGGGTGGCAACCCGATGGCCGGAAATCAACAGGGATTTCATTCCGGGGCGATTGCGGCGTAAGCTGGCCGCGAGTTCCCGTCGCGTCATGCCCGGCGCGGTGCAATGGACGATCGCCAGATCGGGCGTCCTCTGGCGTTCGGCGAGAAGCTTCAAAGCCCGGTTGATGTTGGACGCTTCGAGAACGCGATATCCGGCTCTCAGCAATGCGCACTTCACGGACTTCCGCGCCGGGGCATGATCGTGCAGCAGCAATATGATCTTGTCGCAGGCTTGCGAGACCGGCTCGGCCGCGTGCGGCTGGATGAATGGCGACACCGTGACGATCGCCCCTGGGGCTGTGGCAGATAAGTTCGTCCCAGCACCGATCAGGGGAAAAAATACTTCGACCCGAGTGCCCGTTCCGGGGCCGCTATGTACGGAAATCGTCCCCGAGGATTCGCTCACGATGCGCTGCACCGTCGCCAGGCCAAGACCGGTGCCCGCGCCCGGCTCCTTGGTGGTGAAAAACGGTTCAAAGAGGCGAGCCCGAGTTTCCGTGCTCATGCCGCAGCCATTGTCGGTGACCGCGAGCGCGATGGCGCTTCGCGGGCTCGGTAGATTACCGTCCTGCCCGCCATTGCGGGCAAAATCCGGGTCAAAGTCAGAGGCAAGATCGGAGGGAGGTCGGGGGGAGCTTGCGTCGCGCAGGTGCTCACGGTGATCTTTCCCCCGCGGGGCATCGAATCGCGGGCGTTGAGCACCAAGTTGAGAAGGATCTGCCGCAACTGGGCGGGATCGACGAGTACCAGACCGGCGTCGGAGTCGAGCGCGGGATCGAGGTGCAGGAGCAGTTCAATGTGCTCTCCGATCAGCCGCCGCAGGAGATTCGCGGTCGAGGCCACGGTGGCGTTGAGCGAGACGGGGCGCGGCTCCGAGGCTTGCCGGCGCGCGATGGCCAGCAGCTGCCGTGTCATCGCCGCGCCTTGTTCGCCCGCGCGCCGAACCTCCTCAATGTGCTGGAATAGTTCGCTCCTTAACGCACTGGGAAGTGGTGGTGTTTCGTCCGATTGTTCGCCGCCACCGAGGGCGGTGCTGGGGGCGCGGGACTGCTTCTCCAAACCCGCGCTCAGCAGGTCGCAGTAGAGGAGTACGCCGGTCAGCAGGTTATTGAAATCGTGGGCTATCCCTCCCGCCAGTCTTCCAATGACTTCCATTTTTTCGGCGGCGCGCAGATGTTCCTCGACGCTCTTGCGTTCGCTAGCGTCGGCCAGAGTGGCGATCAGAAAAGCGGGTTGGTGACGGGCGTCACGGCCCAGCGACACGGTCAGATGGCCCCACAGTTTGGAACCATCCTTGCGCCGGTAGTGCTTTTCGATCTCGAAAGAGGCGCGTCGGCCACGAAGCAGCTCCGCCAACCCCTGATCCTCAGCCTGGTCATGGGTTTGATTCTGGGTTGGATCGTCCGGGGGACGGTTGGACAAAGCGCCGGCGGTAGGGGGTTCGGACCGACAGGCGCTGCGCTCCGGGTAAAGGTCGAGCGCGTGGGTGCCGGACAGCTCATACTGGCTGTAACCGAGCATCCGGCTGAGGGCGGGATTCGATTCCCAAATGCTGCCGTCGAGCTGGCAAATTGCGATTCCGATGGCCGCCCCTTCGAACATTGCCTGAAAGCGCAGATCGCGGCCGTAGTCGCGTGCCGCCGAAAATTGCGTCATCACATTCATAAGCACCTCGTTCCCAGCCGGGGAGTCCGACGTCGACATCGGGGGGGACACAACTCAACTACGGGGAACAGCCTCGAAGCCCGATTGGGGAAAGTGTAGGCGAATCCCGTTCCGGATAAAGTGCTCGCCGTCACACCACATTTGTGACGAATCGGACCTCGCCGAATCGGGCCCCCCAACGACCGGTGCGGGCGAAGCGGGTCCGGAGCGGTCCAGCATCGCCCAAAAAACAATCCCCCCGGCCCTAAGTAACGCGAGGCCCGCGTTGTCACCAGGGAATCGTGCCGATAACCGATAAGTGAGCAGCCACATCCTGAGCACTGCCGGGAACTTTTTCTTATGACGGATCGTTCCGACCCCCGGTTAGAGGGGCGATGCTCGAAGTTCGTCCATTTCGCGGCCCGTTTTTCGGTGGCCGTGGGTCTGTCGGCGCTCGCGGGCTGGCGATTCCACATCTTGAGCCTCATTACCTGGGGCGCGAAGCCGGTCACCACGAAGGCGAACACGGCCTTGCTTTTTGTGCTCACGGGCACCTCGTTGTGGTTCTTGCGCAGAGAAGACTTCGCGAACCTCGGATTACGGAAAGTTACGGGGAATGCGCTGGCTATCGTAGCTTGCCTGATTGCAACCGCCAGTCTGCTGGAGGGATGTTTCGGCTGGAACTTCGGCATCGATCAACTGCTGATTGTGCCGCCGCCGGCCATGATCTCGAATAGTCTTCGGCCGGGATTGATGTCGCCCATCTCCGCCACGGCCTTTCTGCTGATAGGCCTGGCCTTGCTCGCGATCAACTACCGGACCCGGCGGGGCTGGTGGCTGGCGCAATTCCTTGCCGGGGCGGCCGGCTGTGCGGCTACGCTCAGTATCTTCGAGTTTGCATTCGATGCCCAAATCTATATCGCCCGCGTCTCGCTGGCCCTACCCACCGCCGCAACCCTGATCGTTTTGTCCTGGGGAATCATGGTGTCACGGCCTCAGCTGGGCGTGGGAGCTCTGCTTTGTCGCCGGGACATCAGCGGAAGGTTGGCCCGTCGTCTGCTGCCGGCTTTGCTGATCCCGGTTCTGGCCGGCGGCATGCGTTGGGAAATCTCTGGGGCGCGTTATTACTCGGAATGGACCTCGGTCGTTCTGATTTCTCTAACCACGTTGCTGCTGCTTTTGACGGTCGTGGCCCGGGTCGCAATGGTGGTGCAAAAGGGCGATACCGAAAGCAGCACGGTGGAGGCCGCCCGGCAACTCAGTGCCGAACAATTGGATCGCCTACTCGACCGGGTGGGTGAGGCGCCAGCCGAGGCGCGGTTACGGCGGCGCGTCCGGCTGGGCTTTTCTCTGGCGGTGCTCCTGATCGCCATTCTCGGTTTCGTTTCCTGGCGAAGCGCGGTGGAGGCGAACACTCGCGCCGATTGGGTTGCCCATACCCACGAAGTCTCGGCCACGCTTGAAGCCACATTGCGCAATTCGCTAGATGTCGAAACCGCCGACCGGGGCTTTGCTCTTACGGGCACGGACGCGTTTCTGGAGAGGTTCGTGGAGGGCAAAAAGGATCTCGAGCGGAATCTCGCCAGGCTGGGGGTTCTGGTGGCGGAGAATCCCGCGCAAAGCCGACGGCTGGCCATCCTGAACCAACAAGTGAAAGCGAAAATCGAAGTAGCGGAAGCGGTGATCGCGGTGCGCCAGTATGCGGGCGCAGTTCCGTCGCCGATCCTGCTGGACCGGGGTCGAGAAATCATGGAGGCGATACGCGTCTCGGTCACGGCGATGGAGGCGGAGCAAGAGCGCCTGTTGGAAGAGCGTTCCCGGCGCAGCCTGGCCACCCGGCGCCGGACTGGAGTTGTGATCACCCTCGGCTCGACTTTGGGAGTGCTCTTCCTGGCTTTGGCCGGCTTTGGCTTGAGCCGTGAAATCGGCATTAGCGCACGCGCGCGCGCCCAGGTCGACATCCTTAATTTGAACCTGGAACGCCGGGTGCTGGCGCGCACCGCCGAATTGGGAGAAAGCGAGCACCGGCTGGCCGGCATCATCCAGTCGGCGATGGACGCGATTCTCACCGTCGACGAGCAGCAAAGCATCGTCTTGTTCAACGCCGCCGCCGAAAAGATGTTCGGCTGCACGGCGGCGGAAGCGGTGGGGCAATCCGTTATGCGCTTCATTCCGCGGCGATTCCATGCTGCGCATCCCGGACACGTAAGCAAGTTTGGCGAAACGGGGGTGACTGCGCGCGCCATGGGGGCGATCGGTGACCTCTGGGCGGTGCGGGCGAATGGCGAAGAGTTCCAGATTGAAGCCTCGATTTCCCAATTGAAAGCGCCAAGAAAAATGTTCACCGTCATCCTGCGCGACGTCACCGAGCGCAGCCGAATACAGGAGCTGTTGCGGCAGAAAGAGCATCTTCTCTCGGAGTCGCAGCGCATCGCGCACGTCGGCAGTTGGACGTTCGATCTCCATGACCCACAGCAGCGCATCGTCTGGTCAGAAGAGCTATACCGCATCTATGGTGTTACGCCCCGGACATTTCTGCCCACGGTGGATTCGTTCCTCAGCCTGATCGTGCCTGAAGACCGGAGCAAGATGCAGAACTGGATCGGGGCCTGCGTGCGGGGAGAAGATCCCGGAGATTTTGAGTTTCGCGTCAAACTGCCCGATGGCGCGATTCGTTTTATCAATGGCCGCGGGGAATTGGAGCGCGACGCCCAGCACCAGCCGGTGAGAATAGTCGGCTCCGCCCAGGACATTACCGATCGCAAGCTGGCGGAGCAAGCGCTGCGTGAAAGCGAGGCGCGTTTCCTGGCGATGGTGAACGGCATCCCGCAACTGGCCTGGATGGCGGACGGCGACGGAAACATCTTCTGGTACAACCAGCGCTGGTACGACTACACGGGGACAACCCCGGAGGAGATGGAAGGGTGGGGCTGGCAGCGGGTTCACGATCCCGCGGTCCTGCCCCTGGTGCTGCGCAGATGGAAGGAATCCATCGCGAGCGGAGCTCCCTTTGAAATGGAGTTTCCCCTGCTCTCCGCGGACGGTCTGTTCGGCGATTTCCTGACACGCATCGTGCCCTTGAAGGACGGGGAAGGCCGAGTGGTGCGGTGGTTCGGTACCAATACCGACATCAGCGTGCTCAAGAAGGCGGAAGAAGCGCTGCGCCAGCAATCGCGGGTGCTGGACCTGGCGCAGGTGCTGGTGCGCGACATGGAGGGCCGCATTGTGCTCTGGAATCGCGGCGCGGAAGAACTCTACGGATTTACGCGGGAAGAAGCCGTCGGGCGGGTTTCCCATGAATTGCTGCGCACGGAGTTTCCCGCCGCGGTGGGGGAAATTGAAGAGCAAATGCGGCTTGCCGGCAAGTGGGAAGGGGAGTTGAAGCGCTACAAACGAGACGGTTCCTGCATTGTGGTGTCCAGCCTTTGGATGCTGCACCGGGACGACCGTGGCCAGGCCATCGGGGTTCTCGAGGCAAACGTTGACATCACGGCGCGCAAAGCGGCGGAGCGCGAACTGGCGAATCAAGCGGAGGAACTGGTGAAACGCGGCCGCGAATTGAGCGTTTCGAGAGAGGCGCTGGAGGCGCAGACGGCAATGCTCCAGTTGGTGCTGGACAACATGGGCGAAGGCCTGATCGCGGCGGACGAGGAGGGCCACTTTCTAATCTGGAACAACGCAGCTTGCCAGTTGATGGGCCGCGCGGCGGAGGACCTGGCCATTCAGGAGTGGACCCCGCACTATCAGGTTTTCTTGCCCGACGGAATCACGCCGTATCCGTCGGAAAGCCTGCCTCTGGCACGGGCGCTGCGTGGGGAATCGGTGAGCGTCGAATTGCTTGTGTGTCCCCCGGGACGCGAGAAAGGAGTCTTCCTGGAAGTCGCGGCCCGTCCCTTGAAAGACGCTCGCGGCGATCGCCGGGGAGGGGTGGCGGTGCTGCGTGACATCACGGGAAGGAAAGCCGATCAGCGCGAAATACAGCAACTCAACGAGGAATTGGAAATCCGGGTGCAGCAACGGACTCTGCAGTTGGAAGCCGCCAACAAGGAACTGGAATCCTTCAGTTATTCCGTATCCCACGATCTGCGAGCTCCGCTGCGGCATATCAGCGGCTTTTCCCAGATGTTGCTGGAAGAATTTGGAGAGTCGCTGGAACCGGCGGCCCGGCGTTACCTCGACCGCATCCAGGCGGGAACGGAAAAAATGGGGCAGTTGGTGGATGAACTGTTGAATCTGGCGCGGGTCGGCCGCCACGCCTTGAATCTAAGCACGACCGACTTGAACGCGACCGTGGCCGACGTGATCGCCATGCTGGAAGTGGAAATCGCCGGCCGGCAGGTGGAATGGCGGATCACCGACCAGGGCTCGGTGGACTGCGATCCCGTCCTGGTCAAGCAGATCTTTCAAAACCTGCTGGCAAATGCCCTCAAGTTCACGCGAGGCCAATCTACCGCCGTGATTGAAGTGGTCCGCAGCACTGGGGACGACGGGCAAACCGTTTTTGTGGTCCGCGACAACGGTGTGGGCTTCAACATGAAATATGTCGATAAGCTATTTGGGGTCTTCCAGCGTTTGCATCGCGAGGAGGATTTTGAAGGTACCGGTATCGGACTGGCCACGGTGCAACGCATTGTGCGCAAGCATGGCGGCCGAGTGTGGGCGGAGTCGGAGCCCGGCAAGGGTGCAGCTTTTTATTTCACCCTCCCAGGGGAGACCTCCGACTCCGTCGTGCTCCCCGGGAGTTCACACGCTGCGGCGGCGGCCGGCGAAACCGGGTTCTCCACCGTCACGGCGTCCAAAACAAGTGCCACGGCGGGGGGACAATCATGAACTTAAGCGAACTCGACATACTTCTGGTGGAAGACAACCAGGATGATGTGGACCTGGCGATGCACGCGCTGCGCCGGGAGAAACTAGCCAACCGCATTTTTGTGGTGCGCGACGGTGAAGAAGCGCTGGAATTTCTCTTCTGCCGCGGAGCTTATGCGGAACGCTCCTTCGACTACCCGCCCAAACTGGTGCTGCTGGATTTGAAGCTACCCAAGGTGAACGGCTTCGAGGTGCTCAAGATGATCAAAAGTGACCACCGAACGAAGATGATTCCGGTCGTCATGATGACCTCGTCGAAAGAAGAGCGCGATCTGGCCGCGAGCTACGATCTGGGAGTGAATAGCTATATCCAGAAACCCGTGAACTTCGACCAGTTCCGGGAAACCGTCAAGAGCGTCGGTCTCTACTGGCTGGTCATCAATCAGCCACCGATCAGCGAGCAATCCCGGCGCTTGACAGGAGTCACCAATGACAATAACAACGATTAACCATCTCGGACCGCAAGTGGGGGAGCTGCGGGTGCTGCACGTGGAGGACAATGCCCTGGATGCGGAGCTGGTGGCGGCAGCGTTGCGCAAGGGCGGCCTTTGGGTTTCCGTGGCGGTCGTGCAGACTGCGGCCGAGTTCGAGAGCCAGTTGCGCACCCGTGTTCCCGACCTCGTCCTGGCGGACTACAACCTCCCGCAGTGGAAAGGGATGGAGGCGCTGGAAATGCTGGTTCGCGAAAACCTGGATATTCCCCTCATCCTGGTATCGGGAGCCCTGGGCGATGTGACGGCGGTCGAGTGCATCAAGCGGGGTGCGACGGATTACGTGCTGAAAGACGGATTGGCGCGGCTGCCCGAATCCGTGCGTCGCGCCCTCCAGGAAAAAAAGCTGCTTCATTTGCGGCGGCTAGCGGAAGGCAATCTGGCGCGCAAGGTCGAGGAACTGGCCCGCTCCAACGAAGAGCTTGAGCAGTTCGCCTATGTCGCCTCGCATGACCTGCAGGAGCCGCTGCGCATGGTTGCCGCCTACACTCAGTTGCTCGGCGAGCGCTATCGCGGCAAGCTCGACGAGAACGCGGACAAATATATCGCCTATGCCAGCGAGGGGGCGTTGCGCATGCAAACCCTGATTCAGGATCTGCTGGCCTTTTCCCGAGCCGGCCGAAGAGGTGTGACGAGCGGACCGGTGAATTGTCAGGCAGTCCTAACCGAGGTGATGCGGAGCATGGGACCGGCCATGCAGGAAAGCGGCGCGACCGTGAAATACGACGCCCTGCCCCTGGTGTGGGCGGAAGGCTCGCGCATCGGGCAGTTATTTCAGAATCTGATTACTAACGCCATCAAGTTCCGAGGTAAAGCCGCTCCCGAAATTTCGATTGGCGCCGAGAAGAAAGGGGCGCAGTGGTTGTTCAACGTGAGCGACAACGGCATCGGCATTCAACCGGAGCATGCCGACAACATCTTTGTCGTCTTCCAGCGTCTGCACACTCGCACCGAATATCCGGGGAACGGAATCGGCCTCTCCATCTGCAAGAAAATCGTCGAGCAATGTGGCGGCAAGATTTGGGTGGAGTCGAACGCCGGCCATGGCTCCATCTTCAAGTTCACCCTGCCCGCCGAGGCTCCGGTGGAGAAAGATCTTCCGGCCAATGAAATAAAGGATGAAATAAAAAAGATGTTCGTCACTGCCGGCGCTTCTGGCAATTAGTTTGCAACGGCACGGTTCGTCTATTTGCCCGGGGTGTTACAAATCTCTACCTAACTTCGTTCGCAAGCGGCCCCCCGGCCTGCGTTCTTCAATACAGAACGGAGGAGTTACATGGAGACTCGAACGACAGTGCTTTATGTGGACGACAATCCCAAATCCAGTCGACTATTGACCAGCGTCCTTGAGGAATGCGGCTTCCGCGTGATCGCGAAAAACGATCCCATCGAGGCCCTGGCGCTTTGCCGCAGAACCGATTTCGATCTCGCACTTCTTGATTACGAGATGCCTGCGATGTCGGGCTCGCGCCTCGCCCAGGAAATCAAATATCTGGTCCCCGATGCCCCTGTCGTCCTCATCTCCGGACGCGAAGCGCTGCCGCCCGGGGAAATGGCTTTTGTGGATGCTCACTTCGGCTTCGGCACGGCGCTCGACGATCTTTTGTGGACGATGCGAATACTGGTGCATCCGCGGGCGGCCCTGGTACCGAGTTACGCGCCGCATCCGAGAGAGACTGCGAGATGGGCGGACTCAACTTGAAACATAAGTTGAACCGCCGTGGAGTACAGCCCTCCCCCAATGGCCGGGTGGTCCGCCGCCCGGCACTCCACTATCCTTAAGCTCTTCCGGGCTTCAACTTCGTGATGCGAATCTGATAAAACTTGCTGGCATGGGCACCAACCGGCTCGAAGCCTTCAGCGACGGAGTGATTGCCGTCATTATTACGATCATGGTGCTGGAACTGAAGGCGCCACCCGACAGCACGCTGACCTCGCTCCGTGGACTGGCGCCGCAGTTTCTCAGCTATCTGTTGAGCTTTGTGGTGGTGGCCATCATGTGGGTCAATCATCACCACATGCTGCACTCGGCGCGCCGGGCGGATGCCCGCTTGTTGTGGTCAAACTGTTTTCTGCTTTTCTGCATGTCGCTGGTGCCGTTTGTTACCGCGTTTATGGGCAATCATTGGCGCGATCCCCGCGCGGTCGCTCTTTACGGAGTGGTTCTGAGCTTTTGCTCGGCATCCTTCGCGGGGCTGCGCTGGGCCATACTGGCGCATCATCGCGACAACCTTGAACTGCTGCGTTACCACCGCCGCACCGCGCTGAAGAATCTATCCTCGCTTGTGTTCTATCTCGCGGCCGCCCCACTGGCGTTTGTCGACGTGCGCATCTCATTTTTCATCTTTGTCTTTGTGGCGCTCTCCTACTTCCTGCCCGAGCGCCGCCTGGAGGCGGAAATGCAACCGGAAAACCGCACGGCACGAGGAATTTAGTCGCGCCTTTCATTTCGCAAGGACCAGCGCCGCCGCTTTCGCTTGCAAGAAGCTATAATCGTGGGTTTGTGCGCATCCTGATTCTCAGCGACATTCATAGCAACCTCGAGGCGCTGGACTCTTGCCTGGCGGCTGCTCCCGCCTACGACCTCGTCGTCAATCTGGGGGATACCGTGGGTTACGGCGGCAATCCCAACGAAGTGATAGCCAAAGCGCAAGGCCTGGGACACGTATTCGTGCGCGGCAATCATGACAAGGCGGTCGGCGGACTCATGAATGTCGAGGAGTTTAATCCGGTGGCTGGTCTGGCTACCCTGTGGACGCGGGAGCAATTGACCGCGGAAAATATGGATTGGCTCCGCACTCTTCCGCAAGGCCCGGTCCAGCTCGAAGAACTTCCGGGCATTCAGTTTGTCCACGGTTCGGCCCTCGACGAGGACGAATACATGGTCAGCGCGCGCGATGCCATCGAGCCCCTGATTACCAATCCTGTGCCGATTACTTTTTTTGGACACACCCACCTGCAAGGCGGCTTCGTGCTCACGGGCGAGATCAGCGAGGCCTACCGGCCGGGATACCGAACCGTGGGTCAGCCCGAATCTTCCGACTGGCCGCTGCGCAAGGATCGGCGCTATCTCGTGAATCCCGGGTCAGTCGGCCAGCCTCGGGATGGAGATTGGCGGGCGGCGTTTGCCATGTTCGATTCCGAAGCCTGGATTGTCACTTTCTATCGCGTGCCGTATAACCTGCGGGTGGCGCAGGAAAAAATCATTGCCGCCAACCTGCCGCAGCGTCTGGCGACCCGGCTGGCCACGGGAAGATGAAGAAATAATCTCCGGGCTTGCCGTCGCCGCGGAAGCGCCGCTCTTCGCAAGCCGATTGTAAGAACGATTCCAGTTTCCCATGTTCCTCTTTTGCGACGTTGCCCTGGCCGTGCCTCTCGACATGGCGTTTACCTACTCCATACCTCCGGGTATGGAGCCGGTGGTGGGCGGCCGCGTGCTGGTCCCATTCCGGCAGCAGCGGCTCTCGGGAATCGTGGTGGAGATGCATGATCGTCCGCCGCAGGTGAAACCGTCGCAAGTCAAGAAGGTTATCGAAGCGCTCGACCCGACGCCGGTGCTGGACGCGGAACTCCTGAAGCTCGGAAAGTGGATCTCCGATTACTATCTGGCGCCGCTCGGCGAAGTCTTTCGCACCATGCTGCCCCTCTCCGCCGAATTTAAACGCTCGCTGATGTATCGCATCACCGAGGAAGGCCGGATGGCGTTACATCAGGCGGGGGTTTCCGGATCGCCCGCGCGTTCCAAGCGAACGCCGGAGCAGCAATTGGTGGAGTTTCGCGTGCTCGATTATCTCGCGGAGCGGGATCGGGTTCGCGAGGGCAGCTTGCGCGGAGCGACGCGGGTGGCGAAAGCACTGCTTGCGGGGATGGTTCGCAAGCGATGGATTGCGCGCGAAGACGCATCGGCCGCGCGGGACGCGGCGCGGGTCGTGAAGGTCGCGGTGCTGCTACCATCCGCTCCCGCGAGCACGGTCAAGTTGAACGCCAACCAGCGAGCCCTGGTGGACGCGCTCGCCGCCGCTGGCGGACGGCTTGCCGTGGACGCGCTGCGCGAACTCGATGTGCCTCAGTCCACGCTTGGAACACTGGTGCGGCGCGGGTTGGTTGAGTTGGCGGAGGAGCCGCGGCAATTCACCGCCTCCCGGCTCAAGCCGCGGCAATCCCCATTTGAGTTCGAATTCAGCGCCGCCCAGAAAAATGCTCTGGAGAAGATTGATGAAGCCGTGGCCGCGCGCAAATTCGGCGGCCTGCTGTTGCACGGCATAACCGGGTCGGGGAAAACGGCGGTGTACCTCGCTTGTATGCGGCGCGTGCTGGACTCCGGTCGGTCTTCGATTCTGCTGGTGCCGGAAATTGGGCTCACTCCGGCGGTCGCGGCGGATCTGCATCAGGTATTCGGCGATGAGGTTGCCATCCTGCACTCCGGCTTATCCGATGCGGAACGTGCCGAGCAATGGCATCGCATACGGCGAGGCGAGGCGCGTGTTGTGGCGGGGACGCGGTCGGCCGTGTTTGCTCCGGTCGGCGATCTGGCGCTGGTGATTGTGGATGAAGAGCAGGATTCTTCCTACAAGCAGGAAGAAACTCCGCGCTATCACGCGCGCGATGTCGCCGTCATGCGGGCGAAGATGGCGGGCGCAGTGGTGGCGCTCGGTTCGGCTACGCCCTCGCTCGAGTCTTACTACAACGCGAAGAAAAATAAATATGCGCTTCTGGAGTTGCCCGACCGCGTGGAGCGCCGTCCTTTGCCGGAAGTCGAGATCGTCGATATGCGGCGCGAGTTTCAGGAAACAGGACAGGAGCAGGTGATCTCCCGCAAGCTGGCCACGGAAATCAGCGAACGGCTGCAGAAAAAGGAGCAGGTGATGGTCCTGCTCAATCGCCGGGGATATTCGCCGGTGGTCTTGTGCCGCGCCTGCGGCAAGACCTTGCAGTGCAAGAACTGCGCCGTCTCCATGACGCATCACAAGCGCGAGCACAAGATGGAATGCCATTATTGCGGGCACGTTGAACCGGTTCCTAAAAAATGCGCGTTATGCGGCAGCGAATATGTGTTCTTCGTGGGCACGGGATCGGAAAAACTGGAAGAGCTGTTGCACGGAATGTTTCCCCAGGCGCGCATCGGACGCCTCGATCGCGATACGGTGCGGGGGCGCGAGGATTTCGAGCACGCTCTGAACGCGCTGAATGAAGGCGCGCTCGATATGCTGGTGGGGACGCAAATGATCGCCAAAGGCCACGACATTCACGGAGTGACTCTGGTCGGCGTGGTGGGAGCGGACATGGCGCTGGGGTTGCCGGACTTTCGGGCGGCGGAGAGGACTTTTCAACTCCTCACCCAGGTGGCGGGTCGTGCCGGGCGCGGGTCAAGTCCGGGGAAAGTGATTTTGCAGACCTATTTTCAGGAACACTACGCCGTACAGTTCGCGGCGCGGCATGACTTCGCCGGGTTCTATGACAAGGAACTGCAATTTCGGGCGTGGATGCATTATCCGCCCTACAGTGCGATTGCCAATGTGCTCATCCGCTCCGAAAAATTAGACGAAGCGCTGACCTGGTCGGGGGAACTCGGCCGCTGGTTTGAGAGAACGCGGCATGAAGGCATTCGCGTGCTCGGGCCGGCCGCGGCTCCCATCACGCGCTTGAAGCGCGATTACCGCTATCATTTCATTTTGAAGTCCCCGAGCCGGGAGAAGATGAACGCGCTTCTACGCTCCATGCTGGCGGAAGCGGCGGTGCGAAAAATTCCACGCACGCAGGTGATCGTCGATGTGGACGCGGTGTGGCTGATGTGATCGCGGCGGCCAAGGAGCGTCACCCAAAATCAGATGTAACGGTGATCGGTGGCCTATGTTCGTTTCGGTGACTCGTCTTCGCGTCCGTTCCTTCAGGTATCTTCCCGCTTTCTCATGGATGACCACGCTGGCTCGGCGACAGGCGGCCCGAGCGGCGGGATTCGCGGGTGGGCGGCTGCTCCTCGACTCTCATCTCACGTTCTGGACTTTGACGGGCTGGAAAGACGAGCAGGCGATGAAGGCCTTCCGCGGACATGGCGCCCATGCGAGAGTCATGCCGCTCCTGGCGGGATGGTGTGACGAGGGAGCCTATGCCCACTGGATTGCCGACGGAGACGATCTTCCCTTATGGCCGGAGGCCTACGAACACCTGGTGAAGGATGGCCGGTCGTCCCGCGTCTCGCATCCTTCTCCCAGTCACCAAGCGCGGCAATTTGCCCAGCCCCGCTTGCGCCCGCTGATTGGAAGGGATTTCGGGCCGCGCGTCACGGGACATTAGCCATCAGCCCAGTTTGGTTTGAAGTCTAAATTATTTGCGATGCAGTACGTGACGGACGCCATCGCGCAGATCGTGCAGCGTTCCGCGGACGCCGGCACTGATGCTCGGCCAGGTGTCGCGGCCCGAACTCTCGGCGATCGGCGCTGGAGTGAAAGACAAAACCAAAATCAGCGCCGCGCATAGTGCGACGACGCGCCGCCCGCCGGTGACTTCCGGATAACGCGGAACACGGGGATGCCTTAACGTGGTCATCAGCAACACCGCCCACACGAACCAACCCATCCAAAAATATTTCCCCAGGGGCAGCAGGGCAAACACGGCGAGCAGCGAAATCCAGCGATGCAGTCGCGGAGCCACCGAAAATACTATATGGCCGCCATCGAGCTGGCCGACCGGTAACAGGTTCAGGGCGGTGGCAAACATTCCCACCCACGCGGCGGCTGCAATGGGATGAAGCGAGAGCGTGGACAGCGGGGCCGTGATGTGCAACAGATGGGCGGTCACGTGAAACACTTGCGGAAATCCGAGCTGGATGGCGTCCCCGGCCGGCCCGTGAATGGGATGCGAGAGCGAGAGTCCGTACGCCAGCGCTGCCCAGGCCGGAATAAAGCCGGCGATGGGGCCGGCGACTCCGATGTCGAAGAGCGCGGCCCGCGAAGGGATCGGGCTCTTGATGCGGATGAAAGCTCCGAGCGTGCCAAAGAGGCTGAGATAGGGACAAGGCACGAAAAACGGGGGCGTCACGTGCACGCGATAATGCCGGGCGTAAAGGTAGTGTCCCATCTCATGCGCGAAGAGAATGAACATCAGCGTGAGAGAGAAGGGAAGGCCGAGTAACAAATTTGCCGGGTGATGCGCGATCCAGCCGATGGGGAAGAGTGGTAACGTGTCGTCATTCAGAGAAAACGCCGGCAGCCGGCGAAGGAAGTTTACCTGCATGCGCGCGCCAACCACGGTAGTGCTGACCAGAGTCAGAAACAGGACCAATCCATAAAGCCACCAGCGCGGCTGCGGGGTCCGCACCACCCAGACGGGCTGCTGGCGCGGTCGCTCCTCAGCTTCGGGCCCTTCGGGCACGGACGGCAAAGGGGATGAGGGTTCGGACATAGGAACCTGGGAGGTCAAAAGTTAGATCGCGGAATTGCAGCGGCGAACCCTGATCGGTCCTCGAAACGCCGCCCGCTGTGGTTCAGTCGATGGATTGCAGCTCTTTACCGGGCTTGAAACGGACAGCTTTACCGGGGGGGATGGAAACTTCCGCGCCAGTGCGCGGGTTGCGGCCGATGCCGGTCTTGCGCGGGCGCACGTTGAACACGCCGAAGCCGCGCAGTTCGATGCGGTCGCCGGTGGAGAGCGCCTTCTTCATGCTCTCAAAAACCGTTTCCACGGCCAGTTCCGCCTTGGTCTTGGTGATGCCGGTGCGGTTGACCACTTCGTTGATGATGTCGAGCTTAATCACGCGGTCTCTCCCGTCGAGGATTGGTATTCCTCAAGTTATTGATGCTAAGGGGGATAGGGCGGATTGTCAACCGGGCTGTTGTCTCGTAAGATGACTGCACCAGCCGAGCGAATTTTGTAATTTTGTGATCTGATGATTTTGTAATTTGAAAATCTCGCAGCCCTTCCGAATTTGCGGCCCGCTTTCAAATTGCCAAATTGCAAAATTACCCAATTACTCAGGTCTCCAAGGAGCTGCATGAGCATTAAGAGCGATCGCTGGATCCGGCGCATGGCGCAGGAGCAGGACATGATTAATCCGTACTCGGAGAAGCAGGTGAGTGCGGGCGTGATTTCCTATGGCGTCTCCAGCTACGGGTACGACTTGCGCGTGGCCGACGAATTCAAGATTTTCACCAACGTCAACAGCACGGTGATCGATCCCAAACATTTCGACGAGCGCTCCTTCATCTCGATCACTTCGGATGTTGCCATCGTCCCTCCCAATTCCTTCGCGCTGGCGCGCTCCGTCGAATATTTCAAGATTCCGCGCGACGTGCTGACCGTCTGCGTGGGCAAATCGACGTATGCGCGCTGCGGCATCATCGTGAACGTGACCCCGTTCGAGCCGGAGTGGGAAGGCTTCGTCACCCTGGAAATCTCCAACACCACTCCGCTGCCGGCGAAGATTTACGCCAACGAGGGCCTGTGCCAGATACTCTTCTTCCAGTCCGATGAGGTCTGCGAGACGAGTTATAAGGATCGCAAGGGAAAATACCAGGCGCAGAAGGGAATCGTGCTGCCGAAACTGTGACTCTGTTGGGATGAATGTTTCCCGATGGAACAATAGGCAGCCTTAATTGTATGTACAGTATGATTATTACATTGTGATTTCGTGGGGCAGAATGGAGGCGAGCGAATGGCTCGCTTCGCGGCTCTGCCTTCCGCCTCATTTTCGCCCCGGTCGCAGTGTTGACTCAACCTTAACACTATTGTGACCGCCCCGAGTTGCACTCGAAAGCTGGGCTGATTCCAATTCACTGGGCGTAGTCGGGTAACTCCTACTTTTATTCAGGAGGAGGCTCTCCGAGTGGGGAGGCCTCGATGCACCATAGCGGTGTTGGAATGCTGAACGACTAAGGATGGGCATCGGCAAACTGGACAGCCTTGGGGGCGATAAAGTGTCGGTTTGGCAAGGCCTTCGCCATTCGCCCTTCTCGCTTATCTCTTATCTTTTATCCGGGCCGACCCGCCTGTGAGCCAATCTCGATCGCCTTTGACCCAAGCGATTACTTTCGAGCAATTTTGCTCAGTTTGCCGTTCAATTTTGAACACATTGACGCCTCGGACCTGACTACAGTGATTAGATAACCGGAAGTACCCGCCAGAAGGAACTAAGGGAAGGACGCGTCAAACATGTTTCACGGAGGAAACGGATCAGCATTTCGCCGGTTGGCGCGACCGCGACACAAAGCGCCCACGGGTATCGTTGGTTTCGATGAAATCACCGGCGGAGGGCTGCCCCGCGGTCGCACCACGCTGTTGATTGGGGGCCCGGGCTCCGGCAAAACAATTTTTGCTCTTCAGTTCCTGGTGCATGGCGCGCGGGATTGCAAGGAGCCGGGATCTTTGTTGCCTTTGAGGAGGCCCCGGCACGCATCGTCGCCAATTGCGAGGCCTTCGGTTGGAAGCTCGCGGAGCTACTGCAACAAAAACTGTTCTTCCTGGACGCCCAGCCGACGCCCGACCTGATCCAATCGGGATCTTCGATCTCAGCGGCATGTTGGCGGCGCTGGAGGCCAAAACCGAGGAAATGGGGGCGCGGCGCATCGTCTTTGACGCCATGGATATCGTGTTGGCGCTGCTTCCCGAATGCGGCGGCAAAGAGGCGAGAGCTCTACCGGCTGCATGAATGGCTGCTGGCTCAGCAATACTGACAGGGCTCATCACCGCGAAGGCAGGCGGGGATGAGGACAGTAGCCCGGGGCAGCAGCCATTCGGCTTCATGCAGTTCATGGTGGACTGCGCCGTAGTTCTGAACCACCGCGTGGACCTGGGCGTGTCGCAACGCAATCTGCGCGTGCAGAAGTATCGCGGCTCGCAGCTTTGACGAAAATGAATCGCCATTCGTGATCGGCAAACAGCGGGTTTGATGTCGCCATTGCGCGCACGCTGGGCCGCGTGGACGCCAAGGTGACCAACGAGCGCGTCACCAGCGGCGTGAAGCGGCTGGATACCATGCTGGGCGGCGGCTACTACCGCGGCGCCAGCGTGCTGATCACCGGCTTCCCGGGAACCGCCAAGACCACCTTGAGCGGCGCATTTGCAGAGGCGGCCTGCAAACGCGGTGAACGCACCATGTTCGTCAGCTTCGATTCGGACGGAACGGAGGTGATCCGCAACCTGACCTCGGTAGGAATCCGACTCGGTCCCTTTGCCAAGAGCGGACTCTTGCGCATGATCTCTGCCCGCACCATCACCGGCAGCGCGGAGACCCTTCTGGTGCGCATCAAAGCCCTCGCGAAGGAGCACAAGGCCCGCTGCCTGGTGATCGATCCGGTGTCCACCTTGTCCAAAGCCGGCAATGAGTTGACCGCGCATGGGGTGGCGGAACGCCTGATCGATTGGTCGAAGGCAGACGGCATCACTCTGGTCTGCACCAGCCTGCTCGACGAGATGGCCGAGCAGCGAGATGGCGGCACGCCGCTGCAGATTTCGACGCTCGCGGATACCTGGATCCACCTGAACTACCTGGTGCAGGCCGGAGAGCGCAACCGCGGCATGTCGATCATCAAATCCCGCGGGACGGCGCATTCGAACCAGGTGCGCGAACTGATCCTGAGCGACTCGGGCGTGACTCTGGCCGACATCTACACGGCAGGCGGCGAAGTGTTGATGGGAACGCTGCGCTGGGAAAAAGAAAGCGCAGAACGGGTCGCGAACGAGGTCGCCGAGGTCGCCGGGAAGCTCAAGCGCGTCAGCCTGGATGCCGAGGAGGCCGTGCTTGAGGTGCGAGCGAAGTCGCTGCAGACGGAGCTGGTTGCCAAGAAAGTCGAAAAGACTTTGCTGGCCCGCACCACCGAGAGCCGGGTGCAGAGAATTCTCGCGAGGCCACTCCCGGATGCGGGAGTTGCGCGGTGGCGATGCGGCTGTTCCGCACCGGAAGAAGAGCGATATGAGTCGACCATGTATTCAAGTTCCGGCTTTATATTGCCGGCGATACACAGAACTCCATCGCATGGCCCTCGCCAACCTTACGGCGCTCTGCGAGGCACGCCTGGCGAAGCGCCACCAGATCGAAATCGTGGACGTGCTTCGGGAACCGAAGCGCGCCTTGGCAGAAGGCATCTTCATGACCCCAACCCTGGTCAAGCTCGCGCCGTTTCCGGTGCAGAAAATCGTCGGCACCCTGGAACGGCTAGACCGGGTCCTGGAAGTGTTGGGGCTCAGGGCTCCGGTTGCGTGAAACGGAAACAAGCACAACCTTCGGACAACGCGAATGGGGAATTGCTTGCGTTGATGGGAACGTTGCGGAAAGTCGGACAACGGCTAGAAAAACTGACGGCGGGCCAGGTCGACACGGTGGGGGACAACGACGGCCGGACGCTCCTATTGAGTGGCACTCAGGAGCAGTTGACGCAGAGCGAGAATGCAAAACAAGCCGCGATCCTCAATGCCTTGCCTGCGCATGTGGCGCTGCTCGATGCGCAAGGAATTATCATCTCGGTGAATGATGCGTGGGGGCGATTCGATACCGGGAATGTGTTGCAAGGGAATCCTGTATATGACGTCGGCCGCAATTACCTTAAGGTTTGCGACGCTGCCAGCGGAGAGGGCTCATCGATAGCCGGGCAAGTCGCCGAAGGTATTCGTTCGGTTTTGAATGGGGCGAAAGCGAGTTTTGCGACCGAATATCCCTGTCCTTCGCCAACCGACCCCCGGTGGTACCTCTTGACGGTGACACCACTGGCGCAGAACCCTCCAACTGGCGCCGTCCTGATGCACCTCGACATCACCGAGCAAAAACGAGTAACTTCACAGCTGGCCGAAGCGAACGACCGACTAACCATCCTTGATCTGGCTAAGGCGGAGTTCCTGGACGTCATCTCTCACGAGCTCCGCACCCCACTCTCTGGCCTTTTCACTGTCGGCGAACTCATCCTTGATGGAATTGCCTCTCCCGAAGAAAACATTGAACTCAAAAGCATATTCAAGCAATCTCGACAGCGAATTCTATCGATACTCGATGATGCATTGCTGCTGACTCGAATCGACATCAAGGGGGACCAGTTCGGATCTGCTCGGGTCCCCTTGAGTGCGGTCCTGCGTGAAGCAATTGATAGCACCGCTGAATTCGCCGATTCCAGACGGGTGACATTCGTCATGCCGTTCGAAACCCCCGATCTCGTCGTGGGAGATAAAGACTTGCTGGTGCGCGCCTTTCACGCACTGC
Organism: uncultured Acidobacteriaceae bacterium; assembly: GCA_963746205.1. Taxonomy (GTDB): domain Bacteria; phylum Acidobacteriota; class Terriglobia; order Terriglobales; family Acidobacteriaceae; genus Acidiflorens. The sequence goes on along the minus strand of CAVVAP010000012.1, from coordinate 207,938 downwards.
TCAAGACCGCTGTCAAGTTCTCCGAACAGGGCGAAACTGTCCGCGTGGCACACGAGGGCGCTGCCGATTCACTAACCGTCACCATCGAGAGTCGTGGTTGGACAATCTCCCCTGCTGCCCTGCCGAAATTCTTTGATATATTCTCGGTCGAGGAAACACTTACGCCGGGCGGGGATCTGGGATTAGGCCCGCCCGTGGCATACCGCATTCTTTCTTTATTCGGTGCGTCGGTCAGTGTCGCGAACCGGGACTCTGGGATCCGACTAACCATATCGCTAAAGAAGGCAGCGGCGGTGAGCGGCCTCTCCGATCCTCGACGCATAGTAACTGGCCGTGCGCCCCTGGGTGCGCCCGGCGCTCCACCTATTGGGTAGCCCGCTCTCGGCTATGATGGCGTGGCGGCCATACGCGCGATTGAGGGGAGCGGACTTGTCCTGGGATCAGGAAGACGTGGAACTGCTGGCCGGGATTGCCCGGCGCGACAGCGACTCCCTGCTGCGTCTTTATCGTAAGTACAGCCACCGCGTTTTTTCTCTCGTCTATCGCATCCTTGGCGATCGCCCGGCGGCGGAAGAGGTTCTGCAGGACACTTTTTACCGGCTCTGGGAACGCTCCCAGCTTTATCAGCCGGAAAAAGGGCAGCTGATTTCGTGGCTGCTGACGGTCGCCCGGAATCTTGCCCTGGATCACAAACGAAAAGAATCCAGAAGGGCGGATTCGAACGTTAGCGTTATGGGAGGGGAATTTTCCGGGGTGGACCCGGACTCCCTGCCGGCGACGAGTTCTGCGCTGGAGGATCCCGATTTCGGCCCAACGATCCGCAGAGTTCTGGAGCGCTTGCCCGCCGAGCAGAAGAAGGTAATTGAGTTGGCCTACTTCGAGGGCCTGACGCATCAGGAACTGGCGGACAAGTTGGGACAATCGCTGGGCACGGTGAAGACGCGAATCCGGTTGGGCTTGTCGAAGCTGCGCGAAGCGATGCGGGACTACGGAAAGGTCATGATGCTATGAGCCTGGCCTGTGCTCACGAGGAAGGGGATTGGGAACTGTTCGCGTTGGGGAGCCTGGACGAGGCAACCCAGCAGGCGATGGCTTCCCATCTGCAAATGGGCTGCAAGGAATGCCAGGGCAGATTTATGGAGGCCCAGGCGGTCGTGACCTGCCTGGCCGCCACCGCGCCTGCACGCCAGCCTTCCGCGCGGGTGGAAGCCGATTTGATGAAGCGGGTTTTGGCGGAGGCCAGTTCGAATACGACATGGTCTCGGTCTCGTCCAAGTTGGACACTGGCCCCATGGGCTTTGGCTGCGGCGTGTCTTGCGCTGGCGGGATGGTTTTTCTGGCAGCAGCGAGAAGTGGGCGAGGAATTGACGAACGCGAAAGCGGTGATGCAAGCGCTGCGGCAGACAGGGGAACCCGCGTCTCCAATTTTGCCGCAAATGGCGCAAATGCAGGTCCCGACGCCGTCGAGGTCATCCGCGCCGTCCGTAAGTTTGCCGGCGGCGCAGTGGCAGAGCGCGCGCCCGGCGGATGTTCGGAGGTTGGCGGCCGAAAATGAGAAGCTTAAAGAAGAGAACGCCGCCCTGAGTGCGGCTAGCGCCGCCTCGGAACAACGCGTTCTGGAAATGCAGGCCGCACTCAACCGGGCGCAGGCTCACACCGAATCGTTGACCCGCGACTTGCAGGCGGCGAGGGCTTTGCCGGGGAATTCACCTGGGATTTTACCCGGGTCTTTACCGAAGAGCGGCAACGAAGCGGAGATTGCGGCGTTGACTGGTCAGCTCTCCGATAGTCGCGCTGAAGTCGAACGCCTGATCCAGATGAGGAACCGGAGCACTCAGGTCGAGAGTCTTCTGGCTTCGGGGTCGGTGCAACAGATTGAACTGCGGGCGGTGGACCCGGCGGCGGGCAAAGCCTTTGCGCGCGTGTTTTATTCGCGGCAGGGCGGCTTGCTGCTGATCGCCGACTCGCTCCCCAAATTGGATCACGAGAAGTGCTATCAGCTTTGGGTGATACGGAAGGCGGCGCCGGCAATTCTGAGCGCCGGACTGCTGCAGACATCCGATGACGGGCACGGCTTCCTGTTGGTGCAACCGGGGGATGATCTGGCGCAACTGACGGGTCTGGCCATCACCGATGAACCGAGGGGTGGCAGCGTGTCGGCTCTAGGACACAAGCTTCTGTTTGGCGCACGGTAGAGTCCCAAATAATGAGTTCTAGAAATGCCATCCCCAACTGGCCGTTGTTGTGTGGTAGGCGAGTCCGTTGGGGACCTTGTTAAAGCGCGCATCGAGAGCCACCGACCAGCCGTTGGTCCAGCGATATTCGATTCCTGTCCCGTAGTGCAATCCGAGATCGATCCCACCCTGGCCGGCCGGCACGCCGCGTCCGGCTAATTGGCTGGCGGGCCCAATCTGCCCGCCGATCAGATTGCCGCCGAAGGGCGAGGGTCCCAACAGCGAAGCGAGGGCTTGCAATGTCGCCGGAGGAAGAGTGGATCCGGCGCGGATGCCGGTGCTCACCTGCTGGTTGGAAATGCTCACATAGGTTCCCAGACCCACGACCGCATAGGGACGCAGCCGGTAGCGGTCCAACAGCGTGCTGTTGTACTTCAGCGCAAACGGCACCAGTTCCAACAACTGGACTCTCCAGTTGCCGGGGCTGGTCACCGGAAAGGGCGAGTCGCCAGTTCCAGAGAGTGCCTGCTGGATATTCAAATTTCCGTTGCTCGGATTCAGCGCGGTCAGCACCGCGAGGTTCGACACCTGCGCCACGTTGGAGGTTACGGGGAGGGTGCGATTCGCTTGCGCGAGGCCGAGAGAAATCTCGTAGTTTAACCGCCCTCCGCGCGTGAGGGCCAAGGGCAATTCGATGGCCCCGCCGAAAAAGCCTCCCGGGTTGAGAGAGAAAGGCCCGGAGTTCGCTCCGGCGCGCAAGCTGACGGTGGCGCCAATCTTCCCAAGATTCGGCAGCAGTTCCTGCGGCAACGGGGATTGCGCTTCCGCAGAGCGAGACGGATCGGCAGGGGTGGAATCGAGCGCTGCAGCGGGCGAGATCGGACGCGGAGTAGTTAGGTCGGCAAGAATGAAATTCGCGCGCTCCGGGGCCATTGTTCCCGACGCGCGCTGCGCTTCCATCAGGGTCTCGACCAAACCTTCCAAAATTCGCACGCGATCTTCCAGATCATGAAGGCGGGCATCCTCTTGCTGTGCGCGTTGTTGCGCGGGCAGGAACTGTGGAAAAAGGGCGAAGAGCGCCAGGGTTAGACAGATGGTTGTGCGAAAGCGCGGGAGTGGCGGTTTCATGGGCAACAGTATAACGACGCAAAATAAAAATCAGAGAGCACAGATCCAAATATGCCCCCGCATCGTTTTCGCGAGTGGATGGCGGAAGCGCCATCGAAACTATTCGATCTCCCGAGGAGAATCTCTAAATGTCACCAAGAAAAGTAGTCTTTGTTTCCGTGCTGGCTTTCACGCTGGCCTGCTCAGCCGCCTTCGCCCAAACCGTTGTCACACAATCGGGGCAGACCTCCGTGCAACTGAGCAGCGATTTCCTGGGCGCCCTGCAGAGTCTGGGAGTGACTCCGGGCATATTGAACCCGACAACCATCAGCGCCAAGGGCCTAGTCACCTTCCCGATCACGGGCGGTGCGGTGGACGCGCAAACCGCCGTGGGCGAGATTACGCACTCCGGCGGACTCACGCTGACGGCGGGCAAGACGCAGGTTGCCATCGAGAACTTTATTATCGATACCACCGGCTCCAGCCCGGTTATCAACGGAATCGCGGCGGTCAACGGCAGCGTGGCCGGAGCTCTTCCGCTTTTCAACCTCGAACTGCCTTCAGGATTCAAGCTGCCGCTGAAGCCCACCGACGGCGTACTGGTCAACCTCAAAGGGGTTGCGGTCACGCTTTCGGATACCGCGGCGGCAACTCTCAACAAGGTCTTCGGGATCACGGCATTGAAGGGGGGAATTGGCATCGGGACCGCCACCGTTCAGGCCTTTGTTGTGCCCAACCGGTAGTCCAGAACTTTGCCAGTTAACGGTCAGAGCAGGCATTCCCCGGGGCGGCAATGGCCCTGGGGCATGCCACTTGTGATTTGTTTTGGATTGGGGAGTCGTCGGCAAAACGCTAACTATTACAAAGCGGCCTTGGGAAGAAGCTGGCAGAGCGCTGGCCAGGAAAGGTGAAGACCAGGAGTCGGGTGATGGCTGGGCAGCAGGGGGTTAGCGCTTACCGTTCTCGCCTTCTTTGAACATGTACTTGATGGCCGGCTTGTAGATCATGAGATTGGCGGCCCCGTTGCGGTTCAGCTTGATGCAGTTCTTGTCGTACCACTCGATATAGCCGTGGACCTCCTCGCCGTCGCGGAGCACGACGACCATTGGCGTCTTGGACTGCATCTGCTTCTGATAATAGAAATTTTCTGCGTTGGTTTGCTCATGGGGCGCCGTCTTCTTGGCGGGAGCGGTGATACGGTCGCGATCCCGATCCCTATCTCTGCGTTCTGCAGGCGAGTGATTGTGGCCGTGGTTGTTATGGGGGTGATCTGGGCGCGTCAGGGTGGGGCGGATCAGTTTGCGGTTTGCGAAGCTTTCCTGGTCCGAGGTCTGTTCAACGGGCATGGCGTCGAGAGCATCCTTCAAATCGCACCACCTGCAAAGCGCACCCTGCACGCCGGGCGGGCAGAATTACCACAACATTTCAGCCAGATTGTGGGTTCAGAGGTGTGAACTGAGGGTTACGGTATCACAGCGGACTGGGGTTGACAATGTCTTGTAGGGTGTCGTCCGGGGTTGTCGATTCGGTAACGGTCCGGGCGCGGTTGCGTACGGGAGAATCCGATTCGTGGTGATCTCGCAGGGAAAAATTCTCCGCTATATTAAGGTTCATGGCTGATTCGGTGTCCGCGGCTTCGAGCGTCGTGGTTCGTCCCGCCCGCGGCGTGGGCGGAGTGATTCGCATACCAGGCGACAAGTCCATTTCCCATCGCTATGCCATGCTGGCGGCGATCGCGGAGGGCACGAGCCGCTTCCAAAACTTTTCCGCGGCACGAGATTGCGCCAGCACGCTCGCTTGCATGAGCCGGCCTGGGGGGCAAGTCGCAGCGACTGGCAGACGGCACCGTTACATTGCAGGGAGTGGGATCGCGGCTGACCGCTCCGGCGGAAGCGCTCGATTGCGGAAACTCCGGTTCCACCATGCGCATGTTGAGCGGAATTCTCGCCGGGCAAGCTTTTAGCGCGAAACTGTTTGGCGACGAGTCGCTCTCGCGCCGCCCCATGGCGCGGATCATGCGGCCGCTGTCAGAGATGGGCGCGACGATATCGTCGAGCGAGGGTGGACGTCCGCCGCTCACCATTCAAGGCGGATCCCTCAAGGCGATCCACTACAGACCGGAAGTGGCGAGCGCGCAGGTGAAATCGTGCGTCCTGTTCGCGGGCTTGTTCGCCGAGGGCGAGACCGTGGTCGACGAGCCTATACGGACCCGCGATCATGGCGAAATCGCGTTGCGGGCCTTCGGCGCGGAGCTGGAAAGCGCGGGAAAGGTCTCGCGTATTCGGGGCGGGCAACCGCTGCGCGCCATCGAGGCGCATGTCCCCGGCGATCTCTCGAGTGCCGCGTTCTTTCTTTGTGCAGCGGCTCTGTATCCCGGCTCCCAAATCACGCTGCCCGGAATTCTGATGAATCCGACGCGAGCCCGCCTGCTCGATATCCTGATGCAGATGGGATTGAAAGTCTCGGTTACCCATCTGGAAGAACATCAGGGCGAACTGGTGGGCTCAATCGAAGCCCGGGGAGCGGACTGGAAAGGCGGCTTAATCGCGGGCGCCGACACGGCGGCCCTGATCGATGAAATTCCAGTGCTGGCGGCGGTTGCGCCTTACTCGCTGAATGGCCTGGAAGTGCGCGATGGAAAAGAGCTGAGAGTTAAGGAGTCGGACCGCATTGCCGCCGTCGCCGCGAATCTGCGAAAGATGGGCGCCGAGGTGGAAGAGCGGCCGGACGGCTTGCGGATTCCGGGGGGTCAGCGCCTGCAGGGCGCGGAAGTGGATTCTTTCGACGATCATCGCATTGCCATGGCGTTTGCCGTGGCCGCTCTGCGCGCCGACGGAGACACCCGGATCCTGGCGGCCGACGCGGCCGGAGTTTCCTATCCCAGATTTTTTGAGGAACTCACCAGCCTCGCCGGCGGTTAGGCTGGGCGAAGTTACAGTTGCCATCATTACTGTGCAATCATTACCAGCAATGACGATTCGTGATCAATATCAATCCCCGGCTTCCGAAGAGCGCCTGCGGCAGGAATTCAACCGCTGGGCGGATGAAGGCGAAGGCGCGAAGATGGAGCGCCATCACCTGGACATTACGGAAAAGACCCTGCGCCGCATGGAACTGCGCCCCGGGGACCGCATTCTCGATCTGGGCTGCGGATCGGGGTGGGCGACTCGCTTGCTGGCACGCCTGGTGGGCCACGGGACTAGACAAGTGGTGGGTGTCGATATCTCCGACGAGATGGTGCGACAGGCGAAGGCGTCTTCGAGCGAGCGCGAGTTCGAGAATGTGAAGTTCGTCGCCGGTTCGGCGGCGCAGATCCCATGGGAAAGCAACTTCTTCGACAAGGTACTCTCGGTGGAGTCGTTTTACTATTATCCCGATCAGGAAGCTTGTCTGGCGGAGTTGTTTCGCGTCATGGCTCCGGGTGGGCGGTTGTTCATTCTGATCAACCTCTATAGGGATAATCCGTATTCTCTGCAATGGGTGCCGAAGTTGAAGGTGCCGGTACATGTGCGTTCGGCGGCGGAGTATGTCGAAATGCTCACGCGTCACGCTTTCGAAAGTGTGGAGTACGCCTTGATTCCGGACGATACGCCGACTCCGGAAAACTACCAGACCACTTCCTTTCATTCGCTCGACGATCTGAAAGCGTTCAAGCGCATCGGAGCGCTGTTGCTGATGGCATCCAGGCCCTCATCGAAATGAGGATGGGGGTGAGGCGCGCGGTATTCGATCATTTGGGAAACTCTAGAACTGAATTACCTCCATTTCCGCGCTGTAAGTTGGCGATGCGCCCCACCCGAGAGACGAATAGTTGTTGAGGGCGGTGGTGATGTTGAATGTGAACGTGCCGTCCGGGTTGCCGCGACGGTAGCCGGCGCCGACGATGCCGATGGGGAAGGGGGCATCCGTGCCAGCGTTATTGCCGGGCGCGCCCTGCTCGTTCGCGTAGAGGATCTCGAGGAAAAGATCGTCGCCAAAGAGCTCCAAGACACGGCCCGCTGAATTTGGCGCCTGGGCGATGTTGCCGGCGAAGACGTAGGTCGTATTTGGACCCTGCGTGACCACCGGCACGTATTTCGGCCATTTCACACTCGTGTAGTTGAGCAGATTGACTTCGTAATCCGTCAGCGGACCAGATCCGGTCTGCGGCGTGCCCATGTTAATGGCGGAGAGATAGCAGGAGCCGCTGGCGAATACGAGGCTTCCCGAGGCAGCGACGTGCACGGGAATGAACGTCCCGCTGAGGGAAGTGCTGAGAACGGCAGACTGAGCGCCGACTTCGTCGGTCCAGGTAAGCGTGCCGGCAGCGCCGTTCGAGCAATCGGCTGCGATCAGGTAGGTTGCGGCTCCCGCTTCCGAGAGCAGAATGGTTGGGCCGCTGGTGAGATGCCAGTTCGCGAAGGGCACTGTGATGCCCCCTTGTCCCTGGCTTCCGGACGTCCAAAAACCGAAACCGGCGACAAACAGATCGTACTTTCCTTTGTAACTACCGGAGGTTTCCACGGTGGGCGCGGTGTGCGCCAAATTGCGAATTGGATCGCAGTTGGAAATTACTCCGGATGCGGCCGAGAAGGTGAAGCTTTGGGAGAGCGCGTTCTCATCGGTCCAGCGCAGGATGACGGACAGGGTATTGGGAGTTTTTGCCTGTGACAAATAGACGCACAGGAGGTAGTTCGCGTTCCCGGCGGGCGCGGAAAGAATGGCAGTTGCCGGGAGCGGAGCCGTTTGTTTGGGAAATTCCTTGCGAATTTCGGAAAGTGCGGCGTGGGCAAAAATGGAGCAGGTGAGCGCGAGCAGCAACGTGACTGCAGACTTCTTCACGGGGACATTCCTCTGTTTCGGCTGGCGAAACAGGCTGATGATCGCACCCTTGCGCGCGACCCAGGTAGTCCTCTATTCGACCCACTACTTTTGGCCCCCTCTGCGAATGTTACTTCAGAGGACTGATCCCGGAAGTTTCTTATCCGAGTAGTCTGAGGAACTGACCGGACTGATTCTCGAATCCCGGAAACACAGTCTTGATGTCCTTATTCCCGAGATAGCGCGCTACCAGTTCGCTAAGCACCAGGCGGAAGTCGGTGGTCACGGCCAGATCGCGGCCTTCGTAGAGCTGCGACTGCGCCAGTCCGGGCCAGCGGCCGTAAACTCTTCCTCCACGAACCGGGCCGCCGAGGACGAACATCACATTGGCGTGGCCGTGGTCGGTGCCGCGGTTGCCGTTTTCGCGGGCGGTGCGGCCGAATTCGGACATGGTGACGACAACGGTGTCTTCCGCAAGATCGCCGAGGTCGGTCCAGAAGGCGGCGATCGATTGCGAGAAGTCTCCCAGGACGTTGGCGATCTGGCCCTGGGTGCTGCCTTCGTTGACGTGATGATCCCAGCCGCCGATGTCGGCGAAGGCGACTTGCACGCCGAGGTTCGCCTTGATCAATTGCGCCAATTGCCGAAGGCTGTCGCCGAAGCGTCCCTTGGGATAATTTGCATTGGGCGACGGGGTGTAATGCGCGGGGTCGGCGGCTTTCAGAGTTTTTACAGCGTCGAAAGTTTCCTGGCCGGTGCCGTGCAATACGCTGTCCACGGTGTGATCGTACATAGCCTCGAAAGTGTTGGAAACGGGGTTGGGATTTTTCCCGCCAACGAAAAAATCGTTCAGATTATTGATGGCTACGGCGGGCTCCTTGCCGGAAAGTATGCGGGGCAGCGACGGACCCAGCGATATTGCGCGGAAAGCAGACTTGTCGTTCGGGTTGAACAGGGGGAGGTCGTGCAGGGAACGGTTCAGCCAGCCATCGTCGGTGATCTTTACGCCGGGAGTGCCGGATTCCATGAAGTCCTGCGCATCAAAATGCGAGCGTGTCGGGTCTGGCGATCCGGTGGCGTGGACGATGGCGAGATGCTTCTGCTTCCAGAGCGGGGCAAACGATGCCATCGCCGGATGCAGGCCGAAAAAGCCATCGAGATCGAGCACGGATTTTTGCGGGATATTGATGGTCGGCCGCATGGCGTAGTAATTGGACTCGCCGTGGGGCACGACAATGTTCAGGCCGTCGGCGGCTCCGCGCTGGAAGATCACGACCAGGCGTTTGTTGCGAATGCCGGGATCGGCCGCGCCGAAGGCGGCGCGCGTCAGAAAACTGGGAAGCGACGCCGTGCCTACAACTGCCAGTGCGCCGCTGCGAAGAAAAATCCGTCTCGTGATCGACATAAAATCCGTTCTCAGCGCTCGGTTTCAGTTCCCAGATTCGTAGGGAACCAAGCCGAACGCCGCGAGCTATCTCTTTTGAAACTCCGGCGAACCTAAAATCAGTCCCGCAATCGCGGCCACGTTGGGCGCGCGCTTCGGATCATCCAATCGCCGCTGGGTGATCTTTGGGTCTTCCAGTTGCTTGCTGATGGTGTCGTGCGTCTGCTTTGAAATATCACCGGAGAGCAGGGAACTCTCGAGAATGGCGAGCGCCTGCTGCGGGTCGGCGAGAACTTCTTTCGACGTTGCCGCTGTCAGGCTGGCGGAATCTACTTTGACTCCTTTAATCTTTCCTCCCGCGAGGCCCAGCGCGAAATTCATGCGTCCCAGCAGGGCCGAGGAGTTCACCCAGGTGTCGGCTTTCATGGAATAGCCGGTCGGGGGCTGCATACCATAGGGCGGCATTCCCATGTTGTTGAGCGTGCCCACCAGGGCGCGCGCGTCCTCCACTTCGGCGCCGCTGGCGCGGACGGCAGATACGACGAACTCAAGCGGCGTTTTTACCTTGGCGCGGTAGGCTTCCGGCGACCAGAACTCCGGCGACTTGAACATGGTGCGCAACACTTCGCGGATGTCGCCATCCTTTTTCAAATAGGTTTGGGTCATGCGATCGACAAGCGACGCCGGAGGATCGTCGGAGACGAAACGCAAAGCGAGTTTTTCCGAAATAAAATGCGCCGTTTTTGGATTGCGCGCCAACAGGTGCAGAACTTCCAACCCTTCCTTCTCGCCGTTGGGCTTGATGCGATGTCCGAGGACCATCTTGTCGCCGGGTTCGTGCATGCGCGGCTCGAAGCGGAAATCGCCGCCTTTTTTGGGCTGCTCCAAGGTCCATCCGGTGAATACCTTGGCAACTTCGGTGACATCCTTCTGGGAGTAGCCGCCGTTGACGCTCAGGGTGTGTAACTCCATCAGTTCGCGGCCGTAGTTTTCGTTCAGGCCGCTGGCGGCTTTGCCCTTGCTTTTCGGACGCGCCGGCGGCGCGCCGTAGCGGCGATGAGGATGGGGCGGGATGCCGAGCGCAATGTCAGAATCCGGGCCGACGCTCAGCCAGTTGTCGAGGTAGAACATCATGGCCGGGCTTTTCGCCGTGGCCACCAGCAAGTCTTCGAATTTACCGAGGACATGGGGACGGATCGCGTCGCGCTCGTAACTGGTCAGCAGATACCGGTCAGCGCCCTTGTTGATGAAGATGTTGAAGTGGTTGATCCAGAAGTCGGTCATCACTTCGTCAAGCTGACGCTCGCTGTAGATTTCGCGCAACAGCTTCGCCTGCATCAGTTCGTTGACCACGACCTGCTCCGGATTGTTGAGGGCCTGCACGGTTTCCTTCTGCTGGGGATTCATGCCCTGCACCAGGGCGTCGCCTTTCGCTCCTTTGGTGGTGGTGCCGAGCGCCCGCTGCTCTTCGGGCGACATTCTAAGAATTTCCTTCATGCGCTCGTCGGCGGGAAGATCGAGTAACTCCTGCGTCTTGAGATAGGCCTCGCGGCGTTCTTCGCGGCGCCGCATTTCCCCGGCGTCGGCTTCCGTCGCGGTCGCGTTGTCCGCGCTCACGGAGCAGGCACCGTCTTTGCAAGCTGGCAGGTCCGCAGCGGATGAAGACGAAATGGTCTTTGGCGCTTCCTGCTTGCGCTCTTGCTTGTCCTGATAACGCTGCAATTGCGCCTCGTAGACGGCGCGCTTCGAGGGATCGCGCGGCAGCGACGCTTTTCCGTCGGCAATCTGTTTGATCAACTGTTCGGGCGGGAAATTATCGACGATCTCTTTCGTGCCCATGCGCAAAGTGCGGAAAGGAGAGAGCCGGGCGTCAAGAGCGGAGTCGTTGATTTTATCGGGATGGAGTTGGAGTTCGAGCCAGCGATCCACACCCATTTGCCGAACGCTTTCGACGTCCCCGGGGCGCGGGCCGAAGGTCAGGCGGTTCAGAGCGTGGACGGCGCGTTTTTGCTCGTCCATGGCGCCCGGGAGAGATTTATCCTTCTTGCCTGCCAAGGCAAACTGGGTCATGACGCCGGCGGCGAGGAGCAGTGCGACGGTCAATAGCAATATCAAACGGTTTCCGCGGCGCGGCCTCGACGATGCTCTCATTTGTGATTGGTCTCATTATGGATGAACCCCGGTCGCAGGAAAAGGTTGCAGTTCAGGGCGGGGCGGAAGCGCCTGGGAAAGCGGGTCAAAAGCCTGGAAAAAGCGGCTTGGGTCTTAGGTTATAGGTCTTGGGTCTTAGGAGGGGCGGGAAAGCGGCTTAATGAACGACTACCTCGCCTCCCGGCTTGGCTTTCTTGATCAGGAACACGCAGGGGATTAAACAGGCAATCACAATTCCCAGAAAGTAGAAGTTATCGATGTAGGCCAGCATAGTCGCCTGCTGGATCAACTTCGCCTGCATCAGCGCATAGGCGTGCTGCACCGCGGACCCGCCTCCGGAACCGGGTCCCGCTCCGCCGCCGGAAAAAGTCGAGATCATGCCATGCAGACTCGAACGGAACTGCGGATTGGCGGCGCTGAGATTCTCCGTGAGCCGGACCTGGTGGAACTGGGTGCGGCGCGCCAGCACGGTCGTCACGATGGAAATTCCGACACTACCCCCTATGTTTCGGGCAAGGTTCATCAAACCCGACGCGGCATTGTTCTTGTTGCGCGGCAGGCCGGCATATGCGGTGGTGTTGATGGGCACGAACAAGAAGGCGAGGCCCAGCGCCTGGTACATGCGGGCGATGGTCACGGTGCGAAAATCCGCGCCCAGATCGAACGAGGTCATGTGGAAGAGCGAAAACGAGAGCATCGATAAGCCGAACATCATCAGATAACGCGGGTTATAACGAGAAAGTAGAAAGCCGACAATGGGCATGGCGACCATGATCGTGAAGCCACCGGGCATCAGCGCCAATCCAGACCGTTCCGCCGTATAGCCGAGGAGCGTCTGCATGAAGAGCGGCAGAAGCAAAGTGCTTCCAAGCAAGGCAAATCCCAGCATGAACATCAGAAAATTAGCGGTAGCAAAACTGCGCTCGCGGAACAGATGCAGATCGATGATGGGATCCTTGTGGTTCCACTCCCAGAAGACCACGAAAATGAGCGAGAGGATGCAGATGATGGTCATCCAGAGAATGAAGGGCGATTCAAACCAGTCGTCCCGCTGGCCTTTGTCGAGGACGACCTGCAGGGTTCCGAGGCCGAGGGCAACGAAGCCGAGTCCGGTGTAATCGATGTGAGTTTCACTGAGCTTGCGGCGCTTGAAGTCCGGAGGATCCTGAATTAGGCGCGAGGTCAGCAGGAGCGAAAGAATGCCGACTGGGACATTGATGAAAAAGATCCAGCGCCAGGTGAAATTGTCAGTGATCCAGCCGCCCAGGGTGGGGCCGATGGCGGGCGCCATCACCACCGCGATGCCATACACGGCAAAGGCCATGCCGCGCTTGGCGGGCTCAAATGTGTCCGCGAGAATGGCCTGCTCGCTCGGCTGCAAGCCTCCCCCGCCCGCGCCCTGAAGAATGCGGAAGAGGATCAGCATGGGGAGGTTGGGGGCGAGACCGCAGAGCGCCGAACTGATGGTGAAGACGGCAACGCAACTCATGTAGAAGTGCTTGCGTCCCATGATCGACGAGAGCCATCCGCTCAGCGGCAACACGATGGCGTTGGAGACGAGATAGGAAGTGAGCACCCACGTGCTCTCGTCCTGACCGGCGGAAAGACTGCCGGCAATGTGGGGCAGGGCGACATTGGCGATGCTGGTGTCCAGCACCTCCATGAATGTGGCCAGGGTCACGGTAATGGCGATGATCCAGGGATTGACGGCCGGGCGCCAATCCGCAGCTTCATTCATCGTGAGTGACGCCGCGCCCATTACTGAATCCAGACCTTGGGGTTCACCGACATGCCCGGGCGCAGTTCGTGTCCCTTGTCCTGGTCCTTTTCCAGCACGATCTTCACCGGGATGCGCTGCACTACCTTGACGTAATTGCCGGTCGCGTTTTCCGGGGGCAGCAGGCTGAAACGAGCGCCGCTGGCCCCGGCTATGGAATCGACGTGCCCCTTGTAGGTTTTGCCGGTGGCGTCGACCTCAATATCCACTTTCAAACCCGGTTTCATCTTCTTGAGTTGTGTTTCCTTGAAATCGGCCGTCACCCAAAGATCGTTGTCCCCGAGGGGGATGATTTTCATCATCTCCTGCCCAGGCTGAACATTCTGGCCCACCTCGACCGTGCGGTCGCTGACCGCGCCGCTGACCTGGGCGATCACTTTGGTGTACTGCAGGTTCAGTTCCGCCTGATCGAGTTCCGCCTTCTTGCGATCGGCGATGGCCTGCGCGGATAAGGCGCGCGCCCGCGCCGCCCGCAAGGTTTGCGGAGCCGTCCGGGCAGTCCGAAGATCGGCGTTGGCCTGTGCTAATTTGTCCTGGGCTTGTCGGATTTGCGCCGCGTAAACGTCGCGGTTGGCGCGCGCCGCTCGCACCGCTGCCGCCGCCGCATCGGCACTGGCAACCGCTTGATCGTATTGCTGCTGCGAGATTTCCTGTTTATCGATCAGCAGCTTGTAGCGCGTGAGGTCGTTCTGCGCCTTCAAATTATTGGCTTCGGCTTGCGCGACCTGGGCGTTGGCCGCCTCCAGTTGCTGGCGTGCCGCCGCGATTCCGGACTGCGCGCTGGAGACGGACGCCTGCGCCCCCGAAACCTGCCCGGATCCGCTCACATCGGTCACGGGAACATTAATTCCTGCGGCGGCGGCCTGCGCTTGCGCGTCCGCATAGTCGGCCCGCGCCTGGGCCACCGCAACTTCGTAATCGGCGGGATCGATTTCCACGAGCACGGTTCCCTTTTGCACGTATTGGTTGTCCTGCACATTGAGCTTGACCACGTTTCCGCTGACGCGCGAGCTCACCGAATTTACGTGGCCATCAATCTGCGCGTCGTCGGTGGCTTCGTAGCTTTCGAGGTAGCGTACCAGCAGGAAAATGCCTGCCAGGACAACCAGAACAAGAAGGATCACAGCCCATTTCGCGCCCCGACTGTGCAAGAATCCCGACGGTCGCTGATAACGGGAATGGCCCTGCGACGGGGCCGGAGTCTGCCGCGGTTTTGCTTCGGGCGCGGGCGTTTCCGCCTGGGGCTGGGGCTCGGCTTCGACGGTGCTGCCTGGTTCCATAGTCTTTGACTTCCTTTTCGAGACGCTTTGTACAAATCGAATTTTTGCCTGGACTGCTAGCTCTTCGGAACACTGTGAGACGACTTTAAGTATTCGCGCACACCTTCCTCGGCTCGTCCCAGCGCCCGCGCAAACGAGACCTTGGCCAGGTTGTGCATGTACAAGCTGGAGATAAAATTTTCGTGGGCGGTCGCCAAGGCTTCCTGCGCCTGCACCACTTCCAGGTTGTCGGTGACTCCCGCGGAGAAGCGATCCTGGGATTGGGTGAGCGCCTGCTCGGCCAGATTCACCGAACTCTGCGCCACCTCCACCTGATCGGCGGAAGATTTGAGGTCGAGCAGTGCGTTCCGGATGTCCTGATCGATCTGGGCGCGAACGTCGGCCATTTGCGACTGCGCCTGGCGCAGGCTGGCCTCCGCTTTCAGCACATCGCCGTGGACCTTGCCGCCTTGAAAGATGGGAACTCTCAATGTGCCGGTGAGCGCATATGTCGGGGACAGAGAACCCGGCGCCGGACCAATCTCACCGAAATTTGCCGCCAGATCGAGAGTGGGAAAATATCCGGCGACGGCCGCGCTGCGCTCCAGTTGCGCCGCCACCAGCCGGTCATGCGCGGCCTTGTAATCGGAGCGCAGGGTATAGGCGCGCTGCAATGTGGTCTCGAGATCGGGAATGGGAAAAGGTTCGTAGGGTGATTTGTCGGACAGCTCAAATTCCTGCCGGGTATTTAACCCCACAACGCGCGCCAGGGAAATTTTCTGCTTGGCAAAATCATTGGTGGCCGCAATGAGCTGTTGCTGGCGGGTTTGGAATTCGACCTGGGCGCGTAACGTGTCAATCGCGGGAGCCACGCCCGCCTGCTGTTGAGCCTGCGCTTTCTTGTAGAGAGCCTGCGCCGTATCCAGTTGGGATTGTGCCGTTTCCACCCGCGCCGCCCCGGCAATCGCCTGGAGGTAAGCGTTTCCGGTCGCGAGCACCACCAAGTCCCGAGCGTCTTTCAAGTCGTAGCGGGAGATGCTTTCGCCCACCACCGACGACCGATATTTCTGAATCGACTTCCAGTCGAAAACGCTTTGTGAAGCCGAGACGCGCGCGTCAAAGTAAGAAAAAGGTCCGATCACTTTCGGGATGTTCGTGCCCGGAAATAGCTTACTGTTGAATCCCAGCGCTTGCAGACTCACCTTCTGCCGCACCTCCTGCGCATCTCCATTGATATCTGGCAGAAGGTCGCTCAGCTTTTGCCATTTCTCGCCGCGGGCCTCGATGGTGTTGTATTCCGACAACAGACCCGCCAGGTTGTGACGCAAGGCTCTCTCGATGGCATCGCTGAAGCTCAACGCCAGAACCCCGGGCACCGGCTTGTCGTCGGGCACGCTGCCAAAAACGGGATTCTGCGCCGAAGTCTGGACCTGGCCAGGAACCTGCGGCGCCGAAGCCTTGGTACTGCCGGTTGAAGTGTTGTTGGAGCCAGAATCGGAATTCGAGTTTTGTGCGTGAACCGCTACGGGCGGTAGAGAAAGAAGCAGAAGACCAAGGGTCCACCGCGCGAATCGCCTGCTACTTCGGTGGGTGCAAATTGCAGTGGCGCAACCGTGGACCAGAGGCCGGGGATGAGAAAGCCAACCAGAGGGTGGAATATCCGCGTTAGCCATGAACTAACTCACTTCTCCTCGAAAACGACACGAAAATTAATTGTTTTGGATTCACTCTTGTCAGCCTCCGATGCAAATTGTTAAGCCGCCGGACATATTTCGATCGCTGATTGGTTTTAGTGGAAGCAGCTATGTTGGGGTTGTTTCGCAAAACGGCGCTTAGAGCAGGGGCCAGCAGGAAAAAACCGCCGCGAGCGTGACCTTGGTCATCTTGTGAAAGCCACTTCCAGAGTTCAATCTATGAGGCGAGCCAACTTCCCCGCTAAGTTACAGACAGATTAAAAGGATAGGAAAGGCCAGCCCAGTTCCGCCGTAGTTCCTCCTATGAGCGAAGAAACGAAAATGCAGGCTAAAGGATCCGACTGGACGCGTTTGCTCACCGATCCCGACCTCGTCAGCCACCTCGGCAAATTGCTTCAGACCTACCGTGAAGTGCCTGCGGAACAGCGCGAGTCGGCGCTTCTCGTGGCCATGCGCGAGATCAAAGACGCGGCCATCAAGGCCCGACAGGGGAAATCAACCCCCGTTTCGGTCGCGCCTCCGGTTGCGGTGCTTCCTCACCCCGAGCCGGTAAAGGAAACGCCCCCCTTCGAACCAGATACCTTCCCTGGGCATTCGGAATCGGACCGTCGGCGTTTTCAGCGGATGAAATGTTACGTAGCGGTCGAGATTCACGTCGAGGGCACGGAAAAACCGGTCTGGGGCAACCTGGCCAATATCAGCCGCGGCGGTTGCCTGGTTGAAACCGCCAGCATGGTTCCACCGGGCAAGGTATTGGAGATCGGTTTGTGGGTGGCCAGCGGTAAAGTCTGGGTCAAGGGCGTAATCATCAGCGGCATGACCACGCGCAGCGCGTCATCATTTGGTGTCCGGGTAAAATTCTCGCAGGCTGAGCTTTCGGAAAAAGAGCATCTGCGGGAATTTCTGAAGTTCGTCGAAGGCAGCACACGAAAGTCAGAAAGCGGCAACGCTTACGTGGCGCAATTGAAAATTTAGCCGCCGGCGACCTCGCCGGGCGGCAAACCGATCACGGATTCTTCTTTCCGAAAATAGCCTTCAATCCGCTCAGCGGATTTTCCTTACCATCCGTCAGCCCTTTCAGGGTTCCGTTGACCAGCGCTTTCATGTCAGGGTTGAAGGTGGGATTGGAAGTTGTCCCGCCGATGCTGACCGGGATGCTGCCCGAGACCAGTCCCGCAACTTTCGTAAAACCGACGCCCGTCCCCGAGAGTTTGGCCACCATTTTGAAATCCAGTGCGTCGCTCGAACTGATGGTCCCCGAGCCGGTGACAGTTCCGAGGGATGGAATCAGCATGTTGATCCTGTCGAGGCGTGTGCCGTCAGAAGTGTGACGCAAGTCGGAGCTCAGGCTCTCAATCGTCGTGTCGCTCCCGGTCTGCCTGCCAGTAAGAGCGGAGAGCGCAGAGATCCTCGAATTAAGGTTAAAACCGGCCAGCGCGCTGTTGCTCATTCTTACCCACCCCGTGGAAACGAGAGCGTTGAGCGGTCCCGTCGAGTCGACTTGCAGAGAAATGTTTCCACCCTTGAGTCGAGAGCCGGTGGGCAGCGTGACGCCCGCCGCAGGCAGCATAGCTTCAAGATCATCCACCGGCATGGCTAATCCGTTCAGCGTGGTGTGAATAGAGGTGGCTTCGCCGTGCATGTCATAAGTTCCCGTGAGTCTGGCCAGTGCTTTGCCGATGGTCACGTCGGCTTGCAGGATTTTGCCCGTCTGGCTTTGCAGGTCGTGCTCTATCGCAATCACGGCCTCCACCGGGACGGCAGCGGGTGAGCCTTTGGCAACCAGACGTAAAGACTTGGTCCTTATGGTGCCACGGGCTTTCGCGGTGAGGCCGTCGGATCGGACCGCGCCCTCGAAATCCGCGGAGCCGCCAATGCCCAAATCGGGATCGACGAGCGCCGACTGAGATAGATCGAGCCGGCTCAGCTTTACATCCGCACGTAGCGGCGTAAGCGTGACGTCAGCGGCATGCAGGGGACCGGCGGTGCCGTCGATTTTCAAACTCCCGCCTCCGGGGAGGCGCGCGGAAACGAGCACCGGAAAGGCTCTGGTCACAGAAAAATCGCGTATTCCAACGTTCACGTTGTCGTACACCAGGGGCTTACGCTTGCCGGAGGTCGATCCCATGGAAACCGTGCCATCGTTCAGGTCGAGTTTTTGGATGTTCAGAACGTCGTTCAGGCCAGGGTTCGGGAAGTTCATATTTTCCGGCGGGGCAGATTTTTGCTGGGAGATTTTGTCCTGCGCCGAGTGACTTCCCAGGGATGAAAAGTTCCACATACCATCCCGATCGCGCAACAAATTGATTTCCGGTCGATCCACGACAATCTTGTAGACGCGGACCTCTTTTCTGAAGAGGAGCGGCATCATTTCGATGCCTACGTGCAGCGATTTTGCGGTCACGAAAGGCGTGCTGCTGAACTTCGGGTCATCAGTGATGGAAAGTTGGTCTGCACCAACGCCGCCGGAAAACACGCTGATGCTTAAGTTGCCGACCGTCACAGAACGTCCCAGAACTGCGCCCAGACCGGACTCGATCTGGGGGCGGAATCGGTTGACGTTCACCAGAAACGGAACCGCGAAGGCGACGACGATGAAAACAGCCACGACGACGCCAGCGATCTTGGAGACGGTCTTCAGGGCTGCCCTCGGTCCTGTCTTCAGTCCTTCCTCAGTCCGTTCCTCTGAAATGCAGTTTGGGGAAGAAGATTGGTGCACACAGTCTACCAAAGGAAGAATATATGGCGCGCCTTATGACCCCGGACTCACGGGAGATCAAGGCTGACGAGACCGGCAAGGCAAAGCGAGACGACGGGAAACCTCCAGGTGCCCACGCCCGCCGTAACGTTTGCCGTTACGTTATAAGATAGGCGCAAACGATGGAATTGATTCCGCCAGTGGCAGCTTCGAACGTTTACCCGCCGTTGCAGGAGGAAGTGGCGCGTCTGGCCGCGTCGCCGGAGGTGCGCGCGGCCTTCGAGCGTTTTCGCTCTCAGGAGTCGCAATTCGCGCTGTGGCAGATGGAAGCGACGCGAGTCGCGGCTCCGCCCTTCGGAGAGGCGGCGCGGGGGGCATGGCTGGCCGAACGTTTTCGCGAACTCGGGCTTAAGGAAGTGCAGACGGACGAGGTGGGCAACGTATTTGGCATTCGCCCGGGATATGGCAGCCGTTTCGTGGCGCTGAGCGCTCATATTGACACCGTGTTTCCAGCGGCCACACCCTTAAACATCAGGCAGCAGGGAAGCCGCTTGTACGGGCCGGGAGTGTCCGACAACGGCGCCGGCATAGCCGCCATGCTGGCGGTGATCAGCGTGCTGTCGAGCGCCCGAATCTCGCATGCTCTGCCCTTTCTCTTTCTCGGCAATGTCGGAGAAGAAGGCGAAGGCGATCTGCGCGGCATGAGGAACGTGTTTGCGACTCCGACGCTGGCGGGATGCGATTGCCTACAGCGTCGTGATCGATGGCGCGGGAGCGGACACGGTGGTGGCCGAAGCCCTGGGCAGCCGTCGCTTTGAAGTGATCGTGCGTGGTCCCGGCGGGCATTCGTGGAGCGACTTCGGCGCGCCCAATCCGATCATTGCGCTCGCCCGCGCGATTGAAGTCTTTCAGCCGCACGCCAGTGCCGGCCTCGCCAAAAACAACTTTTAACGTCGGCGTGATCCGCGGTGGGACTTCGGTGAACTCGATTCCGGAATCCGCCAGCATGCGGGTCGATCTGCGCTCCACCGCAACCGTGGAAATTGATCGTATGGAAGCGGCCTTGCGCATGGCCCTGGAGCGGGCGGTCTCGGGGGAAAATCTTGCCGCCCAACGCGGCGTGCGCCGTCCCCAGTTGGTGCATAGCGAAGTGATCGAGATTGGAAACCGCCCGGCGGGCGAACTGGCTTCGGATGCGCGCCTGTTGCGGGTAATTCGCGCGGTCGACGCCCAGTTAGGCAACGCCGCGCAGGTCCAGCGCGCCTCCACCGACGCCAATATTCCCCTGTCGCTTGGCCGCGAGGCCATTGCCATCGGCGGCGGCGGTTCGGGCGGCGGCGCCCATACCTTGCAGGAATGGTTCGATTGCAACGGACGCGAGCTTGGTCTGAAGCGAATTCTACTGACGATGCTGACACTTTCGGGAGCAGGGGAATGATAGTGATGAAGATTACGAGAGTCGCGCCGCTTTTGCTTTTCCTCGTGGGCGCGCGCGCCATGCCACAGAATTCGGCGCCAGCGCTAAAAGGGAAGGCCGACGTCATCTACGTTCACGGCAACATCTACAGCGGGATCACCGAGAGTGTGCCCATGTTGTCCGCGACGCAGCGGGCCACAGCGCTGGCGACTCAGCGTGACAAAATCCTGGCCGTGGGCTCGCGTGATCAGGTGATGAAGGTGAAAGGACCGCAGACTACGATCGTGGACCTGGACGGCCATTTCGTCATGCCGGGATTCAACGACGCCCACATGCACCTCGCGAGCGCCGGCCTGCAAAGACTCGATGTGGATTTGACGGGCGTCAAATCGCTGGACCAATTCCGCGATCGCATCCTGGCCAAGGTGGAAATCGCGCGTCCGGGAGAATGGATACTGGGAGGCGGATGGGACGAAACTCTGTGGCCGGTTAAAACGTTGCCCTCACGCTGGGATTTAGACGCCGTCAGCAGCAATCATCCCGTATTCCTGCGCCGGGTGGACGGCCACATCGCCGTAGCCAACACCCGCGCTCTTACGTATGCCAGCGTCACGGTGGCCTCGCGGGACCCGGAAGGAGGGAAAATCGATCGCGATGCGGAGGGCACGCCGACCGGCATTTTGCGCGAGAAGGCGCAGGACCTGGTGGCCGACTCCATTCCGCAACCGTCGCCTGAAAAGCGCCGGCAAGCCATCGAACTGGCGCTGGCGGACCTGGCGCGCAACGGCATCACCTCCGCCCAGGACAACTCGCAGTGGGAGGACTTCCTGGTGTATGAGGAACTGGAGCGCGAAGGCAAACTGACGTCGCGAATTTCGGAATGGCTGAGTTTTAACGACTCCCTGGAAGATCTCGACAAAAAACGAAAATCGCATCCCGCTTCAGACCCGATGCTCCACACCGGCATGCTGAAAGGTTTCATGGACGGTTCGCTGGGATCCAAGACGGCGTGGTTGCTTGCGCCCTACAGCGACGATCCGTCAAACCGCGGCCTGCCGCAATATGAACCCGCGAAGCTGAGTGCGATGACCAGGGAGCGCTTGCTCGCCGGCTATCAGATCGGCTTCCACGCTATTGGAGACGGCGGAGTGGAAATGGCGTTAGACGCCTTTGCCGAAGCGGAGAAGGCGGCTGTCGCGGGCCGGGTCAAGGCGGTCGATGGTGGTTCGGATTACCGCCTTCGCATCGAGCATGCGCAGGTCACCACGCCGCAACAGGTTCTGCGCTTTAAGAATCTCAAGGTCATCGCTTCGATGCAGCCCAGCCACCTGCTCACGGATATGAATTGGGCCCAGTCTCGCCTGGGACCGCAACGCGCTCCGCATTCCTATGCCTGGGCCGAGTTTGAGCGGCATGGTGTCATGCTGGCCTTTGGTACGGACTATCCTGTAGAACCCGTGAACCCATTTCGCGGACTCTACTCGGCGGTGACGCGCATGAGCGAAGATGGACGCAAGAGCTATTATCCAGACCAGAAACTGAACATCGAGCAAGCGATCGCCGCCTACACCAGCGGCGCGGCCTTTGCCGAATTTGCGGAAAAGCAAAAGGGCCGGCTGGAGCCCGGCATGCTCGCCGACTTTGTCGTCCTCGATCAGGACCTTATTTCCGCTCCACCGCCTAAGATACTGACCACAAAAGTTCTGCGTACCGTGGTCGGCGGCAAAACCGTCTACGAAGCGAAGTAGGCGTGGACCATCGGGCCAATTGGGGCATCACAAAAAGGTTGAAGCGACCATAGTCAAATGGCCCGGCTACCCGATAGTCCAATTCCATGCGTGACTGCATGACCCAGCCGCCCGATGCCGCGACACTGAAAGCTCGCGAACGCGCCTTTCTGATGGGCGCGCCACTGGCCATCTTTCCGGCGCTCGCGCTCCTCCCCATCGTGATGTTCCTGATTGTCTTTCCGCGCGTACCCCACGGTCGTCCGGTCGGATACTGCCTGCTGCCCGTCTGCGTTCTTGCCGGGGGCGCCGGGTTGTGGAAGCTGGCGCTGGGCGCCGTCCAAAAGCCGTGGGGACTATTCAATGCCCTGAGTTTTGGGGTACTGATGATACTGCTGGTCATCGCCGGCTACACCGGGTTGTTCCTTGCCCTGATGACGTTAGAACTCTAGCGACGATGTGCCGGGCAAAGGACGCGACCCGTTGCCGACAGCTCGCGCTCAGTACAGTATTTTCTGCATCTAAACCTTTGCCGCTTCCGGTCCCGGGCGCGGACGTAAGGCTATAATGAGGAGTTACGCAATTTTAGGAGGATCGCGATGGATTCGCGCGAAAGCGCTTTTTGGACCCGCGTCAAGGCCAACCGCTGGCCCTACACGCTCACCATTCTGGCCACGCTGGCGGTTGGAATTCTCATTGGCACGGTTGTTTCCTATGGCGTGAAGGGCAAGGATAAAGAGGGGCAAAAATCCGACGCCACGCCGCTGACTATTCCGTCTCCGCAGCAGCTCTCCAACGCCTTCTCCCAGATCTCAAAGCAGCTGGAGCCGAGCGTGGTGAACATCAACACCGAATCGACGGTCAAGAACCCGCACCGCCGCGGGCGCTCTGTACAACCCGATCCAGACCAGGACCAGGGGGGCGACGAGGACTCCCCGTTCCAGGACTTCTTCGACAAGTTTTTCGGAGGCCAGGGCGGTCAGGGCGGAGCCGACGCCGGCACCATCCGCCAGCGTTCGCTCGGGTCCGGAGTGATCGTCGATCCCAAGGGCTACATCGTCACCAACCGTCACGTGGTCGATAAAGCCGACCGCATCCGCGTGAAATTGCAGGATGAAAACCCGGCTTCGCCCGGCCACGACGCCAAACTCATTGGCATGGACCAGGAGACCGATCTAGCGGTGATCAAGATCGACATGGACCGGCCGCTTCCGGCGGCTAAACTCGGCAACTCCGACGGCATGGAAGTCGGCGATTGGGTGCTCGCCATCGGCAGTCCGTTCGGCTTGCAGGAAACCGTGACCGCTGGCATCGTATCGGCCAAGGGGCGCAACATCGTTCCCAACCGCCAGTTTCAATCCTTCATTCAAACCGACGCGGCCATTAATCCGGGCAACTCCGGCGGACCGCTGGTCAACATGGCGGGCGAGGTCGTGGGCATTAACACTGCGATTCTCACCGGAACCAGTTCCTATGCCGGGGTGGGTTTTGCCATGCCCTCGAACACGGTGGCCTCGGTTTACAACCAACTCATCGGGCCCGACCACCGGGTGGCGCGAGGCTCCATCGGCATCGAATTCTCCGGGCAGCCCAATCCCGCAATCGCGCGGATCTACGGATCGGGCGTAACCGTTTCTAACGTCGTTTCCGGCAGTCCCGCCGACCAAGCGGGCCTGAAAATAGGCGACACCATCACCTCTGTCGACGGCAAAGACGTCAAGAGTGGCGACGATCTGGTGGCAGATATCGCTTCCCGCAAGCCGGGCTCCAAGGCCAAGATGGCGTTTGTGCGCAACGGCAAGAGGGAGGAAGCAACCGTCAGCATCGCCGATCGCTCGAAATTGTTCGCTTCGCGTCTGGGTGAGGAAGATGAAAACCAGAGCGAGGAGACTCCCAAAGCCAGCAAGTTTGGGGTGACGGTTCGCAGCATCACTTCCGACCTGGCGGATCGCTTAAACATTCCCGCCGGGAAGGGCGTCGTGGTGCAGGACGTGAAGCAGGGATCGTTCGCCGAGGATCTGGGATTGAACCGCGGCGACGTGATCCTGGAAGTGAATAAGCAGGCGGTGAATAATCCCGACGATTTTCAGAAAATCGAGTCGTCGCTGAAAAGCGGGCAGGATGTGGTGTTCCTGGTGCGTCCGCGAGGTGCGCGGGCGCAGGACGGCACCATCTTCTTGGCGGGCACGCTTCCGTAACCATCTATCCCGCTTCGTGTGGAGACGGGGCTTGCCCCCGTCTCCGCAGGTGCCGTGTTCGACGCCGCTAGAGACGGTAGGCTGACGTCTCTCCAGTGCGATCAAATTGAACATGCCGTGCTCTGACCGAATTCGGCAATGGGGGCGAGCGGGCGTTTTCAGCGTGCTCTGCGTTGCGTCGGCCGCCGCCTCGCCGCAGTCCCCGGCTCCGACCACCCAGCCGGCCGCAAAACCCGCCAAGCCTGCGGTCAAGACGCCCGCGAAGTCGACGAAGACCGCAGCTTCTCCGGCGAGACAATCCTCCAAACCGGCAACTCGACACGCGACCGGCAATCGCACTTCGGGCACGGGCAAGAGCTCAGGCAAGAGCGCGCGCGGAAAAAAAATTGTTACAAAGAGAGGCCAGCAGGGGATTGATCCGGCCCGCTCCCGTGAAATTCAGGCCGCTCTCATCCGGCAGAACTACCTGAAGGGCGATCCGTCGGGGTCATGGGACGCCGCTACACAGGACGCCATGCGGCGCTTTCAGGCAGATCATGGCTGGCAGTCGAAGACTATTCCAGATTCGCGCGCACTCATAAGGCTGGGCCTGGGGCCAAGCAGCGATCACCTGCTCAATCCGGAAAGTGCCATGACCGCTGCGCCCGCCGGTGATTCCAAAGCGGGCGCGAAAACGAAAGATGCCGCGCCCGCCGACGATCCCCCGAAACAATAAACTCCGCTTTTAGGTTTTGCATTCCGTGTGCCTCGCGCTCGCGGCACTCCCGCCGCCCGGTAACAGCAGCTTTCGTTGACTTGCCGTCGGCTCCCGCCTAAGATTGCGCAGCGGCAGAATCGCATCTTCCCTCTCGCTTTGGCGTCGCGGAAGCACGGTAGCGAGCGGCGAGCGGGAAGCGATTTCAGCCGTCAATGGGTCCTAATTCACGTCTGAGGAGGCGTAATGCAGTTGCGCCTGGAAAGCCGTCCGGTCGGAGATGTTTTGCTTATTCAGTGTCACGGACGCATCGTGGCCGGCAATGAGGTATTTACCCTGCATTCTTTTGTCGGAGATTCGCTTTCCAAGTATGGCGACGCGGTGTTGCAGTTGGAGCAGGTTGAGTTTATCGACAGCAGCGGCATCGGAGCTCTGGTTCGGCTGGTGCAGGCGGCCCGCGCCAAGGGCGGCGACCTCAAGCTGAGCGGGGTGCCTCCGAAAATCCGCAAGACGCTGGAGATGACCAACATCCTCTCGCAATTTGAAACTTACGATTCGGTGGAAGAAGCCATCACCGCCGCCTATCTGGGTTCGCGCTATTCGCGGGGCAAGACCGGAGACGCCCGTCCCCGCATGCTGTGCGTTTACGAATCGACCGATGTCGGCACCTTCCTGCGCGAAGTGCTGTGCAGCGCGGGATACAACGCGATGACCACGGCGAGCGTCGACGACGCCCGCATCTTGCTGCGAGCGACGAAAGCGAAGCTGGTGGTGCTTTCCGCGAAACTCCAATCGGTGCGCGGCAAACCGACCCGCGTCGCCCTGGAAGAAATCGATCCCGCCGTAGAAATTCTGGTTTTGGACGAAAACTTTGCCAGCCAGGATCCGGGAGAAGCGGCTGAAAAGCTCCTGAGCGGCGTAGGCAGCCGTCTGGCACCGGGTTAATCGTCGGCCGGGTTAATCGTCCGATGATTGGAAGCGGGCGAACCGGCCCGCTGAAAATCTATCTCCTAATCGAGCACCGGACGTGGGCAATAGGGAATGGGCATTCCGTTGACAACCGCGCCCGGATTGCCCTGCACCAGAGCCTCGGCATATTCGGTTCCCACGGCTTTTTCAGCCGCGCGCCGGCCTGCCGAAAGATTCGGGATCCGTCGCTTGGTGTCGTGCGCATCCGATGCCAGAATGTGCACGGCAGAGCGGTCCAGCAGCCAGCGAGCGATGATCTCCGGCCGCTCGCCCCAGGAACCGGTAAGAGCCGACGCCGTCACCTGAATCAGGCAGCCCTGCTCCGCCCACTCCAAAATGCGTTGCGGGCTTTGCTGCAGGATCGGATTCCGCTCCGGGTGGGTCAGGATCGGAGTCAGCCCGCGATCTCCCAACCTCGTAAAGCATTCGGAAAGCTGCGCGGGCACGCTGAAGTTGCTGAGTTCAACCAGCAAATAATTGGTCTCGCCGATGGTGTAGGTATGCGGCTGTTCGAGCGCGCGCTCCAGATTCTCGAAAGAAAGATGAAAATCGCATCCCAGGCTGAACTGCAGACCGGGACCAACTTTTTCCCGCAATTGCGTCAACAGCCCGGAAAGATATCCGCGATCATAGGCGTAGCGGTCGTTGGCATGCGGTGTGGCCACGATGTGGGTGATGCCGTCCGCGATCGCCATGCGGCACATTTCCTCCGCCATGTCCCAGGATTTGGGACCGTCGTCAACCTCGGGCAGGATATGGCAGTGGACGTCAATCACGGCGTGGCGAGTGCTGCAAACTTTCTTGATTAGAACACATCCCGGAGGGGCTCAGAGCGGAAGGGGTGACGGGAGCGGAAGGCTATCGCCGCCGAGCAGGGCTTTCACTCGCTTCAGTCCAGCCTGGCGCCCCGAAGACGCATCCAACGTTCTGAGACAATCTCAAGTTTGCGGCTCGCGGGCTGCCGTGCAGTTGCGCTGTTCCCGTGTTCTCGTGCACGATAGTGAGCGCAACTTTTTCATTCTCACCGTTTGGATATCATTATTTGAATATCGAGGAGCAGGTTTGCAAATGAGCTTTTTCAGGGCGGCATATGCCGCACGGTTGCGTTTCCTTCAATTTATCTTACCTCTGGCAATGGCCGGATTTTTCCTTTCTTGTGGCGGCAGCAATAGTCGCAGCCCGGTTGATCCCGACCATAATGCCTACGTCACGCTGCCGCAGACCGGCTCCGTCCTATTGCTTCATATCAACGGCACCACTGGCTCCATTACCATGGGACCGCAAACCCCGGCGGTTCAGGATGCCACGCCCACGGGCCTGGCGTTGCTGCCCTCAAAAAAATTCCTCTACGTGGCGAATTCCTTCGCCAATACCATCTCCATTTTCCAGGTGGCCAGCGATGGGACATTAGCTCTCACGGCCACTCCAATCCCCGCCGGAGGCGCCAGTCCCAACGGCATGGTGATTGACCCCACCGGGAAATACCTGTTGGTGACGAACAATCTCACGGACAACATTTCGGTTTTTTCCATCGATCCCGATGCGGGCACCTTGACTCCGACCGCGGGGTCGCCGTTCTACGCGAATACGAATCCCACCGACATACTCATCACGCCATCCGGCAACTCGGTGTACGTGACCAATCCGGGTATTGGGATGGTCACGGCGTTCGCCTTCGCCGATGGCGTGCTGACCCAGTTGCCCAGCTCTCCAGTATTTTCGGGACAGGGTGCTTCCGGCGTGGCGGTGGATGCGACTGGACAGCATCTTTATGTTGCGAACCCGCTGGCCAGCAACCTGCCTTTGTATTCCACCATTGGAAATGTCTCGGGCTTCAACATCGACCCGGTCAGCGGCGCTTTGACTCCGATTCTCGGGTCGCCTTTCGCCTCCGACGTGGGCACCGGTCCCACCTCGGTCGCAGTGGATCCGACTGGAAGATTTGTTTACGCGGTGAGCACGGGGTCCAGTTTTTCCATCTGGTGCTTTGCCATCACCCCGTCGAACGGACAGTTGGTCGCTGTCACCAACTCGCCGTTCAGCCTGGCGGCTGGCGGACTGTTTGCGCTCTTCGATCCCAGCGGAAATTTCCTATACATAGGAAATGCGTCCGGCAACGGGATCGAGGGCTACACCTACAATTCAACCACCGGGGCTCCCACGGTGATTGCAGACTCTCCTTTTTCCACGGGATCGCCGCCGGGAAAAATGGTGCTCTCGCACTAAATTGGAGATGGGAAAGCAGGTTGGCACTTTGGTGGGACAAATTTAGCACCCGCGTGCCATTCTCACTCCCGCAGATTAGCCTTACATTCCCCAGTGAGCAGTTCTGGGGGAGGGCTGCCCGGGCGCCTTTGGATTCGCAAGAATCCGAGACGCCCGTTTTATTTTGCGTCGATCCAGCGCGCTCGCCGGCTGCTTTTGGGGTTGCTGCCGATGCCAAAGGAGACCGGCCCCAGAAACTGATTTCTGGCGCCTGGCTCTAGCCGGCGGGGGTGGGCGTTCCGCAATTTTCTTAGTTGGTGGAAATTGTGAAGTTCACGGTGATACGGGCTTCGGTTTCCACGGGCTGACCGTTCTGAAGATAGGGCTTGAAATGCCATTGCTTCACGGCTTCGCGGGCGGCGACAGCCAGAATGGCGGGTCCGCTAAGAATCTGGAGTTCCTGGATGTTGCCCTCGCGCGAGATCAACGCCTGCAAGCTCACGGCTCCTTGCACCTTCATCTGGCGCGCCAGCAGGGGATAATCCGGCGGCACCGAAACCGTCACGTTTTGCGTGGTCAGGGGCGAGAGTTGCACTCGATTTCCGGAGTTCGCGGTTGTCGTTGTCGCCGGTGCGCTGGCGGCGGTCGAGGTCGCGCCTGAATCCACGTCCAGGTGGATGGCATTGCTCTTCGCGGGAATATTGATGTGCTGATTTCCCGCCACAACTTCTACTTGCAGCGGAGGCAGCGCCTGACGTTCGGTGGTTGCCGCCATGGGAGCGTCGGTTGACGGCGCAGGCTCCGCGGATTTGGTTGTCTTGCGCTCGCGGGTTGGAGTTGCCGGGTTGCTCTCCGGCGCGACCGGGATGATCCTTTTTCTGGTGCGAACTGCGGCTTCCTCGACTTCCGTGGCGGGAGGAAACCAGAAATCCCAATCCTTCAGAACCACCGCCACCAGCGCCACCACCAGAATGCCGAGCGCGATGAGCATGCGCTTGCGCTGCACTTCCGCATCCGGCGTCATAGGTTGGAAAGGTTGCAAACTCGGCGGCCCCGACCTTTCCAGATGGTGCTCGGGCTGGACTTCGTTCTGAAACATGGGCACGGAAGCCTCCTCGAAAGTGGCAGTCGTTTTCGGGGAGGTGCTAAGTTAGTATGCCCTTAAATCCCTGCTGGTGCCAAGCAAAACCCGCCTTAATCGCCTGGTTTTTGCCGCTCTTTTCTCCTTTGGACGGTGGCGGCTTAAGTGACTTTTGTAACCTTCTCTTCGAGCTTGTCCAGAATGCCGGTGGCCGCATCCAGTATTTCCTTATCCACCTTGCGATTGGAAGCGATAGCCTCAGCCAGGGGAATGGAGATGATTTTATTGCCGCGCAAAGCCGCCATCTTTCCAAATTCGCCGCGGTGCACCATGTCAATCGCTCCCAACCCGTAGCGCGTGGCCAGCACGCGATCGAAAGCGGTGGGCGTTCCGCCGCGCTGGATGTGCCCCAGAACCACGGAGCGCGATTCGAAGCCGGTGCGCTTTTCGATTTCACGCGCCAGCACCTCGCCGATTCCTCCCAGCCGGGCATGGCCGAACTCATCGCGGCTTGCGCCCGGCGCCATTGAGAGTCTCGGCCGCGCCGGCAAACTTTGCTCCTTCGGCGGCCACGACGATGCTGAAGTAGCGGCCGCGGGAGTGCCGTTGCTGGATCAGTTCGGCCACTTCATCGATATCGAAAGGAATTTCCGGGATGAGTATCACATCGGCCCCGCCCGCGATGCCGCTATAAATCGCGATCCAGCCCGCCGCCCGTCCCATGACTTCCACCACAATCACGCGATTGTGCGCCTCGGCCGTGGTATGCACGCGGTCGATCGCTTCCGTCGCCACATTCACCGCCGTATCGAAGCCGAAGGTGAAATCCGTGCCCGCCAAATCGTTGTCGATCGTCTTCGGAACGCCCACTACACTGACTCCCATGGCGGAAAGCTTCTCCGCGACAGAGAGCGTGTCATCGCCGCCAATCGCGATGAGGGCGTCACAGCCATGCTTCTTCAGATTTTCCGCGCAACGCTGCAATCCGTCCGGGCGCTTCGCAGGATTGGTGCGCGAAGTGCGCAGGATGGTGCCGCCGCGGGGCAGGATACCCCCGACCGCCGCCAGATCGAGCGCCATGGTCTTGTCATCCTGCAAACCGCGCCAGCCCTCCATAAAGCCGACAAATTCATCTTCGTAGTGGAAGCTGCCCTTGCGCACCACCGCCCGAATAACCGCATTCAACCCGGGGCAATCGCCGCCACCCGTGAGTACTCCGATCTTCATCGTCCTCTCCTCCTGAGATTGGTGTTGCCTGAGCCGGAAAGATCAGGTTATCACGCTGCTTAACTGCGCCTCTGTCAGGAAAGTGTAGGCAGAAATGTCCCCACCTGTCTCCCCGATACCATTCCCGTCCGCGCCACTTGCGAAGCGCCCCAGTTTTCGCCACAATACTCGCCGGACGCGCTCCGCCCGACGATCATTCCCATGCCAAAAGTTGCGCAAGTCTCGCTTTGGATCGCCGTCAGCCTGGTCGGAGCGGTCTCGCTGGCCACCATCGCTTTGCATGGCGGCGAACAAATTAACGCCCTCTGGCTGGTGGTAGCCGCAGTTTCGACCTATGCCGTCGGATACCGTTTTTACAGCAGCTTTATCGCCGCTAAAATGCTGGCGCTCGATCCCCGACGCGCCACTCCCGCAGAGCGCCTGGAAAACGGTCGCGACTTCGTTCCCACCAATAAGTGGGTGGTTTTCGGGCACCACTTCGCCGCCATTGCCGGCCCCGGGCCTCTGGTGGGTCCCGTGCTCGCGGCTCAGTTCGGATATCTGCCCGGCACACTGTGGATCATCGTCGGCGCCGTGCTCGGCGGCTGCGTCCAGGACTTCGTCATCCTGGCATTTTCGCTGCGTCGCGACGGCAAATCATTGACCGAGATGGCGAAATCTGAAATCGGGCGCGTGGGTGGCGTGGTGGCTTACTTTGCGGTTCTCAGCATCATCGTGATCCTGTTGGCGGTGGTCGCGCTCATCGTCGTAAACGCGCTCAAGGCCAGCCCCTGGGGAGCGTTCACCATCGCCATGACCATCCCCATCGCCGTCCTGATGGGCTTTTATCTGCGCCGCCTTCGTCCGGGAAAGGTACTGGAATCCTCGCTGCTCGGATTCGTGCTGGTGATGGGGGCCATTTTTGCCGGACAATGGGTTTCGCAAGCACCCCGTTGGGCAGCGGTCTTTACGTTGACTGCCCCCACCCTCGCCATTCTCATCGTCATCTACGGTTTCGCGGCCTCGGCGCTACCCGTATGGATGCTGCTGGCGCCCCGTGATTACCTAAGCACGTTCGTGAAGCTCGGCACCATCGCCCTGCTGGCGATCGGCATCGTCGGCTTGCGCCCCTCCTTGCACATGCCGCCGCTCACGCGTTTTACTGACGGCAGCGGGCCCATATTCGCGGGGAAAATATTTCCTTTTGCGTTCATCACTATCGCCTGCGGCGCCATCAGCGGTTTTCATTCCCTGATTTCAAGCGGTACCACGCCCAAATTGCTGCGCCGCGAAACCGAGGCGCGTCTCGTGGGCTACGGCGCCATGCTGGCGGAGTCGCTGGTCGCAATCATGGCCATGATCGCGGCCTGCGTGTTGCAGCCGGGAGTTTATTTTGCGGTCAACAGTCCTTCCGGCATCGTGGGCCAGAGTCCTGCCGCGGCGGCGGCCACAATCAGTTCCTGGGGATTCAACGTCAGCGCCGCGCAAATGGCCGCGCTGGCGCATGCCGTCGGCGAACAGACGCTCTTCAATCGCACCGGCGGCGCACCCGCTTTCGCGGTCGGAATGGCGCAGATTTTTTCAAACACCCTGGGCGGGACGGCGGTGATGGCAGTCTGGTATCACTTTGCCATCATGTTCGAGGCGCTCTTCATCCTCACCATTCTCGACGCGGGCACGCGGGTGGGCCGCTTCATGTTGCAGGATGCGTTCGGGCATCTTTGGAAACCTCTCGGCCGCACTAGTTGGTACCCGTCGATACTCTTCACCAGCGCCGTCATCGTGGCGGGCTGGGGATACTTTCTGTGGCAAGGCATCAAAGATCCGCTCGGCGGAATCAACTCGCTATGGCCGCTGTTTGGGATTTGCAACCAGTTGCTGGCGACCGTCGCGCTCTGCGTGGCTACCACCATTGTGATCAAAATGGGTCGGGCGCGTTACGCGATGGTCACCCTGGCGCCTCTGTGCTGGCTGGTGGCCGTTACTTTTACCGCATCCTGGCACAAGGTTCTCGATTCCAACCCGCGTATCGGATTCCTCAGTCACGCCCGGCAACTGGCGGCGACTGGGGGCAATCCACGGTTGATCGTTGCCTCGACCTTTCGCTTGATCTTTAACGACCGGCTTGACGCTGCCGTAACCGCGGTCTTGGTGGTGATGGTAGCCATGATCCTGATTGAGTCCGGCGTTCTGTGGATGCGCATCCTATCCGGAAGCAAGTCCCCGGGCACCAACGAATCTCCCTACCTAATAACCAGCCTGCCGGCCGAGGAGCAAGCATGAAAGAAGAGGTCGTGACGGGGGACGAACGCATTCGCCCGCTCCCCCACGCGAAGCGAGGCCGAGTGCTGTCGGCAATTTGCCAGATCGCGGGGTTAGTCCGAGCCATATTGCGGGAGATTTTCGACGAGTCCGCGTACCAGCGCTTTCTCGATCGCACCCAACTGGCTAGCTCCGTGCATGCCTACGCCCGCTTCCGCCAGGAATCCGAGGAAGCCAGATCTCGAAGACACCGATGCTGCTGAAGAAGATTCTGCTGAATTTGTAGCATAGGGCTCTCAGTACTTCCAGGAAAAGCGACGCCGTCCGTGCGCGCCGCCTTCACATTACAATCCCGTTATGCGGGTAACCATTTTCGGCGCGTCGGGACTGCTGGGCCGCGAGCTTGCCCAGGAACTGCGGGGCGAAACGCTGACGGCGCTCTCGTCCAAAGACGCCGACCTGCGCGACAGCACGCGCATTGGCGCTGTCGTCCGGGGATACTGTCCCGACTGGATCCTGCTGGCCGCCGCCTACACCGACGTGGATGGCTGCGAGCGCAATCCCAGCCTGGCGTTTGCCGTCAATTCCGATGGCGCCGCGAACGTCGCCGCGGCGGCGAGCGAAGCGGGGGCGAAATTGCTCTTCCTGAGCACGGATTATGTTTTTGACGGCGCCCGGCGTTCTCCTTACGAGGTAGACGACCCCAGACACCCGATCAACGTCTACGGCGAAAGCAAAGCGCGCGCCGAGGAGCGGTTGCTGCAGATTCTGCCCGAAGTATGCATCGTCAGAACTTCGTGGCTTTTTGGGCCTGGGGGCAAGTGTTTTCCGGCAACCATTCTGAAACTTGCAGCGACTCGCCCAGAGATTTCGGTGGTCAACGACCAGCGCGGCAGCCCAACCTTTACGCGCGATCTGGCCTCCGCCCTGGGGCGGCTTTGCCACGCCTCCGCCAGCGGCATCGTGCATGTGACTAACTCGGGCGATTGCACGTGGTACGACTTTGCCGCGGAAATCGTGCGCGCCTCCGCGTTGCCAACGGTGGTTAAACCCGTCACCAGCGCCGAATTCCCACGTCCGGCGGGACGCCCCGCCTACTCTGTGCTGTCTCCCGAAAGCCTGCATGCCTTTAACATTCGTTTGCCTCACTGGAAAGACGCCTTAAGCCGTTATCTCGCGGCCGAAGTTTCTCACTCCAGCAACGCAGGGGAGTGAATTTTCGCGCCGAGCGCCCTGATAGTGCTTTCTGAGTATTGACTCATCCGCTTGCCTTCCTATAATTGCGCTACTTTGTTGCCATCGCTCATGCCTGTAAGAGTCATGAGCTGGAGGGTTGCGAAATCCTTTGAGCTTTCGACGCACTCGCGCGCGGCGCATATTAGCAGGAGCAGTCACTCTTCTGGCTCTTCTGTGGGTGCTCGGTTGCGTCGTGCTCTATGAAGTCATGCGTCAGCCGCCGGAAACGTTTGCGCGCTTCATGGCCAAATTACCCGGGCCGGTGCCTTTTCTTCTTTTTCCCTTCGAGACACTGTGGCTGCGCGCCCGGGCCGGCGATCTGCGCGTCGGGGACCCCGCTCCAGATTTTTCCCTGACTAAACTCGACAAGAGCGCGTCGGTGCAATTGTCCAGCCTGACGGCGCAAGGTCAGCCTGTAGTGCTGATTTTTGGCAGCTATACCTGACCGCCTTTCCGGCGGGAGGTTCCCGCCCTCAACCAGCTGTACGAGCAATATCGCGGACGCGTTACCTTTCTGGTGGTGTACATCACCGAGGCGCATCCCAGCGATGTCTGGCAAATGCAGAGCAACTTCAAAGACAAGGTTGTCTTTGCCAGCCCGAAAAACGAAGAGGAGCGCGCGCTCGTAGCTGGAGCATGCGTGCGAAAACTGGGCATTCAGATTCCCGCCGTGCTCGATGAGTTCGGCAACTCGACGGAGAAGGCCTACACCGGCTGGCCCGATCGCCTCTACCTGATCGACAGTCGCGGATCCATTGCCTACAAAGCCAAACCCGGTCCCTTCGGCTTCAAGTCCGAAGAACTGCGCGCGGCGCTGGTGAAACTCGTGAACTAGCCGGAGTTTGTCAAGCCGCTCGACTTTGATCAGCATGGTTTATCCTGAAGCCTTCTCTCCGAGGATAAAACGTGAACTCAAGCCTCCTGTGGACCGCACTGGCCACGCTCGCTACCCTGTGCTCACCTCTTGCGCTGTCTGCCCAGCCCTACGACCCGGCCACATATCAGGAACTTCGCTGGCGGTCGATTGGGCCTTTTCGCGGCGGAAGGACGGTGGCAATCTCGGGCATTCCCGGCCGGCAGAATGTTTTCTACATGGCGCCGAATAACGGCGGCGTATGGAAAACGACCGACTTCGGCCGCACTTGGAATCCGATTTTTGACGATCAGCCCACCGGTTCCATCGGATCTCTCGCGGTGGCGCCATCGAATCCGGACATTATTTACGTGGGCAGCGGGGAAGGGCTGCGCCGCCCGGATCTTTCGGTGGGCGATGGCATGTATAAATCGACGGATGCCGGCCAAACCTGGCAGCATTTGGGATTGCGGGACGCGCAGCAGATCGCGGCCATCATCGTGGATCCGAAGGATGCCAATCGCCTGTTCGTCGCGGTGCAAGGGCATCCCTATGGCCCGAATTCGGAGCGTGGTGTTTACCGATCGCTGGACGGCGGCCAGAGTTTTCAAAAGGTTCTCTACAAAGACGAAAATGTCGGCGGCATGGATTTGGTTTTCGATCCGCGGAACACGCAAATTATCTTCGCCAGCCTGTGGGCCTCGCGCCGCCCGGCCTGGACTGCCGGGGGCGCCTACAACGGGCCGGGCAGCGGCCTGTACAAGTCCACGGATGGCGGAAACACCTGGCGTCAACTGAGCAAGGGATTGCCCGGCGAAGCCGAGGGCATCGGGCGTATCGGCCCCACCGTTTCCGCCAGCGACCCCGACCGTATGTACGCGTGGGTCAACGCCAAAAAAGGCAGCGGCATCTACCGCTCCGACGACGCCGGGGAAAGCTGGCGGGAGGTGAATGACGAGGAACGGGTCTGGGGACGAGGCGATGACTTCGGCTGCGTGCGGGTGGATCCCAGAAATAAGGACGTGATTCTTGTCGCCAACACGTCGACTTACCGCTCGACCGACGCGGGCAAGAATTTCACCGCCATCAAGGGCGCGCCCGGCGGCGACGATTACCACACCATCTGGATCAATCCGGAAAACCCCGAGATCATCGCCATTGCCGTCGATCAGGGTGCGACCATCAGCGTAAACGACGGCCAGACTTGGAGTTCCTGGTACAACCAGCCGACGGCGCAGTTCTACCACGTGATCGCCGACAATCAGTTCCCCTACTGGGTATATGGCGGACAGCAGGAAAGCGGATCGATCGGTACCGCCAGCCGCAGCGACTTCGGCGAAATTACCTTTCGCGACTGGACGACAGTAGGGGTCGAAGAATATGGCTACGTTGCGCCCGATCCACTGCATCCCAATCTGATCTACGGCGGCAAGGGAACAGTGTTCGACCGAAACACGGGACAGACGCGTAACGTCGAGCCGGTAGTTCTGCGCACCGGCCAATATCGTTTCAATCGCACCGCGCCTCTGATTTTCTCCCCAGCCGATCCCCGCGTGCTATATCTCGGATCGAACGTGCTCTTCTCGACCCGCGACGGTGGTAACAGCTGGCAGATCATCAGCCCAGACCTAACCCGTGAGGATCCCGGTATTCCCGCCACGCTCGGCCCATTCGTTGCGGACGATTCCGCCAAGGGCAAACATCGCGGCGTGATTTATTCGCTGGCGCCGTCGCCGAAGGACGCGAATCTGATCTGGGCCGGCACTGACGATGGCCTCATCCACAGAACCAGCGACGGCGGTAAGACCTGGCGGAACGTTACGCCGGCTGACCTGACGCCCTGGAGTAAAGTGGCGCAACTCGACGCTTCGCACTTCGATACCGCCACCGCCTATGCTGCTGTGAACCGCTTCCGCCTGGACGACCTCCATCCCTACATTTTTCGCACCCATGACGGCGGACAGCTCTGGCAGAAGATCGTCAACGGTCTGCCGGAGAACGAACCCGTCAACACGGTGCGGGAAGATCCCGAGCGCAAAGGATTGCTTTTTGCCGGCACCGAACGCAGCGTGTACGTCTCGTGGGATGACGGCGAACACTGGCAGTCGATGAAGGAGAATCTGCCGCCCACCTCGATCCGCGACCTGGTTATTCATCACGACGATGTCATCGTCGGAACCCACGGCCGTTCGTTTTGGATTCTCGACAACATCACTCCGCTGCGCCAGCTCAGTTCCGAAGTTGCGTCCGCCCCGGCGCACCTCTTCGCGCCGCAGCTTACCTATCGCGTGCGCCGAAATAACAACACCGATACGCCTTTACCGCCGGAGGAACCGGCGGGTCAGAATCCGCCGGACGGCGCGATGATCGATTATTGGATGAAGGTGGCGAGCGCCAATCCAGTGACTCTCGATGTCATCGATGGCGGGTCCGGGAAAGTGGTGCGCCATTTCTCCAGCGCCGACCAGCCCGACCCTGTCAACGCCAAGGCTCTCAATGTGCCCACCTATTGGGTGCGTCCGGCGCGCGTGCTCTCGGCCGCCGCGGGCATGCATCGGTTTGTTTGGGACATGCATTATCCCGAACCCGATTTGCTGGAGCATGAGTACCCCATTTCCGCCATCTACCATGACACGCCGCGCTATCCGCTGGGGGCAGCGGTACTCCCGGGTCAGTACAAAATAGTGCTTACCGCCGGCGGTGAATCGTATACCCAGCCGCTTGAAATCCGAATGGACCCGCGCGTCAAGACCGCGGCGGAGGATTTGCGGCGGCAGTTCGAACTCGACCGGAAGATCGCCGGTGCGCTGCACCGCGACTACGCGGCGCTCCAGGAGATTCGCAGCCTTCGAGCGCAAGTCAAATGGCTGTCAAGAGATCAGGAGGCTACGAGCATGGCGAGCAGCACCGCGCTCGATGGCGTGGCTAAAATCGCCGCTGAACTGGAGAGCAAAGCCGCTGCTATCGAGGGCGGAAGCGGAGGTTATGGTGCCCGCTATCTGAGCACTCCTGAGGGCCGCAGCTTGTCGCGCCTGAACAGCGGCCTCGGCACGGTAATCAATGGATTAGATTCGGCCGACGCCGCGCCCACGACGCAACAATTATCCATCTTCGCGGAACTGGAGAAGGCTCTCAATGAGCAACTGGCAGACTGGGAGCAAATCAAAACCAAAGACTTGCAGGAATTGAACGATCAACTGAAAAAAGCAGGTCTGCCGGCAATCGACCTGCGCGAGGCGCTCACCGGATCCGTCGATAAGGCAGAGACCAGTTCGCAGGACCGCGACAAGAACGAAGAATAAGCGGCGATGCCAGTGCTAAACGGGAAACTCTCTACGCACATACTCCATGGCCGCCTCGCGCGACGACAGACGGCCGTCTAACTGAGCGTCCTCAACCGCCGTCAGAATTGTTTGAAAGCGGGGGCCGGGACTATACCCGGCTGCAATCAGGTCGCGCCCGCTGAGCAGCAGAGTCGGGCGAATCGCTTCCGGCGGCACGGAGCGCAACTGCTCCAGGCAATACTCGTATGAATCCAGATTGCCGTGGCTGGAAAGACAATCGATGCGATGCAGTTCCAGATGTTCCTCGAAGGCGGGGAGGCGAAACAGTCGCTTCAAAGTCGATTGCTTCATGCGATGCACCTGGCCGAAACGCATGTGGTTGTCTACCAGCGACAGGATCTGACCGGTCTCCTGATTGGAGAAGCGCAGGCGGCTCAGGATCTCGGCGGACATCTTTACCCCGACATGTACATGGCCGTCGAAGCGTATGCGATCCGGCGCGACCTTATAGGTCGGTGGCTTGCCCACATCGTGCAGCAAAGCGCCCCACGCCAGCGTTTTCGAAACGCCCGCTCTTAGTTTCTCCAGCAACAGCAGGGTGTGCGCAAATACGTCGCCTTCGGGATGGTACTGCGCGGGTTGCTTCACTCCCTTCATGGCGGTAATTTCCGGCAGCACTTCCTTCAGCAGTCCGCTGCTGTCGAGCAATTCGAAGGCGCGGCGGGCGCTGCCTTCGGTCAGCATTTTGGTCAGTTCATCGCGCACCCGCTCGCGAGATACCTGGCGGATTTGCGGCGCTAACTCCTGGATTGCCGCCAGAGTTGCGGACTCGATGCTGTAATGCAGGCGCGCGGCGAAGCGCACAGCTCGCAGCATGCGCAATTTGTCTTCGGCAAAACGGCGCTGCGGATCGCCGATGGCTTGCACCAGACCCGCTGCCAGATCGTTGCGTCCTCCGACATAATCCAGCAGTTCATCGCTCACCGGATCCAGGAACATGCCGTTGATGGTGAAATCGCGGCGCAGGGCATCCTCGCGCGGGTCTTTACTGAAGCGCACGGCGTCAGGATGCCGGCCATCGCTGTAGCCCCCATCGCAGCGGAAAGTCGCGACCTCGATCGCGCCGTGGCCGGTCGAGTCTGCGGCGTCCCCGCTCGTTATGGCCGGTTGAGCCGACTTGATCGGCACCAGGACAACTCCGAATTGCTCGCCCACGGCGAAGGTATCCGGGAAAATTTCCATGACCTGCCGCGGAGTCGCATCGGTCGCGACATCATAATCCGCAGGCTCGCGCTGGAGGAGAAGATCGCGGACGCATCCGCCGGCGAAGTAGGCCTGGTGGCCGTGCCGGTGCAGAACGCGAACGATTTCGACGGCATGTCGTTTGGCGTCGGACATGGTTAAAGATGGGATGGAATCGGCCATCGCGTAGACTAAATAGCTACGAACTCCACAGGCGTGCAGTTCATTTTATGCCCGACGCTAACATACTCGGCATCGAGAGTTCCTGCGACGAGACCGCAGCCGCCGTAGTGCGGTCGGGGCAGAAGATTCTGTCGAACGTGGTCGCCTCCCAGATTGCCACCCACCAGCCTTATGGCGGCGTGGTTCCGGAACTCGCCTCGCGCGAGCATTTGCGCGCCATGGTGCCGGTTGTGCGCCAGGCGCTGGCGGAAGCCGGACAAACCTATCAGTCCGTCGACGCGGTCGCCGTAACCCAGGGGCCGGGACTGGCGGGCGCTTTGCTGGTGGGGATCAGTTTCGCCAAAGCCCTGACCTTCGCCCTCGATAAACCCCTGATCGCCGTGAATCATCTCGAGGGACACATTCATGCCGTTCTGGTGGAACAGCGCCTGTCTCAGAATGGAGGGGAATTACAATTTCCCGTGCTGGCGCTGGTTGTCTCCGGCGGCCAT
Organism: uncultured Acidobacteriaceae bacterium; assembly: GCA_963746205.1. Lineage (GTDB taxonomy): Bacteria > Acidobacteriota > Terriglobia > Terriglobales > Acidobacteriaceae > Acidiflorens. Next base: position 167,846 of record CAVVAP010000012.1, on the reverse strand, counting down.
ACCCATCTTTATCTTGCCCAGGTGCGGGAAAATCTCTGGACCTACTGGAATATCGGCCACACGCGCGACGATGCCGCCGGAGAAGCGTTTGATAAAGTGGCCAAGCTTCTGGGACTGGGTTATCCGGGCGGCCCCATCATCGATGCCTTGGCGCAGCACGGTGACCCGCGGGCGGTAAAATTCCAGTCTCCGCAGATCAAGCATCCCGACCGCAATCGTCTCCACGACCACAATCCAGGCATTCCGGAAAACGATGCACCGCTCTTCGACTTTTCTTACAGTGGGATGAAGACTGCCGTGTTGCGCTACGTGGAGACGGAAAACCTCAAACCCGCTATCGAGAAACGCCGCGAGGCGCTGGCCGGTGTCGCCAGACCCAATCTCGAACAGGTACTCGCCCTATGCGACCGGCGAACGCTCAATCTCGTGGCCTCTTTCCAGCACGCCATCGTTAACGATCTGGCTATGAAGACCATGGCAGCGGTCCGTGAATACGATGTTCGGACTCTATTCGTAAGCGGCGGCGTGGCCGCGAACCGTGAACTGCGGAGCGCGTTCGAGCGCGAGGCGGACGCCTCCGGCGTGCCCGTTTTCTTTCCCTCGCGCGCCCTTTCCACTGACAATGCCGCCATGATCGCAGCCGCGGCCTTCCCTAAGTTTCTTCGTGGAGATTTTGTCGCAGTGGATTTTTCCGCCGAAGCTGGTATGGCGTTACGCTGACCTGTGGTGGAGCGAACCCTCCTCAGCCGCCGTTGCCTTGGGTGTTGATGCGCGTATCGGATTGAAACATTTCCCAGCTACAATGGTTCGCGTGAAACCGACGATTTATGTAGTGGAAGACGATCCCGACATTTCCCGTCTGGTGCGGCACCACCTGGAGGCTGCCGGTTTCAACATACGCCTCTATTCGACCGGCAATCTGGTGGTGGTGGATGCGGAACGCCAGCGTCCCGCGCTCTTTCTTCTGGACATCATGGTGCCGGGAAAAGACGGTTTGGAACTGTGCCGCCAGATTCGGCAGTCCGTCTCCCTGGCCTCGGTGCCGGTTATTTTTCTCACCGCCAAAAGCGGCGAGGCAGACCGCGTCCTGGGACTGGAACTTGGCGCCGACGATTACATCCCCAAACCTTTCAGCCCGCGCGAACTGGTGGCGCGTGTCAAGGCGGTGTTGCGCCGCTTTGAACGTCCCCTGCCGCCGCTACCCACCAAAATCGACGAGGTCCACATCGACCCCGGCGCGATGACGTTGACGGTTCGCGGCAAACAGATTCCGACCACGGCGACGGAATTCCGCTTGCTCGATTACTTCATGCGACACGCCGGCCGCGTCTTCACTCGCGACCAGTTGCTCGACTCGGTATGGCGCGATACCGCCTACGTCACGCCGCGCTCGGTGGACGTTTATGTGCGCCGCATCCGCGAAAAAATCGAGCCCGACCCGGAAAATCCGCGTTACCTGAAGACGGTGCGGGGGGCCGGCTACCGCTTCGAGGTCGCGCGTTGAGAAGTCGCATTTTCGTTAAATTGATGTTTGTCTTCCTGCTGGTGATTGCCGTCTCCGCGATTACCCTGGAAGTCTCCGTGCATGGCGTCTGGGAACGCACCCTGCGCGAGCAGATCGAGCGCAATCTCAAACAAAAAACCCAGATGTTCGCCTATCGCGTGGAAGCGGGCGGCCCGCAATCCCTGGCCGACATTGCGGCCCAGGAAGGGCAGGCGGCGGGAGCCCGCGCCACGGTCATTGATCCCACGGGCAAAGTGTTGGCCGATTCCGAAGCCGACCCGGCCACCATGGAAAATCACAGCGCTCGCAAGGAGTTTGTTTCCGCCCTCGCGGGCAAACTGGGGGTTGACGAACGCAAGAGCCAGGCGCTCGGCGTTCCCTATTTGTACGTGGCTGCGCCGATTTCTGGCGGCGCGGTGCGCCTGGCGCTGCCCCTGCCGCAGATGGAAATCACCGACCGGCCATTGGCCGTGGCCCTCTTCTGGGGATCGCTTACGGCGCTGGCTTTCGCGCTCCTGGTGGCGGCGGCCGCTTCCCAATACCTGGGTCTACGTCTACAGCGGATCGTGACCTTCGCCGAGCGCGTCGCCGGCGGAGATCTCACGGCTCGCATCGCCTCGACTTCGAGTGACGAAATTGGGCAGGTGGCCTCGGCGCTGGATAAGACCACGCGTCGCGTGGAAGAAAGTTATGCCCGCGTGCAAACCGGCCAGCGAGAACTGGAGACGCTCCTCAACAGCATGCAGGACGCCGTGGTTGCGGTCGACACCGACGGTCGCATCCAGTGGGCCAATCGTGGCATGGACCGTCTCCTCGGACGGGCGCCGCGCTTGCACGCGCCTCTGATCGACAGCGTCCGCGATCCCGATTTTCTGGCGGCGATTCAGCAGGCGGGGCGCGATCAGGTCGTCGCTTCCGCCCGCTCCAACACCATTGCGCCGGGCCGCACCTTCGACGTCACCGCCGCTCCCATGCCCGGTGGCGGCGCAGTCGCTGTCCTGCGCGACCTCACCGAGACCGAGCGCATGGAAAAGAGCCGGCGCGATTTTATCGCCAACGTCTCCCACGAGCTGCGCACACCCCTGACCTCCATTCAGGGCTACACCGAGACCCTGCTCGACAGCGCCCTGGAAGAAAATCACGTGCGCGATTTTCTGGAAGTCATCCGCAAGAATGCGGCCCGCATGTCGCGCCTTACCGAAGATCTTCTCACCCTCGCCCGCGTGGAATCCGGGGAACACCGGTTTGACATCCAGCGCGTTTCGACCGGCGCGTTGTTGCAGGACGCGCGGGAAAGTTTTCGCGAGTCGGCCGTTCCCATGGCGTCGAACTGGTGGTAGAAAACTCGGTCCCGGCCAGCCACGTGCATGCGGATGGGGAGGCCATCCACCAGATTTTTTCCAACTTGATTGAGAACGGGATGAAGTATGCTGCGTCCGGAAAAAAACTCGTCCTCGGTGCCCGAGCCGCTGGCAACAGCCGTGGAATTCTACGTCAGGGACTTCGGACCCGGCATCTCTTCCGAACACCTGCCGCGCCTTTTTGAGCGCTTCTACCGGGTCGATAAAGCCCGTTCGCGGGAGTCAGGCGGCACGGGTCTGGGACTGGCGATCGCCAAGCATATCGTCCTGGCGCACGGAGGAACGATTCGCGCCGAAAGCGAACTGAACCACGGATCGACTTTCTTCTTCACGCTGCCCGCCTCGGAGGAGGTGTAGGCGGAACTGTCCGGCCGGGAAAATTCACCTTCTCTTAACCTGCTTGAGTTCGCAGAGTATGCTTTTCCCGGCGTTGTGTGTCAAAATCTGAGAGGGTTCGGCTTGAGCCACCGGTGGAACCCGCGTGGAACTATCTCGTAGAAATGTGACGAGGCGTTGGAAGCGATGAGTGCAGTTCCCGTAAAGCCAATTTCGCCCGAGCCCTCACACTCCGGCCTGGTGCAGCGGACGGTCGAAGCCTGCCACCTGGCGCGCGAAGCGGCGGCCATAGCGGCCGAGGGAATCGCCACCGGGTCCATGTCGCGCCTCAACGACATACGGGAGTGCGAGAAGCGACTGGACGCCATCGACCTGGAAGTGGATTCCGGCGTGACTTCGACCATCAGCCGCGTACCCGAGGCGGAGACCCGTCAACTGCTGGCCTGCATGAAAGTGATGATCGGGCTGGAACGTATCGGCGACCTGTTGCTGAGTTTCGCCACCAGCGCGCAGGCTGCGGGCGGCCGTCTTGATTCGCAGGATGCGCGCGACTTGACCCACATGGCGACCCTGCTGGAAAAGATGCTCGCCGATGTCGGCCAGTCCTTTTCCGAGCGCGATGTCAAGAAGGCCGTGGACGTACTTCGTGCCGATGCGGAAATGGATCGCCTGCGCAATATCATCTTCCTGCGGCACATCGAGAATCCGGAGCACATCGCTCACCACGCCAGCCTGCAGATTATTTTCATGACGCAGTCCCTCGAGCGCGCCGGTGATCACGCCAAGAACCTGGCGGAAGAGGTTTGCCACTTTGTCAGCGGACGCAGCATCCGCCACCTGCTCATGGCCTACGACAAGCCAAAAGAGCAGATGTTTATCGAGTGGCTGCGCCACAAAGACGACAAGCCGCAGTAGTTGCAAGAGACAGTCCCCGCCCCCGTAGCCCCCCGCCCTTGACAGCCGAAGTGGCTAAGGCGAGACTCGGTTCAGCCCCTTGCCATGCGAGGATTCCTCCAACCCGAAGATGGATTTCTCTCGCGCAGCAACGACAAGAACGAGAACAAAGACAAAGACCTCGACCTCGACATACGGAGCGATCGACCTTCTGAAGCCGCTCTGAGCGGCGATCCGCCCAAAGCAAGCCGCGTATTCGAAGAGCCAGAATTACTCTCCGTCTTGCAATTGCTGGTGGAACGCGCGCAGTACATCACCGGCGCAACCGGCACCGCCCTGGCGCTGCCCTATGGCGGGGAGATGGTTTGCCGTGCCAGTGCCGGCGCTTCCGCGCCTGTGGTCGGAGCGCGGTTGCAGGTTTTCTCGGGGCTGACGGGCGAGAGCATCTCCCGTCGGCAACTGCTGCGCTGCGACAACGCGGAAACCGATGCCCGCGTCAATCTCGAGGCTTGCCGCGCGCTCGGCATCGCCTCCATCGTCGTCTTGCCCCTGTTTCGCCAAAACGGAGAACTTCGCGGACTCATCGAATTGTTTTCCGATCACCCTTACGCTTTCGAGGAGCGCGATCTCGTCGCACTCGAGCGCATGGCCGACCTCACGCTCACCGCACTCGATCTCGCCGAGCAGCATCGCCCGGCATCGGCGCTCGCGCCGCAAGCGCCGGAACTGCAGCAGTCCGCCAGATCTGCTTCGGCCGCCAGCGCCTCTGAGCGAACCCTGACAGGAGCGGAGACTTTTGCCCCGCTCACCACTGCGCCACAGCCGACAAAGGAACCGCAGTCTCCGGCAGATCGCAACCTGGCAAGTCAGCTTCCAGAGAATCAGTCTCCGGAGATCTTATCGGCCAATCCCGCGGCCGTACCTGACTCCATGCGCCGCATGAAAAAGTGCGCCTCCTGCGGATTTCCCGTTTCCGACTCCAGAACGCTCTGCCTTGATTGTGAAAAACTCGATGGTGAAGAAAAAGGTGTGCACCGGGGCGATTTCGGCGGGAAGGCGCTGCCTGAAGCAGAATCTCAGATCAAGCCACCCGACCTCGACGCCTCCTATCGGGGCGTAGCGCCGAACGCAGAAGAGTTCCTTCCACCGTTCCTCGCCAACGCAACGCCGGTAAAGGAGTCATGGCTGAGCAATCCGGTGAACGTTCTGGCGATCATCGTCCTGATCCTCCTGGTGCTGGTTGCCGTGGTTGTGTTTCGATAACTACTCTTGCACTGGCAACTGTCCTTTTCCTTGACAAATTAGTCATCCAACTAATAATCTGCGCTTGATTGATCGTTGGAACTTACAGGTGCTCAGCATGAAAAATGTGTACGAAGTTTTGCGGCAAAAGGAACTGGAATTGACCCGCCTGGAAAAAGAGGTCGAGGCCTTGCGCGTTGCCGCGCCGCTTTTGTCGGAAGAAAAAGAGTCGATGATGGACGCGCCGAAGCCGAGCTTAACCGCCCCTTCGCCACAGCCGGTGCGGATTCCGCCCGCGGTTGCTGCCCAGACTTCGCAACCTCAGTCCCGCGTTGCTGGTTGGGAAGACGCGGCCAAGCGCTGGCCTTAGAACTATTTTGACCTCGCGGGTACCGCGAATCATGACCCCGGGGTATCTCAGTCCTGAGTGCTAAAAGCCAACGCCAGAATTGTCTTCTGCTCGACCTCGTGCGCCTTAGCCGAGCCCGTCGCCGGACTCGCGCTCCCCGACCGCTTCACCGAAAATACCGGCCGCTCATTGGCGATGCGCTTCAACCGCGGCAGCATATAGGAAAGCGCTCCCATATTGGATGGCTCCTCCTGCACCCAGACGATGTCCCGCGCCGCCGCGTGCCGCGCCACTTCCGCCGCCAGCTCCGCTTCCGGGAAAGGGTACATCTGGTCGAGAAAAATGATCGCCGTGCTCAGATCGCCGCGCTTCTCCCGTTCGGCGCGGAGTTCGTGTCCGATTTTTCCGGTGCAGATCAGAATGCGCTTGGCATCGCGCGCTTCGGCGTCCGGAATCACGCTAAGAAAATGCCCATCGGCCAGGTCTTCGAGCGGAGAAAGCGCGTCCGGATTCCGCAGCATACTCTTCGGCGTGAACACCACCAGCGGCTTTCGCCACTTGCGCAAAGCTTGCCGCCGCAACAGATGGAAATATTGCCCCGCATTCGAGGGCTGACAAATCTGAATGTTGTCCCGCGCCGCCAATTGCAGGAAGCGCTCGATGCGCGCGCTCGAGTGCTCCGGACCCTGCCCTTCGTAGCCGTGAGGCAGCAACAGAACCAGGCCCGAAAGAAGATTCCACTTATCCTCGCCCGCGCACACGAACTGATCGATCACGGCCTGCGCTACGTTGGCGAAATCGCCGAATTGCGCCTCCCACAGAACCAGCGCTTCGGGATAATCCCGGCTGTATCCATACTCAAAGCCCATCACTCCGGCTTCGGAAAGCGGCGAGTTATAAATGTCGCAGGCTGCCTGGTCCGGCGCGATATGGCGCAAGGGGACATATTCCGTCTCGTCCTGAATGTCGAAGAGCACGGAATGCCGCTGATTGAAGGTCGCGCGCCGCGAATCCTGGCCGCTGAGGCGGACGGGAATCCCCTGCTTCACCAGGCTGGCAAATGCCAGCGCCTCGGCCATTCCATAGTCCAGCGGCTTCTTGCCCGTGCCCATCTCCGCTCGCTGTTCCAGCAGCTTTTTTACCTTGGGATGAATGTGGAAACCTTCCGGATAGGTCGTCAAACGCTCGGTCAGTTCCGCGAGTTCGGGGCGCGCCACGCCGGTTGACCGTTCGTAATCCGCCTGATAGCGGCCGCCGAAATAATCGTTCCAGTATCCCGGGAGGTCGCGCATCATCGGCTTTTTCGTGAATTGCGTGGCGCTCTTTTGCGCCGCCTCATACTCGCTCTTGATGACGCCCGCGCGCTCCGCGATGTCCTCCACTCCAAGTTGTTTCGCGTAAATCTGAAACAGCGGGGGATGCTCTTTGATCGCCTTGTACATCAACGGTTGCGTGACCGTGGGATCGTCCACCTCGCTATGCCCGTGACGCCGGTAGCCGATGAGATCGACGACCACGTCGGTGCCGAATTTATAGCGGTACTCGGTGGCGATGCGGGCGATGCGCATCACCGCATCCACGTCTTCGCCATTCACGTGAAAAATCGGAATCGCCTGCCGTCGCGCCAGTTGCGCCGAGAAACGCGAGGATTGTTCCTCCCGGGCATTGGTCGTAAAACCGATTAGGTTATTGACGATGATGTGGATGGTCCCGCCCACGGTATAACCGGCGAGGTCGGCATAATTCATCGTCTCCGCGGTGATGCCTTGCCCCGCGAAGGCGGCATCGCCGTGCACCAGCAGCGGCAGATATTTTTCCTTGCCGCCCTGGCTCGCGCGATCCTGCTTGGCCCGGGTGCGCCCGATGGTCACCGGATCGACCGCTTCCAAATGACTGGGATTCGACGCCAGGTGGATATGAATTTCTTTCCCGCTCTGCGTGATGTATTCACCGGTGGCACCCATGTGGTACTTCACGTCGCCCGAGCCCAGCACGCTACGCGGATCGACATCCTCGAATTCGGCGAATACCTGTTCCGCCGGGCGCCGGGCGACGTGGATGACGACGTTCAGTCGTCCGCGATGGCTCATGCCCATCACCAGTTCCACCGCCCCGTGTTCGCCCGCCACGTCCAGGACCTGATCGACCGCCGGAAGCAGCGAGGTATTGCCCTCCAGCGAGAATCGCTTGTTGCCCAGATAGCGCTGCTGCAGCGTCTGCTCAAAAATGTCGGCCCGGGTCAGCATCTCCAGCGCCCGTTGCTGATCGACCGGCGCGGCTTCGCCTTCGATCTGCGCCTGAATCCAGCGCCGGCGTTCGGGATCGGCGATGTGCATGAACTCGACGCCGACACTGCCGCAATAGATGCGGCGGGCTTCGCGCGCCCATTCCTTGTCAATCTCAAGGTCGGGATGAGGTTGCGGAGGCAGCAGGCCGAGCGGGTTCAGTTCGGCCTCCAGATAGCCAAATTGCCGGAACAGTCCGAAAACGCGTTGCCGTTCGTAGTCCTGAATTATGGCAGGAGCCTTGCCCCTGCCGGCAGCCGGAGTTGAAGTAGCCATAAGCGGTCTTCTATAGAATAACGGATGCGCCGGAGACGGGGGCCGATTCAGGCTCAAAATCCGCGTTACGATCGTGTGGACGGCGTCTCGACCGACCCCCGACCGGGTACAATTCACGAGCTAGGTAAGTCTAAACAGGAGGTGCTTCCTGGACCGCGGAATCGTCGATGTGCCCAGTCCCTACTCCGTGCCCGATACCGTGGCGCGACTGCAATCGGTTTTGAAAGAGCAAGGTATCAGCGTGTTTGCGCTCGTCGATCACAGCGGCGAGGCTGGCAAAGTCGGCTTAACCATGCGGCCCACGCAGTTGTTGATTTTTGGCAATCCGAGGGGCGGAACGCCCGTGATGGTGGCCGCGCCCTCGCTAGCTATCGACCTTCCCTTGAAAGCGCTGGCCTGGCAGGACGAACAAGGCAAAGTCTGGCTCTCCTACAATTCGCCGGAATACCTTCAGCAGCGTCACGCCTTCCCCGCCGACCTCCTGAAAAACATCGCCGGCGTCGCGACCCTGGTGCGGAAAGCTGTGGAATAATGGCCGGGAAATCGATGGCCCGTTCCGAGCACGAGCATGAAAAAGAACTCGCCGGCCGCGCCGCTGCCGCCCTGGTGCGTGACGGCGATGTCGTTGGATTAGGCACCGGATCCACCGCTTATTTCGCCGTCGTCGCTCTCGGCGAACGCAGCAAAGCGGGCCTGAAGATCATCGGCATTCCCACTTCCGTGGGCACCGGTGACTTGGCGCGCGCCCTTGGCATTCCGCGCACCACCTTGGATGAACATCCGGAAATAGACATTACCATCGACGGGGCCGACGAAATCGATCCGCAACTGCGCTTGATCAAGGGCGGCGGCGGCGCGCTGACCAGGGAAAAGGTTATCGCCACGGCATCCAAGAAAATGGTCGTGGTCGCGGACTCGAGCAAAGCCGTAGCCGTACTGGGCAAGTTTCCGCTGCCCGTCGAGGTCATTGCGTTTGCGCGCACCGTGGTGGAGAGAAAAATCGCAGCTCTCGGCGGATCGCCCAAATTGCGCACCAAGCCCGACGGCCAACCCTATCTGACCGATAACGGCAACCAGATTCTCGATTGCGACTTCGGCAGCATCGCCGATCCCCCGGCCCTGGCGCTGATTCTCAGTGCTACTCCAGGCATCGTGGAGCACGGCCTTTTCATAGGATTGGCCAGCATCGCCTTGATCGGCCGCGGCGACAGCGTGGAAGAATTGAAATTGTAGGGCGGACACGCATCTCTTCGACGCTCTTGAATCTTGTCTTTGCTTTCCTCTCTACGCGATCTCGCGCAGCGCCGCTAGCAATCTCTCAACCTCTTCCATGCTGTTGTAGTGGACCAACCCGATACGCAGAAATCCCCCCAGCCGCTCCACCTCTGACTGCTCGGTCAGATTGATGGCGTAGAAGTTTCCATCCCAGGTGAAAAATCCGCGCTCGCCGAGCTTGGTCGCCAATCCCTGCGGCGTGCGTCCCGCAATGCGGAGACTGAATGTAGCGCAACGATGATCGAAGTGCTCCGGGTTGGTAATGCCATACAGCTTCAATCCAGGAACGGAGAGCAAGCCGGGAATGATTCTCTCCATCATCTTGCGCTCATGCGCACGAATACTTTGGTGTGCGGCGAGAATGGCGGCGCGCCGGCTCTTGACCGCTGGATCCGCCCGCCCGCCCAGTTCCTCCCAGTAATCCACGCAGGCTTTGATTCCGGCGACGCCTTCGTGGTTCAGCGTGCCCCATTCCCAGCGGTGGGGAATGTCGTCGCTGCAAGGGCGCACTTTGTAGGGGCGCAGCCTTTTCAGGTGCTCGCCCTTTCCGAAAAGCACGCCCATGTGGGGGCCGAAGAATTTGTAGGTCGAGCACACCAGAAAATCGCAATCGAGCGCACGCACGTCCAGCGCCCCGTGGGGAGCGTAGTGCACCGCGTCGATGTAACTCAACGCACCGGCTTCCCGCGCCAGACGGACCACTTCGCCGACATTGTTGATGCTGCCCACGGCATTCGAGGCATAGCCTGCCGCCACAATCCGAGTCCGGTGGCCGATCTTCGCCGCGAGGTCGTCGAGGTCGAGCGTGCAATCCTCTTTCTTAACTCTTACGGTGCGGATGATTACGCCTTTTTCCTCCAGCGCCTTCCAAGGTGAGAAATTCGCGTCGTGATCGAGTAAGGTGAGCACGATTTCGTCGCCCGCAACCAGTTCGCGTCCTAGCGCGCGGCTCATGGCAAAGGTCAAGGTCGTCATGTTGGCGCCGAATACGATTTCATCGGCCGCGCAATTCAGAAAATCGCCCATCGCCGCGCGCGCATCCGCGATCACTCCATCCGAGTTACGGCTGGTCTGGAAAGCCCCGCCGCTATTGGCATTGTTGCGCGCCAGGTAATCCGCCATGGCGTCGATAACTCCTTGTGGCACCTGCGTGCCCCCAGGCCCGTCGAGAAACACCGCGGGATGCCCATGAACGGTCTGCGCCAGAGCGGGAAACTGCGCCCGCACCCACTTCAGGTCGAACGCCAGCAATGAAGGTATTGGTTCGGCAATTGCCATAAACGGTATCTTAAATCGGGCGGAACAACTTAGTCTTGGGTCGTAGTGTCCTAACATGGCCGCGATCAATGCGTCCATCCCACGCTCGAACTTTTCTCGCCACGGGAAACCCAACTCAGGTTAGAATCAAAAAATGAGGTTCTCCGCCAAACAGGGTGCATGGGTCAGGTTTGTCTGCCTGCTTTGCGTCGCCCTGGTCGGCGTGATGGGTGTGGTGCAGGCGACCCACTCCCATCCTGAGGACTCGACCGCTCCCCACCACGCCTGTTCCATCTGCGCCACGGCGCATGCTGGAATCAACACCCACAAGGTTGTGTCCGCCCCGGTGCTGGCCACCTTAGGGCGCGCGATTTTGCCCGCGGAAGTTTCTCTGTCCTTCGGTGTCGTCGTCACTCCTTGCATTCGTCCTCCGCCGGCTGCCTGATTTCAATCCAGCTCACTAACTTCCATAACTAAAACACCGCGAGCTGCAAGCGTGATCGATGCCCCATTTGATCGATCCTATGGACTCATCCAGCTTGTGAACTCGCCGCCCCACCATTTCTGGAGGAATCATGCATTTATTTCATAAAAGCTGGCTACCCGCTGCTATTGCCGGCGTTTTGTTTCTGACTTGCTGGGTTGCGAATGCCCAGTCGGGGGGAAGTTCGGGATCCATCAACGGCACCGTGGTGGACCCCTCGGGTGCGGTGGTCGCGAATGCCACCGTGGACATCCATAACGCCGTCAGCGGCTACCAGCGTTCCACCGTGACCGACAGTGGCGGGAAATTCAGCTTCGCCAACGTTCCCTTCAACCCCTATCACCTTACCGTGACGGCCCAGGGCTTCGCTGCCATCGCGCAGGACGTGGACGTTCGTTCTCTCGTGCCCTCATCTGTCAAAATCGCCCTCCAGGTGTCCGGTTCTTCCACCACCGTGACCGTCGAAGCCGGGGGAGACCTGGTGGAAAACGATTCCACCTTCCACACCGACGTGGATAAGAACCTCTTCGACAAACTGCCCCTGGAAAGCGCGTCCTCGTCTCTGAGTTCCCTGGTGACGCTTTCCACGCCCGGAATCGCGGCCGATTCCAACGGCCTTTTTCATGGACTCGGCGACCATGCCGAAAATTCGTTCTCCGTGGACGGCCAGCCCATCACCGACCAGCAGAGCAAAGTCTTCTCTAATCAGGTGCCGCTCGATTCCATCCAATCGATCGAGGTCATCTCCGGTGCGCCGCCAGCGGAGTACGGTGGCAAGACCAGCGTCGTAATTGTCGCGACCACGCGCTCGGGACAAGGCGTAACCACTCCTCACGGCAGCTTGACCACTTCCTACGGATCCTTTGGCACGACCAACGTGGCGGGCGATCTGGCCTATGGTGGAGCGAAATGGGGAAACTTTATCTCGATCGGCGCGCTCAACAGCGGCCGCTTCCTGGATCCCCCGGAGTTCGCCGTGATGCACGATAAGGGGAATGAAGAAAACGCCTTTGACCGTGTGGATTATCAGTTGTCGTCCGCCGATTCGCTGCACTTTAACTTCGGTTTCACGCGCTCCTGGTTCCAAACGCCAAATTCCTATGACGCCCAATTGGCCACACCGTGGAACGGAGTTGTAGTAGCCAACGGCGGCCTCGATCCCAACGGCAGGGTCGTCGATCCCGCCGACCAGCGCTCGCAGATCAAAACCTTCAATATCGCCCCCACCTGGACTCGACTGCTGAGCCCCGCTACCGTGTTTACCCTGGGTGCGTTCGTGCGCCGGGATGGTTACAACTACTATCCCAGCGCCAACCCGTTTTCCGACCTGGGAGCGCCGGGCCTGCAAAGTGAAACCGTGAGTCAGCGCCGCACTCTGACCAACACCGGCCTCCGCTCTGATGTCTCGTACGTGAAGGGAATTCACAACCTGAAAGGCGGGGCAACGTACGAGCAGACCTTTCTCGACGAGAAGGATCCGTTCGGCATCGTCGATCCAAACCTGAACGCTCCCTGCCTGGACGCCGATGGCGCTCCCGTGTTTGTCGGCAATCCGGGACTCAATAGTCCGTCCCAGTGCCCCACCGCCGCGACCACCAGCCAGAGTCTTTATCCCGCGCCCTTTACCGCCAACCCCAACTTCAACCCTCTCCTCGGCTGCTATGACCTGACCCGAGAGACTCCGTCCCCCAATGACGGCTGCCAGGGATCCGCAAGCACCCTCTTCACTTTCAGCGGTCATACCGACGTCAAGGAACTAGGTCTCTATCTCCAGGACACGATCAGCACCGGCAACTGGTCTTTCAATCTGGGGTTGCGCGGCGATTTTTACAACGGACTGACCACCCACCGCGAGGCCGAACCTCGTCTCGGTATCGCCTACAACGTGAAACGCACCAGCACCGTGCTCCGCGTCTCCTACGCGCGGACACTGGAGAGTCCGTTCAACGAGAACCTGGTACTCTCCAATCTCGGCTGCGGCAACCCGGTGCTCAACCCTCTGCTTCTTTGCAGCGGATCGGCGATTACTCCGTTTAGCCCCGGCTGGCGCAACGAATTCCATGCCGGGCTGCAACAGGCTTTCGGAAGGTATCTGGTATTTTCCGGCGAGTACATCTGGAAGTACACGCACAACGCCTATGACTTCAGCGTGCTCGGCGCCACTCCGATCACCTTTCCCATCGAATGGGATCGCTCCAAGATTCCCGGTTACGCGGGCCGTGTAAGCGTGCCCAATCTGCACGGGCTTTCCGGACTGTTAGTGTTCTCCAGCGTGGCTGCCCGCTTTTTCACTCCGCAGATCGGAGGCGCCGGAGCCGTTCCTTCTGCCGTCGGCCCATTCCGCATCGATCACGACGAAAAATTCAACCTTACCGGTCACCTGCAATATCAGCCCTGGAAGGTGGGCCCGTGGATGGGCTTCAACTGGCGCTATGATAGCGGATTGGTCGCCGGCCCGGCACCCTGCGCCGGAGGCAACTGCGCCAATGGCCCGAGTGGGAGCGATACCGTTGTAGATACCTCTGGCTTAAGCGCCGATCAGCAGTTCGAGGCCGGATTATTTTGCGGAACCGTCCGTGCCGTCGCGCCCACGGCCGGAAATCCGCTGGGCACTTCGCTCAGTTCCAGCCTGGGCGCTAATCTGTGTCCCGCCTCACAATACGGCTCGTCATTACTCAGGATACCCGTGCCCGCAACCGAAAACGACGACCGCAACCCGCCCCGCATCGCCCCGCGCAACCTCTTTGACCTTGCTCTCGGCGACGACAACTTGCTCCATGGGGATCGCTATAAATGGAGCATGACGTTGACCGCGATTAATGTGACTAACAAACTGGCGCTCTATAACTTCCTCTCCACCTTCAGCGGCACGCATTACGTAACGCCCCGAGCCCTGACGGCAGAGCTTGGGTTCCACTTCTGACGGCGTGTTACGCGGGCGGACACTTTTGTGCGCGCCTTTCCCGGACAAAACGGGTGTGCCGGAACCAAGGCATCCTGGCAGTTCGAATGCGTTAACAGGCGTGGGGATAACGCGAAGGAGCTCGACCGTTTATCGCTCGGCGATTCGTGTAAAATTGCTGGGGCGGGCGCATGGCATCCGCTTCTGCGTGTTTGATCCAGTCGGGCGGATGGAAATTATCCGGCGTTGCTTGATCATCCGAAGATATTATCCCCAATTTACCAGGTAGAACCTCGGCCTTGCGGCTGCATGGCACATTCCTGTCAGGAGAAATTGCATGGCAAAAATTGCGAAGACGGCCGACCGTAAAAAGGTCATGGACACCACGAAATCAACTGCATGTCCGAAGTGCGGCAAGGAAACGCGCATCGTCAAGCGGATGAAGGATCGCGAACGCAACGTGCCCGGCGGAATCTACATTTCGTGCGCGGGCTGCGAATTTTTCGAGAAGTTGTAACCCACTGGTTCCCAGTTTTCACGGCGACTTCTGCTCTTACTGAGAACGGAAAAACCGAGAATTAAAACCGTCCTAAACCAGTTGCCCCAGGATCGCCCTGGCTTCGGCCGCCGGGTCGGCGGCTTCGGTAATGGGCCGTCCCACGACAATGTGCGAAGCGCCGGCCGAGATTGCTTCGGCCGGCGTTACTACCCGCGCCTGATCGTGGGGACCGCTGCCTGCCGGACGCACTCCCGGAGTGACGATGGCGAAATCCGGGCCCAACTCCTCCCGCAGCGCGCCCGCCTCCAGCGCCGATGCGACCACTCCCTTGCAGCCATTGGAAAGGGCCAGCGCAGCCAGCCTCAGCACCTGATCCAGAACCCCGCCCCGCATCCCCATCTTGCCCAGTTCAGCGTCGTCGAGACTGGTCAGTACGGTCACCGCCAGCACCAGTGGATTGGAGCCGCTTGTCCGCGCCGCTTCCATGGCGGCACGCAACATCTTGCCGCCTCCGGAGGCGTGTACCGTCAGCATGCTTACGCCCAGTTTGGAGGCCTCGCTGACGGCCGCTCCGACGGTATTTGGGATGTCGTGATACTTGAGATCGAGGAACACCCGGCGCCCCGCTCCCACCAGCTCGCGAACGATGGCTGGACCCTCGGCGGTATAGAGTTGCATGCCGACTTTATAGGCGTGGGCAGATTCGCCGACGGCCGCCACGATCTTCCGGGCGGCCGCAGCGGTCGATACATCCAGGGCGACAATCAGGCGCTCTCGCGAGTCCATATTGGGGCAACGTGGAAGGCGGGCGTTTTCCCGTGCAGTCGTCCTACCTCCACATTGTGGCTGAGTCTATAGCCTTTACTTTAGCTTGGCTACTGGTTGTAGCTCCGCGAGAGTGGCGACCGGAGGACCGGACGGTCGGGGAAAGGATTTACTCGACCGGGAATTGGCCGTCGGGTAGATGTCCAGCCGGACTCGCTGCACGCCACGCTCCTCAAATCCCAGCGCCCTTGCCGCATTACGGGAAAGGTCGATGATCCGGTCATCCACAAAAGGACCGCGGTCGTTGATGCGAACCACCACCCCCCGGCCGTTCTTCAGATTGGTGACTCTGACGAACGTGCCCAGCGGTATGCTGGGGTGTGCCGCGGTAAAATCCCGCATATCGAAAGGCTCGCCACTGGTTGTTTGCCTGCCCTGGAACTGCTCGCCGTACCAGGACGCGGTGCCAATCTCGTAAGCCTTTGACTTGGGGGTGCTGCTGTTCTTTGATGGGCGTCCGCCGGTGGCAATCTTCAGTGGCGGTGTGATCTTGGCGGCTTCCAGGCTGCTTGGCCCGGATGGGGCTCCGGCCCCGAGACTGGCAATAGATAAAAGTACCGCCAGACTTTCGGCGAAACGTCGTCGCATTTGGTTATACCTCGTTGGGGATCTAGTGATGCTCGCGGTCGTCTGCTCCTTTTCAGATCGACGGTATCAGGATACATATGATGCTACTGAGGGGGGAGGGGTGTGTCAATGAAAAAACCCTAGGGGTTATATACTAAGTGGTAATGAATCAATGAGTTAGCTCGATGAAAACATTGGGAGATATTCTCGTATCTCTCTGAAAGCATACGCCCAGTAATCATAACCAATCAGATAACATTCGTCGGCCAGCCGCGACCTTTTGTGTAAGCCTAATGGAATCTTAAACTTACCAAGGTAAATCGCGTAAAAGCATTGCAATCAGTAGCATACCCGGATCGAAAAGTCGGCCAACAAAGTTGGTATCGCTCTAGTCAAGGACGTCTCTGGCGTCCGCCGCGGCTGCTCTCGGTATTTCATCTACCACCCATCGCGCGGACCACGCTCCCGCCAGATGAGCAATCGCTGCTATAATATCGAATTAAATCATTAGGAATGAATGATTTAAGAAATGTTGTGCCGCGAGCAGGCGTGAAGGCAATGAACTCGAAACCAGAAAGCCCGATCCCTCCGGTGGTGCTCACTATCGCCGGGTTCGACCCCTCTTCCGGCGCAGGCGTCACCGCCGATATCAAAACCATTGCCGCCCAAGGCTGCTTCGGCATCGCCTGCATTACAGCCCTGACCATCCAGTCCACTCGCGGCGTCCGGCGTCTGGAAGCCGTCGACAAAAAGATTGTTGCCGAAACGCTCGAGGAACTGGTCGCCGATTTCGAGCTGGGCGGCGTCCACATCGGCATGCTGGGAAACGAAAAAGTGGCCGAAGCGGTGGCTGACTTTCTCGACCGCGCGCGGCCACCCCATGTTGTCCTCGATCCAATTCTAAAGTCCAGTTCCGGGGCCGATCTGCTGGATCCTGCGGGAATCGAAGTGCTCCTACACCGATTACTCCCCCTGGCGGAGGTCATTGCCCCGAATCTGGCGGAGGCTGGCATCCTGGCCGGAATGGACGTGTCCAATCTCGAGCAAATGCGCGAAGCGGCCGTCCGCCTGCATTCTCGGGGAGCCGCCAACGTTGTAGTGACCGGAGGTCATCTCGATGAGCCGATTGATTTGCTTTTTGAGCGCCGCACCGAGCATCTCTTCCACGGGACTCGACAGCTCTCGAATTCCACCCATGGAACCGGTTGTGCCTTCTCGACGGCATTGGCCTGCCAATTGGCCATGGGGCGAGAGTTGCCCGAGGCCGTCCGTCTTTCTAAAGCATATGTATCCGCGGCGATCCAAAACGGGCAGCGACTGGGCCACGGCATTGGGCCGGTGCATCACCTGTTTTCCCTGGACGGCCGCTAGCTGGTTTGCGACTTAACGCGGTTGAGGAGAAGGGAAGGGCTACTTCTTGAGCAGACAACCGGCGGCGAAGGCGGCGATCGCAGCCAGCAGCCACTCTACGCGCCACATTTGAATGGCCTGCCAGTCGGCGAATGTGCGGGCGGTAAAGAAGAAGCTCACGGTCAAGGCTCCGAGCAGGCAGAGCATGCCAGCCAGGAAAGCGATGACGGCGGGTGTCGTCAGTCCTAAGCGTTCCGCCAGCGACCCGAGTTCGGTCAAACCGGGAACTCGCAGCGCATTTCCGACATTCCGCTCGGGACGACTGGTGCCGCAAGCATGACAGTAGAGGGAGCTGACGATATACTCGGTCCCGCAGTGGCAGGCCGAACTCCGTTCCGTGGCCCCAAGAGCTGGCGAAACCCCAGCCCTCGATCCGGGCACCGGAGCGCGCCAAAAGTCCTGCTGGGCCTGCTGTGTGGCTTCCGCCATAGACATAAATCCGCTTACGATTCTCTTTCAGATCGCAAGCCAATCACCAAAAACACAGGCTGTAAGTCCGAGTTGCAAATACGAACAGTTACAAGCCACCCATGCGTCCGCCATGTGTAAGAGCCATCTGAACAGAGGGCAAGAATTACGCAGTCGCAGCCTATAACCTCCCATTCTTGCACGACTTGCAAGGGCTACGGACGTATCCGGCTTGGTTCCTCACGTGGTGACAACGCGGATCGACCCCGTATTCCCAATGGCGTGACATTTAGGGTGAACATACTTGCCCCGATCAGCGTATCTTTCTATTATTGGATCCGCTAAAAGTCGTATCCCAAATGTTCGGAAACTAAGATTTTACGGAGGCGCAACCATGTACTGCAACGCCTGTGGCAAGGTCATCGCCGAGGACGGCCGCTTTTGCTCTTACTGCGGTAACGTAGTTGGCGTTCCACCCCAGCCGAAGAAACTGATGCGCTCGCGCGGAGACCGCAAAATCGGAGGGGTTTGCGCCGGACTGGCGCGCTATCTTGACTTGGATACTTCGTTGGTTCGCATCCTCTGGTTCTTCATTACACTGGCGTGCGGAGTGATACCCGGCCTTGTCGCCTACGTCCTGGCCTGGATCATTATTCCCGAGGAGCCGCTGTTTCTCCACGCCGCTCCCTCACAACAGCCGGTAGTAAGTTAGTTCGGTTCGTTCGGACCGGAGTTAGCGCGTGTATTCTGCCGCTGCAGGGGCCGGTTCGAGCGCGGTCGCGAAGGCATCCAGCGACAGAGATCGCAACAGATTCCGGCGCAGGCCGCGCTCAACTTCGGCGAGACCGTCCGCAGCTTTCTGCAACCACGCGAAGTCGACCGCTTCCGACAATTTTTTCAGTTCCCCGATGATGTCGGTATTGCGCACCAGTTGCGGCGTGCCGGACTGCAGAAACATCATGTCTTCCAGCAGGGAATACACCGTGCGAAGCAGATTATCGATTTTCTGCCGGCCTTCCGCTCCGGCGCGGTAGGTTTCGGTGATCTTGAACAGTTCGGTGTGATCACTCTCCCTGCCGCTGGCGCCGACGGCGGACTTCAGCATCATCAGGGCGTGGCTGCGCGCCGCGACGTAGCTTGCCAAATCGAAAGCCAGGGCACGCCCCATGGCGCCTTTGCTGAGGCGCGCGACCAGGGCGCGTTGCCGCGGATCCCAATCCGGACGAAGCACGGCGAGCCGGCTTTCAATATCCGCCGAGCCCAGCGCGCCGAGATGGAAGATCATCGACCGCGAGCGTATGGTGGGCAGCAATTCCCCGGCGTTTTCGGTGAGCAGAAACAGGCTGGCGAATTCCGGCGGCTCTTCCAGAACCTTGAGCAGTGAGTTTGCCGCCTCCTTCATGAAAGCCGAACTGGTGAAGATGTAAACCCGCTCGCGCGCTTCCCCCGGCCGGTAATAGATCGTCTCGATGACGTGGCGAACCTGATCGACCTTGATCATCATCTGCGGCGGGTCCGGCGGAATGACCAGCACATCGGGATGTGTCTGGACAAAGAGGCGGGTGTCCTTCTTATCAGCGTCTCGCATATTTTCGCGGGCTTCAACGGCTTCCGCGAAACGGGAATCGAGATCCTCGGATTGCGCGATGCGCGCGCAGTTCGAGCAGCGCCCGCAGAAATCCGGGAGGCCGTCGGTCAGGGGACGCTCCAGACAATTCAGGGCGCGGGCCAGCATGAGGGCGAGCGTGTACTTGCCTGATCCCGGCGCCCCGGAAAGAATGACGGCATGCGGAAAACGCTCCCGCGCCAGCATATCGCGCAGGCGTTGCACAGTTTCGGAATTGCCTACAAAATCGGAAAACGGCATAAGACACTCTTCTGCGCAGGGACCTGGCCTCTCCGTTGTGGGAGGCTTATCCCTGGCAGCGACTCTGCGGCCATTCGAAGCGCCTCAAACTTCCAGCCGCCTGCGCACCAATTCCATAATAATCGCGTGCGTCTCGCCGGGCGTGCCGCGGGCATTGATGATGTGCACCCGCTGCGGTTCGCGCGCGGCGATGGCCAGATAAGCGTGCCGGACGCGTCCAAAGAAAACCCGGCTTTCCTGCTCAAAACGATTTTCGTCTTTTTCCGCCTTTTCCGAACTCTTGCGCTTTCGGTTGCGCCGTCGCGCCCGTTCTACGCTGAATCCCGCCTCATGATCGAGCAGGATGGTCAGGTCCGGCTGCAAATTGCCGCAAAGTATGGCATGCATCTGCAATACCGCCTTCGATCCCAGTTTGCGGCCTCCGCCCTGGTAAGCTTCGGTCGAATCCGTGAAGCGATCGCAGAGCACGATACGCCCCTCCGCCAGCGCCGGCAGAATGATCTCGTGAAGGTGTTGGGCGCGCGCCGCGAACATCAGCGCCATCTCGGTCAGCGGAGAAAGTCCTGCCGTCGCCGAATGCAGCAGCACCCCGCGAATTTTTTCACCGCTCGCCGTTCCGCCCGGTTCGCGGGTCACAGTGACCGGCAGTCCGCGGGCGCGCAGAGCCCGGGCCAACTTTTCCAGTTGCGTGCTCTTGCCGCTGCCATCCAGACCTTCAAAGGTGATGAATTTTCCGCGCGCGGACACGCCGGAGATGATAGCAGGCCGACGGTGTGTGTTGAGTTGCGGGCTGGTATAGTATCGTTTCGCTCGTTGCTATATCGCGAATGTGGCGATGGGGCTTCGCCGCGTCGTGATCAGGCGCGCTGCGGCGCGGGCAAGTGACCAAAGAATAATGGAGGGTAAATGGGAATCGGTTTGCTTCGCAGGATACGCAATTGCTTTGGCCTTGGACTTGTGCTGTTGACGTCGAGCTTTATTTTTGCCGCGGATGCTCCGACCATCAGTCTCGCGGTCGACGCCTCGGACGCTCCGCGCAAGATTTTCCATGCGCAATTGCATATTCCCGCCAAGCCCGGCACGCTCACGCTCTACTATCCAAAATGGATTCCCGGGGAGCATGGCCCCACCGGTCCCATCACCGATTTGACCGGGCTGAAGTTTACCGCCAGCGGCAAAACGCTGAAGTGGCGGCGCGATCTTCTCGACGGTTTTACTTTTCACGTGGAAGTTCCGGCAGGCGAAAACGAGATCACCGCGAACCTCGATTACGCTTCTCCCGCATCCTACGAGGCCGGTTACAGCGCTGGCATGGCAGCCACGGAGAAGTTGTACATCGTCAACTGGAACACGCTGCTGCTTTATCCCGCGGGCTACGGATCCGATCAGCTTACCTACGACGCCAGCCTGCGCTTGCCGGCGGGATGGAAATTTGGGACGTCGCTGCACGTTTCCGCCCAGACGGCGGGCGAAATTCATTTCGCGCCCGTTTCGCTGACTATGCTGGTGGATGGCCCGGTGCTTGCCGGCCAGTATTTTAAGGTCGTGCCGCTCACCGCGCCCAACGAGAGTCCCGCCGCCGAACTCGATCTGGCCGCGGATAGCGCCGCCGCGCTCGATGCTCCGGACGAAGTATGGGAACATGACCGCAACCTGGTAAAGCAAGCCGGACTTCTTTTTGGCGCCCGGCATTACACCAATTATCATTTTCTGCTGGCCCTCAGCGATCACGTGGCGCATTTTGGATTGGAGCATCACGAATCGAACGACAGCCGCATCGAAGAGCGCTCGCTCATCGAGGAAGATGGACGAAAAACGACGGCGGGACTTCTGCCTCACGAGTACGTCCACTCCTGGAACGGAAAGTACCGGTGTCCCGCGGATTTGGCGACGCCCGATTACGAGCAGCCCATGCAGACCGATCTGCTGTGGGTCTATGAGGGGCTGACTTCTTATCTGGGGGACGTTTTGTCGGCGCGCAGCGGCGAGCGAACGCCGGAAACGGCGCGTGACTCGCTGGCGCAAATCGCCGCCGATCTCGATCATCGTTCGGGCCGCGTCTGGCGCAATTTGCAGGACACCGCCGATGGCGTGCCCTCCATGCAGGACGCTTCCAAGGGCTGGGATGACTATCGCCGGGGCCTCGATTACTACGACGAAGATGTGCTCAACTGGTTGTGGGCGGATGTGATCATCCGCCAGCGGACCAAAGGTGCGAAATCGCTGGACGATTTCTGCAAATTATTTCACGGCGCCCCCGGCGGTCCGCCGATGGTGAAGCCTTACACCTTCGACGACGTGGTGAGCGCGTTGAATCAAGTAGCCGCCTATGACTGGCGCGGCTTTTGGACCGATCGCCTATCCAATCACGGCCCCGGTGCGCCGCTCGGCGGGGTCGAGGGCAGCGGATGGAAGCTGGTATATGACGAGTTCCCCTCGGACCTGGCTCGCGCTGAAAACCACGACAAGTCGCTCGGCGCGCATTACTCGCTGGGACTGCTCGCGACCAGTGATGGCGTGGTCCGCGACACGGTCGAGGGCATGGCCGCCGCCAAAGCCGGCATCGGGCCGGGAATGAAGATCGTCGCCGTCAACGGCCGCCGGTTTTCGTCGGACGCCTGGCATGATGCTCTGCGCGAAGCCAAGACGAGCCCCTCGCCGATCGAACTGATCGTCGAAAACACGGAGTATTTCCGGGTGGTGAAAATTAATTATCACGAGGGCGAGAAGTATCCGCACCTGGTGCGGGATGAGGCGAAGCCGGATATATTGTCGGAAATCTATCGCGCGAAATAAAGCGCGCACAATACCAGTGGATCCCTGAACTACGCTTTGTCATACCGAGCGTAGCGAGGGATCCGCCGTTTGCCGCAAGAGAACATTCGTCCGCAGACTTGAGTCCGCTGACAAACTATTTTGCGGGGTGACAGACTTCCTCAAGCGCACCATGGTCCGGCAAAGCGTCCAGCATAAAGCCCAGCACTTCTTGTGGAACAGGTGCGGTCCACACCGGCGCAAACGACTGGCGATGGAGCGGGGACGGTCCATGCTCGCGCAGGGCTGCCAGATGACGCGGCGTGCTGTATCCCTTGTTTGAGGCCAGGCCGTAGGCGGGAAAGATCGGGTCCCAGGCCGAAATCATGCGGTCGCGGTGGACCTTTGCCAGAATGGAGGCGGCCGCGATCGAGGCGGAGAGCGCGTCGCCATGAATGATCGGTTGTTGCGGAAGCTCGGAATCGAGTTTCGTAGCATCGACCAGAAGATGATGCGGCGCCGGCGACAGTTGCTGCACGGCGCGCAGCATGGCTAGCTTCGAGGCGTGATAAATGTTGATCTGATCGATGCGGGCGGAATCGACAGCGGCCACGGCCCAGGCGATGCAGTGGCGGCGAATCAGCAGGTCCAGTTCTTCGCGGCGCTGGGCGGGGAGCAATTTTGAATCGCGCAATCCGCGAATGCGGTGTGCCGGGTCAAGAATCACGGCCGCCGCTACCACCGGGCCGAACAGCGATCCACGTCCCACTTCATCCACGCCGGCAACATATTGCGCGCCACCCGCCCATGCCCGTTTTTCAAAGTTAAGAGTGCAGCGCAGCTTCTTCAGCATGCGCAATTTAGCGGTTGCGGCGGAAACCTGACGTGCGCCGGCAGGTTGCGTTGTGCGTTTGGAGTTGGACACGGATGCTGATCAGCATCTTCGCCGATGCCGCGGCGGGAAGCAAGAGCGAACGACATCGTCGCGCTGTGGAAACGCGAGTCTGACTTCCGGCTTCGTGGTGAATGATCGTTGCGAGTAATCGTTACGATCAGTCACAACGATTACCCACACAACGACTAAAGATCAGGACTAAAACCTAAAAACTTAAAGCACTTCGCCCACCAGTTTTGTGAGCTCCGCCAATCCCGCCTTTACGTCTTTGCCTAGATGGACGCGCAGCGCACGCCGTTTTCGGTCCGCGAGCACTTGAAAGTCGCCGCGAGCCTGCGCCGCCTTGACAACGCCAAACGTGTATTTCTGACCGGGCACAGCCAAGTCCTCTGCGTCATCGCAGGTAATCTGCAGGAAGACACCGCTGTTCGGGCCGCCTTTGTAGGCTTGCCCGGTGGAGTGCAGGAAGCGCGGACCGAAGCCGAGAACGGTGGCGACTTTCTTGCGATCGCGGACGGCCAGGCGCAGCGTTTGCAGTTGCGCTTCGTGCTCGGGGTTCATCTCCACATAGGCGAGCAGGGCAAAATAATCGCCTGCGCCCAGCCGGGCCAGGTGGGCGCGCAGGTAGTTCTTGAGTTGCCCCCCGGAGGCAGGGCCAGTCCCCGCGGCTTTGGCTAACTCAGCGGCATTCTTTTCGTCGGTGAAGAGCTTGAAGCCGGCTTCCTCGACGATTGGCTTTTCGGCGGGAAGCGAGCCTTTCGCCTCGTATTCCGAAGTCAGCTGTTTGGTGACAATCTTGCTTGCCTCGACATCCGGCTGGTTGAAAGCGTTAATACCCAGAATCGACCCTGCGACCGCCGTGGCGATTTCCCAACGGAAAAATTCCTGCCCCAGATTGTAGATATCCGATACGGCAATGTTCACCACCGGCTGCCCCGCTTTCGCCAACGCGGCGACCATGGCATCCTGCGCCGCGTCGGCCGCCGTGCTGAGGCGTACATAGGCAAAGATGCGATCCTTGCCATACGCTTCCGGCGCGGCCAATGCCTCGCGGTCCACCGGGATGATGCCCTTGCCGAGCTTGCCGGTCGATTCCGCGATCAATTGCTCCAGCCACGCTCCCAGGTCGGAGATGCCGGGTGAGGTGACCAGCGTGATTTTGTCGCGTCCCAGTCTGGCGGATGAGCCCATGATCAGGCCGAGCATCACTCCCGGATTTTCTTCCACCGGAGTGGAGGGCTTGCACGCCTCGACCATCTCCCGGGTGCGCTGCAGGAATTTGCCGGTGTCCAGGCCCATCGCGGCGGCGGGAATCATGCCGAAGTTGGAGAGCGCCGAGTAACGGCCTCCAATCGATGCCAGGCCATAGAAAATGTGGCGGAAGCGGTCACGCTCAGCCACCAATTGCATCTTCGATCCGGGATCTGTAATGGCAATGAATCGGCTGCCGGCCTGCTCGGCGCCGATTGCTTGTTTCACCCGCTCGAAAAAATACTGCTTGTAGATGTTCGGTTCGAGAGTGCTGCCCGACTTGCTCGACACGATAAAGAGCGTCTTGGCGAGATCGATCTTTTTCTCGACACTGCGGATTTGCGCCGGGTCGGTCGAGTCGAGGATGTGCAGGCGCGGGAATCCCGCGGTCTGCGGGTAGGTCAGCGCCAGAACCTCCGGACAAAGGCTCGAGCCACCCATGCCGAGCAGCAGAATGTCAGAGAAGCCTGCGCCCTTGACCTCGTCGGCGAGCGTCTTCAAGCGGGCGGCGTTGGCCAGTTGCTCGTCGGTGATGCCGAGCCATCCCAGCCATTTGGCCTCATCCTCGTTGGTCCAAAGCGAGGCGTCGTCCTGCCAGAGACGGCTTACTTTGCCCGAGGCCCGCCAGTCGTTAAGGTTTTTTTTTACGGCGGCATCAAGCTCGGCGGGGAGGCTTGCGGTGGTTGCGCTCACTTGCGGGGAGATCGTCCGCTTGGTGTTTTTTTCCACCTGAGCCAGAAGCGTGTCGAAAGCGTCGGCGAAAAGTTTTACACCGTCGGCGGTCAGCTTGTCGGTAACTTCCTTCATGCTGATGCCCACGCCGGCGAGGTCGGTCATTGCCTGGCGAGCGGCGTCCAACCCTTCGGTAAGGCTGTTGCGCGATTTGCCGTGGTCGCGAAAGGCGTCAAGCGTCGCCGGCGGAACCGTGTTGACCGTATCGGCCCCGATGAGTTCTTCGATGTAGAGCACATCGCTGTAATTCTTATTCTTCGTGCCCGTGCTCGCCCAAAGTACGCGCTGGGTCTGCGCTCCCTTGGCGGCCAGCGCTTTCCAGCGCGGCGTCGAAAAAATACGCTGGTAGGCTTCGTAGGTCAGCTTGCCATTGGCGATGGCTATTTTTCCGAGGATGCTCTGCAACTTCGCCTTGCGCGCCGGGTCGGTTTCTTTCTTGAGTTTGTCTTCCACCATGGAATCGACCAGGGAATCGATGCGGCTGATGAAAAAGCTGGCTACGCTGGCAATTTTGGCGACATCGCCTCCCCCGGCGGAAAATTGTTCCAGCCCATCAATGTAGGCGGCCGCGACTTCCTCGTAGACGGGCTGCGCAAAGAGCAGCGTCACGTTGACGTTGATGCCCTCCGCGATCAACTGGCGAAAAGCGGGAATACCTTCCGGAGTGCCCGGCACTTTGATCATCACGTTCTCGCGCGCCACGCTCTTCCACAAACGCCGCGCCTCCTCGATCGTGCCCTCGCCATCATGCGCCAGATAAGGAGAAACTTCCAGGCTGACGTAGCCATCGCGTTTTTTCGTGCTCTTGTACACCGGCGCGAGCAGGTCGGCGGCGTCCTGTATGTCGCGGATCGCGAGCAATTCGTAGCGGCCCTTCGCGTCCAGATCGGCGCGGCCGGCGAGCGAGTCGAGAAAATCCTGATATTGGCCGCCGGCAATGGCCTTCTCGAAAATCGCGGGATTCGAAGTCATCCCCCGCAGCCCGTCCTCGGTGATCAGGCGCTGCAGTTCTCCCCCCTTCATCAAGTCGCGGCGGATGTAGTCCAGCCAGATGGATTGCCCGAAGGTCTGAAGTTGGGTGAGAGGATTGGCGGCTTTGGCGCTTTCGAGAACTGGATTCATAACCATCTCCTAAACTCGCTCAGACAAGTGGCGTCTGAGGCTAATCACCGGTGCCGCCGCGCTTCCCGGAAGTCGCGACCTGAGCCGGCGAGTGCGCGGGCCATCCGGTATCCTCCGGAAATTGGCTTCCGCGCCAGTTACATTCCCAATTGCTCGCGCGCCGCTTTCGCGACCGCGTCGGAACTGAAGCCGAATTTCTTTTGCAAATCCTTGAGTGGGGCGGACGCTCCGAAGGTAGTCATCCCGATCACCCGCCCGTTCGCTCCGACGTAATGCGCCCAGCCCAGCGTCGACGCCATCTCCACCGCAACCCGCGCCGTAACCTCGGGCGGAAGCACTTCATCGCGGTAACTCTGCTCCTGGCCTTCAAACAAATCCCACGAAGGCATGCTGACTACGCGGGAGGGAATGCCCTCCGCCTTCAGTTTCTCGTAGGCGTCGATGCACAAATAGACCTCACTGCCAGTGGCCATCAGGATGACTTGCGGCTTGCCCCCTTCCGCATCCGCCAAAATGTAGGCGCCCCGCGCCAACCCCGCCGCCGCCCGGTACTTCGCCCGGTCCAGCGTGGGGAGAGCCTGCCGCGTCAGGACCAGCGCGGCGGGCTGGTGCTTCAGGTGCATGATGATCTTCCAGCACTCGACAACCTCGTTGGCATCGGCTGGACGCAGCGTCATTAACCCGGGAATCGCGCGCAGCGTGATGAGTTGTTCGATCGGTTGGTGCGTGGGTCCGTCTTCGCCGACCCCGATGGAGTCGTGAGTGAAAATCCAGATCGACGGAATTTCCATGACCGACGAAAGCCGGATCGGCATCTTCATATAGTCGCTGAAGATCAGGAAGGTCGAACCGTAGGCGCGGAGTTTCGAAAGTACCATGGCATTCACGATCGCGCCCATGGCGTGTTCGCGGATGCCGAAGTGGAAGTTGCGCGCCTGGTAATTGCCGGATTCGAAATCGCCTGCTCCGTCGAAGGTCAGGCGCGTCTTGGTGGAGGGATATAAATCCGCCGAACCGCCCATCAGCCAGGGGTCGTTCTGCGCGATGGCGTTCAGCACCTTCGCCGATGAGTCGCGAGTGGCGATGCCCTTGGCATCCGCCGGGAACGTGGGCAGGGTTTTATCCCAGCCTTCGGACGGCTGAAAGTTCTTCATGCGCTCGTACTGCGCCGCCAGATCGGGATACTGCGTGCGATACCTGGCAAACAACGCGTTCCATTGGCTGCTCAATTCGCGGCCGCGTTTGCCCATGACGTCCCGGAAATTTTCTCTTACTCCTTCGGGAACCAGGAACTTGGCATCCTCCGGCCAGCCGTAGGCGCGCTTGGTCAGTTTCACCTCTTCCTCGCCCAGCGCTTCGCCGTGAGCCTCCTTTGTATCCTGCCGGTGGGGCGAGCCGAACCCGATATGGCTGTCCACAATGATGAGTTTGGGACGATCTTTCACGCGCAGCGCGTTTTTGTAGGCATCCGCCAGTAAAGCCAGGTCATTCGCGTCGTGCACGTGTTGTACGTCCCAGCCATAAGCTTTGAACCGGGCCTCCACATTCTCGTCGTAGGCAAGATCGGTGTTGCCTTCGATGGTGATGTGGTTGTTATCGTAGATCCAGCACAGGTTCGAGAGTTTCAGGTGACCGGCGATAGACGCTGCCTCCGAGGAAATTCCCTCCATCATGTCGCCATCGCCACAAAAAACCCAAATGTTGTAGTCAAAGAGGTCAAATCCCGGACGATTGAAATACCCCGCCAGCCAGCGCTCCGCAATCGCCATGCCCACGCTGTTGGCGACGCCCTGGCCCAGCGGACCGGTCGTAGTCTCCACCCCAGTCGTCAAACCATATTCGGGATGGCCGGGTGTCTTACTGCCGATTTGCCGGAAGTTCTTGAGGTCATCGAGCGACAGAGCCAGCGTCGGAAGAATCTTGCCTTCACGAGTTACTTCCTTTACGCCCGCGAGATGCAACAGCGAATACAGAAGCATGGAAGCGTGCCCGTTGGAGAGCACGAAGCGGTCGCGATTCGGCCAGAGTGGGTCATCCGGATCATAGCGAAGAAACTGCTGCCACAAGCAATAGGCGACTGGAGCCAGCGCCATCGGCGTGCCGGGATGGCCTGAATTCGCCTTCTGCACGCCATCCATGGACAGAGTGCGGATGGTGTTGATGCACAACTGATCCAGTTGCGTACCGGAAGTTGCGACAGACTGCTCACTCACTGCCATCAGAGTTTCTCCTCGCCGTTCGGCCAGTTGTATGGGTGGCTCAGCGACTGCGTGAAAATAAGCCCAACAGATCAACCACGCCGATCGCCCCAAGTTTATATCGCGAGCGCAAAAGAACCGATGCACGAAAGGGGCTGAATGTTGATTTTACACCGGAAGGCCTCACGCGGGCGGGGTTCGCTGACGCCACGCGCGACAGTGGCCCGGCGGGCTGTGTCTCTTTAGCAGGCAGCAACCGCAGGTAAATATCCCGTCAGAACAAGGACGTGTTTTGGTATAAAATTTGCAGGCCACTCAACTGGAAGATGGCCGAACTTCACTGCTCGGCCCTTTCTTTTCCTCCATCTCGGCCAGCCGAAATTCGAGTTTGCGAATAGCGGTAAAGGCATCATTCACTTCACCCCTCACTTGATTTGCATATTTCAGTATCAACTCATTCGATTGAATGAGCGATTTCGAGTGCTCCAACAATTCCGTCATCGTTCGCGTGTGACCGCCAAGAACCTTCTCCGCAGTGAGGTAAAACACCAGCCCGGCGACTCCGCTGCCGATGAAGCTTGCAAAGCTAGATGGATTGATCTTGCCGGTAGTAAATCCAGCAATAATCAGGGCCACTAAAGGCAAGATGATGACATGGTATAGATATACGCAGGCCGCAACGATCACCGCCGCCAGCCCCAGCAGAAGCGCCACTGTTGTCAGTGGGCGGCCAAATGGAATTCGTTGTTCGATCATTTCAACAAGTTCTTTCGTAGGGTAGATATTTGCCATCGCGCACACCTCTCCTGTTGACAACTTGGCCTTGCGTTTTGGAGACAGGTGCGCGACACTGCGAACGTGGCCCCCAAGCCAGTCCGAAACGTCGCGCCCTTCACTAAGGCCGATTTTTCTACACTTCTGGCGCGGGCTTGTGAGACGCCATCTCACCAACCCGCGCCAAAATCGAAGAGAAAACTAAGTTCCCGGAATCGCGGCGGTTATGGCGGAACGAATACTCGTCAAGGTAGCTCTGCAAGTACTTCGCGCTGACTGAGTGGTAGACCCCGCCGATCCCGCGCTTCACTAGACTCCAAAATCCCTCAATCGTGTTCGTGTGAACGTCTCCCGCCACGTAGACTTTTTGCGAGTGATTGACCCGCTTGTGCTGGTACCCCAGACTCGTGAAACCGTTGTAGACCGAAGCGTCATCGGTGAAGATCACTGTTTCCGGTAGTAGGTATTCCTTGACGAGCGCATTGGATGCGGGGATGCTCTGGCGGCTGACTCGCGCCACGATGCGCCCGCCCTTGCGTTCCACAATCCCGGTCACGGTTGACATGTGCGCTTTGTCGCCGCCCAGCATCCGGCCAGATTCATGCTTGCGCCGTCCGCCGACAAATACCTCGTCCATTTCGACGCCGCCGCTCTCCGGCCCGCCAAGCTGAATCTCTTCGCCCATGAGTTTGCGAATCTGTTTGAACATGCGCCACGCCGTTTTGTAGGTCACGCCCGTCTCGCGCTGAATCTGTTTCGCGCTGATCCCGCAGCGCGTCGAACCAATCAAGTACATGGCGTGGAACCAAATCCGCAGAGACGTGCTCGACTTCTCAAAGATCGTCCCGGCCAGCGGGTAGATGTGATTCCCGCACGTCTCGCAAGCGTAGGCCGTCCGCCCTTTGACGCGGTAGTGCTTCTTGGGTTTCTGGTTGCACTTGTGGCAGTCAGTCACGCCGCCGGGGAAGCGTTGCTCTTTGATGGACTCAAGGCAGGCATCATCGGTCGGAAAATCTTGGTCAAACTGGTTGAAGGTGTAACGGAGTGCGGCGGGGATTGTCTGGCGTCGATTCATGGTAAAAACAGTATGCCGTATGTTCTCCTTGTAGTCAAGGGATATTTACCGCAACCGCACAGGTACGGTATAACCTATCTTCTAAAAAAACTTACGTAAGATACAGTTTGTTGTGGCTGATCTGGTGGTGCAGGGTCGATGCCAACTGGTCTACATCGGTGGCGGAAAGAGTCATTGCATCCGGTTCGACGAGCGCCGCGCGATTAGTCCCGACCGCTTCCCGCCGAACTTGAATCAGCAAAGCTTGCAGGGCTTGCGCATCATACTTTTGCGGTGTCAGACGAATCAACTCCTGCAACGCCGCGCCGATCGACATCCGCGGCCGGTACGGACGTTCGCTGGTCATGGCATCGAAGGTATCGGCCAGCGCCACGATCCGTACCGCTTGCGGCATCTCGTCGGAGTGCAACCCGTCCGGATAGCCCGTGCCATCGGCGCGTTCATGATGCCAGCGCACAATTTCTGGAATCTGCGGCCAGGGAAACTGCACCTGGCTGACGATCTGGTGGCCTACCACCGTGTGGTCCTGCATCTCGCGTGATTCCTCCGCATCCAGATGGGAGGATTTCCCGAACAATCGCTTGTCCACGGCCACTTTGCCGATGTCGTGCAGATAGCCCGCAGAGCGCAGCGACGCGACATCGTTCGGCCTCCATTCCCATGGCCTCGCCAATCGCCTGGGCATAGCGGCCGACGCGCAGGGAATGTCCCTGAATATTGATGTGCTTGACGTCGATCGCGGCGGCGAAAGCTTCGAGCGCATTGTCGTAAAAGTCATGCAGCGAGGCCAGCAGTCGCAAATTTTCCGCAACGCGCTGCGCCAGGGTTTGCCCCAGACTGTGATTCTGAATCGCCAGCGCCACGAAGTGACTGAGCATCTCAAACGCTTCCAGCGCGTCTACTTCGTAGGCCACATCGCCCGGGCGGCGTCCCAGCGCAATGACGCCCGCCAATTTCCCCCGGACCTTGAGCGGGCAGATGCACTTGAACAACTGGGGTGCGACATTGCCATTGGCACTGAGGAAGACATCGTACTTCGCAGCGGACGGGGTCGAAGAGGTGAGAGTCGAAGAAGTAAAGTCCGAAGCGGCCAGCGCTACCGGTCCGGCGACCGCCGTCAAAGTGTGAACCTGCCGCGGCAGTAATGGGATAATCGCGGGCTCCGGCAACAGCGCGAAACCCAGGGCATCGACCGAAGTCAGGAGCGATGGACGTTCGCTGAAGGAGAACAAAACGCCCTCGGTCGCGCCGGTCGCCTCCATAACCGCCGTCAGCATGGTGCGGGCGGTGTCACGGAAGTCCCGGTCGGCGGTAAGCTCGGGTCCGAGTTCCGCCAGCGCTGCAACCGTTCTCAGGAGCTTCTTGAGATTGTTTCCTGACATGCTTCTTGCACTGGCGTGGATGAGAAATCACAGCCTGATCAGGGTAGCATCGCCGCCATAACTCGATTGTTAGTTAGCTTGGTGCTGGTGAATCCCGTCCGCCATCCACCACCCAGTTATCCGCAGTTTGCCTCCAGCATCCGTAGTTAGCGAAGCCCTTGCGGCGGAGGGCCCGTGCAGCCCGAATCCCTTGACAGGCGCGGAAAGTTGGCTCATACTTCGCCAAATCGCCCGCGCAGCATGGCTTTTGCGGGCATATCGTCGAATTCTTCCAACCGGGGCTTGCAGCGATGGTTCCTTCGACCAGTTCAATTCGCTTCGCCAGGATGCTGAGTTTCGCGGAGCACATTTCCGCGCGCCAGTCGCCTTCCCAAACGGGAGATCCGGTTACCCAGTCCGCCGAAAGGAACATCGCCGAAAACGAAGAGAAAACCGCCGAGTCCGCCGCGCTGTCCTCCCTGCAACACTTGATCGGGACCCGTCATCACGCTCTCGACTTGGTCCTCGCCTCGATCACTGATGTCGCCCGCAGCCTTACCGGTGCTTCCGGAGCGGCGCTCGCGATGGGGAAAGATGGCGCCATGGTTTGCCGGGCGCGCAGTGGTCCTGCCGCTCCCGCTCTGGGCGCGCCGCTGGACGCGAACGCCGGCATCTCGGGGAATTGTTTGCGCACAGGCCGTGCGCAATACTGCGCGGACACGGAGGAGGATTCTTTGGTGGACCGCGAAGTTTGCCGCCGCCTAGGCTCGCGCTCAATTGCCATTTCGCCCATTCCGGGGAGGCAGGGCACGATCGGAATTCTGGCCATTCTTTCCAGCCGCCGCGGCGCTTTCAACCAGCAGCACATAGCGCTTCTCCAGGCACTTGCGGGGCTCGCGGGCCAGGCTCGCTCAGCGCGCCCGGGCGACACGTTGCGGGTCGCCCGCAGG
Organism: uncultured Acidobacteriaceae bacterium; assembly: GCA_963746205.1. Lineage (GTDB taxonomy): Bacteria > Acidobacteriota > Terriglobia > Terriglobales > Acidobacteriaceae > Acidiflorens. Next base: position 134,993 of record CAVVAP010000012.1, on the reverse strand, counting down.
GGCTAGCCTCAACCCAGGCTCTTCCATCAATGTCTATCCAGCTACCCGGCTCTACACCCCCACCGGGAAAGGTTTGCTGTGGCTTTCTGAACCCACCGAGAGTCCGGCAAAGCGGCCTTGCAACAGCGACATCAAACCCGTGCACCAGTAACCGATCACAAACAGGAGTAAGAATGGGACCGTGAAGTAATTTTCGTTGTCAATGGCATAGAAAATCGCCAGCGCGAAGTAAGTCCCAATCAGTAGCTCAATCCAGGGAATCCATCCCAGACGCTTGCGATATTTCTTGGCGCCTACCTTGTCCTTCCTCGATTCGACGCGGTACTTCGGAGTGCGCGCAAAAGCCGTCTTCTTGCCGACCAGGGCTTCGAGCACGGCGCGCGTGTTGGTGATCGTCAAACCGATTCCCAATGCCATCAGCAGCGGCAGGTATAACAGCGAGCGCGAACCAGCGCTTCGGAAACAACTCCTTCTGCGAAACCAGATAGAAGCTGGATATGGAAAATGTCGAAGCCATGAACAGGGGTAAGTCGATGTAGAGCATCTGAAACCATCCCTGATAGAAGCGAATAATCATCGCCGGCAACAGCAGGACGGAAAGCACGATCATCAATGGATAGCTGAGATTCGCCGTCAGGTGATACCAGGCCTCGATTTTGACGTGCCGCGGCGCGATCGCTCCTCAGCACCTGCGGGAGAATCTTCTTGGACACTTGAATCAGGCCTTTGGCCCAGCGCGCCTGCTGCGTCTTGAACGCGGTCATCTCCACCGGCAACTCCGCCGGACATTCCACGTCCTGCAGATAAAGAAACTTCCATCCCTCAAGCTGCGCGCGATAGGAGAGATCGGTGTCTTCGGTAAGCGTGTCGTGCTCCCAGCCTCCCGCTTCCTCGATGGCGCTTTCGTCGCCACATTCCCGCCGTGCCGTTGAAGTTGAAGAACACGCCGCTGCGCGAACGCGCCGGAGTGTTCCAGCACGAAATGCCCGTCGAGCAGAATGGCTTCCACCTCGGTAAGGAACGGAATAGTTGCGATTGATGTGCGTCCAGCGCGTTTGCACCATGCCGATCTTCGGGTCGGTGAAATGATGGATGCACTTCATCAGGAAGTCCGGCGCGGGAACGAAGTCGGCGTCGAAGATGGCGACGAACTCGCCCTTCGCGCGTTTTCATTCCCTCCGCCAGCGCGCCCGCTTTGAAGCCCTGGCGATTGCTCGCGATGCAGATATGACAACGGATGTCCCAGCGCGGCGTATCGCTCCACCAGATGCGCGCCACATCCACGGTTTCGTCGGTCGAATCGTCGAGCACCTGGATGTCCAGCTTGTCGCTGGGATAATCGCAGCCGGCAGACGGCATCGAGCAGACGATCCATCACGTATTGCTCGTTGAAGATCGGCAGTTGCACCGTGACGCGCGGCAGATCTTCCAGCAGAAATGTCTTACCGGCTCGGTGGTCTTTGTTTCCTGTGCTTGTAATAGAGATAGACCAGCCAATAGCGGTGGCCGCCGTATCCCGCCAGAATGACGAGCACGATGAAGTACGGAATCAGCAGAGCCAGATCGAAGGCGTTGACCTGGTAGAGACCACGAAAGTCTTGTCGAGAAATGCTGGCGCACGTACGATCCCAATCCTTTTGAGGCAAGGATCGCAGACGCGCTATTGGAGCTGAAGAAATAAGTTCCATGAATACAACAGAGAACCCGGAAAGGCATTGACCGAGAATTGTACCTGATTGCGGTCAGACCCGCATAGCCTCAAGCACCGGCTTCACCAGTTGAGAAAATATTGCCGGTACAACGTGTCGCGCTGCGCCGGATCGGAAGCCCGCGTCGCGGATGATGCGGCGCAATTCTTCTTCGGTCGTGCAGTTGGTTACGCCCGCGGCGCGCACAACGTTTTCCTCCAGCATCACCGAACCTACGTCGTTGCCGCCGAAACGCAAGCCCATCTGGCAGACTTTCAATCCCTGCGTCACCCAACTGGATTGCACGTTGAGGAAGTTCGAGAGGTACAGCCGCGAGATCGCCAGCACCTTCAAATACTCGACGGCCGTCGCCTCATCCCAGTGGCGGCCGCCCAGCGCAGTGTGCTGCGGCTGAAAGCTCCACGGGATGAACGCCGTGAAGCCGCCCGTCTCCTCCTGCAATTCGTAAAGATTTTGGAAATGGTTGACGCGATTCTCAATCGTTCTCCCAACGCCGAACATCATGGTCGCCGTCGTCCGCATGCCGAGTTGGTGCGCGGTGCGATGGACGTTCAGCCAGTCTTCGGTCAGGCACTTCAGGCGCGCAATCTTATAGCGCACTTCGTCGTCCAGAATCTCCGCGCCGCCGCCGGGAATGGAATCGAGCCCGGCATCGCGCAGCCGCAAAATCGTGTCGCGAATGCTGAGATGGCTGTATTCCGCGATCGCAATGAATTTCCGACGCCGAGTAACAGTGCAGATGGATCTTCGGAAAACGCTGCTTGATTCCGCGCAGCATTTGCTCGTGCCAGTCGATCTTCAGATCGGGATGCAGCCCGCCCTGCATCAGCACGCCGGTGCCGCCAAGTTCGACCGTCTCGCGAATCTTGTCGTAGATCGTGTCGAAGTCGAGGATGTAGCCTTCTTTCGCCGCCGGCCCCTTCAACGGGCGATAAAAGGCGCAGAAGGTGCAGTACTCGGTGCAGAAATTCGTGTAATTAATGTTGCGGTCGATGATGTAAGTGACCGTGCCCTCAGGATGCAGCTTCGCCGCACGGCGTCCGCTTCCATGCCGATCCCGATCAGGTCGTCGGACTGAAACATCTCCAGAGCTTGCTGCTTTGTCAGGGACATCGATTGACTCCAAACTTCATTTTAGCTGGTAAGGCGGGGTGGACGCGAATCCGAACCGGGCGCTGCGACAGCCGCTTGTCTCCATCGAGGTTTTAGCGTTCTCCTACGGAACCTAGGCCACGCGACGGCGGAGACGCGGGCGTGGCTTCGGGCTCTCCTTGGCGCCGCTTCTCTGGCGGTGCTTGTATTGGTAAAGGCCATAAAGGCCAGCCAGCAGCGAGAAAGACAGGAGAGCGATCAGGACCGGCCAGTAATAGCGGTCGAAAAATTTGAGAATGTGGCGGCCGTAGTGCGCTCCCAGGTAGCCGAGAATGGTGTAGCGGACGCCTCGCCCCACAGCCAGCGCCAGCAAAAACTTCTTGGTCGGGTACTGCATGGCGCCCGCAGCCAGAAGCATGGGCACAACCGGAACCGGCGGCGGAAGTACGGCCAGGATGGCGACGGCGGCGAATCCCCAGCGCTCGAAGATGGCGTAGACCCGCTTCGCTTTTCGCGGCGAGAGCCTTTTTTCCAGGGTTTCCTTCCCGCCTTTGCGCGCCATGTGATAAGTGACATAGCCGCCAAGTACGGCGCCGGCGGTGGCCATCAGCGCGTAATAGGGCCAGGGCTGACGGTGGCGGGCGGCGAGGTAGATGGTGAGCACGTCAACACTGCCCGGCAGCGGGACCAGTGAATTGTCGAACAGCCCAAGCAAAATGAGGCCCGGCCCGCCCAAGTGGATCAGCCACCGCATGGCGTTTTTTTTCGTGGCCAGAAGAAGAATTGCGAGGGCAGACATTCTTTTGATTAGAGAAAGAATGCGCGCGACAAGTTGCAATCTATAAATCGATAGGCAAAACTCTGCGCTCCGGGCGGGGCAATTGTTCGCGCGACCAGCAGCCGCTCTCTAGCGCCTGAGTAACCGCGGCAGGTCTCCTGTCGCTAAACAGGTGTATATTGGACGCGCTTTTTCACTTTGGGAGGGGCGATGGCAGGGCTGAAAGAGACAGCATTGCAACTCACTGTATTTCTCCTGGTGAATTCTCTTGCTCTGACCCCGGCGTGGGCGAAGGATGAGTTTTGGATCAAAAAGCCTTATCAAAACTGGTCTGCGGAGGAAACGAAGCGCGTGCTGGAAGATTCTCCTTGGGCGTCCACGTTGCCGCTCATTGCCGTGCAGGCGGCGGTGACGGGTGGAGGGTCCGCGCTGGGAGGCGAAATGGAGGCGACTCCCAGCGTGACATACACGGTGCAATTTCGGTCGGCGCGGCCGATTCGTGAGGCACAGGTACGCTCGTACCAGATTGGCGCGCATTATGACGCCATGAGCGCGGACAAGAAATCGGCGTTCGACGCCAACGCGGCGAAATTTCTGGCGGCCACGTTTCCCGACCGCATCGTAGTTGCGGTGACGTTCAAGAGCAACGTGGAAAATTACGACAGTTTCTTGCGTGATTATTGGGCTAAGCAAAGCCTGGCCAAGTTGAGCGGCTCGACCTTCTTGAATACTCGAAAAGAGAAGCTAAACATGGTGAGCTATAGCGTCAAAGAATACACATTTCAAATGACCTTTCCGCGACCGAAGGATCTGCAAGCGGATGAGAAGATCAGCGTGGAGTTTGGAGTTTGTTCATCCCAGAGTTAATGTGATTGGGCAGCAGCGCATACTGTTGGAATTCAGCCTGAAGAAGATGCAACTGAATGGCGAGCCATCGCTTTAGTGTTACCGGAGTTAGTGAAGCCTGTTAGACCGACGCTGTAGGGCCAGTAAGAGGATTGCACGGTCCGGGGAGGGCCGCAGGTTTCAGAACGCCGCGAAGATGAATTTTCGGCGATGAACGCTAGGGCAGCGCCGGAAGCTCTTCCCGAAGCTGAAAGCCACTGCCCTTCGCTTTCATCATCATGTCAGCCAGGTTAAGAATTCGCCTCGCCGCCTGCTCTAAACGGACTCCGCGAGCATGAATATTCGAGATCAGGTTACGCTGGGCGTCCGTGTCCCCGGCTTTCGGTTGGTAGGCCATATATGCGGAAAGGCTCTCCGCGGTCGCCAGGCCGGGTCGCTCGCCGATCAGCAGGATAGCGACTTTCGGATGCAGCAATTCGCCAACCTGGTTCAGAATGCCAACGCGGCAATAGCGCACCACAAACATCGGACCGAGGCTCCACCCGCGAAGCTGTGCTCCGTCCCGCAGCAGAGGCAACAGACCGGGGACCTGCGCCGCGACCGCGGTGATTGAAAGGCCGTCCCCCACCACGATCTGCAAATCGACTCCGGCGACCGAACGGCGGCTCACCTCCGCCCGCGAGGCATCGTCCAGTTGGCGACCCAGGTCCGGACGCAACAGATACTCATCTTTATTAGTCGCCCGCGACTGCACTTCGAACAGGTACAAGCGGCGGGCTAAATCGTCACGCGCTTCGCCGGCGTCTCCCGCCAACGGTGTTAATTCCGCGCGCACCGCATCGCGGGCGGCGGCGTGGGCTGCGCGCAATTCCAGTTGAGTCTGGGTGCGATAGGCCGCGCCGCTTCTCCCCACCAGCAATCGCGCCGGAGTGCGCGCGCGCACCTGTTTTATGATTTCGGATATTTCGGGTAAATCATCCCCCTCCGGCAGGTTGCCGGGCCGGCCCAGCTTGTCATCCCCGGCTCTCATTCAGACCACTCTTTCCAGGGAGGATTCCAAACCGCGCATCAGTTGCCGCCGCGCCCCTGAATCCAGAGGCGCGGGCTCCGTGCCCGAATAAATTCCCCGGCTTTGTAGCCAGGCCAGAAACTCCGGCGCAGGGCGCAGTTGGAACAGCCGGCGCGCGGCCAACCCATCGTGATAGCTGGTGGACTGATAGTTAAGCATCACATCATCCGAAGCGGGGACACCCATAAAGTAGTTGCAGCCGGCGGCCGCCAAAAGCAATAACAGGTTGTCGGCCGAGTTCTGATCGGCGGCGGCGTGATTGGTATAGCAAACGTCGCATCCCATGGGAAGGCCAAGCAGCTTGCCCATGAAGTGATCTTCCAGCCCGGCGCGGATGATCTGCCTCTCGTCGTAGAGATATTCGGGGCCGATGAAGCCGACGACGCTGTTGACCAGGAAGGGATCGAATGCGCGCGCGACGCCATGCGCGCGAGCCTCGAGCGTAAGTTGATCGACACCATGATGTGCCTCGGCGGAGAGCGCGCTGCCCTGGCCGGTTTCGAAGTACATCGCTTGCTCACCCACCCACCGCCCTTCGCCACTGCGTTGGCGATGATGCTCCAGTATCTGTTCCCGCCCCTCCCGCAACAGCTCAAGACTGATTCCAAAACTGCGGTTGGCCGCTTCCGTGCCCGCGACGGATTGGAAAAGAAGATCGACGGGCGCGCCCCGCTTCAACCCCTCGAGTTGAGTGGTGATATGCGCCAGGCAACAGGCCTGCGTGGGAATCTCGTAGGCCGTGATCAGGCGATTCAACGCCGCCAGTATTGACCCCACGGTTTCGATGGAGTCGGTTGCCGGATTCACCCCGATCACGGCATCGCCGCAGCCGTAGAGCAACCCCTCGAAGGCCGCCAGCAGAATTCCGCCGACGTCGTCCGCGGGATGATTCGGCTGCACGCGGATGCCAAGCACGCCGCGTTCTCCCATGGTGTTGCGGCAGCGGGTGACGTTGCGAATCTTGATCGCGGCCAGCGCCAGATCCTTGTTGCTCATCAGTTTTGTCACCGCCGCCGCAATTTCAGTGATAATCGCTGGCTGCAACGGTTCTATCTGCGCCTGTGTGGTGCCATCATCCAGGAGAAATTCTCGAAACTCTCCCACCGTCATGCTGGCGATGGCGCGGAAACCCTCGCGATCGAAAGTATCGAGAATCAGCCGCGTGACGTCGTCTTCATCGGGATCGATCAGCGGTTGGCGGACGATCTCGTCCAGAGTTAAGTCTGCGATTTTGAGCTTGGCCGCAACCCGCTCGCGCTCCGACCGGGCGGCGATGCCAGCCAGTTGATCGCCAGACTTCTCTTCGTTGGCCTTGGCGAAAAGCTCTCGAAGATCGCGGAAGTCGAAGCGCTCCATCATGGGGCTAGACGAACACCTGCCGACGGAAAAAGGATGTGTGGCGCGGACACTCTTGTCCGCGTGTCGACCCGGAAACTTCCGCCGATGCGCGGACAGGAGTGTCCGCGCCACACATATTGTCCGGCCGCGGCATGATCTACTTTTCCGGCTTCGATTCTTGCAGCAGTACCACGTCGGAATCGGAATGGCTGCGGAGAATGCCCAGGCTCTTCGCGTCCGGCGACCAGTGCAGGTCGACAATCTGCTCCGCGTTGAAGTTGGTGATCTTGCGCCCCGCCGAACCATCCAGCGGCTGCAGCCAGACGTTGTCGATGCCATCGTTGCGCACGGGATAGGCCAGCGCCTTGCCATCGGGAGTAAATTGGAACCCGCCATTGGCCAGTCCACCGCCCGCGATCGCGGGATTGACCGGAACCAGGCGCGGCGGCGCGGCGGCGTCCAGATTTAGCAGCGCGACCTTGTCCTCCGGTTTCATGACCTCAGGGTTCAAGGCGTTCACGATGACATAAGCCAGGATTTTCCCGTCCGGCGAGATACTCGGCCGCAAACCGGCGAGAATGGCGTTCGGCACCGGCGAGCCGGGGATTAATTCCGCTTTCCCCGCTCCGTCACCCGCTACGCGCCAGAGCTGGCCGGCAGCGTCGTTTTCGAAATACACCCACTTGCCATCGGGAGAGCAGACAGGGTAGCGCGAGTTCATGTCCGTCAGGCGCACCGGGTTGGAGCCGTCCGCATTGGCACGCCAGACATTTCCCACTTGCGCGCCGGCGTGGAACGCCCAGGCAAACACGATGTAATGGTCGCCGCATGGCGCGGGATCGAACAGCGCAGATGCGGCGTCGCCCAAAAGCTGACTGGAGTTAGCGCCGTCGCGGCCCACACGCGCCAGATGACCGGACTCGGCAATCAGCAGGTTGCCGCTTCCGTCCCAGGCGAAACCTGCGACCACCTCGGCTGGCGGCAGGACGGAGGCCACTTCCGGCGACGAACTTCCTGCGGCCGGAACCAGGTACAAGTTCTGGACGGTGCGGAATTGCACCGTGGCCAGGGTTTTTCCATCCGCCGAAGCGGTCAGGGTCCGATAGCTGTTGGTATCGCGAGTAATGGGCTGGAGGGCCCCGCCGCCGGCGGACAGAAATCCGATCTGCGCCCGAACATAGTTGGGACCTGCCTGCTGATAATCGGCGAGAAGTCCGCTGCCCTCGGGCAGCCATTTTAGTTGATTGATCGATTTATCGTTGAAGGCGACCAGTGTCCGCGATTTGCCGCTGCTCACATCGAAAAGGGTGACCGCGCCCAACCGGTCGCTGAGCACCGGTTCGGAAAGCGCAATCTTCGCGCCATCCGGCGACCAGGCGAGAAAGGTGGGCGCGCCGTTGCCGGGCGCGGGTGCGATCAGCAGGACCTTCTCATCGTTTCCGTCCAGGTTCGCGGAGAGCACTCGGTACTTTCCGACTTCGGGATCGTTGCCCCGTATGTAGGCGATACGACGCCCGTCCGGCGAGAAGGCAATGTCGCTGTCGATGTCACGCACCAGAACCTGCGGCGTGCCTCCGAGAACCGGAGTGCGGTACAGATAGAAGGTGGTCTCGAGCGCATCCTGTGCGCGGCGGAAATAAAAGTAATTGCCGTCGGGCGAGAAGGCGAGGCTGTAGTAAGAGTACGGCGCTGGGGGGATCACCTGCGTGTCGCTGCCCGTCGCCACGTTGCGCAGCCACAAGCTCCTCTGTCCCTTCTCGCGCAGCACGCTCAGGATGTACTTGCCATCGGGAGAAATGGCCGCGCCTCCGGCTTTGCCGGAATTGGTGATCTGCGCGATGGTGAAGTTCTGGAAGGGTGCCGCACTCGCCCGGTGCAGCATGGAGTAGACGCCGAACCCCGCCGTCAGCAAAATCACCAACCCGACCACCGCGCCCGCGCTGGCGGCAAATTTGTGCTGCCTGGCGGCGGCCACGGCCGAACCCCCACTCGTTCCGGACGCGTGGGCAGACGCCGCCGCGATAGCCGAAACTCCAGAAGAACCCGCTCCAGAAGATACTCCCGTGCTTTGCGGCGTAGACGTGGAATGCTGCGCGCTGGACTGGGCGCCACTTTCCCCCGCCACGGCTACTCCTGCGCTCGAAGTCGGACGATGGCGTGATTCCGTTTCCCGTTTCAGCCGTTTCAGATCGGCTCGTATTTCCGCCGCCCCCTGATAACGCAGGTCGCGATCTTTCTCCAGCGCCTTCGCGATGATCCGTTCCAGTTCCGCGGGTGTCTCGGGATTCAGGCGAACCGGAGAAATGGGATCGGCATCGAGAATGGCCTTGAAAATGACCGCGCTGCTCTCGCCGCGGAATGGCAGCATGCCCGTGGTCATCTCGTAGAGCACCGCGCCGAAGGAGAATAAATCGCTGCGCGCATCCAGCTCCCTGGCTTGCGCCTGTTCCGGCGACATATAGGCGACCGTGCCCAGCGCCGCGCCCGGACTGGTCAGTAGCTGCTCGTCCTTGATCGCCGTGCGCGTATGGTCTGAACCGTCGCTGCCGGAGGACGTTCCGGCGGCCACCACAACCTTCGCCAATCCGAAGTCGAGAATTTTGGCGTGGCCGCGCTTGGTCACAAACAAATTCGCCGGCTTGATGTCGCGGTGCACAATGCCTTGGGAGTGGGCGGCATCGAGGGCGTCGGTGATCTCGATGCCGAGCGATAGCACCGAGTCCAAATCGAGCGGACGGCCCGAGATACGGTGCTTCAACGTGATCCCGTCCAGAAATTCCATGGCGAGAAAAGAATCATTGTCCTCTCGCCCGACCTCGTAAATGGTGCAGATATTGGGATGGTTCAACGCGGACGCGGCCCGCGCCTCGCGCCGGAAACGCTCCAGCGCTTGCGCGTCCTGCGCTACGTCATCGGGAAGAAACTTCAGGGCGACAAAGCGGCCCAGGGACGTGTCTTCGGCCTTATAAACCACGCCCATTCCGCCACCGCCGAGTTTCTCGACAATGCGGTAATGAGAAATCGTGCGCCCGATCATTTGCCGCGAATCTTACGTGGGCAAAACGCCCAAGTCAATCAACCCGCGGGGTTATACGCATTGAGAGCATAATGCTACACCTGTGCTTGCCATCTCGGGACAGGCCGAGGTTCGCGTCGCTGGCAGGTGGGGTCATGCGAGCGATTGGAGGTCTCTCAACGAAACAACTTCTTATGGAACTGAGGGCCGTTTGGAAGTGGGGCCAAAGTTAGGGTCGGGAATATCCCGGCCGTCTTGTCAAATTGGCCGTGCCCTTCATCCGAAGCATTCATCTCTTCTCCGGATAACCTCAGGAATTCATTGGAAAATGAAACGTGCGCTTGGCCGTAGCGATGCCAATGTCCTTGTGACTTTTGGATTTCGCCGGAACGAATGAGTTCTTGCACGAAAGTGCGATCTGGGTGCAGGTACAGGGTGCATTTTTCTCCGTTTCCCTCAAAGACATATATTCCAGCTAGAGTGCCGTAATCATAATTGGAGGCTACGCTGTACCATACCCAGAAGACGATAATTGAGAGAAGAATTCCATAACCCGTGCGTGCAAGAAATTTCTTCGCCATCACTCACCCATTAAAGTCCTTAGGTTCCCTTTATTTGCATCATGTTGTCGCGCCTTCACCACTGTTTGGCACTCCTAATAAATGGCCTCACCACTGTTATCATTTATGCATCCAAATTTAGAACATTCATCGTCGGTAACTGGGGTGATCTTGTGCGTAACAACTTCTTTCAGAGACTTTTGGAGACTGAGCCATAACAGGTCGAACATGTTTGATCGTGTCGGTGGCATCTCCGGAAGATTTCCGCCAGAGAATGATCAGCACAAATCCCGCAATCGCAGTGAAAGCGGTTAAGACAACCATGACAACGAATGTTTTAATGGTTGGCGGCGGGCTGAGCAACAATGATGCGAAGAAGCTTGCGCCTACCGACATGAAGAAAATGGCCAAGTTCAGAAATGTCGAAGATGTTCCACCCCTTTCAAGCACGCGCAGTTCATCATCAGACACGAAATAGATAGTAATTTCTCCAATGCCTATATAGCGAATTTCCGTGGATGGAATCAGTGGGTGCGCGTCTTCTGAGCTCACGGTGGTTGTCCTCACCGGGCATTATGACAGCGCAAGGCGCCTCGCGCCAAACACGCGACGATGGGAGCATTCGGAATACTTAAAAGCGATTCGAAATTCGAGGCCACGAGGCCGCAAAAATAGTTTTTTTTTGTTTTTGGGGGGGCTCACGGTGCCCGAGAGTCAATTTCACATTGAAGGCATTAAGATATCTGATTTCAGACTAGATTCACAGGTGTAGCATTATGCTCTCAATGCGTATAACCCCGTCAATCAACCCGCACAATTAGAAATCGAGCAGGGCGGTTGCACCCGCTGACAGCGAATACACTCCGGCCAGCACGGTTTGGGAGACCTAGGCAACCACAAAATCGAGCGCAGGCGCTGCCCGCAAAACTCCGATTTCCGCGCCCAGACGATAGTAAAGGTCCAGGCCTTCGAGGCAGGGAGGATCGAGAAAATAGTGGATATTGCGCGTCAGGTAGACAAGAACCTCCGCCAGGCTAAGCCCCACACGCGGCGCCCACTCCTGCGCAATGGACTCCAGATTTTTAGCTAACACGCCGTGGCTGCGCGACTTCTTGAAAACCTCAGCGATGGCCGACGCATCGTGCCCCACTAGCGCCGCCTTGCGAATAGCCCAGAACGCGAAGACGAAAGATTTTCCCGTGCGGGCCACCCACTCCTCCGCCAGGTCGAGCGTAAAGTAGCGCGCACGGTCCACCTGAAGCGCCGGGTCGCCGATCAACAGCGCCGCATCGCAGGTACCGAGCATGGCCTCGAGATTTGGGGCCATCGACTGGTAGTCACGCGCTCCGCCCAGCCACTTGGCGAACAGAATCTTCGCCAGCGCCACCGACGTCATCGAGGATGTGTCGAGCGCTACCGTATGCACCTCATCCGCCCACTGCGCCACGGGAATCCGGCTGACGAGTAGGATCGACCGTACCGCGCGCCTCGCCGCAATCGCCACATCGGGGATGATGACAAGATTCGGAACCGTGGCGTACGCCGCCGCGGGAATAATTCCAATGTCGGCTGTTCCGCCACGCAAAGCCTCGGCGCAGCCCGACGGAATCGTGTAGGCAATATCGAACTCGCTCGGCGCGCCCCCTGTCGGCATGCTCAAAATCCCACATGAGAGGTGCTGTATTCAGGTAGGAAATGGCCGAGATCTTTAACCGGCTCATCACTTTACGGATTCTACCAAAAGTGATGTGCGCGCCATCATTGACAGCGCCTTCGCGCGCAGGCTAGGGTCGCGCAATATGGCGACGACTCATTCCGATGCGGAAGTCGCGGGCCCGAGTCCCGCGTCCGCCGAAGGCACCTACTGGCTCGCGCTGGCCCTGACCGAAGGCCTGGGACCAACGCGCATCAAGAAACTAATCGAGCACTACGGAGGTGCGGCACGCGTGTTCCAAGCAACCCTGACCGAACTCGAAGCCACCGGCATGCGCGCCGTCTCCGCGCAGTCGATTGCTACCGGTAGGTCGCTCGAACTGGCGCAGGAGGAATGCGGAAAGGCGGCCGACGCCGGCGCCAGAATCGTTTCCCTTAGCGATCCCGAATACCCCACCCGGCTGAAGGAAATCTACGATCCTCCGGTGATTCTGTTCGTAACAGGAAGCATCGAGGTGCTGGCCCGGCCCGGCATAGCAATGGTCGGAACTCGCCATCCCACGCCCTACGGCAGCGGCATGGCGGAAAGGCTGGCCATCGATCTCGCTTCGCGCGGTCTGGTGATCATCAGCGGATTGGCGCGCGGCATAGACACCTCATCGCATCGCGGCGCGGTCGCAGCCCGGGGAAAAACCGTTGCCGTACTGGGCACAGGCATCGATGTCATGTATCCCAGAGAAAATACCCGGCTCACGGAACAAATCGTTGCCCTTGGAGGCGCGCTCATCACCGAGTTTCCCGTGGGAACTCATCCCGCTCCTCAGAATTTCCCCATCCGCAACCGGATTATCAGTGGCATGTCGGTGGGCGTGCTGGTCGTCGAAGCCGCGGAGTACAGCGGAACCCGCATCACCTCCCGCCTCGCTCTCGAACAGAACCGCGACGTTTATGCCGTGCCGGGAAACGTCACCAACAAGAGTTCTTGGGGCCCCAATACGCTCATTAAACAGGGAGCGAAGCTGGTTGCCACGTGGGAGGATGTGTGGGAGGAATTGCCGGGGGAAGTACAGCTTGAACTGAGTTCCATGCAGCCCGATTCGCCGCAACCGGAGACCGCGTCACTGTTCCCGGACCAGGTGGCCTCACCCCACGAAAAGAAGATTCTCAAACTTATCAAGGCCGACGACTCCACGCATATCGATCAACTCGTGGAATTGCTGGAGCATGAAATGTCGCCTTCGGAAATCTTCGCCGCGCTTTTTGAGCTGGAGTTGAATGGCAAAATCAGACAGTTGCCGGGGAAGAACTTCGTGAAGTGCTTTTAACCGCATCCGCCGCGGGCACCCGCTCTACTCCCGCCTCCTGGTCCTTATACTGCAACTGGTAGAGCTTGTAATAGATCCCATGCTGCGCCAGCAGTTGCTGGTGCGACCCCATCTCGCGAACCTGACCCCTGTGCATCACGATGATCTTGTCGGCGCGCTGTATGGTCGAAAGCCGGTGCGCAATCACCAGCGCGGTTCGTCCCTGCACCATGCGGTCCAGCGCGTCCCGCACCCGGAACTCAGTCTCCGTGTCCACGCTTGAAGTCGCTTCATCCAGAATCAGGATTTTCGGATTATGCGCCAGCGCGCGGGCAAACGAAATCAACTGCTTCTGTCCCGTCGACAGCGTCGATCCGCGCTCCCGCACCTCCTCTTTGAACCCGGAGGGCAGAGTGCGAATAAAGTCGGCCAGATTTACGTCTTCCGCCGCCTGCTCCACGTCGGCATCCTGAATGCGCGCCGTCCCCAGCCGTATGTTGCCTGCGACCGTTCCGCTGAACAAGAAAGGGTCCTGCAACACCACGCCGAAGCGGCAGCGCAGGTCGTCGAGATTCATCTCCTTGATGTCGATACCGTCGATGCGGATCGCGCCCCGCTGCACATCGTAGAAACGCATCAGCAGCGATATCAGCGTGGTTTTCCCCGCTCCGGTGTGGCCCACGACGGCGACTGTCTCCCCCGGTTCCAGGACAAAGCTCACATCCCGCAAAACCCAATCGGGTTCAACTGCCTTGGGCGTTGCCTGCGTGATACCGCGCCCGGCCGCGCTGAAGGGCTGTCCCGCTCCCCCAAGGGCTTCTAGGCTTCCATTGTAGGCAAACCATACGTGGTCAAATTCAATTCGCCCCGGACCCTCCGTGCGTTTCGCGATCGCCGGCGAGGTCACTTCAAACTTCGTATCCAGCAACTTGAACACCCGCTCGCCGGCCGCCATCGCCGATTGCAGGATGTTGTACTTCTCGCTCAAGTCCTGAATAGGACGAAAGAACCTTTGCGCATATTGCATGAAGGCGACCAGCACGCCGATGGTCGCGAACCCGCCAATCACATCCTTACCGCCCCACCAGAGGATGCTGGCAATGGCGATCGCCGAAAGGATTTCCACCACCGGGTAGTACACCGAGTACGCCATGATGGCGTCCTTAAAGGCTTCCATGTGAGCGGAATTGATGTCGGAAAACTTCTCGTAAGCGCGCTTCTCGCGATTGAAAAGCTGCAAGACCAGCATTCCCGACACCGCCTCTTGCAGATAAGAATTGATGCGGGCGATGGCCGTGCGAATGCGCCGGTAGGAGTCCCGCACCTTGTTGCGAAAAATCATGGTGGCGTAGACGATCACCGGCAGCACGGCGAAAGTGATCAACGCCAGCTTCCAGCTCATCGTCATCATGATGCCGATGATGCCGGCCAGCACGAACACGTCTTCAAAAATCGACACCACGCCCGCCGTGAACATCTCATTCAACGCATCCACGTCCGTGGTCACGCGCGTCACCAGGCGCCCCACCGGATTCTTGTCGAAAAACGCCACGTGCATGTACTGCAAGTGACGAAAAATCTGCTTGCGCAAATCGAACATCACCTTCTGCCCCGTCCACTGCATAAGGTAGGTTTGCACGAACTCCAGCAGGAACGTGAAGACCAGGATCGCTACATAAAGCCCGCCAATCTGCGCGATCCCCCGCATCGGAGAGCTACTCAGCCGGTCGCCGATCCAGGAGTGAGAACTGGGCGTTTTCGCCAGGTATTTATCGATGGCAATTTTGGTGAGAAACGGCCCTAAAACATCCAGGCCTGACTTCAATATGATCGCCGCCAGCGCCACCGCCACGTGCCACTTGTAGGGACGAAGATAAGTCAGCAACCGCCGCATGAGGCGGCCGTCGTAAGCTTTTCCCAGTACCTCTTCTTCCTGATTGGCGGCCATTTTTGGCGTCAACGATCCCAGAGCCCAGAGATTGCCCTGGTCGGCTAGCACTTTTTGAATTCTAAATTGCAAACTGAAGTTGCAGAGGAATTAAAGACAAAAACGGAAACGGAAAAATGCAATCCGAATCCAGGCGGCAAAGCTTGCCTTTTGCCGCTTGCGGGGTTAAACCGGCTTCTTTACCGGCTCCGCCAGCTCTTCCGAATCTTTGCTGGAACCGACCTCATGAATCTTGCCGCACTTCGGGCAGGTCGCAACCTTGGCATTCTGATCGGCCATTTCCTGCAGGAAATGGGACAAAGTTTCGCCACAGCCGCCGCATAGGGACTCAATGTTCTCGTCACTCATAAGATACCCTCTTCACTCGTCACGCTTATTGGATGAACAATGCGTCCGTAAGGTTCACGCCGGGTTCTAAGACAACTCAGGAGACTCGCCCGCTCCTATTAGAATAAATCACAGCATGCCCATCGGTCTCTACCTCTCCGTGCCCTTTTGCCGAACCAAGTGCAGCTACTGCAACTTCGCTTCCGACGTGTTCTCGCGGTCGGCTTACGAAAATTACGTCTCCCGCATTGTCGAGGAGATAGCCAACTCACGCCACGTCGCGTCTCAAATGGGATGCCACATCGAGGAAGCCGCCGATTCCATCTACCTAGGCGGAGGAACTCCCTCGGTCCTCGAAAACGCCCAACTGCTGCGCATTTTCTCCGCCCTGCGCGCTCAATTCGCGGTCGCTCCCGATGCCGAGATCACGGTGGAATGCGCGCCCGGCACTCTGAACCCGCCCTTGATCGAAACCTTGCTGCAATGCGGAGTGAATCGCGTAAGCCTGGGCGTGCAATCCTTCGTCGATCGCGAAGCCCACTCCGTCGGCAGGCTGCACCAGCGCTCGACCGTAGTCGAGGAAATTGGCCGTTTGCGCCAGGCCGGCCTGCAAAACATCAACCTCGATCTCATCGCCGGCTTGCCTCACCAGACGCCCGAAAGCTGGGCTTTCTCGCTGTCAGAAACCATGGCTACCGGCGTTCCCCACGCCAGCGTGTATATGCTCGAGGTGGACGACGAGTCGCGCCTGGGCAGGGAACTGATCGCCGGAGGTTCCCGCTATCATGCGCACTTCGTTCCTGATGACGATCAGATCGCTGATTTTTATCAGCAAGCTTGCGAATGGTTTGCGGCGGACGGCCTGCTGCAATATGAAATCTCCAATTTCGCCCGCGCCGGCCACCAAAACGAGTCTCGCCACAATCTGAAATACTGGACGCGCCAGCCCTACCTCGGTTTTGGAGTCGACGCTCATTCCATGGCATTCCTGTGGCAGGATTTCTCCGTCGGCGAAAACGTGCATGCTCTGCGCTTTGCCACTCCCGACTCGCTCGACGGTTACATGAACCGCCAGCCCTATGCGGTAACTCCTGTGTCGGAACAGGCAGCCATTGAAGAAGCTTTTTTTCTCGGCTTGCGCCTGAATTGTGGCATCGACCTGAACCGGCTTCAGGACGAAAGTTGGCTTCAGGAAGGCTCCATCCCCGCGCGCGCGGAGCTGGGGTCGGAAATCAGCGCGGGACGCAGGCTACCGCCAGGGTCAACTCCGGATGCCCAGTGGCGCGCCGCCACGCAAGAATGTCTGCGTGACGGCCTGCTCGAGCAGCAGGAGTCCATCGTTCGCCTGACCTCCCGCGGCCGACTCTTATCGAATGAAGTATTTGCCAGATTTCTGGCGCCAGATATCTCGTTGCAGAAAGTGCAGAAACAAAAGTGGGAAACGGTTCCGTGAAACCACGGTCGTTGGCCGATTAATCCGGTTCGGCGTCGCCTATCCGCTTCCCACCATCTCAAAAACTTTGGGGAGGCCCATGCCCAGAATCGGGGGTTCGAAAGTGAGCGCCTCAACCCCGGCGTCACCCGCGGGGTTCATCCACACGATCCGAAACTGTGTCCGCGAGGCGCCATGTTGCACGTCCAGAACCTCGCCCGTCTGCACCTTGGACCGCACGCCGATCAGAACCGCGCCATGGTTGCTCACGTTTCGCACCCGGACCAGTTCGGCGAAAGGCCGGGCCATCCGGTCCACTCCCCAGATCCGTACCGGCAACTCCAGGTCCAGTCTTCGCTCTTTTCGGCGATCCATTTTTGCTCCGTTTCCCGCACTCGAAATCAACTGTCTAGCGGATCATAACCACGATCGTCCCGCGGCGAAAGATCACATCGGTTACGGGCGGAGGAGTTCCCGAAGTTACTGCAAGAGTTACTGCAAAAGTGACCGGAGAATTACCGAAGATTATTGCGAGCGATTTTCCAGGCTGAGCCTAACCAAAGCGATCACGGGACTGGCCGCGAATCGAGGGGCTTCTAATCGAGATCGTTGATCGAACAGGCGCCCGCCCCGCGCGGATCGCCGCACGAACCACACGACCCCGTCGGCCCTTCTGAGAAGGCCGTGGTCGATCCGCCGCCTTTGGCCGCCACCGCGAAAAGAGAAAGCTGCGGCTCCAACTTGGTACTTTGACATTTGGGGCACTGCGCTTTTTGCGCGCCCGCCTTTCGCGACCCGAAAACCAGCGTCTCGAAAGCGTTGCGGCAATCCTTACAGACGTACTCAAAAATAGGCATGAAGAAACTCCACCGGGAAAATTGGCACTTCTATTTAAAATCAAGCTGTGGCCACTTCGCAAACGCTCGAAGCGACTCGTCCCTTCGTGCCCCGCCGTTGGTTGAGCGGCGGACACGTGCAAACCGTCGCCAGTTTTCTCCTCGGACGGCGTTTTCGCCTGCCGGCTCCCGAGTCGCGCCTCGTCGAAGTGGAGCCCGGCGTTCAGGTCCTTTGTCGCTGCCATTGGCAGGCGGACCGCGAGCGCGCCCTGACCATCATTGTCGTGCATGGACTGGAAGGTTCGAGCGAATCGCAGTACGTCCTCGGCATCGCCGAAAAGGCCCTCGCCGGCGGCATGAATGTGATCCGCTACAACCAGCGCAACTGTGGCGGCACCGACTCTCTCGCTCCGGTTCTGTATCATTCCGGCTTATCGAACGATGTTGCCGCGGTGGCGCGCGACCTTGTCGCCCGCGACCGGGTCTCCCGCCTGGCGCTGGTCGGCTTTTCCATGGGCGGCAACATCGTTCTGAAGCTCGCCGGCGAGTGGGGGGCGAACCCGCTCTTACGGTTTCGCGCCGTCGCCGCGTGCTGTCCCGCAATCGATCTCGCGGCGTCTGCCGACGCGCTCCATGAACCCTCGAACCGTATTTATGAGCGCTATTTCTTGTGGGCGCTGCGCCGCAGAATGCTTCAGAAAGCGCGCTTTTTCCCCGGGCACTTCGATGTGCGCCGGTTGCGCCGCATCCACAGCCTGCGTGAGTTTGACGACAAGATCACGGCTTACTATTGCGGCTTTTCAGGTGTCGAGGACTATTATGACCGCGCTTCCGCCTCGCATGTTGTGGAGCGGATCGCCGTGCCCGCGCTGGTTTTGTATGCCGCAAACGATCCCTTCGTGCGCATCACGGAGCAGACACGACGCAAGATTTCATCCAACCCCAACATCGCCTTTCGCGAGACCAGCGACGGCGGTCACTGCGCTTTTGTGGGTGTGCCGGCTACGAAGGGTGAGGCTGTCGCTGCGAACGGCGACGCCGGCGCAGGCGACGGCTTTTGGGCCGAAACTGAGATCGTGAACTTCCTGCGCGCCTTCTGATGGACGCCGATTTCTCTATCGAACTGGGACGGGAAGATCCCGTCCTCGATTTTCCCTGGATAGATCCCGCCGCCGCCTTCGCCTACGTGGACTTGAAGCGCCGTCCCGAATTGTTATCCTCGGTCGCCGAGGCGGTACCCTTCCCCGAACTCGGGAAATTTCTCGAGATTGTAAACTCGCCACCGAGCATCTTCGAGACCGCGAAGTGCGATGTGTGGGAGACAACCGATCTCGGTGCCGAAGAACAAATCGGCGGTGATCGGTACCCTGCCTCGCACCGGCTTGCCTGTTACGTGGACGTGCTCTTCTCAGGTATTGACCTGCCCGCTTCCCTCGAACAATGTTTCCCCATTTACGAGCAATTCGCCAGGGATCTGGTAGCCTTGCTGCGCCGCGCGCCCGAAAGTCCGGCAACCGCGGAAGTATGCGTCCGACGCTGTTTCTTGGCCGGAGACAGCGAGGGTCTTTACTTCACTTTGTATGTCACCGGCTACGGACCTGACCCGGCGGGCGCTCGCCGGAATTGGGCGTCGGGACTGAAATATCTGGTCCACGCCTTAGGCGAACTGGGTAGTTCCTCCCCGCTGTAACCGTTCTTGATCGCCCTTGTGATCGAATATCGCATCATCATCGGGGCTATCCTGGCGCCGGAGGGTGTCAGCCTCGAGCACGTCGGTAACTTGGAGCGATTCTGCTCTTCGAGCCAAAATGGTCGACAGAGGCGTCCACTCGCTCACTCCTCGCCGCTCCACCGGCGATGCGAGAGATGCGCTCACTCGGAGGCAATCTATGGCTGTAACCAAAACCGAAAGAGCCGGCGTTGGATTTGGCATCGGACAGCAGGGCGGGTCGGCGGTCCTCGAAGTTCGCCTTCACCACGACATCATCCCCGCGCTCAAAGGTGTCCAGGTAAACTTCGAACTGCTCAACGGCATCCGGCCCGAACAAGCGAAGGCCGTCCTCGATATGCTGAACGAGAACGTAATCGGAGTGCTGGTCACAACCACTTCGGACGCGAAGCAGAGCGGCGCGGCTGGCTGAAGTGCACCCAGGTCTAATCGGACTTTGCCACCAACCATGACGCCTGTCGACGATCGGGAGCCGCAACGCTTTGGCCGCTATGAACTCCAGTCCGAACTCGGGCGCGGAGCCATGGGCATCGTGTACAAAGCCCGCGATCCCCAAATCAACCGCATGGTTGCGGTCAAGACGATTTCGCTCGCAGGCCATGCTCCCGTAGAAGAAAGTGAATATCGCGCCCGCTTTATTCGCGAGGCCGAAGCCGCCGGCCGAATCTCCCATCCCGGAATCGTAACCATCTTCGATGTCGGCGAAGACGCTAAGACCCGCAATCCTTACCTTGTCATGGAGTTCGTCGGCGGTGAATCGCTCGAGAGTCTGCTCTCGCGAGGCGACCACAAATTGCCCGTGGAGCGCGCGCTGCAATTAGCCATCGAACTAGCCGAAGCCCTGGATTGCGCCCACAGTCAAGGCGTGGTCCACCGCGATCTCAAGCCCGCGAACATCCTATTGACCGAGGATGGGCATGCCAAAATCGCCGATTTCGGAGTCGCCAAACTGAACCTCGCCAACCATACCCTGGCCGGCCGGGCGCTCGGCACGCCCGCCTATATGTCGCCCGAACAACTCAACGGCGAAGCCGTGGACGGCCGCTCCGACCTGTTTTCGCTCGGCGTGATCCTCTACACGGCGCTCACCGGTTACAGGCCTTTTCAAGGCAACAGCGCCGTGACGGTTTCCTTTAAAGTGGTCAATCGAGATCCGCTTCCGCCGACCGTTCTCGACACCGAGTTACCCGAAGGTCTCGACAACATCATCGTTCGCGCCATGGCTAAAGATCCGGCCGAACGCTACCAGCGCGGCTCTGAAATGGCTGCCGATCTTCGGAATCTACTCGGATCATTGGAACCGCTGCCCGTCAATCCCCTCCAAAGAGCCAGCGAAAAGTCCAAATCGCATGGCAACCCGTGGGTGGCCGCAAAGCTCCTGTTTAGCGCGCGTTCTCTGCCCATCGTGCCCACCGACTCCAGGCGGTTGGAGCGCATTCGAAGACGATCTATTGCCGGTGTAGTTGCCGTGGTCACACTTTTCCTGCTGGGCCTGGCGCTGATTTCGGTTCGCCCTCGCCACCTCCCATCGGCGGACGTAAATCTGGGCGCCCAACCGGATGTTTCCGTCCGAACTTCAACCACGCCCTCGGCCCAGGCCCCGCCGCCGGCAGCGCCGCCAGCGAAGCAACCCCCGAAGGCGACTCGATCCAACCATCTCGCGTCAAATAGCGCTAAACCAGCGCACCCGGTTTCGTCGGCCGCTTCCGCGCCCGCAACTTCTCCCGCGACCACCTCCTCAGCCGCTTTGTCCCCGGCAGCTTTGTCCACCGCCACCCTGGAGATTGAAGTCGATCATAAGTTCGCTCAGGCTCGTCTTTCCATCGCCGTGGACGGAACTCCGTCGTATACCCACGTGCTGGAAGGAGAAGACAGGAAGCGGCTGGTCGTATTTCACCATTTCGCAGGCCACGAGATTCACAGCATGCCCATAGCGCCCGGCAAGCACAGTCTGCGAGTTCGCGTGACCTCGGATAGCGAGTCTTACGACCAGGTGGCCACTCTTGCCGGCGAGTTTGCCAGCGGCCAGGAAAGCGTGCTGCACATCATTTGCAACAAGCGCGGCGAACTCAACCTTAGTCTCAGCCTGCAATAGCCTAGTCTGCCATAAGACCGCTCCACCCATTCCCGGTAGAGATATGTCCATCCCTGCCCTCAAGCCGGCTGCACCCGAATCAGTTTTCGCCAGTCCAATCTCTTCCAGTCAATCCTGGTGCGAAGCAGCGACAGAAATAACATGAAAAGGATAATCTCCAACAGTCCCCACGATGCGCCGCCGATGGATTCGCTTCTCTTCGGAAGTAGCGAAAAGCGCCCGTAAACAAATTCCATGTGCACCCAGTAAACCAGCAGCGAGGTCTGCCCCAGCTGAATGATGGCACTGAAGCCGCGGGTCGCCCATCCCCACTGGCACCAGGCATAACTGATAAAGCTGATCACTAATAGAAGACCAATGCGCATCATTAGGAAGTTGGGACTGGTGTGCCAGTAATCGTAGGTTGAATAAAGATGGAAGGACGAGTGGTCGAATTGTCGGGCTGCCAGAATAGCGACGACTCCGCTGGCGGCGAAAACAGCTAAAGTACGCGCGGTGTGAGCGCGAGCCTGATCGCTGAACAGAATAAAACCCGCCGCCAGACCCGCAAAGGCAAACGCCGCCCACGGAAAAAGAGGGAAGAGGTAGGGCTGGGGAGCACCCAGGTTGTGGCATCCGTCAATGTAAGACTCCAATGGCCAGGGCAGCCAAGTCGGCCGCCAGGTGGTGTAAAGCGGTGGAGTCAGTAAGGCGATAAGAGCCGCGGCCGACAAGGCTGCGGCCACAATCGCAAAACGGCTTCTACGCAATCCAGTTTCGTTCCCTGCGACTGGAGCGACGGCGGAAGGCGAACCGCTGACCTTCAGAGACACTTCGCAAAGACTCACTCCGCAAAGCGTTATTCCGCAAAGCAAGGCCATCAGGATCATGGAGAGCCCGATGATATTCAGGACATCGACGCGAAGTAAGTCGGACCACGGAGCCCATCCCCACGCGATGAGAAACTCCTGTAAGCGAAAGAGCAGGCCGAACCCCAGAATCTCGGCGCCGCGGCGCGCCATGGTACGAGTAATTTCGCCGGTACTGAGACTTTTGCGCATCAATTTGTCGGTCACCAATGCGAAGGAGATTCCGGCGAGAAAAAGAAACAAGGGGGCCGGCAGGGTTCCCAACAGTTGCGATCCCTTTAGAAAAGTGCTGCTGCGGGCGTTTCCGCCCAGCCACGCGTCATAGCAGTGGGTCTGGAACATGAGAACGCAGGCGAGCCCGCGCATCCAATCGATCCAGGCAAGGCGCGAGGCTGCGGGCGCGATCACTTACGGGAGTGTACCGCGCCGCCGGGGAGCGGTCCAAGGCGAAAGATATCGCAAAACCTGATCTCGCGATCTCGCTTCGCCCGGCCGGCGTGCTAGCATTTCTGGAAGCGATCGGCCGTCATGAGAAGATGTCATTGCATCCCGCCTTCCAGAATCGGTGGCCGAACGCTGGCGCGCTTTGCCCTCGCGGTGCTGGTCGGCGTGATCGCGCTGGGCGCGGCGTCTCCGCCGGTTTTCGCCAATGCAAAAGGCAACCCTAACGCCAGGAAAGATGAGAGCAAGTGGATTGAGGTGCACTCCACCAATTTTTCGGTCTTGACCGATGCCGGCGAAAAGCGTGGACGGGAAGTCGCCTTGCGCATGGAACAGATGCGCACGGTATTCGGAGAACTGTTGCTGAAGAACAAATTGAAAATGCCGGTACCGATCACCGTTATCGCGCTCAAAAGCGACAAGCAGTACGGCGCGGTGGCACCCGAAAAATTAAGTTTCGCCCGCGGTTTTTATGTGCCGGATCGGATCGGGTTTACATCGTTCTGAATCTTTTTGAGATCGATCCCTGGCGCTCCATCGCCCATTCGTTGGCGCACTATCTGCTCAATTACAACTATCCTCCGGCGCAGGGATGGTTCGATGAAGGGCTGGCAGAATATTTCGGCTCAATCCAGATCGGAAAGCAGGTGGAACTGGGTGGCGATCCCGAACTGGCGCCGGAGTGGCACGAGGATATTTTTGACGAAATGCGTCGCGACCCGAAGATGCCGCAATCGCTGACCCAGTTGGTGAGTTCGCCGGTATGGCTGAGCATGCCCGACCTGTTCACCATGAAGCACGATAGTTCGGGCGCGCACGAGGGCACCCATCACACCATTTACTACGCGCAATCCTGGATGGTGGTCCACTATCTTCTGAATAAGAAGAAACTGCCCGAGGTGGGAACCTATCTCGATCTCGTGTTGAACCAGAAAATGCCGGTCGACAAGGCTATGGTGCAAGCCTTCGATATGTCCCCTTCGCAAATGGAAGAGGCTGTGAAATCCTATTTCAACACCATGAGCGGACTTGGCATCGCGCTCGATGAATCGAAGAAGCCAATTCCCGATCCGCTCGATCCTCCACAACCCGATCGTCTGCCCGTTCCCTTTGACGCCGACGAACTTGGCATGACGTCCGATCCCGTTAAAGATGACGAAGCGCGGGCCATGATTGACGATGCCATGGTGCGCATCCCGGAACATCACGACGACGCGCTCCGCGATCTGCGGCAATTGGCGGGGGACCCCAAAGGGAATGAAGCGGCAGTCCGCGCCATTGCGTGGGACGATTTGCGCCAGAAACAGTTCGCCGCTGCCGCCGACGAACTGCAAAAAGCCACCGACCTAAACCCCCGCGATCCCTGGATCTGGTATGCCCGTTCCGCATTGAAGTATCAGCAGGCACAGGCGACGGGGCAAGAAATGCAGGGCCTCGCCAACATGATGCAGGACTTGCGTGCCGTGCTCGATTGGTATCCCGACTTAGCCGCGGCTTATAACATGCTCGGCGTGGCCCGCGTCGAGGGCGGCGGCATCAACTCGGCCCTGGAGGCCCAGCGTCAGGCGATTGCCCTTGCGCCCCGCAATGTCGAATACCAGTTCAACCTTGGCCAGATCTATGTGGAAGGTAAGAAGTGGGAGCAGGCGCGCGACGTGTTCACGCGGATTAGGTCCGGTCCCGATCGCGCCGCCGCCACCGCGGCAAAGAAGCAACTGGAAGACCTGGATACCTTACAGAAGTATGGCGTTCGTCCTCAGCAGGCGGGGCAACCCGAGACGCCGGTCGGAGCCGCCAGTACACCCGGCGCTGCCCAGGTTGGAGTCAATCGGAATCAGGCAGCCCAGCATCAGGCAAACCAGAATCAACTAAACAGCGATGACGAAGAAGACGGTCCCGTCGCAACTCCAGCGCCACCCAAGCCGGGCGCAAACGGTCCCTTACATTTTCTTAAGGGCAAAATCGTCAGCAGCGACTGCTCCAAACCGCCCGAGGCTACCGTGACCATCTTGAGCGGCATGACGACTTACAAAATGCATGTCGCGGATTATAAGTCCTTAGTCGTGATTGGTGAGGATCAGTTTTCCTGCCAGTGGAGCAACCGCCTGGTGTCGGTGAATTATCGCGCCACCGGAAAACAGCAAGGGGAACTGGTTTCGCTGGAAACTCGCTGAGCCAGCAAGCTGGCGTTTCCAGGTGGATATTCGTTCTTATTGAGGATGGTGCTCCCGGAGATTAGGCAGATGGAAAACCCGCTCAAACTGAAACGCATTCATCACGTCGAATTCTGGGTGGGCAATGCCCGGCAGGCGGCTTACTTCTATCGCAAGGGATTCGGCTTTTCGCAGGTGGCTTACAGTGGGCTGGAAACCGGCCAGCGCCTGCGAACGTCCTATGCCCTAAGTCAGGGCAAGGCGAACTTTCTCCTCACCACGCCTTTGACCGCCGATGATGTCGCCGCGGATCACATCCGCCGCCATGGCGATGGCGTGCGCGACATCGCATTGGAAGTGGCGGACGCTGACGAAGCCTTTGCCGAAGCCGTCCGTCGCGGCGCACGGCCCGCCGAGGAACCGCACGACCTACAGGATGAACATGGCGCGGTTCGTCGCGCCGCTGTCCACACCTACGGCGACACCATCCACTCCCTCATCTCCTTTAAGGATTACAAAGGTCCGTTTTTGCCCGGATACATGGCGGCGCCGATTGCCGGAGATGACTGCGGCATTCTGCGCATTGACCACATCGTGGGCAATGTCGAACTCGGCAAGATGCGGGACTGGGCCGATTATTACACGCGCGTCTTCGGCTTCCATCGCTACATCACTTTTGACGATAAGGATATTTCGACCGAGTACAGTGCCTTGATGAGTATCGTCATGTCGGACGATTCGCATTCCGTGAAATTTCCCATCAACGAGCCGGCCGCGGCCCGCAACAAGAGCCAAATTCAGGAATACATCGAAGCCTACGGCGGACCCGGCGCCCAGCACCTCGCGCTGCAGTGTAAGGATGTGGTCTATACCGTGGGCAAACTCCAGCGCAACGGCCTCGACTTTCTGCGCGTCCCCGACGCCTATTACGACGCCTTACCCTCCCGTGTGGGACCCGTGCAGGAGTCAATGGAGGAATTGCGTTCGCTCGGCATCCTGGTCGATCGCGATGAAGAGGGTTACCTGCTTCAGATTTTTACCAAGCCCGTGGAAGACCGTCCCACCGTGTTTTTTGAAGTGATACAACGGAAAGGCAGCCGTGGATTCGGCAAGGGAAATTTCAAAGCGCTCTTTGAGTCGATCGAAGCGGAGCAGGCGCGGCGAGGAAATCTATAAGGATGGCTAAGCTTCGAGAAACTAACTCCCGAGTTACTACCGCGAAGACAAGTCAGACGGAGCCTGTGCCGCGCTATCAGTCGGGATTCGGTAACGAGTTCGCCAGCGAAGCCCTAGAAGGGGTATTGCCTCGGGGACAGAATTCTCCCCAAACAGTGGCGCGCGGCCTATACGCGGAACAACTCAGCGGCACGGCCTTCACTGCCCCGCGCGGCGTCAATCGCAGAACCTGGTTGTACCGCATCCGGCCTTCGGTGGCGCACAAACCGTTTCAGCCGATCGACTCGCGAAGGCTGCGTAGCGCCCCCTTTAACGAAGTTCCGACGCCCCCGAACCAATTGCGCTGGACCCCGATTCCATTTCCCTCCGAACCCACCGACTTTATCGATGGTCTGGTCACCATGGCGGGCAATGGCGACACGCATACTCACACCGGTGTCGGTATCCATATCTACGTAGCCAACACTTCGATGACCGATCGTTTTTTCTACAACGCCGACGGAGAGATGTTGATCGTGCCCCAAGCCGGCGGTCTAGTCGTTGCACACCGAGATGGGGAGTCTGCACGCAAATCCCGGGGAGATTGCGGTCATTCAGCGAGGCATTCGTTTTCGCGTCGAACTTGTCGACCAGCAAGCGCGCGGTTATATCTGCGAGAACTACGGCCCGCTGCTTCGCCTGCCCGACCTCGGCCCCATCGGCGCCAATGGCCTGGCGAATCCACGCGACTTTCTTGCTCCCGTGGCGGCTTTCGAAGAGCGGGAAGGCGACTTCCAAATTGTGACCAAGTTCCAGGGCAGACTGTGGTCCGCTGCCATCGATCATTCTCCCTTGAACGTGGTGGCGTGGCACGGAAACTACGTGCCCTACAAATACGATCTGGCCAACTTCAATTGCATCAATACGGTGAGCTTCGATCATCCCGACCCGTCAATCTATACCGTTCTGACTTCGCCTTCGGAAATTCCCGGCACCCCGAACCTTGACTTTGTAATCTTTCCGCCGCGCTGGATGGTCTCCGAGCATACCTTTCGCCCGCCCTGGTTCCACCGCAACTTTATGAACGAATTCATGGGCCTCATTCGTGGCGAATATGACGCCAAAGCCGAAGGCTTTGTTCCCGGGGGCGCAAGTCTGCACAACTGCATGGCCGGGCACGGGCCCGATTCTGAAACCTTTGAGAAAGCCAGCCAGGCCGATTTGAAACCCGTCTATCTCGCCGACACTATGGCGTTCATGTTCGAGACCCGCTTTGTCTGCCAGCCGACCAGGTTTGCGCTCGAGACCTCCCAACTCGATGATCAATACTTCGAGGTTTGGCAGGGACTGCGGAAGAAATTCAACAGAGCGTAGGTCCATCCGGCAGGCGCAGCCCCGGTCGGGCAATGTCCGCCATCTCTGCTTATGGCATTACTTCTTGACGAGACTCACGATCGGCACGCCCGCAGTTGGGTGAAATCCGCCAATGTTGCCGACACGGATTTCCCCCCGCAAAATTTGCCCTTAGGAATCTTTCGCAAGCGCGGATCGGCCGCTCCAGGGCGAGTCGGAGTAGCCATCGGCGACCAGGTGCTCGATCTCAACGGAATGGAGTCCGCCGGTTCGCTCGTCACGGGCACGCTGGACAATGAAAATTTGCGGCTGGCAGCGCAGGCGTGCGCGGCGGATTCACTCAACCATCTCATGGCCCTTGGAGCCCCGGCAAGCCGGCCTTGCGGCGGGCCCTTCATTCCACGCTTCGCGACGACGTGTCCCTCGCCCATCAACAAGCCGCCGCGCGGCATCTTATTCCACAAGTGGATGTCGAAATGCTTCTACCGGCGGCCGTCGGTGACTACACGGATTTCTACGCCTCGATCTTCCATGCCACGAACGTGGGAAATTTGCTTCGCCCCGGCAATCCTCTGCCGCCCAATTACAAATACATCCCGATTGGCTATCACGGTCGCGCCTCTTCGCTGGTTCCCTCGGAAACGCCTGTGCGCCGGCCTTTCGGCCAGCGCCTCGAAGAACATACCCCTCTCGAGCAAATCCCGGAATTCGGACCCACCTACGCCCTCGATTTCGAGCTGGAATTAGGATTCTTTGTCGGCGCGGGAAATGAGTTGGGCAAAACCATTCCCATCGCCACCGCCGAGGAACATATCTTCGGCGTGTGTCTCGTCAATGACTGGTCGGCCCGCGACATTCAAGCCTGGGAGTACCAACCCTTGGGACCGTTTCTAGCCAAGAGTTTCGCGACCTCGCTTTCGCCGTGGGTGGTGACCATGGAGGCGCTCGCGCCCTTTGGCACCGAGCCTTTCGCGCGCGAGGCGGGAGATCCCGCGCCTCTGCCATACCTTCTGAGCGCGAGCGATCGCCAAAACGGCGGCCTTGACCTGGACCTCGAGGTTTCTCTACTCTCGCCGGAGATGCGCAAAGCAGGTATCGCTCCCGCCGTCCTCGGACGAAGCAATTTCCGCGACATGTATTGGACCCTGGCCCAGATGCTAACCCACCATGCCAGCAACGGATGCAATCTGCGCCCAGGCGACTTGCTTGCCAGCGGAACCGTATCGGGTGCCGGACCGGGCGCTCTTGGATGCTTGCTCGAACTCACATCGCGCGGCACAAAGCCGCTGACACTGCCGAACGGCGAGCAGCGCAAATTCCTGGAGGATGGCGATGAAGTAATCCTGCGGGGATCTTGCCACCGCGACGGATTCCGCCGCATCGGATTGGGAAGTTGCCGCGGAACCATTCTGCCCGCTTAAGTCGCAAATTGACCAAGCGGCGCCCGATATCTCCCAGATGATAGCGTCCGTCGGGCATGCCGGTCGCCGAAATCGCATCCGTAATCAGACGATCGCCCGCAGCGCGCCCAATCGTGCATGCTCACGCGGCACTTTTACTAGCGGGAACCCGGCATGCCCGTGTATGCTGATGCCCGTCACAACTCCGTTTTACGGGAGAAAATTTGCCGCCAGATCCCGTTCCTCTGCTGGCTGACCCAACCCAGGATGGCCACGGCCCCGCCGTGTTAGCTGGTTTTCTTGGTTGGACCCTCGACGCCTTCGATTTCTTCCTCGTGGTTTTTTCCCTGACCGCCATCGCGCAGGAGTTTCACCGGCTCGATAAGGAAGTGGCCATCTCCATCACCCTCACCCTTGCCTTCCGTCCGGTTGGCGCATTCATTTTTGGACTCATGGCCGATCGCTATGGCCGTCGCCTCCCCTTGATGATCGACCTCGTCTTTTACTCCGCCATCGAAGTGGCCACCGGCTTCGCCCACAGCTTCGCCACCTTTCTCGTGTTGCGCGCCCTCTTCGGCATCGGCATGGGCGGAGAGTGGGGCGTCGGTGCATCGCTCGCCATGGAGAAAGTGCCCCGCAGACTGCGAGGTTTTCTTTCCGGATTGCTCCAGCAGGGATACGCTCTCGGCTATCTGCTCGCCGCAGTCTGCTTTTACACCGTATTTCCGCGTTGGGGATGGCGGCCGATGTTTTTCATCGGAGGGTTGCCCGCGCTGCTCGGCCTTTTCGTCCGCTTTAACGTGAAGGAGTCGGAGGTCTGGCGGAAAACCCGGCAGCCCAATTGGAGTAATCTCGGCCGCGAAATCCTCTCCCACTGGAAGTTGTTTCTCTATTTGACCGTGCTCATGATGATGATGAATCTCTCTTCTCACGGCACGCAGGATATGTTTCCCACTTTCCTCCAGCGTTATTGGCACTTCCAGCCTACCCAGCGCGCCGTCATCACCGCCATCTCGATGGTCGGGGCGATTCTCGGCAGCATGCTCTTCGGCTTCCTCTCGGATCGCTGGGGACGACGCAAAGCTATGATCCTGGCATTCCTCTTCGCCATCGCGTCCGTTCCCCTCTGGGCCTATGCCCCGTCGCTCACCCTGTTGGTCGCGGGGGCGTTCCTGATTCAATTCATGATGCAGGGAGCCTGGGGCATTATTCCCGCGCATCTCGCGGAATTGTCACCCGACTCGGTCCGCGGCTTTCTTCCCGGCTTCGCCTACCAATGCGGCGTTTTGCTGGCCGCGCCCGTGGTTTACATTGAGGCGATTCTCGCCGAACACACCAGTTACGCCAATGCCATGGCTCTGACCGCCTTCACCGTTTTCACCCTGGCCGCGATCGTGGTCGCTCTGGGGCGTGAGCGCAAGGGCATTCAATTCGGCTCCTGATCTAACGTCCCCGCGGCTGAATGCGCGAAAATTTCATTTGAGGAATATCGATGAATAACGATGTCCCGGAACCCAATCCGAAACGTCAATTCCCCCTGGCGGACTTCCTGGGTATTACTTTCAACCACCAGCCCGACGGCATAGTAATGGCCCAGTTTCGCGCCCTCCCGCATCATGCCAATCCCATGGGCAGCTTGCACGGCGGTATCCTGTGCGATTTGGCCGATGCGGCAATGGGCGTGGCCTTCGCCCGCACCTTGTCCGAAAGTGAGAGTTTTACCACGCTGGAATTGAAAATTAACTTTCTTCGCCCCGTCTGGAACGCCCTCTTGACGGCGGAGGCCCACGTCCTCTCCCGCGGGCGCACCGTGGGAATGGTGGAATGCAGGATTCTCGACGAGAAAAATCGCCTGATCGCGAAGGCAACCTCGACCTGCATCGTCCTGCGGGGAGACGCTGCCACTGGCCGGTAAAATAAAAAAGGCATCCCTAAACCCGGGATGCCTCTTCTGACTAAGCGCTAGATTTTATTCACCGCAATACGGAACCGCAGAACCAGAGAACTGGCCTACGCTCTCGCCGCGACCGCTTCCGGAGACGCACTGACAACGCTTTTTGAAACTTCTTCCGGCTTGGCGTCTGTCTTTCCCGCTTTGCGTATGTCGATGCCGCCCTTAAAGAAAGCGCCATCTTCAATCGAGATGCGTGCCGCTACCACATCGCCGGTGAGCGAGCCATCGCTGCGAATATCCACCCGATCGCTGGCCGTCAGGTTGCCCCGCACTTTGCCCAGCACCACGATTTCGCGCGCATTGATGTTTGCCGCGACCACCCCATTGCGCCCGATGGTCACGCGATTGCCCGAGAGGTTGATCGAACCCTCCACCCGGCCGTCGATATATAAGGATTCCGAACCGGTCACCTCGCCTTTGATCACTAATGACTTGCCAATCGTGGCTTGGTCCGATGTCGAAGTCACGACCGGACGCGGCGCTGCCGGGGGTTCACTCATATTCACACTCGCATTCATGCTCGGTGCCGTCGCCGGCGTCATCGCCGTCGTCGGACGCTCCGGCTCCGAGGGCCGGCCAGGGGTTGCAGGTTGATTCGTGGGCTTCCACATTGTCGTCGAAATCCTTTCCTTGTTTATTAAGGGATTCTGAATCACCACCGCATTTCGGGGGCCAAAACGAATTGTACTCCTCAGTTACCCCCCGCTCTGTGGAAAATCGTATATTTCCCCAGCTTTTCATAGTTCCTGCCGTGGTTCCCCCCTTTCGACTCCTCCATCCGGAAGTTCGAATCGGGTAATCCCTTCCCCTTCCGGTATATTTCTTCCTCAGCCCCGTCCCATCCCTCGCGATACTATTACCAGGTTCGCAATTTGAGCATCGAGATCGAGTCCAAACACCTAACAGCTAAAACCTAACACCTAAAACCCAAAACCTAAAACCCAAAACCTAAAACCCGAGAACCACCAACCACCCAATCCCAGACCGAGGTCTTTCCCCATGCCCGCACTCGAAACCGCCATCGGCCGGCCCCAGGCTGGCGAATATGATCCCAGCTGCCAGGCTTATGTTTCCCTGGTGCAGAGCGATAACATTCTCGCCGCCCTCACCGAACAGCGCCGCCAGACCCTCCTGCTTCTCTCCGCCCGCCCCGATTCGGATGGCGACCTTCGTTACGCGCCGGGAAAGTGGAGCGTGAAAGAACTCCTCGGCCACGTCAACGATACCGAACGCATCTTCAGTTATCGCGCTCTGCGCATCTCCCGCAACGACGCCGCTCCCCTTGCAGGTTTCGAACAGGATGACTACGTTCGCAACGGCCCCTTCCAGCGGCTGGCCCTGCCTGATCTCATCGAGGACTACATTGCCGTGCGCCGCGCCACCCTTTCTCTTTTTCGTAATCTAGACGACGACGCCTGGACTCGCCGCGGCGTAGCCAATCAGAAAGAGGTGACGGTGCGCGCTCTCGCCTACATCATTGCCGGACACGAACTGCACCACCGGCGCATACTGGAAGAGAACTATTTGAAATAGAAAAGGTTTTCAAACTACCAAATTACAAAAATTGCAACATCACAAAATGAAACTCGTCGGCCGCCTGACCATGCATCGTGACGGCTTCGGCTTCGTCATCCCCGATTCCGCTTCGCTGGACGAAAATCTTAAGGGCCGCCTCGCGGGCGACATCTTCATACCACCGCACGCCGTCGCCTCTTCCATGCACGGCGACCTCGTCCTCGTCGAAGTCGGAGCCATTCGTCCCGATGGCCGTGCCGAAGGCCGCATTATCCGTTCCGTCTCCCGCGCCCACCCCACCGTCGTCGGTATTTTCCATTACGGTAAGCACCGCAACTACGTGAAGCCCATCGACGAAAAAGTAACTCAGGAAATCTTAATTCCCGCCGGCAAAGAGAATCCGCCATCCTCACTAACGCAGCCCACGGGCGCGGCGAACCCGCTGCAACAGACCCCCGCCAAGCCTCCCTGGAAAGTATCCTCTGACCGCGTCCTCGGCGAAGAAGCTGCCATCCACAACAACTGGCAGGATCTCGAAGGCCTGGTCGTCGACGTCGAAATCACCGACTGGCCGAGCGCCACACAGCAGCCCAGGGGCCGCGTCATCGAAATTCTCGGCGAAGAATCCGACTTCGGAGTCGATGTCGAAATCATGATCCGCAAGTTTCATCTTCCCCACCGCTTCCCGCCCGAAGTCATCGCCGAGGCACAAGCCATTCCCACCGAAATCCCCGACGCCGCGCTGCGCCACCGCCGCGACTATCGCGACCTCGCCATCGTCACCATCGACGGCGAAACCGCCCGCGATTTCGACGATGCCGTCCATGTTCGCACTCTCGAAAACGGCAACTATGAACTGCAAGTCCACATCGCCGATGTCGCCGAATACGTCCAGCCCGATTCGCCGCTCGATCAGGAGGCCCGCCTCCGAGGCACCAGCGTCTACTTCCCCGACCGCGCCGTACCCATGCTGCCGCTCGAACTCTCCACCGACATTTGCAGCCTGCGTCCGCAGGTCGATCGCCTGGTGCTCTCCTGCGTCATGGAAATCGATCATCAGGGGGAAATCGCCGCTTACGATATCCACGAAGGCGTGATCCGCTCCGCCCACCGCATGACCTATACCGCGGTGAATGCCGTGATCGAAGGTGACCCCAAAGCGCGCGAGCAATACCCCGCCCAGGTCGCGCACTTCGAGCGCATGCGTGACCTCGCCGCCATCCTCAACCGCAAGCGCGAACGCCGTGGCTCCATCGACTTCGACCTTCCCGAGCCCGTCATCGAATTCGATGAATTCGGCGTGATGAAAAGCATCACCCGGTCAGAACGCAATATCGCCCACCGCCTGATCGAGGAATTCATGCTTTCCGCTAACGAGTGCGTGGCCCAATATCTCGAAAACCGGCGCATCGCCTCCCTCTACCGCATCCATGAAAAGCCCGACGCTAAACGCGTCTACGATTTTGAGGTCATCGCCGCCACCTTTGGATACTCGCTCGGCGTTGGCGCTCTGCCCATCCAGCGCGTCCAACTTAAGGCCGACCGCCGTGCTTCCCGGGGCACCGGAAAACGAGTGCGCGAAATCGAAGTCCCCAAGGAGGTCCACATCACCCCGCGCATGTACCAGAAATTAGCCGGCAAAGTGGCCGGCAAGCCGGAGGAAAGAATCCTCAGCTTCCTCATGTTGCGCTCCCTCAAACAAGCCCGCTATTCCGAGGAAAATCGCGGACACTTCGCCCTCGCCGCCCCCACCTACACCCATTTCACCTCGCCCATTCGCCGTTATCCCGACCTGATCGTGCACCGCATCCTCAAGAAAGTCTTGCGTCACTCGGCGCCCGTTCAACCCAGGGAAGGCAACGAACGCGGTCCCCATGAACAAATAACAAGCGACCGCTCAAAAGGAAAAGGAGTTTCCGCCCCCGAGTCACCCTCCCCGTGGTCTAAACGCCGCGACCACGGCGCGCATCGGCAAGCGCTCGAGCCTTTGGGCGGCCCCATCCGGTTGGCGGAACTCCACAACATCGCCGAAGAGTCCAGCCAGTCCGAGCGCCGCGCCGACGAAGCCGAGCGTGGCCTTATGGAGTGGAAGAAGATGAAGTTCATGGAGCGCCGCATCGGCGAAGACTTTGACGGCCTCATCATCAGCGTAACCAAGTTCGGCTTCTTCGTGGAACTGACCGACCTCTTCGTGGAGGGTCTGGTTCCCCTGCACACGCTCGACAGTTGGGACAAGAATGACCGCTTCACCTACCATGAAGCCACCCGCCAGATCATCGCCCAGCGTTCCCGCAAGACCTACAGCCTGGGAGATCGAGTGCGCGTCCTCGTCGACCGCATCGACTCGGTGGAGAAGAAGATTCAATTCGCCATGCTCCCTGTGGTCGATATGGACAATAACCGTCCCCGGTTCGCCAAGAAACGCCGCCGCAAGTAAACTTGCTCGGCCCCCAGACTGCTAGCCTCCGGGGCGGCGGTTGGCGTAAGCTCGTTGGCGTCAGCCGGAAACCACGTTGCGGACGAAGCACAAAACACGGCGCGCCCTCTTCGCCCTGCTTCCGGCACTGCTCGCAATATCGTTGCTGCCCGCGGAATTCGCAGCCGCCGACAACCAGGAAAAGCAGCTAAAGATCGACTATCTAGGCAAGGTTCTAACGCTCCGGCACTTCTACTCCGCCGATCATCTCAAGTTCCACTCCGACGGCATGCTGGAAGGTTCTGCGCCGGTCGGTCCCTGGACCCTGGACGGCCAAATCGAAGTCGAGGACATCCAACTGCGCGGCGCTCATTTGGTCCTCAAGGCCAGACGGATCCACCGCATTTTTGACGCACAAGGCAAAATGTTAGACGAGTTGGACACCCTGAAGAATCCATCGAGCAGCCAGCAAAAAGATCTGAAAAAATCCCTCGAGCACGTAAAGGTCGAGATCCAGATTGAATTGCCCAGCGAGAACCCCGCCGAAAAGAACATTGCCGCCGCGATCCACGCCGTCTTCTTGGCCGGCAACGAATCGAGGATCGACATAGTGCCCACTTACTGGCAATCCTATTTCGCCAAACTGGAAGGTAAAACACTGCCGCCTTCGGAGCCAAAGGAAGAAGTTGTTTATGCCCTTAGACCAAAAGCAGGGGTATCACCTCCCCATGCGACCTATTCCCCTGAACCCCAATTTTCCGAAGAGGCGCGCAAGGCGAAATACCAGGGCACCACCCTTCTATCCCTGATCGTCGATTCCTCCGGAAGCCCGGACAAAGTCCAAATCGAGAGGCCCATCGGCCTCGGTCTGGACGAGATGGCCGTCCAGGCCGTCAAGAACTGGACGTTTACCCCCGCCACAAGAAACGGCGATCCCGTGGCCATCGCCATCCTCGTGGAATTCAGCTTCCACCTTTATTAGGATTAGTATTGGAATTGAACCGGGAGACCACCAACCATGCCCACCAGCGACCCCGAACCCGAGCAGAATCCAATCCCGGCCGCGGAGCACGTGGCCAGCGCTCACGAACTTCTGAAAAAACTCCAGCAGCGCGTCGGAACCCACCCTGAACTCGCCGAAGCCATCACCAAACTGGAGATGGCTTTAAATACCCTGGCTCTGCAGACCGGCGGACTGCTATAGCCTGACGAACCGCGGCTACTTGTCTTTCTTATTATCCTTCTCCATCGCCATAAACAAATTGTTCAGCGACTCGACCAGCGTCGGATGCGCGAATACCCCGTCGCGCAATGCCGTATAGGGCAGTTTCCCCATCATCGCAATCTCGATCGCGGCCATGACCTCGCCCCCCTCAATTCCCAACACCGCGGCCCCCAGAATTTGATTGCTCTCGGCATCCACCACCGCTTTCATAAAACCGCGAGTCTCGTCCGTCTCCTGCGCCCGCGCCACCGAAGTCATCGGCAGCTTGGCCACGCGAATCTTGCGCCCCTGTGCCCGCGCCTCCGTCTCGGTCAGCCCAACCCGCCCCAACTGCGGATCGATAAACAACGTGTAAGGCACCAGACGGCCCCTCGTCGAAGCGTTTTTCTTCTCCAGCAAATTGGCGCGGATGATCCGAAAATCGTCATACGAAATATGCGTAAATGCCGGACCACCCTTGATGTCGCCGAGCGCATAAACGCCCTGCGCCGTGGTCTCCAGACGATCGTTGACTTTAATGAAGCCGGAACCATGCTCCTCCATCTCAATCCCAGCCGCCGCCAGATTCAGCGTGTCCGAATTCGGCACTCGCCCCGTCGCCCCCAACAGATGCGAGCCCGTCAGGTTTATCGCGTGTCCTTCCTGCTCCACCTGCAATCGAACCGCGCCGCCCGTCTGCCCGCCACGAACCGCGCGCGCGTTCAACAGGATTTCAATTCCATCCTCGCGCAATATCTTCTCAATCTCTTCCGCCACGTCTGGATCCTCATCCTTGAGCAGTTGTGCTCTCGGATGAACAATGGTCACGCGACTGCCAAAGCGCCGGAATAGTTGTCCAAACTCCAGTCCAATGTAGCCGCCGCCCAGAATCAGTAGGTGCTGGGGAAGCAGCTCCAACTCCATGATGGACGCATTGTCCAGCACCTCAACTTCATCCAGTCCCTCTACCCTCGGACGCGAAGCGCGCGTCCCCGCATTGATAAAAATATATTTGGCGCTGAGCGATCGCGTTGCGCCCACATTCGAGCGCACCTCTACCGTCCGCGGATCGGTAAACCGCGCATCGCCAAAAATCAATTCCAGGTTCGCCGTCTTCTCGATGCGCGCCTGGCTGCCATTGCGAAAGCGATCCACGATGTTCTGTTTGCGTTCGCGGACCTTATGAAGATCGACGCTGATCGGCCCGGTATGCACTCCGTAGTCGGCCGCGCGCCGCGCCAGATAAGCCACTCGTCCGCTGGCGACCATCGTCTTCGTCGGCGAGCATCCTTCATTCACGCAGGTCCCGCCCACATGTTTCCGCTCTATCAGCGCGGTGCGCATCCCCGCCTCGGCCAATGTGGTGGAGAGTGGCGTCCCCGCCTGTCCCGCGCCAATGATGATGGCATCGAAGGCCTGCGGAGTCATGACCACATCCGTGCGTACAGATGTGTCAATATGCTCCCCAACTGCCCGGCCGCTGCTACCCTGAACTTCATTATCTGGAAGCAGCAAAGCAGTCCCAACCCAATCGCCAGCAGATCCTCGGGAATCGCAATCATGGCGTCCTTCACGCCCAGCCCGCGAACCAGGCGTATGCGAGCCTGATAACCGCCAAATGCGCCAGACACGGCTCCAAGCGCTCCCACCAGCGCCCCAACTGCAACCGGTCCGCCCGCGCCCGCGCCGAGACAGGCGCCGGTAAGCAGGCCCATCACAATGCGCGCCGTCAGTGGCGCGGCGGCGGTGCGCGGGGGCGTCGAAGGAAGTTGATCGACCACGTACTCCACCAATGCGCCGGTGGTCAGTAAGGCCACCGCCCATATCGAACCAATAGCAGCGAGCGGCGACCCTGAAAGATTGATCCAGCCCAGGTGCGCCGCCCAGGCCACGACCGCGGGCGCAGTCATGGTTCGCAGCCCCGCCGTTACACCAATGCCAAATATCGCAAGCCACCCAAATCCTGAAGCCATATTTTGCTCGTGGTGATGGACATGCCATCACCCCTCGGATTTTACTGGATGTCTCCGTAGTGCCCGTCTAACCTGCTAGAATGTCCCATCATCAGTCCTGACTCTTGGCGCCTGCCCGGGAAATCCGCTTCATGTCCACAAATTGTGATTCCAGTTCCAATTCCATCGCTCAAGCTCCAACCCCGCGCACCCGTGTCGTCCGCGAACCGCAACGCGCCGTGTACGATCGCGACACGATAAACGACATCCTCGATGAAGCTTTTCTCTGCCACGTCGGCTTCGCGGTGGAGGGTCAGCCCTACGTCATCCCCACCTCGTACGGACGCGAAGGCGACACCCTTTATATCCATGGCTCGGCCGCCAGCCGCATGTTGCGCAACCTCGATAAGGGAGTCCCGGTTTGCCTCACCGTCACCCTGCTCGATGGTTTGGTCCTCGCCCGCTCCGTCTTCAATCACTCCATGAATTACCGCTCGGTGGTCATTCTCGGCACCGCCACGCTGGTCGCCGATCCCGCCGAAAAACTTGCCGCCCTCCGCGCCTTGAGCGAGCACATTCTCCCCCATCGTTGGGACGACTCCCGCCAGCCCGATGAAAAAGAGCTGAAGGCAACCTCCGTCCTGCGCCTGCCCATCGCAGAATTTTCCGCAAAGGTTAGAGTGGGACCGCCCATCGACGACGAGGAAGATTATGCCTTCCCCACCTGGGCCGGAGTAATCCCGCTGGAGATGAAAGTCGGCGAACCAATTCGCGACGAGCGCTGCCGGCAAGACTTTCCCGACTACCTTAAAAACTACTCCCGCAAGAAAAAATCGTAGACGGGCTGAGTGGCCCAAATGTTGCGCTCTTTGCGAGTTGAAGGTTAGCGAAATTTAGAGCTTTGAGGATTTAGAGTGGGGATTTCGTCGACCATTCTCCATCAGCGGACGAGGGCCTGGTGATTCTGGCGATTGCCAGTGATGGCCCGAAAATCACCGCCGTGACTTCCAGCAGTTTCAAGTTGGATGGCGTCCGCGGTCCCCCGAGCGGCATGTCGGTGGACACCTGAGCGTGCTCCTGCCATCCTTCGGCCGCGGTCACCACCCGCGTGGGAATCAAACCCAATCCGGCAAGAAGACCCAGCAAGGCGACTCCGCGCACAACCCATGAAAACTTTCGCCACGCCCTCCGTCGTCATCTCGCAGCCTCTTGCCGAAATGATGCCTGCGGGCTCACCCAGTCC
Source organism: uncultured Acidobacteriaceae bacterium (assembly GCA_963746205.1). Taxonomy (GTDB): domain Bacteria; phylum Acidobacteriota; class Terriglobia; order Terriglobales; family Acidobacteriaceae; genus Acidiflorens. Next base: position 95,627 of record CAVVAP010000012.1, on the reverse strand, counting down.
ACAACTAATTCGAATCGCAGCCCAGTGAGAAGCGCAGAGCGGCACACACCTCATTCATTCGTGCGGAACTAAGCTGGGCCAGACGTTTCCCCAGGCATTGTTGCGACACCGTAACTGCGTTGTGGAGATTCACCGCGCATGGCGACTTCAGGCCATCCTCTTCATCAAGAATGACCTCCGATGGCACACCGCGAATCGTTGAAGTCACGGGTGCGACTGTTACCGTCGACAAATAGGCGATAGCGCTGTTGCGGGTGAGCACGAGGACGGGCCGTTCTTTGTCTGGCGCGGCAAACCGGTAGAGCCGAACCTCACCTCGATCTATTCTGCCTCGGGCTATTCTTCCGGCCACGAGGCCTCCGCTTCCCAACCCTGCGTTTCCGCGTCGGCTTGCGCATGTCGAGAGTAGCCCTGGCGGTCGCGTTCTTCACTGGCTTGCAGTTCCAGTCGGCGGAGATGCTCCCGCAGGGCGTCGCGCATCAAAGCGGACCGGTTTCGCCGAGTGCGCTTGGCGGCTTGGTCGGCGGCGTGTAACAACTTCTTGTCGAGCACGATTTGAACAATTTCCATATGTGGAACCGAGTCCACAGTATACTCCACATAAAAGAATTTAAAATGCTTCAATCCCGTTGCCCTCACTTACCCTCACGGAATCAGCAGCAATTTCCCCGTCGTCTTCCGCCCTTCCAACTCCCGATGCGCCCGCTGCACTTCGGCCAGCGGATACGCGTGCTCAATTCGCAGCTTGAGCTTCCCCTCCGCGAATCATGCGAAACACCGCGCCCGCCCGCCGCTGCAATTCCTCCGCGCTGGCAATGTAATTCATCAGCGAAGGCCGCGTCAGAAAGAGCGAACCCTTCTGCGTCAGCAGCATCGGATCAACGGCGCAACCGCCCCGCTCGACCCGCCAAACAACACCATCATGCCCCGCGGCCGCAGCAGATTCAGCCCTTTTTCGAACGTGGTCTTTCCCACCGAGTCGTACACCACATCCACACCTTTGCTGCCCATCAGCTTTTTCGTCTCGACTTCAAAATCCGCTTGCGCGTAAAGGATGACCTCGTCCGCTCCCGCCGCCCGCGCCAGCGCCGCCTTCTCTTCCGTCGAAACCGTCGCAATCACCCGCGCGCCAAATGTTGTCGCCATCTGCACCAGAAGAAACCCCACTCCGCCCGCCGCCGCATGGATCAGCGCTGTCTCGCCCTGCTTCAACGGATAGGTGTCATAGGCGAGATATTGCGCCGTCATCCCCTGCAGCATGGCTGCCGCCGCCTGGTGCTCGCCGACCCCCTCGGGAATCTTCACCAACCGCTCCGCCGGAACCGCCGCATACTCGGCATAGCTTCCCATCGTCCCGCTGTACGCTACCCGATCGCCAATCTTCAGGTCGCGAACCTCGGAGCCCACCGCGGACACCACGCCGGCTCCTTCCTGCCCGAGCACCAGGGGAAGCGCCGCTTTATATCGTCCCTCACGGTTGTAAACATCGATAAAGTTGACGCCCGCCGCCGCGATCTTTACGATCGCCTCGTTTGGCTTGGGCTGCGGAACCGCCAGTTCCGCCACCACCATGACTTCCGGACCGCCGGTTTGCGTGATTTGAATGGCTTTCATATGTATTTTGGATGATTCCGGCCGGCAAAAGTCTCGTTGCCACGGCCCTCCGGCCTGGGGTAACATCCCCAGCCAGTTCCTGAAGTAAGGGTCATACTCTTCCGCTACGTTGACCCAACGATTTTTGCGATAGTACCATCTCAACCAGGATGAGTGTATTCATGCTCGCGGAGCCGTTTTCGCGTCGTTTTTGAAAGACGTTCTTGAGAAGTTCTTGAAAAAGACGTTCTTGAAAATATGAGTCCTTCATCCCACTTGCATCGGGCCCTCCTGAAATCTGCCGCCGCCTCGGCGACTTTCGCCGTAATGCTGGGCTGCCAGAGCGCGCAAAAGACGTTCCTTCCGCCCGCCCAAGCCGAAGCTCCGGCGCTGGCGGCGGCTGGCAAGCCACCGGATCCGCCCCGGCAAAAGCCCGAAGTCGCTCCCCAGGCTAAGCCCGCGCCAGCCGTGCAACAGGCGCTGGAGGTCGATGCCGTGGGCGACCTGATTGCCCGCGTGGAAAAGGAATATCAGGCCGGCCAGGAAAACTATCGCGCCGGTCATCTCGAAGCCGCCAAACAGAATTTTGATTCCGCCTTCAACCAGTTGCTGGGCAGCGGTTTCGACCTGCGCTCCGACGATCGCCTGCAGCAGGAACTTGATCGCATCCTCGAAGGCACCAACAGCCTGGAAATGGCCGCTCTGCAACAAGGCGACGGCTTCGCCGAGCAGAAGTCGGAACCCGCGCCCATCGACGAAGCCAACGACCTCAACCCCACCGCGGACGCAAACCTGAAAGCCAAAGCCGAAGCCGAAATCCGCTCCACCCGCTCCGGATTGCCGCTGGTCATGACCGATCAGGTGGCCGGCTTCATCAACTATTTCTCCAACCACGGTCACGGCACCCTGGAGCGCGGACTGGCTCGCAGCGGGCGTTACGAAGACATGATCCGCCGCGTCCTGCGCGAAGAAGGCGTCCCGCTCGAACTCATCTATCTGGCCCAGGCCGAATCGGGATTCCACCCCCTGGCCGTTTCCCGCGCCGGCGCCCGCGGCATGTGGCAGTTCATGGGCAGCCGCGCCAAAGGCTATGGACTGGAGCGCAGCTGGTGGGTGGACGAACGCCAGGATCCCGAGAAAGCGACCCGCGCCGCGGCTCGCCATTTGCACGACCTCTATAACGAGTTTGGCGACTGGTACCTCGCCATGGCCGCCTACAACTCCGGACCCGGCACCGTCCAGAGTGCCGTTAAACGCACCGGTTATGCCGATTTCTGGGAGCTCTACCGCCGCAATGTGCTTCCCCGGGAAACTCGCAACTACGTTCCCATCATTGTCGCCGTCACCATCATGGCCAAGAATCCTGCGCAGTATGGTTTGGACTCCGTGGTCAAGGACAAACCCGTCGCCTATGACACGGTCAAGATCGACTATCCCATCGATCTTCGCTTAGCCGCCGAATGCGTCGATGCCACGGCCGAAGAACTTGTCCGATCTCAATCCCAGTCTGCTCCGCATGACCACCCCGAAAGATCGCGAGTTCGAGCTCCACGTTCCCGCCGGAACCGCCCGAAAATTCCAAACCGCGGTCGCCGCGATCCCCGCCGACAAACGGGTCTGGTGGCGCTACCACAAAGTCCAGAGCGGGGAAACTCTCTCGGCCATCGCCCACACCTATCACACCACGCCTCAGGCCATCGCCGAAGCCAACGGGCTGGAAAGCGAGAGCGGCAGTGGGGTGCAGACGCCCGCGCCCGAAACCCGCTTGATCATCCCCATCGCTCCCGGGAAGCAAACCGATACCAGCACCTATGCCCGCGCGCTTACCCATTACAAAATAAGAAAGGGAGATACCGTCGAATCCGTGGCGGAAAATTTTGGCGTCTCCGCCAAAATGCTGCGCAGCTGGAACCACCTCAAAGGGGACAGCCTGGCGGGACGAAAGGTTCTCTATCTCCACTTGCCGGTCACGAAAACTGCACCGGAAACCCAGGTCGCCGTTCGGCATTCCGTCAAAGCGAAACCGGCCGGAACGCAGAGCGCTGCGGCCAAAACATCCGCCGTGCAGCGGCACACGGTCAAGCAAGGCGAGACCCTGTATTCGATTGCCAGCTCCTATAACACCACCGTCCAAGCCCTCCAGCACGATAACCGCAACATCGCCGTGCTGCGGCCCGGAATGATCTTGATTGTCCGCGACGCCCGCTAGGACAAACCATCCGTAACAAAGGCCAAAATCGGCAGATGGGTGAGAGGACCCCTCCTGGTCCGGTCTTTTAAAGTCAAAGACTTAGCGGGAAATTTTTCCAGGTCTTTGAGAAATAAGGACTTAGCTGTAAAGTATTCTGGAATCAATGAGTTAGGTGATTTTTTCTTCCTGGCGAAGCCGGACGCTTGCCCTGAGTGCCTGGCGGGTGCTGAAGCTACGCTGCCGACGTTACGTGAGGGCCACTTCTCGAAAAGCGCGAGAAGTGGCGCACCCCCCAGTTCGTATTATTCAACGCTCCAAGCGAACGGCGTTATAATCACCCCGCAGAAGTGGGCCACCCTACACAGGAACAAGCACCGCGATTTCTTTGTCAATCGTCCCCGCTCGCGAGAAATTGTCGAGTTTGATGAGAAGTGCGTGAGTAATTTCCTGGCCTTTCGCGACCACCAGCATTCCTGTGAGAGTTCTAATCTCCTGCTGCAAAATCATGCCGGCCGTAAGCTTCGAAGCTGGAACTCTATGCAACTCCATTTTGGCGCTCTCGGGCTTAATGCTCGACAATGCCTCGACTAGTTCTGGTCCGAACTCCCCACGACGACCCCGGAGTTTGGCAAATGCATCTTCGTCCGACAACCCCTTCATCCGGAGATCGTCAAAGGCAACCGCCATTTTGAGCATCTTAGCTCCAAAAACGATCACTTCAGCGCCCGCTCCCGGTATCTCTGGAACCGTTGGCGGTGTTTCCTTGACTAGCTGTTGGCCGATCATCCACGCAATCGGTTCCAGCCTGGGAATGTTAACGAGAAGATCTCTAGCCACTTGAGGATGGGCGGCGAACCGAGCCTGATTTTCGGTCGAGAGACTTTCTCCCAAATATGCAGCCTGGAGGACCTCCGGAACAAGGGTCACGCAGCCCAACTGCGATAGCATGGCTGCGGCCTCGAACCGCCACGGAGAGGGCAGATCGAACTTGCTCACTAAATGGCGAACGCAGCGAGCGATGCGCATTGATCTTCCAAACGCCTCCGGGCTGGCAGCGCTCAGGACATCTGTCAGTACTTTGATGCTCCCCATAAGTGTCCGTTCGAGAAGTTCCTTTTCTGCCGTTATCAAGCGGTGCTGGACCAATCCGGTAGTAATGGCAGTTGCCAGAACCTCTTTTGCGCAGGGCTTCGTAAGAAAGCGGAATATGTTCCCCTCATTCACTGCGGCTACGGCCGCATTCAAGTCTGTGTAGCCGGTCAGTAACATCCTTACAGTGTCGGGGGCGGTCTGCCGGACCTGCGCCAGGAATTGCGCGCCGTTCATTCCGGGCATCCGCATGTCCGAGACCACGACGGAATACGGACCGCACACACGGATTGCGTTTAGGGCTTGTTCGGCACCTACAGCGGTGTCCACCTCGAACTCTTTGTGCAACATTCGCTTGAGTCCATCCAGGACTTGAGGTTCGTCGTCTACGAAGAGGATTTTGTCGGGCATAACTCTCCTTTAACCGCATTTCGCCGTTGCGGGCATCTGCATATCGCCAGCGCCCGCTTGTTGCAGGCCCGACCCAATCGGCAACCCACGCTTCGCTGCCGTTGCACTCCTCTCGCAGGCCCGCAACTGGTTAGAAAACAGCACAATCATTCCATCGGCAGAGTGTGCCCAATGAATCGGTCACTTGCGAGACCTCCTGACAGAAGTTTGAGCAAGCGTCATGCAGAGTGGATCTTACCGATGAGCTAAAGTGAACCACGCCTTGGCCGATGAATCCGTGATAGTGAACTCTCTCGCGTATGCGCGAGACAACAAATGACCGCTCTGACCCCGATCCCGGCAACCTACGACTATCGGCTAGTCGCGCTCTCGGTGCTAATAGCCATTTGCGCATCCTATGCGGCCCTGGACCTCGCAGGACGGGTGACTGCAAATCGAGGCCGCGCTCGTATCACATGGCTCATGGGAGGCGCTTTCGCCATGGGGAGCGGGATCTGGTCTATGCATTACATCGGGATGCTGGCGTTCCGCCTGCCGATACCTGTGTACTACCATGTTCCGACGGTGGCCCTTTCGCTGTTCGCCGCGGACTTGTCCTCTTTGATCGCCTTGCATGTGGTCAGCCGCGAGCGTATGACCCGGCTTCATCTCGCCGCCGGCAGCCTGTTGATGGGCACCGGCATTGCGACTATGCACTACACCGGTATGGCGGCAATGCGTCTGGCCGCCATGCACCATTACGCCCGCGGCCTCTGGGTTTTATCCATCGTTTTGGCCGTCGTGACTTCCTTTGTAGGCCTCCAGCTTATCTCCTATTCTCGCGACGAGGACCGTGGCTGGTTTGTCAAACTCGCGATCGCAGTCGTCATGGGCTTGGCGATTCCCGTGATGCACTATACCGGCATGGCAGCCGTAAGCTTCAGGTCCACGGGCGTTGCACCAAGCCTCTCGCAGTCCGTAAACATCTCTGCACTCGCGACCTCCGCCATACTCGTCGTAACCTTCGTCGTCTTGGGCTTTGTTGTGATCACGTCGTTGATCGATCGCCGACTCTCCGCTCAACAGTCAATACTGGACGACGAGCGCAAGATGCTGCGCGCCCTCATCGACAACATCCCCGACTTCATGTACGTAAAGGACAGGCAAAGCAAGTTCGTGATTGCCAATGCACATACAGCTCAACTCCTGGGGGCTAATAGCGCTGAGGAACTGCTCGGGAAAACCGACTTTGATTCCTTCCCCAAAGAACTCGCCGCCGCTTTCTATGCGGATGAACAGGAGGTGATGCGTTCAGGACAAGCCTCATACAACCGTGAAGAAAAAGGCCTGGACGCCACCGGCAAGGCGACCTGCATCCTGACCACAAAAGTCCCGTTGCGCGACCGCAAAGGACGGGTAACTGGCATCGCGGGCGTAGGTCGAGATATCGGTGAGCGCAAGAAAAGCGAGGAAGCAATTCGTGTCGCTCATGAGCAGGCAGAGATTTTCATCAATGCCGTACCATCGATTCTAATTGGCGTGGATCAGGACTCGTATATCACGCGTTGGAATTCGACCGCCGCCCGCGCGTTCGGACTGTCTACACCTGAGGTCTTGGGAAAGCAACTGGCAGAGTGCGGTATCAGATGGCGGTGGCCTGACATGCGAGATGAAATTCGATCTTGGTGTTCCGAGCGAGGCTCCCGCCGGTGCGACGTTGTTCCGTTTGAGATAAACGGAGAAACGCGTTTGCTGGGACTAACGATCACCACGGTTCGCGTGACCGACGGAAGAGTAGCGGAGCTGTTGGTCATCGGTTCAGACGTCACAGAACGAAACGCCATGGAAACGCAACTGCGCCAGGCACAGAAGCTCGAATCCGTAGGACAACTCGCAGCGGGAATCGCGCACGAGATCAACACGCCGACTCAGTATATCGGAGACAATATCCGATTTCTTAAGGATGCCTTCCAGGATCTCAGAACCCTCTTGGTTAATTATGAACGGCTGCTCGCAGCCGCTAAAGACAACACGTTATCTTTGGAAACAGTAGAGCAAGTTACGGCTGCGGTGGAAGGCGCTGACGCCGGCTATCTATTCGAGGAAATTCCTAATGCCATCGATCAGGCAGCCGAAGGCGTCACCCGAGTCTCTACGATCGTGAGTGCGATGAAAGAGTTCTCCCATCCGGATACCAAGGAGAAGGTCCCACTCGACTTGAACCATGCTATTGAAAGCACCATTACGGTCGCCCGCAGTGAATGGAAGTACGTGGCGGATTTGGAAACCGAATTCGACCCGACTCTGCCCCCGATCTCCTGTCAGCCCGGAGAGTTTAACCAGGTGATCCTGAATCTGATCGTCAATGCCGCGCACGCCATTGGCGACGTTGTTGGCAAAGAGGGTTCAGAAAGGGGAATGATCAAAGTGCAAACGCGGAACTGTCAGGAATGGGCAGAAATCCGTATCCAGGACTCAGGCTCGGGAATCCCGGAAAAGGTGCGAGCTCGAATCTTCGACCCATTCTTCACTACCAAGGAAATTGGCAAGGGCACGGGGCAGGGCTTGGCCATCGCACGCTCGGTGGTTGTCGACAAACATAATGGAACTATTCATTTCGAAACGGAAAAAGGAAAGGGAACGACTTTTGTCATTCGTCTTCCTCTGGATGGCAAGGCTCTTCGAGCCGAGGTCGTGTCCGCATGAAACGTATCTTGTTCGTGGATGATGAAAGGAAAATTCTCGACGGCATCCAACGTATGCTCTACGCGGATCGAAAACGTTGGGACCTGCATTTTGCCGTCGGTGGTGAAGCGGCGCTGAAGGCCTGCGAGACAGGCAGTTTCGACCTGGTTATTTCCGACATGCGTATGCCAGGAATGGACGGTGCTACACTCCTGAGCCACATTCGCGACCACTACCCAGGCACAGCGCGAATTGTTCTTTCCGGATATTCCGACGCCGGGTTAGCAACCCGTGCAGTTCCCACCGCACACCGCTTTCTCGCTAAGCCATGCGATGCCTCCGAACTTCATACCACGATTGAACGCGTGTGTATCCTGCAAGATTTAATGTGCGCACCAGAGATTCGTACAATAGTTGGAGCGGTAGGCGAATTGCCTTCACTTTCACGAACCTACACAGCGCTTACACAGGCGGTGAAAGATCCGAGTACTTCCATCAAACAAGTGGCGGACATCATTGGGCAAGACGTTGCGATGTCGGCGAAAGTCTTGCAGCTCGCCAACAGTGCTTTCTTCGGGTTAGGACAGAAAGTCACTAGCGTGCAGAACGCTGCCGTACACTTGGGGACGGAAATCATCAAGAATCTCGCTCTAGCTTCGGAGGCCTTCAGAGTTTTCCTGCCCGATTCTCGCATTCCGCAGTCAGTTTACGAATCTATGCAGCGACATGCACAGCGGACAGCCGCCATTGCCAGCGCGCTCCGCGCAGACCCGCAAATGCGAGACTGTAACGTCATAGCCGCTCTCCTTCACGATGTTGGGAGCTTGATATTGGCCTGTAAGTTGCCCGACAAATTCTGTTCTGCACACGCACTCGCTAAAGAGCAAGGATGCAAGGTTTTTGAAGCTGAACAGGAAATACTCGGAACATCTCACGCAGAAATAGGTGCCTACCTGCTTGGATTGTGGGGCCTCCCAAGTCTCGCCGTCGAGGCCGTCGCGCATCACCACCACCCCACTCGGATACCGCACTCTGGTTTCGATAGCACAGTTGCCGTTTACGTTGCCGACCTTTTGGCGCACGAGTTGGATCGCCCGCAGAGTGCGACCGGGCTTGAGATCGAGGAGTCCGACCGCGCTTGCCTTGAGACGTTGGGAGTATTGCCCAACTTTGCCGAACTTCGCGAGCTCGCGGCGGCACAAACTCGCGACTCAAAAGTCGTTTGAGCGGAAAGCTCCCTCTGGAATCAGTTCGCGAAGGAACCTCGAAACGTTCGTTCTGATCGAATCGAACCCTCTTGATTCAATCAGACCAACCCTGCTCCTTAGCTGGTTTCGGTGCTGGATCAAACTCGGTTCCCCTTGTCTGTCCAATAGCTGTCCGATTAGCCTTCGTCACCTACGACTGAGGCGGGTGGGCCACTTCTCCCAACTTTGACTCATCATAACTGGGGGTGCGCCACTTCTCACGCTCTTCGAGAAGTGGCCCGGCGCGCCGGTGGCGGAGAAAGGATTTTGTCACAACTGCACCGTGCGCGCCATCACCGCCGCCAGGCTTCCGACGCGCTACTGTTCTGCGATGCGGCATAACCTGAAACGCTTCTACGGTTCCGGAGACTTGCATTTCACCACCTGCAGTTGTTATCGACATAGCACCAGACCCCTGGTCAGATCGGGGCCACCGGCCTCATGCCTCGAATGTCACAATCTCCTTGTAACGGCCATCACAGACATGCACCAGAATCAATGCGATGATCATACGTGCGAAGCCCTTCCGAGCACTCGGACGAGACGAACTCTTTGACAAAAAGGTGCACCCGCCCCAACCTGAGGAAATTCGGGTTTTCACCCGCAACTCCAATGTCGTCAATATCTTGGAAGTAACTCATTTAATTTCAATACTTTAGCCCGAAATTGGGGGGGGGGGGGGGGGGGGGGGTACAAAACCAGCACGTAATTACATAATTGTACATACAATTTCCCGACGCCGCGCGTGGCCCCGATCTGACCCTGGGCTCACTGGTGCGTGGGCCACTTCTCCCAACCTAATCCCCATAACAACTGGGGGTGCGCCACATCTCACGCCTTTGAGAAGCGGCCCGCCGCTCCCGGGGGCGGATCAGGCTTTTTGTCACAGCCCGGGAATTTCATCAAGGTGATAACCCCAGGAAAATATCTCCGGCAGGCGCCGTCACCATCTCCCTAGAATTTCTTGCGGAGGGTTTCGAAAAGGACATATCCCATCAGGGCTGCCAGGAGGGCGATTTCAAAGTTGGCGGCGGTGAAGATATCTTCCATTGCCCAGATCAGGCCGCGCTTCCGACCCATGCCCGAGCGCTCGAATTCTCCCATCAGAAGGTTGGCGTAAAAGAGGAAAAGGATGAACCCGACCTCGATTACCCCGCGCCATATATTTTTCTTCATCGCCACCAGAAAACCCGCTATGTCATCATTACAATGTAATGATTATCTGTACATACAATAAAGGCTGCCTATTGTTTCACGTGAAACATTCACCCCATCAACATTCCCCCATTCACTCCCAGCACCTGTCCGGTGATGTAAGAGGCCTCGTCGGAGGCGAGAAAACGGACCGCGTTGGCTACGTCCTCGGGGGAGCCTACGCGGCCGAGGGGGATCGCCTTGAGCGCGTTCTGGCGAAACTCTTCGCTCAGCGCGGCGGTCATGCCGGTCTCGATGAAGCCGGGAGCCACGGCATTGCAGGTGATGGTGCGTGACGCCACCTCGCGGGCGATGGCCATGGTCAGCCCGATCAGTCCGGCTTTGGAGGCCGCGTAGTTGGCTTGCCCCGCCTGGCCCATCTGGCCGAAGACGCTGGTGATGTTGATGATCCTCCCCCAGCGCTGCTTGAGCATCGAGGGCATGACCTGCTGGATGCAAAGATAGGCGGAGGTCAGGTTGGTGTTGAGCACCGCGTCCCAGTCGGAGCGCTTCATGCGCAGGACTAACTGGTCGCGCGTAACTCCGGCGTTGTTGACCAGGATGTCGATTTTGCCCAGTTGCGCGAGCGCCTGCTTAATCGCGGACTTGATCTGCTCTTCGTCGGACACGTCCATGGCGAGCGCCGCGGCTTGGCCTCCCTCGGAGGTGATTCGGGCCACCAGTTCATCGAGCTTGGGCTGGTTGCGCGCCGCGACGGCGACGGTTGCGCCCTCCCGTGCCAGAGCCAGGGCGCAGGCATGGCCGATGCCTTGTGAGGCTCCGGTGACGAGCGCGACTCGGCCTTCGAGTTTCATGAGTTCTCCTTAAGCAGATCGTTTGAAGACGCTGACTCTAAGAACAAAACGGAGAATCGAGGATTATAAGCTTCACAGATGATCGCAGGTGAGGAAAGGTGGGGAAGTCGGGGATTAGCTGGATCGGATTGGCGGACGACGGTGTGCCAGATCGCGCATCGCGTCTGCGCCCAAAATGTTTTCTATCTTTTCGACGAGCGTGCGTTTGGAATAAGGCTTGGCTAGAAAATAGGTGCGGGATTCGGGTGCTGCAATTTCACCGGCCGGTGTCTCACAAACTGTGTGCTCACAAACTGGTGTCTCACAAATTGGATCGCTGTAGCCGGAGGTTAGCAGCACGGCAAGGCGGGGCGAATGCTGGCGCAGCTGTTGCGTCAACTCCAAACCTGACTTTCCCGGCAGCACCAGGTCGGTCATGACCAGGTCGATTGGGTTGGGGAACGACTCGTAAGTTTCGATGGCGGTTTGCGCATCTTCGGCGGGCAGCACGGTAAACCCGACGCTTTGCAGAATGCTGCAGGTTGCCTGGCGCACGAAGAGTTCGTCTTCGACGAGGAGGATGGTGCGCGGATGTGGACACGCGTTCGTGTCCGCTGACAGACGAAGGGACATAAGTGGTTTCCCGTAGAGTGGCGGTTGGAATTGCCTGAGCAATCGCATGGCCTCGACGGGCTGGCGCAGGCACGCGGGGTCGGCACGAATGTGCGCGCGAGGCGGGGAATTTACTTCAGGCTTCGGAGAATGGTTTGCCTGGGATCGAGTTCGACCTTGCGTATATGGGCGGGCGCGCTCAGTCGAAAGGAGGTTTCCTGGCCATCGGCGAGCACTTCGCCGAGAAAGACCGGGGCGTTGCCGGCAGTGGTGGCATAGACGGGAACCGCGGTGACTAAATCGTCGGGTGCGTCCTTTTGAACGATGACGCCGGTGACTGTGCTCCCGCCGGCTTTCTCGGTAATGCGAATTTCTCTCGCTTCCAGTCGGGGGATTGAGGTGCCTTCGATCCAATCTTCGAGAAACCAGTCCAATTTGGGGCGTTTCTCGTACCAAAGCGGGCGCGGCAAATCCTCGGCGAAGGCTTCGACGAGCTGTTGGGTGCTAAGGCTCTTGCCGGCATAGCGATCCCTGATTTTTCGCAGGGTGCGGAAGAAGGGTTCGTCGGGGTTGGTCCTCCCTTTTCGGGAGCGGAGAGTTTCGGACGCCGGCGGCTGAGAATCGCGCAGCATGCATCGCAACATGTGAAACAGCCAGGTGCCGCGTTCGTAGCCGATAGTCTCGTAGCCTTTGGGAAAGTGCGAGGAAACCAGACGCTGGCCGAGAGTGACCGGTCCGGCATCGCGCACCCGCTCGCCTTCGCGGTTGTCAGCCAGCAGATCGCTGCGATATTGGTCCAGAACTTCGCGGAACTGCGCCGGGTTCTGCTGCTCCAGATTCAGCAGCGAAGAATAATTTGCCAGACCCTCGGAAATCCACTGATCGCGGTAGCTTGGCCATTGCACCAAATCTCCCCACCATTGATGAGCGGTTTCGTGGACCAGTAACTGGCTGTCGAGGATGCGGCTTACGGGATCGAGATGCAAGTCCGCCTGCTCCCGCGGACTGAGGAAGGCGAAGCTGGAGAGGAAGACAAGGCCGGGCCAGCCCTGGCTGAGGTCTCCCGGCATCTGGGTGAGGGCGAGCGAACCGTAGGGAAAGGGTCCGAACCATTGGGTGAAGTCATCGATGGCCAGGGCCGCGCGATCGGCGACCGACTGCAGGTCGTGGACGGGAGAAGGCGACGGCGGAGTCACCAATTGCGGAGCCAACTGCCGGACCGGCGGAACTGCTGGGTATGCCGGGTCCACCAGGACCTCCGGCGGCGGTTTGGGAAAGGTTTTCTCGACTCCTTTGGTGCCGTAAGCCTCGACCATGATGCTGCCCGCCCTGGACTCGGCGCGCAGGTATTTGCCGAGGTTGAAGCCGGCGACGGGAAGGGGACGTTCCGAAATCCAGCGCGAGATTTTCTCGGCCGGTGCCGGTGCGCTCGCCGCCGGTGGCTGAACGGCGATGGCCGCCTGCTTTCCTGTCGCCACCAGCGTCCAGGTTGCGGGATAGTGAAACTCGATGTCGAATCGTGCCGGGCTCAAACCGAAACTGGGGTACCAGGTACCGCGGTCGCCGACATAGAGGAGGCCGGTTCCCGCCTCCGACAAAACTTCGCCGGCATAAGCGAATCGCAGCTGGAGTTGCTGGCCGGCGGCGAGCGGGGCGGGGAAGACGAGGGCGACCAGATCATTTCCCTTGCGTCGCAGTTGAGAGCCTTCCATCGCCGGATTCTGGATAAAGTCGACGGCGCGCCCATCTGCCTGGACACTTTCTATCTTCAGGAACCGGGATAACTCGAAGAGCAACGTCCGGGCTCCGCCACGTCGAACCTGGAGATGGATGGCGGTCGCGGCTTGCAAGAGGGTTGGGGGATGCACGGTGGCCTGAATCTGGAAACTTGCGATCGAAGCGTCGCCCACCGGACTGGCGGCGACGCCGCCGGGAGCGAAGGAGGTCCAGATGTCGAAGAACAAGGCGCCATCCTTCATTCGCGTCTGCCCGGCCCACAAAGACTCGGGTGCGGCCGCATCCGAGACGATTTCGAAAGCGCCCAGCTTCCTGCCCAGCAAATGGGCGTGCAGTAGGGGCGAGAAGTTGCCTTGCGTTTCGTGTTCCGCCGGGAAGAAAATGACTGAAGTCGACGAGCAGGCGCAGGGCGTCAAACTCGGCGAGAGTGGGAGCGGCTTCGCTCCATTGTTTTACGAAACCGACGCCGTCTGAAGCCGGCGTGAGATAGGGGAGCAATTTCTCCGCCGTCTGGTCGTTAAAGCGCAGATAAGCGGAGGTGAACTGCTCTTCCAGAATCGCCATGCCGGTGAAGAGCGCGAGCGATCCGCGCTCCACGAGGTTGGGTGGGCGGAGGCGGACTTCGCCCTCGCCGGCAAAAGCCGCGCCCGTGATTTGTCCGCAGATGTCTTCGGTGAACGCCAGGGTGCCGTCGTCGAGATCAAGGTGGAGATCAGGCCGGTCGATGGACGCATTGCGCACGCGATAAACGCGCTGCGGGTCTAGCGTTACGGCGCGGATGCGCTGGTAGAGCGCGCCGGTGTTGGCCGGGCAGTGCGAGTCGGGGGATGCCGCGAGCGCGGCAGGAGTCAGCGGCAGGAGACTCGATGCCAAAGTGATGAAACATCGCGAGCCAGCGAGACGTAAGTTCATAACCGGATCGGGCGCGGGAAGCGGCGAGCGTCGCGTGAGGCTTTACGGTTTGGGACGCGAGGTGCCGCAATTTTCCGCGTCGGCACTGGAAACTTGGCACAAAAACGGCGAGTCCTCCCAGCTCGGACCCGCCTTGTCAGCTCAAAAATCAGAATCTATCGCACTTACACGAGAGCCGGCTCCAGTTCGTACATGGAATGCCAACTGGTCGCGGCTTTCAGTTTGCTGTTGACGTTGTTGATATTGGCCACGCCTTCGGTCTCCAGCCACTTGCGGAAGGCGGCCGCGCCTTGTTTGGCATAGATGGGAATGCCTTCTTTCCAGGTGGCGCGTCCGCAGAGGACGCCGTTGAATTTCACACCCGATTCTCCCGCCAGTTCCAGGGTCTCGCTGAACTCCGCGTTGCTTACTCCGGCGGAGAGATAAATAAATGGTTTGGTCGCGACGTTGGCGGCGGCGTGAAACAAATCGATCGCTTCCTTCCGGGTATAAGCCTTCTGTCCCTTGAAGGACTTCGTGCCCTCGACGAACTGCATGTTTACCGGCACTTCCACTTTGAGCACATCGACGCCATAGCGCGGCTTGCTGAACTCGCGCATCGATTCGGTGACAATCTGCGGCTTCTTTTTCGCATAGTCGAAGCCTTTCTCGTCGGCGCCTTCCTCGTAGCCCACGAATTCGAGAAAGTACGGGATGTCGTTGGCGCGGCACTCGTCGCCAATGCGCTCCACCCAGGCGTGCTTCTGATCGTTAATATCTTTGGTGTCGAAGGGTGAGTAATAGAGGAGAATCTTGACGCAATCCGCGCCCGCTTCCTTTAAGCGTTGCGCCGACCAGTGGTCGAGCAGATCGCCCAGTCGTCCGATGCCCGTCTTGTCGTAGCCCGTCTTTTCGTAGGCGAGCAGCAGTCCGGCATTTTTCGCGCGGCGCTTGGCGGCGGGCAGTCCCCACTCCGGATCGAGCAGGATGGCGCTGGCATGGGGGGTTAAAACTTCGCTGACCAGAATTTTGAACTCCTCCATCATTTCGTCGGACACGGCCGAGCCTTTTTCCTTGGCCAGAGATTTCTGCAAAGAGCCGCGCTGGTCCATGGCGGCGGCGGCGATCACGCCGTGATCATTGGAAACAGCCTTCAGGCCCGCGAGTTTTCCGGGGGTGAGCTTCATGGAACCTCCTGGGAGTGCGGAATAATTCTAAACCAAGACACCTGGGATCGGCTGGGTTTGCGGCGGATTCATCAACGCCCCGGAGAGGCGTTGGCTTGACAACCCGGGCGCGGGACTGCAGATCCCTCGCTACGCTCGGGATGACAAGCCTTGTGGGGATGACAAACGAAGTTACTGGCGCAGCGCCAGGGTCCCCAGCACGGTCTGTTGTTTGGCGATCAGGGACTGAATGCCCTGCCGGGCCAGCGACATCATTTTGGCGAGTTGCGTATCGTCGAACACCTGGTGCTCCGCGGTGGCTTGTAGTTCGACAATTTTGTTGCCCGCGGTCATGACGAAATTCATATCCACGTCGGCGCGCGAGTCTTCTTCATAGTTGAGGTCGAGGAGCACCTCGCCATCCACGATTCCGACGCTGATGGCCGCCACAAAATCCTTGATGGGCGCGGAACTCAGGGTGCCGGCATCGACCAGTCGCTGCAAGGCGAGGCCGAGGGCGACGAATGCGCCGGTGATGGATGCGGTGCGGGTTCCACCGTCGGCCTGGATGACGTCGCAATCGATCCAGATGGTGCGCTCGCCGAGCCGTTTCAAATCGGCGACCGCTCGCAGAGAGCGTCCGATGAGGCGTTGAATCTCCTGAGTGCGGCCGCTCTGTTTGCCCCTGGCCGCTTCCCTGGTGGAGCGGGTCAGGGTGGATCGCGGCAGCATGCCATACTCGCCGGAAATCCATCCTCTGCCCGAATTGCGCAAAAAAGCGGGAACCGTCTCCTCGACCGAAGCGGTGCAGATGACGCGGGTGTTGCCCATTTCGATGAGTGCCGAACCTTCCGCGGTGGAGATGAAGTCGGGAATGATGTTCACGGGACGAACTTGTTCGGGAGCTCGGTTATCGCTGCGAAAAATCATGAGAGAGAATTCTAACAGCCGGCGGAAAAATGACAGCGGGCTCGGGGCGCCGCTTATTTTGCCTTCATCCAGTAACCGACGACCATGCCCATGGAAGCATAGGCCCAGGGCTTATTGCCGTAGTCGCGTCCATGCGTCAAGACTACAAAAAGGGCCGCACCGAGGACAGCCAGCGAAACCACGGCTTGCAGGATGAATCGCCGGAGGGGGGCACGCATGGCGGGCTCCGCACGGGGAAGAATGTTCGAGCAACCAAAGAGCAACAGCGCACTGCCAAGGAAAATAACTGGAGGCACGGCGCTCATGGTCAGACTACTCATGGTGGACGCTGCACTTTCCGTCTTCGGTTGCCGGCGGACTTCCGTGGGCAAGTCAATCCTCCACGGCTCCGGGCGATCCGTCAAGCGTGCGAAGAAATTCGGGGCAGTGATGGCGGGATTCGAAGAGTGGGTCCGGCTTAGCGCGTTGCTTGTCGCTTCGCGATAACTTCGGTAACTGGTGTCCAATTACAGAGCGGGCATAAACTAGGCTCGATGTCAGATGGATTGCAGCGCTGTCCCCGCACCAAGATGGTTCTTCCCCTACGGGTGTGGTCGGACGAGCAGACGGGCGCTTTGCCGGCGCAGTGGGCGCACACCCTGGAGATCAGCGACATTGGCTGCCGGTTGGGCGGATTGCGCGCCGAGTTGGCTCCGGGGCAGACCATCACTCTGCAAAGAGGGCAGCACAAAGCTTCGTTCCGCGTCATCTGGAGCAAGCACCTGGCGGCGCATGAGAATCACGCGGGAATTGAAGCGCTTGAGCCGGGCGTGAATATATGGGCGCTCAATCCGCCGCCGGCGACGGAAACTGGCGCGAAAGCTGGGGCGGTGCCGGCGACTTCGAATCCGAATCCGGCATTGGGCAAGACCAGGGTTAAGGCTGCGACGAGGGCTACCAAAACGCCAGCCAAGACGGCGAATTGGGACGTGATGCGGGCCATGGGGCAGCGGGGATTGCGCTGGAACGTGGGCGTGGGCCTGGCGGCGGTGAGTCTGGCACTGGGGCTGTTCTTTGGCCATCGATTCTTGTTTCATACCGAGGATTTGGCGATCAGCGCCCTGACTCGGACGCCGGTTCCACCGAGCGCGGAGGATCTTGCCCGCCTCACGCCGCGGCCGCACGCCTTGCCGGTGTCCCTGAGTAGACCGCTGACGCCGTCAGGGTCGCGCTTACTGGTGGCGGAAGCTCCCATGGGGCACGTGGTGTATCCGGTGGCGCCGGATGAAAACATCACCGGGCAAGTGCGCCTGCAAATCGTGGTGGCGGCGAACGGCCTGGTAAAGCAGGTTCACGTGCTCAGCGGGAAACAGCCGTTGGCGGAAGCGGCCGCGAATGCGGTGCGTCTGTGGCACTATGGCGCGCTGTCGGCGGACCCGCAGGCGGCGAGGCATCAAGATAGCCGGGACGCAGGCGAGTCCACGGAGCGCGAGACGAGCGTTGTAGTAAGCTTTCTGGCGGATGCAGTCTCGCTGCAGTTTCCGTCCCGGAAACTGATCACCAGCGCGGCGCTTTCCAAGGGCCACTGATTCCGGCATTGGGCCAGCGCTGCGCCCTTCTCCTACCCGTTCCACCTGCATTCACTTACCCGTTAGGGGATCGGTGCGGCTACGTAGAGCCTGCCATCGCGTGCAAACAAGAAGGGAATTGGTCGGGGCGAGGAGATTTGAACTCCTGACCCCCTGCGCCCAAGGCAGGTGCGCTACCAGGCTGCGCTACGCCCCGACATGACTAGCAGAATTGATTCTAAAGTACTTTCCAACGCGGCTACCAGCACGAACCATGATTTTTCCCCTTACCTTTCCAGTTCGCAAACCGTGAGCACCGCTGGCGGAGGGCGCGGGGAACGATCATTATCATCGACCTGCTGCAAGCTAAACCCAAACTTCGGCCAGGAAGCAAATCACTTGGGCCCGCAATAACTTCGGCTTAGAGGGTGACGGAAGGGTGAAACACTCCCAAGTTGGTCCCTTTTGCTCAGTTTGGGCTGCGCTCCAAGCATAGACTGGCTATTTCACCGATACCACTCCGGCATTCGACTGATTTATGGCGCCTGCCCCCGCCGAGCGACAATGGAAGCCGAAGGTCAATCCCTGGGTGATTGCGGCAACCGTGGCGCTTGCGGCTTTTATGGAGGTGCTTGATACCTCCATCGCAAACGTCGCTTTGCCTCACATCTCCGGCAATCTAGGCGCTAGCACCGACGAAGGAACCTGGGTTCTCACGAGCTACCTGGTATCGAACGCCATCGTTCTTCCCATGGGTGCCTGGGCATCCAGCGTTATCGGGCGCAAGCGTTTTTTTCTCTTGTGCATCACCATCTTTACGGTTTCGAGCTTTCTTTGCGGTATCTCGGTGTCGCTTCCGATGCTTTTGATCTGCCGCATTTTGCAGGGTGCCGGGGGCGGGGGTTTGCAACCGATGGCGCAGGCGATCATGGCGGATTCGTTCGATGAGAACAAGCGCGGCCAAGCCTTCGCTCTCTACGCTCTCGTCACCGTGCTGGCCCCCTCAATCGGGCCGACGATCGGCGGCTGGATTACCGACAACTACAACTGGAGATGGATTTTTTATATCAACATTCCAGTCGGCATTCTTGCGTTCATCCTGGTTACGCGCTTTGTGGAAGATCCCCCCTGGATTAAAGCGACGCTGGCGAACCTCAAGAAGCTCGATTACATCGGTCTGGGGTTATTAACAGTCGCCATGGGCGGCATGCAGGTGATGCTCGACAAAGGAGAAGAGAACGATTGGATGGCTTCTGGCTTCATCCGAATATGTGCAGCCCTATTTGTCCTGGGCATGATTGGGCTCATTTGGCGGGAGTGGGACGCCAAGAACCCGATCATGAATCTCAAATTGTTCAAGTTCAAGAATTTCGCTATTTGTGCCTTCCTCATGCTGTTGGTCGGCGGACTTCTCAACGCGAGCACAGTGTTACAGCCGCAGTTCTCGCAGCAGCTTCTGGGCTACACCGCAACCGTTGCTGGAAAGGCACTCACGGGCGGGGGCCTTGTACTTTTGGTTCTCGCGCCGCTATCTGGGATCGCGGCCGACAAGTTTGCCGCACGCAATCTCGCCGTATGCGGCTTCGCCTGCTTTGCCGCCGCCTTCTACTACAGCTCCACCCATCTCTCCTTGTCGATGAGTTTCGGCTTCGGCTCGTGGTTGCGGATGTTGCAAGTCGCCGCCATTCCACTGTGCTTTATCGCGATCACCAACGCCGCTTACATGGGCCTGCCCAAAGAAGCGAGCAATCAGGTCTCGGGAATTATCAACTTTGCCCGCAATGTCGGAGGCAGCATCTTCATTTCGATTACCGGAGCCATCGTGATGAATCGTTCGCTATTTCATCAAAATCGGCTCGCCGATCATATGCAGGCGGCAAACCCGGTCTTTGCGCAACGGCTCGACGCGCTCTCCAAGGCATACGGCGGCGGTCCGGGAGGAGAGCGCGATGGCGCGGGGAGCATATTTATAACCAGCTCAATCAACAAGCTGCAGTGCTCGGATATGCCGACGTCTATCGCTTGCTGAGCTGGATGGCGTTGGGAATGTTGCTCTGTCGCTTTCCTGCTGAGCAAGAACAAACCCGGCGAGGGAGCCCCGGCAGGGGCCGAGTGAGAGGCAAAGTGAGGAGCGGCCTGATGCGAGACGGCAAAGAGAAGTCATACTTGAAGTTGCGATTGATCAATGTGTTCCGAGGAGCTGCCTTCATTGTGCTTTGCGGCGCCAGTTTCGCCCAAAGCGACTCCTCTTCGCTTCCCAGGGCCGACCAGTTGCCCCCTTCCGGCAGGACGCAGAGTGGCGGCACCGTTCAGGCGGAGCAATCCTCCAGCGGAAACGGCGCCAATTCCAGCGTCAACACCGTCAACAGCACCATCCAGGTGTCGGGCGCGTACCAAGGCAGCATTACCGATCCGAACGCACCGCAAGGTCCGCTTACGCTGAACATTGCGGATGCGATCCGCCGCGGGCTGCGCTTCAACCTGGGCGCCATCAGCGCGAACTCGTCGGTGCGACAGTTGCGGGGTGAGCGGCTGGCAGCGCTCAGCAAGATGCTGCCGAACATCTACGGGACATTGTCTGAGAACGGAGCCAAAATCGATCTCGCGACCCAAGGACTCAGCTCCGGCACATTCGGCAGCAGTATTCCATTGCCAACCACGGTCGGACCGTTCCACTACTACAGCGCGCTCGCCAATGTCAGCGAGGACCTCAGCCTGACTTCGCTCCACAACCTGCGTCAATCGCAGGCCTCGGCAGAAGCGGCGCAGATGAGCGCCCAGGATGCACGCGAACTCATCGTTTTGGCGGTCGGCGGAACCTACCTTCGAGTCCTGGCGAGCAAAGCCAATGTGTTGTCCCAGGAATCGCAGGTCAAGCAGGCGGCAGCGACCTTCAAGCAAACCGAGCACCAGTACCAGGCGGGAACGAAAGCCTCCATCGACCGGAATAAAAGCTTTGTGGAATATCAAACCGAGCAACAGAGGTTGGTCTCTTTGCGCGGTGACCTGGTGAAACAGACCATGCAACTGGCAAGGCTGATCGGCCTCCCTGTGGGCCAGGTGTTCACCTTGAGTGAAGACCTGCCCGTCCAGGTGCGTGAGGCTGTCCCGCTTGAAGAGGCGCTCAAACTTGCATTCGAGGAGCGCTCCGATCTTAAGGCCGCACGGCTGCAATTGAACGCCGCAAGCGAAGGTCACAGAGCCTCGATTTCGGAGTATCTCCCGTCGCTTGCGGTCAAGGGCGACTACGGCCTCGAGGGGATAAACCCGAACAAGGGAGTTTCCGTTTTTCAGGCCGCAGCCACGGTCACCATCCCGATTTTTCAAAGCGGTCGCGTAAGAGCGGATGTTGAACAGGCAGATGCCGCGCTCAGCCAGCGCCAAGCGGAATATGCCGATGAAAAAGGCGTGGTCGAACTTGATGTGCGACAAGCTTATGTCGACTTGCAGGTGGCCACCGATCAGATGGCGGTCGCCATCGAGAATCGCAAAGTGGCGGCTGAAATTCTCACCCAGTCGCTCGACCGCTTCGCCGCCGGCGTCGCGAATTCAGTAGAGGTCGTGCAATCGCAAGAGACCGTCGCCTCGGCGGAGCGGGACTACGTCAGCACACTCTTCTCTCTCAATCTGGCCCGCATCAGCCTTGCCCGAGCGACTGGGCAAGCCGAACAGTTCATACCGAACATGTTGAAAGGAAATTGACCATGCCTACCACGACCGACGAAGAAGAGCAAGATCGGAAGCCGCAAGAGCTCGATCAGCCCACGGGCGACAAAAGTCAGCCCGCACCCGGCGACCAGGGAAACAAATCGCAAGGCAATGGTCACAAAGACGGGGGCCGGAGGGAAGGCGATCAGAAAGACAAAGATCAGAACAAGAAGGCCGATGCTGGAGAGAAGGACGATGATAAGAAGGGAGAGAAGAGCGACGATAAGAAGGGGGAAAAGGATGACGATAAGAAAGAAGAAGAGAAGAAGCCGATGGATCCCGCCACTAAACGGCGACGAATCATCATCGGTGTCGCTGTCGGGGTGGTTGTGCTCGTAGCTGGGATCGCGTGGTGGCTCTACTCCCGCACCTACGAATCGACGGATGACGCGCAAATCAACGGCCACCTCAACGCGATCGCATCCCGTGTGGCCGGGACCGTGAAGGCGGTTTATGTCGAAAATGACCAGCCGGTAAAGGCTGGCCAAACCCTGGTCGATCTCGATCCGAGCGACTACGAAGTATTGGTGGCACAGGCCCGCGCGGGCTACGAACAAGCCATGGCTCAGGCGGCTGCCGAAAGTCCCAACGTGCCGATCACGGTGACTTCGAACCGGGCCACGGTGGATACGGACGTGGAGCAAGTCATCAATGCGGAGGCGGCAATCGCCAGCGCTCGGCGCGACTACGACAGCAACGTCGCGAAGCTGCGTCAGGCCGAGGCGAGCAACCGGAAAGCCCAGTCCGATCTGGTGCGCTACAAGAAATTGGTCGACCAGGGAGAAATCTCCCTATCCGACTATGACCAATATGTTGCCAGCGCTGGCGCGGATGAGGCGGCGGTGGAGGCGAGCCGTTACGCGGCCGCGTCTTCGGAGCAGATCGTTGAGCAGAGAAAGGCGACGCTGCGTCAGCAGCAGACCAAACATTCTGAGGACAAGGCCAATTTGCCCCGCCAGCTCACGGCTCACAAGGCGACCGTCGATTCTCGGAAAGCCAGCGTGGACTCGGCGAAAGCGCAACTGGATACGGCTCTGCTCAACCTGAGCTACTGCCATATTGTGGCCCCGGTCGACGGGATCGCGAGCCAGCGTAGCGCGGAAATCGGCGGCAGAGTTTCGCAAGGTCAGCAGCTCGTGGTGGTGGTCCAGATTGACAATGTTTGGACGACCGCGAACTTTAAGGAGACCCAACTCCGGAAGATGCACGTCGGCCAGAAGGTGAGCATCGACGTGGATTCACTGGATGAGTCGTTCAGTGGGACGGTAGAGTACATGCCCGCCGCTACGGGAGATCGATCCAGCCTGTTCCCACCCGAAAATGCGACCGGCAACTACGTCAAGATCGTACAGAGGCTGCCCGTGCGGATACGATTCAATGCGAATCAAAAAGATTTGTATCGCTTGCGCCCTGGCATGTCCGTTGAGCCCAAAGTTCACCTGGACTAGGGGCCTGTCCCAGGGAAATGGTTGCTGTGACGACGGCGAGGGGGGTCGGAGTATCGCCGGGCGAGATCAGGAAGTGGTTACGGCGCCGGTTGGGCTCGCAAGAATGCATTCACCTCGTTCAAGTCCGGCATGGAGGGTTGGGCTCCGTGACGGGTTACCGAAACTGCGGCGACGGCGGAGGCAAACACTGCGCTCTGCTCGACGGTGGAACCGCGCATCAGGGCCACGGCAAAGCCGGCGTTGAATGCGTCCCCGGCGGCGGTCGTGTCCACCGCCTGCACGGAAAAGGCGGGCACACGTAGTTTCGCCGCTTTATCTTGAGTCGCATTGCTTGCAGCCGCATTGCCTTGAGCCGCCTTGCCTCGAGCTATGAGGCAACCGCTCGTGCCTAACTTCAAAAGGACGTTCTGAGCGCCCCGTTGCAGAAGTTGGTCGGCGGCCGCGTCGAAGCCTTTCTCGCCTTCCGCGAAGTCGCGATGGAGGAGTTCCCGGGTTTCGGTCTCGTTGGGCGTCAGCCAGTTGAGCCTCTGCAGGAGCGTGGTGGGAAGATCGCGGGCCGGGGCCGGATCGAGGATGAGCGGGATGCCGTGGCGCTCGGCGAACTGGGCGAGGCAGTCCACCGTTTCCAGGGGAATTTCGAGTTGGGCCAAAAGGATTCCGGCGCGCTCCAGGAGCGGGGAAGCTTTTTGCAGCGCGTCCGGGGTTAGTTGGGCGTTGGCGCCGGGCACGACCACGATGTTGTTCTCGCCGCTCCGCCCGGTGGTGATAAGGGCGACGCCAGATTCTCCTTCCACCGTGTTGACGTAAGTAGTATCGACGCCCGCGTTATCCAAACCGGCCCTTAACTGCTTCCCGAAAGGATCGCTGCCGACGCATCCGAGCAGGGCAACCGGATAGCCGAGTTTCGCGGCGGCCACCGCCTGGTTGCCGCCTTTTCCGCCATAAAAGGTGTGGAAGCTATGCCCGATGACGGTCTCCCCCACCTGCGGAATGCGATCCGCTCCGGCGACCAGATCGAGATTGATACTGCCGACGACAACGATGGGGTTCTGCATCATGGTTCTCTTTATTTGACGAACACCGGCGCGATGGCGATGGAGGCGAGGCCGAGAAGGAAGAAGATGAACATGGCGGGCAGCAGCTTGCGAGAGGCCGGCGGCGCGCCGGCGAATTCCTTCCAGATGAAGACCCCCCATATGGCCGAGATCATCGTAGCGCCCTGGCCGATCGCGTAGGAAACGGCGGGGCCGACAATTTGCGCGTGCGAAGCAACGAGGTTGAAGACCGTTCCCGTGCACCAGATGACGCCGCCAAGGGCCCCCCAAACATGCCATGCGGGTTTCGCCCGGAAGTATTGCACCATGCAGACCGGAGGGGTGCCGGTGAGAGGCTTCTTC
Source organism: uncultured Acidobacteriaceae bacterium (assembly GCA_963746205.1). Lineage (GTDB taxonomy): Bacteria > Acidobacteriota > Terriglobia > Terriglobales > Acidobacteriaceae > Acidiflorens. Next base: position 71,008 of record CAVVAP010000012.1, on the reverse strand, counting down.
ATGAAGAGATAGTTTACGGGCACAGCGCAAAGCAGGACTCCGAAAGAAAAAAACAGGGCAACGGTGTAGGGGCCGAGCGAATGTTCTCCCGTCAACGCCTTGGTTACCAGGGGATAAAAAATTCCCATCAGGATGCCGCAAGCGAGGCTGATCCAGATGCCACGGACACTGACGGAACGGCGCACGGTTTCGCGGCGGCGATAGGCGAGAGCGTCAAAGAGAATGGCGAGCACCACCAGGGCGACGCCGCCAAAAAGCAATCCGGGGTGGGCCTTGGGAGAGATTGCGTAATTCAAAAGAACGCCAACCACCAGCGCCAGTCCAATTCCTATGGGGAAGGCGACGGCCAGGCCGGCGATATCGATGGCGGCCACCAGGAGAAGGTTGGCGACGTTGAAGACTGCGCCGCCGGCGAGAGCAAACCAGAGATGCCGTCCGTCCACCTGGCGGATATTGTTGAGAAAGGAGAGATTGCCTCCGCCCCAGTTCCCCAGGGTCAAGCCCCACCCCAGGCTGGCCAGAACAATGCCGAGGACGTAGTCCCAATAAAACAACTGGAAGGCGTATCCGGGAGTGAGCTTCATGGTGTTGGCCCACGAGCCCCAGCACAGCATACTTCCGATCATGAACAACAGCGCAATTCCGTAAGCTTCAGGCTGATACATGGCACTCCCGATTGCCGCGATGGATCGCAGCAAATAAACGCAGGGAAGTATCGCACGCAATCATTGGCGGAGCCAGAAGGGTGCGGCGGAGAATGAGGCCCGGCCTGTGACCTTCGTGACACTCCCCGCATGGGGGATGCGCCGGCAGGCCGGACTCAGGCTATAATTTTGCTCGGAAGTCATGCCCAGCCCACGCTACGCACTGGTAACCTACATCCGCAACCCGGTCGGCGAGTTTGTCGAACAACTGCGCCAGGAGCTGCACCCGACCACGGCGCATATGGCGGCGCATCTGACGATTCTTCCGCCCCGCGAGCTGAGCGGCGGCGAAGCGGCGGCACTGGAGTTTCTCGAGGAAGCCTGTAGTCATGTCGTCCCTTTTAATGTCGAACTGGGAGACGTGGAAACTTTTCTACCCAATACCCCGACCGTGTTCATCGAAGTGAAGCAGGCGGTGTATCGTATGCGCGAACTGCACGATCAGCTTTGCGGGAAGGGTCTGCGCTGCCAGGAGAGCTGGCCTTACACTCCGCACGTCACGATTTTAAAAACGGAAAAAGATGATCAGGCGCGCGCCGCATTACAGGTGGCGCGGGAGCGTTGGGCGAAGTTCCGGGGCGAACGCGAGGTAGAAGTGGAACGTTTGATGTTTGTCCGCGAGAAGGATGGCACGTGGCAGGATGTCGCGCCCGTTCTGTTGGGACGCGGCCAATTGTCGTCCAAGTCGTAAAATAAATAAAGCTACGGTTCCGTCATTCGCCGGCGCTGCCCACCAAAGCCGCCATCTCCGGGGTAAAAACCGCACCTAAAGGGCCAATTCACTGGTCACCGGTACATGACCTTTCAGGTCATTGCTAACTGCGCGGGCCAAATTACCATAGTCTCAACCCGCAGCAATCTGAACTATCCCCAAGCTGCCAGGGTTTGATGGCGAGGCCGCGGTCGCGATTCGAACGCGATGGCCAACGCCTGTCGAGCGCGATTTTCGTGAGCGCAATTTACCTAGAGAAAGAGAGATTATGCAAATTGGGGTTTACGGATCCGGCTACCTTGCAACCGTACTTTCCGCTTGTCTGGCAGATTTTGGCACACCGGTCTGTTGCTGCCACGCCGACCGCTCGCGACTAGAGGAAGTTTCCAAGGGCAATATACCTTTCTTCGAAAAAAATCTGCAGGATGTGATTCGGCGCAACGTGCGGTCCGGCCGTCTGGTGTACACCTCTGATCCGGAAGACTTGGCGCGCAAGACGCAAGTGATTTTCCTGGCTGAAGACTCGCCCCGGGGCATCGAGGAAATCGCGGTCCGCCTGGCGAGCGCGGCGGGACGCTTCCAGGTGCTCTCGGTGGTCACCCCGGTACGTGTGGGCTCGACGAGAAAGGTGGAAAACGCGCTGCAGGCGAAGGGTCTGAAAAGCCTTCTGGTGTGCCAACCGATGTTCTTCACCAACGGCTGCGCGGTCGAGGATTTCAACTGGCCGGATCGCATTGTTCTGGGGACGCCATCGAGCGAAGCCGTGTCTTCGTTGAAGCAGATTTTTCATCCGCTGGTGATGCGCGGGGTTCCGGTGCTGGTAACCAATTACGAAACGGCGGAGCTGACGCGGGAAGCGACGACGGCATTCGTGGCCACCAAAATTTCCTTCATCAACGAAATTGCCAGTTTGTGCGAGCACGTGAACGCGGATGCCGTCAGCCTTTCGCTCGCGCTCGGGCTGGACAAGAAAATCGCTCCGCGTTGTCTGCAACCGGGCGCCGGCATGGGAGGAATCTTCGCCGAGAGCGATATGGAGTCGCTGACCGGCCTCGCGCTGGAGAACGACATTGAGCTGAAAGTGCTGAATGCCGCACGCGAGGTGAATTTCGATGTGGCCACGCGGCTTCTGCAAAAAGTAGCTGACGCAATCGACACGGTGCAGAACAAAGACATCGGTATTTTAGGGCTGGCGTTCAAGCCCAATACCAACTCCGTCGCGGGATCGGCATCGGTGCAACTGGCGCAGGACCTGCTGGCCGGGGGCGCGCGGGTACGGACCTACGATCCGGTGGCCATGCCGGACGCTAAGATGCAACTGAGTGGCATGGTGAAATACTGCGAATCCGCCTATGGCGTTGCCGAGGGCGTGGACGCATTGATCGTGGCGACGGGTTGGCCCGAATTCCGAACCCTGGATTTCGCGAAGATCCGGCACCTGGTGAAGCGGCCGATTATTATCGACACGAAGAATCTGCTCGACTCCTCGCGGCTGCGCGCCCTGGGTTTCCAGTACATGGGCGTAGGCCGGGGATAGGTTCGGGAAAGTAGGGCAAAAGCCCGACTCTCGCCGCAGTTGCTATAATCGACATCTGCGGTGGGAGTAGCTCAATCGGTAGAGCATCGGACTGTGGCTCCGACGGTTGCGGGTTCAATTCCCGTCTCCCACCCCAAAATCTGCTTCTCAATCCAGCCGTTTTTCTGCGATCCCTCTCAAAAGAGGCAGTTTTAAGCCGCGTCGGTACTGCTCGTTGTTGCCACGCCCGGCTGTTTCTCCGGCGTGCGCACGTGTTCGGGTCTGAAGCCTAAGCCGATGAGGCGCGCGGGGATGCGGCGCAGTCGGGGGAATTGTTGGAAGAGTCGTACGGCCCACGGGATCTGGCGAATCTGGTTACTCAGGGCGGGCATGAGGATTCGGTGATGCGCGATGACTTGCAAGCGCTGCGTCATGCGGGTGGGGAATTCGCGGCGCTTCTGGACCTGGGCTAATTGCTCGTCGGTGACTGCGCGTTGCAATAAAGGCTCCGCCAGAATATTCGCGGCAGCTACGGCGTCTTGAATGGCCAGGTTGATGCCGACTCCTCCGACCGGCGACATGGCGTGCGCGGAATCTCCGAAACAGAGCAGGCCGGTGCGCCACCACTGCCGCAAATAATCGACGGTTACGGTCAGCAGTTTGACATCGTCCCAGCTTTTGAGTTCGTGGGTGCGCTCACGCAGGAAGGGAGCCACGGTGGCGATGGCTTCGCGAAATTGGGGCAGTCCTGCTTGGCGGATGCGTTCGGCTTCACCTTTGGGAATCACATAGGCGCACTGCCAGTAGTCGCCGCGGTCGATGGTGACGAGAATGTGTCCGTCGCGGATGCGGCCCAGGGCGGCGACTTCGTCGCCCGGTTTGCCGGAGATGCGCATCCAGAGGACGTCGATGGGAGCGCCCCGGTCGATGACTTCGAGGCCCGCCTTCTCGCGCACGATCGAGTGCCGGCCATCGGCGCCGAGGGTTAAATCGGCGCGGACTTCCAACATGCCCGGCGAACCCTGATTGTTATTTTGAATGGTGCTGGCGCGGACGCCGGCGACCCGGCCGTTCTCCTCGATCAGGCCGATGACTTCCGCTTGCATGAGCAGATGGAAGTGGGGATAGGCGCTGGCTTTTTCGGCGATGAAATTCAGGAAGTCCCATTGCGGCATCAGGGCGATAAATTTGCAATGAGTCGGGAGATGGGTGAAATCGCCGACCGGAATCTTAACGCCCTCAATCTCGGCGCTGACCCGCTCGATTTTCTGATGGGGGCGGCGGAGGAAATCGTCGAGGATTCCCAGTTCGTACATCATTTCCATGGTGGAAGGATGGATGGTATCGCCGCGAAAGTCGCGCAGGAAGTCCGCATGTTTCTCGAGAACGACGACATCGACGCCGGCGCGGGCGAGGAGAAAGCCGGCCATCATACCGGCGGGGCCGCCGCCGACGACGCAGCCGCGCGTGGTCACGGTTTGCGCAGAAGAATTGGTTTGCGGCATACAAAAAGGCCGCCTGTCGAAGCGACCCTCCAGTAACTCGGCGACTGATTCTATAACGAGGGCAGCGCCATCCACTTCCTCAATCAAAACGGCGGGTTAAATTACCGCTTCTTTTTCTTTGACGGCGTAGTGCGAGTCCACGTAGTCGTCGAGGATCTGGATAAACTCGGCCACAATTTTGTCGCCCTTGAGGGTGGTGAACAGGCGGCCGTCCACGTAGACGGGAGCTTTCGGTTCCTCGAAGGTTCCGGGCAATGAAATTCCCAGGCTGGCGTGCTTCGATTCGCCGGGGCCGTTGACCACGCAGCCCATGACGGCAACTTTCATTTCTTCGACGCCGCTGTGAGTTTCTTTCCAGATCGGCATTTGTTCGCGCAAGTAGGTTTGAATCTGCTCCGCCATTTCCTGGAAAAAGGTGCTGGTGGTGCGACCGCATCCGGGGCAGGCGGTGACTTGCGGGGTGAAGCTGCGAATGCCGAGCGACTGCAGAATTTGCTGCGCCACGCGCACTTCTTCGGCGCGATCTCCACCGGGAGCGGGGGTTAGAGAGACGCGGATGGTGTCGCCGATACCTTCCTGCAGCAAAACGGCCAGAGCGGCGCTGGAGGCGACGATTCCTTTGGCGCCCATGCCGGCTTCGGTCAATCCGAGGTGCAAGGGATATTCGCAGCGTGAGGCGAGGATGCGGTAGACGTCGATGAGGTCCTGCACGCCGCTGACTTTTGCGCTGAGGATGATCTGGTCGGAACGCATCCCGAACTGCTCGGCCAGCTTGGCCGAAGTCAGGGCGCTGACCACGATCGCCTCCATGGTGACATCGCGGGCGTCTTTTGGTTCCGGCAGGCGCGAGTTTTCGTCCATCATGCGGGTGAGCAGGGCCTGGTCGAGCGAGCCCCAGTTTACGCCGATGCGCACGGGCTTCTGGTGGCGTACGGCGACCTCGATCATGGTGCGGAAGTTGTCGTCGCCCTTTTTTCCAATGCTGGAATTGCCGGGGTTAATGCGGTATTTGGCCAGACCCTCGGCGCAGCCGGGATATTTGGTCAACAGCAGGTGGCCGTTGTAGTGGAAGTCGCCAACGATGGGAACGCGCAGACCCAGCTTGTCCAAGCCTTCGACGATGTGGGGGATGGCTTTGGCGGCCTCGTCGTTATTGACGGTGACGCGAACCACCTCGCTGCCGGCGCGAGCCAGCGCGGCGACCTGCTTGATGGTGCCGGGGATGTCGGCAGTGTCGGTATTGGTCATGGACTGCACCATGACGGGTGCAGTACCACCGACGCGGACTCCGCCGATGGAGACGGTTAAACTCTTTCTACGTTTAATCTCGGCCATAACTGATTTCCCATTTTAAACCAGGCGGAGGGATGCGCGAAATCGTCCCCCGCAATTCCCGGGCGACACAAACACCTAAGTGAATGGCCTCGGTGAGTTGCGGGACTCGGCAGGGGGAGGAAAAGCCCCGCCCGGTCGCAAAAAACGCGACCCGGACGGGGCGGTCTGAATTCAGAGGAAAAAGTATTAGGGCATTCTGGAGAGACCGGGCAGGGTCTTGACCAGATCGTTGTAGATGACCATGACCGCAAAGAGCACCAGAAAGACAAAGGCGGCCTGGTAGATGCGTTCTTTGATGGGCAGGCTGATTTCTTTCTGCATGAGGCTCTCGATGAAGAGCAGCAGGATGACCCCGCCATCGAGAATCGGAATGGGCAGCAGGTTCATGATGCCGAGATTCAGGCTGATGGCGGCGGTGATCAGCAGCAGCGGGGTCCAGCCTTCTTCGCGGGCGGCCGCGCCCACGGCGCTGCCGATGCCAATGGGACCATCCACCTGGCGCATCGAGACTTTGCGCTGCACCATCTTTTGCAGCAATTCCAGGATGAGGAAAGAACTGCGCTTATTGTCGGAAAGCGAGCGCTTCAGGGCGTCGGGAAAATTCAGCTTTACGATCTTGGTGGGAACGCTGGCGATGCCGATACGGTAGGCGGGCTCCTGCCCGGCCACGCCCGCGTCGAGCACAGGTTTCAGGTTGAAGGTCAGCTTCTGACCGTTCCGCAACACCACAAGTTGCAGAGGCTGGTCCTTGGTGCGGCTCAACATCTGGATGAGGGCTTCCACCGCCGGAATTTCCTCTCCGTTCGCGGTCAGGATCTGGTCGCCGACTTTAATTCCGGCCTTTTCGGCGGGCATGCCGGGTTCGACCAGGGTTAAGGAAACGTTCGGTTCCTGAGGAACCCAGCCCACGGAACCGTATTGATTGGGACCCATCGGTTCCGGAACCAGAACCTTTTCCATGACCTTGCCATCGCGCTCGATGCCGAACTTGAGCGGCTGATTGGGGCTTAAGGCATCCTTGATATTGACTTGCTCCCAGGTGGGATTTTCCACTTCCTCGACCCGGACGATTTTGTCGCCCTTCTGAATGCCTGCGCGTTCCGCGGGAGTGTTGTGGTTGACCCAGCCGACGAAGGCGGGTCCATCGAGCACGGCGGGATATTCATAATGCACCATGTAAACGCCGGTGAGCAGCGCGACGGCGAGCATGACGTTCATGGTGGGGCCGGCCAGGGCGATGATAAAGCGCTGCCAGCGGGGATGGTTCAGGAACTCGCCGGGATCATCGGAACGGCTGTCCATGGGGTTCTCCCCGGACATCTTCACGTAACCGCCGAGCGGGATGGCAGCGATGCGATAGTCGGTTTCCCCTTTGGTGAAGCCGATGAGGCGCTTGCCGAATCCGATGGAGAACACTTCCACCCGGACCCCGAAATACTTGGCGGCGGCATAGTGGCCGAATTCATGAATCAGGATCATGAAGCCGAGCACGATCGCCATGACGACCACGGTGTGCAGGACAGACAATAGCTGGGGCATATTCGACCTAAGGTTACTCCAAAATTACCGTTAGGAAATGGCCCTGATGGGCGATGCCTTTTGGTAACGTCGCTTTACGATTTCTCTTGCTGAGAGGCGGGCCTCGTGGTCCAGAGCGAGCACTTCCTGTATAGATTCTAACTTGGTTGGGGGCGTTGCCATCATTACTTCTTCGATAATTTGCGCGATTTCCTGGAATCCGATTTCGCCGGCCAGGAACCCGGCTACCGCGACCTCATCGGCGGCATTCAGGGCAATGGTCTTAGCACCTCCGGCGGCTGCCGCTTCGTACGCTAAACGCAGACAAGGGAATTTGGCCACATCCGGGGGGCAGAAGTCGAGGTGCCGTAAGTCACTGATGGAGAAGCGCAAGTCCGACGCGATCCTGTCGGGATAGGTCAGGGCGTAGAGAATCGGCAGGCGCATGTCGGTCACGGAGATTTGCGCCAGCAGGCTGCCATCGACGAATTCGACCAGCGAATGGATGGTAGATTGCGGATGGACAATGACTTTCACCCGCTCTGGCGGCATGGCGAACAGGCGGCACGCTTCGATCACCTCGAAACCCTTATTCATCAATGTTGCCGAGTCAATGGTGATGCGCTGCCCCATTTTCCAGGTGGGATGATTCAACGCCTGCTGCACCGTTATCGAGGCAAATTCCGACTGCGGAGTATTGAGGAATGGGCCGCCGGAAGCGGTGAGCCAGATGCGCTCAACCTCGCTGTTGTCGGCTTTGCCGCCGCGCAGGCACTGGTGGACGGCATTATGCTCGCTGTCGATTGGCAACAGCGGTCTGCCCTGTTTGCGCGCCTCGGCGGTGATCAACTCGCCAGCTACTACCAGGCATTCCTTGTTGGCCAGACCGACGGTTTTTCCGGCGCGGACGGCTTCGTAAGTGGCCTCCAGGCCGGAGACGCCGACGATGGCGCTGACTACGAAATCCACTTCGGGATGGGTGGCCACGCGGACTGTGCCGGCGCTGCCCCAGACCACTTCAATGCTTCCCAGGCCGTCCTGGCGAAGTCTTTTCCGGAGGCTTGCCGCGGCTGCTTCCTCGGCCAGCGAGACCACCAGCGGCTTCCAATGCGCGGCCTGTTCAAAGGCCAGTTCGGCGTTGCCGCCGGCGGCGAGGGAGGTGACCTGGAAGCGTTCGGGGTAGCTCTCCACCACGCTGAGCGTGCTGCGTCCGATGGAGCCCGTCGACCCGAGGATGGCGATGCGTTTCATGCGGCTGTCTTCCTCTATTGTACGGGCACTGCGCTTCCGGGCACTGTGTGTACGGGGATTGCGGGAGACGCGGCGCGGGACGGCCCAGTTTTATCCGCGAAAATCCGCCGCGCCGTTCCATACCAACTGGACCGCGATCGCCAGGATCAGGAATCCAAAAATGCGGTTGATGGCGCCGAGCGCGCCGGGGCCCAGGCGTTTGACGAATGGGCCTCCGAGGCGCAGCAACAAATACACCGTGAGTCCCAACGCCACGATTCCGATCACCATGCCGAGGTAGGAAAGATAGTGGTCGGCGTGCGCCGCTAATCCCATAACCACGCCGATGGAGCCCGGTCCCGAAAGCATCGGCATGGCCATGGGAGTGAGCGAAATGTCGGGCTTGGTCTGGGCTTCGCTGCTTTCCTCGACCGTGATGCGACTGGAGCCGGTCACCATGCCCCAGGCCGTGTTGGCGACGATGAGGCCGCCAGCGATTTTCAAAACCGGCAATGAAATGCCAAAAAAATTGAGCACGAAGCGCCCAAAAAGCATGAAAAAGACGAGAATTCCGACGACATCGAGAGCGATTTTTAATGCGGTCTGGCCGCGCTCCGCCGGGGTGTAGTCGGCGGTCAGGCTGAAAAACAGGGGAACTCCGCCGAGCGGGTTGACGATGGGGAAAAGCGCAAGGAAAGTGGCGGTCGCGGCAGTGGGCAGGTCGTGCAGCAGAAGTCCAATGGCGGAGTGCGGGATCATGGTGGCGGGCGGCGGAGTCGAGTATAACGCTCGCCCTAGCTAATTTTGGTGGGCGGCGGACCGGGGGGCGCTGTTCGACTGGGGCGCTTTGGCCGCCGGCTTATCGTTGAAGTAGGTGACAGAGTTGGCGGCGATCACGTCGTCATGGCGCTTGACGGCGCGGTGCGGTCGTATGTCAATCCGGTTTGCCGCTTTGCTCGGAGCTTTCGCGGCCGGGGATTCCGGCTTGCCCTGGTCCAGATAAGTGACGGTGTCGCGGGCCACGTAGTCGTTGGGACTTCGCGCAGGCGTTGGCACTGGAGTTGTAACGCCCTTAACTGGATTTTCAGCAGGTGCGCTTTTCGTTTCAGGGTTCGTGTTCGCTTGATTTACGGAGACTCTCTCAGTGGGCGCGGGAGCCGTCTTGGGCGCGGGCCCGGAGATATGAGCGGAGGCGTTGCCCCCCGCTCCCAGGCTAAACCAGAGGATGGAGGCCAGCAGCATGATGCTGGCGAAGGTTGCCGCGGCGCGCCAGAATCCAGCTTCGCGCCAGACTTTCGGTTGCGACTTTGACTTTGCGGCGCCTGCCGTTGCCACGGCGACCAGGTTTGCAACCGGACTCGCTTCTTGTATGGCAAGCGGCGGAAGTGGATTGGACGGCGCGAACGGTCGAGCCGCGTATTCGGGCGCGAGTTCAACAGGCAGGGAAATCTTGGCCGCAGGAGCGGCAACCGGCGCGGGTTGCGGAGTTTGCGCTATCTGCTCCATATCCGCGGTGTCGGGTTCAGCGTTGAAGTCGACCGGTTCTCCCGAGAAGTGCACCGGGGCGGCCGCATCGCGCGGGCGGCGGACAAATTCCGGCAGCGGGGCTTTCAGATGATGGAGGAATTCCAGGGAGGCGGAACGTGCTCCATCCCGGGTGGTCACGCTCGCGATCAGCTGATTTTCGGGAGTGGCATCGACCCGCAACTCGAGGTCGGCAAGATTGTCAGGCACCTTATCGGGAGAAACGATTTCAACGGTGTAGCCGCGGGCGAGCAGATCGAGCGCCAGCTCTCGCGAGCACTGATGCGAACGCGTAATGATTCTTGCCAACGGCATAATGCATCTTGTCGCGAACGGTTGGTAGCGGTCTTCAAGAAAGAAGCAAATGCAAAAACGAATTTCTAGTTGAGCACGTCCTCGAGAACGCCGGCGTTATTGCTTCAGCACCAGAACGGCCCGGTCGAGGGCCGCAGCCAGGGCTGCGATCTGTTGTTGGGTTCGGCTTAGATCGCCCCGATCAATCGCCTCATTCACTCCGGGAATCACCACCGCGGCATACCCAGTGTACTGGCCGGGAGCGTAAATGGCATGGTGGAACCAGGTGCGGTTGGGCAGTCCCTCGGGGATAAGGAGCGCCCGCTCCGCGTCCCGAAGTTTAGCATTCATTCGCTCCGGCGACACCGGCATTTTTCGTTGCTTTTGCAGCAGCTTAGCGCCCGCTTCCTGCAACCGGCGCGCACTTTCGACGGCAGGAGCGAAATTTGGCGACTTGTCGCCGAAGCGCTCCTGACTCTTGGTGCGGGCGGCTTCGAGATACACGATAATTTCCTTGCCGTAGAGTTCGTAGTCGTAGGGGAGCACATCGGCGCCCGCCATGCGCAGAACTTCCAGTCCGTAAATGCGGGCCATCTCCTGCTCGTACGCGAAGTCTGGATCGCCGAATTTCTTGAACCAGGCAAAGTCATCGAAGGTGGAGTGATACACCCCGTACTCGCCGCTGGAACTGATATCGGTCGAAGGCACGCCGAGATGTTGCAAAAACACGGTGTAGTCGGAGCCACTACCCAGATCGCCGACGGGCACATCGCCCTGCGAGGCATTGGGTGGTGGGCGGAAGGAAGCCGTCTCCTGCGCATGATTGCCTTGGGCGTTCGGAGCGCTTGCCTTTTTCCAGGCGTCGTAGACGGTTCCTCCTTGTGGCGAGGGCACGGCTTTTGCAATTTCGCGTATGAATTCCTTCAGCGTGGGCGTGCCCGAAGCGCCAAACTTTTTCCCGGTCACGGCTACGTCGACATTGAAGTAGGCAGCGGCGTTGGCGAGTTCCCGGGCGTGATCCTCGCCCCACTCGGTGGAACCGATCAGGCCCTCCTCTTCCGCGTCCCAGCTTCCGATCACGATGGTGCGTTTTGGCTTCCAACCCGATTTCAGCAGTTCTCCCAACCCGTGGACGCTTTCGAGCATGGCCGCGGTACCGCTGTTGGGATCGACCGCTCCGTAGACCCAGGCATCGCGATGATTGCCCGCGACCACCCACTCGTCGGGGAACGAGGTTCCCCGAATTTTGCCAATCACATCCCAGATGGTGCGGAACTGGTAATCCTGCTTGAGGTGCATCCTTACTTTCGACGGTCCCGGGCCTACGTGATAGGTGAAGGGCAAGGCTCCCTGCCATTCGCGCGGCGAGGCCGGTCCGCCCAGATTTTCGAGAATGGGCGAAGCGTCGGCATACGAAAGGGGAGTGACGGGAATCTTCGGCAATTGCTGCGGATTCGGCGGGCGATATACGCTGCGAATCTGGGAGATTGGGAGTGGACGCGATACCCGGCGTGGTGGGGTCACCGGGAAACTGGAACATGAATCCGACCGATCCTCGCTGCACCGCGCTGGCCGGACGCCATGGGCCTTTGGGATAAGCATCGCCGCGGTAATAGCCATCGTCCTTGGGGTCGGAATAGATGATAACGCCGGCCGCGCCGCGTTCCTGGGCGACAAACTCTTTCACGCCGCGAAAATTCTCTCCGTAGCGGACGATCACGATCTTGCCTCTGACGTCGACATTCATCTCCTTGAGCTTGTCGAAATCGGCGGGCGAGCCGTAGTTGGCGTAGACGACTTCGGCCTCGGCGTCCCCGGAGGGCGACATGCCGTTGAAGCGGCATAACGACGCGGGGATCGTCCTGAAAGGGATCGCCGTCGACGTGCTCGCGGCGCGGTCCGTGCATGGCGACTCCGGGCGGGCGCGGTCATATCGACGCTGATTTCGGCGGGATAGTTGATCCAGACTTTGTATTCGACGATTTCGGTTTCGAGTCCGGCGTCGCGGAATTTCTGCGGCCACGTAGTCGGCGGTGGCTTTGTCTTCAGGAGTGCCGGCCATGTGCGGAGCTTGCGGTGAGGATACGGAGATGCTCCTCGGCAAGTTTGGGATCGGGCACCGCGAGAAACCGTTTTTCGATTTCGCGCTCGGCCGCGACGTCGCGAAATCCGCTGATGGGCGCGGCCCCGGCGGCGGACTCTTTGCTCGCGCCCGCTTCATCAAACGCGGCCAGGTTGAAGCCGTGGGTTGAACCCATGATGGCCAAAAACAAAACCACAAGGGAAAGATTTCTCATGACGTTCCTCTTTTAGAGCACTCTTTGAGCACTGAGTACGGATACGAATGAGCCCGACCGGTGCGCGAACGAAGATTGTAACTTGCCGGGTTACACTATTGGATTGTTGCTGTGAATTCTTTATCGAGCCGGGCGGAAATGCTCCTTTGCAGCCGCCCAGACAGCGGCGGCAAGACCGCGGTGAGGTTTTCTCGGCAACCGGCCAGCAGGCGCTATGGCAAAGTCTCCGACATCCCGCTTTTCCGACCGGGTAGAAAACTACGTACGTTTTCGTCCGGGTTATCCGGCGGAGGTTCTTGCCTTGTTGCGCGCGGAATGCGGACTGGAACCGAATCACATCATCGCGGACATCGCTTCCGGGACGGGCGCGTTCACGCGGCTGCTGCTGGAGAATGGAAATTCCGTGTTTGCGGTCGAGCCCAATCCTGAAATGCGGGAAATGGGCTTGCAGCAACTCGAATCCTACGACCGGTTTGTTTCCATCGCGGGAACCGCAGAGGAGACCACTCTGCGCACCGCTTCGGTGGATTTTGTGACCGCAGCGCAGGCGGCGCACTGGTTCGATTTGCCCCGCGCCCGCGCCGAATTTGCCCGCGTGCTGCGGCCAGACGGCTGGTGCGTGCTGCTGTGGAATGAGCGCCGCACCGCGAGCACTCCTTTTCTGCGCGACTACGAGCAACTGCTGCTGGATTACGGCACAGACTACAAAGAGGTTCGCCACGAGCGCACCACGGCTGTGATTCATGAGTTCTTCGCGCCCCAGCCCTACCGGGAAAGAGTTTTCGCCATGGAGCAGAGATTTGACTATGAGGGTGTCGCCGGACGCCTGTTATCGTCCTCCTACGCCCCGCTGGACGGGCATCCCAGTCATGCTCCGATGATGCGGGAATTGCGGCGCATCTTTGACCTCCACGCGGTGGAGGGCAAGGCGGAGTTTGAATATGACACGAGGGTGTTTTGGGGACGGCTCAGATAGGGAGGATTTTGTAATTTGGTAATTTTGCAATTTTGTAAGTTTTTCCCGCTTTTACAAAATTGCCAGATTACAAAATTACCAAATCAACTGCATGTCCGACTTGAAATCGTTTCACATGACTCCCGAGGAGTTCCGGCGACAGGGCCACGCGGTGGTGGACTGGATTGCCGACTATCACTCCCGCATCGAGAGTTTCCCGGTTCTTTCTCCGGCGCAACCGGGAGAGATTCGGTCTCGTCTGCCTCCGGCGGCGCCGCAAGAAGGTGAGGCTTTCGAGCGGATATTTGCCGATATCGAGCGCGTGATTCTTCCCGGCATCACCCACTGGCAGTCGCCGAATTTCTATGCTTACTTTCCGTCCAACGCTTCGGGGCCGGCGATTCTCGGCGAACTGCTTGCCAGCGGATTGGGGGTGCAGGGCATGCTGTGGTCGACCAGTCCGGCCTGCACGGAACTGGAAACCCACGTGCTGGATTGGCTGGTGCCCATGCTGGGTCTGCCGGAGAAATTTCTTTCCAGCGGAAGCGGCGGCGGCGTAATCCAGGACACCGCGTCCAGCGCGACCCTGACCGCGCTGCTGGCGGCGCGCGAGCGGACCACTCAGTTCGCCGGCAATCGCAAGGGCTGCGATGGGCGACTGATCGCTTACGGTTCCACGCAAACCCACTCTTCGATCGAAAAGGCGGTGAAGATCGCCGGCATGGGTTCGGACAACCTGCGCCAGATCGAAGTGGACCAGAATTTCGCGATGCGCCCGGAGGCGCTGAAGAGACAAATCGAATCCGACCTCAAGGCTGGCCTGACGCCTTGTTTCGTCTGCGCCACGGTCGGCACGACCTCATCGAACGCTTACGATCCGGTCCGCGAAATTGCCGCTATCTGTCGCGAGTACAACCTCTGGCTGCACGTGGATTCCGCCATGAGCGGCACGGCTGCGCTCTGCCCGGAATTTCGCTTCATGCAGGATGGGGTCGAATTCGCCGACAGCTATTGCTTCAATCCGCACAAATGGATGTTCACCAACTTCGATTGCAACTGCTTCTACGTCGCCGACCGCAGGCACTTGATTCAAACCCTGTCGGTGTTGCCTGAGTATCTCCGCAACCAGGCGAGCGAATCGGGCGCGGTGATCGATTATCGCGACTGGCAGATTCAACTGGGACGCCGCTTCCGCTCGCTCAAGCTGTGGTTTGTGATCCGGCACTACGGGATTGAAGGTTTGCAGCATCATATTCGCGAACATGTGCGTCTGGCGCAACAATTCGCCGCGTGGGTGCGGGAAGATCCACGCTTCGAACTGGCGGCACCCGTGGTGCTCAACCTTATTTGCTTCCGCTGGATCGGAGATGCGGGAAATCGAGATGCCGCGAGTCGTGATGCGGCAAATCAGAGATTAATGGAGGAACTGAACCGCAGCGGCGATCTCTACCTGACCCACACCAAACTCGAGGGAAAATTCACGCTGCGGCTGTGCGTCGGCCAAACCAATACGCAAGCCCGCCACGTGGAGCGCGCCTGGGAGCGAATCCGGCAAGAGGCGGGAAAGCTGGAGAACGGCTAAGTAGCCATGCCCAGGGAAATCTCAGCCGGCGGCGTGGTACTGCGTCAACTCTCCGGAGTATGGCATGTGGCGCTGATTGAACCGAGAAAAGACGAACCGGGAAAAGACGAGCCCCGAAAAGACGAACCCCGAGAAGACGAATCGCGAAAAGACGAACTGGGCGGGAAAATCTCGAAACCGGCAGGCTCGAAGAAAGCCGGCAAGCGCGATCGCGCCGTGTTGGCGCTGCCCAAGGGACTGGTGGACAGCGGTGAGAAGCCGCTGGATGCGGCAGTGCGCGAGGTGCTGGAAGAGACCGGCCTCGTGGCCGAACCGGTGATCAAACTCTCGGATAATAAGTACGTTTACGTCCGTACATGGGGCGACGGCCAGCGCGTGTTCAAAATTGTGAGTTTCTACCTGATGCACTATCGGTCGGGGAAAATCGACAACCTGAAGTCCGAGATGCGGGTGGAGGTGAAGCAGGCGCGCTGGATTCCCCTCGCCGAAGCGCCGCGCCAGATGGCCTATGGCAACGAACGCAAGGTGGTTCGCGAGGCGGAGGAATATCTGAGAAACCACGCTTTGTAAGCGGGCACCAGCGGCTTAACGGACGGCAGGAGCGGGGCTGACGGGCTTCTGCGGAGGATCGGGGGCGACGTAAACGACTTCTCCCGGCCGGGTGTAGTGGAGTTGTTCGCGAGCTTCCTTCTCGATGGCGGCGGGATCGGATTTGAGCGACTTGATCTCTTCGACGTAGCGATCGTTTTCTTTTTGCAGACGGTCGATTTCGCTTTGCAGCGTCAGCATATCGGCGCGCTTCTGCCGGTAAACCACCATGCCATTGGCTCCGAACATGGCATGCAGCAGCAAGGCGGCGGTCAGAAGGATAGCGGCAAGAGTTCCCAGTCGCCGCCACTCGGACGCGAGCCACGACCACGCGGGGCGCGTTTGTTCGACACAGCGGGCGGCGATCGCTTCGGCTCTGGGCCCCTGCCCCCGGGCCTGGGACATGGCTTGCGACACGGCTTCATCGAGCACGGCGCGGACTTTGCGGGGACGAGGGGAAATCCGCGTTCTGGGAGGTGTTCCTACTCGAAAATCCATTGTTTGGCTGCCTTACTTAACTTCGCGAGGTCTTCCGGGCTGCGCGCTTCGCTATACACACGCACCACCGGTTCCGTGCCGGAAAGACGGTAACAGACCCAGGATCCGTCGGCGAGCAGGAGCTTGAGGCCGTCGATGCGGACGGCCTGGACAACTTTCATGCCCTGAAATTCGCCCGGATCGGCACGTAACTTCTCAGTAAACTTCGCTTTGACTTCCGGCGTCAAGCGGAAGTTCTCGCGGAGGGGGTAGAAGGAACCAACTTTGGCAAATATGGCATGCAGTTGTTTTCCGAGCGAGACGCCGCGGCGCGCCACCATCTCACAGCACAATAAGCCGGCGAGCACGCCGTCTTTTTCGGGAACGTGTTTGCGGATGGAGAGTCCGGCGCTTTCTTCGCCGCCGATCAGTATCTTGTCCTGTTTGATCAATTCGCCGATATATTTGAAGCCCACCGGAGTTTCGTGAAGTTCGATCTGGTGCTTGCCGGCGAGGGCGTTGATTAGGTTGGTGGTGGCGACGGATTTGCCGACGCCGTTTTTCCATCCGCGAGTCTCGACCAGATAATCGAAGAGTAAGGCGATGATGTAGTTCGGCTGGAGGAAGACGCCATCCTCGTCGACAATGCCGAAGCGATCTGCGTCTCCGTCGGTGGCGATGCCGATGGCGGCGCCGATTTCGCGCATGTTGTGACGAAGATCGTCGAGCAGATGATCGTCGGGTTCGGGGGCATGGCCGCCAAACAAAACGTCGCGGCTGTCATGGACGGTGGACACAGTTACACCCGCTTCGCGCAGGAAAGCATCGGAGTAGCCGCGAGCCGCACCCCACATGGGATCGAAGGCGACTTTGATGCCGGACTTACGGATGGCATCGAGATCGACGATTTCCCGCAACCGCGAGAGATACATGCGGCGCGGGTCGATGGACTGCGATCCGGCGGATGGCGATCCGGCTTTCGTTTCGGGTAATTTTCCATCGGCATCGAAGGCCGCGATCTGAGTCTCGATGGCGTGCGTGACCTCGGGCAGGGCGGGCGCGCCATCGGGGGTGGAAAACTTGATGCCGTTATACTCCGGCGGATTGTGCGATGCGGTGAAGTTCAACGCGCCGTCGGCTTTGGATTGAATCACGGCGTAGGAAATAGCGGGCGTGGGCACGGGTTCAGCGATGCGGAGCGGGGTGATGCCGTAGCTGGACAATATGTCAGACGCGTTGGCGCAGAATGTTTCACCCAAAAAACGGGGATCGCGGCCCACGATCACTTTCGCGCCCTGGGATTTCTGCGATACCACGTAGCGCGCAATGCCGTGAACAGCGCGGCGCACATTGGCGAAAGTGAATTCTTCGGCCATCACGGCGCGCCATCCGGAAGTACCAAACTTGATTTGCGTTGCCATGGGAATGCCCTCGGTCGGCGCTCAGCAGCTGGAGTCAGCGCTTAGCGCAGCGTTCAATGTAACTGAAAAATGCCGTTTCAGAACTAGCGGCTAAATGATAAACGCTGAGGGATGATTGCAGAGGGCTAAATCCCGGCGAGGGCCTGGTCGAGATCGGCGAGGATGTCTTGCACGTCCTCGATACCGACGGAGATGCGGACGAGGCCGTCGGTGATTCCGATTTTGCGGCGGCCGGCTTCGCCGAGCGCGGCGTGGGTCATGGTGGCGGGATGCGAAATCAGGGTTTCGACTCCGCCGAGCGATTCCGCCAGGCAGCAGACGCGCAGTTTGCGCAGCATCTTGTTGGCATTCTTGAGCGAACCGGTTTCGAAGGCGATCATCGAGCCGAAACCCGACATCTGGCGCTTGGCCAGTTCGTGTTGCGGGTGGTCGGGCAATCCGGGATAGAAAACTTTCGACACTTTTTTGTGCTTTGCGAGATAACCGGCAACGATGCGGCCGCTGCGGTCGTGCTGCTGCATGCGCGCGGCCAGAGTCTTGACGCCGCGCAAAATCAGCCAGCACTCGAACGGGGAGAGGATCGCGCCAGCGCATTTCTGGAGAAAGGCGAGCTGATCCGCCTGCGCGGGTTTGGTGCACACCACGACGCCGCCGAGTCCGTCGCTGTGTCCGTTGAGAAATTTCGTGGTGGAATGAATGACCATGTCCGCGCCGAACTCGATGGGGCGCTGGAAATAGGGCGACATGAAAGTGTTATCGACGACGACTTCCAGGCCGCGCCGGTGGCCGAGATCGCAGATCGCGCGCAGGTCGCAGAGTTCCATCAGCGGGTTCGTCGGCGTCTCCAAAAACATAAGGCGCGTGTTTTTCTGCAACGCCCGCTCGACATTGGCGAGGTCCGATGTATCGACGTAGGTAAACGTCAGTCCGAAATTCACCAGCACCTGATTAAACAAGCGCGGAGTGCCGCCGTATAGATTATGTCCGGCGACAATGTGATCGCCAGACTTGAGCATCGAAGCCATGGCGTTGATTGCGGCCATGCCGCTGGCGAACACCCGCGCGGCGACTCCGCCTTCGAGCGCGGCGAGATTCGTTTCCAGACGGTCGCGAGTGGGGTTCGAGACGCGCGCGTATTCGTAACCTTTATTCTTTCCGATTTCTTGCTGAACATAAGTGGAAGTTGGATAGATGGGGACGCTGACCGCGCCGGTGAGGGGATCAGGCTCCTGCCCGATGTGGATGGCTCGCGTGGCGAAGCCTGGCTTTGGGGCAGGTGGATTTTTGGCGAGAGCTTTTTTGTTGGTCGTTTTTTGGGAGAGCAAGAATGAATCCTCGGAAGTGGAGAGTTGGCGAAGAAAATTTCCCAAAACGGGAAGGAGTCACTTAGCCATCCTGCTACCCCCCCCACCCCCCCTCCCCCACACCGGCCTAATCAATTCAAAGACTTAGAGGGTTTCAGAGCCAAGATATTGATAAATAAGGAATTAAATGCAAAGTATTTATAAATCAAAGACTTAGAAACGTTACTTCGCCATTTATGGCATCCCAATCAGCCTGGGCGACGAGCGGCACGGCCAGGCCACTTATTGATTCGACTAAGACTCTATTTTAGCAGGCGATGTCAAGAGGGCGGGCTTGTTTTGGAGGGGAGCGGCATCGTCAAGGTTTAATGTGGCCGCCGCGTAAGGGCAAGAGCTCTGCTGCCCAAGGTGTCGCCGGGCCACTTCTCAAAAAAGCTTGAGAAGTGGCGCACCCCCCCGCTATTATGGGTCCGAGGGTTCTGAGAAGTGGCCCACCCGCCTGCCAATAATTCTAGATTCCAAGGGGTGATCGATTCTTGCAAAGCATCCGTATTCAACGCTATGATTACACTTGTAACATATTGTCATACATGATTGTCTTCGATGCCTCGACGCTGATTTTGATCGCGAAGACCGAGATACTTGAACTGCTTTTAAACGATAAGGGACCCGAGATCGCGATTCCGGTCGAAGTGGAGAAGGAATGCTGCGAGGGCAAGAAATCGCTGGATGCTCTGATGATTCGAAGGGCATTGACTGAGGCAAGAATAAGGGTTCTTCCGGTTAAGGATCGGAAACTTGTTTCGAGAGTTCGGGCAGACTTCAGCCTGGGCATGGGCGAGGCGGAAGCCATCGTCCTGGCGCTGGGGGAGAAGAGGCGGATTTTAGTCATCGACGACAAGAGCGGCATCAACGCCTGCAAACTGCTTGGAGTCGCGTTTACGACTGCGATCGCCATTTTGGTGCGAATGCGAGAGAAGCGATTGCTCACTACGGACGAAGCTATGGTGAAACTTGAAGGATTGGCAATCTATGGCCGGTATAAGAGTTCGATCATGGAATACGCCAAGGTCCAACTCCGGGAAACGATATGACGAAGACGATGAGCATCCGGATGGATCGCGAGAATTTTGAGTTCTTGAGCGAACTCACGCAAGGAAGAGAAGAGCGACCTTTCCAAGGCGGTGCGCGATATGGTTGCGCGAGGCCGAGTGTTGCTGGGATTGGAGAGATACAAGAAGGGCGAAGCATCTCTGGGCAGAGCGGCGGAACTGGCCGGGGTCCCTGTGGGTCGCATGATGACACTGCTGGCGGAGTTTGGAGTGGAGAGCAGGATCGAAGAGGACGATTATCGGCGCGGACTTGCGGCGCTGCGAAAAGCGTGGTGAGAAGGTTGGGAAAGGGTCACGAACCGGATACGCAGGACTAAATGCCGCCCTCGAAAATTTTCTTGGACA
The DNA here is from genome assembly GCA_963746205.1 of uncultured Acidobacteriaceae bacterium. Lineage (GTDB taxonomy): Bacteria > Acidobacteriota > Terriglobia > Terriglobales > Acidobacteriaceae > Acidiflorens. The sequence continues at coordinate 50,589 of CAVVAP010000012.1, read as the reverse complement.
GATAACGCTCGGCGGAATCGGGGATCAGGGTCACGATGCGTTTGCCGGGGCCGAGGCGTTTGGCGATCTCGACGGCGGCGTAGACGTTGGCGCCGGCGCTGGAACCTCCCAGCACGCCTTCACGGGCGGCCAGTTCTTTTACCATGGTGAACGCCTGGTCGTCGGTCACCAAGAACACTTCATCGCAAACCGAACGGTCAAAATTCCCCGGGATGAAGGCGTTGCCAATGCCCTCGACCTTGTGCGGACCGGGAGGGCCTCCGCCGAGGATCGAGCCCTGAGTTTCGACCGCGACAGCGTATACCTTGTGCAATCTTTCTTTGAGAAAACGGGCGATGCCGGTGAAGGTTCCGGCGGTGCCGCAGCCGATGGTGATGGCATCGACGCGCCCTTCCATCTGCTCGAAGATTTCGCGGGCGGTGTTTTCGTAGTGATATTCGGGGTTGGCGGGATTGTCGAATTGCGCGCCCATGAATGCTCCCGGTTCGGAAGCTAACAGGTCTTTGGCGCGCTGGATGGCGCCAGCCATGCCCTCGGCTTCGGGAGTGCGCGTCACCTCGGCGCCGAGGGCGCGCATGATGATGACTTTTTCCTCGGAAAATTTTTCGGGCACGAAGAGGCGAACCTTATAGCCGCGACTTACGCCGATCAGGGCGAGGCCGATGCCGGTATTTCCGGCGGTGGCTTCGATGACTGTGCCTCCCGGTTGCAGTCTGCCTTCACTCTCGGCGCGTTCGATGAGGCCGATGGCGGCGCGATCCTTGACGCTGCCGCCGGGATTCAGGTATTCGAGCTTGGCAAAAATTTCGCCGGCACCCGCCGGGGCGAGCTTCCGCATGTGCAGCATCGGAGTTTCGCCGACAAGTTTTGCGATGTCGTCGCTGACGCGGAGGCGGGAGGTGGAGGTCATTAACGGCACACTTTAGAGTAAGGAACGGCAAAGGCACCGTCAATCGGGGGAGGGGGCAATTCTACAAATTGGTAACGTCGCTGGAAGACCCGGCGGTAACGGAGCGGCGGTAAGGGGCGAAAGAGGTTTCGGAAAGAGCGACTTATTGAGCGCCGGCGACGGGATCGGGACCGGCGTAATATCCGCTCTTGGTGCGGACGGTCAATTTGCCGTGGCCGTGCCGGGCGTCCACTTTCACCTGGCGGTATCCCCCCTGATTCTTGGGCGTGGTGGGCTTGTATCCAATGGTGTACTGGACACGGATGTCATGGGCCACGGTACGGCTGATGGCATCGACTTCGTCGAGGGTCTGGGGGAAAAAAGCGATGCCGCCGGTTCTTTCCGACATGATCTGAAGGGCGCGTTTGGCGTGTTTTGGATGCTCTTCCTTCTCTAAAATGCCGATCGCGTAGACGGTGGGACCGTTTTCGGCTTGCAGGCGGCGGACGGCCTGCTCCAGACTTTCAGAGCTCTCGTTGTCCTCGCCGTCGGTGACCACGAGGATGACTTTCTTCTCCAGCTTGGCTTGTTTTTTCAGGTGGTCGGCGGTGGCCACGACGGCGTCGTACAGGGCCGTCCCGCCGCGCGCCTCAATTTTCTCCAGTCCCTGTTTGAGCTTGTTGATGTTGGACGTGAAGTCCTGATCGAGATAATACTCGTCGTTGAAATTGACGATGCAGATCTCATCGTTGGGATTCGAGGCGCGCACCAGGTTCAGAGCCGCGGCATTCACCTTTTGCCGCTTTTCGCGCATGGAGCCGGAGTTATCCACCACGATGCCCATGGCGACGGGTATGTCTTCGTGACGGAAGGAGCTGATGGTTTGGGGATGGCCATCCTCGTAGACCGTGAAATCCGGCTTATCCAGGTTGGTTACGATGCGTTGCTTGTCATCGACGACGGTGGCGTGGAGCAGAACTTCATCGACTTCCTTGCGAAAGACGAACGTGCCGCTGTCTGAGGAGTCGGGATCTTTTCCGGAATTCGGGGCGGTGATTTGCGGGGCGTTGGCTTGCGGAGCGCTGGATTCGGGCGTGGGATTTTGTTGGGGTGCGGTTTGTGCCGGGGATGGGGACTGAGACTGGGAATTTATAGAAAAAAGCGCCGTCAGGAAAACCAGCAGCAGGCAGACTCTATTCCGTGGGGGCATAATAACCCGTCTTGGCGTAAACCTTAAGCGGAGGCAATCCTTTGGGCGGTAAAAGTTTCACTTTGATTTTACGCCATTTGCCGTCGCGCACCGGGTTCTTGGGACGGTAGCCGATGAGATATTGGTTGCGCAGCTCAATCCCAATTTTCGTGGAAACGTCCGCCAGATCATTCGGGTTATCGATGGTAAACGCCCGGCCGCCAGTCAGTTCGGTGACATCGCTGAGCAGGGCGGGACCGAGCCGCTCTTCCTCGGTGGGAAAAAAGTGGTCGTAGATGCCGATGGCATAAATAAGGATGTCGGCTTCCTTGACCATGGAACGGATCTCGCCTTCGGTATAGCGGCTATGGTTGTCGCCGCCATCGGAAATGATGAGCAGGGCTTTTTTCGGGTATTTGGCCTGCCGCATCTTGCTGACGCCGAGGTAAATGGCATCGAGCAGAGCGGTGCGGCCCTTGGGAACGCTGTAAATCAGGCGGCCCTGAATATCCTCGACGGAGCTGGTGAAGTCGGAGATCTCCTCCGGTTTATCGGCGAAGGTGATCATGAAAAACTCGTCCTGCGGGTTGGCGGTCTTGAAGAATTCCACCACTGCTTCGCGGGCGCGCTCGATTTTGCCGCCCATGCTCCCGCTCATGTCAAAGATCACGCCAATCGAAACGGGGGCGTCTTCACTGGAAAAAGTCTTGATTTCCTGCTGATCCTTGCCCTCGAACAAATTGAAGTTCTCGCGGTCGAGGCCGGTCACCAGGCGGTTTAAGGGGTCGGTGATGGTCACGGGTACGAGCACCATATCGACATCGACCTTGAAAGGCTTGTTGTGCGCTTTCCGGGCGGGGTCGGAATCGGCCGGGGTGGCGGGAGGAGGTGTGACGCGAGGCTGGATGTGTACGTCCTCGCTGGAATTCTGGGCGAAAACCGGCGCGCCGCCGCACACCGCCGCCAGGAGAAGGACAGCCAGGGAGAGGCGAGCCGAGAACCGTTTGCCGCACCACATACGCCCTACTAAATCAGCGCCCTACCAAATCCGCGTCCCGGAGGGAAGGCACCCAAGAAAAAGGGTCACAACCGACGCTGGTTAAGCCGGATACTAGCATAAGTTTGAAAAAGCGTTCGCGGTTTTTCATAAACTTTTTGTGACCGATTCCCGGAACGAAACGGGTAGGCGGGAAAATGCGCACGGTTTTTCTCTTATTCGTCTCTGGTGAAGTGAAAAAAGTTGGGTTCGCCGGAAGAATGGGACCGGCGGGGCGCGGCCGCGCCCAGGGTCCCTGCTACAATTTCTGCCGTCCCCACTATGGCAATCATTTCTGCATTTCGAGCCTGGCGCTACGATCCCGAACGTGTTCCCGTCGAGCACGCCGTGACGCAACCCTACGACAAAATCACGCCGGCCATGCAGGACCGGTACTACGAGTCCAGCCCCTATAACCTGGTGCGCATCATTCTCGGCAAACGACTGCCGGAGGATGGAGAAGCCGACAATGTTTACAGCCGGGCGGCGGCCTCCTTCCGCGGTTGGCGTCAGGCGGGGGTTTTGCGGCGGGATGCCGAGCCTTCGATCTACCGCTATTCGCAGGAGTTCACGGTTGCGGGCGGCAAGTTGGAGCGGCGGGGCTTCATCGCGCTCGGCCGAATCGAGAGTTATTCCGCCGGGGTAGTGTTCCGGCATGAGCAAACCCTCTCCAAGCCGAAGGCCGATCGCCTAGACCTGTTGCGGGCGACGCGCGCCCATTTCGGCCAGATCTTTATGTTGTACGGCGGAGGAGGCAAAGTGGATGCCCTGCTCGATTCCGCCGCGGCGCCCGAAATCGAGGTGAGCGACGAGTACGGGGTACGCCACCGCCTGTGGAAAATTTCCGATACAGCAATCATCGCCCAGGTCCAGCACGAGATGCGGGACAAGAAACTCATTATTGCGGACGGGCATCACCGCTATGAAACGGCTTTGAGCTATCGCAACCAGCGCCAAGCTGATGCCGAGACGGGGGCGGGCTTGTCCGCTCCTTACGACTCGGTAATGATGACTTTCGTCGATATGGATCGGCCGGGTCTGGTGATTCTGCCGACGCACCGCCTGGTTTTTGGCCTGCCCTCATTTTCAGCGGAGCAATTCCAAAGCGAGGCGAGGAAGTTCTTCAATGTGGAAGAAGTGGATGCCGGCGTGGACGCGGTTCGCGCCACGGCTATCTTAAAAAATGCGGGTTACTCAGGAACCGCCCTGCTCGCGGTCACCGCCCAGCGGGCTTTTCTGCTGCACACTCCGAAGGCCTTTGGCACCGGTGTGTTTGGGAAGATTTCTCTGCGTCAACAAGCGCTCGACGTGGTGCAGTTGCACAAGTGCATATTGGAGGGCGTGCTGAAGATATCGGAGGAGGCGATCCGCGATCAGCAGAACGTTTCCTATTGCCGCGAGGCGGCGGAAGCACTGGCGCAAGTGCGCGGCGGTCAAGTGCAGGCCGCGTTCCTGATGAATCCGGTGCGCATTGAGCAGGTTCGGGATCTGGCGCTGGCGGGAGAAGTTCTGCCCCAGAAGTCCACCGATTTCTTTCCCAAATTGCTCAGCGGGCTGACGATCTATGCGCTCGACTAGCAGGCGCTGGACCAGCAGGCGCTGGACTAGACGACGGACAAATAACTTTCGGGAATTGAGAATCGCGGGCATGGTCCTGCTGCTGGCACTTTTGACGGTGCCTGGATCCGCGCCTGGTTCCGCTGCATCTGCTGGCGCCGCAACTTCTTCTGTATCTTCTTCAGTAACTTCTTCCGTAACTCCGACGGAAGAAAAACACATTTCCGTTTACTCGCGGGCAGCCACCTACCAACTGCCAGTGGTAGATCGCATGGGCCACGAGTATGTCGGGCTGCTGGAATTGCTCGACCCGCTGGGGCGCGTCAGCAGCCAGAGCCGGGGAAACTATGTGCATTTTCGCTACAACTCGGTGGACGCCGACTTTGCCGCGGGAAAAACCAAGGGCAGGATTCGCGGGCGCGATTTTGATTTTCCCGCCCCCTTTGTGATGGAAAATTCGCGGGGGCTGGTGCCTTTGAGTTCGCTGAATACTCTACTGCCGCGTTTTCTCGCGATGCCGGTGAGTTTTCGCGAAAATACACGCCGCTTATTCGTGGGCGATGTCGGGATACGGGTCAGTTGCAAACTGGACTCCGGCAACCCGCCGCGCCTCGCGGTGAATTTCAGCGCTCCGGTGAATCCCACGATTTCCACGGAACCGGGCAAGCTGCGGATGGTTTTCCATCGCGATCCGGTGGTATCCCCGGCCAACCCGACTTTTACTTTCGACAATAAGGTGATCACGCGCGCCAATTTCTCGGAAAGTAATGGTGACGCCGAGTTGGACGTGGCGGCGACCGAGGCCTTGCTGGCCAGTTTCAGCGACGATCGCCGGACTATCGTCATCGCCATCATTCCGCGACCGGCGGCAGCTTCGGGCGCGCAAACGTCGCATTCCTTACCGCGCGAGAATGGCACTGCGGGCAAGGGAATGAACCATCGCATTCTGGCGGTGGTCGACCCCGCCCATGGCGGCGACGAACGCGGCGCGGCTTTTACCGACACGCTGGCCGAGAAGGATGTCACCCTGGGTTTTTCCCGGCTGTTGCGGCACGAACTGGAGGTGCGCGGCTTCGCGGTTATGCTGTTGCGCGATGGCGACACCAGCCTCACACTCGATCAGCGCGCCGCCGCCGCCAACGCAGCCGAGGCCGCGATCTATATCTGTGTGCACGCGGCCTCGCAAGGCAACGGGGTGCGTGTTTATAGCGCACTGCTTCCGGTAGAAGGAGCGAGCAAAGGTTTGTTCCGCGCCTGGAATGCCGTCCAGGCGCCCGTATTGCCGGTAAGCCGGATTGCGTCCTCCGCCATTCTGGCGCAGGTGCAGCAGGCGAAGTTTCCTGCCCAGGCATCGTCCGCTTCTCTGCGGCCGTTAAACAATGTCTGGATGCCCGCTGTGGCGGTTGAACTGGCGCCGGGAGCGAACGGAATGTCTGACTTAACCTCGGCCAATTACCAGCAGCGTGCCGCGGCCGCCATCGCCGAGGGCGTGCTTTCGGTTCGCGATCGACTGGTAACGGCGCAGCCGTCGCGGGCTTCGGCTGGCTTGAATTCCGCGCCGATTGCCGAATGGGCGGAGGGCGGGACCGCGGGGTCATCCTCTCGAGCCTCCTCTCGAACATCCGCTCGTTTCTCAGGATGGTCCGACTACGGAAATCAACCATGATTCCACGCCATCTGGTCATCGGGGTCGCGGTGTTATTGGCGCTGGTGGTGTCGATGGGGATTTACTTGCGCCACATGCGGCGGCGGGCGGGGGAATCGGAGGCGCCCGCGGTTGCCTCCCTGCCCGTGGCACCGCCCGCGTCCGGTCCGACGGAGACGGTAACGCTTTACGTGGCGGACGATGATTCGGGCACGCTTCGCCCGCGGTCGGCGCAGATCCCTTTGCCCGAAGGCCGACAGCAGCGAGCCGAAGAATTGCTGCGCGCGCTGCTGCGCATTTATCAGCAGCCGGGCGCTTCCCATCCTCTGGCGGCGGCGGCCGATATTCGAAGTATCTATCTCGTCGATCCGGGGGCGGCGGTCATCGATCTGAATGCCGCTTTCGCCGATCAGCACCGCTCCGGCATTCTCAGCGAGCAACTCACGGTCAACTCACTGGTGCAGACGCTGGCCGCCAATGTACAGGGAATTGGCCGCGTCAACATCGTGGTCGAAGGCAAGGCGCGGGACACGCTGGCCGGACACGCCGATTTGTCGGATCCGTTCGACGTGGCGACGATACAGGAGGCGGGCGGACATTAGTCTAGAGTCCATCTCATTATGCGGAAACCTGGGAAAACCGGCGCGTGCCGCAACCGGTTCGCGGTAGGACTTCTGGTGCTGGCTCTTGGCCCCTGGTTGGCGGGTGAGCAGGGGCAGCGTGGTCCTGCTGCGCGGCCGCCCGAATATGGCTTCGAGATTGTACATACTTTTCCGCATGATCCCGCTGCCTTCACGCAAGGTCTGGCGTACCGCGATGGCTTTCTTTACGAAAGCACGGGATTGAATGGCCGCTCATCGCTGCGCAAGGTTCGTCTGGAGACGGGGGAAGTGGTGCAGCGAACCGCCCTGGAGCCGGAGTTTTTTGGCGAGGGCATCACGCTCCGGAAGAACGAAGTGGTGCAGCTGACCTGGCAATCGCACACCGGCTTTGTCTACGATCTGGGCGACTTCCATTTGCTCCGGCGCTTCTCCTATGCCGGCGAAGGCTGGGGGCTGGCCACGAATAGCAGGGGTGACGAGCTATTCATGAGCGATGGCACGTCCGAAATTCGAGTGTTGGATGGCGCCACCCTGGCGGAGAAGCGGCGAATCCATGTACACGATGGCGATAAAGCCATCACGCAATTGAACGAACTGGAGTTTGTGAATGGGGAAATTTTCGCCAACGTCTGGCAGACGGATCGGATAGCGCGCGTCTCCCCACAAAGTGGAGAAGTCGTGGGCTGGATCGATCTGCGCGGCCTTTTAAGCCCGATTTATCGTCTGGAAGCGGGCGCCGTGCTGAATGGAATCGCCTACGATGCGGGGCGCAAGCGTCTTTTTGTGACCGGCAAATTGTGGCCCAGCGTTTTCGAAATCCGGCTGGTCCGAAAGCAGGAGACAGTACGGTAGCCGGTCGGGTTGGTCAGCGCAGGTGGAATGCGTTTTCCAATTGATCGGTTGCGAGTAACTGCCGGAGTCCGGGCAAATTTCTTCATTCTTAAGGGAGTCCCGCAACTGAGAACCGCACTTGTAAACCTGCTTTTCGCCATGCTAAGGTGCGCCGTCCCTGATACTGTTGTGGGGCAAAATAACGCCGCCGACCAATGAGGATTCTATGAGCGCTTCCACGGGGGATGTCCCCGGCACCGTCCGCAAACATCGCCCCTACGTTCCGGAAACCATGCAGATGAAGGAGCTGACGTTCCGCGCCATGTTTCTGGGCCTGATCCTGTGCGTGGTTCTGGGAGCAGCCAATGCCTATCTGGGGTTACGGGCTGGAGTCACCATAGCCGCGACCTATCCGGCGGCGGTGATTTCGATGGCGGTGCTGCGCGCCTGGAAGGGATCGTTGCTCGAGGAAAACATCGCGCGAACCGCGGGCTCCATCGGCGAATCAGTAGCGGCGGGCGCAATTTTCACGCTTCCGGCCTTCGTGATTGCCGGCGTGTGGCCATCGTTCTGGTCCTTTGATTCTTTCTGGAAGTCGACCGCACTGCTCACTGTCGGCAGCATTCTTGGCGTGCTTTTTATCTCTCTGGTGCGGCGCATGATGGTGGAAGATCCCGAGCTTCCGTTCCCCGAGTCGGTGGCGGCTTCGGAGATTCATAAAGCGGGGCAGCGGGGCGCGCAGGCGGCGAAGTATCTTTTCTGGAATATTGGAGTAGGCGGCATCGTCTATATTCTCGGCAGCTTCGGATTGTTCGCCGCGGGCAAGGATTTCAGCTTTGCGGTGGGCAAGCTGGGCCGCAGCCAGGTTCGCCTCGGGCTCGCGGGAAGCAAGAACATTGTGGAAGCGGGCGGAGTGAGCACGTTCGCGGCTCCGAGCGTGAGCCCGGCTTATCTTGGAGTGGGATACATCATCGGGCTGCGGCTCGCTTCCATACAATTTGCCGGCGGGATACTGGCGTGGGGATTGATGGTCCCGCTGCTGATTTTTTTTCTCGGGCCGCGTGTGAGGGATTACCTTCCGGCGGATACGCCGGACAACTGGACGGCCATGGCCTACGCGGTGTGGAAATTTGTGGTGCGTCCGATCGCGGTGGGCGGGATGCTCGTTGGCGCGGCGTACACGTTGTTCAAAATGGGCAAGAGCCTCACGGCGGGATTCAGCAAGGCGATCAGCGATCTGCGCCAGACGGCGACCGAGCGCGCCCAGCTTTCGCGCACCGAGCAATATATGAGTTCGAAAGCCGTGTTCGGGCTGATCGCGCTCATGTTCGTGTTCATGTGCGTTTTGTACGTACACATGACCGGCCTGGTCTGGCCGGCGATTCTGGCGGCGGTGGTGATGCTGGTTGTCGGATTTTTCTTCGCCACGGTTTCGGGAAACCTGGTCGGCATCATTGGGTCGTCGAATAATCCTATTTCGGGGCTGACGCTTTCCACATTGCTTATCGCCGCGCTGCTGATGGTGTCGCTGGGAGTCTCGGGGACATCGGGCGTGTTGGCGGTGCTGGCGGTAGCGGCGGTGGTTTGCGTCTCCTCCGCCGTTGCCGGCGAGCTTTTGCAGGACTTCAAGGTGGGCTACATTCTGGGAGGCACGCCGCGCAAAATTCAGACCGCCGAGTTAATCGCGGTGGTGGTGGCCAGCCTGGTGATGTACTTTCCGCTGGCGCTGCTGAACAATTCTTTTGGATTCGGCACGCGGGAACTGGCTGCTCCACAGGCCGGGCTGATGGCGACTCTCGCAGTGGGAGTGGTCGGTGGAAACATGCCGTGGCCTCTGGTGGTCGTCGGCATCTTCATGGGCATTGGCATGATCATGATGCAGGTGCGCAGCCCCATGCTGGTGGCGGTGGGAATGTATCTGCCGTTCGAGACGACTTTTGCCATCTTTCTGGGCGGCGTCTTCCGCGCCGTGGGAGATTGGCTCGCTAAACGCCGCGGGTTAAATCCGGCACAGATGGCGCGCATGGAAAACGCGGGAGTGCTCACCGCCTCTGGCTTGATCGTTGGAGAATCGCTGATGGGCCTGGTTTGGGCCGGGATCGTCGCGGTCGCCAAGGTCCGCAATTGGGAGATACCGCAGATCTTTGGACATCCTTCGTACGCGGCGGGACTGGTGGTGATGGCTGGTCTGGCCTTCATCATGGTTCGTGTTCCGCTTTCCAGCGCCGGCGATCCCAACGAACCTGCGCCGCCGGTGGGGATGATGTAGGAGGGATGGATCGCTTTCTGCCTGCCGACGAGAATTGGCTCTTGGTTCCTGGATTTTCGTGGTAATTATTCCCTTGGTTTCATGTTCAGTCATGGATTTCGTGCGAGAAGTCAGCCTGGGCACCACATCGCCACTATCGATTTCGTCCGGTCGCGCATCGACAAGCAACATGACGGCCTTCTGATCGTCTTCGACCGTTTGCGCCGCCAAGTTTGCCGCGCCATGGTCGTGAAGGCCCTCGTATACAATCCCCGTAGCTTTTTCTCCCGCACCTTCGGATGTCGATTGCGGACAATATCGCGCTGGCTCGTCGCGGGGTCGCGGCGGCGGCTCTTCGGGCTGGGCGGTCCGCGGAAGACATTACGCTCATGGCGGTGAGCAAGACGGTTGCGGTGGAGGGGATTCGCGAAGCTTACCTGGCGGGCGCGCGCGTGTTTGGCGAGAGCCGGGTACAGGAGTTTGCTGGGAAGGCGGGCGCGCTGCGCGACCTGCATGACGCGAAGTGGCGTCTGATCGGGCATCTGCAAGGCAATAAGGCGGCTCGAGCGGTGGAACTGTTTGACGCGGTCGATTCGGTGGACTCGCTGCGGCTGGCCGAACGGCTGAATGGATTTGCGGAGAGCGCGGGCAGGATTTTGCCGGTGCTGGTTGAAATTAACGTCGGCGGCGAGGCGGCCAAGAGCGGGATTGCGCCCGGGAGCGATGAACTGGAGCGGATTCTGCAATCCGCGGCGCAGTGGAAGCACATCAAAATTCGCGGGCTGATGACGGTGCCGCCTTACTCCGAAAAGGTGGAAGACTCGCGAACTTATTTTCGGCAACTACGGCTGCTTCGTGACCAGATTGCCGCGCGCGGCCTGCCCGAGGTCGATATGGCGGAGCTTTCCATGGGGATGTCGCACGACTTCGAGGTTGCGATTGAAGAGGGCGCGACCTGCGTGCGGCTGGGCACGGCGATCTTCGGGGAACGCCGGCGTTTAAGGCGGACAGTGCTGTCCGCCGCGCTTGGTGCCGGTTTGGCGGATCTTTTCTTGCGTGTCTTTTTTGCGTCTCATTTTTCGGATTAAGGAAAATTCAAAAGCGGCGGACAAGAGTGTCCGTCCCACACGATTTATTTTCTGGAATACGGCGTTCGTCCTTTACTATTGCAGCCGGCCCGCGGGCGAGGGCGCCCGCGCCACATTCTTTATTCCACACGATGACCTTCTCTGAGCGCTTTGAGGAAATCCGCGACGGGTTCGAGCGGCCGTTCTGGGTGGCCAATATCTCCGAACTGTTTGAGCGGCTTTCCTACTACGCGGTGTTCGCTTCGCTGGCTCGCTACTTGCATGAAACGCTCAACTTCGGCGTGGAGCGCGCCAGCAGCCTGACCGGACTTTTCGGCGGCCTGGTTTGGTTTCTTGCCGCTTTCGGCGGAACGCTGGCGGACCGTCTGGGGTTCAGGCGCTCGCTGTCGCTGGCGTATCTGATTCTGAGCTGCTCGTATTTCCTGATTGGTTCGATCGGGTCTCCGTGGTTTTCTCCGGTGCGTTCCGCGGTACCGCTGGTGGGGCTGGTCACTTTTCTGCTGATGTTGCCGGCGCTCGGAGTCGCGCTGGTGAAGCCCTGCGTGGTGGGAACTACGGCGCGAGCCTCGAAGGAGAGCGTGCGCTCCATCGGGTACTCCATTTACTACACGCTGGTGAATATCGGCGGCGCGGCGGGTCCTTACGTCGCTTCTTACGTGCACCGGCACATGACGGTGGAGAATGTATTCCGGGTAGCCGCTCTGAGCGTCTTTGCCATGTTCTTCGCCGTACTGCTGTTTTTTAAGGAGCCGCGGCGCACGGATGAGCCAGCGATCAGTTTGTCGCAAGCCGCGAAAAATTTCGGCACCGTGCTTTCCAACCCGCGCTTCATGATTTTTCTCCTGATTTTTTCGGGATATTGGATTGTGTACTGGCAGGAATTCATCATTCTGCCGCTGTACATTCACGATTACATCAATCCCACAACGGACACCGAACTCATGCTGGTGACCGGCCCATTGACGGTGATTGCCTTGCAAATGGTGGTCAGCCTCTTATCGCGGAAGATGCCGGCGTTTCGCGCCATCACGCTGGGGACGCTGATCTCAGCACTGGCCTGGATCCTCCTGATTGCGCACCCGACGGTGCCGATGGCGATTTTGACCCTGGTGGTGGTGTCGCTCGGCGAGATCACGCAATCGCCACGCTATTACGAATACGTTTCGCGGCTGGCGCCGCCGGGGCAGCAGGGCACTTACATGGGCTTCGCTTTTCTGCCGATTGGCATCGGCTCGCTGGTCGCGGGAAAGTTTGGAGGCATGCTGATTCACCATTTCGGCGAAGTGCAGCATCAACCGCAGCGCATCTGGTGGGCGGTCGTCGGTGTGGGCGTCGCCACGGCGGCGTTGCTGTGGATCTACGACAAAACCGTGCGTAGGGACGTGGAACCGGCGGCGTAAACGGGGTGGGCTCATGGGCGAGCGCAAAATGACGCCACGTCAGAAAGCAATCGGCATCAGGCAATTCTTGAAAACCGGCGGGTCATCCGAACATGCGGCAGGCGTGCAGTGGTTCTTCAAGGAGGAAATCCGTTCCCACGGCTGGTATACCGACGCGCTGAGAAAAGCCGCAGTTCAATCCCGGCGCGGTATGCTGCGCGAAAATGGAATGGATTTCGTGGTTCGGGTGGCGGACGAGCTTTTCACGGGGAAGAATCTGGAAGAAAAAGTCTTCGCCGTATTTCTGCTGGAAAAACAGACGGCGGATTTTGGCGACGATGAATTCCGGCTTTTCAGCTCCTGGCTGGACCGGGTCTCCAGTTGGGCCGATCATGATGCGCTGGCGCATTCTCTGCTGTCGCCGATGGTGCTGGGCGATCCGCGGCGTTGCCGCGAGGTTTTTGCGTGGGCGAAAGCGGCGAACCGGTGGCGGCGACGCGCGGCTTGCGTGGCGCTGATTCGCGGGGCGCGGGAGAAAAGGTTTTTTGCCCAGATTGTGCGCCTCTCCGGCCAATTGCTGGGCGATCAAGACGACATGGTGCGTAAGGGATTGGGCTGGCTGTTGCGCGAGACGGCCAAGGCCGATCCCCGGCGCACGGCCAAGTACCTGATGGAGATTCGCAGCCGGGCTCCGCGACTGGTTTTGCGCACCGCTTGTGAAAGGTTGCCGGTTGGGATGCGAAAACGAGTGCTGGCCCAGGGATTTCGCTAAGCGTCCCGAACTTCTATGTACGGGGCGAAGGCTGCCGGTCAGTGACCTTCCTCTTCCAGATATTTCTCGACTTCCAGGGCGGCCATGCAGCCGGATCCGGCGGCAGTGATGGCCTGGCGATAGCGGCGGTCCTGCACATCTCCGCAGGCAAATACTCCCGGCACTTTGGTAAATACATTCTTGTGCGTACTGAGGTAGCCGTCAGCATCCGCATCGAGTTGGCCTTCAAACATTTTAGCGTTCGGTATGTGGCCGATGCCGAGGAACATGGCGCTGGTGGGGAATTCCCAGCTCTCGCCACTTTTTAGATTGCGCAGACGCAGGGCGGTGACTTCCTTCTTGCTGACGTCGAGCACGTCGTCCACCACGGTATCGGTCATGAAGGCGATTTTGGGATTGGCGCGGGCGCGATCGAGCATGATTTTCGAAGCCCTGAACTGCTCGCGACGGTGGATGAGAGTCACCTTGCTGGCGAAGCGCGTCAGAAAAGTTGCTTCTTCCATGGCAGAGTCGCCGCCGCCGATGACCGCGATTTCCTTACCGGAGAAAAAGAAGCCGTCGCAGGTGGCGCAGGACGAAACGCCGTGACCGATGAGGGCGTGCTCGTTGGGCAGGCCGAGCCAACGGGCGGAGGCTCCGCTGGCAATGATCAGGGTGCGGGTCTGAATGGTCTCTTTGCCGATGACTAATTCCACGGGATGCTTGCTCAGATCCGCCTTGACGAGGTGGCCGATGCGATACTCGGCGCCGAAGCGGGTGGCCTGCTTGCGCATGTTCTCGACCAACTCCGGTCCCTGGATGCCTTCGGGAAAGCCGGGGAAGTTTTCGACGAGGGTGGTCATGGCCAGTTGCCCACCCGGCTCGTGGCCTTCGATTACGAGAGGTTTGAGGTTGGCGCGGGCAGTGTAGAGAGCGGCGGTATGGCCGGCGCATCCGGAGCCGATGATCACCACGTTGCGAATGTCCATAAAAGTCAGAGTGCCAGTATTGCAGCGCTAAGCAATAGATTCCGCAAAACCGATTAAGCTTCAAACTGCGGGCCGCGACGGAGCGGCGCCACTTACGTTCCCTTCGCTGGCGACCTATTTCTTCTCGCCACCGGCATTGGTTTTCGCGGGGCGCGCGGATGTTCCCGGGCCGGGATGAAGATGAGCCAGTTCCTGGGGAACGATTTTGCGCGCGCTTAAGGATTCACGGTAGCGTCGCATAATCGAAGAGCCCGCCTGGAAAATTGGTTCGTAGGGCGCCTGATCGGTTGCCGGACGGCCTTCTTCCGCCCGACAGCGCGACAGCGCGACGGAGGATTTTCCCAGACGTTCCAGGCGAATGCGGCTCACCGGCGTGCTCGTGGATAACATGGCGGCCGCGGAAGTGACGGCGGAGGCGGTATCCTCGATCGAAATCTGGAGCAGGTCTTTCGGGTCCCGCAGCTTTAGTACGAGCGTCTCCACCATATTTTCCGAATCCACGCTGAACGAGTACTGGACGTTAGTGAACGGGCTGGCGGCCGGGAACTCGCGGCGAACCCGGACCCAGTCGGCGGCCGAAACGGCTCCGGGCGGGAGGTCCGGCATACCGGGGATGGGCGTGGCCGGGTCGAGGACGGAGTGGCCGCGAGCCACTTCGTAGTCGTCGCCGAATTGAGGCTTGACCGGTATTTTCGCGAGCGCGGAGGTCAGCCGGGCTTGTTCGTCGGCGGAGGGGCGGCACACGTTCAACACGTTAACTTTTACCGGGGGCTGCTGCGCGAAGGCGGGCGCGAGCATCAGCGTCGTGATGAGAATTCTAGGGAACACCGCGAGATTGTATCAGGGACGTGGAAAGCGGTTCGCGCAGCGCTGAACGCGACGCCACCCAAAGTCAAAGTTAGTCGGCGGCTCCGGACTCGGGTTCGATAGCGCCGTGCCGGCGCAGCAACTGCGGCAGATTCTGTGAAAATGCCGAACGCGGCAACACCATGTCGCAGCCCGCTTCGTGCGCCTTCAGTTTCAGATCGCCCTGCACGTGGGAGAGGAAACCTATGATCGAAGTCCCTTTTTTCAACTTGCTTTTCAGTTTCGGGATGAGGGTCAGAGGCTTGGCATTGGCGTTGTTCAAGTCGAAGATGATGAGGGAAGGTTTCTCTTCGCCGTTGTTCTTCATGTGCTCGGCGAGTTCCTTCTCGTTCTTGACGAATTCCACCTTGACGTTCATCTTGACCCCGGTGGCCTGAATTTTGCTGAGGAAAAAGAGGTCTTCGACGAAGGCAAAGACGCGGGATGCGGCATCTTCTTTGGGAGCGGGCAGAGGCTCCGGTTCCGCCAGCGGATAGGAAGCGGAAAAGCCGGGCCGTCGGGGGCCGCGATTGTTGCCGTTTTCGCCATTGGCATGGGCGCGATAGCTGTGATCCATGGGGGCGGTGAAAATGCCCTGGTGCTCCGAGCGTTCGCGGCCCATGGGACCGCCGGCACCGCGTCTGGGCGGACGCCGTCCACGGCGCCGTTTGTGTTTTCCTCCACCTGCGGAGGAATGTCCGGGTCCTGCGTTCATATTTTTCTCTTGTTAAGCTGTGAAATTAACATTCCGGCCCGTGTCACCGGCCGATTGTTTCGCATTCCCTTGCGGTCGGTAGGCAAAGATTCGTCAGCCAAAGCTTGGCTCGCTACGCGCCTTCTACCGGCAGACCAAAACCCCACATCGGCTGGATGCTATTCGAGAACGATGCTTAAGCTATCGATGTCAAAACTGTTGCTGTTCAAACTGGCGCCTGGAGTTTTTGATTGGCGCGAACGGCCTGGCTGGAAGCAAGACCATTGGGAACATCTTGATGTTACTCATGAAACCGTCAACTACGCAAGGGGAATAACTCCTAAGTTTTCCACATCGGGTTACGATGGTGTTCCGAGTGCCGCCCACAGGCCGTCCAGAGCCTGCACGCAGCCTATGATGCGAGGCGACTGGACGCGGCAAGGCCACCGATCGCGGCCCTCCGATTTCTTTTGAAGTTCTTCTGATGTTCGGGGCAGGATAGGCCGATGTAAGAACGGTGAAACCCGCTCCTGCAAAAGGGAAAACCGCGGCTGCGAGCGCGCTGGCTTTGCCGGGGCGTCGCTTTGTGGTGCGCCAACCTATCTTCGACCGCGGGCAGAAAGTTTTTGGCTACAAGCTTCTTTTCAAGAACGGGGTGGAAGACTACTTCGAGCGCGACGCCGAGCTGGCCGCCCGTTCCATGCTTGACCGTTCTCTGTTGTTCGGGATCGACAAACTTTGCGATAACCGTCGGGCCTTCGTGAATTGCACCCGGGAAGTGCTGTTCAAGGACCTGATTACGTTGCTGCCGCCGCACCAGACGGTCGCCGAAATTCTGCCGTCGGTGGAACCGGAAGACCGGGTCATTGCCGCCTGCCTGCGGCTGAAAGCGGCCGGCTATCTCATCGCCCTCGATGACTTCACGCCCGACGATCCGCGCACCCCCCTGTGCGAGTTTGCCGACATCATTAAAATCGACGTTCGCACCACCAAAGCGGAAGAACGGGCGAGGCTGATGCGGCGATTCGCGTCCCCCAAGCGCAAGATGCTGGCGGAAAAACTCGAGATCCCGAACGAATTCCAGCAAGCCCGAGACCTGGGGTTCGGCTATTTTCAGGGGCATTTTTTCTGCCAGCCCGAGCTAGTCACGGGCCGCGAAGTGCCGGCCAGCCGCATCCACTCGCTGCGCCTGCTGGAAATGGTCTGCCGTGCCGAGATCGACCTGCGGGAACTCGAAACGGGGTTGAAGAAGGAAGCCTCCATCTCCTACCGGTTGCTCCGTTACCTGAATTCTCCGCTGTTTGGATTTTCGCTTGAAATCAAGTCGATTCGGCATGCCATGGCGGTTCTAGGCGAGCGGGAAATGCGGCGCTGGATCCGCCTGGTGGTAACCGTGTGCGCGGCCGAACAGAAATGCAGCGAACTGGTGCTGATGGGGCTGGCGCGAGCCCGCTTCTGCGAACTGCTCTCGGAGCGTCTGCAATTGAATACCGATTTGTTTCTGCTGGGGTTGCTCTCTGTCATGGACGCCATCCTCGAGGTCAGGATAGATGTGCTGGTGGAACAACTGCCGGTGGGCCGCGACATCAAAGCGGCCCTGCTCGGCCAGGAAAGCGGCCTTCGCCCGATCTACCAACTCATGCTGGCGCAGGAGTCGGGAGAGTGGTCGCGATCGAGTGAAATCGGCAAACAACTGGGACTTGAGGACGACGAAGTCGCCCAAATCTGGTGGCAAGCCATGCAGTGGGGGCAGGAAGCGACCGGCGGCGCCTAAGCCGGGAATTGTTTCTCATTGCCTGTGATTTCCGTCTCAGGGCTGACGACGGCTACGGGACTTCGATCAACTCCATCTTGCCATCGCGCGTCCGGTGCAGGACCATGGACTTGCCCTTGGGATCGCGGAATACAAAGACATCGCGGTCGCGAAAATGCGCTTCCTTGATGGCTTCCTCGAGCGTCATGGGACGAAGCGCGACGGCGTCCCGGGCATGCGAGAGATGCACTTCCGTGGTGCGGGCGACGAGCGGGAATTTATGCACCAGAACCGAGACCCGGGCCGTCTCGGCCAATCCCACCACCGCTGCCAGGCCCTCTTCCGGTCCCCCTTCGGACCTTTCGCCGTTAAACTTCTTGGCGGCTTTGCGTTTCTTGCTTAGCCACTTGGTCTTATATTTCAACGCCTGCTTGTGCAGATGATCGAGAGCCTCGTTGACGGCCGACATCATGTCCGCCGTCTGGGCCAGGCCGACGATGGGGCCTTTGGGCGGGTTGATGGTAATTTCGGCCCTATGCAGGCGCTTCTCGACCCCCAAAATCACTTTGGTTTCGAAGCGGTCACCCAAAATTTTTCGGATCTTGTCGAGGCCGGTTTCAACCCCGTGGCGGACGGAAGGAGTGATTTTGTATTTTCTGGCGGTGTATTCCACGTTCATCGGGGGAACCTCAATAAAAATTGCCGGCTATGAGAAGCAGAGGTAAAAGCGAAGGCGCTTTGACTTCCGCCAGCGGACTTAAACCTGGGCAATTACTTCTTCACTCTTCTCTGATGAGTGCTTGGAATTTTCATGTCTTCGCGATATTTCGCCACTGTTCTGCGGGTTACCTGAATGCCCTGGGATTGCAGAATGCGGGTGATCTGCTCGTCAGTTAAGGGGCGGCTGTGATCCTCTTCTTCGATCAGCTTTTTAACCCGGCGCTTCAAAATGAGCAGGGAAGTGCCGCCGCCCTCGGGGCCCTGCACGCTCTCCGAGAAGAAATAGCGCAATTCGAACACGCCCTGGGCGTGTGCACGTACTTGTTGGCAACGGCCCGGCTCACGGTGGAGGGATGAACGCCGATTTCTTCCGCCACTTCCTTGATCATCATGGGCTTCAGGTGATCGATTCCGCGTTCCAGAAAATCTTGCTGGCGGGCGACGATGGAATAACAGACCTTGGTGATGGTCTGCTTGCGCTGTTCGATGTTCTTGATGAGCTGAATGGCGGATTTGTAGCGGTCCTTGACGTAGTTGCGGGTATCGCGATCATTGCCGTCGCGCGTCAGCAGGCGCTTGTAAGAGGGATTGAGACGAAGCTGCGGCATGTCCTCGTCATTCATAATGACCAGCCACTCGTCGCCATGCTTGACGAAAGCGACATCGGGCTCGATCAGCCGGGCGGGGACTTTGTTGTAACGCAAGCCGGGCCGGGGATCGAGGGTGCGAACGTAGTCGAGCGCCGCCTGCACCGCCTCTACCGGACGACCCATGGCGCGGGCAATTTCCTTGAACTGCTTCAGCGTAACCGCGCGCAGATGCTGGTCAACGACAGCGATCGCGTCGTGCACCAGTTGGTCGTGTAGCACCTGGTCAGGCGGGACGCTGCCGTTGCGATGTCTTTGCAATTGCTCGAGGTGGTAACGCAACTGGTAGAGCAGGCATTCACGCAGGTCGCGGCAAGCTATGCCTTGCGGATCGAACTGGCGGACCACTTCCAGCGCTTCGTGGAGATCGGCAACGGCAAAACTTACCGGTGGAGACCATGCAGGCGCGGTGGCGGCGCCTGCCCCGGCGCTGTTACCGGGTGCATGGAGCGGCGCAGAATGGTTTGTCTGACGCTGGCTTGCCTGAGCTGGGTTCGGTTCAGCTTGGTTTGTCTCAGCCCCGGCCTGAGCCAGGTTGGTTAGCGCGGTCTGTGCGGCGTTGTTGACTTCGCCAGCAATGGCAGCTCTGCTCGCGGATTCCCTTGCCGCGCTAGCCGCCAAATCCGAGAGTATGGCTTCGTCGTCGTCGGCTTCGTTCTCGCTCTCTCTGTAGTCATGGGTGTCGGCCTGCGCTGCCACTGGCAGCGCGCTTTCCGGGTACGAGGATTCTTCCTCCGACACTGCGGCAGGGTTCACGGCCAGGCCGAGCGCGGTGGCTTCACCGATAATCTTGGCCGCCGCCTCAACGTCCGCTTCCGGGGGCGCGACGGGGGCGATACCCAGCAACTCTTCATCGCTGGCGATCAAATATCCTTCTTCGTTCAGATTGCCGATAATCAACTCGGCGGCCTGATGCACAGCGGGCGAGACGGAAATCGCGCCGAGCTGCCAGAGCAGGTGATCGCTGAGGTTGCCCGGCTTCGAAAGGAAGTTCTCGAACGAGGGCTTTTCGATCTCTTCCATTTCGCCCGAGCTGCGATAACCGGGGTCAAGATACTCCTGGAAAAACGAGCCGAAGTCGATTTCCTCGAAGGGATCCTTTTTTTCGTCGGCGACCACGGGACCTTCCTCGGTGGTCGCCTTGGCGGCCAGGCGATCGCGTTCTTCCTCCTGACGCCCGACTTCGTCGAGCATGGGGACGGCGTCTTCCAGTTCCTCGAGCACAGGGTTCTCGACCATCTCGGCGTTGATCATGTCTTTGAGCTCGAGCTTGTTTAGCGCGAGCACGGACACCATCTGCACCAGTCCCGGAGTCAGAATCTGGCGCTGCGATAACTTGACGTTGAGTTTGTGCTGAAGAAGCAATCTTTCTCCTAAGAGTTCCCGGTTCCCAGTGTCAGTCCACTACCGTTTTTCCCCTACCCCTATTCACTCGCGCACGGCGCGATCCGAAAAATTTAGCTTCTCATGCACCGAGGTAGAACGTCTGGGCACGAAAGGACAATGCGCATACGCCTTGGTAACTTGATGCAAATCTCAGTTGCCGTATGGCGCTGGTTCGTTGCCCGGATCCGAAACCAGCCTAAGACCTAAGACCTAATTCTTCACACCAGCGAAAAGCTTTCGCCCAAATAGACGCGACGCACTTCCGGATCGCTGCCTAACTCCTCCGGCGTGCCGGAGCGGAAAATCCGACCCTCATTAATGATGTAGGCGCGATCTGTCACCGACAAAGTTTCACGGACGTTGTGGTCGGTGATCAGGATTCCGATGCCGCTGGCGCGCATGTCAGAAATTATCTTTTGCAAGTCGAGCACGGCGATGGGGTCGATGCCGGAAAACGGCTCGTCGAGCAAAATAAAGGTGGGATTGATGCAGAGGGAGCGCGCGATTTCCACACGCCGTCGCTCCCCGCCCGAAAGCGTGTAGCCGCGACTCTGCCGAATCTGCTCCAATCCCAGTTGATCAATGAGTTTGTCGGCCTGCTCCCGGCGTTCGTGCCAGGAAATGGGCTGGACTTCGAGCACGGCCAGGATGTTTTCCTCCACGGTCAATTTGCGGAAAACCGACGCCTCCTGGGGGAGATAGCTGATGCCGTACTGGCGCGCCCGTAAGTACATGGGAACATTGGTGATATCTTCGTCGTCGTATAAAACTCTGCCGGTGTCGGGAGGGATCAGACCTACAATGGAGTAGAAGGAAGTGGTTTTTCCGGCCCCGTTCGGTCCCAGAAGGCCGACTACTTCCCCCTGCAGGACCTGCAGGCTGACTCCATTCACTACACGGCGGCCGCCATACGACTTTCCGATTTCGTCGGTGGCCAGCGTGTGCATTTATCGTGCCACTTGTGTCCGAGTGACCGCGGGAGATGATTCCTTGCCTACTACCAGCACCCTATCATCGTGTCTGTAGAAAGTCAACGAATCGCCCGTGATTTTGCCCCGTTCGGCATCAAAAATGCTAAGAGTTCCGCCGGTCAAAACGAACTTGTCGTCCGCAGCGGTGTAAACCAGCCGTTCCCCGCTGGCATGCCGCATTGGCTGAGTAATCACGACGTTCGTTTCGGCGATGATTCGGTCGACTTGGCCGGGCATTTCCGGATTGGAACCTGCTTTTGAATGGTCGCGCGGCAGCAGAAATACGGTCATGCGATCACCGGCGAGGGTAGTGTCAGC
Source organism: uncultured Acidobacteriaceae bacterium (assembly GCA_963746205.1). Taxonomy (GTDB): domain Bacteria; phylum Acidobacteriota; class Terriglobia; order Terriglobales; family Acidobacteriaceae; genus Acidiflorens. Next base: position 29,050 of record CAVVAP010000012.1, on the reverse strand, counting down.
GGCTTTTGCGGTCACGCCGCCATCGAGAAAAACTTTGCGGTCGGCGTCGGCGTAGTTGAGGCGCGCCGAGGTGATATGGACTGGAGTCGCTTTGCCGGTCTTGTCCACCTGGACCAATACCGTAGAAACGGGCTGAGGTGACGCCTTGGGGTTGACCGTCCCCAGTCCGCTTTCGCCGTGGGCGATGAGCGAGCGGCGATCGCGGTCGAACTGCAAGGCAGGAGCTTCGACGATGTTGGCGTTTTGCCACAAGCGGGCATCGCCGGTGTAAAGCGCAATCGCAGAGGAACGCTGCGCTGTCATGCTTCGGCTGGTCACATGGATGGGATCGGAGGAAGCGAGCATGCCGCCGTCCGGTTGTACTTTCAGGTCGGAGTAGGTGCTCTTGACGTCCCCGTCGGCGAGCGCATCGCCCGTCGCCCGGTTGATACGAATCGTCCGGGCGGTTGTGGTGAGGCCGCCATCTACCACGCGAGCCGAGCCGACCAGAACCAGGAGTTGATCGGCGGCGGTATAGTCTCCGCGCTGCGCCCAAGCCTTTTGCGCGCCGTCAACGTAAGTTAAAGAGCCGCTCTGCGAAATCGAGGAGACGCCACCCTGAGGAAGAAAAACCACGTCCAGCATTTGGCTGGTGGAGATTCGTTCGGATGGGGCTGCGGTCGCGGTCGCGGCGGGGATGGTGCTGACGATTTTCGCGTCGGGCTCGCCATGCAATGTAGCCAGCCGATTCTTATCGGTGAATTTAGCGGTGAAGGTGGCGGCGGTCACGACCGTTCTCTGGTTGGAGGCGGGCTGGGTGATGACGATCTGTGGCGGGCCGGCGGTTTGCGCGCGCTCGAGGAAACGTCCGTTTCTTACGACGAAGTCCATGACCGGGGCGGCCATTTCTATGTCCTGAGCGGCGTTTTTTCCCGACGCCTTTGCCGCTTGGCGGCTCGCAACCGGCGCATTTTTCTGCGAGAGACGGACACCGTCTTCGGCGTGGACGGTTCGCAGAACCTGCTGCCTGGAAGTCTGTCCTGAGATCTGTCCGGCAAAGACCAGCGTTGCGCGTCCGGCCGTCGCGGTCGCAGGTTGAGGTCCGGCGGTGGCGAATTGGACATTGCCGGTGAGAATCGCGTGGGTAAGCTGGTTACGGTTGCCGGTCAGGAAAAGTTCGGCTTGGTCGGAACGCTCGCGCGTTTCGGAGTGGGACGCTTTTGAGTCCGGAGTGAGCGAGTCAGTTTTCTTAGCGCTGGCGACGCTTTGGAGTTCGCTTTCCACATTGCCTTCAGCCAGAATTCGCTCCACCGTGTTGTCGCTGCGCAGGAAGAAGGTTGCGCGGTCGGCGCGCGCCTGTTGCCGTTCGCGGGTCATCTGGACGCCGGTGAGGAAGACTTGCCGGGGCTGCTTGGAGATGAGCCCGCGATCGGCGGTGAGGCTCACGGGCTGCGGGCGATGGACCGTCATGGCGACCGCCGACAGCAAGTTCATGATGCCGGTCCGCGCGACATACTGAATGCCGACGGCCGATCCTGTTGCCTGTGGGGTTTGAAACACCACTTTGCCGCTGGCGAAGGCGTCTCCGGTATTGCGGTTGAAAATGAGTCCGTTGCTTTCGAGATGAATGGGCTGTTTGGGTCCCTCCGGAGTCGATTGGTCGGAGTGGAGAATGCCTTCGGGATTCGATTCCAGGTCAATGAGCACAGTGCCCTGGGCGGTGATGTCGCCGGAAGTGGGATCGTAATCAAAGTCATCTCCCGCGATTTGGTCGAAGCGCGCGGCATCCTTGCCGTAGATGACAATTTTGACGTGGTGCAACTGGGCTCGTCCACCGACCTTGAACTGTACCGCTTTGGAGGCGCTCACCTTAAACAGGGTGCGGCCTTCGACCGACTTGGAAATGGAGAAACCTTCGGCCGACTGCTGAATGTCCAAGCCGATTTTCGCGGGAATATTGTGGATCGACTGGCGCAGGGTGGAGCGCGCGTGGAAGTACATCCCCGTGACGGCGGCGATCATTAAAATAGCGCCGAGGGCGAACCAGCGGCGCAGCCGTGAGACTCGGGTGGCCATAAGGAGCTTAGTGTACGCCGTCTGCTCCATCCGGAGTTTTCGAAACCTAGTACCCTATCCTCATGTCATTCCACTCCGGATTCGTTTGCATTCTCGGGCGGCCCAACGCGGGCAAGAGTACGCTGCTCAACGCCCTGGTCGGAGAAAAGCTGGCCATCATTTCGCCCAAACCGCAAACCACGCGCAACCGCATTCTTGGCATTGTCAACGTCGCCAAGCAGAAGGGAAGAGAGTCCGGGCAAATCGTGCTCATCGACACTCCCGGCGTGCACCGCTCCGGTTCTTCGCTGGGCCGCAAGATGATGTCCGAGGTGCGGGAGGCGCTGGAAGGCTGTCAACTGATCCTGCTGATCGTGGATGCCAAGAAAAAGTGGGACGCCGCCGACGCGCATGTTCTGGACCTGACGAAAAAGGCGGGCACACCGGTTTTCCTACTGCTCAACAAAATCGACCTGCTGGCCGACAAGAGCAAACTGCTGCCGGTAATCGCGGAATTCCAAACCCTGCACCAATTTCAGGAAATCGTTCCCATCTCCGCGCTGAAGCGAAAGGGACTGGAGGAGTTGCTTGCTTGCGTTGTGAAGGCGCTGCCCAATGGTCCGCGATATTTCCCGGAAGACCAGATCACGGATCAGCCGGTGCGCTTTATGGCGGCGGAATTGATCCGCGAGCATGTTCTGATGCAGACTCACGAGGAAGTGCCGCACGCGGTTTCGGTACTGATCGAGCAATTTGAAGAAAGCCCGAGGATGACGCGCATCGCGGCGGTGATCTATTGCGAACGGGAGGGCCAGAAAGCCATCCTGCTCGGCAAGGGCGGGCAGATGCTGAAGAAGATCGGGACGGCGGCGCGACTGGATATCGAGAAGATGGTGGGCGGCAGAGTGTTTCTGGAACTCTTCGTCAAGATTAAAGCCGGTTGGCGCGATTCGCGAGCCTTCGTGGAAGACCTCGATTGGCGCCGCCAACTACAGCAGATCGGCGGGCTGCCCGATCCGGAGGCATGAGTTCCTGGTATACAAACCGGGGTGTCAGGCGCGAATGGGTGTTCTATGGACACCATTCAACCCCAGTGAGATAATTCAAAAAGTTACCAAGACACCATCAGCTCAGCACAAAGCAAACAAAGGGAGTTAGCAGTAGGCGCGTAGCTCAGTTGGTTAGAGCGCTACCTTGACACGGTAGAGGTCAGGAGTTCGAGTCTCCTCGTGCCTACCATTTCTTTCTTTACAGTCGCCGGGGATGTCCGACCATCTTCGTTTCGCTCCAATCAGCGCTTAACCTCAAAGAAATGCGCAGATCTTCTGCGAACTGTGCGACGCATCGGTGTGGTTCCACAACCGCGCATTCCCGTGCCCGTTGACAAGCCGCTCCATTTCGTTTACTTTGCATTGCAAAGCTCAGGCGTATGAATTCCCTCAACAAGGCACTCGACGACATCAACAGCATTCGCAGGCAGGTGGCTCATAGTACCGAGTTTCGTGGCTACGGTCCTGCAACGCTGGCGACTACGGGGATTCTCGCGTTCGTAGCCGCCGGGGTCCAGGCGCTGCGGCTTCCAGATCCGGCAAGACACATGTCGACATACTTGAGTATCTGGATTGTCGCAGCCGCGCTCTCGGCGGCCATGATTGGGATAGAGATGTACGCACGCACGCGGCGCATTCATTCCGGCATGGCAGATGAAATGATCCGCATGGCGGTGGAGCAATTCCTGCCGTCGGTCGGGGCGGGCGCGCTGATAACTCTTGCGCTCGCCCGCTATGTTCCCGCGGTTTTGTGGATGCTTCCCGGCCTGTGGCAAATTGTTTTTAGCCTGGGCGTGTTTTCGTCGTGCCGCTTTTTGCCGCGTCCGGTGGCCGCAGTGGGCGCCTGGTACCTGCTTACTGGCCTGACCTGTATCGCACTCGGCGATGGCCGGGCACTCTCGCCGTGGGCCATGGGTATCTCTTATGGAGTCGGGCAATTGCTGGTCTCGGGGATACTGCTTTTTGCGGGGGAGACGGGAAAGAGATGAAAGTTAAGGTTCGCCGCGAAGGGCGCTTCGCCTATGAAGGCCTGGATCGTGTGATCCACGAGCGTGCCCGGCTCAGTGTGCTGACGTCTCTGATCACGCATCCGAAAGGCTTGAGCTTCAGCGAACTCAAACAACTTTGCGCGCTCACCGACGGCAATTTGAACCGGCATCTGCGCGTTCTGGAAAAGGGAAAAATGGTTGAGACCCTTAAGAAACATGACCGCAATCGACCACAGACGGTTTGCCAAATCACGGCTTCCGGCCGCGCTCGTTATGTGGAATACCTGTCCACTCTCGAGCAGGTGGTCCGGGATGCGGCCAGAGTAACGGAAAAACGGACGGGGGCGGTGCCGGTTCACGAGCTGGCACCGTATCGGGCCTGAACTTTTTTTTGCCAGGTAGCTTTGCAACGCAAAGCTACCTTTACAAAATGGAGGAACAAAGTGAGCGATTGGTCGATGCTGCAATCCGGCTTCGGTACGAAATCCCGGTCCATGGGGGTAAAACTCATCCTAGTTTGCGGGCTAGCCCTGCTCATGACAATTCCGGCTTTCTTCGTAGGAGGGCTGGTGGAAGACAGAACGCAGCGAGCCGCGGACGTCATTCGAGAAATTAGCAGTCACGTTGGCGGCCAGCAGACCTTCCTCGGGCCGACCCTGGCCATCCCGTACGACATCCCGCCCCTGTCTCCGGCCGATCATGCCAGGCACGGCACCTACCTGGTGTTTCCAGCACGGGCTTCGGCCACGATCAAAACGGCAACGGAAGAGCGTCGACGTTCGCTCTTTAAGGTACCGGTATTTCAGGCCGATCTGAAACTGGAGGCGGCATTCGATCTGACGGGAGTGCCTGCGACGGCTCCGCAAGGTGCCGAACTCGACTGGAATCGTGCCGAGATTATTGTCGGAGTCAGCGACGCGCGCGGCGCCCTGGCCGATGCCATCTTGACGACGGACGGGAAAACTTCGACGCTCGTTCCCGCGGAAAATGCAACCATCTCAACCGGCGGGGACCAGAGCGAGCGCATCAAGCTAACGCTCTTCGGCAGCCGAGCCGAAGGTCTAGCGAAGCCAAACGCCCAATTCAGCGTAACGTCCCAGCTGAAATTTTCGGGCGCTCAACGGATCGCGGTACTTGCCTACGGCAAGACAACTCATGTCTCGGTTCAAGGCGATTGGCCCAGCCCGGGATTCGATGGCGGTTTCTTGCCGGTGAATCGAACCGTGTCCAGCAATGGCTTCACTGCAGAGTGGTCTGTGCCCTTCATCGCGCGCGGCGTGCCCGCGGAAGGACAGGCCGCCACCCTTACCGGTCTCGATGCGACAGCGCTTGGCGTTTCGTTCATCGAGGTCGCGGATCCATATCAATCCGTCAACCGGTCGCTCAAATACGCACTTCTTTTCCTGGGATTGTTGTTCCTATCCTACTTCGTGTTCGAAGTTACGACTGGCAAACGCGTTCACCCTGCCCAATACGTCCTCGTTGGCATCGCACAAATTATCTTCTACCTGCTTCTGCTGTCGATCGCGGAAAGGATCGGTTTCGGCGCGGGCTTTCTGATCGCTGGCGCGGGCACGGTGGCGCTGCTTTCGTCGAATGCGGCCTGGGTATTCTCCAGTCGGGTGCAGGGACTGAGGGCCTTGGTCATCTTCTCTTTGCTCTATTCCCTGATCTACCTGATGCTGCGACTCGAGGATAATGCTTTACTTGTGGGCGCATTTACCAGCTTCCTGGCGGTTGCCGCTGCCATGTACTTCACTCGTGGGATCGACTGGTACGGTTCCCTCCCAGGGTCTGGCATTGCCCCGCAGCACACGGCCCCGAAATTCCCACAGGAGACCACTTAGAGCATGGACGGAGCGTATCCATCGGGTTTCGAACCCTGGGCGCGGCGAACTCTTTGAAGCCCATTTTTAATTCAGGCATCTCTTGTTTAGGAGAGATTCTGATGGCGAATGAAACGGATAAGAATAAGAAGGTGGCGCTGGTCACGGGCGCGAACCGCGGAATTGGGCTGGAGACGGCGCGGCAGTTGGCGCAGAAGGGGATTTCGGTGATTGTGGCGGCGCGGTCGCTGGCCGCCGCTCAGGAAACGGAGATGAAGCTAAAGGCCGAAGGACTTGATGTATTCGCCGTTAAGCTTGACGTCACCAGCGCCGAGGATCGGAAGGCGGCGGCCAAAATCGTCTCCGAAAAGTTTGGCAAGCTGGACATCCTGATCAATAACGCGGGAGTGGGCGCGGAAGACGGGATGTTTGCCGGGAAGACAATCGAGACCACCGAACAGGAGCTGCAGAAAGTATTCGGCACCAATCTTTTTTCGGTCATCGCGTTGACCCGGGAATTTATTCCGCTGCTGAAGAAGAGCGCGGCGGGCCGGATCGTTAATCTCTCCAGCATTCTCGGCTCACTGACGATGCACGCCGATCCAAAAAGCCCGATCGCGGGCATTAAGGCTTTCGCCTACGATGCCTCCAAGACGGCTTTGAATGCCTTCACCATACATCTGGCGGCGGAACTCCGGGGAACGAACATCAAGGTCAACTCGGCGCATCCCGGGTGGGTAAAGACGGAAATGGGCACGGATAAAGCTCCCATGGAAATCGTCGACGGAGCCAAGACCAGCGTGGAATTGGCGTTGCTCGGCCCCGACGGACCCAATGGACGGTTCATTCATATGGGTCAGGAACTCCCCTGGTGAACCGGGCCAGCTGACGGTGACGCGGCGGGCCCGCGGTTGGATCTGCAGCCCAACCATCAGCAGCGGATGTTGGTGCTGCCGACCACTTCGAATACCGACAACAGATGGGTGACACCCAGAAGCTGCCGGACCGATTTCCCGATGTTATAGAGCTGCAAAGTGCAGCCTTTCGATTTTGTGGTGACGTACAAGCGCACCAGGGTGCCGAGTCCGGTGCTGTCCATGTGGGTGAGATCCGTCATATCGAGCACGATGCGTTTGCAATCGGGGATGAGCTGGCTGACCTCGAGGTAGAGGAGATTATTTACTCCGGCCACGAGGCGACCCGTGCAGCGCACCGCGGCCGCGTCACCTTCTCGATCGACGGCAAGAGTCAGGAGGTTTGCTGCTGCTGGGTCCGGCATCGGGACACTCCTTTTGGAAGCTATCGAGTTTGCTGAATTTTGCTATCGCGCGATTGTACACAGGGATGCCGCCAGCGGAACAGGGCAGTCGACACTTTCAGGCGCGCCGGCGCTAACGCGGGTTGAGCGCGCGTTTATCGGGCCTGGAGAGCACGCCGGGCCTTGGCATAGTCTCCCGTCTCGCTTCTCCAATTGCTGGAGAATGTTCCGAGCGCCCAACAGGCGGCGAAAATGAGAAACGGCTGGCTGCCCGGGATGCCCGCCCGCCAGGCGCAGACCGCGCCCAATGCGGGGACGATGGCAGAGGAAGTCACTCCCGCCGACCACATGATTGCCTTCGCCCGCGCGCTTGCCTTTGTCATGGAGGCCTTTTCCGTCTGCACGCCGAGGAAAGGGAGACGCTCGAACAGCCCACGGATGGCGGGTGGATAACCTTGCGGATTTCCCGTTCCTCCCACGGTATAGAAGGCGAAGCGGATGCCAAGAAGGCGCCCTGCCGCCCAGTGCGCGGCGGCGTGACAGGACAAATAGAGGAGAATCCACGCGGCGACCATCGCCAGGGTGGCGGCAGGCTTCGAATGGATTGAGCGCGCCGAATTGAGCGCAAGCCCGGCGGCTGCGATGCCGGCGAACTGGATGGCGTTTCCGGTGATTATCGAAAGGCGAATTTTTCGGGGCGGGACCGGATTCGAGGAATTCATTTCGGCGCGACCGACGTGGGCGTTGAGACCGGCGTGCGTTTGAGCGCGCTCTTCAAGCGGACTTCTTCAGCTTCATGCTCAAATCAGCTTCATCTGCCGAGGTTGGCTGGTGGAGATGCGCACGCGCTCGACGCGACGATCGGTGGAATCCAGAACTTCGAAGGTCAGTCCCTCATCTTCGATGACCTCGCCCTGCTTTGGAATACGTCCGGCGATTTCGCTGACCAGGCCGGCGATGGTGGAGGACTCGTGGCCCACGGGGCGCAGGCCGAAGAGTTCATCGAGGCGGTCCACATCCATGTTACCGGGGACGATGTAGGAGTGCTCGCTCTCCTGCACGACCTGCGCCTTCTCGTGCTCATCGCCGATTTCGCCGACTATTTCTTCCACCAGGTCTTCTATCGTGACCAGGCCGGCAACGCCACCGTACTCGTCCACCACGATTGCCATGCGAACGTTACTGCGCTGCATTTCGCGTAACAGGTCACTGACTAACTTGCTTTCGGGTACGAAGTAAACATCCTTGCGCATCAAGGTAGCGACGGTTCGAGTGTGAGCCTCGGAATCGGGAACCTGCAGGACATCCTGGGTGTGGAGAATGCCCTTGATGTGGTGGATGGAACCTTCATAGACGGGGATGCGGGAAAACGGTTTGACACGGAGCAATTCGACGAATTTTTTCGACGGTGAAGTCCGCCGGCACGGCGACGATTTCGGGGCGCGGCTTCATGGCTTCGCGAACCGTCTTGCCACTAAACTCGACCACCGACTGAATCAGATCGCGATCCCCTTCCTGGATGATTCCTTCTTCCTGGCCGGCTTCAATCAGGGCATCGACCGCCTGCGCGGGAGTTTCGGGTGCGGCTTCGGCGTGTTCGCGGGTAAGGGCGGCGACGCTCTGGCAGAAACCCAGCACCAGGGTGACCGGCAACACCAGATAGATCAGCATGCGCAAGACCAGGGCCCAGTGGCCAAGCCAACGCCCCTGGGTGCGGGAGAAAAAAACGAAGGGCAGCAGGCGGTTAAAAAAGATGATGATCAGAACCAGGCTGAGGGTAGCTTCGAGGACTTCATAAGCACTCCAGGCGTGATCGCGAAACACGGTGAAGCCAACGATCATGGCGATGGCCGCCGTGACCAGTTGTGTGAGAATGGCCATGGAAAGCGCGGCCCGCTCCCGGGTGACATGGAGGCGGGGTTCGACGACCTGTTCGAAAGAGTCGATGTTGTCCTGGAATTCGCGCGAAAGGAACTTCCCTAACTCCTGATAGAGGCGGTCGACGTAGGAGACCAAGGTCAACAGTCCGATGAGGAACGCGAGAGCGATGCCGACGCTAATCATGGCTAACGCCCCTCCCGCCGGCGACGGCATTGGCCGCAGTCCGCGTCCTCTCGATGAGGCCCGGAGGGAGGCGAAGTTTAGAGCGCAACTGCTGTTCGCGGCGCGCCATTTGTCCATTGTCGCATTCGTGGTCGTAGCCGCGCAGGTGCAAAACGCCGTGGAGCACAAGAATCATTGCTTCTGCCGCGGGGGAGTGTCCGAGGATCCGGGCGTTTCGGCTGGCAATATCCGCCGAGATGGCGACTTCTCCGGCAAGCGGGGGCGAACCTCCCGGTTCGGCGGGAAACGACAAAACATCGGTCGCTTCGTCCCTGCCCCGGAAACGCCGGTTCAAGGATCTCATTTCGGCGCTGGTGGTGACGAGTACATTTACCGGGGCTCTCAGACCGGCAGCGCGGCGGGCGCGAGTCAGGAAACGGGCTAGGGCCAGATCGGTCAGACCGGCTATGCGTTTCTGCACAATGACCAACGTCGCCTCCGCCCGAAGCCGCGCAATTCGACGACCTTCCCGCGGACAGGAACTCCAGTGCCCGATCCTCATCCGCCGCTTAGTTGCGCAGTTGCGGCTCGTCGGAAGGCGGCGGCGCGACAGGCTTCGGTTCGAGGAGCGGCAGTTGATGATCCGCGAGGCGGGCTTTGTGCTCATCGTAGGCGCGGATGATGCGTTGCACCAGGTGATGCCGCACCACGTCGCTTTCGTCGAAATGCACGAAAGCCAGTCCGTTCACGCCCTGGAGAATCTCCACCGCCTCGATCAGCCCGCTGCGGCGGGCGTTGGGCAAGTCGATCTGCGTCACGTCGCCGGTGATCACCGCCTTGGAGTTGAATCCCAGGCGAGTGACGAACATCTTCATCTGCTCGGAAGTGGTGTTTTGCGCCTCGTCGAGAATCACGAAGGAATCGTTGAGAGTGCGGCCGCGCATAAAGGCGATGGGCGCGATCTCGATGACATTCTTTTCCAGATAGCGTTCGACCCGCTCCGGATCGAGCATGTCAAAGAGCGCGTCATAAAGCGGACGAAGATAGGGATCGATTTTCTCCTGCAACGTACCGGGCAGAAAGCCCAGATGTTCGCCGGCCTCCACCGCGGGACGCGCCAGGATGATGCGGTTGACCTGCTTGTTCAGCAGCGCTGAAATGGCCATCGCGACCGCCAGATAAGTCTTGCCGGTGCCGGCCGGACCCACGCCGAAAACCATGTCGTGTTTTTCGATGGCGTCGAGGTAACGGCGCTGATTCGGGCTCTTGGGCTGGACGGTGCGGCGTCCGAACGAGCGCTGCCGTCCCGCTTCCGCCAGGCCGCGGAGGGTGGCGTTGGCGTCGCCGACCACCACGCGCAGCATGCTGCTCAAGTCGCCGTTCACAAACTGATGTCCCGACTTGCGCAGATGCTCGAAGTCGGCAAAAAGTTGTTCGGCGCGGGCCACGTCGCGGGGCGCGCCCTCCAGTTCGATACGGTCGGAGCGGAGGTCGATATTAATGTTCAGGCCATCTTCGAGCACATGCAGATTTTCATCGCGGGTGCCAAACAGGGCTTCGATGTTAGGGCTGAGTTCAATATTCTTTTTCATTCAGGATTGTCGTGCCGCCTCCAGCAGCCGGACTGGGCTCACCGTTCGATTCAGGTTTGGGGGGCTTGGTTTCATCGGAAGCTGGTGGGAACCGAAATCTTGGTGTTGGGCACGCAAAAAAGCGCGGAGGAGAGAAGATTGAACCGGATTGCGCACCCCGGCTACGGGGCGGTCACCAACCATTTGACCAATAGCGTAGCGCGGGTGGGCGGGCGAGTCAATGGCGAGACAGGGTTAAGGCTTTTGCCTAGCCGCCGGTACCGCAGGAGCAGATTCCCTTGCCGCTTCCCAGCTTTTGCAGGTAGCTGCACATATTGGCAAGGAAAGTTGCTTCGCTATTGGTGAGGGTGACGGGTTGAAATGGGGTTTCCGTCATCTGCGATGCGCTGCCCGAGACCTGGACGTGCGTTGCCCACCCGGAGAGCGCGCCGGAGGGGGTGGAGAGAGCGGCATTACATTGCGGATTCTGGGTCGGGTCGGAGGGCACGATCTTAATTTCTCCGCCGCGTGGCTCGACCCCGGTTAAGGGGTTGCCTGCGAGATCGTGCACCAAGGAAAACGTCCTGAGGCCATCATCTGAGATCGTGCATCCGCAGCACTCATTGAGTTCCTGATTCTGGTCGAATACATAGACCATGGCACAGAGGTCCGCCGGACCCGGGTTGGCGATCTGAACTTCGTTGTCCACACCGGCCGTCGTCGCCGCCGCCAGATTAAAGTAGTTCACCAGCGCGAGCGGGGCGACGGTGAGGTCGGCTGAGCCGGTCACACCGTTGCTCGACTGGGCGACAATGGTGGTCGATCCCACCATCATCGCTGATACCAGGCCAGTGCCGTTCACGGTGGCGATGCCGGGTTGCAGGGAACTCCAGTTAGCACTTGCGGTCACGTCCTGCATGGTTCCGTCGCTCAAGGTTGCGATCGCCTGCATTTGCCGGCTGCCGTTCACGAGGATGGAAACAGGGGTTGGGAGCAGATTCACAGCGGTGACTATAGCCGGGGTGACGCTGATGCTGGCGGTGCCGCTGATGCCGCCGGAAGTCGCGGTGATTGTGGCCGAGCCCGTGGCATGCGCCAGCACGCTGCCGGAGGAACTCACGCTGGTGTGCGCGGTCGAAGAACTCCAGCTTGCGGTTGCGGTGAGATTCTGAACGCTTCCGTCGGAGTAATTTCCCGTGGCCGTGAGTTGCTCAGATTCGCCCAGCGGCAAAGACGACGAATTCGGACTTACCGTGATGCTGAGCAGGGCCGGCGGCCCCACGTTCACCGCGGTTGTGGCCGTGAATCCCTGATAGGCGGCCGAGACCTGGGCTGAGCCTTTGCCGACTCCGGAGACGCTGCCCTGAGGATTGACAGTCGCAAGTGTCGGCGGGGTCGAAGTCCAAGTCGCAGAAGTGGTGACATCCTGGATCGTTCCGTCGCTGAAGGTCGCGGTCGCATGAAGCTGACGCGTGGTTCCCATGCTGATGGAAACGGTTGACGGGACGATGGACAGGGAGACTACAACCGCCGGAGTGACCGCGAGATTGGCCGACCCCGTAATGGACCCTGACGTTGCGCTGACCGTGCACGAGCCCACGCCAAGTGCGGCCACGAGTCCGACGGGGGTCACGCTGGCGACGCCAGGTCCGGACGAGGTCCAGGCGGCAGTTTGTGTTAGATCCTGGGTGCTGCCATCGGAAAAATTGCCGGTTGCCGTAATCTGCTCGGATTCTCCGAGCGGCAAGGAAGGCTGGTTCGCGGTGAGCGTGATGCTTGCCAGTGCAGGTGGCCCGATAGTGACTGCGGTAGTGCCTTTTATTGACTGGTAGGAGGCGGAAACCTGCGCAGCGCCTTGTGCCGATGCGGTGACGTTGCCGTTAACGTCTACCTTGGCGATCACCGATTCGCTCGTCTGCCAGGTTGGGGATCCTGCCAGGGCGTGCTGGCTGCCATCCGCGAATACTCCAGTAGCGCTCAGTTGCAAGGTTGCGCCCTTCGGAATCTGCGGATTGGAGGGACTGATCACGATCTGTTGCAGGCGCTGTGCCGGCGGCTCTCCGCTCATGCTGCCTCCGCCGCAGCTGGAAAAAAGCCCAGAGCAGGCAAGGATGCCGAGGACACCGATGGCGCGGGTGACGGTACGAGGGTTCATCTTTCAGGCCTGGCGAAGCCGGAGGGGAGGGATTGCGGATTAGCCTATTAGGACTATATCGGAGGCAGTACTCACCGCCAATACCACTTACGGATTAGCCCATTTGGGCTATTGCGGAGATGAGGTTCTTGATCGAGGAAGCACAAGCACCCTGATCTGGGCTGCAATTCGCCTTTTCCTGCTAACTCCATGACTGCCAAGGGAAAATCGGCCTATTCCCGATTAATTCCGAACCGATTTTCGGGAGTTGACTACTTTAAGGGCTTAATTTCTTGAAATTCGTAGTCTTAGAACGGCACTGAGGCTTGCCGCATTCCGTTAGTGTTTGTCTTGCGCACGGAATCCGGTACGGCTTAGACGACGAACTGGAGGCCGCTGATATAGCTCGGAGACTTCTGCCCGCGCTTTACGCACCATCGGACTTGCATGAGCACGGGAAGTGAGACTGGGGCGTCGGTCGCCGGAAAGCTGCAGCAGAGGAACATCGAGGCTTCGAGCGGGGTCGAACTCAGGATGCAAACGCCTCCATTACTGAGATTGTGAATGCGGCCTTGAAATTCTTTGGCAGGCGCGCCAGCGGTTTCGTGGGAGCGCAAGCTGCGCGCATGCACTTCGAGAGCCTGGGGGAAGCGCTCGTGCTGGCGTCGTTCTTGTTCGGAGGATTGCATCACAGCATGGCATGATGACTGAAATCAGCGACGCCGTAAATTCCTCAATCGGACTAATTCGCGACTAAACCTCCTCGCGACTCCGCCTGGCGTGCCGAACAGCCTGCTGTGATTTTTCGAATTAGGCCTTAAGTGCGGGACCTTTAAGCGTTGGGCCGGGAGGATCCGGCGATTTTGCCGGCAATTCCCGAGCGTGTGGAGACCTTCATCTTGACCATGACCAGGCGAAGGAAGGCTTTGACCGTATTCGGACTGATGTTCATACGGGTGGCGATCTCTTTGCTGGTGAGGCCCTGCATCAGAAACTCGACGGTCTCGCGTTCCCGCTGGGTGAGATCGAACTGTTCGGATATTTCGGAAAGGCCGGAACCCGCCGCCGCATCGCGCTCCAGAAGCACGGCGAATGCGGGCTGAAGCGGAGCGCGCCCGTTGCAGTCGACTTGGAACGACTTGCAAATATAGCGGCGTTTGCCCGACCGGAACTCCTTGACGAACGAAGGACCGGCTTGGTGGCGATGGTCGATGAGAGCGTTGCGCACACGGTCCGAAAGAAACACCTTCGGTTGCTTGATCCGTTCCGCCTCGCTGGGGAAGCAGAGGATTTGCAGCGCCGGATCATTCGAGGCGATCAGATTCAGCCCGGCGTCTAGCAGCAAAAAGCCGTTGTTGCTCGGAGCCATTGACACAGTGCTCTCCTGTAATTCGAGTAGCGTTTCTCCGGTCACGCTTAATTTCATACAGAGCGTGACCGGCATCATCCCGGTCGAAACCGCGACCAATTAGATTCCTAAAGTTCTAATTTTTGAGTTCCGGCTTAGGGGGGATTGGCGCGTCCAGCCGCCACGATACTCTTGCCCGAATTCAGCGCCACCAGTATGTTTCAACTGCCGCGCGTTTGTCAAGGGAGTGTAATTTCGGTCGGGGCTGGATTGATTCTGTTAGCGTAAGGGCACCGCGTCCAGCTATCCGTGATTACCAAAACGTCCAACCGAGCTACGACCGCACGCTCACTCTCCCGGTTCTAATTGGCACGTGGAGGGCCAATTGTCGCAACCGCGGGCGGGGCGCTACTCCATGCTGATCCTACGAGTATTTGACGTAAAGCGGCGAGATTTAGCCGGCAGGCAAAGCTGCAAGAAAGGTCAGCTTTTCGGAACGCTTTCGCTACGCTGGAAACCCCCACCAGCGAATCCCCTAGGTCCACAGATCCTCCAAATCGTAAGGGAAAAATTTCGTTTCTTTATTTCACATTCTTCCTTTTCACAGCGGGGTATTATGACATTTGGGCTATGGCGTTTGGCTCAGACCAAATTGGCGCGCCTTATTGATCTAATCCAAAAGGGTTAACCGCAGCGGCTAAACCTCATGGCTAAACCGACCGGCTAAACTTATCGGCTAAGCCCTGAGACTACGCTAATCGTGGTATTGCTGGCATGCTAGTTCCGTAGTCAACTGTGGTTGCCGGGATCACTCGGAAGCGACCAAGGCTGTGCTCGTAAATAGTAGCGCGTTTATCCTCCCTCCACGAACTTGGCGCGGTTGCAATACTACTCTCGATGCGTCTATGGTTAACCTAGCAGGGAATGCGGCGTGGAATTCAGCGCGCAACGTAGCGCGGAAACTATCTGAACCTTTGTGGCGGCGCGCGCAAAGCTCAATGGGCGCGAGCATCGGTGAGTTTTTTATGCGTAGGGAAGCTGCACTGATAGACGGAATAATATCCGCTTGTGGCGTCAAAGACTCGCGAATTCCCTTTTCTTCCAGCCTGCGCAATCGGGTTCCGGCAGTAGCTCGGATCGCGGTAATCTGCCTGCTCTGCTTTAGCGGCTTGCGTCCTCTTTGGGCAGGCACGAATGAAGTTGCGGGTGGACTGATCGTGCAACGCTCCATGCGCGCCGCGCCGCACCGCTTGCTGGTGCATCCGAACGGAGCGACCATCGCCGCCAACCAAACCCAGCGTTTTGGAGTAACGGACGCGCAAGGGAAACCGGTGGCCGTGCGGTGGAATGTTTCCGGCATCGGCTGTTCAGGTTCAGCTTGTGGCACCATCGACAACGACGGCGTCTACCAGCCGCCCGCGACGCTTCCCCAGCCACGAATCGTCACCCTGGAAGGGGTTTTGATTTCCAACCCGAATTATTCCGTGCTAGCCGAAGTTCGTCTGCAGGACGTCGTGAGCACCACGCCGGTCGCCGTGCCGACGCAGGTTGCGAGCGCAGGGACACAGACACAGATTCTCGCCGCGCCCGTGATTCCCAAGCAGCCCGTGATCGGAAAGCAGAAAGTGGCCCGGAGCGCGGAGTTCCCCATGCCGAACGCGATTGGCGCAGCGCCGATGATTGACCGCCGGCCAGTGATTCGGAGTGAGGCCCTGCCGATGCCTGGAGTGGTTGCTGCGGCCCCCGAAGTGGGAGGGCGCGATGTCACTCGCAGTGCACCGTTGCCGCCGCTGCCGGGCGTGATCGCCGCTGCGCCGGACGCCGGATCGCGGACTATCACGCGCAGCGGCGAATTGCCGCTGCCGCGGGTCGTGGGCGCCGCGCCCGAGGTTGGCGCCAGCGCGGCCGCGGCGAGCAAGAGAACTCGCAGCGTGGAAATGCTGCCGTTGCCGAATGCGGTCGCCGCGTCCCCGGATGCCGGATCGCGGAAAGTTCCTCGGGGTGGAGACTTACCCCTGCCTCGAGTAGTGGCCGCAGCTCCGCAGGTAAGCGGGCGCAATTCAACTCGCACCATCGAGCTATTGCCCCTGCCGCGAGCCGTGGCGTCAGCTCCCACAGTGGGAGATTCCAGTTATGTTTCCGCGGCAAAATCGCGGCCGCCCGATCTGGTGGCGGGGCTCAGTCCAGCTCCGGCCAGGGTCTCTGCCTCGCAGCCGCAGTTGGCATCGCCGCTGCGCGAAAGAAATAACGCGGGAGCGGCAGATAGGCAACTGGAAGTAAAGAATCCAGCCCGCAGCGCGCTTCTGCCTCCGATGCAGGATGTGGCGGGCGCCGCCGCGATGGGAGCAGCCAGCGCGTCGCGATCCGGCGCGCCTGTGACTTATGCGGATGGCCAGTTGACGATCAATGCCGAAAACATCACCATGGCGGCCGTGCTGAAGTTGGTGGCGGAGAAAACCGGAGCCGTGATCGAGGTTCCGCCCGGCACCGGCCAGGAACGAATTTTCGAACACGCCGGACCGGGACGGGCGGAAAACGTGCTGGCGGCGCTGCTCAACGGTTCGTCGTTTGATTTTGTCATAGTAGGTTCGCCACAACGGCAGGAAGGGCCGACACAGGTTCTGTTGTCCCTGCACCAGGCGGAGGACAAGACCGCAAGCTTGCCCGCACCACCACCGAAAGTGGCGGCTCCAGCTACTCTCTGGACTCCGCCGCCGGCGACGGATACCGCGGCGGTGGTGTTGCCCGCGGGTCTGGATCCCGCCACCATTGAGCCTCCGAAAGAGCCCATGTCCCCTGAAGCGCTGGGCCAGATGATGAAAGAAAAAGCCCGGGCGCTGCGAGAGCAGATCCAGCAGCAACAGCAGTGACGCGCTCCCCTACCCTCCCTTTGACGACTTAGTAAGTACCTCCCCGAGAAAAGACACATTGTGTCTGCCGAGTTGAACCGCGTTATTCAGCCATGTTGGTTGAGTTACTAACTCATTCAAAAGATGTCCCAACGAGTTACAAACTAATGCGGGCGTATGGCGGATTATTTGTTTCAACTAACCCATAAGGATTAGCTGTTTGACGTAAGGTTTCCGGCTAGGCTACGTGGGGTCTTGTAAAGAAATAGGGATGGGTTAAAGTTCCGAAAGCGCCCGAATTGCTGATCCTCCCCCAGCGCCAGGCGCAACAACCAACCAGGAGGATCAAACAATGAAAAAGCTGGGTTTTTTGCTGTTTCTCGTGCTAATGCTGGGCGTAGGGGCATTCGCTCAAGGGCCGGTAGGGGACGGTAGCGTTTATTTCGTGACCTACTACTCGAATGCCCAGGCGCAGGGCGCGCCTGACGCGGTCGTTCGCATGATCAACGACGGCGACTCATCCGCCAACAGCGGTAATCTGTGGGCGTCGTACTACGTGTTCGACGACAGCCAGGAGTTGCAGGAGTGCTGCAGCTGCTTTGTCTCGCCTGACGGCGTGAACTCGGAAGACGTGAACAGCGATCTTCTGTGCAACACGCTGACCGGCAAGGCCAGCCACAAGGGCGTGATCAAGGTGGTTTCGTCCTCGACAGCGGGCGGAACGCCCTACGGCGACCCGACCAACAACACTCCGGCCCCCGGGCTGCGCGGCTTTGCCACGCACATCCAGCGGGCTGCTCCAGACTGGAAGACGGGCAGCACGGACGGCAGCGGCAGCTTCTTCGTTACGGAAGCTCCCTTGGCGGACGCGAACCTGTCGGCTAGCGAAAACAGCATGCTCGAACTGCTTTGCAAGTATGCCGTCATCCTCGGCAGCGGCCGTGGAACCTGCACCTGCACACCGGAAGATCACGACTTTTAATCTTCCGGCCTGAACCGGGCCAAACCGGGCTGGAGCCGCTCTACAGGACTCCGGCCTGGCCCGGTCCCAAATCATCGCCGGACGTGGGGTTTACACTTGGCGTCCCGGCCTTTAAACTAAACCCATTCCGATATTCCCCCGAAGAGAGAGGAAATACAAAATGTTGACCAAGCACAGTCTAATTGCGCTTGGACTGGGGATAGCGATGGGCGCTTTTTCCATTCCAGCGGTGGGCCAGAATGACTCCAGCGTAGTCGCCGAGATCGCGGGTAGAAAAGTGACCGCGGACGAGTTGGAGAATAAGGAAGCGGGCAAACTGCTTCAGGCCAAATACAAATACTACGTTGCCGAGCGCGATGCCCTCGAGCAATTCATCGACGAGCAATTGCTGGAATTACAGGCGAAGAAGGAAGGCGTGACCCTGGATGAGTTATACAAGCGTCATGTCACGATCAACGTTCCGGAACCGACGGAAGATCAGCTGAAGTTTTACTACGAGGGTGTGCAGACCGACGAGTCTTACGAGACGGCGCGGGAACACATCATCGAGACGATTCACCAGTTGCGCACGAAGAAGGCCCACGACGCCTACATCGCCGACCTGCGAGCGCAGTACGGCGTGGTCGTCGAACTGACGCAGCCGAGCGCCAAGGTTGAAGTCGAAGGCGCGGAGCGCCTAGGTCCGGTGAACGCCCCGGTGCAGATCGTGGAATTCGCGGATTATGAGTGCCCCTACTGCCAGAAAGTTAACGAAGACCTCAACAAAATCCGGCAGCAATTTGGCGATCAGGTGTCCCTGGTCTATAAGGACTTTCCTCTTCCCATGCACCCGCTGGCCGCGAGAGCGGCGGAAGCCGCGCGTTGCGCGGGCGAACAAGGCAAGTTCTGGGAATTCCATGATTCGCTGTTCGAAACCAAGAAGCTTCAGGTCAAACAGCTCAAAGAAGAGGCTGGCGCTCTGAAG
This sequence comes from uncultured Acidobacteriaceae bacterium, assembly GCA_963746205.1. GTDB lineage: Bacteria > Acidobacteriota > Terriglobia > Terriglobales > Acidobacteriaceae > Acidiflorens. The sequence goes on along the minus strand of CAVVAP010000012.1, from coordinate 10,003 downwards.
CTTGACACCGACCGCTTCAATCATTGCCTGGACGGCGGGGAACAAGTTGCTCCCATCAAAAAGGACGCGGCGGAAGGCAAGAGGCTTGGGTTGGAAGGCACGCCGAGCTTCTTCGTCAATGGTCATTTCATGAGCGGCGCCGTCGGCTACACCAAGCTGAGGGACGCGGTATTGCATGAACTGACGGGCACCATGAGCGCGAAGGAAAGCCAGAGCGCCGCAGCCGTGCCGTTGACGAAAGATAGTGACATCAAGAAGTGAATTGTTTTTCCTTTCCTCCCCCCACCCCCGACTCTCCGGGTCCGCGGCGACGATGTATGTCGCCCGGATTCGAGAAGTTAGATCCGAGAACTTAAAGGTCAAACTCCCGAGGCGGTGCGGTCGACACTCACCAAATGGGGAATTGACGCCACGTCCGATCTGCGATTAGATGTTGATCGGCATAATTGGCTCGCGGAGTTAGATGCCTGCTGGCGGCTGTCTGCTTCTTGACGCCGAAGTACGATTGGAGACTATGACGATTAAGACGACTTTCATCACGACGATTTGCATGGCGGCGCTATCGGTCGGGGCTCTCGCGCAGGGCGCGACGCCGGCCCGCATCACGGCGGCCGACGCGAAGAACCATCTCGACGAAACTGTTACCGTTTGCGGCAAGGTTGTGGACACCAGGGTTTCGAAATATGGACTCGGCGGGCGCGGCAAGCCGGTCAACTTCGACCTCGATCAGCCCGAGCCGAATCCAGTGTTCTTTTTCGTGGCCTTCGGATCCGCTGCCGGTGGACCCGATGAGGTGATCGCGGCTTATAAAGGTAAGAATGTATGCGTCACCGGCAAGGTGTCATCGGCATCGTCCATGACTTTTATCATGGCGGATGATCGTTCCAAGGTTAAAGTGCAACCGGACACTAAGTAGAGTTATGTAAGTAGAGTGATGGGCTCCGCACGCCTTCCTTAGCTTAGGCGGAGCCTGAGCATCGAGTACGAGTATTAAAAGTCAGCACCATGTAATACGGCCAGTAACTCTCCCCCGCGGCCGCCGAGACTGTCGAGTTGCCAAGCAGTTCGACTGCTTCGTGTATCGGCGAATGGATTGACCGGGTGGCGCATTTCCTCCCCTTGCCCGCCAGTCTCGCCGAAGTCCCCCCATCGGGCAGGAGGTGTTTGTGAAATTGTCTCGCGTTGCGGTGTATCTTTTTACGTCGTATATGATTTTGCCGGGTCTGGGCCGCGATCGAGGTTTGGCCTGGGCGCAAACCCCAAACCAGGAAACGTCTTCCCAGTCCTCGCCTTCGATTGAGACCGCGACACTGCCCCGCCTGATCAGGATGCAGGGCGCGGTGCTGGATGAGTCAGGGCAGCCTCTCAGCGGGCGCATCGCCGTCACCTTCTCCCTTTATCGCGACCAGAGCAGCAGTGAAGCAGTCTGGCAGGAAAGCCAGATCGTGCAATTGAACTCCGCCGGCCGCTACAGCGTTCTGCTGGGAGCGACCCGGGACGCGGGTTTGCCACTGGAGATTTTTTCCGCCGGCGAAGCGCGCTGGCTGGGCGTTCGACCCGCGGGGCAGGCGGAGCAAGCGCGCATTCTCCTGTTGAGCGTGGCCTATGCCCTGAAGGCCGCCGACGCCGAGAATCTGGGTGGTAGGCCGGCATCCGCGTATCTTCTGGCGGAAAGCCAAGACTCGGCAGTATCGGCACTGGCGAACTCGGCCAGTGTTCAGATTCCAACCGTGACCGCCGGCGCGGGTGCGCTCTTGATTCAACCCCAATCGAACTGTTCAGTCACGAGCGATGGAACCGCCACCGCCAATCAGCTCTCGAAGTTCACCACCGCCTGCAACATCGAAAATTCCGCCATTTTTGAGTCAGGCGGCAACGTCGGGATCGGCAACACCGCCCCGGCCGGCACGCTGGACGTTGCGGGAACAGTGTTCACTCGGGGGCTGCTGACGGCGGAGGTGGGCGCCGTCATTAATCCGAGTGGCACGGCCACCACCTCCCAGAGTTTCGTATCCAGCCCGCTGTACCTTGAGGGGTCGGTTTTCAATACGACACTGGGAAGGGCGGTGAATTACCTCTTCGACTGGCAGACGGAGCCGACGGGAAACAATTCCGCGAGCACGGCTGCGACGCTTAACCTGTTGTTCGGTACCCAGGGGGCGGTGGTCGAAACCGGATTGTCGATCTCGAGGAATGGCATTCTCACTTTTGCTCCAGGGCAAACCTTTCCCGGAGGAAGCGGAACGGTCACCAGCGTGGCCACGGGCGCAGGCCTGACGGGCGGACCGATCACCACGACGGGCACGATCAGCATTCCCAATGCCGGGGTGACCAATGCCATGCTCGCGAACCCTTCCATCACGGTGACGGCGGGAACCGGACTGTCCGGGGGCGGCACGGTGGCTCTGGGCGGCTCGGTCACTCTGAACAATACAGCGTCCGGCGGAACGGTAACGAATGTGGCCACGGGCGCGGGATTGACGGGCGGTCCGATCACTTCGACGGGCACGATCAGCATTCCCGCCGGCGGCGTCACGAATGCCATGCTGGCCAATCCCTCCATTACAGTGGCTGCGGGCTCGGGCCTGTCCGGCGGAGGCACGGTGGGTCTGGGAGGCACAGTCACGCTGACAAATACGGCGTCCGGCGGCACGGTCACCAATGTCACGACGGGCGCAGGCCTGACGGGTGGTCCGATCACCACGACGGGCACGATCAGCATTCCCACCTCGGGAGTCCTCAACAGCATGTTGGCGAATCCGTTCGTGACGGTGTTGGCGGGATCGGGATTGTCTGGCGGTGGAACGGTGGCGCTGGGAGGCACGGTCACTCTGTCGTCGACCGGCGGAGGAGGCGGCGGAAGCCCGACATTGCCGTTTTTTGGGACGGCGGGCTCGCGCAACGGCACGACGCAAAGTCTGGTGCAAAACGTCAATAAACTGTGGGGATTTCTATTGCCTTACAACGTAACCACCAGCAAAGTGGTTTACAACGTCATGACGGTGGACGATACGGCCAACGATTACGACATCGGGATCTTCAACAGTTCGGGGAATCTGGTGGTGGATCTGGGGCCGACTCCGGGTACCAGCTTTGCCGCGACCAAAGCTTTCCACATTTTGAACTGGAAACAGGGTTCCACCGCGCTGGCGGCGGGGAAGTACTATATCGGGATCACCACCAACTGCAAGAGCAGTTGCGCACAGGTGGGAGCGTCGGGCCAGTTTATAAGCTTCGCGGTTAACATTTCGGCGGGGACAACGGCGGGCGGGAGTTTGTCATCCCAGGTGACGCCGCCGCCGGACACGTGGACGACTGGAAACCAACCCACGCTGATCATCGAGTAGCGCCAGCATTTATGGCTGCTGGCGGAGTGCTGGCAAGAGCCCTGTGATGCCGTCTGCGGCATTCGCTCGCACGTCCGCTCGCACGATCGGGTGGCTGAATCAACTCTAAAATCTAATATCAAGAAACGTGGCTAACGGGAAACAGTTTGGTCTGGCGCGAGCGCTTTCCAGGTTGGGGTATTGCTCGCGATCGCAGGCCGTGAAGTTGATCCATGCAGGGCGTGTCACATGCAACGGACGCACGGTGCGAGATCCGGAAACCCGTGTGAGAATCCCGCAGGACCGTATCGAAGCCGATGGTTCGCTGCTGCATCCGGCAGCGCCTATCTATCTAGTAATGAATAAGCCGAGGGGTCTGGTGACGACGGCTTCAGACGAACAAGGCCGGAAGACGGTTTACGACCTGCTGCCCCCGGACTTGCCGTGGGTCGGCCCCGTTGGCCGCTTGGATAAGGCCAGCGAAGGGCTGCTGCTCTTGACGAATGATTCTGCGTGGGCTGACAGAATCACAGCGCCTGCCAGCCATCTGGACAAAAAATATCACGTGCAAGTGGATCGGGTTGTGGATGCCGGAATCGTGACGCAGATGGCTCGAGGTGGCGCGTTTGAGCGAGTGCTGGAAAAGAGTGAGCCGGATGAATCTCTGCTGGCGAAAGAGGCACGAGTTCTTCGCCGCGGTGAAAAAAACGGCTGGCTGGAGATCACGCTGGATGAAGGCAAGAACCGGCAGATTCGACGTTTGCTGGCGGCCTTGGAGATTCAAGTCTTGAGGCTGGTGCGCGTGTCGATCGGGCCGCTTGAACTGGGCGATCTGAAGAAGGGCGCGGTGCGAAATTTGACGCCAGCAGAAAAACGAGCCATCGATCAAGCCCTGCAACGGCAGCGCAGGACATCGTAATCATCCATAATGCATGCGCATGGCGGACGCTTAGCGCACGATACCGGCCATAGGGGAACTCGCCGTGGCATAGAGCTTGCGAGGCATTCGTCCCGCCAAATAGGCCTGCCTGCCAGCCAGGACTGCGTGCTTCATCGCTTCCGCCATCAGCACAGGTTCCTGCGCGCCGGCGATGCCCGTGTTCATCAAGACTGCGTCGTAGCCGAGTTCCATGGCGATGGCGGCATCGGAAGCCGTGCCCACGCCGGCATCCACAATTAAGGGAACGCCGGTGATCAACTCCCGCAGAATTTGCAGATTCGCCGAGTTTTGGATTCCCAGACCGCTGCCGATGGGCGCGCCCAGCGGCATCACCGCCGATGCCCCCGCATCCACCAGTCGCTTGGCGAAAACGATATCGTCCGAGGTGTAGGCGAGAACCGTGAAGCCTTCCTTGGCCAGCACCCGCGTGGCCTCGAGGGTCGCCTGCACATCGGGATATAAAGTGGCTTGGTCGCCAATTACTTCCAGCTTGATCCAGTCCGAAAGTCCCACCTCGCGCGACAGTCGAGCCGTGCGGATGGTTTCATCCGCAGTATGGCAGCCCGCGGTGTTGGGCAGAAGAAAATATTTATGGGGATCAATGTAATCGAGCAACGACTCCTGGCTGCGGTCAAGATTGACGCGGCGAACCGCGACCGTCACCATGTCGGCGCCGCTCGCCTCCAGGGCGCGCGCGGTTGCCTGGAAGGATTTGTATTTCCCGGTGCCCACGATCAGGCGGGAACGGAATTGTCGGCCGGCAATAAGGAAGGAATCCGTCATCAGCATATTGTATCCGTGGCTGGGCGGGGATGCCTTGGGCATTAACCTCCGGCCGCTTCCGCTCGGTTATACATTTCATCGATCAAGGTCCGGTAGCGTTCTTCAATTCCGCGACGCCGCACTTTGAAGGTATGAGTCAGGGTTCCATCCGCCGCCGATAATTCTTCAGGAACCAACAGCACCCTTTTTAACTTTTCAAAGCGCGCCAGATTCCGGTTCAGTTCCTCGACGATGCCTTCATAGAGTGACTGCACCCTTGGATTCGCCACCAGATCTTCTCGCGCGGCGAACTTCACCTGGTTTGCCCGGGCCCAATCTTCCAGTACCGGAAAGTAGGGAGCGATCAGGACGGCGGGAAACCTCCGCCGGTCACCGAGCACCACGGCGGTGCCAATCAGCGGATTCAGTTTCAAGGAATTCTCGATCGGCTGGGGCGCAATGAATTTGCCGCCCGAGGTCTTAATGAGATCCTTCTTGCGATCCGTAATCGAGAGGAAACCATCGGCATCCAGTTCGCCTATGTCGCCCGTCTTGAACCAACCGTCCACAAACGCGCTTTGGGTTTCCGCCGGACGTTTCCAATATCCGCTGAAAACGGACGGCCCCCGCGCCAGAACTTCGCCGTCATCGGCGATCTTGACTTCGAGATTCGTCAGCGGCTTGCCGACCGTGCCCAACTTGTGGGCAACGGGAGTGTTCACGGCAATCACTGGAGAAGTCTCGGTCAGCCCATAGCCCTCATGAATCGGGATACCGATGTCCGCATACCACTCCGCCAATTCGCGACCCAGGGGCGCGCCGCCGGAAATGAACTCTTGCGCTCTGCCTCCCATGCCAGCGCGCACTTTGGAAAAGACCATGCGGTCGGCGATCTTCCAGTCCAGCGCGTCGGGACGGCGCCCGGCCAGAATCTCGGCGCGGTGGACGCGGCCGAGGGACACGGCCCAACGATAAACCGCGGCTTTCGGAAAGCCGCGTGCCTTCAGAATGACCTGCTGGCGAATCTTCTCGTACACGCGCGGAACGGCCACAAAAATTGTCGGTTGCACCTCGTTCAAGATCTGCCCCAGTTGAGCAATCTCCGGACAGTATGCCAGGGTTACGCCGCGGTAGAGCAGTGCAAAGTCCACATGCCGGGCGGTCACGTGCGAGAGGGGAAGGAAGGAAATGCTGACGTCCTCGGTATTTTTGTTCCCGAAGTCAAATCGCTTCCATCGAACAGTCGATGTTGGACGCCATGTTACCGTGCGTGAGCATCACTCCCTTCGGAGTGCCGGTGGTTCCGGAGGTATAAATAATGGTGGCCAGTTCCTCCGGTCCTATCTCGCGGGCGCGCGCGTCAAATAGCAGGATCCGATCTCGGTCTTTGTCGGCCCGTGCAGCATCACTGCTCGCATAGCTGTGGCGGCGGAGGTTTCGAGCGGATCCATGACGAGAATCCGCTCCACCGGCGTGTTGCGCTGGATGCCGAGCACTTTTTCCAGCTGATTTTTGGTGGACACGGCGATGACGCGCGCTTCTGAATCATTGAGGATGAACGAAGTCTGGTCCGCGGTTTGGGTGGCGTAAATCGGCACTGTAACCGCGCCGAGCGCGAGCACGGCGAAGTCGGTGATAGTCCATTCCGAACGATTTTCGCTCAGAATGGCGACGCGATCACCCTTGCCCACGCCCCAGGATTCCAGGGTGCGAGAGACACCGCACTACGCTGCGATAGATTTCGAGGGCCGAAATCGGCCGACCATCCGAGAGCGCCCTTTTGCAGCATGACGCGATCGCGACGGCTGGCGCACACCGACAAGAAAACGTCATTCAAGGTTTGAAGGCTCACGGGATGCAATTCGGTCGCACCATATTTTCGCAGCAGGTTTCGCAATCTGATCGGCGATTCGATTTCAGACGCCGACTACGACAGCGATCGCAATTGTACTCACCAGCGACGCATTCGGGAGAAGCGCCGGCGTTGCGGCAAATGGCAGCAAGCGCATTGTGTTATTCTTTCTCTGCGGGGTGGAGCAGTCTGGTAGCTCGTTGGGCTCATAACCCAAAGGTCGGTGGTTCAAATCCACCCCCCGCAACCATTTACGGATTTGAGGGACTACCGGCGTAGTCCCCAATTCCAAAATCACTGGATCGTGGCTGTTTCGGGCCTCAAATTCTTCAGGGAAACTTCCTTCGCCCTATCCTTCAGTTGCTTTTTGATCGCGGGTGGCAAAACAAGATCTGCTACCCGGCTATTGGCTCGGCGCTTGGTCTTTTCAAATGCCGAGCCGTAGGTATTCATGGTCGTCTTGATGTCGGCGTGCCGCATGAGGCGCTGCTGCACCCCGAGCGGCGTGCCGATATCATCAATCAGCGTTCGATAGGTGTGCCGAAAGCTGTGCCAGCCCACTCCTTGCAATCCGATCTTTTCGCCCGCCGGTCGCAAGTAGTCTTTCTGAATGGCATCGCCGTGGACCGGGCGTTTCGTATCCGCATTAGCGAATAGCCAAGCCTCCGGCGTTTCGACACATCGCTTCTGCCAATCCTCCAGAACGGACACTAGCTTGGAATCCAGAAACACTTCGTCCTCTGAAGCTCCGGTTTTTCCGCCGTTCCAGACGTAGCGGCCCACAATGGATCGGGTCAACGTCAGTATCCGCCCCTTCAAATCAAAGTCCGGCCACTGCAAGGTAGTGTCCTAATTTGAAATCCATTCGCTTAAACCTCGACTCTGGCATTCAACGTGTTTCGTATCCACTCGGAAAGAGATTGCTTTTGTGCCTTCGCCGCCATCTCGTAGGCTCGAAGCTCGTTTGGCGTTGACCGCACGCGCACCGTAGCTGCCTTGGCATTCCCTTTGGGAAGCGTGGGACGACCGACTTTCTTAGGCTTCGGCGCTGGCATTGTCCCTGAACTCCTGAATGATGAATGCTCGTACCGCCTTTTGCTGGGGATAGTGCTGGGTCAATGTGGAGCACAGTGACGTGCTCTCGGCTTGATCGGGATCACCAGTATCGTGCATCCACGCATAGACGCGGTTCGTGAGCTTGATGGCCGTCCAGTCGGAACACTTCTACAATCCCATCCCATACCGTCTGACCGTTGAAATACTTCTTTCACCGGAACGCTTTCTTCGTGCGTAGCCTTCCCGCCGTGCAGCTTGTGAATCACTGTCTCGCAGTTCTTCGATATGGCTCATGCCGCCGCCTCGACTAGATCGCCAACCGTCCAGAAGCTATTCGTCACGCCAGCGGCCATTGCCGGAGTGCAGCGAAGCGTGTTGTGGCGCTTCACGAAGTTGTAATAGGCGAAGTGCAGCGCAACCGCTGCCTCGAAGTTCTCGCGCTTCTTGCTGAATGCCAGCGTCAGGCGGGTCAGACGGCGCATGTGAAGGCGCGTGGTCGCATTCAATCGCTCTATATAGCTGGTAGAGATTAGGCGCTCATCCGGGATACCGATAACTATCTTTTTCTCGGAAGAAACGAATTTGGCGCGCTGTAGCGGCGATTGTCGCTCGCTTCCTCATGCCCGTAAGTCTTGATGATCTGGCCGTAGTCAACAAACTCCGCCAAACGCATTTTGCATTGCAGCTACGTAAGCATTCAGGCCATCGGTGGAGATCTGCACCCGATAAGCCATCCGGTCTGGCTACGTCTTGCACGAAGGCTTTTGCCGTAGCCGCGTATCGCGGTCGCCAACCTTGAACGCGGGAACCAGTTTCGTTTCGGCATCAATCGCGCAGAATGTCCACACGCTGCCCACTCCGTCCTCGCCTACGCGAACGTTGCGTTCTTTCTTGCCGACAAAGCCCCAAATCTCATCCATCTCAAGGCGATTGCATGGCAGATTCCGCATGGTGCATCCATGACAGCCGCGCAGCCCTGCCGACCTTCACGCCCAGCCGCATGATCGTGTCACGATGAACGCCCGTCATGCGTTCAATCGAGCGGATGCTAGAGCCTTCGGTTAGTGCCCCGATGACCGCGATTTGCTTGTCGGTATTGAGTACGTTTGCCATGTCTATTACTGTACCCCAATAACTATTGCTTGTCAAGTATTTTTGGGGTACACTTTTGTCGTTATGAAGTGGCTGATATTCGCAGTACTCATCCTCGCCCAACAACCAGCGAAAACGCCAGAACGCAAGGGGACTGCCGAGGGCAAAGTCGCTCAAGGTGCAGAACAATCCGCAAAAAGCGATCACGGTAACGGTCAGCCCCAATCTCCTGTGTCTGTCACGGTCAACAGTTATCTGCCCCCAAATAGCGATAGCAATGCAGATCAAAGCGACGAGAATATGCGAGTACAGCGCAGGCTCACGCTCTACACAGGGCTTCTGGTCCTTGCTGGATTTGTTACCGCTGGGTTGATCTTCTGGCAAGCCCGCGAGACTCGCCGTTCTGTACAAGCCATCAGAGACAGCCTTCCTCACCAAGAAAAGGCGGCGAATGCCGCTTTGCTGAACGCTCAAGCCGTGATTCATGCCGAGCGCCCATGGGTCGTAATCATGGCTATCCGTAAGGGTGGCGGTTTCTCGTTTAGGGCAGGAAATAGGGGTAAAACTCCAGCCGAGGTTATCTCCTTCTGCGCCGAGCAGAGATGCGTAGAAAATATTCAAGAACTGCCAGCGGAACCCGAATTCACGCAGGATTACGTCCCGCAAATAAAGCTGTTGGTTCCCGGACAAACTGTTGAAGATTTGGATTTGGAACTTACTTCGTCTGAGGAATTCACAGGTCTGCACGAAAACTGCCTTAAGGAGAGTGGCTTGCGGACATTTCCGAGGCGACCAAAATTGACTGTTTTCTACTTTCGAGTTGTATATGCCCACGTCGGGGGGCAACTTACCAAGGAAGCGTTGTATGAGAGTAGAACCTGTTTCTGCTTCAATGCGGCTGATGCTGGAGGACGCTTGAGCGTATGCGGAAATCAAGCATATAACCGCCACTCCTAGCCAAATTAGGACACTACC
>CAVVAP010000011.1:0-38916 GCA_963746205.1 uncultured Acidobacteriaceae bacterium | reverse complement strand
ACTATTGTTCTTCCTGGCCATCGGTGAGCACTGAGGTCGCCATGAGCATGGCGGCAGACGCGAGCAGGATGCGACGGGCTCCGCCGGCGGAATCGCCAAAGGCCAAAACTAGTACCAGCGGAAGCAGCAACTCCATCAAGCCCGCATAGTGATTGTGATTCACGTAAGCGCCATAGACGCTGCCGGTCTGCGACTGGGCGCGCCAGTAAATGTGACCCGCCGAAGTCAGTCCCTGAAACACCGCGAAAAGTGCATAGAGTGCGCCGAACAGTCCCATGACTTTGCTGAAAGTTGGGATGAAAGCGAAGCCATTGTGCGGCGCCTGGAGTTGCACCGCGACAAACAGCAGAACTCCATACGCCAGGTAGAGCCAGAGCTCGGAAAGGCAGTCATACAAGTAGATGTAGCGATGAAACAGGATTTGCAGCAAAACGATCGCCAGAAAGGCGAGCATGGGCGCAAATAGAGGATTCCACTGCACTCTGACCTCTCTGGCGGCGATCTGCGATGCCACCCAAATGCAGAGAACCGCGGCGGCGCCGCTTTCGAATAGGGCGGTCGACCAGTCATCCACCACGCCGAACGCGAGCGGGCCGAACATCAGGACGGCGCACAGTGCCACAAGAAGGCCGATTCGCAGGCAGCGCCGTAGGCGTTCGCGGTCACTTACGCCGCTGATGAGGGGAAGAGCGCTTTCGATGACCTGGGGAGGGGGCATGGATTATCGTTTCACCAGGCGAAGATCGTCCATCCACACACGCCCCCGAATTCTCGTGTTCGCGGGAGCCCTGATAATGGAAACTTTGAGCAGCGCCGTGTCGGGTGCAACACGAAAAGAGGACTTGAGTTCCTGCCATGGGTGGGTGTCAAGCACGTCATCCGTCAAAAGCAGAGTGTCTTCGTTGTAGGCATCGACAATGGCGATGCGCGGTCCACTGGAACTGGTCACGTTTTCACTCTTGACCCAGACGCTGAAATCATATTCGGCGTTTCCCTGCACCGGAACAAATTGAATCCAGCCGGAATCGTAGGCGGCATTTCCATCGTACGAGAGAGCGAGTGAGCGGGTGCCGGAGTGGGCAACTCTATCGTCGACCCCAACCGCGACATGATCGACGGTTTGGAATCTCCAGTCAAAGCCGGAATTCAGCAGGGGTTGCTCGAAGCCCGCATTCACGATCAGGTTGTCATTCGGCAGGTAAGCGCCAATTTCGGGTGCGAGCGTGGCGAGAGCGTGCCAGCCGCGGTCGAATCCGGCGACATCGTGTTCCCGCAAGAGGTAATCAAAGTAAAAAAAGCTAATCTGCGGCGGAAACGCCTTGTGACCGGCGACGATAGCTTGCCATACGTCGCTCGCGGCCGCCGACTCTCCCTGTTCGACTAGAACCCGCAAAAAGGCCACCTGAAGTTCGGGACGGGGGGGAATCGCCTCGGCCAGGATGAGCTTGGCATTTCCATTCTCCCGCCAGCACACAGGCAAAAGGGAATCGGCAGCGTCAGGGTTCTCTTCGAGGGCCTGCCGGACGAGGGGGAAAGCGCGGTCCGGTTGACCGGATGCGAGGAACAGTTGCGCCGCTTCAGCGGCGATTTCGGGATTCCCCGGTTCGGCGCTGAGGGCGGACTGGAGCGCGGCATTTTCTTGTTCGACCTCTCCGCTGACCTGGTACAGGGAGGCGAGATCGAGCCAATACGGCCCTCGATCGGGATTCAAGTCGACTGCCCTGCGGAAGTTGGCGATGGCAACGCCGCGGTCCAGGTTCGAGGCGGAAAGGCGAACCCCGAGCAGATTCGGAAGTTCAGCGTTGCCGGGCAGTAGTCGTATGGCGTGTTGAATATCCTGAACTTGAACTGAGTCGGCATAGCGCTGCGCCCGGTATACGCGGATGACGCGATCCATGTAGATCGACAGGGCACACGCGGTGAACAGAAGCAACAGAGCTTTGGCAAGTTGAGGGCGCGGGGGGAGGGTCACAACTACTCTCGCTGCGCCGTCCTGGCAAGTTCGGAATCCGAATAGTAGTTGCCGTACCGGCTGCCGTAGGAGTAGCGATCGGGCTCGGTGAAGTCGGCGGCATTCAGGATGACTCCCATGATGCGGGCATCGACGTGCGTCAGTACGTCATGAGCGCGGCGGAGGGCCGCCCGGCTGGTAGCGCCCGCTCGTATGACCAGGACGGTGGAATCCGCCAGGGCCGAGAGCAAGGCCGCGTCGGTGACGCTGAGCACGGGAGGCGTATCGATCACGATGTGATCGAAATTCGGTTCCAGTTGATTCAGCAAGTCGCGCATGCGGGACGAAGCCAGCATCTCCGAGGGGTGCAGCGCCACCGGTCCGGCGGGCAGCACTTTGAGATTCGGGATTTCAGGTACGGAGCGGATGGCCGTCTCCACATCGGAACCAATCGTCTGCGCCAGCAGCGTGCTCAAGCCGACCTCCGATTCCAGGTGCAGCAGGCGAGAGATGGCGGCGCGGCGCATGTCGGCTTCGATCAGCAGAACCCTCGCGCCCTGTTGCGCCAGGACAATCGACAGGTTGACGCTGGTGGTTGTCTTGCCCTCCTGCGGTAAGGCGCTCGTTACCATTAGAATCTTGGCTGACCTTCCGTGTTTCGAGAGCAGGATGGACGTGCGCAAGGCACGATAAGCTTCGGCAATCTCCGATTTCGGACGCGTTGCCGAGGCCACCGCCGCGGCGTTCACCGAAAGGCCCTTGACCTGGGTCAGCGATAGCGACCGGTTGCTGCGTTGCCGGGTGGAGAAGGGAATTACCGCAAGCGAAGGCAGCGCGGTAATCACGCGCACCTGCTCTAAAGAGTGCACCGTGTTGTCGCGCGACTCGAGCAGGAATGCCAGGGCCAGACCGCCAGCCAAACCCAAGGCCAGCGACATCGCCAGGTTGCGCGGAATATTGGGAGTCGCCGGCATGGTGGGAGCCGAGGCCGGGTCCACGATGCGCACATTACTTGAGCGCAGGCCCGTCATCACTCCCGCTTCCTTAAGCTTTTGCAGCAGGCCCTCGTAGAGCTGGCGATTGCTCTCCACGTCCCGCTTAAGAAGGCTATATTCGATGGCGCTCTCATTGAGTCGATTTTCTTCGGATTTCTGATTCTCCAGCGATGCGCGCAGGAGTTTTTCACGGCCGAGCGCGGCCAGGTAATCCTTCTTGTATTTGGTTGCGAGGCGTATGGTCTCAGCCTTAATATCCGTTTGCACAGCGTTCAACTGTTCGCTCAGTTCTTCTACCTTGGGATAAGTCGGCTGAAAATGAACGCTGGCCTCCGCCAGTTGCCGGTGCAGATCTTCTTCCTGGCTCCTGAGTTTGATCAAGGGGCTGGACTGGTCGAGATTGGAGAGCAGATCAGGTTCTCCAGAACTGGCCAGCCGATAAACCGACTCTTTCTGCATGCGGTCGCCTTCGGCCGCCGTCAGCTCCTTGTTGAGCTCGTCGAGTTTGGAGGTGATGATGTTTTCCTTCTCGTCAATGCCCAGAATGCCGTGCTCTTTCTGATAACGCACCAATTTTTCCTGCGACTCCTCAACTCTCATTTGCAATTCCGAAAGCTGTTGCGAGAGCCAATCGGAGGTCCGCAGCGTCGCATCGAGGTGGGTTTTGTAGTTCTGCTCGATGTAGGTGTCGATGAGAGTATTGACCACTTTGGCGGCCAGGACCGGATCGGAACTGGAAAACCGCAGTTCGAGAAGACGGGTGCGGGGAATGGAACTGATCTGCAGCGCGCCGTGGAACTTGCCCACCAGCCCCGCCTCGAGATGAGGTTCAATCTCCCGCCCTTCGGGCGTCGTGGCGGCAGGTGCGGCGCTCGCCGCCGCCTCCTTTTCCCTCTGTTTTGCGGCGAACTCTTTGCCGACAAACGATGGATCGGAATCAAGATTCAATTTTCGAATGACGAGTTTGGCAATGGCGTCGCTTTGCAGAACGTGCGTTTGCGTGTCCATCGCGACCATGTAATCGTCATAGGAGTCGCCTCCGCTGGCGTCCGAGTTCTTCAGAGACGCAGTGTCGGCTCCCTCGCGATTGATGACGACGCGGCCGACAGCTTCGTAAATGGGAGTGGCAGAGAAGGAAATCACGGCGCCCAGCACCAGCGCCACCAGCATGGCGGACAAGATCGTCCACTTATGCCGCCGCACGATCGGCCAGTAGTCCCAGAGGCTTGGCACGTGGCTCGCCGCGCCGCTGTAGGGCGACGGCGAGAACCCGCCTTCCGGCGGACGCGCGACCTGCAACTCCCCCCTGCGGGGCATTAGCGTCCGAAGATTTTCAGGTTCCATTGACTACTCCATGCCAACCGATGATTTCGCGTGGGGAGGCAGGCTTGATGGCAGAAGCTCGTCCGGGGGAAACGCGACCGGAAAGTGGACTGATTGTACCAACCTTTGGAGCACCCCGGAAGCTTTATTCGATCGCCGCTGCTCGCGACCGGCTGCACTTGCGCATGCCGGGCTTCCGACTGTGAAAAAGTTTTCCCTGCCCGCGTCTCCTGCAGATTGGCTCGCTAGCCGGCGCTAGAATGGTGTGAGGCCGAGCCCCGTTGCCGTGCTACACTGTTGAGAATTCGCCGCCATGGACGTTCGCATATCCCATTGCGAATGCCAGTCCGGGCGACACGTTTTTGGAGGCTGGCAGTTCAAAGTTTCCTGAGTTTTAGGTGGTGGGTTCTTCCGTCCCTCTGCCCATCGTCTATCCATCGAGATCAATTTTGGCGAATTCAACTTTGGCGAATCCAAAACGCGCACTGATTACCGGCATTTCGGGACAGGACGGAAGCTACCTGTCGGAATTTCTGCTGGAAAAAGGGTATGAAGTGCACGGCATCGTCCGCCGCGTCGCGATCGAGGATCCGCAACACCGGCTGTCGCGAATTCACCACATTCTCGACCGGATTCACCTGCACGCCGCATCGCTGGAAAGCTATCCCAGCCTGATGAAGGTAGTCGCCGCGGTCGCGCCGGATGAGGTGTATCACCTTGCGGCCCAGAGTTACGTGAGCTACTCCTTCGAAGACGAGTTTTCGACCTTCGAAGTGAACGTCAATGGCACACATTATCTGTTGTCGACATGCCGCGATCTCGCGCCCAAAGCGAGATTTTATTTTGCCGGCTCGAGTGAAATGTTTGGCTCTGCTCCCGCCCCGCAGAACGAACTGACCGCTTTCCGTCCGCGCTCGGCCTATGGCATTTCAAAAGTGGCGGGCTACCATCTCACACGGAATTATCGCGAAGCCTACGGACTGCATGCCTCCTGCGGAATGTTGTACAACCACGAGTCGCCGCGGCGCGGCATGGAGTTTGTGACGCGCAAGATTTCTTCCCTGGCGGCGCAAATCAAACTTGGCCTCGCCAGCGAGATCCGCCTGGGAAATCCCGAAGCCAAGCGCGATTGGGGCCACGCCCGGGAATACGTTGAAGGCATGTGGCGGATGTTGCAGCAGGATGAACCGGACGACTATGTGATTGCGACCGGCGAAACGCACTCAGTACGCGAGTTTCTGGAATGCGCTTTCGAACTTCTCGGACTTGATCCCTATCAATATCTGGTTCTCGACGAACGTTTTTTGCGCCCGGCGGAAGTGGATGTTTTGCTGGGAGACGCCAGCAAAGCCCACAAACGACTGGGTTGGTCGGCGCAGACTACATTCCGGGACCTGGTGCGCGATATGGTTTTCTCCGATCTGACCTCTTATTCTCGAGGCGCAAACGGTGAGCTCCCAGCCCCCGCCAAGCTTTCACCCCAGGCTGCGACGGAAGCCTCCGCGCGACCCACGATTGCCAAATGAGTGGGGACGCTCGCTCACCCCGCCCTTGCTGCATCCCCCGCAACGCCGCGTATCGCCCAGCTTTTGCCAATGACATTTTGCTCATGAGTTGTTGCCCATGACCACCGACCCACCTCTGCTTTTGCAAGAGGAGTTGCCCCGCGAGGCGGGTGACATCGCCGATGCCATTGGGGCAGTCCCCTCTTCTTCCAGTTATCGCTCGTTCCTGCTGACGATGTTTCGCGGCAAGATGAGCGGGGCTGCGATTGCGCTCGTGATCCGGCAGGTGGTGATCATGGGGCTCAGCGTGGGCAGCAGCGTGGCGGTCGCGCGCTGGCTTGGTCCCGAGATAGTGGGCCGCTTCGCGATTCTCATCTTCATCACCCAGGGCGTTCTGGGATACTTTGGCGATCTGGGCCTGAAGGCGGCGTTGATCCGCAAGCGTGGCGAGCTGGAGCCCACGGAACTCGCCACCGCGCAAACCGTAATTCTCGGCGTCTCGATCACTTTCGCGGTGGTGATTGGCGCCCTTCTGCCGGTGGCGCTGCGCCTCGTGAAACTCGGCCCGGAAAATTATTTTCCCGCCGCCATTTTCCTGGTGTTGCTGATCGTGCGCAATCAGCGAATGGTACCGCTCGCCCTGCTCGAACGCGGCATGCGCTTCACGGTGGTGAGCGCGGTGGAAGCCGCCGAGAGCCTTATCTACACCGTGCTGCTGGCCACATTGGCGTTTTTACATAAAGGCATCTGGTGTTACGTGGTTGCCATGGCGTGCCGCGACGTCTTCGGCAGCCTGGCATTCAACCTGATTGCCCGTCCGCCAGTGCGGAAATTCTCCTGGGCCTCCATCCGTCCGCACGTGGGTTTCAGCATGATTTACCAGGGCGGCTCGCTGTTGAATATGGCCACACTGGCGTTTCCTCCCATAATGATCGCGCGCCTGCTGGGGAAGAACGCCGTAGGATACGCGTCCTGGGCGTACACCCTGGCTCTGTATCCGCTGGTGATCTGTAACGCCATGGCTCGCATCTACCTGCCCGCTTTCAGCAGTGCGGCGGGAGATCCCGCCCTGCTTCGCTCGCGAGTGGAGAAATCTCTCCGCATCAACGCCAGCATCGCCTGGCCGGCCTGCGCCGTGCTCGCCAGTTTGAGCACGCCTATCATCGCCCTGGTTTTTACCGACAAATGGCTTCCCGCGCAGCCCCTGCTCTATGCCTACTGCATTACGGCCATGATGCTGGCGGTGGGCGTTCCATTAACCGAACTCTTTTTCGCGCAGGATGACGCCTGGTTCAATCTGCGACTTTGTCTTGCCTGGACGATTCCGACGTGGACCGTCGGTACGTACGCGGTTTATCACTACGGATTAGCTGGCTTCGCTATTTTTCAAGGCGCGCTGCAGACATTTTGGCTGCTGGCTTTCTTTCATGCCCGCAAACTGAAAGGATTGCGGGTCTTTGCACCTTTGCGGGAGCCCATGCTGTTTTGCGCCTCCCTAGTGCTTGTAAACTTACTGGTAGTACGAACGGCGGCGATTTCGTCGATCTACACATTGTTGGCTCTGCTGGCCTTAGAGGGCGTGATCTGCGCGCTCTTTCTGATGCGAATGATTATGAGTTGGCGATTGGGAATGGGAGCGGCAGAGGCGAAACTGACGTCGGTTTAAGCATGCCTCCCACAGGAATCGATTGATGTCGAATGTCGACAAGTGGTATCGAAATTACTGGGCACGGTACCAGGAACGGGCCAAACTTAACATTACCCTTCGTGCGCCTTGCGTAAGCAGTTCCCAGGAGGAAGGACTGAATGAAATTCAACAAATCATTTTTGACCGAACGAAAAACTTGGTGCGGATTCTCGACTTTGGCGCGGGCGATAACCGACTGAAGCGGAAGTTTCTCGCGGCCGGCTTCAAGGGCAGCTACGAAACGCTCGATTTTTCTAGCCCCGAGGATCATGACTACTCTTCTCTGTCGCAAGTTGCGGGCAAGTTCGATGCGATCTTCTGTCTGGAGGTGATCGAACACATATCGCTGAATGAATACGTCGATCTAATGGACGAATTTGCGAAGATTCTGAATCCCGGCGGTTACGTCGTGATCAGCACGCCCAACGCTCTTTGTGTGGTTCCCATGTGGTCGCTGGATACAGGGCATATACAGCAATACCCCTTGGCCGATCTGGCCGCCGATTTTGTAGTGCGTGGCTTCACGATTGAGGCATTTCGAGTATGGCATGGCCCTTGGCCCAGGGGTATTCGCAAACGCCTGCGCCTCTTCATCATGCGGGCCCTGTGCTACGTGTTGAGCGTTGATTATGCTCACTGCATAGCAGTCATTGGCAGGAGCAAACTGCCTGATCGGGCGGAGGTATTCCGTCCATGAAGCCCTTTCGTGTGGCCGTGCTCGGCAGTGGTGCGGTGACGAATGTCCTCTACCTGCCCGCGCTGCGGGAAGTGCGAAATGAAATCGACCTGGCAGGCGTGGCTGAACTGAACCGGCAAAGCGCGGAGCCCTTGCTCAAAGAATTTCCCTCAGCGAAGTTTTTTGCCGACTACAGCGACGATGCTGCGCGATTTGCGTCCGGATGGCGTCATCGTAGCGCTGCCGCATTTTCTCCATAAACCGGTTAGCGTCGAGGCTTTGCGCATGGGCATTCCCGTCTTTTGCGAGAAGCCGATGGCCATCAACTCGACGGAGTGTGATGAGATTGAAGCCGCGGCCCGCGAGACCGGGCTTGTTTTCTGCGTCAACCTGCTGCGCCGCGGATTTCCCAGCGTGCAGGAAATCAAGCGACTGGTTGATTCCGGCGCGTTTGGCGAGTTGACTTCCTTCGAGATCACCGAAGGCGCGCCCTATGGCTGGCCGGCGATGTCATTCTCGTTTTTTGATCGCAAGGTCTCTGGCGGAGGCGTATTGATGGATTCCGGGGTCCATGCCCTGGATCTTTTGCAGTGGTGGGTAGGACCGCTCGAGGTCGAAGAGTATCTCGACGACGCCGCGCCGGGCGGCGTGGAGTGCGACTGCATAGCCGAACTTTGCGCGGGAAAGGCGGTGGGCTCGTTGCGCATGAGCCGCTCGGTGCAGCTTCCGAACGTTTACCGCCTGGAATTCGAGAAAGGGTGGCTGGAGTGGGATCATGACGATGGCACCCGTTTTCGCTTCTCAATGACTGCCGCGGGGAGCGGCCATGGCTCGAACTTCCGCGCCCCCATTGAAGCGACCGTCCAATGCGACCCGCGTTTTGCCGGAGGTGGCCGCTATACCGCCGTGCTCGCCCGGCAGTTGCGCACCTTCGCCCAAGCCTGCCGCGGCGGGTCCGCTGTCGGACTTGTCTTGTCTGACGAGGCGAGAAAAAGTGTGGACATCATCACGCGCTGCTACAGCCGGCGAAAAGAATTGGCCATCGCAGAATGACCCTCCCTGATAATTCTTATACGATTCCGCGCGCTGACTTGAAGTATGCCGTCCTTGGCGCAGGCGGATTCGTCGGGACGGCGCTGGTTGCGCGCCTGTTTCGAGCGGGTGCTCCGGTGGCTCCGGTCATCCGTCGCATGAGCACGGGGAGTGCGCTGCTGGCACGCTTTGCCGTGACGCAGCGGGTGGCTGACGTAATGGATCAGACGTCCTTGCAGACGGCGTTCGCCGGCATGGATATCGTCTTTCACTGCGTCACCGGCGATCGCCACGCCATAGTCCAGGGGTTGAAGAATTCTCTGGCTGCGGCGCAGGCTGCCGGGGTGAGGCGCTTTGTCTACCTGAGCAGTGCGGTTGTGCATGGCTTTCATCCCAGCAGCGCGATCGACGAACTCTCCCCTTTCGCTCCGCCGCCCTGGTCGGAGTACGCGAAGAACAAGGCTGAAGCGGAGGAAGTCATCGGAAAATGGGGCGGCGCACCGGAGACGGTGGTGCTCCGGCCGTCGATTATTTATGGGCCGCGCAGCAAAGATTGGAGCGAGACGCCGGCTCGCCAGATTGCCTCCGGCACGGCCTATCTGGTCGATCAGGGCTGCGGTCGCATGAACGAGGTCCACATCACGCATCTGCTCGACGCTATGTTGCTGGCGGCGCATCACCCAGCGGCGAAAAATCAGATCTATGTTCTGCAGGATGGCTTCGGACGAACCTGGCAGGACTACTACCGCTCGCTGTGCGCCCTACTTGGTGTTGAGTTCAGCACGCTCGCGGCATTTTCCTCGCAAGAGATCGCTCGCAATTCGTCAACGTGGGCGCGCTACTGGCGATGGGTAAGAGACACTCCCGCAGTTCTTCGTGGTGCCGTTTGGCAAGACCCGCTGAAAGCCTGGCTCAAAAGGGCTCCCGGCTTTGAAGCATTGCGCGGCGCCATGCCGCAGCGACGAAAGGCACCTAACGAAGCGAGACTCCCCGGAAACCCGATTGCTCCGGACCGGTCGATCGCTCTGCTTCACGCTTATCCTCAGCCGCTCGTCGATGCGAAGATACGGGCGCAACTTGGGTTTAGCGCGCGCCTTAGCCGGGAGGAAACGATCGAAAGCTTGCGACCCTGGTATCGCTTTATGGGACTGGCGCGCTGATGGTGACCCAACCGTCGAATCCAAGTCAGTCGCTTCCGCGGGGAACGGCGCCCGAGATACGGCCCAGAATGCGAGTCGGCTTTAACGCCGAGATTCTTACCAATCCCAACGTCCGCGGACTGGTGCGATATTCCACCGAACTGTTGCGCGCTTTGTCACGTCGTGAAGATGTCGAACTATTCTTGTTCGCCCGGACGCAAATTCATCCTCCCCATTTGGAAGGAGTGCGCGCAACGAGGATAATCTTTTCCTCCGCCCGCGAGACACTTTGGCTGGATTATTTCTTGCCGCGGAAGCTGCGCGAGCTAGGAATCGAAGTCTTCCACGCGCCGGCCGAGCGCGGCCTGCCATGGCGTAAGCCTTGTCCTTTTGTGGTGACGGTGCATGAATCCTACGAACGAACCTACTGGCGCGAGTTATACCCCACCCTCAGGTCGCGGCTGTGGTACTGGAAATACGAACTCTCGAACTATTGCCGCGCAGACGCCCTCATCACAGTTTCAGACACTACGCGCCGTAAGCTGATCGAGCTGAACGTCACCAGAGAGCGGCAGTGCCATCGCGTCTATCTGGCGCCGGCACGAGAATTTCGGGCTGCATCCGACGCCGGCGATGCCGCCATTCTAGCCAGCAATGGCATCTCTGAACCCTATATCCTTTATGTCGGCGGTTACGACAAGAGGAAAAATGTGGACGCCCTGGTGCGGGCGTTTGACTCCGCCCAACTGCCCCACCACCGTTTGGTAATTGCAGCGCGAAAAGAGTGGGATTATCCCGTCCTGCTTGAACAATGGAAGCGCCTGCCGTGCTTTCCCCAGCTCAGCTTGCTCGAACTTCCGCCAAAGGATATCCCCGCGCTTTACCGCCGTGCAGATTTCTTCGTCAACCCATCTTCCTGGGAATCCTTCAGCTTTCAGCTCACCGAGGCCATGGCGTGCGGCACTCCGTTGCTTTGCTCGAATAGCACTGCGATGCCGGAAATCGCCGGAGATGCGGCGCAATACTTCGATCCGGAGAACAGAGACGAACTGGTGTCAGGGATACGGCGCTTTGCCGTCGACGTCGAACTCAAGGCGCAGCTTCGCGAAAAGGGATTTGCCCGAGTCAAGGCTTTTTCCTGGGACGAGACCGCCGCACAGACTGTGGCCATCTACTGCACTCTCGTCCAGGCGGAAAGACGGAAGCCGCGGCTATGAGAGTGGTGATCGTGACCCCCGCGGTTCCGCATCCCTTCGGCGACACCGCTGCCCGCTGGTTTTACGTCCTGATCACGGAACTGCTGGCGCGGGGCAATGAAGTCGTGGCGCTGGCCGTGACCGAGGAATCCGAGGAACGCGTGGCCGAAGCGAATGGCTGGCTGTCGGAAGCCGGCTTGTCGAAAACGGGCCCGTCGGGAACTGCGGGGGCAGGCGACGCGTCGTCGAAAACGGGCCACGCGTTGACGCTGCATTGCCATCGGCTGCAGGTGGATTCCAATCCGCTCCGGCGCAAGTGGCGAAATCTTTTGCGGCCGCGCAGTGAGATGCTGCAGGATTCAACCCTGACTGCCTTACTGCACGGAGAACTGGCAAAAGGCTACGACATTTTGCATCTCGAACAAATGTCCACCGGATGGCTTGGCTTGAATCTTCCTCGCGCGCTGCTGAACGTACATTTCTTCGACGTGATCGATTGGGCGGAAAAAGCGAACAAAAAAGACAAGGCCATGAGTTTCAGCGACCGCAAGGCGCTTTGGCAGGCGCGCCGTGCAACCCGGCGTCTGCTTCACGGAGTGCCGCAGGTTCGCCTGCTCACCTCCCGTCTGCGGGAGGTGGCCGAATCGATCAATTCCAATGGTCGATACTGGGTCGTACCTTTTGCTTTGGATACGGCGCTCTATACCATGCAACCGCCGGCGCAAGCTCCGGTCGTGGGCATGATCGGTTCCATGCATTGGGAACCGTCCCGCTCGGCAGCGGAGCGATTGATCATGCGAATCTGGCCGTTGGTAAAGGCCAGGCTCCCGGCCGCGACGCTTTTGGTCGCCGGCTGGAACGCCGCCCGCTACCTGGCGCAATATTTGCCGTGCCCCGGCCTCACGCTGTCGGAGAATCTCGCCCACCCCACCGAGTTCTTTTCTCAGGCGGCGGTAATGGTGTACGCGCCCTCGAGCGGTAGCGGAATGAAAGTCAAAGTGATGGAAGCCATGGCCTACGGAGTGCCTGTGGTGACGACGTGGGAAGGTGTTGAGGGGATTGACTATCAGAACGGACGCGACTGCTGGGTCGCCGAAAGCGATGAGGAACTGGCGGCAAAAGTTTGCCGCCTGCTGGAAAACGCCGGTGAACGCGAGCAAATGCGGCTCGCAGCGCGGACTTTGATGGAAAACTGCTACTCACCCGGGCCGGTGGTTGATAAGATGATGGAAGTCTATCGGCAGTTGATAGCCGCGCCATAAGACCAGTCTCCCCCGCCTTCCGCCGGGTGCGAAACACGAACCTGAAATATGTATCTGAGAAGCCTTCGGCAAATGGCATCGCTGGCGCTCCATTTTCGCAATGGCCACAGGCTCGTGCAATGCATGCGCTCCGGCCAGCCTTGCGATGAAGTTGTGCTTTGGGACGGCACGCATATAGCTCATCCTCCGCAGCGCGGCGGCCTTTTGGAGGCGGTTGTCGAATTATGGCTGGAGCGCGTCTATACCGAGGGCTTTTACCGGCCCGAGGACGGAGACGTAATCGTGGACGCGGGCGCTAACGTCGGTTTCTTCGCCATTCAGGTGGCGCGGCGAAACACGCGCTGCCGGGTAATCGCGCTCGAACCCTTCGCGGAAAATTTCCGCTATCTGCAAGCCAACGTGGCGCGGGCGTGTCCGCAAAATGTAACTTGCCTGGAGATGGCTTTGGGCGGGGAGTTCAGCAGGGGACGCATGCAGGCAATAGGCTCGCGCTCGCTCGATCACGTGCTGCATACGGATGCTAGCGCCGCCGCCGGCATTCCCGTAGTTCCGCTCTCGGGATTGCTGGAGTTGGCAGGCAAGCAGGAAATCGATTTCCTGAAGGTGGATATCGAGGGATCCGAACATCAGGTTTTCGCCGCCGCTTCTCCCGACCTTTTCGGACGGTGCAAGCGCATCGCCATGGAGTATCACGATCACCTGGTGCCGGGAACGCTTGACCTGCTGTGTCGCGTCCTCAGCCCCACGCACGACATCACCGTGCATCCGGCCAGCATGGCTGGGTGCGGCATCTTGCGGGCCCGCCGCCGTGACTTGGAGAAATAGCGCCATGCCTGCAACCGAGACAATCTCCGGCGCAGCGCCCAGGCAAGAGCCGACACGGGTTCTCACCGTTCTCCCCGACTTTCCCTTTCCCACCACGACCGGCCTTCATCTGAGAATGGTGAGTAACCTGGAGCTCGTCCATCGCCTGGGTTGTTACAGCGCGCTGCTGTATTTCTCCACCGAAGGGCGCGACCCGGCGCCCGTCGAGTCCACGCCGCTGGCGCAAATTTGCAATGAAGTTCGCGATGGCGGACGGCGCTTCCCGCACGGCTATTTTTCCACCGCCGCGCTGATCGGGCACAAGCTCGATTTTCTGGTGCGAGGCGCGCTCGGCAGGCCCGCAAAGCGCTATCCCTTTTCCACTTCCTACGACCACATCGGCGCGTCTGAAATTATTCTCGCCGAGGCTCGGAGGGTGAGGGCCGATTTCGTAATTTTGCCGTCATTCATGGTGCATTATGCCCGTCTATTGAAACGCAGTGGTTTTCGGGTGATCGCGGATGCGATCGACGTGCTCAGCGAACTCACCGCACGGTTTCTATCGACCTACGGCAAGAGTGCCGCACGCTGGCCGGGCCTATATTCCAATTATCTTGCCAGTCGTGCGCAGGAACGTATTTTCCTGGCGCAATGCAGCGAAATCTGGGCCACTTCTCCCGCCGAAGCGGAATCGCTCGCTCGCATCGCTCCGGGCGTCAACGTGGTTGTGGTGGCGAACAGCCTGGACGAGAATGTTTTTCGACCCCAGCCCTCGGTTACGGCTCATAACGCGGGCTTCATTGGCACCTATTCTTCCCGCCCCAACCTGCAGGCGGCATGGTTCTTGGCGGAAAAAGTGTTTCCCTTGGTGTTGCAGAAGATCCCGGGAGCCCGCCTCAAACTGGCAGGGGCCAATCTGCCCGCGACGGACGAAGCGAAGCTGCGACGTTTGAACTATGTCGACCTGCTCGGCGCCGTGGTCGACTCGAACGAGTTATACAGCCAATGCCGCGTCATCGCTTTGCCCGTTTTCGTACGGGGGGGGGTGCCCCTGAAGATTGTGGAAGCCTTCGCTCGCGAAAAAGCGGTAGTGGCATGTCCGGAACTCGTGGAGGGGTTGGACGTTCAGGATGGTCGTGACCTGCTGATTCGAGAAACCCCGGAGAGTTTTGCTCAGGCGATTTCGGAGCTGTTCTCAGACGACGCGTTGTCTCAGCGGCTGGGGCAGAGTGGACGGGAAACGTTTCTTAGAAACTGGTCGCGATCGCACGCCGAAGAAGTATTGCGACGATGCAGCGTGTTGGCCTCTGCCGGGCCGGCGAATATGCCGGCTGCTGCCGATTTACGTCTTACGATCTGAGGTTACGAGTGCCGATTCGATGACAGATTCGAAGCCCGATCCGAAGCCCAATTCGACCACGGATGCGCTCGTTCAGACTGCACTCCTCCCGGCCGTCGGTGCCGCGGAGCACCCGGTGCTCTCCGTGGGCATTGTCGGCGCAGGCGAGATTGTGAGTCGTATTCACCTCCCCGTTCTGTGCGCCTGCGAAGGTGTTCGCGTCGCGTATGTCGCGGACAAGAGTACTGAGGCGGCGCGCTCCGTCGGAGCGAATTACAACATTTCCGCGATCACAGTAGCTGACCAACTGGAGGACCTTCCGCAAACTGACGTCGTGCTCCTCGCCGTGCCGGTCAATGCGAGGCTTCCATACTATGAATTGTTTGCGAGGCGTGGCACCTGCGTGCTCGCTGAAAAGCCGATGGCGGCCGACAGCAGTGATGCCGTACGAATTTGTGACCTCTTTCCCGCTCACGCATTAGCCTGCGGTTTTCAGCGCCGGAGTTACGCATCGGTAGCCCTGGCGAAATTGATCGTCGCTGAGAAGTGGTTTGGGCGCTTGCGTTCGATCTCTGTCTCCGAAGGCGCGTTGACCACCAAAACGGGCGCCGATTCACGGTTCTATGACCATTCCGGGTCCGCCGGTGGAGTGTTGATGGATCTGGGATGTCATTCTCTCGATACCGCGATTTATATCAGCAATGCCACGGCGGCGGTTTCATCGCGGCAGAGTTTCATATTCGATGGCGAGGTCGATCGCGAAATCGATGCGCAGTTGACCCTGCACACTGCCGATGGCCCCTGTGCGCTGGAGTACTTCGTTACCTGGCTGCGGCCCGCGAGGAACACCATTCAATTCCATTTCGACAACTGTACGGCTGAGCTTTCCTGCCGTCCCTCGTCCGAGCTCACGATCCGCGGAATCCATAATGGCGGCGACGCCGCTTCGCTCGGAATGAAGCACGCGGGCGCGGCCACGGTTTATCAGGCTTTCTATACGGAGTGGATGGCTTTTCTCGCCGGTGTGCGAACTCGTCAACCTTCCATGTTTAACGCACGCAGTTGTCTTGCCACGATTTGCGCGGTCGAATCGCTCTACCGGGAGGGCAAGCGGAAGCCATGACTCGCGTAGCCATTTTGGGAGCAAACGGACAGGTGGGCGGGGAAGTCTGTCTGCGCTTGCGCCACGTCGCGGGACTGGAGGTGGTTCCGATCGCTCGCAACGTTTCGGGTTCAGCTTTTCTCCGCTCCCAGGGCTTGGCGTGCAGACACGGGCGCATTTCCGAAGTTGCAGAAGCTCACGGCCTGATAGGGGACTGCGATGTCGTGGTGAACTTTGCCTTGAGCAATACGGCGATACCGCGGGCTGACCGAGATCGCAATCGCGCCATTATTCGAAGTGTGGTGGCCTCGGCAAAGCCTGGGGCTCCGATTGTTTTCGCCAGTACCATCATGGTGTATGCGCCCGGGATGAAAGTCCGGCTGCCCGATTCCTACGGCCTGGAAAAGTTGATCGCGGAGCGCATCTTCGGCCGCCTCTGCCGGAAATCGGATCATCCCGCCTTTGTATTTCGTCTGGGACATGTGATGGGCGATCTGCAAAATATCACGAATAAAATCCGCGGCGAGATTCGCGAGGGACCCATCGCGCTGCCGCACGGGGGCAATCGCGGATCGAACACGGTATTTACGGCGTCGATTGTCGACGCCATTGTGAGAATCGCGCAAGCCGCCAATTCTCAGCCCGCGCCCAGGCCGGGGGTCTATGATCTGATCACCTTTCCGCAGTGGACCTGGCTGGACGTATACCGCTATTACGCCGCTCAATTGGGGGTGGCGCTGCAACTGGCTCGAGCGGAACAACTGCCGGGTCCGAAAACCGGTTTTGGCGGTCCCGGCGAATGGCTGCGGCGTGGTATGAGTTACCTGGCAAACCATCACACGGTGAAGGAGCGCCTCACGTTTCTACTGGCGTTTCTGCCCGATACCGTCAACCAACGTGCTTACCTGAAATATATGCGAGCCCGTGCCGCGACCGAGATTGATGCTTTGCGGGAATCGAACAAAATTAAGTTCTGCGTGGACGATTGGCGAGAGCTGCGGGTGCGAAATTTTGGTGAGATTGGCGACCCCGTCGCTCTGATGGAGCGTTATCCCATGCCCTCGCTGCAATTCGGCGGATCGATTCCGCCGCCGCGAAACAAGTACCAAGCTGATGCAGAATAGCATCACGCCGTCAGCAGACGAATGCAGATGCATACAGATGAATACAAATGAATAGCAAAGTTCTCATCGTCGGCCTGTTCCACCCCGGCGCTCTCTCTGAGAGCTATGCGCGGGCTTTTGAGCGCCTCGGCATGGAGGTGGTCCGGTATGA
Organism: uncultured Acidobacteriaceae bacterium; assembly: GCA_963746205.1. Lineage (GTDB taxonomy): Bacteria > Acidobacteriota > Terriglobia > Terriglobales > Acidobacteriaceae > Acidiflorens. The sequence continues at coordinate 21,630 of CAVVAP010000011.1, read as the reverse complement.
CTTTGAGCGGGCGCTCATGCAGGCGGGGCGCTTTACCAGCAATCGTGTCTGGCGTCGCATCTCCCGATCGGCCCGCTGGAATACGGTTAACCGGGAGACGGAGGAGGTTGTCCGCAGCGTTCGCCCGGCACTCATCTTCGGCGTGAAGTGTTCGTTTCTGCATGCCGAGACGGTGCGGCGCATACGGAGATCCGCCGGCGTGCCGTTCGTGAATCATTATCCCGATCATCCTTATATCGGAGTCCGCTGGGATCCACGGGAAGCGTCGGCGCTGCGCCGCGATTTGATCGAGGTGTTCCGGGAATACAGTGTGGTGTTCATGTGGGAGCAAACCCTGGTGGACCGGTTGCTCCGCGACGGCGTGCAGGCCAAGTATCTTACCTTCGCCGTCGACCCGGAGGCGTTCCACCCGCTCGGTGGCGGCGAGGGGTTCCATTGCGAGGCGTGCCAGGCTTTCCACGACGTCACGTTTGTGGCCACTTACACCCGTTTCCGCTGCTCCGAAGTAGCCGCGGTTCAACGGCACACGGTGGGAATCTGGGGCAATGGCTGGCCGCGAAAGTGGAGGACCCACACCGGGCAGCATCGTGCTCATGCGCCGGTCTGGGGAGGCGCGGTCGGGCAGGTTTATGCTCGCGCCGCGGTTTCGCTGAATGTGCTGAACGCGGAAAATCTTGGCGGGCCCAACATGCGCACCTTTGAAATTACCGGCAGTGGCGGGGTGATGCTGGCGCGCTACTCCAGAGCGCAAGATGAATTGTTTCCGGAAAATGAAGCGGCGCTTTATTATCGCGCTCCCTCCGAGATCGACGGCAAAATTGACCTGTTGCTGAGCGATGCGGACTTGCGCTCGCGCCTGCGGCGAAATGCCGCGAGGCTGGCGGCCAATCAGACTTACGACGTTCGCGCCGCCCAGGTGTTGCGGGATTGCGGCCTGCGATCTCCCGCGAACCTCTATTCCTCGTCATCGCAGTCCGGGAGTTTGGCGCTTTGAGCGGCAGCCTGCGCATCGCATTCGTCAGCCACCAGAGGCAATGGTGGCGAAAGCAGCGTCTGGCGGCGAAGTATCTCAAGATGCGCCTCGAAGGCGTGATCTATCCCGATGTCTATTGTCTGGCGCTCATGCTTTCCGACAAGTTCGAACTTCTGCTCGAAGGCGAAAAAGTTCCGCCTGGAAAGTACGACTTGATTATGGCCGAGTTGGGCGCATCGGAAAGCCAGTTGCGTTATGTGGAATCTCTGGTGGCGGCTGGAGATCCGCCGCTGGCGGTGATTCCCGGCCCCCCGGCGATTCTTTCCCGGGACTTGACGGATGCGAAGTTGCGCCTGGTGAAAAACATCTTGCGGGGAGCGCGGCATGTTTTGGCCTACTCGCCTGAACTCAAGACCTTTTGCGATGGCATGATCGGACAAGCGCGCGCCAGCGTGATTCCGTGGCCCTACGATTTCGCGGCGACGCAGAAACTCGCGCTCGACGCGCGCCCCAAAAACGGACGGCACAAGATCTTGCTGCAGGTGCCGATGAGCTTTCACGACGTGGTACAGAACCATCCCTTTGTTTTAAAGAGCGTGCTTCTGGATATCTGGCAGGAATTGCCGGTCGCTGTTCGCGATCGGGTCACGTTTCACACGTTCATTTACGACGCCACCGATTTGCAGATTTACGGCTCGTCCCAATTCGCCGGAGGGCTGCCGATTGTGCTGGAAGGGAAGCGGAGTTACCGTTCCTTTGTCCGTTTTCTGGCGGAGTGCGACGGGGTCATCAATCTCACGTCCGGAAGCATTCTCGGGCGCATCACGTTTCTGGCGGCGGCGCTCGAGCGTCCGGGAATTTTCAGCGACAACAGCGCCCTCAACTGCCGGCTATATCCCGGCTCAGCAGTCGCGATGTTTGACACGGTGCGTCTGCACGAGTTGGCGGGCGCCATGTTGCACGGACTGGGGAAAGAAACCGTTGATTCCCGCCTGTTACCCTCACCTTCGGCGGCGGCTGAAGTCGGGGATTTTGCAGAGAACCAGAAGCGGCTGTGGGAGATTCTTGAGGGTCAAACGCGATGGTAGAATCCGCTGTAATGTCATGTCCCCTGTGCAAAAGCCCTCGATACTCATTGGTGCAGAAGGAGCCTGCCAGCTCGGATCCCAACCGTTCGGCTGCCTATACCGAAAGGCAAGTTAATTTAGTGATCTGTTCGGATTGCTCTTTTATGTTCGTGGAGCGCGATTTTCCGGAGAGCTACGTGAACAGCTTCTATGAGGAGCAGGCCGGCGGCGGATACGCGCTTAGCAAGGAGCACTTTTTCTGGTGGCATGAGTCGATGAAGGACTCCAATCGCCACATTCTTTCCCTGCTCGGCCCCGCCAACTCTAGAAAAATGCTCGATGCCGGCTGTGGAGGAGGCACCTTTCTAGTCGATGCGCGCGATGCGGGGTGGACCGTCAGCGGACTCGAGATTAATGCCGAGTTTCCCGAGTTCTGCCGCAAGGACCTGGGCATTGACGACGTGAAAATTGGTCTGGTTACCGATCCTCCGTTTCCCGATGGGAGTTTCGACGCCGTGGCGTTGCTCGACGTCCTGGAGCACATGTACGATCCGGTCGCGTCCGTTACACGGTGTGCGCGGCTGCTGAAGCCGGGCGGCGTATTGGTGGTCAAGTCTCCCAACGGCCGCATGCAACTTCGCAAAGAGCGATTGAGGAAAAAGCTGGGTCGCGGAAACGGCTACGTGGCAACCATCGGACACCTGAACCAGTTCACCCCTAAGACTCTATCTCTGGCCTTTAGAAAGGGCGGGCTTGATACCATTCTCATCCGTCCTGCGAAGAGCTTTCAGGAAGGTATCACCGGACCGGGGTTCACGGCGCGGCGGGTGGCGCGGCACGTGAGTGTCGCTGCGGCGAATGCCTTGATGCAGGTGACCGGAATTGGTTTGAATCTTGTCGGAATAGCGCGGAAACCCGCCTCATGATTCCAGTTCGTACAGTGTGGACCTGATCAACCCCTGATGTCGATAGACCGATTCCCTGGCCGCGCACAGCACAGACTCGCTCCTCACCTTGAGGAGGAACGGGGGCGCGGTTAACACCACACCGGAACCTTGCAGCAGGCGCACGCCGCCTCCGGCCGCTTTATCTAAGTTCGGCGGGAAATCCGGGCTCGCCGGTACATGCTCGGTCAGGACGAGAAATTTGTAACGGTAAAGCTTCTCCACCACCTTCGAAATTTGAGCGTTGCTCAGGTGTTGCAGGACTTGCCGCAGAAACACGATGTCGCCCGCCGGCAGATCGTCCTCAATGATGTTGAGGCAGCGAAAATCAACTTGCGCCGCAGCGAACTTTTCCCGATTCCTCTCGATCAACGCGGGAACGATGTCGCACGCTACATAGCCGCCACAGTAGGGGCGCAACTGCGCGCCGACGTGAAAATCACCGCATCCCAAATCCACCACCGCCGGAGGGGTGGGCAGGGAGCGCAGAAACTTCGCGACGGCGTCCACGTAGGGCGATACCACGCTGACGGCGCGGCTTCCGCTCCCGGAGGAAAAATCGTCCGCAGAGTTCAGCTCCCATCTTCGCTCCCGGTAGATGGCGGAGAAGATTTCCTCGACGGGGCGTCCTTCCAGTTTGGCGTTCCATCGTCGCGCCAAATACTCGCCGATGCGGCGGCGCAACGGAGTGGGGGTGACCATCCTCATAGCCGACTTGAGTTTGCCCGCCAGTGTCACCGAAACACCCCGCTGGACAGCTTATCTCGTCCGTTCGTGAGATTGGTAACCGTTTTTTTGCGCGCCTGCTGGGCGGGAGGGAATTCGTTGACCGCAGCCGCGGCAGGCCGTAGACTAAGCGGAACGCGGGGCCGCGCCGCCTCCCAGGTTTCGACGCAGGCCCGATATGAGTTTGCCGAGTCGGTCCTTCCGCCACAGTAGGCCCCGGGTTACATTTTAAGAGTGTCTGTAGTCAGGCAAGCGAAATCAGGGCCACGTTAACGGGCCCAGGGGAGTGGTTCGCGAACGACAATGGAAGCCGGGTCGCGTGGGAAGTTGTGCCTTAGCGCATGAAAAAAACTGCAATCATTATCGGCGGAGGGCCGGCGGGATTAACCGCGGCCTACGAGTTGCTCACGCGAACCGACGTGATCCCCGTGGTACTCGAGAAAAGCGACCAGATGGGCGGAATCTCGCGCACGGTTCACTATAAGGGCAATCGCATCGACATCGGCGGGCACCGCTTTTTCTCCAAGAGCGACCGGGTCATGGAGTGGTGGCTGCAACACATGCCGGTCGAGCAATCCGCCGCCCAGGGCGAAACCATTACCTATCATGGCCAACAGAGGCAGGTTCCTTCCAGCGCTGCCGCCGGTAACGACGCGGTGATGCTGCTGCGCCAGAGGAAATCGCGCATTTACTTTCTGCGCAAATTTTTCGAATACCCCATTACTTTGAGTTCCGCCACGCTGCGCAACCTGGGCGTGATGCGCACCGTCCGGATCGGGATGAGCTATCTCCGGGTCGCGCTCTTTCCGCCGCGGCGGGTGGACAATCTGGAGGAGTTTTTCATCAGCCGTTTTGGCCGTGAACTTTACGGAACTTTCTTCAAGTCCTATACCGAGAAAGTATGGGGCGTGGGCTGCCGCGAGATCAGTGCGGAGTGGGGCGCGCAGCGCATCAAGGGCCTGTCCATCGTGCAGACGCTGAAACACATCGTGCGCAAAAAAATGAGCCGCGCCGGCGATATCAAGCAGAAGGATGTGGAAACCTCGCTGATCGAGCGCTTCCTCTATCCGAGACTGGGGCCGGGGCAAATGTGGGAGATCGTCGCCGCGAAAATCATCGCGCTGGGCGGCAAAATCGTTACGGAATTTAACGTCGAAGGTGTGCAAACGGAAGGCCAGCGCGTGTTGGCCGTCCGCGGCTGCGGCGCGGGCGGAGAAAAGGAAGTATTCACCGGCGATTATTTCTTCTCCACCATGCCGGTGAAGGAACTGATCAACTGCCTTGACGCCGATCTGCCGGGCGGAGTGCCGAATAAAGCGCCGAGTAAGGTGCCCGCCAACGTGCGCGAGGTCAGCGAGGGGTTAATCTACCGCGACTTCATCACCGTTGGGCTGCTCCTCAAGCGGCTCGCGGTTACCGACCAGCGCTTCCCGGCGAAACTGATTTCGGACAACTGGATCTACATACAGGAGCCCGACGTGCTCGCCGGACGCCTCCAGATCTTCAACAACTGGAGCCCTTATATGGTCCGCGATCCGGGCACGGTGTGGGTGGGCGTGGAATATTTCTGCTACGAGACGGACGACTTGTGGCGCCTGCCGGACTCGGAAATGGCGGCTCTGGCGCAGCGCGAGTTGGAAAAAATAGGCATCATTCACCAGGCCGACGTGCTCGACTTTACCGTCATTCACATGCCGAAGACCTATCCCGCATATTTCGGAACCTACGACCGCTTTGGCGAGGTGCGATCTTACGTTGACGGCTTCGAGAACCTTTTTCTGGTGGGACGCAATGGGATGCACAAATACAACAATCAGGACCACTCCATGCTCACCGCCATGACCGCGGTCGATAACATCATCGCCGGCCGGACGGATAAATCGAATCTATGGGCGGTGAACACGGAAGACGATTACCACGAGGAAAAGCAGCGGGAAAAAGTGGAGCAGGCGTAGAACTTAAGAATTAATTAAAAGTCAGGACGCTGCCAAATCTGCCACTCTCCGCTTTGTACCGCTTTCCAGTCGGGACCAATGTTCGGAGACAAAGGCGACGGTTCGCGCACAACCAAATACTCAACCTGATAGCGCTGAATGGCGGATGCGGGCGCGGCGGCGATATTGTCAAAAGTCCTGGCCAGGCTTTGGAGCCGCATCTCCCGCGCTGACAGACTGTGTCGCTCTGGGCCTTGAGCGATGCTGAAATAGAAGCGCTCTTGCTGAAGAAAGACATTTTTCGGCACCCCCGACAGAAAAGCGTTCAACGCCCGACGCTCGTCCAAGGCGCGGTCGGTCGTGGCGGGACTGAACTGTGTCACATAATCACTCAGCGGGCGATAAGGGCCGAGGATCTGTGCCGAATTCTGGAAGGTCTCGTCGCCCGCGATGACAGCATCTTCGCGAAGCGGGGCATGGTTCGCGAGTTGTTTTTGCACGTCGTGGTAGGCGGCAGTGAACTCAATACTCTGCTGCGTGCGCATCGCTTCCGCCGCCCGGAGCGAAAGTCCGATGGCGCATTCCAGGATGACTAGGACGAACACAGGATATTTGATCCAGCCGTCCCGATGCTCGGCGAATCCGTAGAGCGACAGCACAACTAACAATGTGAGCGTGTAGGCCCAGAGGTTCTGCCAGTGAAAGCCTTCCATGTGTATGCCAGTGAAGAACACGCTGTACTGCAGAGCCAGAGCGCTTACCGACACCGCCCAAAGATTCGTAAGATCCCTGCGATAACGCCAAACCACAAAAAAGCAGGCGATAAGGAATAGCGTGGGTAGCCGGGAGAAACCAAGCTGTCCAAATCGGCCGACAGGGATAAACAGGTCGATGCGCAAGAGCCAATCCGGAGCGGTTGAATGTTTCAGGATGTAAGACGCGACCAACGCGGGAGACCCGAGCAGAAGCCCGAGCGCACCCACCTTCACGTAGAGCGCTCGATAGTTGGAATCCAGCAGAAACGAGATCGCGAGGCCGAAAATGCAGGCTGTCCAGAAATAGAAGAAGCTCCATATAATCAGCCCTAAACCGGCGCCAGCCAGACAAATCGCGCTGGGAGAGGGATTTTTTCTGGCGCGTTGCAAGAGGTACAGGTAGAAGATGGCGATTCCCAGGTTCAGTGCCGGGGTCATGATGCGCCATTCCGAATGCAATTGCGGATTAGCGGTAAAGAACTCCTGCCCCTTGCCGCGCAGCAGTGCGAAAGAGATCATCAAGGGTCTGACCAGGGGCCGGATTTGGAGAACGCCGGCGTCGAAAAGCAGGAAAATTGCACACGACGCAGCTAGCCATTTTTTCCGGACAAACTCACCGATGAGAAGGAACCATGCGGCGCCGAGCGAAACACCGCCCCAAATTCGCATGAGAAACATCACGGAACCGGGGCCGGTTCGAAGGAGCTTGGCGGTCAGGATTCCGGGAGCAAAAACAATCCATGAATACGACGAATGTCCTTCCCCGGCGGCGAGCGCCGGATCGGAAAATCGCCAGATGTGGTGCAAGTAAGACTGAGAAGCGAGGGCGGCAATCGTATATTGGTCGTTATCGGCGATCCAAACAGGCGAACTCGACTGGCGGGCTGAAATCAGATTTGGAAGCGCTGAAATCAGCGCGCCCAAGAATGAGCAAAGCAGGAGCCACTTTAGCGTATCGGAGCCGGGTAAATTGGCAAGACGCTGCCAGGGCGTCCCAGGCGAGGCCACGCCCGATGTACTTTCATCCACACTCTACTCTCCATGAGTTTGGGGAAATCATCAAGATTGTACACTGTACAGAATGAAGTTTAGGTCCAGCGAGCTTAACGGGGAACGGGCGACGATCACGAACAGTATGCCGATCACATTTCGGTGGAGGGCCGCGCTCGTCATTCTTGTTGCCGTGCTTGTGCGGGCCACGCTTGTGGTTGCAGTCGATACGGGAAAGTTAAGAGTTGAATTTAATCCGGATTTCTTACGATTATTCCTCCTTTGCCTACAATCTCGCGATCGGGTGTTGGATTTGCGCACGCGATCGATGAGCAGCGACCGTTTTCGCGACCCGTGGAATTCTCCGCCTGGCGACCGCCGCTTTATCCCGCTTTCCTGGCTCTCGTTTACCGGTTTTCAATGCGTCTATTGTTTTTGTTTTTGGTGAATGTGGTCCTGGCGGCTCTGGCACTCTATTTGTTTCTGCGCCTGGGGTTGGTTCTTTTCGGGGAGACTGCGGCTTTGATTGCCGGTCCGGGGTTCGCGCTCTATCCACCTCTGATCATGTACTCCGGGGATTTTGGCACGGAGAGCCTTTTCCTGGTTCTTTTGATGGCGATTTTCTTGACCTTCTATCAGCCAGGAAAATATCGATTCGGCGAACAGGGCTCAACGTGGAACACGCGGCGCGGTTCAAGTCAATACCGTGCCTCCTCCGCTCGCGCCGAAGTAGTACCGGTTCATGGTTTCGAGCATGAAGCGCTCAAAGTCCCGCGTCTTCGGCCCGAGATCGTCGCCGGTCCTGTCCGCATCTTCGAGTTCGGGAAGGCCAACATCGTTGATCTCCTCCGTAAGGTGTAAAAAAATGCTGGACCGCAATTCGACAACCCCGATTTGCATCCTAGGCTTTTCCCGAAGACATGCGAGACAACTAAGCACTTGTCTACTTTCGGGGAGATACGAATTTCCATCGACGAGAATGCCCTCTGACAAAATGCGAGCTTCATTTCGGCGGAAAGCGGCGCTCGTTATAGTGATCGGATCCCGTGAGGATTGCGCTCATGGTTGCAGACGTGCAACCTTTTGCCTACCGCGAAAGCTGATGCGACCTATCGCGAGAATTTGTGGGCAAACTGGCGAGTTTCCGTTGACCATCCCCAACCCTGCAAGTAAACTTGCAGGAACGCGGGGCGATGCCTTCCATTAGGCGTTGCTTCGACCCTAGTTGTTCTTGAGTCGAGTCCCGATCCTTCCGTCGCCGGCGAAAGTTGGCGTAATCGAAACTGGCTCCATACAGGCAGAAAGACCCACGACACCTCTTTTGGGTCGCGGGAAACGTGTGCCCTGGGAGCGCTATGCCGTCGTTTGCCGGTTTGCAAACAGACTTCCTAACCTGGCTCATTCTCGCAGGCGTGGTTGCCTGCTGGGTGATGTCGGTCAAGCTCGTTCCCGACTGGGAGCGCGACGGATGGGCGGCGATCCTGAAATCCCTGTTTGGATTTGTCTGGCTTGGTTTTGGACTCGATATTCTGCTGCGTTTCCTGATGCTCTCCTACAACGCGGTGGAGTGGGGGAACGATACTCCGCGTCTGATCGCGCTGACCACCGGTACCGTCAATCGGACTCTCGCGTACTGCGGTCTGTTCTGGATGCTGGTGTCGTTAGCCTACCGTTTCGCCGTTCGCCGGCGGACCGCCGGGCCGCTCGCGCTGGCTGCAATGCTGGACGTCGATTTGTTTTACGCTGTCGCCGTCCCGGCGGCCGTGTTCTGCTCCGTGCTGTTCTATCTAACCGACGGCCCCAACAGCATCCCGGTGGCGCTGCTTACGCCGCTGGCCGCACTGGGATACCTCTACGTGATTCCGGCAACGGTGGTGTGGTGGGACCACTTTCGGCGGCCCGATACGGGGTGGCATATCGGGGGCATTCATTTGTTCGTCTTGTTGCCGGCCTTTGTTCATGGTTGGTGCAGTCCCTATCGAGAAAATCTGGCGCCGTTACTCCTCATACCCCTCCTCGCCGCCATTTTCGCGGGCAGAAGACCCTCGCTGCGGAAGTTAGTTCCGGCGGCAATGGTTTGTTTCCTGGTCGCTAGTTCGGTGATTACCGCCTATCGCCGTATGAAGTGGGAGAACGTGCCGCAGGCCGAGGTTTTTAGTGAAATGCGGAGCGCGGACACCGTGGATTGGCTGACCGGCAGTTGGGGAGAGCGGATGAAGCGCTTCCACTCTTTCGACTCCATGTTGCTCACGATCAGTCTGGTGCCGAAAGCTAAGCCGTATACGGGGCGCGATGTGCTGGTCGGTCCGTTCATACGAGGATTCGTGCCGCGTTTGATTTACGTCGACAAGGGTCTCGCGGATGCAGGCCAGCGATTCGGAACCGAGATATGGGCTTATGACGCGCCAGCGGTTCGGGATCACAGCGGCGCCGCCATCGCTCCCTCCATGCCGGGAGATCTTTATCAGGCCGGCGGACCACTTTTCATCGCGCTCGGAGGGCTGATTTGGGGCGGCATCCTGGGGCTGGTGGACGGATGGAAACGCCACCTGCCGGCCTATTCCGCCGCCGCGATTACCCTACTCGTCGCCACCCACTGCGCCATGTCGATCGAAAGGGATTTTGACCATTCGGTGGCTGGGCTGATTCAAATTTTGATTCTCTTTTTGCTGGTTGCCGCCCTCATTGCGCTGGCGCGCCGGCGCAATCCAGACTTCGCAACCAACTTCGATCCCACGATGGAGCGTTCGTAGGACCCCCATGATGCGCTTCCGCCTCGATCAACACCTAATCCGAGCTTCAGATTCCAGGGCAACGGAGTTGCGCTCATGAAGGTCCTCATTCTGGCGACCGATATTTATACCCGCGGCGGCATCGCGCGCTACACCTCGACGCTGGCCTCTGTACTCGGCCGAATGCTCGGCCGCGAGAACGTCGATGTGCTGTGTTTTTTTGATTGGGGATATTCCGGCCAGCAGTCCGGCGATTTTGGCATGGTCGGTGCGGTGAGCGGAGACGAACGCGCCGGCGCTTTGTCCCGACTGCGGTTCCTGTTCAAGGCAGCGCAGGCCGGGTTCCGCGGATATGACCTGGTAATCGCGAACCATGTCGCGCTCGCGCCCGTCGCTCTCGCCATCAATCTTGTTTTCGGCACGCCGTATTGGGTGGCTTGCCACTGCATCGAGGTCTGGTTCGGTACCTCGCGCTACCGCCAGGCAGCACTGCGGAAAGCAGACATTGTGATGCCGGTCAGCCTATACACCGCAAACGTGGTTCAAAAGTTGTACGGCATCCAGTCTCCGCAACTCCGGCCCGTCTATAACGCGATACCGAATTCCTTCGCCGAAATGTTGACGGCGCGAGATCGGAAAAAAGTTTCCTCGACCGAGGGACCTCAGGGCCCAGTTCTGCTGTCGGTTTGCAGCTTGACTGCCAAGAATGAGTTTAAGGGTGTCGATACCGTGATCCGCGCCCTGCCTACAATTCTGCAAGCTTGGCCGAGTCTGAAGTACATCGTGGCCGGAGGCGGCGAGCTGCGCGCGCAGTTGGAAAATCTTGCCCTGGCGGCCGGCGTCGCGGCGAACGTGAACTTCACCGGCGAAGTTTCTGACAGCGAATTGGCTGCCCTGTATCGGCAATGCGACGTTTTCGTTTTGCCGAGCCGCGGACAAGGCCGTGAAGGAGTGGAAGGCGGCGAGGGATTTGGTCGTGTCTACCTCGAGGCGGCAATGGCCGGAAAACCCGTGGTCGGAAGCCGCTCCGGCGGAGCTTCCGAAGCCGTGCTTCATGGCCAGACCGGTTTGCTGGTGAACCCTGAATCGAGCGTCGATGTGGCGACCGCGCTGCTCGCCATTTTGGGCGATACCGCGCTGGCGGCGCGCCTGGGCTCCGCGGGAAAAGCCTGGGCCTGCGAGAGCTTTTCCGAGGATGCCATCTCCAATTCGTTGCGCGAAATGTTGCGGCCCTACGGTTTCAAAACCGGCAGCGTTCCGGAGTTCGCGCATGCGGTGGGGCGGCCATGACCAGAGGTCTCGCAAGAATCGACGAACTGTCCGAGCCCTTCGAGAATATCGATCCGGACGCATTGTTCCCCCGGCCCCGGATTGCCGTGCTATGCGCCATGTCTGGACTGGGCGGGGCGGAAATTAGTCTGCTCGAGCTGGTAGCCCAGCTGCGCGACACGTACGAATTTCATTTAATCGTTCCCGGCGAAGGCCCATTCCAGCAAAGCGCTGAAGAAGTCGGCGCTACGGTGTGGACGCTGCCGTGGCCGGCCGCGATCTCAGGTATGGGCGAGACGGCGCGGCGTCCCAGCATGGCGCGCATGCTCGGGTCGGCTGCGTACTTATTTTCGTTTGCGCGAAAGCTTTCAAAATTACTCGAGGAAATCGGCCCGTCGGTTTTCGTCACCAACGCCATCAAGGCGCACGCTCATCGGCTCCCTCGCACGCAGACCGAAGGATGTTCCCTTGATCTGGTACATGCGCGATGGATTGGAGATCGCGTATTCTCGCGCAAGTTACTCGCCTTGCTGTCGCCGCGTTGCGGCGAAGCGGTGTGCGTTTCCCGTTACATCGCGGCGCAGTTCCGGGAATACGTCTCCCCGTCGGTTCCGGCCAGTGTGGTGAATGACATTGTCGATTTGAACCGTTTTCGTCCCGGAGCCCTGCGCCCGGCGGACATGCGAAAGAAACCCGGCGAGATCTGCTTCGGGATTATCGGCGCGATCACCCCATTGAAGGGGCAGGATATTTTCCTCGACGCCGCCGAGGAGGTGCTTGGCGAATTGCCGGATGCAAACTTTGCCATCGTCGGGAACAATCCTTACGCCACTGAAAAAGGCTCTTCATACGAAGAGCAACTCCGTCAGAGAGTGGCGAATTCGGCGCTCCGTGATCGCGTGAAGTTCGTGGGATTCAGAAGCGACGTGCCGAACGTGCTTTCTCACCTGGATGTCGTCGTACAGCCGAACCGCGGCCCCGAGGGATTGGGGCGCTCGGTGCTAGAAGCCATGGCCTGCGGCGTGCCGGTCATCGCTGTCAATAAATGGGGTCCGGCGGAACTGATTCAACACGGAAAAACCGGCCTCCTGTTCTCTCCGCTGGACACCGCGCAACTTTCCGCTCACATGTTGACCCTGGGAAAAGACCTGGTCTTGCGGAAAACCATTGGAAAACAGGGTTACGACTGGATTCAGAGCAACCTTATTTCCGAGGATCTGGCGCGCAAAGTCGATCATATTCTTGCCGCAGCGATCGCCTCTCATCTGCCGGAGGTTGCGGCATGAGAGTCCTGCAGTTGGGGAAATTCTACGATCCTTTCGTCGGCGGCATGGAAACGGTGGTGAAGGAACTCTGCGAAAGTCTGGCGGGCGAAGTTCAGTTCCAGGTTCTGGTTGCGAATACGCGCTTCCGCACCGAGCACGAGCACCGCAAGGTTCCCATCACGCGCGTTGCCAGCCTAGGTAAATTGTTCTCCTGCTCGATGGCGCCGACCTATCCCGTGTGGGCGCGCAAGTTTGATCCCGATCTTATCCACGTGCATATTCCCAATCCCCTGGCTGAGTTATCCGTGCTTACGGGCGACCGGGAGATTCCCGTGGTAACCCAGTTCCACAGCGACGTCGTGCGGCAGCGCAGCCTGCTGAAATTGTACGCACCGTTTCTTGATGCTTTTTATCGGCGGGCGAATTGCATCGTGGTGCCCACGCCCCGCCACATTGAAATTTCCCGGTTCGTTTCCAAATACCGTGATAAGTGTCGCGTGGTCCCGTTTGGCATTCCGCTGTCACGCTTTGAGTTGGATGAAGCCGGCCGCAATAAGGTGGACAAGTTGAGGGAAGGCATGCCATCGGTGCTCTGTGTCGGGCGACTGGTGTCCTATAAGGGCGTGGAGTTCTTGATCCAGGCCCTGCGAAACGTGAAAGCGCGACTTTGGATTGCCGGAACCGGTCCCCTGGAAGATTCATTGAAGAACCTGGCTAAAGCCGAGGGAATTAGCGACCGCGTGGAATTTCTGGGACGCGTATCCGACCGGGATCTGGTCACTTACTACCATGCTTGCGATGTCTTTGTGCTTCCCTCGATCACCAATGCTGAAATGTTCGGAGTGGTGCAACTGGAAGCCATGGCCTGCCGCAAGCCTGTGATTTCGACCAACCTGCCCACCGGGGTTTCCTGGGTAAACCAGCACGGCAAGACGGGCTGCGTGGTTCCCGCCGCGAGCGCCGAAGCGCTGGCCGACGCCATCAAGCACTTACTAGGCAATCCCGGCCTGCGGCGGGAGATGGGTGAGGCCGGGCGGGCGCGTGTCGAGCAGCATTTCACCTCGACACAAATGGCGGACGCCATGCTGCAGGTTTACCGCGACATGGTCAGCGAGCCTTACCGGCTTCCGGTCGTTGCCAAGCCTCCGCGCCCGGAGGAAGTGGTTGCCAGTCCGGCGAAGTGGGCCTGATATGGCTAACTGTGTTACAGGCAACAAATGTTTAGGTAACGCGCAATGATTTATTTGATTATTTTTGCGGCGGCGTTGGTAGCGTCGGCCCTGATAGCCCGCCTGGCAAGGGATTTCGCCAATGCCCGGGGCTGGGCAACGGCGCCACAGTCGGCCAGGCACCTGCACCTGAAGGCCGTTCCGCGTCTCGGTGGCGTCGCCATTCTCGGTTCCGTGGTTCTCGTGATCGCACTCGCCGACATCGCATCTTACTTTCTGCACTTAGGTTATTCCTTTCCTTCCGGCACCTTTCTTGGATTACTCGGGCCCACCCTGGTAATTTTTGCGCTCGGTTTGGCAGATGATTTCCGACCACTAAGTCCGTACCTGAAATTTGGCGTGCAAACGATCGCGGCGGCGTGGCTGTTCGAGAACGGGTGCCGGATCACGCACTTTCAGTTGCTCTTCGGGGAGCGGGAACTGGGAAACACAGCCGCTTTTATTTTCACCGTTTTCTGGGTGCTATTGATCACGAATGCATTCAATTTACTCGACGGCTTGGATGGACTCGCGGCTGGCTCCGCACTCTTTTCCAGCATGGTCGTGTTCATTGTTTCCCTGGTCACCGGCAATCTGCTTGGCGAAGTCGTGTCGATCGCGTTAGCCGGGGCGATCGTGGGCTTTCTGCGGTATAACTTCAATCCGGCGACAATTTTCCTCGGAGATTGCGGCAGTCTGGTCATTGGTTTTGTGTTGAGCGCCGTTTCGCTGGCAAGCTCGCAAAAGGCGTCCACCGCGGTTGCGGTCGCCATTCCGGTAGTGTCATTCGGGCTGCCGATCCTGGATACGCTGATCGCGGTGCTCCGCCGTTTCATGAACGGCAAACCCCTGTTTCGCGGCGATGGCGAGCACATTCACCATAAACTCCTGCAGCGCGGACTGACGCACCGGCAAGCGGTGGTGGTGCTCTATGCGGTTTCCGCATGTTTCGCCCTCATCAGTCTGCCGCTTCTCTCGCCTAAGTCCGGCAACATCGCGGTGGTACTGAGCGTGGTCGGCCTCGGCGTGTTTTTTGGCTTGCAGCATCTCGGCTATCACGAGGTGGACGAACTGCGCCACATGGCGCGCCGCACCTGGGAACAAAAGAGCATCATGTCGAACAATCTTGCCATCCGTCGCGCCACTCGCGACCTGGCATGCGCCGCCACATTTTATGCCGTGATTGAAATCCTGACGACGGCATTCCAGGGCAACGATTACGATGGCTTCGAGTTGTCATTTACTCCGGAAGCGCCGGCACACGGCTTTGCGCCGATGATTTCTCCGTTTCAATATGCGTGGCGCAGAGAAGCGGGGAATCGAAGCCAGGGTTGGGAACTGCGCCTGGAGTTGCTCTCCCCGGCGCGCGAGGTTCGGGGATGCTTCTCCATCCATCGCAGTTATGAAAAGTCTTCGCTGCGCAGCGACGTCGATTGCCTGACGGCGGAGTTTGCCTGCGCATTAAGCGCAGCCTTGCAAAGGGCCGGGGAGATTCACGTCACCGAGGTTGCGATTGCTGCCCAGGCGCACATCTCCGTGGACGCTGCCAACGTCGCCTGACAACCAGAGAAACCTTTGGGGAACGCGCTAATCGGGCGGAGACACATTTGAACGGTAATCGAGGGCGCATTTTCCAGTGCAACTATAGGGATGGAACACATTGCCGGAAAGATTGCGGATACGGACCGTCCCGTTCTCCTGCACCGCCGCATGCCGAAAACCTCCGGGCGAGACTACCAGATTGTTGGCAAACCTCTCGATCACCGCACTATTCAGCTCGAACGCGTTATAAGTCGTCCGGAATAGATGATAGTGTGTGCGGGGCTGCAGGAGCGGCGCATCCTCATCCAGTTCCAACAGTGACGAGCTATGAAAGGCGCGAATCGGCAAGCTGCGGTGATCGCTGTCAAGCGAGAGAATGCGGTTGCTCCAGCCGAATCCCCATTCGCCGCCGCTTAATAAAACCCAACGGCTGCTCGCGTGATTCTCCAGTCGGCCGTCCAGAAGCGCCAGGCAAATCTTCGAGACGGGATTCGCCACGCTGCACACCGTGCCGGTGTTGTAGGCGTGCTGTTCATCGAGATAGACGTTATCGCTCACATCCTGCACCGTGCCGCTGACCAGGTAACCGGCGGAAATGTCGCCGGGGACGTTTTGCCCGGTTTCTCGCACCACATTTCCCCGGATCAATGAGCACGCATTGCAGTCGATGCCGCTCTTATTGTTGGAGTATCGCACCGAGTTATAACTGACTTCTATGTCGTGGACGAGCGCCGGGTTTCCGGTGCCGATGTTGCCGTCGAACACACGGTTCCGCGTTATCAGGATTCTGCCGGTGAAAGTATGCTCGGTCGCGCCCACGGCAATGCTGCCGAAATGCAACTCGTTATCCGCAATGGTCCCGCCGGAGAGGGAATTGGACATGCCGCCTTGCAGGGCGGCGTATATGTCCCCGTGCTCAAGGAAGTTATTACTGATCTCGTAATTGTTGAGGGCGCCGATGATGCTGGCCCCATAAAACATATTACCGCTGATCTTCACATGTTCAGGCAGATGCAACGTGTTGTCCTGGCCGCATTCAATGGCCGTCGCATTGCCCGGCGGTGGAAGATGCGCTTCGAAGGTGTTGCCTTGAATCAGTAGCTGCGATTGCGTCACCACTAACATCGAAAATATTCGGTATGTCCCCGACTGGATGAACTGATTGTCATGCACCTCGCCGGCCGCGTCTCTTACCGCCAGGGTGGAGTCGAAGCGGTTGAACGAGAGCGCATTGTCGCCGTGACCGTAACCGGTCGGATGCAGCGCGAAGATGTTGTCATGAACATTCGATCGTGTGCTGTCGAGCAGATTCACCAGTTTGTTGGCATTGCCTTCAAGATAAAGGTGGTCGAGTTCCAACTGCTCGCAGCCATGACAGAGGAAAATTGAAACCCAGTTCCACTTGGGACCGAAGTCGCTCCAATTAACGCTCAGGTCGCGCAGTCGAATATTACGGTTGGAGCGATCGGCATTGGAAAAAAGCGCAGCCAGAGGATCAGTGGTCGAGCGCTTTACCTGGATAACCGTGAGGCTCCTGCCCGCGCCGTGTATTTCCACGTTCGACGGAATCGCCACCCCCACATTCACGTCCGCGCCGAAGCGGTTTCTCCACGTGGAAACGGGACTGGCAGTATAAGTTCCGGCGGGAATGGAAATTTCGCAGGGCGCATCCGCAGACGCGCAGTCGTGAATCGCAGCCTGGATTTGCTCTACGATCGACGGGCCGGGAAAGTCGAGAGGGTTGCGGACGGCGCCCTTTGTCGCCCCGGTGAGCGCACTAGCGCTAATCGTCCGAAGCAATATACACGCCATGAAAAGGCCCAAGCTGGCCCCTCGACAGACGAAGCGGAGCCGCCGGACGTCCAGTTCAGAAACGAAATTAACTTGATCGCTCACTAGTGATTTTCTTCTTAACTTATGAATCCTAGGCATCAAAGTTTTCTATCGTCGATTTTAGCTATCATTTTAGCTATCAAAGAGGGCAGCACAGCGGCCAGTTTACTCCGAGGACCGATTTCGCCCAGAATTCGGGGCGATTATGTTTCCCGGTCATCAATTTATCTTGACGCTGAGGTTAAAATCCTGTGTAATTCTCACCAACCTTCCGGGCGGGAATGCGCTTCCAGGTTCACTTCCGTCGATAAGCAAGAAAACTTCACTCTATCGCATTGGCGACACCGATGGTGTGCCTTGCCATGCCCTGATTTGATGCAAGGAATTTGATGCACAGGAACTGGCGCAAAGACTTGCCCGACCCTATTTTCAGAGGAGAGTTCATGAGACGTACCCCCCGCACCCGCTCCATCCTTTTCGTCGCCATGTTTTGCCTGGCGATGGCTCTGTTCTTACCAACGGTGTATGCCGCCAACCCCGCCCCTAGCGCCGCTGCCGCGAAAGCGGTGTCGCCGATTCCCGCCCGCGTTACCCAGGCGATCGATGAAACGGAACTGGTGCGGCTGGACCGCAACACGCGCCCCGAAGCGAACGTAAAGAACGACCGCGGCGCAGTGTCGGACGGATTCAACGCCGACCACATGTTCCTGCTGTTGCAGCGTTCTCCCGCGCTGGAGCGGAAGCTGGACAAGCTCATCGACCAAATGAACGACAAGAAGTCCGCCAATTTCCACCACTGGCTTACGGCCGAAGAATTCGGACAAAAATTTGGCGTGGCGCAGGCAGACATTGACCAGGTCACGAATTGGCTGCAATCCCACGGTTTTCAAATCAATCGCGTGTATCCCAGCCGCGTATTGATCGACTTCTCCGGAACCGCCGGGCAAGTGCGGGAGGCCTTCCGCACCGAGATTCACCAACTCGACGTGAACGGTGAGATGCATTTCTCTAACATGAGCGATCCACAAATTCCCGCCGCGCTGGCACCGGTGGTGAAGGGGATTGCCTCGCTCAACGACTTCAAGCCGGAGCCCATGTACCGGTCGGCAAAGGACTATACATATGCCGGTTGCACCACCAGTTCCACCAACACCGAACCTGGTACGTTGCTACGCGGTCACGCCGCTGGACAACCAGACGATTTACGGCTTGAATCCGCTGTACTCCGCAGGTATCTCGGGGCAAGGCCAGACCATTGTGCTGGTCGAGGACACCGATACCTACGGCGGCGCTGCTGACTGGAACACCTACCGCTCGACCTTCGGATTGGCGAGTTCTTATCCGCAGGGAAGTTACTCGCAAGTTCATCCCGGAGGCTGTACGGACCCGGGAACCAACGCGGATGATGGGGAAGCGGCTATCGACGTGGAAGTAGCGACCGCCATCGCGCCGAGTGCGGCCATCGAACTAATCTCCTGTCCGTCTGGCACCTTCACCTTCGGCGGCCAGATCGCACTGCAGAACCTGATTAACGCGAGCAGCACGCCACCTTCCATCGTGAGCGTGAGTTACGGCATTTGCGAGGCCTTAAACGGAACCGGCGGCAACGCGGCTTTCTACAATACTTATCAACAGGCGGCGGCGGAGGGCGTGTCGGTTTTCGTTTCTTCGGGTGATGCTGGCGCCTCCGGTTGCTCGCGGAACTTCACTGTCGGATCCGAGTATGACGTTACGAGTCTCGGCGTTTCGGGGTGGGGAGAAACCCCGTATAACGTATCCGTCGGGGGAACCGATTTCGAGGATACCTATAACGCCAAAGAAGGTGGGCCTGCGCTCAGCACCTACTGGAGCGCTACAAACTCCACCTACTACGGCTCGGCACTTAGCTATATTCCAGAAATTCCCTGGAATGACGCCTGCGCCAGCGCACTGATTTCCGAATACTTAACCGGCAGCTTCACACCTTACGGAGCGAGTCCGGCAACTTGCAACAACAGCTCCTACGACACTTCGACGACGTTTCTTAGTACGGGCGCGGCCAGCGGAGGTCCGAGCAACTGCGCCACCGGAGCGGCAGGCACGAATCAAAGCTCCTATTTGATTACGCAACCGCAATGTCAGGGTTATGCCAAGCCTTCCTGGCAATCGGCTTACGGCGTACCCGCCGACGGCGTACGCGACACGCCGGACGTTTCTATGTTTGCCGCCAACGGGGTTTTTGGACATTTCGAGACGGTTTGCTGGTCCGATCCGGCCTACACGGCAGATGGATCGGCGGTCTGTACCGGCGCTCCGAGTACCTGGTCTGGGTTCGGAGGAACGTCGGTCGCCTCGCCGACCATGGCGGCGATTCAGGCGCTGGTGAATCAGAAGACGGGGGAGAGTTGGGGCAATCCCAATCCTATCTACTACCAGATTGCGCAAAGCGAATATGGAACGGCTGGCGGAAGTTTCCTGGGCGCTTCCTGTAACTCGAGCGGTACAGGCGGTCCGGGCAGCGGGTGCGTGTTTAATGACGTAACTCAGGGCGATATCGACGTGGCATGCGAAGACAACGGGACGACTGAAGAGGCCCATTGCTACAAGCCTACCGGCACCTATGGGGTGGACAGCACGGACAATGTGACCGCGGCCACCATCATCAGCGGTGGCACGGGTTACACGACTGCACCCACCTGCACCATCGCTGGGCCAAGCAATAATTCGCCTTACAAGTCTCCGACCGGAACCACTCTTTTTGCAGGAGGAACGCAAGCCGCCTGCACTGCCACGGTCAGCAGCGCATCGACCACCGGAGTGTGGACGGTGAAAATCAGCACTGCGCCCGGTTCGGCGTCCACTGGCGTGTGGCCGTCGGGCAGCCTTGGGGTGACGGTGGGGGCTACGACTTACACATTCGTTACCAGTCTTACCGGCACCACTATTCCCAATGCGGTCTTGGTGGTAGCCAGCGGCACCGCCAGCGCTCAGGAAACCGGCACTGCAAAGAACCTGGAAGCCGCAATTAACAATAACTCGACGCAGTGCAGCGCCTCGCCGTGCTTTGCCAACGTGACGGCCGCGAATGCCAGCGCCACGGCCACGGAATCGACCTCCACCGACACTTTGACTGCGAAAACCGCAGGCTACGCGGGGGCCTTCAATGTGGCCTGGGCGACCGGCTTTAATTACGGGCCGGACTACATCGTCATCACCAACGCGACTCTCAGCCAGGGACCGAATTACGTCAATGCCATCGCCATCACCACGGCGGGTTCGGGCTATCAGCCGGAGACTCCGATCACTCTAACCGGCGGAGGAGGCTCGGGCGCAATCGCCGTAGCGGACACCTCGCCCGGCACCGCTTCCCAATCCTACCAACCGGCGTACGGAGCCGCGCCGGGATACGACCTCGCGACCGGTCTGGGCACGGTCAACGCCGCCAACCTGGTAAATTCCTGTGCCTGGTTTACCGCAACTCCGGGTATTTCCAGCCCCACCGCTTCATCCACGCTGACCGGTTCGAGCGCTACCTTCAAGTGGAACGGCTACTGCGGAGCGACCGCCTACTGGCTCGATGTGGGCGCGGAACTGGGCGGCCACGAATATTATTCTTCGGGCAGCCTGCCCACTTCCACCTTGTCGGCGAGCGTCACTTCGCTGCCTATCGACGGCAGCACGGTGTATGCCCGATGGTATTACCTGCTGAACGGCACCTGGCAGTCGATCGATACCACTTACACGGCCTTTGGCGGAAGTTCCAACAAGGGCGCGATCACGTCTCCGACTCCCAGTTCGACTTTGAGCGGCAGCAGCGTGACCTTTGTCTGGTCAACCGGTTCGGGCGCAACCTCGTACTGGATCGACGCGGGCTCCACGGCGGGAGCGCACGACTACTACTCCTCCGGGAGCTTGGGTAACGTCACCAGCACGACGGTGAACGGTTTGCCCACCAACGGCAGTACCGTCTACATCACGCTGTACTCGCTGGTGAGCGGAAGCTGGCTCAGCAACGCCTACACCTTCACCGCATATAACTTGTCGGCGGCGGGCGCTGTGATGCAAACTCCCACCCCCGGATCGACCGTCACCAGCGGCACGGTGACCTTCACCTGGGCGGCGGGAAGCGGATCGACCGCCTACTGGCTGGATGTGGGTTCCACCTCCGGCGGCCACGATTTCTACTCCTCGGGCAACCTCGGTAGCTCGTTGACCACCACGGTGAGCGGATTGCCGACGGATGGCAGCACCTTCTACGCGACCCTCTACTCGCTGATCGGCGGCACGTGGTCGGGCGTCACCTACACCTACTACGCGCTCAACTCCAACAGTGGACTAGCAACCATCCAAACGCCAATGCCGAGCACGGTGCTCAGCGGAAGCACAGCGACATTCACCTGGAGCACTGACGCA
>CAVVAP010000010.1:0-105682 GCA_963746205.1 uncultured Acidobacteriaceae bacterium | reverse complement strand
GGCCTATTGCCCAAGAACAACTGGGACTGGCGGACTTTTGTAGCGAGCTATGGGTTCCTGGTGGGGATGGTCGTGTTGTTGATCGTATATGGGCTATTGACCCCGGACACCCTGCTCACGGCGAATTATCACGTAACGGAATTGGTGGCCCGGCCAGCCTTACGGCCGGAGCCGCAGCCCCAGCCAAGAATCGTGCATACTAAGCCATTGCCCGCGCAACCGGTGTTCAAGGCCCCACGGCTCGTCGTGCCCCATGAGGTCCGCGAACGCCGGCCCCAGCCGCAGGAAATTGAGCCGCCAAGGGTCATGATGGCCAATTTTTCGCCGGTCGCCTTGAAAGCGCCGAACGGAGCGCGTCCCGTGCTCATTCACACGGGAGAATTCCAGGGCAGTTCGGTCGCTCCGACGGTGAACGCCCCGATTGAAAAAGTTCAGACCGGCGGCTTCGGGGATCCTAATGGCCTGAAACCCAACGCCAACAGCAAGCCCAATGGAAAGCTGATCGCCTCCAGCGCGGGTGCTTTTGACATGCCGGTCGGAGCGGGCAACGGCAACGGCTCCGGCGGCGCCAAGGGAATCAAGGGAACGGTGGCCAGCGCCGATTTTGGCAGTGGCGTCGCCACCGCCGGGCAGGGCAATGGCCGCTCCAGTGGGCGAGGTCGTGCAGAGTTCGGGCTTTGGCTCACAGATCGCACAGAATACTCCGCACGTGCGTTTGGATGGAAGGCCCGGCGACTACGGCGGTCGAAATTACCTACAAGCCCAACCCTGTGTATACCGCCGAGGCGAGGAATCTGAAACTGGAAGGTGAAGTTCTGCTCGAAGTGGAATTCACGGCGAACGGGACGTTACATGTAAATCGCGTGGTCCGGGGATTGGGCCATGGACTGGATGAAGCCGCCGTAGCGGCCGCTAACAAGATGCGGTTCAAGCCGGCGTTGCGAAACGGGCAGCCAACGGATTCGACAGCAGTGGTGCACGTCGTATTTCAAATGGCCGACTGAAAATTTGGAGATGAGCGTTATGCGGAAAGCTGTAAGGAAAAACAACTGGCTGATCTTGGCCGTGCTGGCCCTGTCCATAACCATCTGCGTCGCGGCTGGGGCGCAGGATTCGGCGTCCACGCCGGACAACCAACAACCGGCTGTGGCGACTCAGCCGAACAGGCCCCTCGCTTCCGCCTTCCAACCCTGGCGACACCGACCACCATGGATCAGGTTGTGGACCGGGTGATTCTGCGAGAAAAAGACCTGATCAAGTTCCTTGTCGAAGCGGACCCCGATCGTCGAGACCTACCTGCAGAATCTTAAGCAGGATCCGCAACTCGGTCCCATTCCCGAAGATGACCATTATTTTCTCGGCCGCATGGATTTTTCGGAGTCGATTGACCGCAACGACTATCTCAAGGATAAGAGCAAAGACGAAGGCATGGAAAAACGTCTCTGGGGGGCTTCACCAAGAAATTCAAGTTCCAGTATCAGCCCCTGGGCTTTTCCTGGATGATCTTCGCCGATCGCAACGACTTTGACCGCCAGCACTACGACTTCCACTACGCGCGCCGGGAGTTCGTGGGCGACGTTCGCTGCCTGGTGTTTGACGTCACGCCGCAGAAGTCCGCCGGCCGAGGCCGTTTCATCGGTCGTATCTGGGTCGAGGATCAGGACTACAGCATCGTGCGGCTGAATGGCACCTATTCCCATCCCGTGCGCAACAGTTACTACTTCCACATGGATAGCTGGCGCTTGAATCTGGTCCCCGGTTACTGGGTGCCCGGCTTACATTTACAGCGAGGAAGGCGACTTCACCGCGGGCGCCCGCAACAAGATCGCATTCAAAGGCCAGACCCGTCTCTGGGGTTACAACCTGCGAACCGGCAGCCCAGAGCGACGAACTCACCACCATCCGAGTCGATAGCGTGAAAGACGATGCCCCGAACGCGCAGGACGCCTCGCCGCTGGCGGCGGAACGCGAGTGGCAGCAGCAGGCGGAAGACAACGTGCTCGATCGTCTGGAGCGCGCCGGACTGCTCGCGCCGGAAGGCGACGTGGATAAGATTCTGCAGACCGTGGTCAACAATATCGAAATCACGAATAATATCGACCTGCCGCGTCCGGTTCGCACCCGCGTGCTGACGACCTCACCCCTCGAAACCTTCAGCGTAGGCAACACCATCGTGGTGAGCCGCGGACTGATCGACGTTCTGCCCGACGAGGGCAGCCTCGCCATGGTGCTGTCGCACGAACTGGCGCACATTGTCCTCGGCCATAACCTCGGCAGCCAGTACGCCTTCAATGACCGCATGTTGTTTTCGGACGAGGGAACCTATGAGAACCTCGGATTCAAACACATTCCCGAGGAGGAAGCGGCCGCCGACAAAAAAGCCATCGAAATGCTGAAACTCTCGCCCTACGCGCAAAAGCTGGATTCCGCCGGACTCTTCATCAAGGCGCTGCAGATGCGGGCTCCGCAACTGGGCGCGCTGCTGCAGGCCCATCTCGGCAATAACATGGCGGAGAACGGAACGGTGACGCGCATGGCGGCGCTCGCTACCTCGGCCCCGGCTCTCGACTGGAACAAACTGGACCAGATCGCCGCTCTGCCTTTGGGGGGACGAGTCAAGCAAAACCCCTGGGATGACCGGGTCGAGATCGTGAAGGCGCAACCGGTGAGCATCACTTCAGCACGCGACAAAATGCCGTTCGAAGTGACACCGTTCTATCCCCGCCTGTCGCGCTTCAACGCCACCATTCCCGCGGCCACAACGACGGCCACGAACGAAAAGCCTACCCCGGCCAACTGAGCCGGACCCAAGTTGATAGAAGCGCAGGCCGGGACCGGAAGAAATTCCGGAAGCGCTCGAACCCGGCAGCCAGCGCCGGCAGACCGCCTCGGTGGAATACGTGCGTCCGTCCGCGCGCGGTTCATGGGCCACATCCGTCGTCTGGGGACGGGTATATAAGCCGGCAGACGACCGCCATTTGAACGGATACCTGCTCGAAACGACCGCGAACTTCAGCCTGCGCAACTATTTTTTCTCCCGCCTCGAACTGGTCGATAAGGACGAATTATTTCCCGACGACCCGCTCATGCCGAGTTTTCGCGTCGGGGCGTACACCTTGGGTGGCGCGCGCGATCTGATGCGGCGTCCACTCTGGCAGTTGGCGCTCGGAGCAGATCTTACTTTCTACTCGAAGCCCGCGATTCTCGATCCGGCTTATGGGGACAATCCAATCTCATTCCAGGTATTTTTGAGGGTGCGTCCAACCTCAAGCCATCCCCTCGACTAAGCGACTGCCGCTCTCTAATCCGCCCGCATTTGACGGGCCTCTCCGTATGGATTAGAGCTTACGAGTGGTTGACCCTTACACAGCTTCGAGATAGAGTTTGGATCAGGACACGCTCTCCCCCCTCCCCCAGCTTTGTGGGTCAGTTGATTTGAAACGCGTCGTAGCCAAACTCGCCGTCATCTTGTTTGCGCTTGCCACTGCGGCAGGGGCGGCGACGCCCCAGTTCTCTGCGCAGACCCGCCTGGGCCTCCCGAATGGCGATCAGTGGGAGCCGTCGGTCGCGGCCGACGCTGGCGGACGGATCTATGTTCTTTATCCCCACTACGGCAAAGTTGCGGGTTGTAAGGGTTGCCGCATCCCGACGATGTTGCTCGTGACCAGCAACGACAACGGAAAAACCTGGCAGTCTCCGCGGGTTCTGCTGGAGTCGGGTTCCGGGCAGTTCGACGCCCAGATCGCGGTCGATCCGGTGGACCGAAAAACGGTTTACGCCGCCTGGCTGCAGGACAAAAAACACGTTGTTATGTTCGCAAAGTCCGTGGACTTCGGCGCCACTTGGAATTTTACAATGGTGGTTCGCATCGCCGAGGAATTGGATAAGCCCGCTCTCGCCGTGCGCGGGCAAAACGCCTACGTCGCCTTCAATCACGAAGAAGAAGTTTGGGTCGCCGCGTTTTCGGATGCCGGGCGTGCCTTCACCTTGAAACGTGTGAATGCGGAAAGCCGTCCCGGTTGGTCGCTTCTGGGCTCGGCGACGGTCGATCCCGCAGGCAATGTATTCCTCTCCTGGGCTTCCTACTCCAGGGCGGGTGGCGCACGGGGCGCGGTCAATCTCTACGTTGCCAAGTCAATCGACGCCGGCCGGACCTGGTTTCCAACGCTGCTCGATGTTTCGACGGCGGCGCCCGGTTGCGAGGAAGAAGATTGTGGTGAGGGCTATCTGGGCGCTCAGGTGGCTCTCGCTTCGGATAGTGACGGCACGCTCTACGCGCTGTGGAACTCGGGCGGCGTGCCCCTGGGGCCGCAACACATTTATTTCTCCTCCTCGACCAACGCGGGCGAAAGCTGGTTGCCCGGCGTGCCTGTCTCCGCCGCCGGGCCGCTCGTCGACCACGCCTTTCCCGCGATCGTAGCCGGGAGCGGTGGCGATGTCCGCATCGCCTGGATGGACAAGCGCAACACCCCGTATTGGAATACTTACTACCGAAGTTCGAGCAACGGCGGCGCGACCTGGGGAGACGAGACGAAAATCTCAGGCTTTGTGCCGGGATATCGTTACATCAGCCAGCAGGGTTTTAGTTTCCCCTTCGGCGATTATTTTGGATTGGCGATCGATAATCTGGGAGACACTCACGTGGTCTGGGGTGAAGGCATGAACTATCAGTCCCCCGGCTCCATCTGGCATGCCAGCGGCCGATAGGCATCGCGTGCTACAATAGAGTTTCAACTGATCGTAGAGTAGCCGTTCCGTCGGCGCTCGACTGCTGCAAGACTCCAGGTTCGCCAGAGATTTTAATAAGTCTTTATTTATGAATAATTTACATATAAGTCCTTATTCCTCAATATCTTGGCGCTGAAACCCTCTAAGGGCAATAATATACTTGACAAAATAGACTCTTCGGCCTAAGATCGAAACATCATGGAACCGAAGAGCCTACAGCAAGCCATCCTCTACTTCGCCAATCCCGTAAACTGCCGCGAATACCTTGTTGCCCGTCGCTGGCCTAACGGTGTTGTGTGCCCGCGCTGTGGCAAGAGCAACGTCCTATTCCTCGAAAAGTATAACCGATGGCACTGCCGCGAGAAGCACGACGCTCCCCAGTTCACCCTCAAGACTGGGACGATCTTCGAGGATTCGCCGATCTCGTTGGACAAGTGGCTCATGGCGATGTGGATGATC
Organism: uncultured Acidobacteriaceae bacterium; assembly: GCA_963746205.1. Classification (GTDB taxonomy): domain Bacteria; phylum Acidobacteriota; class Terriglobia; order Terriglobales; family Acidobacteriaceae; genus Acidiflorens. The sequence continues at coordinate 100,495 of CAVVAP010000010.1, read as the reverse complement.
GTGAACTGCAAGAACGGTGTCAGCTCGCATGAGATTAAGCGGTCACTGAAAGTCACGCAAAAAACCGCATGGTTCATGCTGCATCGTATTCGCCTCTCGCTCAAAGCAGATCACAATGGTTACAAGTTGGGCGGACCCGATACCGAAGTCGAGACTGACGAGACTTTCATTGGCGGTCGCAAGCAGAACATGCACGCCGATAAGAAGGTGCGTTATGAAGCGAGGGGCGGCGCACAGGGCAAGACTGTGGTCATGGGCATCCTAGACCGCGATCTCCGCAGGGTTCGCGCCAAGGTAGTGCCGAACGTAAAGCGCGAGACCTTGCAAGCCGAGATTATGAAAGAAGTGAAGTATGGCAGCAAAGTCTATACCGACGATGCAGTCGCGTACAACGAACTGCGCTCACGCTTCGTCCATGAAGTCGTTAACAAAAGCGTGAGCTACGTGAGCGGGCGCGTGCATGTCAACGGGATGGAGAATTTCTGGAGTCTGCTCAAGCGCGGGCTGAACGGAACCTATGTAGCCGTCGAACCTTTCCACCTAGAGCGGTACCTTGACGAGCAAATTTTTCGTTACGACAATCGGGCAACGAAAGACAACCCCTTGGATGACTCGGACCGCTTCGATCTAGCCGTTCGCCAGATAGTCGGTAAGCGTCTCACGTACACTGAATTGACGGGCAAAGGTGCATGAACTACCGACACTCACAGGCTGAAACGGGGTAGGCGCAAGATAGTTCGTGGTGCCCAATAGTGTGTTACCATAAAGTTAACGGTGAACGGATTTTTCTTTCCTCCCCCCAAGAAATAACCGACAATTGACGAATAATCACAGACGCTTCGGCAACTTTATGCTACTGTAGGCGTCTAAAAATGTAACGGCAGGTGTGCTATGGCTGCGAAAAAGAAAAGTCAACCCAAGGCAACGCAGCGTTTCAGACCGAACGAAAGCAAGTTTCGCGAACTGATGCTTTTCATTGCTCGACGTTCGGAGGGCGATCCGCATTTTGGCGCAATAAAGCTTAACAAGCTTCTGTTCTATTCGGATTTTCTGGCCTACCTCAAATTGGGCCAGCCCATTACTGGGCAAGAATATTTTGCCCTTGAGAACGGGCCAGCCCCGCGCTACATGGTTCCAATCCGCGAGAAGATGATTGCTTCTCGCGAGATTGCAGTTCAGAAGAAAGAAACGTATAGCGGACTTCAAGCCCGTACAATTGCATTGCGTGAGGCTGATCTTAGCAATTTCACTCCGCAAGAAATTGATCTTGTCACGAATTTGATTAGCGAATGCAAAGGGCGCTCAGGCGGCGAACTCAGCGAACTCAGTCACAAATTCTCTGGCTGGAGCCTAGCTGGAGATAAGCAAACTATTCCATACTCGGTCGCACTCGTCGGAAAGAGACCCCCTACGCGTGAGGAAATTCGCCAGGGAGTGAAACTGGAGTCTACTGCGGCGGCTTGTCTCACGGAACATGCCGGGTAAGCGTGGCTACACTACGTGAAATCGTAAAAGAGCCACTGTTTGAGCAAGAACTCAATCAATTAGAATTCGATCCACTTCGTGCTGACGAGTTCACCGAGGGCGCTGAATTTGTTCTGTCGCGCAACCCGGAATATGGAACCAAGGTGGGCAAAGGGGTATGGTTTCTTCCCATGTGGCGACCCGCTGAAGGGAAGTCCGTCAATTTGTACTACACATTTGATTCTGAGCGTGTTTACTTTCTATCCCTGAAACGAGCTTCCGAGGAAGTTGAATGAAACCACTCCCTGCCCCTGCTGTTCCCGGCAAGACGGATTTTGAGCGATTCGACAATGCCGTTCGTCAAGTGCTCACGGTGTCGAAAACAGAATTGCTCCGACGTGAAGAGGACGAAAAGAAAAAGCCCGCTCCGAAGAATACCCAAGAGAGTCCCGGCCAATAGAATTGTCTTGATATCTTTCATAGTTCACCTCGGAAGTAGGTTTTCCCGTTTAGGGACGAGAAACTCCCCGGAACTTTTTGGCTTGACTTCGGGGACGTTTCAGAGGTAAACCTGAGGATGCCAGTTCCCGGACTTCAAGTTTTTGAAGTTCAGCCCAGTGAGCACCGTTGTCAGCGGTGCTCTTTGTGTTTCTGGGCCACGTTGAATTGTCACATCCACTCTGCCTCAAAGCGCAAAGTAAATGCAAGAGGTATCTGTTAGTGGTGGTAAAACCGGAGAATGCTTGGCGAAAACAACACCATTAGTTGTGGTTGCAAGGAATGGCCCTGTCACGGCGAACTCAGACTAGCATCCGAGTGTCATTTTGCCAAGTATATTATTGCCCTCTAAGTCTTTGAATTGATTACCCCGGCGGGGGGGAGGGGGGTGGGGGGGGGGTAGGTGTATAAGTAGTAAACAATCGCCGCCCTGCAACACTATCAAACCTGGTCCGTCAGCAACCCTCCAATCAAATCTCGCACCCGCTCAATTCGCCGGTCGCGGCAATAGTTCCTTAACTCCTCCACCAGATTTTCGGTGGCCACCGGATCGAAGTAGCTGGCGGTGCCCACTTGCACGGCCGTGGCGCCGGCCAGCATAAACTCCACCACGTCCGTGGCGCGGCTGATTCCGCCCATGCCGATCACCGGAATTCCAACCGCGTGCGCCGCATCGTAAACCATGCGCAGGGCAATCGGCTTAATCGCCGGCCCCGACAGTCCGGCCGTCACATTGGCAATTCGGGGACGCCGCGTTTCCGGATCGATAGCCATGGCCAGAAAAGTATTGACCAGGGAAAGGCCATCGGCGCCTGCCTCTTCCGCAACCCGCGCCATGTGTGCGATGGAGGTGACGTTGGGCGATAGTTTGACGATGATGGGACGCGCCGCCACCCGCTTCGCCGTGCGCACCACTTCGTCGAGCAGCAGCGGGTCGCTGCCAAACTGGATGCCGCCGTGCGCCGTGTTTGGGCACGATACGTTAATCTCGTATGCCGCAATGCCCTCCGCCTCATTCAGAATGTGAATGGTTTGCTCGTAGTCCGCGCGGGTATAACCGAAGATGTTGGCGAACACGACTACATTTTTTTTCGCGCGCAGCGCCGGAAGTTTCTCCGCCAGAAATGCGGACGCGCCGATATTTTGCAGGCCGATCGCATTCAGCATGCCCGCCGCGGTTTCGTAGAGGCGGGGCGGCGGATTTCCCGTCATCGCCTCCCTCGACAGTCCTTTGACGACCAATCCGCCCAGCCTGTCCAGGTGCACGATGTCTTCGAACTCGACGCCATAGCCAAAGGTGCCGGAGGCGGCAATGATCGGATTCTTTAGCGCAATGCCGGCGAGGTTGACGCTCAGGTCCGGACTGCCCGCAGCCGTCACTGCGAAGCTCCGGGCGGCGCTGCGGCCGCAGGGCGATGTGCCGGCTGTAAAGCCTCCGTCAGCACTCTGCCGGTTGCTTTCGCCGGCGCATTGATGCCCAGCAAAGACGCCAGCGTCGTCGCCAGATCCACCGGTTCGGCATGCGTTCTGTAGGTCCCCGTCTGGAAGGCCAAGCCGTAGAAAGCGAGCGGCACGTGCGTGTCATAAGAGAAAGGCGTCGCATGATCGGTGCCCCTTGTCGTCCCGACCTGAAAGGGCAGGGGAATCCCCATCACATACCAGCCCCCTTCGGGCGAGTAGCTGCGAGCGTAGCGGCGACCAATTTCCGTGTTCGGAGTGTCTCCCCGCAAAAGTTGGGATTTGGTGAAGAATCCGGCCAATCCAGCCTGTTTCATGGCCTCGCCCACGTCCGCCTCGGCGCTGGTTTCGGTGCTTGCCGTTGTCCCGGTAAAGGCGTCCGCGTTCAGCCACGCCAACGGATAGTCGAGATCGAGCACGTAGTCCGCTTTCCTCGCATATTTCTTCGCCAGCAGGGAATTGATCTGTTCGCGCATCCCCTTCGTGTCAAGATTGGCGGCGGGCAGGCGAAGAGTTTTCGCATATTCCGGGAGCGGCGCGACCCCGTGGTCGGCTGAAAGCGCCATCCAGATATTCGCCATTCCGACCTGACGGCCAAGAAAGCCAAAGAACTCCGCCAAACTCCGGTCGAGTTCGAGGGCCATGGCGTGCATTTGTGGCGAGTCCGGACCCACCTGGTGTCCGAGAATATCATTGGCCGAAAGGCTGATCACAAGTAAGTCGGTCGCTGCGCCCGCCCCCAGTTTCTCGGAAAGGACGAGCTCGCGGGCAAACTCCAACTGATAGTCATTGGCAAAGGGAGTCGATCCCACCACCTCGTAGAACCCGGCCGGCGCGCCATCTCTGCCCGGACGCGGCGCGGTCGAGCCGAGGACGGTGCCGTCGGCATCCTTCCACTGCCGATTCCAGAATTTTTCCGCGCGATGGCTGCCGTTGAAATTGCGCACCCACTCCGGCAATTCCGCCCGGTAATACGTGGAGGTGATCCAGTCGCCGCTTTTTGGATCGATCCAGTAAGCGGCGTCTCCCGAGAATCCCGCGGGCAACACCGCGGCCCGATCCTTCAGGGACACGGCGAACACCCGAGACTTGCCGCCCGTGGCCAGTTTTAACTCGTCGCCCAGGGTGTCGCTCAGGAGATTATGCGGCGACGCCCCCGGACCGGGGCGATCGATCCCTACCAAATTCGTGTCGTCATCTTCCACTGACGTGACCCGTTTTTTCTTCTGCGGATCCCACCATTCGTTGGCCACAATGCCGTGCCCGCTGGTATAGCTTCCGCTGAATAGGGTGGCGTGCCCTGGTGCGGTGCGCGTATTGGCGTAATCGTAATTACAGTCGGTAAAATAAGCGCCGCGATCGAGGAATACGCGGAACCCGCCGTCGCCGAACTGGTCGCGATAGCGCTCCAGATAATCCCCGCGGAACTGATCGATGACAATGACCACAACCAGCTTGGGGCGGGCGTTGTAAGCCGACGCAAATGCGGGAAGCGGGCCCAGCCACAGTAGGGCGACACACAACCGGAGAAGTCTCATTGCGAGCTAGTTTACAAGAGAAGGTAAGGAGCGGGGAGGGCAAAGCGCCGGTCGGGTAGACGCCGCCTTCACGCTGTGACAGTGCGGGCCAGAGTGGCGTGCACGGAATCCGGTTCTTCAGCTAAAGTTAAAGCACGATGCTCGACCTGAACTTTGTTCGCGACCACCTCGCGTTGGTGGAAGAAAAGCTGCGCCGCCGCGGCATGAATCCTGCCGAGGCGCTACAGGACTTCCAGGCCATCGATGGCGAGCGGCGGCAGGCGATCACCGCGGCCGAGACCTTGCAGGCGCGCCGCAACCGCGCCTCCGAAGAAATTGCGAGGCTGAAGAAGAGTGGCCAGGATGCTTCCGCGCAAATTCTGGAGACGAAAGAACTGCGCGAACAGATTCAGCAGGCGGAACAAAAGGCATCCGCGCAGGAAACCCGTCTGCGCGACATTCTGACCTCGCTTCCCAACCTGCCGAACGACAGCGTGCCCCTGGGAACGAGTTCTGACGACAATGTGGAACTTCGGCGCTGGGGCGCGCCCCCGCAATTCGATTTCAAGCCCAAACCGCATTGGGAACTGGGCGAAGAGCTGGGAGTGCTCGACCTGGAGCGCGCCAGCAAACTCTCGGGCGCACGCTTTGCCGTGTATTGGGCGCTGGGAGCGCGGCTGGAGCGCGCCCTCGCCAACTTCATGCTCGACCTGCACACCGGCGAGCATGGTTACACCGAGGTGTTGCCCCCGTATCTGGTGAACTCCGAGTCGATGTATGGCACGGGCCAGCTTCCCAAGTTCGCGCAGGATTTATTTCGCGTGCCGCACGGCGAGAAGGATCTCTGGCTGATTCCGACGGCCGAAGTTCCCGTGACCAATCTTTACCGTGACGAAGTGCTCGAAGCCGCCCGCCTGCCGGTTTCGCTGACCGCGTACACGCCGTGCTTCCGTAGTGAGGCGGGATCCTACGGCAAAGATGTGCGGGGAATCATCCGCCAGCACCAGTTTCAGAAGGTGGAGCTGGTGAAATTCGCCCTTCCCGAGAATTCCTACGACGAACTGGAAAAGTTGACCCGCCATGCGGAGACGGTGCTGCAAAAATTAGGCCTGCACTATCGCGTGGTCACGCTCTGCACCGCTGACATCGGATTTTCAGCGGCGAAGACTTATGACATTGAAGTATGGCTTCCCGGGCAGAACCTGTTTCGCGAGATATCCTCGTGCTCGAACTTCGAAAGTTTTCAGGCGCGGCGCGCCAATATTCGCTACCGTCCGGAGGGCCGGAACAAGACGGAATTCCTGCATACGTTGAACGGCAGCGCGTTAGCGGTGGGCCGTACCTGGGTCGCCATCATGGAGAACTATCAGCAAGCCGATGGCAGCGTGCGTATTCCCGAGGTGCTCCAGCCCTACATGGGCGCCGACCGCATAGGTCGTGTCCCGTAGCCAAGGCGTGCCGCGCCGCGAGCGGAGTAAGCAGCCAGTAGGCAGAGGAAGATTTGCTATCCCATGAATTCCCAAATACACTTGCAACCATCGGAAACACCCTCGACGGCGCTGGGCAGCGCCATCTCCCCCATGGGCGCGACCTGGCGCACAATCCGCGGATACATTCTTTGGTCCTATGAGCGGGGAAGCCTGCACTATGACATCATGGTCACGCTAATCCTCCTCTTTGTGTTTATCTCGCCCCGCTACATCAACTTCAAGGACAAACCGGTGGAGCGCAATCCGCATCTCACCGGCGTACTGATCATTCCCGGGGATCAGGGAGAGTTCATCTACCAGATACAGGCGTCGGCCGTGAACAGCGCCCCCGGGGAAGATGTTCACCGGCAACTGGAACGCATCATCGAGCCCATCTCCGGAGCAGTGAGCATCACCAAATACGAAACCGTCAAGGATGGATCGGGGCAAACGCTCAGTTACAAAGTGTGGGTGGAAAAAGAGTGATAGGCAGACGACAGGAGGCCAAGAAGTTGCGGAACGAATTCTGGGCAGCATGTCTTCTTGCGCTGGCCATTAGTTGTGGGGGCGCCACCGCCCGGGCGCAAAGCGATTCCGCCGGAATGGAGCGCGTTCTTACCCAGATGGATGTGGCGGCCAGGAACTTCAGAACCACCGAGGCGAGCGTGGTTTGGGAGCAATATGAAAAGGTGATCGACGAGACGAGCACGGAGAAGGGCAAAATTTATTTCCGTCGCGAAAACGGCGAAATACAAATGGCCGCCGATTTCGTGGAACCGGATAAAAAGTACGTCATTTATTCCGCCGGCAGGGTTCAGATGTACCAACCCAAAATCGATCAGGTCAACGAATACGATGCGGGCAAGAATCGCAGCGACCTGGAGAGCTTTCTGGTACTCGGCTTCGGCGGCAGCGGCCACGACCTGCTCGGGTCCTACGATGTAAAGTTTCTTGGCTCGGAAACCGTCAACGGAGTCGCAGCGGAAAAGCTGGAACTGATTCCGAAGTCAGCCCACCTGCGAAACAATATCGCGCGCATCCTGCTTTGGATTGACCCCGCGCGGGGAATCTCCGTTCAACAGCAGTTCTTCGAGCCGGGCAACGATTACCGCCGGGCGAAATATTCCGAGATACAAATCAACCAGAAGCTGCCCGAGAGCGCTTTCAAGCTCAACACCGGCAAAAAGACCAGGTTCATCTCACCACAGGGATAGTTCGAAGGAAGTGCGAGGAATAGTGCGCGAGATGGAGGCGACGGAGTTCTCGCTTTCCTCGGGATGACAAAACGGGGGAGTTGCCGTCCTGGTCGCGCAACATCCGAACCAATAGAAACAAGCTGAAAAACAGCGTGCCCGGCTATATACTGCACGAGAACCTCCGAAATCAATTGCGCATGGCTAAAGTTTTCACCATCACCGTCCCTCCCGACCTCTCGCGGAGAAAACGCGAACGCACCTCCGACCCCCGTTACGTCGACGGACAAAAGATGCTGGTGGAAGCCATGCGATATCTGGCGAAAGCGGACCCTATCAACAATCGCGGAGCCATCGAACTTCTCTCCGAACACGTGCGCACCCGTTTCCGCATGACCGACTCGCCGCTCAGCTAAAGTTTGCATTCGCTCCATTACTTTGCTTTCTCGTGGTCGCGGAATCGCCGCGTTTTCGCGCATCTGCGTCCCACGCTGACTTTTAGTCATCGCTGTTTTGACATCGGTCAACAGGTTCGGGTTGACTTTCTCGTATTCGGCACTACACTGGGTGCCAATCAGCAATAGCCTTTCCCGAGGGGGTATTGAATGCGGTTGCTCCGTAGGCTGAGTGTCTTCGTGTCGCTTTTGTTGGTTGGCTGGAGCTTGCCCAGCGCCGGGCAAACCATCACCGGCACGATTGCCGGCGAGGTCACGGATGTCTCCGGGGCGGTGCTTGCCGGAGCGACAATTACGGTTGTAAACCTGGGAACGGACGAAAAGCGCACCGCAACCACGACCAGCAGTGGAGGCTACCGCGTCCCCGACCTGGCCATCGGAAAGTACAAAGTCACGGCCACGGCGGAAGGTTTCAAAACAATCGTGCAGACCGCCGAAGTGCTCACCGGCGCGGTGACGCGAGCCGAGTTCAAGTTGCCCGTCGGACAACGAACCGAAACCGTGGAAGTGGAAGGCAGCGCTCCGCTCATCGACCTCTCGCCCAACAACAACAATTACGTGGACAGCGAAAAAATCGAGAACGTCCCCCTCAACGGACGTGATTTCAACTCCCTGGTGGCGATTACTCCCGGCGTGCAGCGCGCACCGGGAGGCGGTTTCCTCGCCATCAGCATCAACGGCTCGCGCACTACTTCGAATAATTATTTTATCGATGGCTTGTACAACAACGACCGCTACTATGGGGATTCGGCCATCAACCAGACCGGTATTGTGGGCATCCCGGCGGTTCCGTTCCCCCCGGAAGCAATCGAAGAACTCAGCGTGCAGGAAACGCCGTCCGCTGAATTTGGCGTGAAGGGCGGCGCTCCCATTCTGCTCAACATGAAGAGCGGAACGAATACCTGGCATGGGTCGGGCACTTGGGTCAATCACAGCGGCCTCGGCGACGCTGTCAACTACTTCGGGAAGCACAACGACGACGATTGCGGAACTCCCGGCGAATGCCAGGCTACCAGCATTCACAATAACCAGATGAATGGCACCATTGGGGGACCTATCATTCGGGATAAAGCCTTCCTGTTTCTCTATTACGAGGGCCAGCGCTATAAGTCATCGTCGGTCTCGGAACGCGCAGTGCCCTCCACCGCGGATATAAATGCCGCTCTCACCGATATCGCTAACAATGACCTGACAGTGGATCCCGTAGGCCAGGCTCTGCTGAACTACTTTCCCACCAATGCGACCGGCAACTACATTACGAGTACTCCCACTTCAGCCAGTGCCAATGGCTTCGGTACCAAATTCGATTTCAAAATAAATTCCCGCAACACTCTAGCGGTACGCTATATTTTCGGGGACAGTTTGCAGAGCGCCCCTCCCTATGCGGGCCTGCCTTCCGGCGGAACGAATTCGGAATTGTTTAACTCGGTTGCTCCTACGCGAGCGCAATTGGCGGGAATCAGTTGGACGACAAATTTCAGCCTCAACAAAATTCTCGAAAGCCGTTTTGGATATACGCGATTTTCGCAGCTCCTCGGACCTAACAATAAAGTCAATCCTCTGAGCCTGGGCATCGACACCGGACCTCTGACTCCCGCCGATTACGGTGTTCCCTATGTCTACATGTATCATCTCGGCTACGGCGGTTACATCGGCGGAGTCCAGGGTTATCCCCTGTCCACGCGCCCCGATGCCACCTATGATTGGTCGGAGCATTTTTCCTGGGTCAAGGGCAATCACACAATCAAGATCGGCGGCAACTTCCAGCGCGCCGTGACGAACAGTCTGCGCAACGATGCCCGCACCGGTTTGACGCTGGGCTATTTCAGTAACTACGCGTACATTAACGGCGGGGTGGCCGACGACGTGGAAGAGTTGTTGCTTGGCAAAGCCGACCTCGCCAACCGCAGTTTCGGTGACACTCACCGCCACATCCTCCAGAATTCGGTTGGGTTCTATGCCCAGGACGACTGGAAGATAAGAAAAAACTTCACATTAAGCTACGGCCTGCGCTACGACATCAACGGCACCATGCGTGACAAAGACGATCAGGAAGCTGTATTCGTCGCCGGCAGTCCTACCGGGCTTGAGCAAGTAGGGCACGGAATCGGCGGCATTAGTAAGGTGGATTACCACGACTTCGGCCCGCATCTCGGGTTCGCATGGGATATTTTCGGCAACGGCAAGACGGCATTGCGAGCGGGTTATTCGCTTTCGTATGACGTCCCTAATTTCGGATCGTTTGCCGCCCCTTACGGTTTCGCTCACGCCCGCACTGGAGTGTTCACCCAGACCAATCTCGGCTTCTTTAACGTCACGAACTATTCGAACGTCGGGGTGGGCGGCGGATCGGGCATGCCACCGGACATGACCGATTATGTTCTGGACAGCGGTTGTTACGACCCGGCCACCGGAGTAGGGGACTATATCTGCTTCGACTCGGCTCGTGTCAACGACCCTCTGTTTGGACCGAACCCCACTGGCCAGCCTCCTTATAACGCTTTTGCCCTGGTCAGCAATTTCAAGACGCCCCGTTATCACAACATCAACGTGAGCGTGCAACACGAACTCTTCCGGAATAATGTGTTGACCGTGGGCTACTCCGGCCAGCGCGGGCGCGATCTGCTGATTTACCACGATCTGAATGCCACTCCCGTCGGCACAATTGATCCCGATACGGGCGTGGCTTGCGTGGCCAGCGGATGCGACCCGTTCCGCCCGCTTTCCAGCGTTTACACGCAGGATGGAAGCCCCGTATTTGAGCACGTAATCCAGGCGACCAACCTGGCAAGTTCGCAATACGACAGCCTGCAGACTTCCTTCAACCAGCGCGGCTGGCATGGTCTGGACACGCAATACAATCTGACCTGGAGTAAGTGCTTCGATGACAATTCGGTCAATCGCGGCGGCTCCGGCGGAGACTATCCGCAACTCAACAACACCAACCCAGTGGGAAGCACGGCGCTGGGAGTTGCCGACATCGGCAACAACCGAGGCCTGTGCGACCACGACGTGCGCCTGAACTTCAATGTCAGCGGCGTCTACGCATTTCCCAAGTTTCGGCTGCTGGGCGATCGATTCGGCGACGGATGGCAAGTCAGCACGATTTACACCGCGTTGAGTGGGCGTCCTTTCACGCCGATCCTCGGCGGCAATGATCCCTCCGGCCAGGGCTTGGACGGAAACAGCATACGTCCCTCATGGGATGACACCCCCATCAAATACAACACCCGCAATCCGGACGACTATGTGGTCGAGAACTACACGGTTGCGGGTCAGGCAGATCCCTGTGCCGACAACACGGATAACTCGGGCAACTTTCTTGCTGGCTACCCTCTCTCCCCGTTCTTCCGGCCCTGTAACGGTTCGGTGGGAAATTTAGCCCGCAACAAACTGATCGGCCCCGGCTTGAGTCAGTGGGACATGACGCTGATGAAGAATACGAAAGTTACCGAACGCCTCAACGTCGAGCTGCGCTGGGAAGTTTTCAATGTCCTCAATCGGGCGAACTTTTATTACCTGCCAAATAACGCCCTTAACAACGGCGGAGGCTTTGCTCAGATCTCCAAGACCTCGGACGTGGCTGCGGGCAACCCTGTGATCGCGCAAGGCGGTCCGCGTAACATGAACCTCTCGTTGAAATTTACGTTCTGAGCGTCTTATCGCGTCGGCGATATCGCGTCTGCGGCTATATCGGGAGTCTGGCTATGCTAGACTCCCTTTTTCTATGCAGTCATTCCGATTCCTGGCGATCTTGCTGATTTTTGAAGTGGGCTTTGCGGCGCAGGCGCCTAGAGTTACACGCAAACCTGTCGCCGTTAAACGCGATTCCATTCGTCCCAACATCCTTCTGATCACGCTCGACACCACCCGCGCCGATCGCATGGGTTTTCTTGGATCGAAGCGGGGACTCACTCCCAATCTCGACGCCATGGCGCGGCAAGGCGTGGCCTTCTCGCGCGCCTACTCGCATGTTCCCATCACTACCGCGTCGCACGCCACAATCCTCACGGGAACGTATCCGCAGTTCAACCGGGTTGTCGATTTTGGCATTCCGCTATCGCCGAATCTTCCCTACCTGCCTGACCTTTTACACGCGGCGGGCTATCACACGGGAGCCTTTGTCGGCTCGCTGATTCTGGATCCGCTCGAGGGCACGGCGCCCGGCTTCGATCGCGGCTTCGATGTCTATGACGCCGGTTTCCACCTCCGCCGTCACGGCATGGACCGTTACAAATCGGTCGAGCGCCGTGGCGGCGAGGTGGTGAATCACGCGCTGGCATGGCTCAGCCAGTTGCCCAACGGTCCCTTTTTTCTCTGGGTGCATCTTTATGACGCGCACGATCCCTACGATCCGCCCGCGCCTTTCAAGGAGAAATTCGCGGCCCAGCCCTATGACGGCGAAATTGCTTATGCCGATTCCGCCGTGGGTAAATTATTGGACGAACTTCGCAAGCATGGTGTCTATGACGAAACTCTGATCGCAGTGATGGCCGACCACGGCGAATCATTGGGTGCACACGGCGAGAGTACGCATGGAATCTTTCTCTACGACGAAACGCTGCACGTTCCGCTGCTCTTTAAATTGCCATCTCCGAAGCTGGCACTTCCGCAGCTGCCAGCGCGCGCCGCAGGGCAACGCATCGAGCAGCGCGTCCGACTGGTGGATGTTGCGCCCACGATTTTGCAGGAAGCCGGAGTGCCCATCCCCAAAGAAATGCAAGGCGAGTCACTCTCCGCAATGATGGCGAAGATTATGTCGACGACGGCAACCACAACTACTAGTACGAAGATCGCGCTGCCAGTCGCCGACTCCGCTGCCGGACCCGAGCGCCCCGCCTACGCCGAGACTGACTACCCCCATCGCGCCTTCGGTTGGAGTTCGCTGCGCGCCCTGCGCACCGGAAAATATCTCTACATACGCGCCCCGGAGCGCGAACTCTATAACCAGTCCATCGATCCCGAGGAGACACACAATCTGGCAAATGGATCCAAGGCTGTTGCGGATACGATTGCGGCCCAACTGGACGCGTTCCGTGCCCGAACCAGGCAAACCCTGATCGAATTGGCCAAGCCCGATGCCGAGCAGATGCAGAAACTGCAAGCCCTGGGCTACGTGGCGTCGGATGCAGGACAGTCGCACGACGATGAGAAGCTGACTGGCGTCGATCCCAAGAACAAGATCGAGGTCGCCAACCTACTGCACGACGCGATGTTTGACGTCGAAGATGCCCGCTATCAGGAGGCCGTGCCGCTGCTGAAGCGCGTGCTGGCCGAGGAGCCAAACATGCCGGTAGCCAACATTCAGTATGGGACGGCGCAGGCGCGTTTGAAAAATTATGTCGAAGCGATTCCTCCCCTGGAAAAAGCGGCGCAACTTCTTCCCGACAACGGCATGGGGCATTATGAACTGGGGCTCGCCTTGTTTGAAACGGGCGATTGGAAGGGGGCTGCGCCGCAGTTCGAAGCCGCCGTGGAACGCGCTCCGAAATGGGCGGACGCCCAATTCTCACTGGCCGCCGTGTACGCCCGCGTGGACCGCGTGCCCGAGGCGATGGAGCATCTCGACATTTGCCTGGAGCTTAGTCCGGAGCACTATCGCGCGAACCTCTTGCGCGGGCGCTTGCTGTCTCTGTTGGGAAAGGCGGAAGAGGCCTTGCCCAATCTGCAGAAGGCCGCCGAGGTTGAGCCCGATTCTCGGGAGGCTCATCTGTTTCTCGCCGAGGACTATGCGCAACTGGGTCGCTCCGACGACGAAAAAATTGAGCGAGCCCGCGCGGCCAGGGCACAAGCGCGGTCATCGCACTGAGTGGGGCGCATGGACTATCAGGCATCAGCTCGCATTGCGAGCGGGGTTGAACGCCGTCGCCAGAAAACCTGACGCCAGCACAATGATTGCCGGATAGCATTCCAGCGTGTAGCGCGGTTCGGGATTTTCCAGGGTCAGGAGAAAGGCCGACCGCAGCAGCACGAAGCAAACCAGCAGTCCGGCCCAGCGCATTCCGGATGACTTGCGCAGCAGTGCCAGCACCGCGGCTCCTACGTATCCGAGATTCAGCAATCCTAACCCGATGGCGGCAGCCGAACCCGTGGCGTTGTCATTGAATTCCCACCAGCGCGGGTCGGCCGGAAGAAGTTCCGTGCGCGGGCGCATCCACATGTCGGCGAGACGCAAAAGTGGCAAGCCCAGGTAGTAGCGCACGGGATGCGCCCGAATGCCCTCCGCCGCCAGTTGGTTGAAGCGCGCGTCCAGGTCTGGGGTGAGGTCCTGTGATTCGTTATAGTCCGCGATCACGTCGATGGTCGCCGCTTGTTGCGCCGGGTTAACGAAGGCGCGGGCCGGCAGTTTGCGAGCGTCTATCTTGTCTCCGGGAACGTTCCAATATAGTTCTTCCACGGAAACATAGTCGATCATCCACGTCTTAACCCAGCGATTGAAGCCCCGAGGCACAACTTCCCCCGCATCGGTAGCGTAACGGGGAGCGAGAGGCTGGAAATAATGAAAGGCGCGAAAATTCCGCACCGTCCAGGGAACGAGCGGCGCCAGTGCGAATAGCGCTACCACCACTCCCGCCATTACAAGCGCGCCGGCGGAAACAGAACTTCCATTACGCCGCCGCGGAAAAGAGGCCGCGCCTCGCTCGGCGCCAAACGCCGCCTTAGCTGCGGCCATCGCCAAATAAAGGGCCACGGCAGCCAGCAAAATACCGCCATCCGGGCGCAGCAGGATGCAAGCCCCAATTGCCGCCCCGGTGAACACCCAGAGCGTCAGATCGCGTGGCCTCCCCTCGCGCATCGCTTGCAAACCGGCAACGGCGCAATCCAGAGCCAGCGCGGTAAAAAAAACTTCCAGCGTTTCGCTCAGTACGGCAGCCGCGTAGCTGGCCAGAAAGGGGCAGCATACCGACAATGCCAGGGAGATCATCGCGGCGCGTGGCGAAATCTTCCGCCGGGCGAGATCGGCGAGCAGTAAGCAGGTGCCAAGGTCCAGCAGAACCTGCGCCAGCAACACCGCTTTAAAATTGCCGGCTCCAAATATCCAGAACACCGCCGCGAGGAAGGCCGGATATCCGGGTAGGCGCTCGTCGGTGGGCAATATCTTTGAAGGCTCGCCTCCCGAGCCTTGCCCCCCACTCTGACCATAGACGCCGTGCTGCAACCAGTTCGTTGCCAGGTTGGCATACACGTGCGAATCATCGCTGATCGCCGGAAAATAGACGACGAAGAATAATCGCAAAACCAGGCCGGTCAGTGCGGTTCCCAAAAAAAAGACTCGATGATCCCGGATCAAGCGGAGCACGTTGGAAATATATCGCGAAATCCGTGGTTCCGAATCCTCACCGAAAGCCTCTTTCCACCCCCCTCACAATGGAAACACGCCGCCCAAACATGTTTGACCCATTTCTTCCCGCACCTTAGGATGAAGGAACACCCCGCAATGGCCAAACAGGTCTTTTTCGATCCTTTACAAGCGCGCTGGAAGCGGATTCGCCGTTTTGTGGATGCGGGCGCTCTCGCCCTTTCGTTTCTCGTCATCTTCTTCATCTATAGCGCCTTGCGCAGCGAACCATTGCCCGATCTTTCCTGGCTCACGGAGAAGCGTCCCTACCACCGTCTGAAGCAGGAAGAAGAAAAGAAAGCCCGCGAAAAGCGCCGCCTGGCTACGGTGGCCCGCGCCGGACATCGCCGCCCTTCCCGCAAACACCCTTCTCAACTCACGCTCAACTCGCAGCAGGGCGTGCGCGCGGCATTTTATGTTCCCTGGGATCCCGCCAGTTTCTCCTCCTTGCGCGAATATGCGCGCCAGATCGACCTGCTTTTTCCCACCTGGCTGCAAGTGCTCACCCCGGATGGCCGCCTGCAGGCGGTGGATACGGATACCAACGCCATGCTGGACGTCGTCCAGGGCCAAACCGTGCATACCGTCGATCCCAAGGTGATGCCGTTTCTTAAGACGGAAGACACCGACATGGAGGTGTTTCCTGTGGTGCAGAACTTCGACGGCACCGATTGGGTTCCTGGCGTCGCGGATTTTCTGAACAATCCCCAGGCGCGCGCCCGCTTTCGCCGTGAAATAGCCATCTTCCTCGCCTCCGATCATTACCGTGGCCTGATGATCGATTTCGAATCCTTCCCGAAAAAAGGTCAGGCCGGTTACGTCGCGCTGCTCAACGAACTTTCCACCGATTTCCGCGCCAAGGGGCTGAAACTGTACGTCAGCGTCCAGGTGCGCAATGAGGATTACGATTACAAAGCCATCGCTGCGGCCGTCGATGGCGTCGTCATCATGAATTACGACGAACATTTCCCCGGCGGCACACCCGGCGCGGTCGCCTCGCAGGATTGGTTTGTCGACAATCTCGATTCGGCGGTGGAGGAGATTCCAAAAGAAAAGCTCATCGTCGCCATCGGCAACTACGGCTACGACTGGGTGGAGAAGCCGAAGAAAGGCAAGCTTCCACCCGGCGAAGTCGACAAGAACGTTTCCGTGCAGGAAGCATGGATCGGCTCGCGCGATTCCGAGGAAGACATCGATTTTGACGGCGACGCGCTCAACCCGCATTTCAGTTACGAAGATGACGGCCACTTTCGCCACGATGTCTGGTTTCTGGACGCGGTGACCGCGTTAAACGAAATGCGCGCCGCCCAGTCGGTTGGTATCCAGACCTTCGCCTTGTGGAGACTGGGCGCGGAGGATCGCTCGCTGTGGCGCGTCTGGGACATGCCGGGCGAAGCCAACGCGTACGCCCGACTCAAAGACGTTCCTCCCGGCCAGGACGTCGACATGGAGGGCGACGGCGAGATTCTGCACATCGAAGCCAAGCCCGCCAACGGCGAGCGGGACCTCACCCTTGACCCGAAGACCGGATTGATCGATGGCGAGACCTTCAAAAGCCTGCCCGAGCCCTATCGTGTGGCGCGTTACGGTGCGAGCGATCATCTGCTTTCCCTGACCTTCGACGACGGCCCCGATCCCGAGTGGACCCCCAAAATTCTCGACGTCCTGAAGCGCGAGCACGCGCCCGCGACCTTTTTTCTTATTGGCATTCAGGCGGAAAAATTCAGCGGGCTGACTCAACGCATTTATCGCGAAGGCCACGAGATCGGTAATCACACGTTTACCCATCCCGACATCAGCTCGATTGGCTCCGGCTATATGCGGGTGGAGATGAACCTTACCGAGCAATTATTTGCCAGCCGGCTGGGCATTCGCACCATGCTCTTTCGTCCGCCCTATTCCGTGGACGCTGAGCCCGATACCGAGGATGAGGTCAAGCCGCTCGAACTCACCCAGAGCATGGGATTCATCACCGTTGGCAACAAGATCGATACCAAGGATTGGAACGTGGAACCGGCGCTGAGTCCGAAGCAGATCGCGGCTTCCGTGCTCGACCATCTCGAGCCCTGCCAGCCCAACGATACCAGGTGCGGAAACATCATTTTGATGCACGACGGCGGCGGAAATCGGGAACGCACCGTCCTGGCGTTGCCGCTGATTATCGACGGCGCTCGCGCCCGTGGTTTTCAGTTTGTTCCGGTGTATCAACTCATCGGCAAAACCAAAGCCGAAGTTATGCCGCCGCTTCCCGCCAGCCAATATTGGTCCGCCCGCCTCAATTGGATCGGTTTCGGCCTGTTCAGCGCCACCATGACCGGAATCACCATCATATTTTTCCTGGGAGACATTTTAATGACCGGCCGCCTGATATCGGTCGGCGTGCTGGCCATCTATGATCGCGTGCGTTCTCACGTTTACGGCACACCGGCCGAGATCGCCGCGTATCAGCCTCGCGTCGCTGTGCTGATGCCCGCCTATAACGAGGAGAAAGTGATCGAACGCACGGTGCAAGGCGCGCTTGACTCGGACTATCCCAACCTGCGCGTGATTGTGATCGACGACGGCTCCAAGGACTGCACCCTGGAGATCGCCCGGCGGGCATTCGCCGCCGAGGCGGCTGCGGGCCGGGTTCTGATCCTCACCAAACCAAATGGCGGCAAAGCCGAGGCGCTCAACTTCGGACTGGAGCATATCGGCGATGCTGAAGTATTCGTCGGCATCGATGCCGATACCATCATCGCTCCCGACGCCATCGCGCGCATGGTGCCGCACTTTCTGAATCCGAAGGTTGCCGCGGTCGCGGGCAACGCCAAAGTCGGCAATCGCGTGAACCTCTGGACGCGTTGGCAGGCGCTCGAATACATCACCAGCCAGAATTTCGAACGGCGGGCGCTCAATACCATGGGTGCTGTGAGTGTGGTGCCGGGCGCGATCGGAGCCTGGCGCACCGACCTGGTTCGCCAAGCTGGAGGTTACCATGTGGACACCGTCGCCGAAGACGCCGACCTTACCATGGCGTTACTACGCAATGGTTATCGCGTCGAGTACGAAGACATGGCGCTCGCCTTTACCGAGGCTCCAACCAGCGCCAATGCGCTCATGCGGCAGCGTTTCCGCTGGTCCTTCGGAATTCTTCAGGCCATCTTCAAACATAAGGGCGTGTTCGCCCGCAAAGGCACGCTGGGCTTGGTTGCGCTTCCCAACATCTTGATCTTCCAGATTTTGCTGCCGCTGGTATCGCCCTTCATTGACCTGATGTTTGCCGTCGGCGTGATCTGGTATTTCATCCAGAAGTACTTTCACCCGGAATCGACCGATCCGGCGAGCTTCCAGCGCTTGCTGCTATTCTTCGGTGCGTTTCTGGTCATCGATTTCATCGCGTCATCCATCGCCTTCGCTTTGGAGCGCCGCCAACCTGAAGCCCGCGAAGACGCCTGGCTGCTTAGCCAGGTGTGGCTCCAGCGCTTCGCCTACCGCCAGGTATTTTCGCTGGTTCTGTTCCGCACTCTGAAGCGGGCCATCCAAGGTAAGCCCTTCGCCTGGGACAAACTCGACCGTACCGCGGCGGTAAAGTACATTCCCACGGAACGCCGTGATTCCGTCAAGGTGTAGCGCATGGTCCCTTGGCAGATAACTTGGCGCCTCTCTAACTCCTGCGGTGTGCTAAAACTGAGAGGCTATGCCCCGCACCATCATCGAACCCTTCCGCATTAAGAGTGTCGAACCCATCCGCTGGACCACCCGCGCTCAGCGCGAGCGACTGCTCAAAGCCGCGTTCTGCAACTTATTTCTACTGCCGGCTGATGACGTGCTCATCGACTTGCTCACCGATTCCGGCACAGGCGCGATGTCCACACACCAGTGGGCCGCCATCATGGAAGGCGATGAGAGTTATGCCGGCAGCCGCAGCTTCAACCGCTTTCGCGATTCCGTGCAGGATATTTTCGGCTACAAGCACGTCATCCCCACCCACCAGGGCCGCGCCGCCGAGCGCATTCTGTTCGGCGTGATGTGCAAAAAGGGGGACGTGGTTCCCAACAACACGCACTTCGATACCACGCGCGCGAATATTGAATTCGTGGGCGCCGAAGCGCTCGATCTGGTGATACCGGAGGGCCGCCAGCCCAGCCTGAAGCATCCCTTCAAGGGCAACATGGACGTGGCCGCGCTGCAAGCCCTGATCGCGCAAAAAGGCCGCGAGCGTGTTCCGCTGGTCATGCTGACTGTGACCAATAACTCCGGCGGGGGACAGCCCGTGTCGATGGAGAACGTCAAAACGGTGAGCGCAGTTTGCCGCGAGCATCGCATTCCCCTTTACTTTGACGCCTGTCGTTTCGCGGAGAATTCCTACTTCATCAAACTGCGCGAGCCGGGATACGAAAACCGGTCCCCCAAAGAAATCGCGCGGCAAATGTTTGCTTATGGTGACGGCTGCACCATGTCCGCCAAGAAAGACGGCATGGCCAACATCGGCGGATTTCTCTGCACCAACGACGATGTGGTGGCCCAGCACCAGAAAGATCTGCTTATCCTCACCGAAGGTTATCCCACCTATGGAGGCCTGGCGGGCCGCGATCTCGAAGCGGTCGCCGTGGGCGTCCAGGAAGCGCTCCAAGAGGACTACCTTGAATATCGC
This sequence comes from uncultured Acidobacteriaceae bacterium, assembly GCA_963746205.1. Classification (GTDB taxonomy): domain Bacteria; phylum Acidobacteriota; class Terriglobia; order Terriglobales; family Acidobacteriaceae; genus Acidiflorens. The sequence continues at coordinate 80,466 of CAVVAP010000010.1, read as the reverse complement.
ATCGCTTCCACCGCCTATCTCGGCAACCACGTTGCGGAAGCGGGAGTACCGATTGTGCAACCGCCCGGCGGCCACGCCATCTACCTCGACGCGCGCGCCTTCCTGCCGAACATTCCGCCGGAGCGCTTTCCCGCAGTTGCGCTGGCCAACGAACTCTATCTGGAAGGCGGCATCCGCTCGGTGGAAATCGGCACACTCATGTTCGGAGCGGCGGCCAGCATGGATCTGGTACGCCTGGCTATTCCCCGGCGCGTCTATACCCAGAGCCACATCGACTACGTCGTGGAAATCATCCTCGAAGTCTGGAAGCAGCGCGCCCGCATTCACGGCATGAAGCTCAGCTACGAAGCTCCCTTCCTTCGCCATTTCACCGCCAGGCTCGAGCCTGAACCGGCCGAAGTTGAAGCCGGCTGACCTCTTTTCCCAGCGATCCGGACTGTTCACCCGGAATTGTCGCTGCCCCACGTTTGAGTAACGAAGTTTGAACATAGGAGCGACGCCATGTTCTAATTGGATTTCCTAAGGAGGAATGCCGTGCTGAAAATTTTAAGAACGGTCGTACTTTGCGTCGCGCTCGGTGCGCTCAATCCGCTGGCGATTTTTGCCGCTTCCGCTCCGTCCGTCGGCAGCATGGCGCCGGACTTCAAACTCACTTCGCAGGAAGGGAACGCGGTCAGCCTGAAAGATTATCGCGGCAAGTGGGTGGTGCTGTATTTTTATCCCAAGGACTTTACTTCGGGATGCACCGTCGAGGCGCATAACTTTCAGCGCGATCTGGCGCAGTACGAAAAGAAGAATGCCGTCATCCTCGGTGTGAGCGTGGATACTGCCGATTCGCACAAGCAGTTTTGCGCCAAGGAGGGACTCAACTTCAAACTACTGGCCGACACGGATGACAAAGTGTCTATCTCCTATGACTCGCTGATGACCTATGGGGAGATGAAGCTCGCGGCGCGGCACACGTTCATCATCAATCCAGAAGGTAAGGTGGTGAAGGTGTACACCGAAGTGAATCCCAACCGGCATAGCGAAGAAGTGCTAGCCGCCCTCGCAGAGCTGCAAAAATAAAAGTCGAAGCGAGGGGGCAGTGAAAACGAAAAACGAACACTAGAAAAGAAAGCTATTTCGTTTTTGCAACAGTCAGCCGCGTTTCCGCCCGCTGCAACGCGTCTTCGGCGCGCGCGTAATCGAGCTTGGGGTCATTACTCCTGAGTAGTTTCTCCGCCCGCTCTTTCGCCTGCTGCGCTCGATCCACGTCAATTTCCTGAGGTTTTTCGGCTACTTCCGCCAGGATCGTCACCTTGTCCGGCAATACTTCCGCGAACCCCCAGGCTACGGAAAGAGTCCGCGTCTCGCCATTCGTTTTATAGCTGATCACGCCGACGGCAAGCTCCGTAATCAAAGGCGCGTGCCCCGGCAGAATACCCAGGTATCCGCTTAACCCGGGAATCTGGGCCTCCTCCGCGGGATCCTTGACCAAAAGCCGCGTGGGGGTGACGATTTCGAGTTGGAAAGTGTCCGCCATTCGATGGATGCCCGCGATCATTCGCAGGCTCTTACGCCGTCTTTTCCTTCATCTTCTCCGCCGATTCCAGGACTTCTTCAATGGTGCCTTTCATGTAAAAAGCCTGCTCCGGAATGTCGTCAAACTTGCCTTCTACGATACCCCGGAAGCCTTTGACCGTGTCGGCAACCTTGACATAACGTCCGGGTGTGCCGGTGAACTGCTCAGCCACGAAAAACGGCTGCGAAAGAAATTTCTGGATTTTGCGCGCTCGCGCTACAGTCACCTTCTGGTCCTCGCTGAGTTCGTCGATGCCGAGGATGGCGATGATGTCCTGCAAATCCTTATAAGTCTGCAGCGTCTTCTTCACCATCTGCGCGACATCGTAGTGATCCTGGCCGACGATGCGGGGATCAAGAATTCGCGAAGTCGATCCCAATGGATCCACCGCGGGATAAATTCCGATCTCGGTGAGGGCTCGGGAAAGAACGGTGGTGGCATCGAGGTGGGCAAAAGTCGTCGCCGGCGCCGGATCGGTCAAATCATCGGCGGGCACGTAAATCGCCTGCACTGAAGTCACAGAGCCCTTCTTGGTGGATGTAATCCGCTCCTGTAACTCGCCCATCTCGGTCGCCAGGTTGGGCTGGTAACCCACGGCGGAAGGCATGCGGCCGAGGAGCGCCGACACCTCCGAGCCCGCCTGCGTGAAGCGAAAGATATTGTCGATGAAGAGCAGCGTGTCAGAGCCCTCTTCGTCGCGGAAATATTCAGCCACGGTCAACGCGGTCAGAGCGACGCGGAGACGCGCGCCGGGAGGCTCGGTCATCTGACCATAAATCAGGGCGGCCTTTGACTCCTCGGGCTTGCCCGGCTTGATTACGCCCGATTCGCTCATCTCCAGCCATAAGTCGTTGCCTTCACGAGTCCGCTCGCCGACTCCGGCGAACACGGAAAACCCGCCATGTTGCTTGGCGACGTTGTTGATCAGTTCCATGATCACGACGGTTTTGCCCACACCGGCGCCGCCGAAAAGGCCGATCTTTCCGCCCTTCAAGAAGGGCTGGATGAGGTCGATGACTTTGACTCCCGTCTCGAACATCTCGGCCGTAGTCGACTGCTCATCGAATGCGGGAGCCATGCGATGAATCGGCATCCGCTTTTCGCAAGCGATCGGGCCGAGATTGTCCACCGGCTCGCCGATCACATTCATGACGCGGCCCAGCGTGCCGCGACCGACCGGCGCCGAGATCGGGCCGCCCTGATCGATCGCTTTCATGCCGCGCACCATCCCTTCCGTCGCTTCCATGGCGACACAGCGCACGCGGCCCTCGCCCAGATGCTGCTGCACCTCAAGGATAACGTTAATGGGAGAAGGCACGGTGAACCCGTCGCTGACAACCCGCAGCGCCTGGTAGATAGGCGGCATGGCCGCTTCGACGAACTGAACGTCGACTGCCGGCCCCGCAATTTGGATGACATTCCCAACATTTTCTGACATAAGTCCTCAAAATTCAGCAGCGAGTCGTTGGTCTTTGAGCAGTTACCGCCTATTGCGCCGCTGCTCCACTTACGATCTCAATAATTTCTTTGGTGATCTTTGCCTGACGCGCTCGATTCATGATGAGCGTCAGGGACTCGATCATGTCACTGGCATTGCTGGTGGCGGCATCCATCGCCGTCATACGGGCGGCATGCTCCGCCGCCACCGATTCCAGCAACGCATGAAAAATCTGGATGCCGATGTACTTCGGCAAAATTCCCTGAAACAGCTGTTGCGGCGGCTGCTCATAGATATAATCGACGGAAGCCGTACCGAACTTGGCGGCCTCTTCGTCGACGGCGCTGGTATCCTGCGCGCGCATTCCTACTCCCGCCGTTTTCGCCGCTTCAATTCGCTGCTGGCGTTCCTCCTGCGAAGGTTCCTCCGCCATTTCTACATCCACTTCGCCGATCTTCTTGATCGGCAGTAGGCGCTCGGCAACCAGCCGCTGCGAGATTACGGACTTGAATTCATTGAACAGAATATAGACGGCGTCGATTTCGTGGCGGGTATAACTGGCAATCACACGCTGGCTGAGAGCGTCGGCGAATCTGAAGTCGACCTTGCCCAGTACTCCGACATGCTCTCCAACGATCTGCACGCGACCGGCGCGTTCCAGGACGCCATCGTCGTTTCGCGGCGCCGCCGGCGACTCCTTTTCTTGATTGTCTCCATTTTTGTTCTCCGCTTTGTCTGCTTCGGAGGAAAGTCCCTGCGGCGCGATCGGATAGCGCCGCCGCATAAAATCCCGGCCCTTGCGGCCGATGCATTCGACGTCGATATTCAAGTCCTTCTTGGATGCGATGAACTTGGACGCCATCTTCAGAATATTGGTGTTGAAAGCCGCAGCCAGACCCTTGTCTCCCGTGACAACGATCAACAGGACGGTCTTTTCCGGACGCTCGGCCAGCAGGGGATGCAGCGGTTGTCCGGTGACAGGATCGTAGACGTCGGTTCGCGAAACCAGCGATTTGAGAACATTGGTCAACATCTGGGCGTAGGGACGCGCCGCCGTCGCCGCCTCTTGCGCGCGGCGCAATTTGGCGGCGGAGACCGTTTTCATCGCCTTGGTAATCTGCCGCGTGTTCACCACGCTGCGGATGCGCCGTCGTATGTCGAGAATATTCGCCATGAGTTTGCCGTCGAGACGAGGTATGCCTCGTCCGCAACTAAGCTACTTCGCCGCCGCCTGCCGCGAATCCACGAACTGCTGCTTCGCTTCCTTGATCACTTTCGACAATTCCGCTTTGAGATTGTCGTCCAGAACTTTCTCTTTCATAATCCGGGCCAGCAGCCCTGGATTGGTGGTGTCCACGTACTTATAAAGTTCCTGCTCGAAATCCCTCACCTGATTTACCGGTAAGTCGTCGAGCACTCCGCTGGTGCCGGCAAAAATTACGAGAATCTGTTTCGAGAAAGGGAGGGGAGAAAATTGCCCCTGCTTCAAAAGTTCCACCAGCCGCTGCCCACGATTGAGTTGCTGTTGCGTGGCTTTGTCCAGATCGCTGCCGAACTGCGCGAAGGCAGCCAGTTCCCGGTACTGCGCCAGTTCCAGCTTTAGCGTTCCCGCGACCTGCCGCATCGCCTTGATCTGGGCGCTGCCGCCGACGCGGCTTACCGAGAGACCCACATTGACCGCCGGCCGGATGCCCTGGTTGAACAAGTCGGTCTCCAGATAAATCTGGCCATCGGTAATTGAAATCACGTTGGTAGGAATGTAGGCGGACACGTCCCCCGCCTGCGTTTCAATGATCGGCAAAGCGGTGAGCGAGCCTCCGCCGAGCTTATCGCTGACTTTAGCGGCGCGCTCGAGCAGGCGCGAGTGGAGATAGAAAACGTCTCCGGGATAGGCCTCTCTGCCCGGAGGACGCCGCAGCAAAAGAGAAATCTCCCGGTACGAAGCGGCGTGCTTCGAAAGATCGTCGTAGATGCAGAGGGCGTGGCGCCCGTTATCGCGAAAAAATTCACCCATGGCGCAGGCCGCGTAGGGGGAAATGTACTGCATGGGAGCGGGCTCGGAAGCCGACGCCGCGACCACGATGGTGTACTCCATGGCCCCGGCATCTTCGAGAATCTTGACCACCTGGGCAATCGACGACCGCTTCTGGCCGATAGCGTTATAGATGCAAATCAGGTTATTGCCCTGGCTGTTAATAATTGTGTCAAGCGCGACCGCGGTCTTGCCGGTCTGGCGGTCGCCGATAATCAGTTCGCGCTGACCGCGGCCAATCGGGATCATGGAGTCGATGGCCTTTATTCCAGTGGCCATGGGCTCGCGCACCGGTTGCCGATCGATGACGCCCGGCGCCAAACGCTCCAGGGGAATGAATTTGTCGGTGGCGATCGGGCCTTTATCGTCAATCGGAACGCCCAGTGAGTTAACGACTCGTCCGATCAGGGCGTCGCCCACGGGTACACTCATGATGCGGCCGGTGCGTTTTACCTCGTCGCCTTCCTTGATTTCGGTATATTCGCCGAGGATAACCACCCCGACCTGATCCTCATCGAGGTTCATGGCGATTCCCGCGACGCCGTGCGGGAAACTGAGCAACTCTCCCGCCATCACCTTGTCGAGGCCGTACACGCGGGCGATGCCATCGCCCAGAGTGATCACGGTGCCCACTTCGTCGACCGCGATTTTCGATTCGTAATTCTCGATTTGCTCGCGGATTAATTGCGTTATTTCATCAGCTTTGATTTGTGCCATAAGAAGACTTTCAGCCGGCCCGGTTAAAACCCGGCCGCGGCTAACTCATCAGACGCTCTTGGATACGTTCCAACTGCCCTTTCACCGATCCATCGTAAATCGTGCTGCCTACCTGCACGACCGCACCACCCAGCAAAGAGTCATCGTGGTGGTAGCGCGCCCGGATTTTCTTGCCGGTCATTTTTGCGATCTCGGCTTCAAGCATTTGCTTTTCCGGATCGCTCAGTTGCCGAGCGGTGCTTACTTCCGCTTCGGCGAAACCCTGCCGCTCGTCCAACTCCCGCTCCAGTTGTTGCAGTATCTCGCCCAGCAGGGGCAGCCTTCTGTGATCGGTGACCACGGCAATAAAATTTCGCACCTGCCTCGTGGTCCCCAACCGCATGCTGATGGCATCGAGTACGGCAAGTTTGCGGTCACCGGTAATGGACGGGTTCTCCATGATGCGGCGCAGCGGGTCACTCTCCTGGAATAGCTCCTCGATACCGCGCAACTCTTGCAACATTCTGCCCGGGTCGAGGAGATTGCTCTTCTTCATCACCACATCTGCGAAGGCTCGAGCGTAAGTGCCGACGACGGAAGCCATGGTCAGTGACCGTCCTTTCCGCCGTCATTCTCCGGCGAAACGTCGCCCTGCGAGACCAGCCCGGTGGCAAACGTGCGAACCAGAACCTGGTCGGCACCGGAGTCGATATGGATCTGTTTGCGGGCCAATGCGACGGCCAACCCGGCGGTGTGCGTGGTTAATTCGCGCCGGGCCTGCTTGGCGGCCATGGCGATTTCCTGTTCCGCCGCCAGCACTACTTTGCGAATATCGTCTTCGGCGGACTTCGCGATTCTTGCCTCCTCGGCCTCCGCCTCTTTTTCTGCGCCGGATTGCATCCGCCCGATTTCAAGATCCAACTCGCGCAGCCGGCTTTCAATGTCTGCCAGCCTACGATTCGCGTCCTGGCTGGCAGTGCGCGCTTCTTCCAGCGCTTTCTGGATGGCTCCGGTGCGATTGCGAAACATTGCCGGCAAATACTTTCGCGCCGCCCAGAAAATGATTGCGGCAACGATGACGAAGTTCAGGGAAAATAAAAGAAGATGCGTGCCGTGCACGCTCAAACCAATTTTGCGAGCGAGCCATCGCACCGGCGCGGAGTGCTTGAGATTAACGTTTTCCTCGTCCGCTCCGGTGGCCTCGCGGGTTTCCTCCACCAGTTCTCCGCCAAAGGTCTTGCGCTCGGGGTCGGCCTGTTTGCTTTCCCTGGCGGGCGCAGAGCTATGCTGCGAGGGCTGGGTCGGCGACGACTCCGGGGCGTCGGCGCGCGCCGGAATGCGACACGCGAGCGCAAGCAGCGCCAGCGCCAATAACGGCCGGACAAGACGTGAAGTCAGCCCTGATCTCGGCTGCGACGTCCGGGCGCTCGCGGAAGCGCAACACAGCCGCCTAAATTGCTCGACCCCTGTCGTTAGCGTTCTCATCTTCACTACCGGCCACCGTCTTGGTTTGGCGACGCCATCGGCCGGAGTACCGTGCGGACGATCTCAGTGGCCAGCCGGGCTGCGTCCGATTGCAGTTTTTCCATGGCCTGCTGCTTATCCGTCTCCAGGTCGGCGCGAGCCCGACGGACCTCGCTCTGAGTTCGCGTACGGGCCTCATTGACGGCCTCGGTCCGGGTTCGCGTGGCTTGCTGTCGCCGCGCTTCCTGACCCTTGAAGACTTTTTGCCGTGCTTCGCGGAGTCGTTGCTCGTATTCGGCGGCGCGCGCCTCGGCCGCGGCAATATCGGCCCGCGCTTTTTCCATCGCTCCCTCGGTCCGGCTGCGGCGTTCCGCCAGCACTGCGCTCAGCGGACGATGGACCAGGAACGTATAAAGGATGTAAAGCCCCGCCAATAGGAGGACCGTGGGTACGGCTCCGAGCAGTAATTCGCCTAGTTGTCGGAGTGTCTGGTCCATTGTCGGATGATGTTATATCGGGTGATCTTATGTCGGATTTATCGAACCGACGATCCTTGCTGATCGAATTTCTCGCTGTACGCTGGCTGATTCCGCTGGAAGAAAAGCCGTCCGTAAAACCAATAAAAATAACATCCTGGCGATCGCGGTGTCAATCGTTTGCGCCACTTTTCGACGCGGAACTATTCAAATTTGAAACTTCGAAAGCTCGCGAAGTTTCTTGACAAGCGTTTTTGGAGGTCTACCATCAGCCTATCACCTCCGATCCCAGTTCCGGATCGAAGGGGCCGATGGTCAAGGAAGAATCACCGCTTCTTGGCTGGCGGCCCTTTTTAATTTTTCAGGTCTGAAGCGGCCGCCGAGCGTCCCACAAGCTGCTGGGGCGGGCCATGGCGCCCGCCCCACATCGAGCTATGGTGAATGCAGCTTCACTTCGCCATCTTCAATGACATCACGTGTACTTCGCCCTTATCCGGGTAAACATGCGCCGTCAGGATCACATGGTGGCCTTCATGACCCTTCACCGCCTCGGGATTCACAATGGTCCAGCTCTTGCTGTCCTTGTCGCTGACAAACATCTTGCCGTCGTCGCTGATCTTGCCTTTTACGTCCATGGTGCCCTTGGGCGCGTCGGCTTTCATGCTGTCGTTCCTCATGCTGTCCTGAGCGACCGCGACCATGCTGGTTAACATTGCGATTGCGAAACAAATCGCGATTAGTTTTTTCATAGTTGCTCTCTCCTAAAAGTTTTAAAGTTGGCTGACTCGCCTCGCCCAGTATATGCCCGGCTCGCGGGCCACGCCGGATACCGACCACGTTGTTGGCTACAGGCCAATCCGCAGCCCGTATAATGTTATTTCTTTACCACCCCGATTCCCAGTTCCCGCAACTGACCGGGAGCGACCGGCGTGGGGGCTTCCATCATCAGGTCCTTGGCGGCGGCGGTTTTGGGGAAGGGAATCACTTCCCGCAAACTATCCGCTCCAGCCAGGATCATTACGATACGATCCAGTCCGAGCGCGATGCCGCCGTGGGGAGGCGTCCCGTATTCCAGTGCTTCCAGGAAGAACCCGAAGCGGGAACGCGCTTCCTCGTCGGTCATGCCCAGCGCGTGAAAAATTCTGCTCTGCACGTCCTGACGATGAATACGGATCGATCCCGACCCCAGCTCTGTCCCGTTGAGCACGATGTCATAGGCGAGCGCGCGCACCATGGCCGGATCGCTCTCGAGCTTGTCCATATCCTCATCATGCGGGGAAGTGAAGGGATGATGCGCCGCGTTCCAGCGCTTCTCCGCTTCATCCCACTCGAACATGGGGAAGTTGGTTACCCACAGAAAACGATAATCGCCCTTTTGGAAAAGTTTGTGCCGGTCGGCGTACTTCTGCGCCAGCGCCACGCGCAACAATCCAGCCGAAGCATAGATTGCCATTTCCGCCGGGGTAACTTTGCGCCTGCTCGCGGGATGCGCTTCCAGGCTCCCTCCCGTTTGCGCCGACCCCACCACCAGGACGAGCAGATCGTCCTCCGCCGCGCCCACCTGGGCGCGAGCCTTCGCCGCCGCCTCGGGAAACTTTGCCTCGATGCGCTTGAAGTCTTCAAACACCCGCGCTCCGCCCTTGGCCACAAACAGTGGCTTGATGTCGTCGCGCTCCTTCCGCGAAAGTTCGCCCACCTGCGGTATGCGGATGGCCAGCACCGGCAATTCCCGGTGTATGGCAAGCTGTTCGAGATCGTGCGGCGCGAAACAATCGCCCACCTCTACGAGCGGCGGCAGGCGCAGGTCCGGCTTATCGATGCCGTACTGCCGCATGGCATCGTCGAAATCCATGCGCGGGAAGGGCGTCTTGATTTCATGCCCCGCCGTCCGGAAAGCCGCCGTGAGAAAGCTTTCCACCACTTCCCAGACCCGCTCCGGTTGGGGATACGACATCTCGAGGTCGATCTGGGTGAACTCCGGTTGCCGGTCGGCACGCAAATCTTCGTCGCGGAAGCAGCGCACGATTTGAAAATATTTATCGAAGCCCGAGATCATCAGGATCTGCTTGAACAGTTGGGGAGACTGCGGCAAAGCGTAGAACGATCCCGGCTGCACCCGGCTGGGCACGAGATAATCGCGCGCCCCTTCCGGCGTTGAGCGCGTCATGAACGGAGTTTCAATTTCGAAAAAGCCTTGCGCCGCCAGGTTATCTCGGATGGCCAGTGCGACCTTGTGCCGCAGTTCGATGTTGAACTGCATGGCATCACGGCGCAGATCGATGTAACGATACTTCAGCCGCATCTCTTCATTCGCCAGCACCGTATCCGAAGGCAGAAAGGGCAGCGGCTTGGATACGTTCAGGATACGCAACTCCTCCACCACCAGTTCGACCTCTCCCGTGGGAATGTTCGGATTGATCGTGTCCGGATCCCGGCGCTTGACCGTACCGATGGCGGCAATCACGAACTCGTTGCGCAGGGCCTCCGCCTTCAGGTGCACGGCGGGATTCCGTTCATGGTTGAAGACCACTTGAGTGACGCCGCTGCGGTCGCGCAGATCGACGAAGATGATCTGCCCCAGATCGCGGCGCCGGTTGCACCATCCCATGAGCACAACTTTTTTGCCTGCGTCGGAGAGCCGAAGCGCTCCGCACAGATGAGTTCGTCGAAGATCGCCTAAAAAATCAAGCACTTTTTCGCCTTGTTTTCCTGAAATGATGCCACTGAAACAGGGTGTGAACCGAACTGTGTGTGAATGAATAGAAGATTATAAACGGCGGAAGCACCGGCATTGCCACAACGCGGCGTTCCGGCAACCGAAGTTGTAGTAACACTAAGTCGGCGTAATTTCGATGGCGGTGTCCGTGTTGCGCCACAGCAAGGGAACTCGCGCCAGCCAGTATTTCGCTTGAACTGCCTTCCACGCGGGGGCAAATTCCGCCGCCGGCAGAATGCGGGCGGTAGCGGGGAATTCCGGTCCGGTAATTTTTCCCCGGATGGTGCAAGGCGCAATCTTGACTTGTGATTGATTTCTGATGCGTTTGACCTTGCCCAATTTGTGGCTGGTGACGAGGTAGATTTTATCGTCGCGCTCGGCAAACCATACTGGAGTCTGCACCGCGACGCCACTTTTCCGGAAGGTGGCGAGGCTGATGTAGCGCTGGCCGTGAATTGGGGCTGGAATGGTAACCATGGGGATATTGTAGCGATTTTGGCGGAGATGGGAGCGCCGCTTGTGGAATTCAGCGATCCGCCACCGTGAGTTAGATCTCTATGAGTTTGTCAGGATGACGCTGGACGTACCAGCACGGCATGTCGCCAAAGTGGGGAAATAACGAATGGACGCAGGTATCCGTTTGCGGCGGTCCCGGTTCGTAGTGGATTTCTCCCCCTTTTACGTGGATCACATATAAGACGTTGCGGTCGATTTTGCCGAACTGGGGCCGACCGCCGGGAATCTGGTAGCGAACCGCAAGATCATCGACGCCGTAAGATACGCCCATCAACATCGCTAACGCGACTGCAATCCGAAGGAGGGCAATTCGAAGTAAGGCGCGTTCCATCCGGTCTCCCGTTCAGCGATGATACGGTGCGGCAGGTCTGCTAGCTCCTTGGCTCTTAGCGAGCGCCAGCGTGCATCTTTTGGAGGTCGGCACGCTGCGTCGGGGCGGCGGCGGCGGATTTTTTCCCGGCATTTTTCGACCACGCGGCGGCTCTACTCTCGGCATCGATCAGTTGTTCGACCGACATGGTTTGGCGGATATTCTTTTTTCCGCTTTCGATTTGCTGGAGCATGGGAACCGCCGTTTTCTCCGCCAGCAGGTACCACATGTAGGCGGAAACCGGGTCCGGTCGCGGGCCAGATTCGGCGCGTTCGCCGGCCTTGGCGGTGTGGCCTTCTTGACCGTCTGCGGTGGGACCAACTTCGGCCGGACAAAGACTCTCCGCCAAACGGATCTGTGCCGCCGAATCGCCCGCCTCGGCGGCCTCAATTAAATCGGAGAAAGAGTTTTCTCCCCGGCCGCCACGCGCGGATTGCGCCTGCGCGTGATTCATGGTCAGGTAGAGCAACTCGGTGCGGCTGGAGACGCCCAGTTTGTCAAAAATGCGGAACAGGTAGTTTTTCACCGTATGCGGGCTCAGCCCCAGCGCGCTAGCAATTTCGCGGTTTGTCATGCCCCCGGCAAGGTGCTGGATGACCTGCCGTTCCCTCACAGAGAGCATTTCAATTCCCTGGTGATTGGTGGCCCGCACGAGGGGCGCGTTGGCCAGAGCTTCGAGCGCGTGGTCGAGATCGACGCTACGCGCCCACATCCGCCCCTCATGCACCGCGCGTATGCAGTTGCAGAGACTTTCCAGACGCTCTTGTTTCGAGAAAATGCCCTTGGCTCCGGCGCGAAAACATTCCAGAATTTGGCGAGGTTTGGAGGAATCCAGCAGGATCACTCCCTTAATCTGCGGGCGCAAGGCGCGCACTTCGCGCAGCACTTGCGTGCCCTGGCCAGGCTGGTCGTCCAGATTATCGCTGATCACCGCCACATCGATGGGAACGCGCGTGATGGCCGCCAGCAACTCCCCGGAATTCGCAGCCTCGGCAACCACTTGCAAACCGCGATCATTGCGCAACGCCTCGGCCAAAAGTTGGGTGTGAATGCGCGTGTCGTCGGCCACCAGAATACTGACAAAATCCGAACCCAATTCGTTATCGGATGGCATCCGGTCTCCTTAATAATCACAAAAGGCTGCTACCAGCTGACCGAACCGTGAAGGGGAGCAAAAACGGTCCGTTCGTCGGGACGATTTCTCCGGGGGATGAGGAAGAAGCGACCCCAATGAATCAGCCAAGAGTCTTTCTGCCTACAGCCGAACTGTATCACCAAACGCCGGAATCGGCAATGAAGTTGCGATGTATGCACGAGTTTGCATACTCTGCGGTAACTTTCAAGGTCGCATCCCGCTGCCGTGTGCAGGATTTGGCATTACGGTCCGCATCGATGCTTGTGGTAGATCGCAACGAGACAAGCAAGTGGTTCATAATGATAGAGATAACGTCCATATTCTGGAGAAGCGGCTTCTCATGACCCAGGCACGCGTTCCGGGTTCAAATCGCCGCACGAGAGGATTAGCACTGGGGTGTACGAGAATAACATCTCTAAGCTCAATGGCGGTCACCCGGACGACCGACTCACTCATCCATAGAGACTTTACGTTCTAAGCCATCCCACCACTTGCACGCCCTTGCAAGTGACCTTAAGGTAAGGCAACTGGAACGTCTCCCTGACGTGGTGGTTTGCATTTTATCTCCCCCGAATAGAAGTGAAGTTTTCCTCCTGTGCTCAGGCTACGGGAGCGGACGGACCTTGGGCAATGGGACCGAGAGGGCGAAGCTATGAGTAGCATGACTGCCATGAGCCACGGCGTCGCATCGGGCATCGCAATCAGCGAGTGGGCGATGCCGGAGACCGTGCGCTGGTATGCCTTGCACACTCGGGCCCGCCATGAAAAAACCGTTGAGCGTCGGTTGCAGGATCAGGGGATGGAAACTTTTCTTCCCACCGCCCTCGAAGTCCATCGCTGGAGCGACCGCAAGAAGAAAGTGGAAGTGCCCCTATTCAGCTGCTACCTATTCCTTCGCTGCGCCCTTAGCGCCGAGGATCGCAAGCGTGTCTACCAGGTGGAGAGCGTGCACGGCTTCGTGGGCACCCGTGGTGCGACGCTGCCCATCCCGGACGAGCAAATTGAAAGCATCCGCAAGGTAGTCACGCAGTCGGTGCCTTGGCGTTCGCATCCGTTTCTCAAGGTGGGCCAGCGCGTACGCGTCCGCGGCGGAGCCATGGACGGCGTGGAAGGCGTGTTCTTGTCGGAAAACGGCGACCATAGTCTGATTATTTCCGTGGACGCCATCCAACGCTCGATGGCAGTCAGGATCGACGGCTACGACATTGAGCCGCTGTAACAAGCATCCCTTCCAGCTTGTAATCACCCCGAATCATCACCCAAATCACCGACATGTACCAAACCGAAATCGAACGCATCAGCGAAGAACTGTATTTCATTGCTGCCTGCCCGGCTACGCGCCGGTTGCGCACGCAAGCGGAATTACTATCCCAAACTGACGTGCCGGTGCTGATCACGGGCGAGATGGGGAGCGGCAAGACGACCGCCGCCCGGCTCATCCATTCGCTCTCGATTCGGTCGAGCTATCCCTTCATGCGCGTCAAATGCGCGGTGTTGACCTCCGACCTTTTGGAGAACGAACTCTTTGGTTACGAACACACATCCGCGCGGGGTAAGCCGGAATCGACTCCGGGCAAACTGGAGCAGTGCGCCAAGGGATGCATTTTGCTCGACGAATTCGATGCCATGCCGGGAGCGGTGCAATCCCGCTTGCTGAATCTGTTGGAGACGGGGGAGTTTACCCGCTGCGGCAGTAAGACGCCAATCCGGGCCGATGTACGCATTTTCGCTGCCACCGGCGACGACATGAAATTGGCGGCGGCGGAGAAAAGAGTGAAGGAAGAGCTCTTTTACCGCTTAAGCGTTTTCGAGTTGCGCGTGCCTCCGCTGCGCGAGCGACACGACGAGATCCCGCTGTTGCTGGGGCATCTGATGAATCGGCTGACCCGGCGCTACGGTGTGCCCGCCCCCCATTTCTCCAGCGGTTTGCTGGATGCCTGCCAGCAATATCCCTGGCCGGGTAATGTGCGCGAACTGGAAAGCTTTGCCAAGCGTTTCCTGGCGCACGGAGATGAGGATGCGGCGCTGCGCGAGTTGCAGTCGCGCCCCGTACACGGCGCGCACAGGGCCGAGAACGGGAATGGCCCCGGCAATGGAATGGCGAAGGCGGCGACACCTGGTCTTAATTCGGCGCATGCGAGTTCCTCCACTTCAACTTCTCTGTCTTCCGCTTCGACCCCTGTCGCGACACAGGGCGCGGAAGCAAGGTCGTCCCTGAAGTTGCTGGTCAGGAACGCCAAAGGAGAAGCCGAGCGCAACGCCATCGCCAATGCCCTGGAACAGACAAATTGGAACCGGAAGGCGGCCGCTCGCCTGCTGCATGTGAGCTATCGGGCGCTGCTCTACAAGATTCAGGAGTACCGCATGAGTCCGCCCTCGGAGGCGGGGCGGATTCTGAATAGCGGGGACGGCATGCGGCAGGTGAAGTAAGTCTGTCAGTTCGAATCCGGCATAGGTAGGCATGTGCCGGTATAGACCCGAAGGCCGGCGCACACCGGAGTAGTATGAACACCAGTTATCCCGGCATCATCACCGAAACCTCTATTTATGAGCACAGTAATGATTGAATCTTTGCACCACCGTCGCATCCTGCCTCTGCTGGCGCTGCTCCTGGCCGCGTGTTGCGGAGCCAGGGCGCAATCCGAACCTGCGTCTCGCCCAGAGGCGCCCGCAACCGCTCCCGACTCGGGCAAAGCTCCCGCGGAAAAGCCCGCGGCAGGGTCGCGGCCGCATTCCGACAATGCCTACGTGATCGGCGCCAACGATGTGCTGGCGATTAATGTCTGGAAAGAGCCGGACATCTCGCGTTCCGTTCCGGTGCGCTCCGATGGCAAGATTTCCCTGCCCCTGGCGGGCGAGTTACAGGCCAGTGGTCAGACGCCACGGCAACTGGAGCAGGAGATTACGCAGCGGTTACAGAGCTACATCTCCGAACCGGAAGTCACGGTCATCGTCACCGACAGCAAGAGTCAGAGGGTGAATATACTCGGCATGGTGGCGCGGCCCGGAGCTTATTTGTTGACGAGCACGACTACGGTCCTCGATGCCATCGCCATGGCCGGCGGGTTCAAGGATTTCGCCAAGCAAAAATCCATCTACATTCTGCGACCAGCGGCTGATGGAACCCAGACTCGCTTGCCGTTCAATTACAAAGAAGTGATTAAGGGCAAGAACACCGAGCAGAACATTCGCCTGCAGGCGGGTGATGCAGTGGTGGTGCCCTAGGCGCGCCTATGACGATACGACAAAACCTCATTCTGGCGTGGATCGTGATCGGCTGGCTGGCGGTTGCAGCGGGACAAAACCCGGCGCCGCAGAACTCGCCGGTACAGAATTCGTCGGACACCGCGGCCGCATCCAGCGCCGCGCCGGCGGCGGCACTTTCCACTCTTGCCGGAGTTGAACCAGACGTCGGCACCGAAGATACCAGCAGCGAACTGCCGCAAATTCCTCAGTTGCTGGGTGGCATTGGCATCACGCCCGCCTTCGTCACCGAACTGGAACGATCAAATTACCTGCGGGGCGGGGTCAATATCGGCGCCACATATGACGACAACCCCCTGCTGCTGAATACTGGCAGCAATACCAGCGAGACCATTTTCCCGAACATCCGGCTAGAGGAAACGACCTCGCGGACGCGCTGGACCCTCGGCTATGCCGGCGGGCTGACGGTGAATCAGAAATTCACCAATCAGGACCAGGGATCGCACAACCTGAATTTCGATTCCCAGTTCCGTCTGAGTCCGCATATCAATCTGCGGGTGGCGGAGACTTTCTCCCTGACCACGGGGTTTTTCGACGCCGGCAACGGCGCCGAATCCATCGGCGCCGGCGGCGCGAACGCCAGCCTCATCACCCCGCTGGCGACGCAGCGCTCCAATGCCACCACGGTGGAAACCAATTATCACTTTGCCTTGAAAGACGTGATGGGGGCGAGTGGCTCGTTCTACGATTTGCATTTCAGCAACGCTTCGGCTGGTAGCGGAGTCCTTCCCCTGACCAATTCCCAAACCGCGACCGGCAGCGCCTTCTGGCTTCACCGCTTATTGCGGGGAGATTGGGCTGGAATCAGCTATCGCTTCGACCGCATCACGTTCGGAGCGGGCGGCGAAACGCGGGTTCATAGTTTCTTTGCGGTGAATACCCTGAACCTCGGAAAACGGTTTACGCTGACGGCATTCGCCGGTCCGCAATACTCCGACAACCAAGGTGTGGTCCCGCCGGCCACCGTGTCCTCGGAAACCACGGATTGGTCGGCGGCGGGTGGAGTGGAAGGCGTGTGGCGCAACGACCGCACCAGCGTTACGGCGGGATATTCGCGCACCATCAGCGACGGTGGCGGCGTTCTCGGCACGGTGATTCTGCAGAACGCGCATGGCGAATTCCGCCGCCAACTGGTTCCGGGATGGACGGCGGCGGTCAACGCCAGCCACGGCATCAACCGCGAACTCATTGGCACGCCGGGCAGCGCCACTTCCATCAACCTGACTTCGGCGGGCATCGCGCTGGAGCGCAACGTGGCCCGCAGTCTCGGCCTGCGTCTGGGATACACCCACGATTTTCAACAGCAGTTTGGCTTGCCGGATACCGCCACCAATGCCGACGAGCACCGCAACCGGTTTTTCGCGACCCTTTCCTACCAGTGGGCGAAACCGCTGGGACTTTAAGAACGCGAGTTCGGTAGACGAATTTCGTTATGGATGAAGATTTACAAGAATCGGGGCCGTCCCTCGATCTCAACGAGATCAAGGGAATTGTGCGCCGCCGATGGTGGCAATTTCTGGTGACGTTTTTCCTGGGCTGGGTTTTGGTGTGGGGAGCGAGCTGGCTGATTCCCTCGACCTACCGTTCGGGCACCTTGATTCTCGTGGAAGAGCCGTCGGTGCCGGAAAAATACGTGGTCTCGAACATCGACAGTGACATCCAGCAGCAACTGGACAGCATTACGCAGCAGATTCTCAGCCGCACCCGCCTTCTTCGCGTGATCGATAATCTCGGCCTCTACGCCAAGGACCGCCAGCGCAAGAGTCCCGACGACCTGGTCGAGAAGATGCGCAAGGACATCGAAATCGAACTCGTCGCACGGTGACGATCGCAAGCTTTCCGCCTTTTAACATTTATTACGCCAGTCGCGATCCGAAGATGGCGCAGCTGGCGACCGCAGAACTGGCCAACCTGTTTATCACCGAGAACCTCGAACAGCGCCAGAAGCGCTCGGCCAACACCACCAACTTCCTGGAAGATCAACTGGAGCAGGCGCGCTCCAAACTGGAGGCGCAGGAAGCCCGAATGCGGGTGTTCAAAGATCAGCACCTCGGCGAGTTGCCCACCCAGACGCAGAGCAATCTGCAGATTTTGACCGGGCTCCAGAGTCAGGTGCAGGCGAATGAGGAGGCGTTGAACCACTCCAAACAACAGAGCACCTATCTGGAATCGCTGATCAACCAGTACCACTCCGTCGATCGGGGGCGTAAAACGGCGGCAGCAGCGGGGCTGCCGGTCTGGCGGAAATCGATAAGGAACTGGACCAGCTAAAGTCGCAACTGGCGGATTTAAGCTCGCACTATACGGATAAGCATCCCGATGTGCGTAAGACCCGGGAACAGATTGCGCCGCACCGAGAGCCGGCGCGAACGGATGGTGGCGGAGATGAAAAATCGCGACCAGGATCCCACGCCGGAAGAGAGCGCCGCCGATTCCGGCGATCCGAAAAGCGCGCCGCTCCTCGAGTTGGAGAGCCAGCTCAAGGCTAATCGCCGTGGAAATCGAAAACCGGCAAGCGGAAATTAAAGACGAGCAGACGAAGATCACGCAATATCAGGCGCGCTTGAACATGGCTCCCGGTCATGGAGCAGCAATTCGCCGACATCACCCGCGATTACGATCAGTCGAAGACGGATTACGAATCGCTGCTGGCCAAGAAAAACGAGTCGGAACGCTCGACCGATCTGGAAAAATCGCAGCAGGGCGAGCACTTCCGCATGCTGGATCCGCCGAACCTTCCGGTGCGGCCCTATAAGCCGAACCGCCTGCAGTTGTGTGGCCTGGGCGTGGTGGTCGGACTCATGTTCGGCGGCGGCCTGGTGTTTGCGCAGGAGAAGCTCAGCGGCAAGCTTTACAGTGAACGCGAGATCAAGAAGATGGTGTCCTTCGAAGTGCTGGCCGAAATTCCGCCCATTGAGAGCTTGCGCGAACAAGCCTCCAACCGGCGCCGCATGTGGATGGCGGGCGCGGCGGCGGTGGTGATTCTGGGTTTCATACTGATAGGATCTGCAGTGACATATTTGTACGGCTAGACCTGCCGCAGCTGGTACGGCGAAACCACCATGTACAAAAAATTCTACAATCTGCAGCGCAATCCGTTCGAGATCACTCCGGACCCGACTTTTCTGTTTCCGACGACCCGGCACAACGAGGCCTTGGCCTCCCTGTATTACGGGGTGACGGCACATCGTGGATTGGTGGTCCTGACGGGCGAGGTGGGCACGGGGAAGACGCTTATCCTGCGCTCCCTCCTCGGGCTGGTGCAGCGCCGCGATGTGGCCTTTGCCCTGATTTTTAATCCCTCGCTTTCGCCGCTCGAATTTATGCGCTATATCGCCGGCGATTTCGGGCTGCCGGTGGCGGGCAAGGCAAAAGACGAGCTGATCCACGGCCTGAACGCATTCCTCTTGCAGCGTCACGAGAAGCGCCAGACCTCGCTTCTGGTGGTGGACGAGGCGCATCATCTTTCCCAGGAGGTGCTGGAGGAAGTCCGCTTCCTGACGAACCTCGAAACCTCGCAGCAAAAGTTGCTGCAGATCGTGCTCGCCGGTCAACCCGAGCTCGATCAGAAACTCGATTCCCACGAACTGCGGCAGTTGAAACAGCGCATCGCCCTGCGCTGCCATCTCGAACCCCTCAATCTGCCGGAGACGAGGAAGTATCTGCATCGCCGGCTGGCGATTGCGGGCGCGAACGCGCCCGGCGGGGTATTCTCGGAGAGCGCGGTAGAGGCCATTTTCCGCCATGCGCGCGGCATTCCGAGGTTGATCAATACGGTCTGCGAGAACGCTCTTCTTCTCGGTTACGCCCGGCAAGTTCCGGTGATAACGCACGAGATTATCGAAATGGTGGCGCAGGATCTCCGCCTGACAGTGGTGGCGGTCGACCCGAAAAACAATGGCTCGGGCGCAAAAGTAAGCGATAAGCAGGCCGATCTTTTGCTGGCGGTGAAGAAGTTGCTCGAAGTGCACGGACGGGTACAGGAGCTGGAGACCAAGGGCCGGTTGCAATAACCCGCCGGGCTGAACGCAAATGAGCTACATCTTTGAGGCCTTACAACGCGCCGAAATCGAGCGATCGGGCGGCAGCCTGCCGGAAAATCCAGAATCGGTCACCGATTTGTTGCAGGCCGTCGAACGCGACGCCGCCATCCGGCGATCGGAAGCGGAGCAAGCTGCCGCGGTTCCCGTGCCCGGTCCCGTCCCGCCTGCGGTAAAAACCGCCGACCCAGCCGTCACCGCTCCCGCCTCCCTGCCTTTGCCACCGCCGGCCCCACCCGAGATTGCGCCCCCGGCGGCGGTTCCGGAAGCGACCCCGGCGGCGAAACTGGTGTCTTCCGAGGCCATGAGCTTCGCCCATGCCAGGGAGTTGGTGCCCGCGCTGCGCGCTGATTCCCGGCTGGTCTGCCTGACGGATCAGGGTGGCATGGCGGCAGAAAAGTTCAGGATGCTGGGCTTAAAGCTGCGGCACATGCGCGAGCGCCGCAAGCTCAAGCGCATCGTCGTGACCGGAACCGCCCCCGAGGAAGGCAAGAGCCTGATCGCGGCCAATCTGGCGCTGAACCAGTCGCGCAGCAAGGTTCTGAAGACGCTCCTCGTGGATGGAGACTTGCGGCGGCCGACGGTCGCCACCCGGCTCGGCTTCGATAGTTCGCTGCCCGGTTTGAGCGAGTGTTTGCGCGGTGAGCGCCAGCTCTCGGAAGTGGTGTATAAATTGAAGGGCTCGGGGCTTTGGGTGTTGCCGGCCGGGCGCGCCCCGGAGAATCCGCTGGAACTGATGCAGAGCGGAAGGCTTCCGGAATTGCTCGACCGGCTGGGCGAATTCTTCGACTGGATTGTGATTGACACGCCTCCGGTGGTGCCCGTGGCGGACACAACTTTCTGGATGAAACAGGCGGACGGCGTCGTCTTAGTTATGCGCGAGGGGGTTAGTGAAAAGAAAGTAGTCGAGCGGGCGCTCGAAGCTTTTGATCCCGCGGTGATGCTCGGTCTGGTGGTCAATAGTTGTAGCCGTGACCTGCACACCGATTACTACTCGCGTTATGGCCAGACAAAGCCCCCGATGGCCGCGGCTTCCCGGCCCATGGAGAATGACTAAGAATTCGATTTTAGTTGTATAATGCAAATCTAGTAAGACTGGTTTCCCCCGACCAGGTCGTAAGTAACTCCTCCCCCCTGAACACGGATTGGCACGCTGGGCCGCGCCCGTTGCGCCGGGCCCGGCAAGGAGCTACTCGTGGCAACACGTACCGCGGAAACTATGTCCCGTTCTCCTGAATTCACCCGATCGCAAGCGCACACCGCCCCCAGCGACGTACTGAGCGAGGAGGCTTTCCGCCGCATGATCGCTCTGGAGCGCAAGCGTAGCGAGCGCTCGCAGCGTCCCTTCGTGCTCTTGCTGATTGACACGGGCCAGCCCGAAGCGGGGGAGAAGCAGGGACGCATCCTGCTGGAAATGCTCTCCACCCTGCAAGGGGCGACGCGGGAGACCGACGTGACCGGCTGGTATACCACAAACTCGGTAGTGGGCGTGGTGTTTACCGAAATCGTTCTCGATAATAACGCGGTGCTCAGCACCATTCTCGCGCGCATCGGCGGCGTGCTGCGCAACTGGCTGGACAGCGAGCAGTTCAGCCGGATCAAGTTTTCCTTCCACGTTTTTCCCGACGACTGGGATGCGCAAAATCCGGAGCGTCCGAGCAATCCCATGCTCTACCCCGACCTCGAGAAGCGCCAGGATGAGAATCGCCCCCGCCGGGTGATGAAACGATTTATCGACATTATCGGCAGCCTGTCGTTGCTCGTCTTGCTTTCGCCCGTGTTTCTGATCATCGCGGCCGCCATCAAACTGAACTCGCGGGGTCCGGTGTTGTTCCGGCAGAAACGCATCGGAGAACATGGCACGCCCTTCACTTTTCTGAAGTTCCGCTCGATGTACATGAATAACGACGCCAGCGAGCATAAGGAGTACGTCCGGCAGCTAATTGCCGGGCAGGCCGAGAAGAAGTCCACGCAGGGCAATGCCGAAGGCGTCTTCAAGCTGACCAACGATCCCCGGATCACGCCCGTGGGTCGAATCCTGCGGCGCTCCAGCCTTGACGAATTGCCCCAGTTGCTGAATGTGTTGCATGGGGAAATGTCTCTGGTTGGTCCCCGTCCGCCGGTGCCTTATGAGGTGGAAGCCTATGCCACCTGGCATCGCCGCCGTTTGCTCGAAGCCAAGCCGGGAATCACCGGACTCTGGCAGGTGCACGGACGCAGCCGGGTGCAATTCGACGACATGGTGCGGCTGGACTTGCGCTAC
Source organism: uncultured Acidobacteriaceae bacterium (assembly GCA_963746205.1). Lineage (GTDB taxonomy): Bacteria > Acidobacteriota > Terriglobia > Terriglobales > Acidobacteriaceae > Acidiflorens. Next base: position 58,492 of record CAVVAP010000010.1, on the reverse strand, counting down.
GCGCGCGCCTGCTCGCCGCTGCTCGACTTGAAAATTCTGTTGCAAACTCCGAAGGCAGTCATCGGCGGAGATGGCGCTTGCTAGTGCCGTTTCCCGCTCCTTTCCCCCGTTCCTAATCTTCTCCCCCCAAAATGTGCCAGTGCTGGGGCGCCGCGCCGGGTAGGCCGCGTGGAAGCCACGGCTTTTCTGCTGAAGGTGGATTCCTATGCTTAGGTTTGGGGTCATCGGTTACGGTTATTGGGGACCGAATATCGTGCGCAATCTGCGCACCCTGGAAGGCTGCGAGGTGGTCGGAATTTGCGATCAGGCGGCCGGCGCCCGGAAGCGCATCCAGGCGGCGCATCCCGGAATCGCGGTGCACAGCGACTTCCAAGAGCTCATCAAGTCGCCGGAGGTGGACGCCATCGCCGTCATCACTCCGGTATGGACGCACTATGAACTGGCCAAGGCGGCGCTCGAAAACGGCAAGCATGTGTTCGTGGAGAAGCCCTTCACCAGTACCGTGGCGCAAGCCGAAGAGCTGATCAATCTGGCGGAACAGAAACACCTGCAGATCATGGTGGACCATACCTTTTTGTTCACCGGCGCGGTGCGCAAGATCAAGAAGCTGCTGGCGGAAGGCGCGCTCGGCAAGCTCTACTATTACGATTCGACGCGCGTCAACCTGGGGCTTTTCCAGCACGATTGCAACGTCATCTGGGATCTGGCGCCGCACGACCTCTCCATCATGAACCACCTTCTGCACAAGGATGCCGAAGCCATCTCGGCCACCGGCCAGGCGCACCTGAACGGGCACGAGGATATCGCCTTCATCACCGCCTACTATCCCGACAAGATGATCGCGCACGTCAACGTGAACTGGATTTCGCCGGTCAAGGTTCGCACCACGCTGATTGGCGGGGAAAAGAAAATGCTGGTGTGGAACGACCTTGAGGCCGACGAGAAACTGAAGATTTACGACAAGGGCGTCGACGTAAAGAGCCAGGAGGGCGTCTATAACCTGCTCGTCAGCTACCGCTCGGGCGATATGTGGGCGCCGCAGGTCGAGCAGGTGGAGGCCCTGCGCCTGGAGTTAAACTATTTTCTGGATTGTGTCGGCAAGGGACAGAAGCCCTCGAACGACGGCGTGGCCGGACTGAAGGTTGTTAAGATGCTCGAAGCCGCCAGCGAATCCCTGCGGCAGCGAGGCACGCTTGTTTACCTGTAGACTTTTACCTGTGAACGTTGCCTGTGAACGTTTACCTCTCAACATTCAAAATTCAACTCTCAAAAATTGATTCCCCGCGCCGTTTCTGACTATAGCCAGAAGCCTTCCGTGTCCCCGACTATCTTATTGAGCACTACCAAGCACTGGGTGCCGACGGCGCGTCTGGCCGCTTCCTTAAGTCATGCCGGTTTTCGAGTGGAGGCGCTTTGTCCGTCCCGACATCCCATCGGCGAAGCGCGCGCCGCCAGCCGAATTCACACTTACAGGGGTCTGGCGCCGCTCCGTTCCCTGGCCCAAGCCCTTGCCTCCTCCCAGCCGGATCTGATCGTGCCCGGAGACGACCTTGCACTCGCCCATGTGCACGAGATTTACCGCCTGCGGAAGTCGTATGTTAAGGAACTACCCGAACTCGCGCCTTTGATCGAGCGTTCGCTGGGATTGCCGGAAGCCTTTCCCATCCTGCAAGCGCGCGCCGCTTTCATGGACCTCGCAAGGGCAGAAGGGGTTCGGATTCCGGAGACCGCTGCCATCGGGAGCAGCGAAGAGGTCAGGAACTGGGTGGAGCGCGCCGGATTTCCCACGGTATTCAAGGCCGATGGAACTTCCGGAGGCGAAGGCGTAAGAATCGTCGGCACCGCGGCCGAGGCGCAACGAGCTTTTCGCCAGTTGCAGGCGCCGCCTCTGCTGGCTCGCGCCCTCAAGCGCGCGGTCGCCGACCAGGACCGAACTTTGCTTCGGCCGGCAATGCTGCGACAAAGGGCGGAGGTCAGCGCCCAGGCCTGGGTGGCGGGATATGAAGCCACCAGCACGATCGCCTGCTGGAAGGGTGAAGTGCTGGCCAGTTTGCATTTCGGAGTGCTGCGCAAGGGCAATGCGGCGGGCCACGCTACCGTCGTCCGGCGGATCGAAAATATCGAGATGTCCATGGCCGTGGCAAAACTGGTCGGCCGTATGAGACTCTCCGGTTTCTGCGGTTTCGATTTCATGTTGGAAGCCGATACCGGGCACGCCTACCTCATCGAAATCAATGCGCGTGCCACTCAGGTTGGCCACCTGACGCTCGGCCCGGGACGGGATCTTCCGGCGGCGCTGTATGCTGCGGCCACTGGCCATCCCATTGCGACCGCCCCGGCCCTCACACGGAACGAGACCATCGCGCTTTTTCCGCATGAGTGGGCGCGCGATCCGCAAAGCGAATTTCTGCGCACTGCCTACCACGATGTTCCCTGGGACATGCCGGAATTAGTGCGCAGTTGCGTGCGCCGCAGCCGGCAACAAAGCGCGTGGTATTCGAGTGGCGGACGAAAGCAGAAGCTGTCGGCGACGGCGGCGCATCTGCCACAGGAAAAGATGGAGGCGGAAAAAACCGCCGCCGGCGGCATTGCAGCCCAGTCAGTCAGACTGCATCGCCCGAAAATTTGAAATTAACCCTTTCTTTTAAAGTCAGCCCTTCCTGAGGATGCCATCCCGACTATGAGCACTTACGTTTGCATTGCGCCCGATGTCAAGCTAGGTCAGGACGTTAAGCTTTCCAAGTTCATCAACCTTTACGGCTGCGAAATCGGCGACGAAACCAAGATTGGCGCTTTTGTCGAGATTCAGAAGAACGCCACCGTCGGCAAGCGCTGCAAGATTTCCAGTCACACCTTCATCTGTGAAGGAGTGAGCATCGAAGACAACGTGTTCATCGGGCACGGCGTGATGTTTATCAACGATTTATATCCGCGCGCGACGACCGCCGGGGGCGGCCTGCAAACCGAAGCCGACTGGCGCGTGGAGCGCACCGTAGTGAAAAAGGGAGCCTCAATCGGCTCCGGCGCGACCATCCTCGCCAACACCTGTATAGGGGAAAACGCCATTGTGGGGGCGGGCGCGGTGGTCACGAAAGACGTTCCGGCCAATACCATCGTGGCGGGCAATCCGGCAAAAATTCTGCGTCAAATTGAAACGGGGGTAACACAGTGAATCATTCGCAGAATATTCCTTTTCTTGATCTGGTTACGCCGCATGTCGAACTTGAAGCGGAGCTGACGGCGGTCTTTCAACAGACTCATCCGGACGGCGCCGGCTTCATTGGCGGCGCGCTGGTGGAGAATTTTGAAAAAGAGTTTGCCGCCTTCTGCCAAACCGAGCCGCGCCATTGCCGTCAACAGCGGCACCGACGCGCTCCGTTTCGCGCTGATCGGCCGCGGGAGTCAAAGCGGGCGACATCGTGGTCACCGTTTCCCACACTTTTATTGCCACGACCGAAGCGATCACCCAAGCGGGAGCGCAAATGGAGTTTGTCGACATCGACGAGCGCACCTACAATATGGATCCCGCGAAACTGCAGGCCTTCCTCGAGACAGGAATGCGAGCAGCGCGGGCGGCGCTGGTTCACCGGCAAAGCGGCAAGCCGGTCACGGCTGTGGTTCCGGTCCATCTGTATGGTCAGATGGCGGACATGGATGCCATCTGCGAACTGGCCGCGAAATATCGTCTTGATCCTGATTGAGGACGCGTGCCAGGCGCATGGCGCGGAGTATTTTTCGCGAAAAGACAATCGCTGGAAAAAGGCGGGCTCGATCGGGCGCGCCGCCGCCTTCAGTTTTTATCCCGGGAAAGAATCTGGGCGCCTGCGGCGAAGCCGGAGCCATCACCACAAACGACGCCGAAATTGACCGGAAATGCCGGATGTTGCGCGACCACGGGCAGGCCAAGAAGTACTTACCACGATGTCGAAGGCTACAACGGTCGCCTCGATGCGATGCAGGCCGGATTTCTCAGCGTAAAACTGAAGCATCTTCCGGAATGGAATGAAAAGCGGCGCCGGCATGCGCAACACTACCGCCAGTTGCTTGGAAACCGCGAAGGCGTTATCCTGCCTTACGAGCCCAGTTGGTCGAAGGCGGTCTATCATTTGTTTGTTATACGAGTGGCCGACCGCGAGCAACTGAAAGAGACTTTGGCGGCGGCCGGGATCGGCACCGGCATTCATTATCCTGTGCCCCTGCACATGCAAAAGGCATATGCGTCGCGCCATTTCGCCAAAGGAGATTTTCCCGTCACCGAGCGGGTCGCTTCCGAGATTCTCTCGCTGCCCATGTTTCCCGAATTGACGGAAGCCATGCAGGCCCGCATTGCCGAGCAGACGGCGGTGTGCATTTCGCGTCTGGTAAGCGTAGGGGATTAAATGTCGCCAGTGCCATCAACCAAAAGAGTCGAACCGCGGAGCAGCGCTCCCGAGCCGGCTTTCCAATCCGTGGAACCCGGTCCGGCCATGACGCCGGCCGACGGCATCCGGCCCGGAGCGTCGCGAGCCCGGCGCAAGGTGTGGATTGACCTGGAGAATTCCCCGCACATTCCCTTTTTCGATCCCATCATCAAGGAACTGGAACGGCGCGGATGCGAAGTGGTGTTGACCGCGCGGGACTGTTTTCAGGTGTGCGAACTGGCGGACATGGCCGGTTTTAAATACCGGAAGATTGGTCACCACTACGGCAAGCATCGCATTGCAAAGATCGTGGGGCTGGGCATTCGTGTGCTTCAGATGACCCCGTTTATTCTGCGCGACCGACCTACCCTGGGTGTTTCGCACGGCTCGCGCTCGCTCATCGTGTTGTCCGCCCTGCTGGGGATTCCGACCATCACCATAGCCGATTACGAGTACGCCGACCATCGGTTGGACAAGATGCTCGGTTCCGTCGAGAAGAAATGGGTGATGACGCCGGCCGTGGTTCCACGCGATATCTTCGAGCACGATGGCATGCTGCGGGATCACATTCTGCATTACCCGGGAATCAAAGAGGATGTTTACACGCCGTTTTTTGAGCCCGATCCCGCGCTCCAGAGTCTTCTCGGTCTCCAGCCGCAGGATCTGGTGGTCACCATCCGGCCGCCCGCGACGGAGGCTCACTACCACAATCCGGAAAGCGAAAAACTCCTGATGGAAGTCTTCCAGCTCTTGGGGGAACATCCCGAGGTGAAGACGGTTTTATTGCCGCGTACTCCCAAGCAGGAAGCGGAGTTGCGGCAGGCGGCGCCGGAAATGTTCGCGGCCGGCAAGATTGTCGTGCCCAAACACGCGGTCGATGGTCTGGACCTGATCTGGTATTCGGATGTGGTAATCAGCGGTGGCGGCACCATGAACCGCGAAGCCGCAGCCCTCGGAATCCCGGTGTACAGTCTGTTTCGCGGGACCATGGGAGCGGTCGACAAGAATCTCGCCGCCACCGGCCGCCTGGTGCTCCTCGAAAGCGTCGCCGATGTGCGCGAGAAATTGAAACTGGTGCGGCGCGACAAGAACTGGAACTCCGGACCGAAACCCCATGCCACGCTCGATGCCGTGGTCAACCATATTCTGGCGGTTCTCGACCAAACCAGCGGAGATTGACAATAAGCTCCGACGTCTTTGCTTCAGACGTCGTCCCCCACAAACGCAAATTCTCCCTTATTTTTACCAATCGTTCTCAAGTCATCCTTAAAATCATCGTTATCATCGTTAGCATTTAGGAGTTCTCTTATGAAAATCCTGATCGTCGGTGCGGGCTATGTTGGATTGACGACGGCGGCTTGCCTGGCGGAGATCGGGCACCACGTTTTTTGTTGTGACAGCGATGCCGCCAAGCTCGGGCTGTTGCGCGAGGGCAAGGTGCCCTTTTTTGAGCCCAATCTGGCCGAGTTGGTGGCGAAAAACTGTCAATCGGGCCGTCTCGAATTTGGCACGACCGAGGCCGGTATCGAGCGCTCCGAGGCGATCTTCATCTGTGTGGGCACCCCTCCCTTGAACAATGGCGAGGCGGATTTGTCGGCCATCCAGGCGGTGGCCCGCGAAATCGCCGCCCGCGCCCGGGGTTACCGTCTGATCGTGGAGAAGAGCACGGTGCCGGTGCAGACGGCCCGACAGGTCAAGCGTGAACTCTCCCTCTACGGCTCCACCCACCTCGACTATGAGGTCGCTTCCAATCCCGAGTTCCTGCGCGAAGGTTCTGCACTCGAGGACTTCTTTCATCCCGACCGCATCGTGGTGGGAGTGGAATCGCCGCGCGCCGAAGAGCAGTTTCGCGAAATTTATCGTCCCGTGCTCGAGCAAAGCTTTCCCTGCCCGGTGCATGCCGAGTGTCCGGCGCGAACCCGGCCCGCGTTTCTCGTTACCGACACCAATAGCTCGGAGATTATCAAACACGCTTCCAACTCTTTCCTCGCCATGAAAATTTCCTACATCAACCTGATCGCCGATCTCTGCGAAGCCACGGGCGCCGATGTTGAGAAAGTCGCCGAGGGAATCGGCCTCGATCGCCGCATTGGCCGCGCCTTCCTGCGTCCGGGGATCGGCTTTGGCGGATTTTGTTTTCCCAAGGATTTGCAAGCCTTCGTGAGAATCGCGGAAAAGGCGGGTTGCGACTTCTCCCTGCTGCGCGAAGTGGAAAACGTGAACCTGGCGCGCATCACAAAATTCGTGGAGAAAGTGCGGCAGGAACTCTGGGTGCTTCGCGGCAAGAAGATCGCGATCTGGGGCCTCGCCTTCAAGCCCAACACGGATGACATACGCTTCGCCCCCTCGCTTGCCGTGGTCAGTCAACTGCAAGCCGAGGGCGCGGACCTGCAGGTCTACGATCCCGAAGCCATGGCCAATGCCCGGCGGCACCTGGCGGGAGTTAAGTTCTGCGACGATGCCTACGCCGCCGCCGACGGCGCGGAGGCGATTCTGATCCTCACCGAGTGGGACGAATTCCGCCAACTCGATTGGCACCGGCTGGCAGGAGTGGTCGATCGCAAGCTCGTCATCGACGGGCGCAACATGCTGGCCGCAGCGAAAGACCATTTAGCGGCGCAGGGTTTCGAGTATGTCGAGATTGGGCGCGGTTCCGAGCCCCATGAAGCGGATGCCCGACGCGCCGCGAATCGTTCGGCCATGAAAGCGAACGCTCCGAAGCCCGTTCCCATCGCCTGATGCCCGGCCGTTGGCGGCAAAATGACCGGGACATAACGAAACATGAAAGTCGATTCCGATCTCGTGCCAGAAATTACAACGGAGACCAGCCCGGAGGTGGAGAGGGTCGCGCAGCGCTTGCTCGCCTACTGCCGCGCCAGCGACTGGGCCGGCTACGATCCCTACGACGCCCTGAACAGCCGATTGTTCATGGCCATGCCCATGCTTCAGTCGCGCTGGCCTCGCCTGCTGCTGACCCAGGTCTTGAAGCGCAGTCCGCTGAACGTGCGCGGACTGTTGCGGGTTCCGAAGACGCAAAACCCGAAAGGCATCGCCCTCTGTCTTTCCGCCCTGGTCCAGACTCCGTCATGGGCGGGAAACGACGCTGCGAATCTGGTCGACACGCTGGTGGAGCGACTGCTGGCGCTGCGCTCGCCGGATGTGGCGTACTGGTGCTGGGGCTACAGTTTTCCCTGGCAGACGCGCACCATTATCGTGCCCCGCGGGGCGCCCAATCTGGTGTGCACCAATTTTGTCGCCGACGCTTTGCTCGATCTCTACGAGCAGCGGCGGGATTCCCGGCATCTGGCGATGGCGGTCAGCGCCGCCGATTATATTCTGGAGCAGCTCTACTGGACGGATGGCACGGATTTCGCCGGCTTTTGCTATCCGCTCCCCAAAGTGGGAGGCACGGTGCACAACGCGAATTTTCTCGCCGCCGCCCTCTTTTGCCGGGTTTACAAACACACCGGCGAGAAAAAATTCCTCGCTCCGGCGCTCAAAGCGACGCGTTACTCGGCGGGAAAACAGCGCGCCGACGGATCCTGGCCCTATGGCGAACATGCGACGCAAGCATGGGTCGATAACTTTCACACCGGATACAATCTCTGCGGCTTGCGGTCGATAGCGCGCGATCTCGGAACCAACGAGTTCGACGCCACCATACGGAGCGGGTTCGAGTTTTATAAGAACCACTTCTTCCGCCCCGATGGCGCTCCCAAGTATTTTCACGACAAGGTGTATCCCCTTGACATCCACTGCGTGGCGCAAAGCATCCTCACGCTGCTTGCTTTCCGGGATCTCGATGCGCAGAACGTTCAGTTGGCCCGCTCCGTCTTCGACTGGGCGATGACGCACATGTGGGACGAGCGCGGATTTTTTTACTACCGGCTGCTGCGCTGGGGCAAGGTTCGAACTTCGTACATGCGGTGGTCGCAAGCCTGGATGTTGCTCGCCTTATCCACGCTGGCTCGAGTTCTCGCGGACGATCTGCCGTCGGGAAATCGGCAAGCCGACGGGTCCGAAGTTCCGGAGCAGGCTGCGGTCCGAGTATGACGCTTACCTACGTGCTGATTACTCCGGCACGAAACGAAGCCAGGTTTATCGGGCTTACCCTGCAGTCGGTGGTGGCGCAGACGGCGCGACCGCTGAAGTGGGTGATCGTCAGCGATGGATCGACCGATGGCACGGACGAGATTGTCAGTCAATATCTCTCCGCCAATCCCTGGATCGAACTGCTCCGCATGCCGGAGCGCAGCGAGCGCAATTTTGCCGGCAAGGTGCTGGCCTTCAACGCGGGATATGAGCGGGTTAAGGACCTGCCCTTTGATGCCGTCGGCAGCGTGGATGCCGATGCCTCGTTCGAGGAGGATTTTTTCGCTTTCCTGCTCCAGAAACTGGCCGACGATCCGAAGCTCGGACTGACCGGAACGGCGTTTCAGGAAGATTCGCAAAACAAGTATGACTACCGTTTCGTCAGCATCGAGCACGTAACCGGCATCTGTCAGTTGTTTCGCCGGCGGTGTTACGAAGACATCGGCGGTTATGTCGCGGCCAAGGGTGGAGCGATCGATCGCATCGCCAATATCGCCGCCCGCATGAAGGGATGGAAGACCAGAACCTTCACCGAGAAAATGTATTACCACCACCGCCGCATGAGCACGGCGCAGCAGGGCGTCATCAAGGCGAGATTTAAGGATGGCGCTAAGGATTACGCGGTGGGCAGCCATCCTCTTTGGGAATTATTCCGCACCGCCTATCAGATGACGAAGCCACCCTTCTTTGTGGGAGGAGCGGCGTTGCTGCTCGGCTATCTGTGGTCGTCGGCCCGCGGCGTGCAGCGGCCGGTTTCTGATGATTTAGCGGAATTCACGCGGCGGGAACAGATGCTGCGGCTGAAGGAATTTCTAACTGGAAAGAGCCTTCGCCTCCGGTCATAAATTTCGCAAGGCGGAAGGCAACGCTTGCAAGTCGGGCGTAAGCCGGGGCGAATAGTCGAATCGAGGGGAGAGACAATCATGGCTGCACGAGCGGTAACAATTATGCGGGGTCTGCTGAAAAGATACGGCCCGTCCCGGATCAAGATGATTCTTTGGGATCAGGAATTCTCCGGCACCCACTGGGATTTTATCGACGACACGGCGGGTGATTGCGTATACGCGCATCTGGAAAAGCACCTGCACGGCGGCAGCATCCTCGATCTCGGGTGCGGGCCGGGCAACACGGCGAACGAGTTGTCTGCCTCCGCCTACAGCAAATACGTGGGCGTGGATATTTCCGAGGCCGCCCTGGTCAAGGCGCGCAAACGAACCGAGGCCACCGGGCGCGGGGACAAAAACAGCTTTGCCTGCTCCGATTTCCTCGGCTACCAGCCCACCCAGCAGTTCGACGTCATCCTGTTTCGCGAATCCATGTACCACGTGCCGCTGGGCAAGGTGAAGCCCATCCTCGATCATTTTTCCGGGTACCTGGCGAGCGACGGGGTCTTCGTCGTGCGTATGTACACCGCCGACAGCAAGGGAACTCACAAGCACAGACTGGAATCGATGGTCGAAATTTTCCAGACCGAATTCAAAGTGGTGGAGAAGAAGCAATACGAATCGGGGGCGACGGTCATCGTTTTTAAGCCCTGATCGTTTTTAAGCCCCGATAATTCGGCCGCCCCGGGGCCGGGTTGTGTGCCATCCGGACGGGAGCGGCAGCGGAACGACGAAGAACGCATCCCTTTATCCTCGCATCCCTTCGTACTCCTCTGGCCAGAGAAAGCTTCCACCGGGCGCAGGCGAAAGCGGGCGCGAGATGCGCGACGTGAGGCAACTTGTTGAGAATCTGCGGTAACGACATCAGAGTGGACGGACGGTTGGTCCGTGTGGCTCGTCTCGAATTGGATAAGTACGAATTCCTCGACGATCCCGAAGCCACGCTCGACGGCCTGCGCAAGTCGGGCGACCGGGTCGACCTCTTCACCTTCCTGCAAAAACTGCCGAAAGCGCCGCCCCGATTCCACTACCCCATGGAGTGGGACAACCTCGCGGTGCTGCCGGTTTCGACTTTCGATCACTGGTGGAACAAGCAGATACGGTCGTTTCCCCGCAACCGGGCGCGACAGGCCGAGAAACGCGGCGTGGTGCTGCGCGAGGTGCCGTTCGATGACGACCTGGTTCGCGGCATCTGGGAAATTTATAACGAGTGTCCGGTGCGTCAGGGAAAACCTTTCCGCCACTACGGAAAAGACCTGGCGACAGTGCACAGGATTTCGGCCACCTTCCTCGAGCGCAGCATCTTCATCGGAGCCTTTCTCGAAAACCGCTTGATCGGCTTCATCAAACTGGTCACCGACCGGAGCCTGACCCAGGCCTGTACCATGCACATCGTCTCTATGATGCAGCACCGCGACAAGGCACCCACCAATGCGCTGATCGCGCACGCGGTGCGCGCCTGCGCCGATCGTGGCATCCCGTTTCTCGTGTATCAGAACTTTGCCTATGGCAGTAAGCAGGGGGATACGCTCAGCCATTTCAAGGAAATTAACGGATTCGAAAAAGTCGACCTGCCTCGCTACTACGTTCCCTTGACCCCGGTTGGCCGCGCCGCCTTCCGTCTCGGCCTGCACCGCAAGTTCGCCGACCATTTTCCCGAGCCGATCGTGACCCGGCTCCGCGAACTCCGCACTGCGTGGTACAACCGCAAACTGCAGGCCTCACCGGAGTCTTCCTAAGAGTTCATGCCGGGAATCGTCGGTCTAATCACCAGGGAACCGCGCGAGCGGGCCGAGCCACAACTGTTGCGCATGGTGGAGGCTCTGCGCCACGAGTCCTTCTACACCACCGGCACCTGGATTGACGAGCCAGCCGGGGTTTACCTCGGCTGGGTGGCGCGAAAGAATTCCTTCTCCAGCGGCATGCCGGTACGCAATGAGGGGCAAGACGTCACCCTGGTTTTTGCCGGGGAGGAATTCCCCGAACCGGGCACGCCTGCACGCTTGCGACAACGCGGCCACGCGGTCGAGAGTGGCGAAGCTGCCTATCTCGTCCATCTTTATGAGGACGACCCGGCGGAATTTCCCCGGGCGCTGAACGGGAGATTCCATGGCCTGGTTGCCGACCGCGAACGCGGCACCTCCACGCTATTTAACGACCGCTACGGCATGCACCGGCTTTATTACCACGAAGCCGCGGGCACCTTTTACTTCGCGGCCGAAGCGAAAGCGATATTAGCGGTTCGCCCCGAGCTTCGGACGCTCGATCCCCAGAGCCTCGGGCAGTTTGTCGCCTGCGGCTGCGTGCTCGAAAACCGTACGCTCTTCTCCGGCATCCAGGTGCTTCCGGGTGGCGCCCGCTGGCGCTTTCGCCAGGGCGCGCTGGATGCGAAAGACACTTACTTTCAGCCGCGCGAGTGGGAAGAACTTTCCCCGCTCGATCCGGAAGCCTATTACCGGGAACTGCGGGACGTTCTGGAGCGCAATCTTCCGCGCTACTTCACCGGGCGCGAAGCCATCGGCATGTCCCTGACCGGGGGACTCGATACTCGCATGATCATGGCGTGGCACCAGGCTGCGCCGCAGTCCCTGCCTTGCTACACCTATGGCGGGATGTATCGCGACTGCCAGGACGTGCGGCGGGCGCGGAAAGTGGCCGCCATCTGCCGACAGCCGCACCAGGTGATTCGCACCGGGGAGGAATTTCTTTCCGGCTTTCGCCGCTATGCCGAGCGCAGCATTTTCCTGACCGACGGCTGCGTGGACTTAAGCCGTTCCCCGGATTTGTACGTCAGCGAGAAGGCGCGCGCGATTGCGCCGGTAAAAATCGTGGGAACGTACGGCAGTGAGATTCTCCGCCAGGCGGTGATGTTCAAGCCGGTGATGCCGGGGCCGGGACTGTTTCGTCCGGAATTTCTGGCTTACGTTCAACAGGCGCGCCCGGTGTATTCCGACATCCTGCGCCAGCATCCGGTGACTTTTGCCGCCTTCCGGCAGGCTCCCTGGCAGCACGTTGGAGTTCTCGCTCTCGAAAATACCCAGGTCGGCGTGCGCTCGCCCTATCTCGACAACGACTTCGTGCGAACCGTATTTCGCGCCCCGAAAGCGGACGACCCCCACCATAGGAACGGGCAGAGGAATAACCGTAACGGTAAGGAAAAAAATTACGACGTTCGCCTCCGCCTGATTGCCGACGGCAATCCCGCGCTCGGACGATTGCTGACCGATCGCGGCGCGGGCCGGGGTCTTTCATCGCTGATCTGGGGAGGCCTGCTGGAGTTCAGCTTCAAGGCAGAGTACGCTTACGATTACGGCATGCCGCAATGGCTCTCGCGCGTCGACCATGCTTTTTCCGCGTTCCACTTGGAACGCCTCTTTCTCGGCCGCCACAAGTTGTTTCATTTCCGGGTGTGGTACCGGGATGCGCTCGCCAAGTATGTGGAGGAAATGTTGCTCGATCCGCGCACCCTGTCGCGGCCTTATCTCGAGCCGAAGGGTTTGGAAGCGGTGGTGCGCGGACATCTGCACGGAGGCCTGAATTACACCAACGAAATCCACAAAGTGCTGACGCTCGAACTCATCCACCGGCTTTTCGTCGATTAAACTGGCATAGACTAGCATGGCTTGGACTAGACTGCGATCGGTAATCTCTTGCGCCTGGCTTTTGCGCCTGACGCGCGCCTGACCCGAGCATGCCTTCTCAAGTCGCCACCCTCGTCTTCGCTTTAGGTATCGCCGGCCTCTTCCTGCTCGATCGCGAGCCCAAGGTTAAAACCTCGAAGGCCCTGTGGCTGCCGGTGATCTGGATTTGGATCGTGGGCTCACGGCCCGTTTCGGAGTGGCTGGGAGGTGGTTCGGGCAGCGTGACCGCGGCCCAGTTGGCGGAAGGCAGCCCGCTGGACGCCGCCGTTTTCGCCGCCCTCCTGGGTGCCGGACTGGTCGTCCTCGCGATGCGGAAGCGAAGAACCGTGGCCTGCCTGAAAGCCAGCTGGCCGATCGTCATCTACTTCGCCTTTTGCCTGCTTAGCTTGTTCTGGTCGGATTTCGCCTCCGTTGCCTTCAAACGCTGGACCAAGGCGCTGGGAGATCTGGTGATGGTGATCATCGTGGTCACCGACCCGCAACCCGGAGCGGCGCTGCGGCGGTTGTTCGCCCGCACCGGCTTCATCCTGATGCCTGTTTCCGTGCTGTTGATCAAGTACTACGGCGATTTGGGCCGGGGATTCGACGCCTGGGGCGGCCTGTCGATTACGGGTGTGACCACCAACAAAAATCTGCTGGGCGTCATCGTGCTCGTGCTCGCGCTCGGCGCGTCGTGGCGCGTGCTCAGCCTGTGGCGGGACAAGGATCAGCCGGACCGGCGCCGCCATTTGATGGCGCAAGGCACGCTGCTCGCCATCTGCGTGGCCCTGTTCGTCATGACGCACTCCGCTACCTCCGGGTCCTGCTTCATGTTGGGCACCGCTTTAATGGTCGCCACCGGCCTGCCGGTGATCGGCCGCCGTCCCGCCGCCGTGCACAAACTGGTGGGAACGGTGGTTCTGCTGGGAGCGCTCGCCATGATATCGGGCGCGGAGGCCGAAGTGGTCCATGCCATGGGCAGAAAAACCGATTTCACGGGGCGCACCGCGATCTGGGCAACCGTTATTCCCATGGCGCCGAACCCAATCATTGGCGCAGGCTATGAGAGCTTCTGGCTCGGTCCCCGGCTGGAGAAGGTTTGGCGGGCCTTTCCGGTATTTCTCCCCAACGAGGCGCACAACGGCTACATCGAGATTTACCTGGAACTGGGCGTCGTCGGATTGTGTCTGATCGCGTTGATTTTGCTGCATGGCTACTGGTGCGCGGTCGCCACCTTTCGCCGCGATCCTTCAATGGGCGGTCTGGCGTTGGCCTATGTTGTCGTTTCATCCATCTACAGCGTGACTGAAGCGGGTTTTCGCTTGCTCGATCCCATTTGGATTTTCCTGCTGCTCGCGGTGGTCAGCGCGGCCCGCATCGCCTCCTCCGGGGCACCCCGCGCGCCGCGTCGTGCCAGTGCGGCTTCCGCGAGGTTCGGTACGCCGGCATCCGAGCCATCCCCAGCTCTCATTCCTTCGCGAGGAACTCTTTGAAACCGTTTGACAGCGCGGGTAACTTTCATCCCCTGGCCAACGCGCCGGGCGGAGTGCGCCGCACCGCGGTTCGCGGCGCCGGGGTCACCATATTTGCCTCGGGCGTTTCCTTCTCCGTGCAAATGGCCGCCACTGTGGTCCTCGCGCGTTTACTAACGCCCGCCGATTTCGGAGTCGTGACCATGGTCACGACGTTTAGCCTGCTGCTTTGCAGTTTCGGATTGAATGGTTTCACCGAAGTCATTTTGCAGCGCGAGGAAGTCACCCATTTCCTTGCCAGCAATTTGTTCTGGATCAACCTCGGATCGGGCCTGCTGCTAGCCGCCGGGTTTGCCGCCGTGGGACCGTTGATCGCTCTTTTCTTCCACAACGCGCTGGTGACGCACGTCGTCGAGGGCATGTCGCTGACCGTTCTGGCCGCCAGCTTTTCCGTGATTCACCTCGCCCTCTTAAACCGCGCCATGCGCTTTACCGCGGTTTCCATCAACGCCATCGTGGGACGCGTGGCGTGCGTACTCGTATCCATCGTTCTGGCGCTCGCGGGTTGGGGATACTGGGCGCTGGTGGCGGGTAATCTAGCGCTCTACCTCAGCACCGGGGTGGGGGCATGGCTCCTGTGTCGCTGGATTCCCGGCAGGCCGCGCCGCGTTCCCGGCACCGGGACAGCCGTTAAGTTTGCTCTGAACGTTTACTCTCATTTCAGCTTCAACTACTTTTCCGGCAACACGGACAATTTACTGGTGGGTTGGAAGTTCGGCGCGGGCGCGCTCGGACTCTATAAAAAGGCCTTCGATCTGTTCTTCACGCCGGTATGCCAGCTCTTGTCGCCGATGTCGGCGGTGGCTATCACCACGCTCAGCCGCTTCCATCGCGACCGGGCGCAATACCAGCGCTACTTTCTCTCTGGGATGTCTGTGTTGGCGCTGGTGGGGATGGGGATCGGCGCCGATTTCACCCTGATCGGCGGCGACCTCATCCGGATTATTCTCGGTCCGGCCTGGGCGGAAAGCGGCCGCATCTTCGCATTTTTTGGTCCCGGAATCGGAGTCATGCTGCTCTACAACACGCATGGCTGGATTCATCTCTCCATCGGGCGGCCTGACCGCTGGTTTCGCTGGGCGGTGGTCGAGTTTCTTTGCACCGCCGGATTATTTCTGCTGCTCCTGCCCTGGGGTCCGCGGGGCATCGCGCTCGCCTGGACGACTTCATTTTTCGTGCTCATGCTGCCCGCTTTCTGGTACGCCGGTGAGCCCATTGGATTTCGCGTTGCCCCGGTTCTGGCAGTCGTATGGAAGTTTTTCGCCGCCTCCGTCGTCGCCGGCGGCAACACCGCTTTGCTGCTGCGCTTCGTCCCGCGCCTGATGGCCGCGCCCGGAGCGCTCGGAGCTTTCTGGCGGCTGATCGGGATCTCAACCTTCTTTTTCGCGCTCTACCTCCTCGGAGTCATCGCCCTCCATCGCGGCCTGGCGCCGCTGCGGCAAGCGGCCAGCCTGGTGCACGACCTGCTGCCGCAGCGCGGGGCGAAGGCCCCCGAGGTCAGTCCCGTGGCCGCGACCAATGCGGTCGCCGTCGACGGCGGTATGCGCGACCAACCCAGCCCCCGACAAGAGTTGGCGGAAGAAACTGTTTTCGACGGAATGCGCAGGTAGGCGAAATTGGAGCGGCACACCAGCACAATCAACGGCAGGCGCACCGTTCAAGGGTCAGGCCCGGGCCCGAATTCGCGTCCACTCGCTCTCGCAAACTCCGTGTCACTGATGGAAGTCGCGTCACAACCAAACGCCGGACCGGTGGACGTTTCCGCGAGCGCGCCGCGAACCCCGGTCAACTCGCAGGTTGCGATTCTCACCGGATGCCAGGACCGGCCCTATGCTTTCGGTTTGTCCATGGCGCTCGCGGCCGAGGATCTGCAGCTCGACGTGATTGGCAGCAACGAAGTGGACAGTCCGGAAATGCACGGCACTCCGCAAATAAATTTCCTGAACCTGCGCGAAAGTCTTGGTCCGGGGGCAAGCGCGGCGCAGAAGGCGAAAAGGTCGCTGTTCTATTATTGGCGGCTGTTGCGCTATGCGGCGGCGGCGAAGCCGAAGATCTTCCACATCCTGTGGAACAACAAAATCGAGTATTTCGATCGCACCCTGCTGCTGCTCTATTACAAGGCGCTCGGGAAAAAGATCGTTTTCACCGCCCACAATGTCAATCAGGCGCGCCGGGACGCGAAGGATTCCCCGCTCAACCGGCTGACTTTGCGCATACAGTACCGCCTGACGGATCACATCTTCGTGCACACGCAAAAAATGAAGAGGGAACTGCTCGAGGACTTCGGGGTCAGGGAAGATGCGGTTACAGTGATTCCCTTCGGCATCAATAACTCGCTGCCCCACACCGGATTGACCCCGGCCCAGGCGAAAGAGAAGCTTGGCCTTAGCAACCAGGAAAAAGTCATTCTCTTCATGGGCAGAATCAAGGCCTATAAGGGCCTCGAACACCTGCTGACAGCCTTCCAGTCGCTCGTATCCCGGCGTCCGGAATACCGGCTGATCATCGCTGGGGAGCAGAAAAAGGGCAGCGAGAAGTATCTCGATGACGTCCTCGCGAGAATCGAGCGCGACTGCCAGCCCGAGCAGGTAATCCTGAAAATACAATTCATTCCCGACGACGAAATGGAACTCTATCTCAAAGCGGCGGATGTTCTCGCTCTGCCCTATAAGGAAATCTTCCAGAGCGGCGTCCTCTTTCTTGGCTACAGTTTCGGCTTGCCCGTGGTGGCGACCGATGTGGGATCGTTCCGCGAGGAAATCGTCGAAGGCAGGACTGGATTCCTATGCCGGCCGGCCGATCCCGAGGATTTGGCCAAAACTATCGCATCTTATTTCGAGACCGACTTGTATAAAGATCTGGCGCGGCGCAGGCGCGATATCGAGGAGTACGCCAACGACCGCTATTCCTGGGACGCGGTGGGCGATTTAACCCGCAATGTCTATGCGAACTTGTTAGGGAGGCAGGGCTGATGAAACCGCTGGTATCGATTCTCATTCCCGCATATAACGCCGGAGAATGGCTCTCAGACACCCTCCGGTCGGCGATCGGGCAGACCTGGGAGCGCAAGGAGATCGTGCTCGTCGACGATGGCTCGAAGGATGACACCCTCGCCATCGCGCGCAAGTTTGCCGCCGAATCCGATTGCGTCCGGGTCTTTACCCAGGCGAATAATGGCGCAGCCGCCACCCGAAATCAGGCGTTCTCCCTCTGCCACGGAGACTATATCCAGTGGCTGGATGCCGATGATCTGCTGGCGCCGGACAAAATTGCCCGGCAGATGGCGGCGATCGGCGATCCGGCCAATCCCAGAACTCTGCTTTCCGGCGGCTGGGGACGCTTTATGTACCGGCCCGACCGTGCCCGGTTCGTGCCCTCGCAATTGTGGTGCGATCTCTCGCCGGTGGAATGGCTGATGCGCAAGATGAATCACAATATCCACATGCAGACCGCCACCTGGCTAGTCAGCCGCCAACTGACCGAGGCTGCGGGACCGTGGAATACCCGGCTTCTCGGAGACGACGACGGCGAATATTTTTGCCGCGTGCTGATGGCGAGCGAGGGCGTGCGCTTCGTTCCGGAGGCCAGAGTGTACTATCGCGCCGCTCCCAACAGCCTGAGCCATATCGGCCAGTCCGACCGCAAGCGCGATGCGCAATGGGTTTCCATGGAGCTGCACATCGCCTACATCCGCTCGCTCGAAGATAGCGAGCGAGTGCGTTCCGCGTGCGTACAGTACATGCAAAACTGGATGGTTTTTTTCTATCCCGAACGCCTCGATATTTTCGAGAAAGCGCAGACCTTGGCGCGCAGTCTGGGTGGAGAGTTGCGGCCTCCTCATCTCTCCTGGAAATACTCCTGGATCAAAGCTCTGTTTGGCTGGCCCCTGGCACGGCGTGCGCAAATGTCTCTGCCCGGCCTGCGCTGGTCATGCGTAAGAATCTGGGACAAGACTTTGTTTCGCCTGGAAGGGCGAAAGCACGCCGCCAATCTCGGCATATAAGAATCATGACAACTTTGCTTCGCACACTCCCCGGCCCCGACGCAACGACACGCAGACGATGGTTGACGATTTTCCTGACCGTGTTCCTCATGGCGGCGGGGTTTTGCGCCTCCGCATTCTCCGAGGCGCAGCCTTTGTGGTCGGGAATCCTCGATCCCAGCCGCGCCGTGAACTGGTCGGGCGCGGGCATCCCCGACGGATTGCCGGACGCGAACTGGACGCAGTGTGGGCCGGTTATTCCGCCCTACGACGGAAGCGCGGCCGCCATCAACAGCGCCCTCGCCGGGCTGTGGCGCGAATCGCTATGTCCTCCTCGGGGCGGGGACGTTCCACCTGTCGAATGGCATCGATTTCACCGCGCATAACAACGTCGCGCTTCGGGGTCAGGGCGCGAACGCCACCTTCCTCGTGTTTACCGGAGCCGGCGCGGGTGGCTACGACTCGGTTGTGGCCATGGAAAGCTCGATCAGCGGCGTCGGTTTCGAGAACAATGTTTGTGACTGGACGTCCGGCTACAAGGCGGGAACGACCACGATTACTCTGGACCGTTGCGGCGCAACTACGCCCGCGGCCGGCAATCTGGGGAATCTCAAAGTGGGCAGCGTCCTGATTCTCGATCAGCTCGATGAGTCGTTCGATAATGGAGCAATCTGGAATTGTTTCCAGACCTACACTTCGAATCCCAACGACTTTGGAGTTTGTTCCAACGAAGGGTCGGGCGATGGCAATGGAGGCTTCGCCCGCACCAACGGAACTTGCAGCCACGGCCAATGTCACCGCTCGCAGCAGCAAGCCGTTCTGGTGACCAAAATTGCGGGCTACAGCATCTCGATTTCACCCGGCCTCTACATGCCAAACTGGGCGGCCGGGCAGATGCCGCAAGCCTGGTGGGCCACGATGACGGCGACCCAGATGGGACTGGAGAACCTCTCCATCGATAACACCCATGACGCCGCCCAATCGCCGGGCAAGGGCCAGACCATCAACATTCAAGGCTGCTTCCGGTGCTGGGTTTCGGGAGTTCGGTCGATCTATGCCGAGCGCAGTCATGTCCGCGTCGGCACCAGTTCGCATGTCCTCATCCAAAACAATTATTTTTACCAGAACCGCAGTCATGCCGCGGTCAGCTACGGCGCCGAACTGAACAGCACGTCGGATAGCGCCATCCTCAACAACATCGTTCAGCAAAGCACTGACAGTTCGCCCTCCTGCACCGGGGCCTGCGAAGGCAATGTCATCGCCTACAATTTCGACATCGACAGCGTCTACCACGAACCCGGCTGGATGCAGGCCACCTTCTACCTGCACTCCTCGGGTGACGCTCTGAACCTCTGGGAAGCCAACGTCGGGCCGGCGTTTAACGCCGACTCCATCCACGGCACCCATCATTTCGAGACATTGTTTCGCAATTATTTTCCCGGCTGGCAGAAGAACTGCGGAGGGTCCCCGTGTTCCAGCCAGACCTCGGCACTCTTAATCGGTGCCGGATCGCGCTACCTGAACGTTATCGGCAACGTGCTTGGGCAGGGCAATTACCACACCTCATACCAATGCCTGGCCGCGCCCGTCTGCGCTCCCGGCAATCCGAGCGACCGGGCGGTGTATGGCCTGCAATCGGTCGGCGGAGTGGGCAATACGCCGCGCATCTCGCGCGTCAACGGCTATTGTCTACAGCCGTCCTGTGCCACCCACGGCGATTACGACCCGCAGGTGGCCGCGACCCTGCTGCGCTGGGGAAACTACGACTCCGTAAGCGCTGCGGTGCGCTGGTGCGGCAACTCCTCCAACTCGGGGTGGACGGAAGTTTGCGCGAAGACGGCGGAAGTTCCCGCTGCGCTGAACGCCTATGCGAATCCGGTTCCGAGTTATGGCGACACGGGAGCGAGACAGCGCCCCATGCCCGCTTCGTTTTATTTCACCACCCGGCCCAACTGGTGGCAGGGCGAACCCTGGCCGCCGATTGGCCCGGACGTGAAAAATGGGAATATAGGAATTTGTTCGGGAGGCGCGTATCGCGGCGCATTTGCCCTCAAAGATGCGGCCTGCGGCGGAGCCAGCTTTGCCGTCACCGCCGCCGGACACGCCAGCAGCATTCCCGCCATGGACTGCTATTTCAATACCATGGGCGGTCCGCCCGACGGCTCGGGAGGAGTGTTGACCTTCAGCGCCGACAGTTGCTATGGCTCCGGTTCTCCGCTGCCCGCTCCGCCCACCGGACTCTCCGGAACGGTGAATTGAGCGCGGCTCGGGAAATGCGCCACTAAAACTGAATGGCATCGCTATTCTTAGAAAATACGGCAACCCTCAGTCTGCAAAGGTCTGTGAAAATTTTGCTTCTCCCGCGATCATTTTGATTTCCCGATCCCGAAACGTGAGCCGTATTAGTTGGCTGGTATTTCTGTCGTTGTCGACGTTGTTGTCGCCGCTGGCCGCGGCCCAGAACTGGTCGGGTGCGTTGGCGTCCAATCGCGCTATTGACTGGTCGAATGCCGGCGCGGGCGCGATTCCGGCGCGGACGTCAATCTGCCAGACGGAGAGCCCGGGCGTTTCGCTCGGGACACTCAATTCCGATATCGCCAATTGCCAGGCTGGTGGCGTGATATTCCTTCGCCCGGGTACGTACAGTTTCGCCGGACAGATCACGATGAAGAGCAATGTGACCTTGCGGGGCGCGGGAGCCGATCAGACCATTCTGAAATGGACTGCCAGCGGCGGATGCCAGGGCAATGGCGGCGACATTTGTGTATGGAACGGCGACGTGGGAAACCCGAGCTACGGAGCCACCAACCAGACAAGCTGGATCGGCCAGGTACTCGCCGGGAACGGTTTCCATCACGCTCAGCGCTCCCGTCAGCAAAGGTTCGATGAGCAATCTCCATGTCGGCAGCCTTCTGATCCTCGGACAAAACGATCAGCCGACCGACCCGGGCACCATCTGGAACTGCGGTTCGACCGGAGTCGCCGGGGCCTGCAGCCAGCAGGGAGGCAGCAACGGCGCGCCGGGCGCCAGTCAAACCCAAACCGTAACCGTCACTTCGATCATCGGTAACGGTCCGTGGACGGTCGGCATTACCCCGGGCCTGTACTCGCCCATCTGGAGCGCGGCCCGTTTGCCGCAGGCCTACTGGGCCAATTATTTGCCGATCAGCGGTGTGGGCATTGAGAATCTTACGCTGGATGCCTCCGAGGAAAACGATAGTCCCGGCGTCGCCGGCGCCCTCATCTTTTTCGGATGGGCGACGAACTGCTGGGTCAGCGGAGTGCGCACACTAAACGCTGGCACCCCACCCTACCGCACCAATGTGTGGCTCTACGAGGCGACGCACATCACGATTCAAAACAGCTATTTCTACGGGTCTAACGGTTCCGACCTCAGCTACGGAGTGGAATCAGGCTTTCAAACCTCAGACAACCTGATGGTCAACAACATCTTCCAGCATGTTGCCACTCCGGAAATTATCAACGGCGGCCAGGGCGTGGTTTTTGCCTACAACTATGCCGCCGACAACTACTATACCGCCGGAGGCTCCGCCCCAGGATTTCAGCAGGTGGCCTCTTACGCCGGACACCAGAACGGTTCGTACCTGAATCTCTTCGAGGGCAACGCGGGTGGTAAATTCTCCGGCGACGATGTGCACGGCACAAGTTGGATGACCACCGCCTTCCGCAACTGGTTGCCCGGATTGGACGGGCTCTTCAAGAACTCCAGCACCATGGCGGTTGACATCGAAGCGTACGATCGCTACTACAACCTGCTGTACAACGTTCTCGGCACGCCCGGGTACCACAATTCCTATCAGGATCTCCCGCCATCTCCGACGAACTGCGGCGTCTATGGCCCCGGCCCGCGGGCGATTTACACTTTGGGATGGTCGGGCGGTAACGGATACATTTTTGCCGCTCCGGCTTTGGGCTGCGAGATCAGCAGTGGCAGCTTTACCATCGACAATGATCTGAAGGTCGGAAAATCGCTCTACCGCTGGGGTAACTACGACACCGTGAACGGAGCCACGCAGTGGAACACGGCGGAAGTTCCGAGCGGGCTCGGTTCCTATGCCCAGCCAGTGCCGGTATCGGTCTGCACTGCGAGTCTGGCCTGTCCGGCATCCTTCTTATATGCCTCGCAGCCTTCCTTCTGGGCGACAGCCTTCGGTACTCCCCCATGGCCCGCGATTGGTCCGGATGTCAGCTCAGGCCCGGGGCCGGGTGGTCATGCCTACGCCATACCGGCGCAGCTTTGCTTCAACAACACGGTTTTTGACAAGCACTACGCGATTCGCGTGCCCGTCGCGAAGGTCACGGAAAGTGGCACCACCGCGACCATGACGCTCGCGTCCGACGCCCCTTCCTCCTTTGCGCAATATCAGTCTCTCTGGATCGAGGGCAACTGGAAGTATTCGGGATTGTGGCAGATTGCCACCGTCGCGGGGAACAGCATCACATTTACCGCGCCTTCCGGCCTGGGCTCAGCCAACGGCGGAAGCGCAACCGTCAATGCGGTCCACGTTTTCAATGCCGGGGATTGTTACGGCACGACGGCCGCCAGCCATCCAGCGCCCCCGCTGGCGGTGACGGCGACTGTCCATTGAACCGAGTTTTGCGGACGCGACTGAAGTTTGGCGGATAGACGGACAAACTCCTCCCGAACAATTGCAATTCATAATTCTGATGAAGTTTTGTAAAGGATGCGAATGAAAGAACGTACGGCATTAGTCACCGGCGCGGAAGGATTCATCGGCTCCCACCTGGTTCGGTTTCTCGCGGCTGACAACTGGAAGGTGATTGCGGGATACCGTTCTCAGGCCCCGAACTTTCTTCCCAAACTCCGCCGCGTGGAATTGGTGCAGTGCGATTTGACCAACGGCCAGCGGGTTGAGGAGGTCTTTCGCGAATATCAGCCGACCCACGTGTTTCATCTCGGGGCGCAGAGCCTGCCCACGCTGTCCTGGGCCGATCCGGTATCGACGTTCTCCTCAAATATTATGGGATCGCTGCACGTGTTCGAAGCGGTGCGGCATATGCGGCGCCGTCCGGTGATCGTGTCAGCCTGCTCGAGCGCCGAATATGGACATGTGCCGGCTGCCGCCATCCCGGTCAAGGAAGAGCAGGCGCTGCAACCGCTGCATCCTTATGGCATCAGCAAAGTGTGTCTGGACCTGCTGGCGCGGGAGTATTTCCTGGATTACAAAATTCCCGCGGTGAACCTCCGTCTGTTCAACACCACGGGCCCCGGAAAAACCAGCGACGCACCCTCGGATTTCGTGCGGCAACTCGCCCGCATCAAGAAAGGGCTGCAACCTCCGGTGATTGAAGTCGGAAACCTGAAGCCCCGGCGCGCTTTTCTTGACGTCAACGATACCGTGCGCGGTTTCTATCTCGCCGCGCTCAAAGGCCATCCGGGAGAGGCTTACAACTTGTGCGCCGCCCGCACACATGAGATTGGCGAGCTTTTGCGGATGGCGATTGCGCTTTCCGGAGTCAAAGTGGAAATACGGGCCGCCGCCAGCCTGATGCGTCCTTCCGACGAGAAGATCATCTTTGGCAGCACCCGCAAAATCCGCAAGCACACGGGATGGAAACCGATGTATACCATCCGGCAAACCCTGACTTCGATGCTGGAATATTGGGAACGCGCCCTGTAACCGCGCCCGAACCCCGGCCGTCACTCGCGTCTCGACGGCGGACGGTCCGCAGATTAAGACAAGAAATTCTATGCCGGAAGTAAAAGCTGTTTTGCTGGTGGGAGGCCTGGGAACGCGTCTGCGCCCGGTGGTGTCGTCCCAGCCCAAAGCATTGGCCTCGATCGGCGGCAGGTCCTTTCTCGAGTTACTCGTCCGCCAGCTTAGCGCTCAGGGAATTCGCCATCTCGTCCTATGTACCGGCTATCTGGCCGACCAGATCGAGAGTCTTTGCGGCGACGGCAGCGATTGGGACGTATCGATTGAATACTCCCGTGAAAAGGAGCCGATGGGAACCGCCGGCGCCATCAAACTGGCCGAGCGCTATCTCCTGGGCGTGCCTGAATTTCTGGTGCTCAACGGAGACTCCTTTCTCGAAATCGATTTCCGCGAACTGATGACTTTTCATCGCCGGAACCAGCCCGCCGTCGCGTCCTTGGCCGTCCGCCAAGTGGAGGACGCAAGCCGATACGGCACGGTGCAGCTCGACGCCCGAGGCCGGGTCACGGGCTTTGCCGAGAAGACTGGCAGCCCGGCTCCCGGTTTGGTGAATGCCGGCATTTACGTTTTTTCCGAGAGCGTTTGGCGATCCATCCCGCAAGGCCCGGCGAGCCTCGAAAAAGAAGTTTTCCCCGAATTGCTCAAGCAAGGCGTGTATGCACACGAGCAGCACGGCATCTTCATCGACATCGGCACCCCGGCGGACTATGCCCGCGCTCAGGAACTACTGCGGTCCGTGTGAACCCGAACTTTGCAACATGAATGACCTGCTCCGCGCTGCTTGCGGTTGGGGGAATTCAAGACAGTAAATTTATGACAGACAATAACGGTGATTTCAGCAATAGTGTGCGCCGATCGATTCAGGCGTCCATCGCGGTCAAGGAACTTTTGCTGCGCGATGCGGAACTGGTCTCGCTGGTAGCGCAGGTCAGCGAACTGCTGGTTGCGGCGCTCGATAAGGGCAACAAGCTGATTCTCTTTGGCAACGGCGGAAGTGCCGCCGACGCGCAGCACATCGCGGCGGAATTCGTCGGACGCTTTGCCTTCGATCGTCCCGCTCTGCCCGCGTTGGCGCTGAACGCCAATACCTCCTGCCTCACCGCCATCGGAAACGACTATGGCTTTGACCTGGTGTTTTCGCGGCAGCTCGAAGCGCTGGCTCGCCCTGGAGATGTGGCCATCGGCATTTCCACCAGCGGGCGCTCGCGCAACATTCTCCAGGCCATGTCCACGGCGAGGAAGATGGGCCTGCATACCGTGACCATGACGGGCTCGGGCGGAAAATCGTTGCAGGGCGACGTCGACTATTGCATTTGCGTTCCCTCGAACGAGACTCCCCGTATCCAGGAATGTCATATCCTGATCGGTCATATCATTTCAGAATTGGTGGAGCACACGATATTTCATGAAGAAAGCCGCCTTTCTCGATCGCGACGGAGTGCTCAACCGTAAGGCTCCGGAAGGTCAATACGTAACGCGTTGGGAGGAGATGGAGTTTCTTCCCGGCGTGTGCGAGGGCATTCGCCTGTTGCAGGATGCGGGATATCTCCGGATCGTAGTCAGCAACCAGCGCTGTGTGGCGAAGGGTTTGATCTCGACCGCCGAATTGGAAGCCTTGCATGCGCGGATGCGCTGCAATTTCGAAGTTGCGGGCGCGCACATTGACGCCATCTATTACTGTCCCCACGACTACCAGCCGCGTTGCTCCTGCCGAAAGCCGCAGCCCGGCATGCTGCTCGAGGCCGCTCGCGACCATGACATCGACCTCGCCGCTTCCTGGATGATCGGAGATTCCGAGCAGGATGTGGAGGCGGGCCAGGCGGCGGGATGCAAAACGGTTCGGCTGCTAACGCCCGGTGAACCCACCAGCGCCGTCTTGGTTGCTGGCTCGCTGCTCGATGCCGCCCGGCAAATCCTGCGATACGTTATAAAATCTCCGGCGATGACCGGCGATATCTGCTCTCATTCCTAGGGAAGGCTCGGAAATTATGATTGTCACCAGCACGCCACTGCGGATCTCATTCTTTGGAGGGGGGACGGATTATCCGGTTTGGTGCCGCGAACATGGTGGGGCGGTCTTGTCGACCACCATCGACAAGCGTTGTTACATTACCTGCCGGTGGCTGCCGCCATTTTTTGAATACCACAGCCGCGTCTCCTATTCGAAAGTGGAAAACGTGGCCGGGAACCGGCAGATCCAGCATCCCTCCGTTCGCGCCTGTCTCGAGTACCTGGGAATTGAGGATGGCGTCGAAATCCACCACGTCGCGGATTTACCCGCCCGCGTCGGCCTGGGCACGAGTTCGGCCTTTACCGTCGGGCTATTGCTCGGCCTGCATGCCCTGCGCAATGAAATGCGCGACAAACATGCGCTGGCCGCGGAAGCCATCCACGTCGAGCAGGATTTGCTGCAGGAAGCGGTCGGAGCGCAGGACCAGGTGAGCGCCGCCTATGGCGGCTTCAATCGCATCGACTTTCACACCGACGATTCGGTCGCGGTGAAACGGGTATTGCTGCCGCCCAGCCGTTTGGCGGAATTGGAGCAGCATCTCGCGCTTTACTTTACCGGCTTTTCGCGCACCGCTTCCGAGATTGCGCAAGAGCAGCTGAAAATGACGCCGCACAAAACGAAAGAATTGCGTGCCATGCTGCAGTTGGTGGATGAGGCAGAGTCGATTGTGGGCAATTCCAGCCGCCCCCTCGCGGATTTCGGCCGTTTGCTGCATGAGAGTTGGCAGATCAAGCGCAGCCTGACCGGGAAGATTTCGACTGCCAGCATCGATGAAATTTACCAGGCAGGCATCGACGCCGGGGCCCTCGGAGGAAAATTGCTGGGAGCCGGAGGCGGCGGATTCATGTTGTTCTTCGTCACCCCGGAGCGTCGCCAGGCTTTGCGAGCGCGCCTGAGCAACCTCTTGTGCGTTCCTTTCAAGTTTTCCAATAAAGGCAGCGAAGTGGTGGTCTATGAGCCGGAAGATGCTTATGATAAATCCCTGAGCGCGGAGCGTTCCCTGGTGTACTCGCAACGCGCCGGCTCGGAAGAATGAAGAATAAAGACGCGAAAAACCGTCGTTATCACGAGGAGGTACATCCCTGAAAATGCCTGGGCGGCGCAACCGGGTTCTCATGATCCTCGAGAACTGCAGCTATCTCCGCGACGCCCGAGTTAGTAAAGAGGCCAAGGCCCTCCAAACTGCAGGTTACTTGGTAACCGTCATCAGCCCGGAAGGCGGTAGATGGTTTTCCCGGGTCGAACTGGAAGGTGTGACAGTATACGGTTTTCCTCCATTGTCCTTTGGCCGGGGAACCTTGAGTTATCTTCTGGAGTACGCTTATTCCACGATCGTTATTGCCGTCCTGACGAGTTATGTTTGGCTTACTCGGGGATTTGACATTGTTCATGTCGCGAATCCGCCGGACTGTCTGGTCCCGGCGCTCGCCATTTATAAGCTCTTAGGCAAGCGGATTATCTTCGATCAGCACGACTTGAGTCCTGAGCTCTACAGCGCTAGATTTTCCCGGCCTCACGAATCGCTCCTCAGCCTGCAGGTTAAGTTAGAGCGGCTTTCTTACCGTCTGTCGGATCATGTAATTGTCACCAATGAATCCTGCCGCCGCATAGCAATCAGCCGGGGCGGCCAGCCTCAAGAGAAGGTAACGGTTGTCCGCAATGGCCCGGAATTGGAACGAATTGAAGCATTGCGAGTGGACGAAGATTTACGGCGGCGATCTCCCCATATCATCGCCTATGTCGGCATCACGGGTTATCAGGACGGACTCGATTACCTCTGCCGCGCGCTGCATAGTTTGCGTTGCGATCTGGGTCGAGCGGACTTCCTCTGCGTGATCGTGGGAGATGGTGACGCTTTGCCCTATATCAAGAGACTGGCCCGCGAACTCCGCATCGACGGTCAAATCTGGTTTGTGGGATGGGTCAGTGACCTCGGCACTTATTTTCGTTATCTCGCGACCGCCGATATCTGTGTGGCTCCGGAACCCTCGAACCCCTACAACGATAAATCCAGCTTCGTGAAGATTATGGAATATATGCTCGCCGGAAAGCCCATTGTCGCCTTCGACCTTCCGGAGAGCCGCTTCAGCGCTGAAGACGCGGCACTCTACGCCGCTCCCAACGACCACCGGGAATTTGCCGCCAAGCTCGCCGAATTGATGGATAACCCGGCCCTCCGTTGCTCCCGCGGCGAAATCGGGCGTCGGCGCATCGAGACGAGTCTGGCCTGGCAGCACTCGATCCCCGACTTGATGGCTGCATACTCCGCTGTGGGACAACTTCAGAACTGAACAATTTTTCCGGCCGGCACACAAGAGAACCAAACAAATTCTGGAACGCTCGCCAACCCGTTTCGACGGACAACCGTCAGGAACGTTATGACCTTGAAGACCGTCAACCCGCCGCCCCCGACAATGGAGTACAATCGAGGCCTCCCCCAAGTGAATCCTAGGAGTTTGTTTACACTCGATCCATTGCAAGATCAGCGTTGGCGTACCCTGATTGCGAAACATCCCGCCTCGTCGGTGTTTCATAGTTGGGAATGGTTGTCCGCATTGCGTGCGGCTTATGGATATGAGCCGGTGGTTTACACCATGTGTGAGCCGTCTGCCGAACTGACTGCGGGTGTTTTGTTCTGTAAAGTCAGGAGTTGGTTTACTGGCAGCCGCCTGGTTTCGCTGCCCTTTTCCGATCACTGCGATCCATTGGTCGATAGCGCGGACGAGTTGGACAGCTTATTACTGCCGGTGAAGGAAAGCGTGGATCGCAGGGAATGGGACTACTGTGAGGTTCGGCCGGTGCGCTTCGAGCCCGGCGCTGCCACACAACTGGAAGAGAGTAATCGATATCTTTGGCATATCATCGATTTGCGGCCTGACATCAATACTATTTTCGATAGTTTGCACCACTCGGTGCGGCGCAAAATTCGCCGCGCCGAACGCGAACAGCTGACTTACGAAGAAGGTAATTCAGAACTTTTGCTAAAGCAGTTTTACGAACTAGTAGTTAGCACGCGGCGGCGGCAGCATCTGCCTCCACAGCCACTGCACTGGTTTCGCAGCGTATTGGCCAGTCTGGGGGACAAAGTCAGAATCCGAGTGGCTTACAAGGCGGGAATACCCATCGCCAGCATTCTAACCTTGAGTCACAAGAAAACACTGACTTATAAGTACGGTTGCAGTAAATCAGAAATGCATCCTTTAGGTGGCGTTGCCATGGTGTTTTGGAATACAATTCGCCAAGCTAAAGCGTCGGGTTATGAGGCGCTTGATCTGGGGCGAACTGACAGCGCTAATTCTGGTCTGATCACATTCAAGCAGCGCTTGGGCGGTATTCCGTCTGAGCTTAGTTATCGGCGTTATCCGAATCGTCCGGAATTCCGGCCCGGCCCGTTGCCGCGCAGGATTCTGGATCAGGTCGTCAGGGTAGCGCCGGATTGGGCGCTGATCGCGGCAGGAAATCTTTTCTATCGGCATATCGGATGAGTGAAATTGGGCAAATGTGATCGACTCCAGGAGCGTTGGCCAGTATGTCGAGCGTGCCAAAACCTCTTTTTGAAGCTTATGTCATGAACCAGACTTTGCTGGAATACTTCCGTTGCCCGGAGGTCTTCGCGGGCTTGTCGGCGAAAGGCGGACTGTCGGAGAATCCCGGCTTCTTCCGCTTCGGCAAGGAAGTAATTGGCTATGGCCGGTATGCCGGCCATGCCCCGGCGGAATCTCCCGCCGGACCGCTGCCCGATGCCTGGGAAGATGCGGACTGTACCAGCGGCCTGGTCGATCTCCCCTTCGATCTTGAGGAGGTGGTGGAGAATCTTCGACTCGAGCGCTATACCAGGGACGCCCAATACGGCTCATCGGACACTGGAGTCCTGGCCAGTCTCTACTACACCATGCGGCCCTTTCTCCCCGTGGCGATTCGGCGCCATCTCCAGCGCGCCTATCTCGGGGACTGGAAAAAAATCGATTTCCCCAACTGGCCTATGGATCATTCCGTCGACAGCATCGTGCGCCGCTCGATGCAACTGGTGCTGCGCAGCCAGAAGCTGGAAAAAGTTCCCTTCATCTGGTTCTGGCCGGATGGCGCCAGCAGTGGACTGTGCATGACTCACGACGTGGAGACGGCCGCCGGCAGGGATTTCTGCGAAGAACTCATGACCCTGAACGAGAGCTTTGGCATCGCCGCCTCGTTTCAGGTGGTTCCGGAAGAGCGCTACGAGGTGAGCCCCGCCTATCTCGATTCCATACGGCGCCGCGGATTCGAAGTCAATGTTCAGGATCTGAATCATGACGGCCGCTTGTACAGCCAGCGTGAGGAATTCTCCCGGCGCGCGGCCAGGATCAATGAATACGGACGCCGCTATCAGGCGACCGGTTTCCGCTCCGCCATTCTGTACCGCCGGCAGGAGTGGTACTCCGAACTCGATTTCTCCTACGATATGTCGGTTCCCAACTCCGCCCACCTCGAGCCGCAACGCGGCGGATGTTGCACTGTCATGCCTTACTTTGTCGGCAAGATACTGGAACTGCCCGTGACTACCACGCAGGACTACTCGCTCTTCAACTACCTGCGAAAGTTTTCCATCGATCTCTGGAAGCAGGAGATTGATCTCCTGCTGGAGCAGAACGGCCTGATCAGTTTCATTGTGCATCCCGATTACGTCACGCGCGGTCGGGAAAGCGCCCTCTACCGGCAACTCCTGGCGTATCTGGCCGCCCTTCGGGAAGAGAAAAACGTATGGATCGCCGTCCCGGGAGACATCGATCGCTGGTGGAGACAGCGATCCAAAATGGCGCTCGTCCGCGATGGCGACGGATGGCGGATCGAAGGCGAGGGCAGCCCGCGGGCCCGCATCGCCTACGCCAGCGAAAAGGATGGCAAACTCGTCTTTAGTCTGCGCCAGCGCGAGACTTCCTGGCGGGCATCTTAGAACCTCGGTCAGCCATGGAGTAACGCGGATGAAGTCGAACCCGGCAACTAGGGGTCCCCGCAGCTAGGGGACTAAGAACCGCGTCGAACATCACCCCCCTCTAATCGAAAGTTTCTTCCCTCGAACCGATCCCCCAGCGGCTAAGGGTTGGAAGTTAGCAGTGCAATTTACTTGGGTAAATTCACTTAGGAAAGGTCTGCAGGACGGGAGTTATGAAAAGCATGTCAACGGAGTGCAATGTCGCGATTATCGGGGCTGGGCCCTACGGGCTGTCCGCAGCTTCGTATCTACGCGCGGCCGGAGTCGAAACCAGAGTCTTTGGCGAGCCCATGGCATTTTGGCAAAAGCAGATGCCGGTGGGAATGTGGCTGCGCTCGAATTGGGTAGCCTCAACCATCGCTGATCCGCGGGGGGAACTCACGCTGGACGAATATTGCCGCCAGAAGGGGGCGGCCGTCACCAAGCCCGTCCCGCTGCAACTATTCCTCGACTACGGCCGCTGGTATCAGTCACAGGCTGTGCCCGACGTGGAGAATCGGCAGGTGGTCGCGGTGGAAGCGGGTGACCGCAGTTTTACTCTCACTTTGGCGGATGGCGGCCGATTGACCGCGCGCCGGGTAGTGGTGGCTGCCGGCATCAGCGCGTTCGCCAGCCGGCCGGCGGAGTTTGCCGCGATCCCCTCCACGCTCGCTTCGCACACCAGCGAGCACGATAACCTGCAAAAGTTTCAGGGGCGGAGGATGCTCGTGATCGGAGCCGGTCAGAGCGCGCTCGAGTCGGCCGCCCTCCTGCATGAGTCCGGCATTTCGGTCGAAGTGATTGCGCGTGCCGCCGCCCTGAACTGGGTCGGAATGCATCCCGGGCTGCATCATATCCCGGTGATCTCGAATATGCTCTATTCCAGCCGCGATGTCGGCCCCGCCGGGCTGAGCCGGTTGGTGGCGATGCCGAATTTGTTCCGCCGCTTTCCCCGTGGCTTTAAGGAGCACTCCGCCTACCGCGCCATACGCCCAGCTGGCGCCAGTTGGTTGCAAACCCGGGTCGCGGGCGTGCCCATTACCCTGGGGCGCAAGTTGGTTTCCGCCACCGAAGCCGGTGGAGAGCTGCGCCTCCGGTTTGACGACGGCACCGAGCGCCGGGTCGATCACGCGCTTCTCGCCACTGGCTTCAAAGTCGATGTTGCCCGCTACCCGTTTCTCTCGCCATCGCTCGTGCGGCGGCTGCAAACGGCGCATGGTTACCCGGTGCTCAAGCCAGGATTGGAGTCTTCCGTTCCCGGTTTGCATTTTCTGGGCAAGCCCGCAACCTGGAGCTTTGGACCGCTGCTCGGTTTTGTTTCCGGAGCGGAGTTTGCTTCGACCGAATTAATGCGCTCGATCCCCCGGAACGGGGGCTCGCGAAACAATGGAAGCCACTGACGCTCCCAAACAACGCACGCTAAAGACGTCCATGGCTCGCTCCCGAACGGACAACGTCGGGGCCGTTGTCATTGGCGGCGACTATCAGGGGCTGGGCATTGTGCGCAGCCTCGGTCGCCATGGCGTACCCGTGTGCGTGGTGGACGATGAGCATTCCATCTCCCGCTACTCCCGCTACTCTCAGCGCTTTGTCAGCCTGCCCGATCTGCGCCACCAGCGCCAGGCAGTCGATGGCTTGCTCGAGATGGGGAAACGCCTTGGTTTAGAAGGTTGGATTCTTTATCCCACGCGGGAAGAGTTGGTGGCTGCCATTTCGCACCATCGTTCCGAACTCTGCCAGGTGTTCCGTGTGCCCACTCCCGAATGGGAAAGCGTGAAATGGGCCTGGGACAAGCGGAACACCTATCTCCTCGCCCGCCAACTGGGTATTCCGACCCCCGTCACCCACTATCCCGCCAGCCTCGGTGATCTGGCGGAACTGGATGGCGTGCAACCGCCCTTTGCCCTCAAACCAGCCATCAAGGAGCATTTCTTCTATGCCACCAAAGCCAAAGCATGGCGCGCCAACAGTCACGCCGAGCTGAGAACGCTCTACGAGAAGGCGTCCGAACTGGCCGGGGCGGGCGAGATCATGGTCCAGGAGTTGATTCCCGGAGGCGGAAGCCAGCAGTTTTCCTACTGCGCTTTTTTTCGTAAGGGACAAGCTCTGGGAAAAATGGTGGTGCGACGCCGGCGTCAGCATCCGCTGGAGTTTGGGCGAGCCAGCACCTATGTGGAAACCGTCGACATTCCCATTCTTGAGGAGTTATCGGAGCGCTTCCTCCGCGCCATCGATTATTACGGACTCGTCGAAGTCGAATATAAATTGGATCCGCGGACTTCCGAGTACAAGCTCCTCGACGTCAATGCCAGGACCTGGGGATATCACAGTCTGGGGGCCAAGGCTGGAGTGGACTTCAGCTATATGCTCTATGCCGATCAAGTCGGTTTGGACGTTCCCGTCTGTAAGGGTCGAGTGGGCGTGGCCTGGGTGCGCACCACTACCGATATTCCCGCCGCCATGCTGGCCATCCTCGGCGGCGATACCGATTGGAAGACCTATCTGCGCTCCTTGCGCAACTGCAACGTGGAAGCCGTATTCAGCGTGCGCGATCCCTTGCCCGGCGTTGCCGAAGTCGCCCTGATCCCCTATCTCGCAATCAAGCGCGGATTTTGAGATCGCCTTGCCATCCCCTGCCATTGCAATCGCAATGACAATGACAATGACAATGAGAACCTGCCCGTGAATTGGATGCGGCCTTATCCTCCCGGCTTGCAGTCGACGATTCTCAAACTCGTCTGCGCCGGCGTTCTGGGCGGCATTCTGGTGGTGGGATTATGGCCCTTTCACGCTCCCGCGAATCAGGTCGCCTGGCTCGGCGAGGGCGGCGGTCTTCTTTTTTCCAGGCACGGCAGCATTCTCAGCGCCGCTCCTCTGGCCGCTCACGGTTCTACAGATGGCGGAGCGTGCGGTCTCGAAATCTGGCTCTCTCCCAGCCGGCTTGACCAACGGGCAGGGGGAACGGTTCTCGCGTTCTATCAGGCGGATCGAAGCAGCACATCCTTCTCTCTCCGGCAGTGGCGGCACGGTCTGGTTCTGCAACGCGAAAATGCGGAACCAGATTCGACGGAACCAGCCACCAGCATCTTCGTCCCTGATGTTTTCCCCGCTCCCGACGTTTTCGGGCGCTCGAAGCCGGTCTTATTCGCCTTTACCTCGGGAAAAACCGGAACCGCCGCCTACGTGAATGGCGCGCTGGTGAATACCGTTCCGAACTTTTTCATTTCCACCGCGGATTTGACCGGGGAGTTGGTCGTCGGCAACCATCCTTCAAGATCCTATAACTGGCGCGGAAAACTGCGTGGGCTGGCGATTTATGCTCGCGAACTTTCGGCCGCCCAGGTGTCCGGGGATTTTGCCGGCGGTATCCCAGGCTCGCTGTCCAGCCAGCGGAACGCTGCGGAGAGAGAGGGTCTGCTGGCCGAATACAGGTTCGACGAGGGAAGGGGAAACATCGTCCGCAACACGGTCGATTCTGCGACCAACCTGGTTATTCCCGAGCGCTTCTTCGTTTTGCACGAACAGTTCCTGGAGCGGCCGTGGGATGAATTTCAGCCCGGCTGGCATTATTGGAAGGATATTCTCGTCAATATTACGGGCTTCATCCCGCTGGGCTTTTTCTTTCGGGCGTATTTCTCCCCTCGCGCGGAGAGCCCACGGGCGACGTGGGCCACAATCCTTGTGGGATTCGCCACCAGCCTGACCATCGAAGTGCTGCAGGCTTTCCTCCCGACACGAGACTCCGGTATGACCGATCTCATGACCAACACCCTGGGCACTGCCTTGGGGACAGTTTTGTGCATCCACGCCCTGCAGCGAAACTGGTTGGGGCTGGCAGGCGATCAACATGAATGAATCAAGCGCCGTTCGCGGAGTATCTGACACCGCCCGCTGGGTGGCGTATTTTCGCGCCCAGGAAACGCGCCGTCCCGACGCTCTGTTTCACGATCCTTACGCCGAGCGCCTGGCGGGCGAACAGGGCTTTCGCATCGCCAACACCCTGCCACAGGGCAACAAACAAGAGTGGGCTTGGGTGGCGCGTACGTATCTCTTCGATCGCTTTCTGGCCCGCGCTGTCGCCGATGGAGTCGACCTGGTGGTCAACCTTGCCGCCGGACTCGATGCACGGCCCTATCGCATGAATCTGCCCTCGAACCTGCAATGGGTGGAGGTCGATTTTCCCGAGATCGTCGCCTATAAAGAAGAAGTTCTGGCGAGCGAGACGCCGCGCTGCCGCCTGCAGCGAATTGCTCTCGATTTGGCGAACGTGCCCGCGCGCCGCCAACTATTCAGTGAACTTGACGCCCGCGCCGGCAAGATTGTCGTCGCCACTGAGGGTCTGCTGATTTATTTCACCAGCGAAGCGGTTGCCTCCCTCGCCGCCGACCTGGCTGCGGGAAAGCATTTCAACAGTTGGATTATCGATCTCGCCTCTCCCGGCCAGCTCCGCCTCATGCAGCGCACCACCGGCAAGCAATTAAGCGAAGCGGGCGCCGGTTTTAAGTTTGGTCCTCCCGAGGGCACGAGCTTTTTTCTGCCCTACGGCTGGGAAGCGAAGGATGTGCAGGGAATGCTGAAAACGGCGGCGGAGTTCAATCGCGCCCCCGCTGAATTGCTCCCCTTGTTGCCCGGCCCCGCGGGTAATCCGGGAAATTATCCTTGGACCGGCGTTTGCCTCATGGAACGGACGGAATCCTAAGCGCCGGTCTCTAATTTTTCCCACGGATTTTCGGCCCTGCCGCGAGTCAGTCGCCCGCCGCGATGTCATTAATTATGCTGTAATTACGGGTGGTCTTGCACTGCGGTGCCGACTGGCTCGCCGCCCTGAACAGGTCGGGAATGGCGCCCCAGTGGTATGATCTTTATCAAGACCTCTCCCCTCTGGCTGCCGGGCGCTTGTCGTGCCATGCCACAAGTTGCACAATCTAGCAGAAGGGTTCCTCCTAAAGGACTTATGATCGAAACTGCCATTATTGGAGCCGGCCCCTACGGACTCTCCATCGCTGCTCATTTTCAGCGTCATGACATTCCGTTTCGCATCTTTGGCCGTCCCATGGACAGCTGGCTCCATCACATGCCGAAAGGCATGATGCTCAAGTCGGACGGCTTCGCCTCGAACATCTACGATCCCGAGGAAGCCTTCACCCTGGCCAAGTTTTGCTCTGAACGCGGCATCCAGTATTCCGATCAGGGAATACCCGTCAGTCTGGAAACCTTCTCCGCCTACGGCCTCGCCTTCCGTGATCGCCTGCTGCCGGATTTGGAAGATACCCAGTTGGCCGGTTTGGAGCGCGCCGGCGATGGATTCGCCCTCAGTTTCGAGAACGGCGAAAGGTTGACCGCTCGGCGCGTGGTGCTCGCGGTCGGCATCACTCACTTCGCCCACATTCCCGCCAATCTGGCGCATTTGCCGGGGGAGTTTCTTTCCCACAGTTTTGTTCATGCCGATCCTCGCCGCTTTCAGGGACGCAACGTCGTGGTGGTGGGAGGCGGCGCTTCAGCCATCGACATGACCGCGGCCCTTCATGAGGCCGGCGCCAATGTGCAACTGGTAGCCCGTCGGCCGGAGTTGAAGTATCACAGCGCGCCGACCGGCAAGCCCCGTTCCTGGTGGCAGCAGGTCCGCCATCCGAAATCCGGCCTCGGTCCCGGATTGCGCTCCCGCTTTTTCTCCGATGCGCCCGGCGTTTTCCATTATTTGCCGGAGGCCTTGCGCGTGGCGGCGGTGGAGAGAGCTCTCGGTCCTTCAGCGGGATGGTTCGTGAAAACAAAAATGACGAACGTCCCCTGCTTTCTCGGAAACGCCCTGGAGCGGGCTGAGATTCAACCCGGCAAGAACGGCGAGAACAAAGTTAGCCTGCGCCTGCGTTCCGCCAACGGCGCCGAGCGCGAAGTGCTCACCGAGCACGTCATCGCCGCCACCGGCTACAAAGTGGACTTGAATCGATTGACATTCCTCAACCCGGAAATTCGCTCCCAGATCAAAGTGGTGCGGGGATCACCCGTGCTGTCGTCGAATTTCGAGTCGTCGGTGCCCGGCATTTATTTCGCCGGTCTCGCCGCCGCCAGCAGTTTTGGCCCGGTTATGCGCTTTGCCTACGGTGCCGGCTTCGCGGCGCAGCGGCTCACCGCGAGCATGGTCAAGGTGATGGCGCGACGCCCCGCATCGCTTCCGGTGCGCAGCGTGGCCACCAGCGCCGATTGAGCCCAGTCGATCAATGTTCCATGTCCAGTGGTTTCATGTCCATGAGATACACCGCCGGGAAAGGCTGATGGACGCATGAAGCGGGAAACCATCGCAATTCACGCCGGCTATGACGGCGACCCCACCACCAAAGCCGTGGCGGTGCCCATCTACCAGACCGTGGCTTTCGAGTTTGACAGCGCCGAACATGGCGCGGCTCTGTTTAATCTGGAAGTCGAAGGCAATATCTACACCCGGATCGGTAATCCGACGAACACAGTGCTCGAAAAGCGCGTGGCCGCGCTTGAAGGCGGCGTCGAAGGTTTGAGCGTCAGCTCCGGCATGGCCGCCATTGAGTACGCACTCATTAACATTGTCGAAGCCGGCAATAATGTCGTTTCCACTCCGCAACTCTACGGTGCAACCTATACCCTCCTCGCCCATATCTTCCCCAAGCGTGGAATTTGCTCGCGCTTTGCCGCCAGTGACCGTCCTGAGGATGTGGAAAAGCTGATCGACGAGAATACCCGCGCCGTGTACTGCGAAAGCGTGGGCAATCCCGCGGGCAACGTGGCGGATGTCGAAGGACTGGCGCGCGTGGCCCACAAACATGGCGTCCCCCTGGTGGTCGATAACACCGTGGCCACGCCGGTTCTGTTGCGTCCCATCGAATACGGGGCAGACGTGGTCGTGCACTCCATGACAAAATTCATCGGCGGCGGCGGAACCAGCATCGGCGGGATGATTGTGGACGGCGGCAAATTCCCTTGGCGGAAATATCCGGAAAAGTTCTACATGTTCAACGTGCCCGAGATCGCTTATCACGGAGTGGTCTATGTCGACCAGTTCGGAGACGCGGCCTTCGTCGCCCGCTGCCGCACCGTCTGCCAGCGCAATACCGGCGCAACGTTGTCGCCCTTTAACGGCTTTCTGTTTCTGCAGGGAATTCAAACCCTTGCCCTGCGCATGGAGCGCCACGTGGAGAACGCCCGCAAAGTGGCGGAATTTCTGCGGGCCCATCCCATGGTCGAATGGGTGAACTACGCCGGCTTTCCCGATAATCCGCTCTATCCCATGGCCCACCGCTATCTCGGGTCCAACTTCTGCTCCCTGCTTACCTTCGGAGTAAAAGGTGGCTACGAGGGCGGGCGGAAGTGCTTCAACGCTTTCCAGCTGTTCAAGCGCATGGTGAACATGGGCGACGCCAAGTCCCTGACCTGCCATCCGGCATCGACCACCCACCGGCAATTGACGCCCGAAGAGCAGAAGACGGCTGGAGTTACGCCTGAAATGATTCGACTAAGCGTGGGCATCGAGCATATCGACGATATCCTCGAGGACCTGGGTCAGGCCCTGGAAAAAGCGCGCTAAGCGATCCCTTCGCGAGATCGCAAAGCGCGTCGTTGCAGAAATCCGAAGAGAATCCTGAAGAAGGGGAAAGGGAGGTGAAATGCCACTGCTGATTGCCGGCCGCGTGCCGCCGCATTTGACGGCGCAACCGGACTTGCCCGTCGTTGCTTCCGCGAATCTTTCCCCCGTCCACTCCGCTGAATTTTCCGTCAGTTCGCGACCGGACGCTGGGTTGAGACCTGAACAGGGGCTGAGAATTGCCCTCATCAACAACATGCCCGACGCCGCCCTCGAAGATACCGAGCTCCAGTTCTGCGACCTGCTCAGCGGCGCTGCGGCCAGCCTTCCGGTGCAACTCAAGCTCTACTCCCTGCCGGGCATTCCGCGAACCGACCGCGGACAGCGCCATCTCGATAGTTTCTACCATCCCTTCGACGAACTCTGGCAGGACCAACTCGACGGAGTAATTATCACCGGCACAGAACCCCGCCAGCCCAACTTGCGGGACGAGCCTTATTGGAACCTGCTCGCGGAAGTGTTCGACTGGGCGGAGCGGAACACCGCAGCCGCCGTGCTCTCCTGCCTCGCCGCCCATGCCGGCGTGCTGCACAGCGATGGCATCGCGCGTCATCCCCTGAGTGACAAACAGTTTGGCGTGTTTTCCTTCGATACAGTAGCCGATCACCCCTTCGTCAACGGCGGTCCGCAGGCGATACGCTTTCCGCACTCCCGCTGGAACGAGGTTCGAAAGGACGTTCTCCTCGCCTGTGGTTACAGCGTGTTGACGCAATCCGCCGAAGGCGGCGTTGACACCTTCGTTAAAAAGAAAAAGAAGAGCCTGTTCCTTCATTTCCAGGGACATCCCGAATATCGCGCCGAAACTTTGCTCAAGGAATATCGGCGGGATGTAAGAAGATTTCTGCGGCAGGAAAGAGATACTTTTCCCGGCGTTCCCAAGAACTATTTCAGCCGCGCCGGAGAGAGTCTCGCGGCCGACTTTCGCCAGTCTGTGCTTGCGCAAGACTCCGGCGGACGGCGGGAAGAGTTCATGGAAAGCTTTCCCGATGCCGCGCTCGCCGGCTCGCTGCAAAATAGCTGGCATTCCTCCGCCGTAAGCATTTATCGCAACTGGCTGGGTTACATGGCATCGCGGAAAGCAGATACTCCGAAGCCATCCTCCGCCGCCATTCATGACCGCATGCAGGGGAGTGACGTAGTCTCGGCGAAGCCTTCGTGAACCGGCAATGCGCACTGCATTTCCCGAAAATCGCGCTGACTTCGCAACCAACTGACAATATGAAATCGCAAACGGAAAAAACGCACCTATGAGCCACGGACGCGTTCTCGTGACCGGCGGCGCCGGCTTCTTGGGGTCTCATCTCTGCGATGCCCTGCTCGGGGAAGGGAACCGTGTCGTCGTGGTGGACAATCTTCTCACCGGGCGTCGCGCCAATCTTGCGCACCTCCGCAACGAGCCCCGGTTTGAGTTCGCGGAACTGGACATCTGCCAGCCCTTCGATTTGGGTCCAGTCGACTACGTTTTTCATTTTGCCTGCCCCGCCAGTCCGGTGGATTACAGCAAGCATGGCATTGCCACCCTGCAGGTGGGTTCGCTCGGGACTTTTCACGCGCTCGAAATCGCCCGCAAATACGGAGCAAAATATCTCGTTTCCTCCACCTCGGAGTGTTACGGCGATCCGCTCGAGCATCCGCAAAAAGAAACCTATTGGGGCCATGTCAACCCCATCGGTCCGCGTTCCGTCTACGACGAAGCCAAGCGCTTCACCGAGGCCGTCACCGTGGCCTACTGGCGCTATCACAAAGTGGATACCAGAATTGCGCGCATCTTCAACACCTATGGTCCGCGCATGCAGCTCAACGATGGCCGCGTTGTCCCTAACTTCATGAAGCAGGCATTGCGGGGCGATGACCTGACCGTCTATGGCGACGGCAGCCAGACCCGCAGCTTTTGCTACGTCAGCGACGAAATTGACGGCTTTCTGCGGTTGGCGAAAGCCTCCGAGCATCTGCCCGTGAACATCGGGAACCCGCACGAGTTCACCATGCTCGAGTGCGCGCAATGCGTCCTCGAGGTGACGGGATCGACGAGCAAAATTCGTCATGTGGAGTTGCCCGAGGATGATCCCAAACGCCGTTGTCCGGATATTGCCAAGGCGCGGGAACTGCTCGGTTGGTCGCCCACGGTTGACTTGAAAACAGGCCTGCGCATGTCGCTCGATTACTTCCGCAACGCCGTCGCCGAGGAAACAGCGGCCGCGAAATAGACACAATTTCCCGCCGTTGCCTCCGGCTATTTGCCATGTATGCAATGTGCAATTCCGCTCATTCCCACCAATGTATTAACCCATCGGGATAGGCATAATTCCGGCCTCTATCCGCATCCCCGCGCTATACTGCTGGGGTGTTAGCCAGGGCGATCACTAGCGGCCGCCGCGGGTTTCGCGGTCCGGCTAGAGGTTGTTTCCCGGCGACTGACATGATCTTCGCGTGGAGTGGTCATCATGTTAATGTTCGCTCGCCAGCCGATTGAACAGTTGCTGTTTTTCCCCGACCGAAAGAAGACCTTCTTCGATCCCCAGGCCTTTCCCTGGGCCGCCAACGTGGAAGCGGATTGGCCGGCAGTCCGCCGCGAACTGGAAGCGCTCCTCACCCGCCGCGAAGACATCCCCAATTTTCAGGATATTTCAGACGCCCAAAAACACCTGACCGAAGGCGAGCAGTGGAAGACCTTCTGGCTCTACGCTTACGGCAAGAAAGCCGAAGAGAATTGCGCGCGCTGTCCGGAGACCGTGCGCGTGCTGCAAAAAATTCCCGGCATGACCTCGGCTATGTTCTCGATTCTCGCCCCCCGGAAACACATTCCCGAGCACCGCGGCTTGTGGAAGGGCGTGTTGCGCTATCACCTCGGGCTGATTGTGCCGGGGCCGCCGGGCGGTTCGCGCATCCGAGTCGGCAACGACGTTCAGTCCTGGCAGGAAGGCAAGAGCATGATTTTCGACGACAGCCATCCGCACGAAGTGTGGAATGACTGTGACGCGCAGCGCATCGTGTTGTTCGTCGACGTGGAGCGCCCGCTGCCCTTTCCCCTGTCGTTGATCAATCGCGCCATTATCTGGATCATCGCCCGTTCGCCCAGCGTCGCCGAGCCCATGGAGCGCATTCG
Organism: uncultured Acidobacteriaceae bacterium; assembly: GCA_963746205.1. GTDB lineage: Bacteria > Acidobacteriota > Terriglobia > Terriglobales > Acidobacteriaceae > Acidiflorens. Next base: position 16,606 of record CAVVAP010000010.1, on the reverse strand, counting down.
GAAACATGCTGACGCATCCAAAGCCCCCGCTGCCGCAGACCAGGGCAAAGCAGCGTAGCCAAGTAAATTTCATCAATCCACGGGTGCGAGTTCCACTCCTGTCATACCCCTCCGCTTAAGCTCCCAGCCCTTACAATTACACCACTGGCGATGGATCTTCCTGTTCGCATCAGCGACATAATCAAGCCCTGGGCCGAGCGTTCGCCGGAGCATCCCGCTCTGGTCGAACCCGCCGGCGCCTGGACTTATCGGCAACTGGCGGCGGCAGTCTCCGATACCGCGCGCTGGCTGCTGCATTCCGGAGTGCGCCCCGGCGACCGCGTAATTATCGTCTGCGAAAACTGCCGCGCCTTGGTAGCCATCCTGTTGGCCTTGTCCGAGATCGACGCCTGGCCGGTGCTCGTCAATGCCCGTCTTTCGGCGCGCGAACTGGACGAGATCCGCGACCACTGTGGCGCTCGCCTCCTTCTCTATACCACCAGCGTCTCGCCCCAGGCCCGCGAACACGCCCGGCGGCATGGCGCGAGCATTCAGGATGCGGCGGGCTTGGGCCCCATCGCAGTGAGCCCGCTCAATCAAACCGTCGAACCGGAAGCGCTCGATCCCGACCCCGAGCAGCGCGTCGCGGGATTGATCTATACATCCGGCACCACCGGGCTTCCGAAGGGTGTGATGCTGACGCACCGCAGCCTGCTCTTCGTCGCCGCCGTGTCCGCGAAAATTCGCTCCCTTACGCCGGAGGATCGCCTCTACGGCGTTCTGCCGGCCTCGCACGCCGTAGGTCTCTCCGTCGTCTTGCTGGGATCTTTGTTGAGTGGCTCTACCTTGTACCTGGTCTCGCGCTTCGATCCCGTGGCCGCTCTCGCCACCTTCGAGAAAGAGCGCTTGACCATTGTCCTCGGAACCCCTTCGGTATTCGCCCTCTGCGTTGACTACGCGAAACTGAAGGGATTGAAACAACTCCAGTTCCCCGCATTGCGCATCATTTCCTCCTCCGGCGCCCCTCTGCAACCCGCGCTCAAGGCGCAAGTGGAGAGCCTCTTTGGCATGGCGCTGCACAACGGCTACGGCGTCACCGAATGCTCGCCCAATATTTCCCAGGCGGTCGTCGGTGAGCGTCGCACCGATACTTCGGTCGGCCGGATCCTCCCCGGAGTGGAAGTACTTCTGGTCGACTCCAATCAACGCCCCGTGCCCGAGGGCGAGGTCGGAGAATTGTGGGTCCGCGGTCCGAACGTCATGAAGGGCTATTATCGCGCGCCCGAGGAAACCGCTGCCGCCATCAATCCCGAGGGTTGGTTCAATACCCGCGATCTCGCGCGGCTCGAGAAGGGATACCTCTTTATCGTGGGCCGCAGCAAGGAATTGATCATCCGCTTTGGGGAAAATGTTTATCCCGCCGAGGTCGAGGCGGTTCTGAACTCCCATCCAGCCGTGCTCCGATCCGCCGTCGTTGGCCGGACCGTTGAGGGGACGCAAGGCGGCGAGGAAGTCATTGCCTACGTCCAGTGCAAGCCGTCACTCGCTGCGTCCGTACTAGAGTTGGCGCAGTTCGCCGCGCAACATCTCGCGCCCTACAAGCGGCCTTCTCAAATCCTCGTCGTGGCCGCCATGCCCCTGACGCCGACGGGAAAAATAATCAAGGGCGAGCTCGCCAAACTCGCGCCCGCGTAAATTTCTAAGCCGCCAGGCGCCAGCCCTTTCACTACAACGGCACCTCAATCAGCGACGGCCCTCGTCGTTGGTGTTGACCTTCCAAGCCCGCCCGTAGCGCCTTCCCAAACTCATCCAGTGAATGTATCCGCGTCGCTGGAACTCCCATTCCTTTGGCCAGCAGAGTCCAGTCGAGGTCGGGGCGCCCGATCTCGAACATCGCCCGGGCGTGATCTCCCGGATCCCCAATTCCCAGATAGGAATACTCGCGGTTCAACACCGCGTAATCGCGATTGGCGAAGACGACCGTCGTAATATCGAGACCCTCGCGCGCCATGGTCCACAGCGCCTGCGCGGTGTACATGGCGCTGCCGTCGGCAGTCAGGCACAATACGCGGCGCTCCGGAGACGCCATAGCCGCGCCTACCGCCAGCGGCAACGCGATGCCAATCGAGCCGCCCGTATTTCCCAGCCATTCATGCGGCGGAGCGCCACGAGTTGCGGCCATCAATCCCCGTCCCGATGTCATCGACTCGTCCACCACGATGGTGTTCTCCGGCAGCACCGCTCCGACCGCCGCCGCCAGTCCCGCCAAAGTGATTTCTCCCCTTGGCATCGGCGGCCGCTCCGCCTTCTCCGCTGTTCCCAGCCCGCCGCGCGCCCCCGCGACCGACTCCAGAGCCGACTCCAGAGATTGGAGCGCGCCCCGGTAATCTTCGCCGGGGCTGGCCAAGGTGTGGATGTCGCAGTCTTCCGAGGTGAACTCGCTGTTTTTCCCGGGATAGGCGAAGTAAGCAACCGGCGCCTGCGCTCCCACTAAAATCAGCTGGCGAAATTCCTTGAACTGCTCCTTCGCCGGTTCCAGGACATACTGCACACGCTCCACGGTCGTCACGCCCGCGCCCCGTTGCAGGCGAGTCAGAGGATACGGAGCGAACAGCTTGCAGCCGGTTGCCGCCGCGATGCGTCCAGTCGTGACCAGACCTTCTCCATAAAGAGCGTTTCCCGTCATCAGGATCGCGGTCCGCGCTCCAGACCGCAGCATGGCCGCGGCACGCTCAATGGCCTGAGACTCCGGCAGCCGAGGTTTCGGTACGGCGGGGATCGCGGCCACCCCGCCGCCCTCGCTCCAGGCAACATCGGCGGGAACGATCAGCGTGGCAATCTGCCCCGGAGCGGTGCGCGCGGCAGTCACCGCTTCGGCGGCGTCGCGTCCGATTTCCGCAGCGGCGCGCGAGGTACGCAGCCATTTCGAGTAAGGCCGCGCAATGGCTTCGATGTCGGAAGTAAGCGGTGTGTCGTAATTCAGATGATCCGTCGCATGTTGGCCGACGAGATTGACCATCGGGACCTGGGCCCGGCTCGCGTTATGCAGATTAGCCAGCCCGTTCCCGAATCCCGGCCCGAGATGGAGCAGAGTGCATGCCGGCTTTTCCGCCATCCGCGCATAGCCATCAGCCGCGCCCGTGACCACTCCTTCAAAAAGGCCGAGCACACAGCGCATCTCCGGAACACGGTCGAGCGCCGCGACGATATGGATTTCCGACGTGCCCGGGTTCGAAAAACACGTGTTTACGCCGCCCGCGAGCAGCGTGCGGACCAGGCTTTCCGCGCCGGACATCTTCTCGCTCTCTGTTGGCAAATGCGAACCTTCCATTAATCTGAACAGCGACGATCTGCCCTGCGACGATCTGCCCTGCGAACGATTCTAAATGCGCAATGAGTCTTAGACTCTGGAAGATGAATGCGCGGCAGACAATAACAGTTTCGCCAGCCCTTCGATCCCCTAGAACCTAAGATGCCCGTAACCCCTCGCTCAAGCCGCAAGCGCGCCCGTTAGCCGCTGGTAACCCGATTACCGGCCCCTGACAAGGCTTTTGGTCCATAAAAGGGCCTGGCCGCACCTCAGAGCCGCGAAACACGTAAATCCGCGTCAGACATAGACTTTTTCCCCATTTCGCATGACCGATGGGACAGCGGCCAACCGGTCGGCGAAGGCAATGACCAGCATGCACTTTCGCGTCTGTGAGGCCCGCCGCACTTTGTATAGACTTACATTACAACGCGTGAGATCGAATTCCCCCGGAGGCCAAAAGCCTATGAGAAGTAAGCAGTTCATAACCCTGTCCCTCCTCCTGCTCTGCTTATCCGTAAGCTGCGCCGCGCAGCTCTGGTCCGGCATTCTTTCTCCTTCGCGCGCCGTCAATTGGGCCAATGCCGGATTACCCGGTGGTTTGCCCGACACCAACTGGACGCAGTGCGGCTCCACCATTGCGCCCTATTCCGGCAGCGGCTCGACTATCAGCAATGCCCTTTCATCCTGCGGCGCCAATCAGTACGTGCAATTGGGCGCGGGGACCTTCAACCTTACCAGCGGCATCAGCTTTAACCAAAAGAGTTACGTGGTGTTGCGCGGAATGGGCGCGGACCAGACCATTTTGAACTTCAGCGGATCGGGCGCGGGCAATTTCAGCGCAGTGGTGGCCATGGAAGGTTCGCCCAGCTTGCCCAACAGCCAAACCAGTGGAGGCGGCGAGCAGAACGTTTGCGACTGGACAGCCGGCTATGCCGTTGGAGCCACCACCATCACTCTGAACAACTGCGGCAACACCACCCCGTCAGCCGGAAATAAAGCGAACCTCGCGCCGAACAGCACCGTGCTCGTGCTCGATCAGTTGGATGAAGAGGCCGACAACGGAACCATCTGGAACTGTTTCCAAACCTACGGCTCCAGCAACACCAGCCTTTCGGTCTGCGGATCGGAAGGCGGATCGGGCGACGGCAATGGAGGTTTCGCCCGCGAGGATGGCCCCTGCTACACGATTTCGGGATCGAACAAGCAATGCCACCGCTCGCAGAATCAGACCGTGCTCGTAACCGGAGTCTCCAGTTGCGGCACCAACTGCGCCACCGTAACCATTTCCCCCGGCCTCTACATGCCGAACTGGAATCACGATAACAAGCGGCTCCCGCAAGCCTGGTGGTCTAGCACCTCCATCGCCCAGGATGGCCTGGAGAACCTGACGCTCAACAATCGCAATGACAGTTCGCAAAGCCCCTACAGCAGCACGGTGAACATTCTCGGCTGCTACCAGTGCTGGGTGCACGGCGTGCGCTCGCTCTATGGCGCGCGCAGCCATGTCAACGTCCGCACTTCGAAAAACGTGCAAATCGAATCCAGTTACTTCTTCGAATCCCTGACCCACCAGATCGTCAGTTACGGAATTGAATTCAACAATTCGTCGGACGGCGCGGTGGTTAACAATATCATCCAGCAAACGAGCGATAGTTCGCCCTCCTGCACCGGAGCGTGCAGCGGCATGTTTTTTGCTTATAACTTCAGCATTAACCCGGTGTGGGCGTCTTCAAATAACTGGCTGCAGGCGATGAACTACCGGCACTCCGCGGGCACCAATCTCAATCTCGACGAAGGCAACATTTCTCCCGGTTTCAAAGCGGACAATGTCCACGGCACGCACTATTTCGAAACCGTTTTTCGCAACTACTTCAGCGGATGGTCTCCCACCTGTTTTGGCGGAACTTGCGCGTCTGAGACTTCGCCCATCAATCTGGCCGCCGGCAGCCGTTACATTAACATCGTGGGCAACGTTCTCGGTCAGTCGGGATACCACAATGCCTATCAGTGCCTGGCCGCTCCCACCTGCCATCCCAGCAACCTCGGAGACGGCGACACCGCGATTTACGGCTTGCAGCATACCGGCGGGGTGGGTGGCTGCACATTTTCCTCCTGTACCAGCGTCAACGGATTCTGCACCAATTATCCCAACTGCACCAGCACCAGCGATTACGACCCGCAGGTGGGTAACTATCTGATGCGTTGGGGAAATTACGATACGGTCACCGCGACGTCGATGTTTTGCACCGGGGATGGGGTGCCTGCATCGGCCTGCCCCGGAGATGAACGCGCCGAAAATGCCGCCCTCTATCCCGGTTTAAGCAACCCCAACAGCAGCTTTCCAGCCTCGTTCTATTACTCGGCCCAGCCCGCCTACATGTCCACCATTTATGGCACTCCGCCGTGGCCCGTGATTGGTCCCGACGTGAGCGGCGGTAACATCACGGGAGTGGGCGGCCATGCCAGCAAGAATGCCGCCGAACTGGTGTTTGAGAACGCTCCCGTCGACACCAGCATGCAGCATTCCTACTCTTTTGTGTCGGCCAGTTGGTCGGGTGGCACGGAGACCCTCGTTTTTGCCGGCGCTCCGTGGAATGCCGCCGCCACCTGCACCACCTATACCAGTCTGCTTTGCCTTCCCGCCGGAGAAGTTCGCATAGCCTCGGGCCCGCTCGCCGGTACTTATCAAGTTACGGGAGCCACCGCGAATACGGTGAGTTTCTCGCTGCCCTCGAATCCGGGCTCGGTCTCTTCCGGCACCTTGCTCTATCCGAACGTGCGCCTGTTCACCGCGCTCGCCTACGGCAATGCAACCAGTGGCCCGCCACCTCCACCAACAAACCTGAAGGTTACGGTGCACTGATTTCCCAATCACGATCCCCGAATGACGATCCCCGAATGACGATCGCCCAGTAACGATCGGTGAATGACGATCGTTGAATGACGATCTTTGAATGACGATCGCTGAATTACGCCCGCGGACATTTTATCGGCGAATATGGTGGAGGTCTTGCCGAGGGAAACCACGCCGTAGAAACGGACTAAGATCGAAGCGCCGCCGCGTCAAACATATTCAGAAACTCTACCTTCTTTTCCGCCGGCAGAAACGACGCCTCGAAAGAATTCCGAGCCAGTTCGCGTAGATGCTCGTCGGTAAAGCCGAACCCTTCCTGCGCCAGCGCGTACTCCCCCGCTAATGAAGTCCGAAACATCGCCGGATCGTCGCTGTTCAGCGTCACCATCAATCCCTGATCGAAGTAGCTCCGCACCGGATGCTGCGCCAGTTCCGGGCAAACGCCGGTTCGCAGATTACTGGTCACGCAAATCTCCAGCGGAACCTGCCGCTGCGCCAACTCTTCCATCAATTCCACGTCCTTTCCCGCCGTCAGGCCGTGGCCGATGCGTTCCGCTTTGAGGTTCAGCGCCCCCCAAATGGAATCGGGTCCCACCGTTTCCCCGGCGTGCGCCGTCAGCCGGAGACCCTCCTCTGCGGCATGCGCGTACACGTCGGCAAACCATTCCGCCGGTCCATTGCGCTCGTCACCGCCAATGCCGAAGCCGACGACGTTGCGATCCCGGAACTGCGCCGCCATATCGAGCACACTCTGCGCCTTCTCCGCGCCGAATTGCCGCACCGCGTCGAAGATCCACAACAGGGAAACGCCGAAGTCCTTCTCGCCGCGTCGGCGGCCGCGTTCCAGTCCCTCGAAAATTGCCGGGAAATCCTGCTTGCGCCACAGGCACACGCCGACCGAAACAATCACCTCGGCATGCAGCACGTTCTGCGTCTTCAGCCGCTCCATCAAACGATAGGTAATCAGTTCGTAATCGTCCGCCGTGCGCAGGTGCCCGGTCACATCCTTAAAAACGCTGAGGAAGCCGGTGAAATCCTTGTAGTTGTAAAGTTGCTCGACTGCGGCGAGCGACGCTCCATCCATGCCGTGGCGCCGGCGCAGTTCGAGCAGCGTTGCAGGCTCAATCGCGCCCTCGAGATGAAGATGCAACTCAGCCTTCGGGAGCGCGAGGATAAAGCGGGATGGCTCCGTCGGCATGCTTCAATTCTACCTGCTTCAACTCGAAACCATTGCGAGTCGCCGGTCAGTTGCAATCCGTGAAAGGCCAAGATATCGGAGACCCCGGAAAAACCCGGCGTCAAATAGATTCGGTAAAGGGCGCTGGGTTCAGTCGTCGCGCTTGACAACCGCTACCGCCCGGCCCACTATCGACAATAATAGTGGTGGTTGCTCCTGCCTGTGGAGCGACCTGAAGTAGCCGTCGCCTGACCGCGCCGTGCCAGCCCAGATCGAACAGGAGAGTCTCATGCAACGCCCCGCCCAGGTCCTACTTCTTCTGGCTCTCCTCGGAGCCCCGGCCGCTGCGCAATTTCCCCCGCAGATCAAACATGTAGTCATCGTTTTTCAGGAGAACCGCACCCCCGACAACCTCTTCCAGGGCTTGTTCTCGCTCAAGGGTTCTAATGGCGCGAAGTACGACATTCAAAATTATTGGCTGGACGCAGCCGGAAAACGCAAGCCCCTGTCGCCTGTGGGATTGGCTACCAACTTCGATCTCAATCACGCGCATAATGCCTTCGTCTCGGAAGCCACCGCTCCCACTACCCCTCTTGTTCCCGGCTGTGGCGGCGTTGCTAATGCCGAAATCTTCGGCTGCGCCGCCGGCGAGTGGAACCAGTTCATGTACGTCGATAACACCCAACCGCTCACCTCCACCAATCTCTACGGTAAGAACCTGGTCACCCATATCCTCGACCCCTATCTCGCGATGGCGCGACGATGGGGATGGGCCAATTACATGTATCAGACCAATCAGGGTCCGAGTTATCCCGCGCACCAGTTTATTTTTGGCGGAACCTCGGCCCCGACTCAGGCCGACGATAAAATCGCAACCTTCGTCTCCGAAAACTTCTCTCCATCTACCTCTTTCGCCGGATGTCTGGCGGACACCACCGCCATGAATTTTCTGATCGATGCAAGCGGCACGGAAACGCTGTTTGGCGGCGCGTTAGGCGACTTTTGCTTCAGCCACAACACCATGGCCACTCTGCTCGATGCTCCCGCCATTTCCTGGAAATATTACGCTCCCAGCGCCGGCTCTATCTGGGACGCTCCCGCTTCCATCAGCGCCATCTGCCAGCCCAATTCCGGTTTCACCAAGTGCGAAGGCACGGAGTGGGCCAGCAACGTTGTTTTCCCCTTCACCGGCACTTACGGCGCGGTGCCTTTCCTGAACGATCTGCAAAACTGCCAGTTGCCCGCCGTAAGCTGGGTCATTCCCGATGGCAAATGGTCCGATCATGCCAGTTCCAACAAAGGCCTCGGACCCTCCTACGTCGCCGCCATCGTCAACGCCATCGGCGGCTTCAACAATTCTTGCGGATACTGGGAGAACACCGCGATCGTCCTCACCTGGGACGATTGGGGAGGCTGGTACGATCACGAAGCGCCCTGGAAACTGGCTGCCCCCTACAGCAATTACAACTATGGTTTCCGCGTGCCTCTAATCGTGATTTCCGCCTACACCACCCCCGGACTCGTAAGCAAAGTCCAGCCCGAGGACTTCGGCAGCATTCTCAACATGGTCGAGGGAATCTTTTTCGGTCCGACCCACGAGCAGCAGTTGGGATTCGCTGACGCGCGATCCTCCAACGACCTGCGCGAATTTTTCACCAGCGCCCCGCAAGCCTATGGCGCCGCCATCCCCGCCGTCGAGGACATCGACTACTTCATCGACCTGCCCGCGCCCAACGGCGTAGACTTCCAGGCCATTCCACCGGATAACGACTGATTCCGTGAGCGACTTACGCGCCGCCGGCGAAGCGGCTGAGCGCCCATCTGCTGGCGCCGCGGAATCTCGTCATCGCCCTCGACAGTAGGGGCCACGCCCACCGCAGCCCCGGATTCGGCACGAAGCCGAAGGCTTCCGGAAACAGTGTGACCGTCCCGCCAAAGCCCAGTTTGAAGTAGTCCACCTTGAGCGCGTCGTTGCTGCGCGTGTTTTCACCCGCCAGGCTGGATCTGGCCACTTCGAGGTGAATGCCTCCGAGATCAAACCTGCGATAACCCTGCGCTTTCGCCCATTGAATTGCCGCCCAGTGCATGGCCTCATTCGGATAGACGCCGGCTTGCTTGCCTGCCCAGCCCATTCTCCAGCAGGTAACCGTGTCTCCGAAGGCGATTACGATCAGCGCGGAAACAGCCTCGCCGCCAAGCTCCGCCACGAAAATCTCGATATTGCCGGTGGCCGCGAACGCCGACCAAACCCGCGAAACGTATTCTTCATTGGGCACCGGAAAACCGCGCCGCTGCGCCGTCGCGCAAGACAGACGGTGAAACCTGGCCAGGTCGGAACTCCCACCCCGCCGCACCGTCACCCCGCCACGCTCGCTGCGGCGAATGTGTTTCCGTGTGGTCGCGCTCATCTGCGAAAAAATCAGGGCGTCATCGGCTGAGGCATCATTAAGACGAATCAGGATGGAAGCCGTCGGCGCCAGTTTCGGCGTGGGCAGCAAGAAGCCTGCGGCCCGCAAAATCTCCGCCGCCGGACTGCCCGCCGGAAGCTGAACTGCCGCGAAGCGCAGCCCTTCTTTCCGAGCTAGAGTCCGTAGCTGCTCGACCACCAGCGATGCCAGCGCAGCAGCGTCCGCCTCGAGCATCGGCGCCAGCACCGGACCCACCGGCACATACCCGAAAGCTCCGGCGAGCGGGAGGGTTCGAACCAGCAACTGGGCGCCGCCCACGATTGTCCCCTCGCGGTGTACCGTGATCCGTCTGGTCTTGTACCCCGAACCGCTCTTGACCCGCGCCCACAGGCTGCTTTGTGGGTATTCGCCGCCCGCCGCGATCAGGAATGCATCCCAGGCGGCGTCGCCTGTCTCCTCGGAGACGCGCACTTCGTAGCCGCGGATTGCCAGCGCTTCTCGTTCGGAATCGATCCCCGGCACCCCAGCCTCCCACTCGCTCCTGCTTCGAGCTCTGGCATAAGCATAACAACCGTCTCAGTTCGCACCGCACCAACAAATCAATTACTTCGCCGCCCTGATAACCTAAAAGCCGGCCGTAAATGCCGGTACCAATGCCAGCCGAGGGCTAACGCCGCCATGACTCCTGTCGCTCGAAATCGCATCGCTCCCATTCAGGTTCCGTGTTTCTTCGCCGCCTGCATCGCTTTTGTCTGTCTCGCCGCACCCGTCCTCGCCCAACAGGTTGCCGGGAAACCGGTCGCGACCCAGTCTCCCGCTCCCGCCGCCGCGAAGCCTGAACCTGAAAGTGATAACGCGAAAATGATTGGGGCGCGGCCCGCCGAACCTCCGCCCGTGTTATTGCAACTGAATTCCGCCATCGAGCAGCTCACCGCCAGAATCTCCCCCGCCGTGGTGCAAATTCTGGTTACCGGATATGGCGCGGTGGAAGAGAGCAGCCGTGGCCAAACCGCGCTCATCTCCCGCGAACACGCCATCGGTTCCGGCGTCATCGTCGATTCCAGCGGCTACATTATGACCAATGCTCACGTGGTCGAAGGAGCACAGGTCATTCGTGTCGCTTTGCCCATGCCGTCCGTCGATCGTCCCGAGGAAATTGCTCCCGTGGGCAAGCAGCGCGTCGTCGAAGCTCGCCTGGTTGGCCTGCACAAGGAAACCGATTTGGCTTTGCTGAAGATCGAGCAGACCGGCCTGCCCACTCTCTCGCTGGGCAATCACCGGGCGGTGCATCAGGGAGAACTGGTGTTCGCTCTCGGCAGTCCCGAGGGCCTCGAGAACTCAGTCACCATGGGCGTGGTCAGTTCCGTGGCGCGGCAAGCGGATCCCTCTCGTCCCCTCGTCTACATTCAGACCGATGCGCCCATCAACCCCGGCAACAGCGGCGGACCGTTGGTCGATGCCGAAGGCTACGTGGTCGGTATCAACACTTTTATTCTCTCCCAGGCCGGTGGCAGTGAAGGGCTGGGCTTCGCCATTCCCGCCCGCGTCGTGCATTTTGTCTACCAGAGCCTGCGTAAGTACGGACACGTTCATCGCATCGAAGTCGAGGCCGGCGCGCAAACCATCACCGCCAGTCTGGCCAGCGGATTGGGTCTGGCACAGAACTGGGGCGTCATCATCGACGACGTTACCCCGGGAGGTCCCGCCGACGCGGGCGGCCTCAAGATCGGCGACATTGTCCTGCGCGCCGATGGTCGTATGATTGGCACGCTGCCCGCTTTTACTGCTGCTCTCTACCTCCATCCTCTCGACCAGTCGCTCAAACTCGAAGTTCTCCGTGGCCGCGAGCGAAAGACCCTCCTGATCGCAGCTCTGGAGATGAAGGATCCGATGGACTCGCTGCCCGACCTGGTCAATTCCCGCGACAATCTGGTCGCCCCGCTAGGGATACTAGCGCTCCCCGTGGACGACAAACTGGTGGCCATGCTGGGCCCGCTGCGCAATCCTTCCGGGGTTGTCGTCGTGGCCCGCGTGGCGGAGTTCCTGAGTTCCGCCACTGGCCTCGAAACCGGAGACGTCATCCATAGCGTGAACCAGGCTCCCGTCGATTCGCTCCCCGCCCTTCGTACCGCCCTGTCCCAAATCAAGCCGCATGATCCGGTGGCTCTACAAGTGGAGCGAAACGGCGGCTTCCAGTGGCTGGCCTTCGATCTGGAATAGCCGCGACCATCATTCCGTCGGCGCGGGAATGTTCCCACGCCTTCAGATCGTGACAAATCCACGTCTTGGCCAGAAACTCGAACGAGCCGAGCTTGAGGGACCCCTCCTGGTCTGGTCTTTTAAAGTCAAAGACTTAGCGGGATTTTTTGCCAGGTCTTTGAGAAATAAGGACTTAACTGTAAAGTATTTAAGAATCAGTGAGTTAGCAGATTTTTGTCCGCTGACGGCGAGTGCGTTGGTCCTCAACCTTTCTGACGAAAAGAGCGATGCTGGGCACTTCGCAGAATACCCTTGTCCTTGGACAACACAGTCGGCAAGCGTTTTGTTGGACGTGGACACCGGCGCCCAGGTCGTGGTAGGTTACATGTAACCAAGTGGTGTCAAAATGAGGCCGCGCATGCCATCCAAATCGACCCGGGAAAAGGTTCGAGCGCATCGCCAGCGCTTGCGCCAGCAGGGACTGCGCCCAATTCAGATTTGGGTACCGGATATGAGCTTGCCTGCGTTCGTGACCGAAGCGCGCGAGCAATCTCTGGCGGTTGCCAGGAGCCCTCACGCCGGACAGGACCAGGAGTTCATCGACGCGATCTCCGATTGGAGCGAGGAGTGAAACGCGGTGAGATTTGGACGGTTGCCGGCGGGAAGGATTACGCTGCGAAGCCTCGTCCGGTGGTGATTCTTCAAGACGACCGCTTCGAGAGCACGGAGTCGATCACGATCTGCGCGTTCACCACCGATCCAACTGAAGCTCCTCTATTTCGGCTGCCGGTCGAACCGAGCGAAAATAACGGGCTGCGCGCTGCTTGTCGGCTTATGGTAGATAAGATCACGACCGTTCCGAAGGCGAGGATCGGCGCACGGGTCGGACGCCTGGAGCACGAGGAGATTGCGCGGTTGAACCGCGCGGTCCTGGTGTTCCAGGGCATTGCCGCCCCTGGCAAGCAGCGGCGGAAACCTTAGGGAGGGACGGTTTGACGGCCCAGTTCTTGAAAAGCGCGAGAAGGGGCACCCTCAGTTCTTATGACGTAGGATTAAACCCAAGATCGGATCGGGGCCACCCGGCCAAGTCCATTCCACTTGGCATGTGCCGAGAGATTTTACGAGGGGATTGGGCGAGGCGGCTGGCTCTCCATCGCCACCCGCAAAATTCGATTGATGCGCGTCTGGTAGCCCTTGCCATGACTTTTGAGCCAATCCAGGACGTCCGCATCGAGACGAATCGTCAACTGCTTTTTTCCCGGGGGCCAGACCACGCTCGCCTTCCGGAGAAACGCACGGTCGAGCGCCGGAATGTCCGAATAATCGATGTCGGCGTCTTTCATACGGTCAATCCGTGCCAAGTCGCTCTTAATAGGCTTTTTCTTCACGTCGGTTCCCCTTCCTCATGGAGATGATGCGCGTTCCCTGGTCGCGGGGCGAATGGGCGATCACGACCAGGCGTCCGGCAAGCAAACCCAGCGTGATGCGCCTTTGTTCTCAGTAGGCAAAACGGTCGTCTTCGAATGTGAGGCAGGGACCGGCAAACACCTGGCTGGCATCCTCGAAGTCAAGAAGGTCATTCTTACCCTCTGCGAGCACGAGGTTGTACTTCGAGGCAAAGTCTTCTAGTGATCGTGTCAAGATTGCTGCCTGCCTAGGTTCGGTCCTACTTTCTTTTTGCTCCGACGAATCCATCGCACGTACAGAGTTCTCTTTCTGGATTCCCGTGTGGTTGCGGTCCCAAGTCATCCGTATGCATGCAACCTTGGATACGGTGATCCGAAATTGGGTGGTGACATTTCAAGCAGGGTTCATTATTGTCATCTACCATAAAACGATTTACTCCTAACCCGAACGGCGTCAGTTCCGAGATAGCGGAGCCTAGCTCTATTTGCAAATCTGTCAATTCTGAAGGCGGGGCTGATTATTCGGCACTAGCCGATTAGTTGGCTAGAGCCTATACCGAACAATCGGAGCGCGTCCAGCATCAGAGATGTCCCGTTGCCGTCGATATCTCGTCAAGTATCCATGACTCAAATTTGTATCGTCAACGATACTCAGCTTGGCAGAGTGCGCAACACTACGTTTTTCAAAAGGTCCTGATTCCTCGGGATCATTTTCCCAAATAATCTAAAATCAGGTGCCGGGAAAACGCTCTTATTCTCTTGCCGCGCGAGGGTTCGCTCGCCTCCATTCAATCTCGCGAATCATCTTTTTGACTGGCGCAGGCAGCGACTCCTTTTTGATTCTCGGCCTCGAGCTGTTTGCTGTTGGCATAGATGCAATGAGGAGTCCCTCAACCTCATTTCTGGCTCCCGGATCCTCAACGACGAATGCCGAGAAGAAGTTCCAGAAGTTGTAGTAGCGACTGTCTGCCACACAAGCGTGTTCATAAAGCCTAAGCCTGAGTTTCTTCGCTTGACCGACGTAGTACGGCTGGGTGTCTCGATAGAGGACATAGACGCCGGGTTTTGTGAGCAGCGGAATTTCCTTGTACATCTGCTTCGGGCTTTTGTGTCCCTCTGGAGAACTCTTTTTCTTCTCGGCAAGTCGGTGGAATACTTCTCGAGGCCACATCCGAGCGTATTGATCTAAGACTTGATCTTTCATTGCCAAAGCAACCCCCTGGTTGATTGTTCTATTTTTCGACGGCGGGCGGCCCTCGATGACGGAGAGGGCTCTGTCAAGAAAAATATCCTTTGCCGCGCCGAGGCACCGCCTTTTCGCAAAAGACAGAGTGTTGGTCGTCGTGAGAGCTCACGCCAATCCCGACAGACTTACCAGTGAAGATCGTTCCACCAGCCTTGTCCGCCCGACAAGCCGTGTCCCCTACCGCACCACCAGCCGCGTGAACGGAAACACATACGCTTGCAGCGTCACCATGATTCCCACCAGGGACGCCAGCGCGATGCTGTGGAAGAACACATAGCGCAGAATGTCGCCTTCGTGCCCGTACCACTCCGTCGCGGTGCTCGCGACCACGATGCTTTGTGCGTCGATCATTTTTCCCATCACGCCGCCGCAACTGTTGGCGGCCGCCATTAATGTCGGCGAGAGTCCGACTTGCTCGGCGGAAATCCGTTGCAGGCTGCCAAACAGCACGTTGGACGCCGTGTCCGAGCCGGTCAGCGCCACGCCCAGCCAGCCCAGCAGCGTGCCAAAAAAGGGATAGAGCACGCCCGTGCGGGCAAAAGCCAGTCCCATCGTGGCATCCAGTCCGGAATAGCGCGTCATGTAGCCGATCGAGAGCATGGCGGCGATGGTGAGCAGGGAGAACCGCACGCGCATCAGAGTCCGGCCGTAGGTTAGCAGCAGTTTCCACGGCGTGAAGCCCATAATCAAACCGGCGATGACGGCAGCCAGCAAAATGCCCGAGCCGGTCGCCGAGATCCAGTTCAACGAATACACGGCGCCTTCCGCCGTCGGCTTGCGAACTACCGGAGGCACGCGCTGAATCCTCTTATCGAGGCCCACGACTGGATACTTCGGCGCCGATACTTTGTCCAGTTGGGCTTTGACCGAAGGCAGTCCCCAGGCAAAAACCACCAGGCTCAGGACGAGCCAAGGCACCCACGCTTTCGCCACCAGAGACCGGCGATGGCCATGCGTGCCGCGAGCCGCGCGGATTCCATCCTGCTCGAAACCCCAGATGCGCTTCGGCTGCCACTTCATGAGGAAGAGGGTCAGAGCCAGCATGGAAATGACGGCCGCGACCACGTCCACCAGCCACGGTCCGTGAAAATTCGAGACGAGGAATTGCGGGATGGCAAAGAACGCGCCCGCCACCAGAACCGCCGGCCAAACTTCGAGCATTCCACGGAACCCGGCAAACGCCCAAACCAGCCAGAAAGGCACCAGAACGGAAAAGAAAGGCAGAATGCGGCCCGCCTGCGCGCTCAATTCGCGCAGATCGAGTCCGGTAACGCCCTGTAATCCGATCAGAGGAGTGCCGAGCGCGCCATAGGCCACGGGCGCTGTATTGGCGATCAGGGAGAGGCCGGAAGCCTCCAGCGGTTTAAAGCCCAGGCCAATCAACACTGCCGCGGTTACCGCCACGGGAGTGCCGAAACCGGCCGCGCCTTCAAAAAAAGCGCCGAAGCTGAAGGCGATCAGCAAAAGTTGCAGCCGCCGGTCTTGCGTGATTCCGGTCAGGCTCTCCTGCATCACCTTGAAGAGTCCCGCGTCGCAGGTGAGTTGATATAAGAAGATGACATTGAGGATGATCCAGCCGATCGGCAGCAGGCCATAGCCCGCGCCCAGCACCGCCGTTTTGGCGGCCAGACTTGCGGGCATGCCAAAGATCCAAATCGCGCAGACGATCGAGGTGGCGAGCCCAAGCAAAGCGGCGAAATGCGCCTTGAGATGGAGTAACGCCAAGGTCCCTAACAGCACCACCACGGGCAACGTGGCGAGTATCGCCGACAGCCACCAGTGTCCCATGGGATCGTAGCCTGGAGGCCAGGGCTTGCCGGGCCCGGGAACTCTTAAAATCAGAACTGCCGCGATCACCGCCGCTAAGAGTCCGACAATCCACAAGACTGGGTTATCTGGAACTGTCGATGCTTCGGGAACTTGCACAGGGGGAGATGCCACGGGTTCCTCCGGGAACGGGCACAGATTTGAATCGAAGGCATACTACACCAATAACCAAATTTGGCAAGGGAAGATGGCGGCTAGTG
>CAVVAP010000009.1:0-495505 GCA_963746205.1 uncultured Acidobacteriaceae bacterium | reverse complement strand
TTGCGGATGCGGGAGGCTTCCATGACGATGAGTCGATTCTAGCAGGCAGCTCTGGCACCGGCCATTTTGCCTGTCGCCGCGCTGAGTGCTGCTGAACGGACAAGTTACTCTGCGCTCGCACGCAGCAGCGCAGGTATTAGGTCTTGGGTTTTAGGTCTTAGGTCTTAGGGTTTAGGTCTTAGGAACAGCACGGTGCCAGCTTCTCCCACGAAATCTTCCGACCCAATCTTCTCCCCAAGCTTCTCCCGCAAAATCCTCGAGTGTCTGATAATCTAGCCGACGAGATTGCGGCGTTCCTCGCCCGCATCTCGACCTCGGGGGAAGCGGGTGACCATGGCTGAAGTGGAGCATGTACTCGAAATACGGAACGTAATTGGGGAAGGCCCGGTGTGGCATTCGCAGGAGGGCGTCCTCTACTGGGTCAATTTCATCGAGCAATACCAGATCCTCCGTTTTTCCCCGCAAACCAAGCGTCTGGAGATTTTTGAGACCGGCATTCCCGTCATGGCGCTGGGCATTCGTAAGGCGGGCGGGTTTGTTACCGCGACCTCCGATGGCCTCGCCAACTGGGATGTGGAACGCCAGAAGTTCGAACCGATTTGCAATCCGCTCGCGACGCGGACCGGGTTTCGTTTCAACGACGCTGCCACCGATGGCAAAGGCCGGTTTTGGGTGGGCACGCTAAACAACGCCAATCCCAAAGGCCCGGACGGTCAGCTGTATTGCCTGGAGCCCGGTGGCTCCTGTCATCTTCGGGATAAGGACGTCACCGTGGCCAACGGAATCGGTTGGAGCCCGGACCGCAAAATCATGTATTTCACCGACACCTTCCGCTACTGCATTTACGCGTACGATTATGCTGCGGAAACCGGCGCGATATCGAATCGCCGCATTTTTGCCCAGACTCCGCCCGAGGCTGGTCTGCCGGATGGACTGACGGTGGACAGCGAGGGCTTCGTGTGGAGCGCATACTGCGGCGGCTGGAAAGTGATTCGCTTTAATCCTGAAGGCAAGATCGACCGCGAGTATCCCGTGCCCGTGGCCAATCCCACCAGTTGCGCCTTTGGCGGTAACCGGCTCGACGAACTCTATATCACCTCCGCCGCCCTTGGACTGAGCGAGGAAGATAAGAAGAAGTATCCCCAGTCCGGCGATTTGTTTTGCCTGAAAACAGGCATCGTCGGCATGGATGAGCCCCGTTTCGCCGGATGATGATTGGGAGCACGATGTTTCAGTGGTACCGTAACCGGCGCAAAAGCAATGGCGGCTTCAGCAGCCTGCTGAAAAGTCGTTTCGCGGAGAGTCTCTGGCCGGCGGCGGCTAAAGCCGGGTTGTTCACCAAGGAGTTATCGCAGCAGCTGAAGCGCTGCGCCACCCAAAATCGAGTGCACAATCGAGTTTTTCCGCAGATTCTTTCACTTGGTGTCGATTACGGAAGTAACCACCGTCAGGGTCTCCTTAGTCTGAACCCCAACCCGCGAACATGATAATTATGCATAAAGATGTCGCGTCTCCACATTCCGGCGCCCCGCATTTCTTCGATCCAGATTTCGGCCATTTTGGGCGGAGGCTCGGTGCTGCTGCTCTTTGTGGCCGCCCCGGCGGTGTTTCCGAACTCCTATTTTCGGGTGGCGCTGGGCGACCTAGTTCCACTGCTGGTGATTACCGCCAGCTGCGCTCTTTCCGCGCGCAATGCTTTTCTCAGCCGTGGACACACCCGCCTGTTCTGGAGTCTGGTGACTGCGGGCACGGGCATGTGGTGGTTTAACCAGGCGGTCTGGGCCTGGTTTGAAATCGTGCTCCGCAAGCCGGTGCCCGACCCGTCGCCCGGGGATATTGTCCTGTTCCTGCATATCGTGCCCATCATGGCCGCGGTGGCGATCCGGCCGCATCAGGCCGATGAGCGTGAGGGCATGTTGCCGAGTGCGCTCGATGTCTTGATTCTGCTGGTCTGGTGGATCGTAGTCTACGCGTACTTTGTTTTTCCCGAGGAATACCTGGTCCCCAATCTTCCTTTGAGCAGCCTGCGCTGGGATCTTCTCTATTTGCTCGAAGGATTGTTGCTGATTGCGGTCTCGGCTTCCGCCTTCTTCAGCAGTTCCGGCGCCTGGCGCAAACTGTACGGCAACATTTTTTTCGCGAGCATTCTTTACACCTTCGCGTCCGAGGCGATGAACGCGGCCATTGCGCGCGGTGTCTACTACACCGGGGGAGTTTACGACCTCGCCTTTCTCGCGTCTTTGCTTTGGTTCCTGTGGGCGGCCATATCAGGCGGCCGGAACCTCGGCGATGCACAGAGGACGCCATCGCTCAAGCGCGCGGGGCGCTCGCTGGTTCCCCAGCTGGCAAAACTGGCGCTGCTCTCTTTGCCGGTCATCGGTTACTGGGCATTGTTTCTCAGCAATGAAGGGCCTTATCTGCGGCACATCCGTTTTGCCGTGGCGCTCGGGGGGGTCGCCGTCCTGGCCTTTGTGGTGTTCCTGAAGCAACATTTATTGGACCAGCGCCTCTTGCAGTTGCTGCGCGATTCCCGCGACAGCTTCGATAACCTGCGACGGCTGCAAGGCAGAGCCGTACAGCAGGCGAAACTGGCTTCTCTTGGAGAACTGGTGGCGCTGGCGGCGGGAGAATTGGAGTTTCCGCTCACCGCCATCCTGAGCAGTTCCGAAAGCATGGCGGCCAGCACGCAACTGGCCCCCGAGCAACTCTCCATAGCGCGGAAGATCGGGCAACAGGCGCGCCGCACCCGCGAACTGGTCAACGATCTCCTCAGTTTCGCGCAGCAGACTCCCGGAGAAAAAGACGCGCTCGAACTCAAGCCTCTTCTGCAACGCGCCGTCCAAATGGAAGGATTCAAGCTGCAAAATAAGAAGATTACCCTGAGCGTCGAGTGCGAGGAACCCTCTCTCCGAGTCCTCGGGAATTCCAATCAGCTCTTGCAGGGCTTTTTGCAGATCGTCGAGAACGCAGTCGATGCTTTGCAGGAGAGCGGCGGCGGCCGGCTGCTCGTCTCCTTCTGGCGCGAAGGTGAGGAAGTGGTGGTTCAGTTCGCCGACTCTGGCCCGGGAGTGCGTGAGCCGGAGCGCGTCTTCGATCCCTTTTACACCACCAAACCGGTGGGCAAGGGCGCGGGCCTAGGACTGAGCGCGACCTATGGCGTGATCCAGGACCACAAGGGACAAATCACGTGTTACAACCGTCCCGAAGGGGGGGCGGCATTCGAGATTCGATTGCCGGCTATGGATGCTCTCCCCAGGGCCGAGGCGATTCACGCGTAAAGCGGGCGGAACGATGCGTCCGCATGCTAGCCTCCGGCGGCCACGATCGCATCGGCCATGCGCGCCGCTTCCACCGCCACCCTTACATCGTGAGTGCGTATGATCTGCGCGCCTTTCAGGATCAGCGCGGTTTCCGCGGCCAGCGTCCCATAAAGCCGGTCGGCGATTTCGGCGTCTTTTCCGCCACGCGCTAACGCCCGTCCGACGAACGATTTTCGCGACACTCCGGCCAGCAGGGGAAATCCCATGGCTTGCAGTTCGGTGAAATGCGCGAGCAGGGGATGGTTTTCCTCGAAACGCTTGCCGAAGCCGAATCCCGGATCGAGCACGATGTGGTCGCGTTTCACGCCGGCCAGAACCGCGGCTTCCGCCCATTGGCGCAGGTCGCGCTTCACCGTAAGCACGGGGTCGCCGATCGGCGGGAGGGCTTTCCATTCGGAGGGGCGGCCTCGCGAATGCATCAGGACCGCTCCCACTTTAAGTTCGGCCAGGGTTTTCGCCATCTTCGAATCCCAGCGGAATCCGCTGACGTCGTTCACTACCTCGGCTCCGGCGTCCACCGCCGCCCGCGCCACGCCCGATTTGTAGGTATCGATACTTACCACCGCCTGCGGACGGTCGCGCTTCAGCGCCTGAATCACGGGCAGCACGCGCCGTAGTTCTTCTTCCTCGGAAACAAAGTCTGAGGCTCCGGGCCGCGTCGATTCCCCGCCTACGTCGATGATGCTGGCGCCCTCGTCCAGCAGTTTCTTGGAATGCAGAACAGCTTTTTCCGCGTCGAAGTAAGTGCCTCCATCGGAGAAAGAGTCGGGAGTAACATTGACGATGCCCATGATCAGGGTGCGACGGCCTAACTCCAGCACTCGCGTACCCAGGTTCCATTGAAAAATTGCGCGCATGGGCTCTATTGCAGTCGCGGCTATTCTAGCGGAGAGATAGTGCCTGGGCCTGCGGACCATCGGAAACTGCCCCAAAATAGGGCATTTCCCCGGTGCTACAATCCAACAGATGCCGCTCCGTCAAACCCCGCCGCGCCTGCGCCTGATCACGATTCTTGCCGCTATTTTGGCGGCGGTATTGGCCACGCCGCTGTGGGCCGCGCCCGGCCCGAAACCGGCGCAGGTTTCGCTTCAGGATCGCATTGCTGCCGTGCTCAAGGCGCCGGACCTGGCCCGCGGTTTCTGGGGCATCGAAGTGGTTTCTCTGACGACCGGTGAAACTCTCTACGCGCAGAACGGCGACAAACTCTTTACTCCCGCCTCGAACACGAAACTTTTCACCACCGCCGCCACCCTGGCTCTGATCGGTCCCGATTACAAGTTTCGGACGACGGTGGAAACCAGCGGCACGCTCGACCGCTATGGCCGGCTGAATGGCGACCTTGTGCTGGTCGGGCGCGGCGATCCCAATCTGTCGGGCCGGGAGCTTCCCTACGATCTGCGCACCCAGCGCAACGATGATCCCATCCAGGCGTTGGAATCTTTGGCCGACGCCCTCGTGCAAAAGGGCGTCAAGTTTATCGATGGCGACATCGTGGCCGATGACTCCTACTTCGCTTTCGAACGTTACGGAGAGGGTTGGAGTCAGGACGACCTGGTATGGGCGGATGGCGCGCCGGTGTCCGCGCTCACCATCAACGATAACGTTGTGTTCGTCAACATTCTGCCCGCCGACCGTCCCGGCGAAAAGGCGTTCGTCAGTGTCAAGCCTTTTGCCGAGTACTACCGGCTGGACAATCGCATCATCACCACCCCCGCCGGCACCGGGCGCAAGTTTTTTGTCAATCGCGAGCCGGGTTCGACGGTGCTTACGCTGTGGGGCAACATGCCGGTCGATGACGCGGGCGCGAACGAGGCTTTGGCCATTGAGGATCCCGCCGAGTTTGCCGCCGGACTGTTTCGCCAGCTACTGGAGCAGCGCGGCATCGTCGTCTACGGACATCAGCGCACGCGGCATACCGAACTGGCGACTCTTTCCACGTTCAGCGTCACCGCCATCGCGCCTTCGCGTGGGGGCAGCGAAAACGATGGCCAGCGCCTGAAGGCGGACCAGCCGATCACGCTGGCCAGCTACGAATCCAAGCCACTGTTGCAAGATGTCCGCGTGGTCAATAAGGTCAGCCAGAATCTGCATGCTGAAATTCTGCTGCGCCTGCTGGGACGAGAGCGTGGCAACGCCGGCACCATCGAAGGCGGGCTCGAAGTGCTGCGCGGCTTTCTCACCCAGGCCGGAATCTCCAGCGACGAATATGTTTTCTATGACGGCTCCGGACTCTCGCGGCAAAACCTGGTCACTCCGCACGCGATTGTGCAGTTGTTGCGCTATTGTTCGACCCAACCCTGGGGCGCGGCTTACAAGAGCACGTTCCCGGTCGGCGGCGTCGACGGCTCCCTCTCCGAGCGCTTGAGTTCTGCCCGCCTGCAAAACCGCGTAATGGCCAAGACCGGTTCGCTCGGAGGAGTAAAGACGCTCTCCGGATACGCGACCGCGGACTCTGGCCAGGTGCTGGTGTTTTCCATTCTTTCCAACAATTTCAATCTTCCAGCCAAGCGAGTGACGGACGCAATCGACGGCCTAGTGCAGGCGATCCTCGATGACGCGCCGGCGCGCTAGGGCCGCCTGATTCAAACGATGCGAGTGTTGAGATGGAGGGCCACGGCGCTCGTGCCGAATTCGCCCCGGTCTTTGTATGCTGCTATGCTAATCGGCGATGGCGCGCAGCTTGAATCCGGAACTGCGTATCGCAGTCGCCGCCCGGCTGCGCTTCTACAACGATCTCGGCATTTATGACTTTTATCGACGCCCCTTGCCGGCGGGCATAGAGGACGCGCCCGAAAAAATCGCCGTCGAAGACGCTGAGACGGCTGTCTCCGCGCGGTCGCTGGACGAGCAGTCGGGAGAAGATGAGTCGGGAGAACAAATGACGCCACGCAAAGCGGCGGTTACAACTTCGGCGACATTAGAGGAAGGACCCGGCATGTTCGAAGTAGTGGAAGCCCGGCCCGAACTGGGCGTCAGCGATCCGGTGGAGGCGCTGAAAATTATCCGCGAGGATCTTGGCGACTGCACCCGTTGCGTGCTGCATAAGCAGGGACGCAAGCAAATCGTATTTGGCGTGGGCAATCCGCGCGCAGAACTGATGTTCGTGGGGGAAGGTCCGGGCGCCGATGAGGACGAAAAAGGCGAGCCCTTCGTGGGGCGCGCCGGACAGCTCCTCAATAACATGATCAAGGCCATGGGCATTGCACGCGAGCAGGTTTATATAGCGAACATCGTGAAGTGCCGCCCGCCCGGCAATCGCACTCCGGAGCGCGACGAGTGCGCCACTTGCTCGCCATTTCTGATGCGCCAGATTGCCGCCATTAAGCCACGTGTGATTGTGGCCCTGGGAGCGGTCGCGGCGAAGACCTTGCTCGCGATGAATGCTTCGATGATGCAACTACGCGGGCACTTCTATGATTTCCGGCCCGCCGGCTGGCGGCCTAACGCGGCATCCGATTGGGACGGATGCAAACTGGCCGTCACCTATCACCCCGCGTTCCTGCTGCGCGATCCCCGGCAGAAGGGTGAAGCGTGGAAGGATTTGCAGATGGTCATGAAGGAATTGGGCATGAAAGCGCCCAAAAGCGCCGAGTGATTTGCGCGTTGTAAACTCGATTCATGCCTCGGCCCTCGCCTGCTGCCAATTCCGGTAATCTTTTTGCTCAAGGGGACGCTATCCCGAACTCCGTCCCGAAATCGGCCCCGAAATCTGCCGTGGTCACGGCACACGTGGATGGCGGTGCTCGCGGCAATCCCGGACCCGCCGGGTATGGCGTGGCCATACAGGATGCCGCCGGACGTCCGCTAGCCGAACTCAGCGAATATCTTGGCCGCCACACCAACAACTATGCCGAGTATCAGGGCCTGCTTGCGGCGCTGCGCTATGCCGCCGAAAACCATATCAAAGAGCTGAAAGTAATCAGCGATTCCGAGCTGATGGTCCGTCAGATGAAAGGCATTTATAAGGTGAGGCATCCCGAGCTTCGGAAACTCTACGACCAGGCGCAGCAACTGGTGCGCGGGCTGGAGCATTTCGAGATCCGTCATGCCCTCCGCGAGCACAACCAGATCGCGGATCGGCTGGCCAATGAGGCCATGGACCGCGGCCGCTAAATTCGCCCTGATCTTATAGGGCGGCCTAGCCGCCCCGCCCACAACTTTCCCCTTCCCCAAATTCAAGTCTCCGCATTACTATTGCGCCCTCTTAAGTTCGCGGACACGGCAAATCGCCGGGGACAAAGCAACGGAGAACAACACAAGGGAGAGCAACGCAATGAACTTCACTCACTCGTTTGCAGGCATTAATTTCTGGGCCGTGCTGGCTTCGGCGGTGGCGACCATGGTGATTGGATTCCTCTGGTATTCGCCGGTCCTTTTTGCCGGCCCCTGGATGCGCCTCATGGGATTCGATCCGAACGATCAGGCGAAGATGGCGGAACTCCGGAAGGGCGCGGGCAAAATGTACGGATTGTCATTCGTGGCCAGCCTGCTCTCCGCGCTCGTGCTCGACAAGATCGTCGTCGTCACCTACGTGATCACGATTCCTTACGGGATGAAGATCGGCTTTGCCGTCTGGCTGGGATTCGTCACCACCGTACAACTGACCGGGGCGCTGTTCGGCAAACAGCCGAGCAAGCTCTACCTGATTAACACCGGCTATCAACTGGCTTGCTACCTCGCCATGGGCGCGATTTTGGCGCGGTGGCGCTAGTTCTCGCTCGCCCATGGCCTATTATGCGGTGTCACTATTCTGACGCAGGATGCTCTTAGGAATGATCTTCTGAGGAATGATCGTGAATGATTTTCCAGCCGCCGGGAAATCTGCGAAAGATCAGGGTGAATAATCCGTGGGGCTTCCTGCCATCGGACATCGTCAGATGAAATTCGCCGCGCACGACCGCACTTTCCGGCCCCAGGAGTTCGATCCTCAACCCGGCAAATTCCAGCTTGCCCATTTCGTGACCCGGGCTCCGATAATTCTTTTTATAGCGATCGAGTGCCGCCTGCCAGCCCTTGGATTCCCGTCCTCCGGAGAAAAATGTCAGGTCGTTTGAATTCCAATATCCCGCCATGAAGCCTTCCAGGTCGCCCCGGTTCCAGGCCGCCTGTTGCTCGTCAATCACCCCGCGAATGGCGGACTGGGCGTCGTTCCCGGTATCTTGCGCATGGGAAAAAGCAGTAAGTGCGGCCCCGATTACGAATAATGCCAACAGTTTGACCATAAAGTCTTTCTCACGCCTGGCTTAAGTTTCAGATTCCCGCGTGTTTCGCGGGAAGAGTTCCAGAAGCAATTCGACTATCACGCGGGATGAATCGCACGGCGGGGGCGAAGTTGGATCAACACGCCTATCTCCGTGCTCGACGCCGGTCGAGCGGATATGCCTGCCTTTGTTCCCTCTCCCTACACCAGCTCGATCGTGACGCGGCGACCGACCATCGCCGCCGCCCGTTGCAGGCTGCCGAGCGTAATGTCGTTCTTCGGATCGAGGATACGGTCAACCTGGGTGCGGCTCGTCTTCAGCAGCATTGCCAGCTTGTTCTTGGAGATCTTCTTTTTCTTCATGGCCTCGGCGAGCTGCCACGCAACGACCTCTTTGACCGCCTGGGCTTGCGCCTCTTCGAAGATGCCCTCCTCCCTGAGGAAGTCATCGAGGCTCGAACCCATATGCTTTCTTGCTCATCGCTCCAACTCCTTCTTGCGCTTCCGCGCCGTTTCCAAATCCTCATCCGGCGTAGCCCGCGTTTTTTTGATGAACCCGTGCAACGCAAAAACCAGGTGCTCGCGGTAAAGGCAGAGCAACACACGCGCCGTCCGCTTCGTCGGAAGGTCCGGTGCGGACCTCCCACAAGCCGTTTCCCATCGGGCGGCACCGCGGCATCCCCACCGGCCACCGCCACTGCGCCCGCAACAGGTCATTTCCTATCGCGTGGCGCTCCGCTTCATCCAGCCCTTTTAGCCACTCCCGCACCGGCTCGCTGCCCGCAAGCGTGCGGTAAAAAATCAGCGGGATCTTTTGCGGCCGCGGGTCGTCAGGCACCATGCACTTTATATAGTACACTGTACCATGAAAGGTTCAGCTCAGCGAAAGCGCACTGGAATACTGACGGGGCATACGAAGACCCTCCCTTCTGTGCGCAGCACTTCGGCAGTCCCCCGGCGCTCGCTCCCAAAACTCATAAGTACACCCTCGGCACTCGCTGCGAGAGGCCGCAGAGAATCTCGTAAGGGACACTTTCGCACAACCGCGCCAGTTCGACGGCGTCCACGGTCTTGCCTTGGCTGGTCCCAATCAAAGTAACTTCATCTCCCACCGCGACGCGGTCGATGTGGGTGACGTCGACAATGGTCAGGTCCATGGAGACGCGTCCCACAACCGGAGCGTACTCGCCCCCCACCAGCACCCGCGCCCGATTCGAAAGCAGGCGGGGATAGCCATCCGCATAACCCACCGGCAAGACTGCGATGCGGCTGCGCTCGCGGGTCACAAAAGTGCCCATGTAGCCGATCGCCTCGCCAGCCGCGACTTGCTTGATCGTCAAGACCCGCGTCTTCCAGGCGAGCACGGGGCGCAGCGGCAATTCCGCAACCGCTGCCGGCTTTCCGCCACGAGTGAAAGCCAGGGAGTATCCGTAGAGCGCAATTCCCGGCCGGACCATCGTTTTCCAGGTTTCAGGACGCGCTGTCATGGCGGCGGAATTGTCCATGTGGATCAGCGGCGGATCGAGGCCATAGGTTCGCACCACAGCCAGACCCTCGGCAAAGAGCTTCATCTGGCGTGTGGCGTCTTCGGCGTCGAGCAGCTCCGCAGACGCGAAATGGGTACTGAAACCCTCCAGCGTCAAATGGCGGCAGGCGGACAACATTTCGCACAAATGAGGCAGGGATTCCGGCGATGCTCCCAGACGATGCATCCCGGTGTCGAGCTTGAGATGCACCGGCAGAATGGTTTGCCGCTGCCGGGCCGCCGCTTCCAGCAAGTCAATGTGCCAAGGCTCCCAGATGGTGGGAGTGAGATGGTGGGCGACGATGGCATCTTCCTCGCCTTTCCAGATTCCGGTCATCAGCAGGATGCGGACCCGTACACCCTTGGCGCGCAGGGCCAGGCCTTCGGCCGCATCGGTGACGCCCAGCCACGTCGCGCCAGCCGATTCGAGCGCGCGAGCGCATTCAATTGCGCCATGGCCGTAGCTATCGGCCTTGACGACGGCACAGATGGTGACCGCAGGGCCGACGTGCTTTTGGACGACGTGGAAATTTTCTTTCAGTGCCGACAGCGAAACTTCCGCCCAGCAGCGCCCCTCAGGAGTCGGCGTGTGGTTGCGAGTCAAGTTCGACAAATCGGGACGAGGCGCGGTCACACAGGGGATTATAGTGTCAACGTGTAGAGCGGGCGCCCTCGCCCGCCGCCCATGGTTCTGCTCTTGCAGTTGGACATGCCCGTCCCAAAAAAAAGACCGCGCCAGCGCGCGGCCCTTTTTCGATAACTTTGAAAAACGCTGCTACTGTTTCGGCGGTGTGCTTGCCGGCGGCTTCACCGCAGGCTTACTCGCCGGAGAAGTTGCCGGCCTTACCGGCTTGGTCGCAGTGCTGCCCGCTGGCGGCGCCGGTACCCCGGATTGCGTGTTGTACGCTTCGACGATGGGTTGCGTGATATCTACCGCCGGCCCGTACCAGATCACCGGACCCCGCGGCCACTGTTGTGATGTGTCCAGGATCATGCCATACCCGTTGTCGCTCGAGTACTTCACGATGAGCGGCGCCATCTTGGTCAGGATCTTGTTGCCGATCTCGCCCTGCTGCGCCTGAAAATCCTCTTGCGCGTCCTGGGTCGAGCGGTCGAAACTCTTCTTCTTGGTTTCGATCTGCTTCACCAGCTTCTCGCGCGATTCGTCGTTCAATTTGTCCTGCTGCGCGCTGAGTTGCTTCTGCAGGCTGTCCAGTTCGTCGGCCAGACCTTTGAGTTCGTTTTGCTTGGGCTCGAATTTCTTGCTCAGGGTTTCGAAATCGCGTCGCCCCTCGTTGGAGGCAAAAATCGCCTGTTCGATGTTGATGGTGCCGACTTTCGTGCCGGTAGCTTTGCCTGCCGTGGCCGCCGAGGCGGACGGCGCATCCGGCGTGGCAGCCGAGGCCGCTGGACTGGCCTGAGCTTGCGCCAGGGCAAAGAGAGAGAGGCCGCCAACCACGGCCAGGGCAAGGCGGGTAAATTTGCCAACCACGAAACTGCGTGACGCTAAGGGGCTAATCGTAATCATTGGACCTTTGAACTCCTTCGGGGATCTTGAATTCTTTCAGATTTTCGGACAGGCTGGACGCAACCAGCGCGCTGGGCTGAACCGCGCAAATCGCAACCCGAGCCTGTCAATCAGTAGACCTGAGACACAGACCTGAAGCATCTGTAAACCGAAGCGGCGCACGCCGAAAGCGCGCAAAACGCACCGGCTCTTCACGCCAAAAGCAACAGCGTGGGATCAGGGTGTGGACGCCTTGCATTATACGGAGAAGTCTGGAAAAGCGTCAAATGTTTAGATGCCGGCGCAGGGGGGAATCATTTCTTCGCCGCCGCTCGTGCCGCGCGGCCCAACCGTGCACTTCAACTGTGCGCCACGTTTTGCATGGTCGCCATCAGTTCCGTCCAGGTCCAGTCGGTGGACCAGAACTTCGCAATTTTGCCGTCGGGCCCGATCAGTACGATGCTCATATTGTGGACAATCTGATTATCCTGCGCTTCGTAGAGCAGGCCGAAAGACTCCGCCAGGCGGCGAAGTTCGGCGGGATTGGCCGAGGCGAAGTCCCAATGCGAAAAACCGCTGGCGTCGCCCTCCAGATACGTCAGGCCATACTTTCGCAGAACGGCAGGACGGTCATATTTAGGGTCAAAGCTGATGGTCAGCAGATGAGTCCTCGCATAGTCCTCGGGCGTTTTCTTGAGTTCATTCTGAATGCGGGCGAACTCGTGGCTTAGGCGGGGGCAGAAATCCGGCATGGGACAGCGGGTGTAAATAAAGGTTACCAGCAGAGCTTTACCCTTGAAATCGGAAAGATGAATGGTTTTTCCGTCCTGATTGGTGAGAGTGAGGTCGGGCGCAGGTTCGCCGGGCGTCAGCATGCGCGGACCGATTTCAGCGCGGTTTGTTTTCCCGGTAACGCGAATATTTTCCAGCCAGTAATCGCTGCGGTCGTTGTCGTTGGCAAAGGCGATATCCGCCGCAATCATGTCGCCGGGCTGGAGCGCTTCGACGCCGGCATGATTCTTGACGCGGTAAGGCATGGTCATCGCCGCCATGAAGCCGGGGATTTCTTCGTGCCTCACCGTAATGGTATCGGTGTCCGGGCTCTTCGAGATTACCTCCCCGCTCAGCGCGTAGCTTTTTCTGTGGCAGCCGGTGCTCATGAGTCCGCACCACACCAGAGCTGCGATCGCGGCGGCCGCCAGCAGAGCGCGCGGCTTCCTGCGGACCTCCGCCAATGAACTCCTCCCGCAGGCTGCTGTTATGAGATGACTCATCGCTGCACAATCGAAGCCACGCGCACCTGCTGGCCGGAGCCTTCCTCCACCCACGTCAGGAACGTTTCGTTTCGCCAGGACGCCAGCTTGATACGGCCGTGAATTGAGGTTGCTTGGCCCACGTCCACAATCGGTCCCAGCTTGCCATCCGCGGTGACGCGACGCACCACCATTGCGGAATGTGGCGCTTCGGGAACCGTCACCCAGCCCACCAGCGCGCTGCCGTCGGGGAACAATGCGACCGCGGCCCGGCCCACCGCCGGCGTCTCGCTGACCGTCTTTGGAGAAGACCAGGTGGCTCCCTCATCCGCCGAGAAGCTGACCTTGACCACCGGCTGCTCGTGGGCTGCGGTGAACCAGGCGAGCGCCACCCGTTGCCCGTCGGTGGCCAGGGCGGGCCCGTTGGTAGGGCAGCCATCAATGTGCCACTGGTCATGCGAAACCTCGGTCGGACTTGTCCAGCGGCCATTCACGGAGCGTACCACGCTGATGTCACGAATATTGTCCGCAGTGTGGTCGCGATACGCCGCCACCAGGCCATGAGCGGTATGCACTAGAGCGGTAGGGCAACAAGTGCAGACGTCGTCATCGAGTATGGTTTGCCGTTCGACGGGAGCGCCCACCGCCGCCGTCAGCAGGTGGTAGCGGTGTTGGGCTTGGTCGTCGCGGCCATCCAGCCACAAGACCGCCGGCGTTTCACTAGCGGTAGTCGCGAGCGAGACGTAGCCATGTTCGCTGACAGTATGGTCCTGGTTTACCAGCTGAGGATGAGCCCAGGAACGACCGCCATCGCCGGAAATACTGGTGAACACGTCTTCCTGATATCCTGCGGAGGAATTTTGCGCCACCTGCGTCCATGCGGCAGTGATCTCGGTCGGGCCGGAGGCAACGACCGAAGGCACTTCGGACGGAGAGTCTTCGCGCTTGCTGCCGCTGTAAACCGTCAGCGGCGTTGACCACCCGCCCCCCGGCGAACGCCGCGAAAACCGGAGCGCTCGGGCCCCCCGGCCGACAGGCTCGACCCAGCTCAATAGCACGCCATTGTCCGCAACCGTCAGGTTGGGCTCGACGCTTCCAGCCGGGGCGGGAGAGGGAATCTCACCCACAATCAACCTATTCTGGCGAGAACAGCTCGACGACAAGAAAGCCAGGACGGTCATCAGGAGTGCGAAGCCCACTGGCCGGAGGGCAGAATGAATCGTCTTCATCTCAGATCACCATTTGTAGTCAAATTGATCGTTAGCGGAGCACTGCACTCCCAATTTTCAGGACACCAAACCAAGCCGCTGCCGGGCCTGAACGCCCTGCGTCCTCGCTTCCTCCATTACCGGCGCGAAGTAGCCGCTGACAAATTCCCTGACGCTTGGTCTCGCGTCCACCGGATTGCCCGATTTGAACGGCGGTTGCGGATCGTATTCGTTGGCCAGTTCCAGTATCTGGGCGTATTCTTCGCCGCGCAGGCGCGTAGCGATACGCAGCGCGAAATCCATTCCAGCGGTGACCCCCGCGCTCGTAATACGGTTGCGGTCTTCGACCACCCGGGCATTGACCGGTACGGCTCCGAACAGCGGCAACAAGTCGCGCGCCACCCAGTGCGACGTGGCGTTGTAGCCATTGAGCAAGCCCGCCGCGCCCAGAACCAACGACCCCGTGCACACGCTGGTAACCAGCTTTGCCTTGGCGCCACGAGTCTGAAGAAACGCGATGACCTCGGGATCGTTCATCAGCGCCCAGGTTCCCCGCGTGCCTCCGCCCACAAACAGAATGTCGGGCTCGGCCGGGCATTCCGCAAAACTGATGGTCGGAACAATTGGGATTCCCGTGTCGCTCATCGCGACCTCTTGGGACTTCCAGACGAGGTGGACGCGAGCATTCATCAATTCCGCAAATATGGTTTGCGGAGCCACCATGTCCAACGCCGTCATGCCCGGGTAAACCAGCATCGCGATCTGCAAAGGTGGCCCCGAAGGCATCGGATGCGGCATCTTCGGAGGGCTGGAATTTGCTTCCTGCGCCGGGAACGGGGCGCCCGCCAGCACTCCCGCCACCAGCGCCGCGCCCACTTGTTTAGCAAAGTCTCTTCGGTCCATAGGGCTGCCCTCCTTAATAGTGAAACCGGAAGCGCAATTGCACGTAGATTTGCCTTGGCAGATTCCAGTGATAGCCGCCGAAGGTAAGGCTATCGTCGTAGATCACGCGGCGGTTAGCGACGTTGAGGGCTGTGACCGAAGCGCTGAAGCGTTCGCCAAAATCTTTGCCCGCCGAGAGATCGAAAGTGGTGTGTCCGGGAAGGTAGGCGCCCTGATAAGGCCAACCCGGCACCCCTTCTTCTCCGTTACTGAATCCGGAGCCGTAGTAAACGTTGGTCGAGGCATAGGCGCGCCATGGCAGCGTAACGTCGCCGCCAACATTCAGGGTATTGCGCTGGTCGTGGTCGAGTGCGCTCAGTCCGGGAGCAAGTGTGAAATCGGTGAGCCCTCCCGTGATGGTGCCGCTACCCTCGGCGATCTGGTTGGAATAGGCAAGATGAATCTGCCCACGATGCGCAATGCGGGGAGAGCGCAATGTGAGTTCCCATCCCCGGATCAGGGCCGACGAAACGGTGATTGGAAAAAAGATGTTGGACGCTCCGATGTTGTTGTGGTCGAGGAAATTGGCCACGTTGGTTTGGAAGTTATCCGCGTCGAGAACCCATCCTCGATAGGGGATGGTAACCCCAAACTGATGTTCCTCGTCGCGCTCGCCCGGTAACGGAATGAAACCCAACTGCTGGCCTTGCACATAGTTGATC
This sequence comes from uncultured Acidobacteriaceae bacterium, assembly GCA_963746205.1. Classification (GTDB taxonomy): domain Bacteria; phylum Acidobacteriota; class Terriglobia; order Terriglobales; family Acidobacteriaceae; genus Acidiflorens. The sequence goes on along the minus strand of CAVVAP010000009.1, from coordinate 479,888 downwards.
AGGGCCGGCCCGGAAACGGTCTCAATAGGCGGCGCTTGATAGTAGTGCCCGTAGAAGGCGCGGAATGTCCAATTCAGTTTAGGGATGGTCACCGCCGCGCCGAAGCGCGGGCTGATGGCGGACTCCGAAATGGGCGCTGCGGAATCAGCTCCAAAATTTCCCTCGGAGAACCATGTGGGACGCATGCCGGCCGAGAGCATCAGCCAGGAAAAGGGTTTCAACTTATCGTCAATGTAAAAGGTCTCCTGATTGGCCATCGGATGTTCGGGATCGGCGATGGGTGAGTTTCCGCTGCCGTCGTTGAAAACGGCGCCGAAGAACTGGTTATCCTTCTGGTAAAAGCTCAGGAACCCAACCTGCAGATCGTTCTTCTTGTAATTGGCGGCAACCGTGGCCTGCCCTCCCACATAAGTGGAACTGCGATTCTCCGTGCTGGCCACCGGAACGTCATTCGGATTACTGGCGTAGTCTCCGCTGTTGTAGTGGTAAAACGGCGAAACCGTGGTCAGCAGATGCGCGTTAAACGTGTGTACCCAGCTGAACAGGACGCCGGCATCGGTCTCCCGCTGACCATCGCGGAGTCCCACGCTGGCGTAACCCTGGGTGTTCTCAAAGTCGGCGGCGAAGGGGTCATACGGAATCTGAAAGTAGTCATGCCGGGCCGACGTGATCAGCCGCAGCTGGTTGGAGGGATCGAGGTTGTAAATGAAGGATCCAAAGCCGCCGTACCCGTTGACCGCATCGTGAACCACCTGCGGCACCGGCGGTTGCAGACCTAGATTGCTGCGGTTTCCGTTGACGCTGGCGTAATACGCAAATCGCTCCGTGTGGCTGCCGAAGCTGAGCGCATCATCCGTCTGGTCGAAGTTGCCCGCGGTCATCACCAGCTCGGCCTGGTTGTTGCGCTCGAAACCGGTGCGCGGCACCACGTTGAACACACCATAGGTGCGGTCGCCGAACTCGGCCCCATAGCTCCCGCGGTCCACTTCCACGTAATCCATGTCCTTGGGGTCGAACTGAGCTCCCAGATTCTGCGCGATGGCGGTGTTGATGACGGGGATGCCGTCGAGCAGCCACGTGGTCTGGTGACCGCCGCGCATGTGCAGCATGTCGTGAGTCACATACGAGCCGGGCACGTAGTCGGTGATCATGGATAAGCTGTTAGTGCCGTCGGCGCCGGGAGTGCGCTGGATATCCAGGCGACTGATCAGTGTGGTGGGAGTGAAGCTGTCGGTGGCGACGACGGCCGGCGCGCCCGAGACGTTGACGTTTACTTTCGCCGACGCCACCTGCAATTGAAAGTGGACGACCGGCACCGATCCCGAGATGACTACGACGTCCTGCTCAATTTGCGCGAAGCCCTTACTGGAAACGCTCACGGAATACTCGCCCAGTGGAACGCCGTTGAGTTGGAATTCACCGTCGGCGTCGGTGCTGGTGCTTTTTGTCCACTCCGACGACTTGCCTTTGAGTACCACGGCGGCGTTCTGAATGGGCCGGTGCTGCGGATCATGCACGATGCCGCGTACACCGCCATAGACATTGGCGAAGACGGCGTGCGTCAGTAACAACAAAACGGAAACGGCTAAAAACTTGTGGCGCGTCATGAATTTCTCCCGGTGTGCTTGAGGATTTCCCGCGCCCCCCGCACTCCCCATTAACCCGGGTGCGAATGGAGGCCGGCCTCTGCGGCTGTGAACGACGTTCGCGGAATTGCTCTCGCGTGCAGTCGCCCGTCACGAATGATCCGGGGGAGAACAACGTCCCAATTGCGGAAACAGGCTCTGCGCGCCGCCTCTTAAGCCCCGCGTTATGCGGTTGAAAGATCAAGCCGCGGGAGCAAGAGCGATGGCAACGGGAAACGCCGTACCGCCGGAATCAGGGAGTTTTGTTCAGGCGCGGGGCGGGGCGCGAGCGGAATTCTGCCGGCAGACGTCGCTGGAGGTCGGAGTGGAATCCTGAGCAGGCCGCGCTGTCTCGATCTCTCGCGCCACAAAAGATGGCAGCCTGGAGGCAGGCTGCGCCCACTCCGATGTGACGGCGCCGCAGCAGCAATGCTGTTTACAACAGTCGTCCGCATTCGCGCTTTGCAGCGAGGGCAGAGCGGAATCGTCCGGCGCCGATTTCGGTTTCGACCGCGCCAGGGCATGATGGCACGGCATTTCCGCCTGCACCGCATTCCCCGACGCGGGCGCGCGGCGCATGCAGTGCATGTTTGCCGAGGGCACAGCGCACGCCATCGCCATCGGCTGATAAGCCGGAGCGAGCATGACCAGCATCAGAAGCCTGGCGGCGGAGCGGAAGAGTGCCTGCATTTCGTGAAGAGAATAGCAGATTTTAGTTCTCGATTCCCGGTTCTCCGGCAGCCCGGTAAACGAGAACTGGGAAACGCTCACGGTGACGTGCCTATTGAAGAGTGCTTACTGACAACCCAACTGATTTACCATTCTTTCATTCCGCGATTGCCCATGCACCCTCTCGCCCAGCAGTTCGCGCAGAGCCTTCGCCGGCGGCGCTCCATTCGCGCCGGCGACCGCGTCGCGGCCGCCGTGTCCGGGGGGGCGGATTCCGTCGCCTTGCTCCTCCTGTTGCTCGAAGCGCGGGCCGAACTGGGGATGGTGCTGTCGGTGGCGCACGTCAATCACCAACTGCGGGGAGAAGAATCCGATGGGGACGAGCGCTTCGTGGCGGACCTGGCTCGCCGGCATGGACTCGAATTGCACGTCTGCGCGGCTCCGCTGGAAAAGGTTGCGGCCAGGCGTAGTGGAACTGAAGCATCGGGAATTGAAGGGTCAGGAATTGAAGCGGGGGCGCGTGAACTGCGTTACGGTTTTTTCCGCCAACTCGCCAGGGAGGGCCGCGTCAACAAAATCGCGACCGCGCACACCCTTGACGATCAGGCGGAGACGGTGCTGCTGCGCATTTTCCGGGGTACCGGCATTCGTGGGCTGGCAGGCATCCATCCGCGCATCGTTTTCGCGCAGGACGTTTTCCCGGAGCGCCTTAGTGAGGGCGGCAAAGCGGGCGGAGTGGGGGAGGTGTTCCGGCCATTGCTCGGCTTTCGGCGGGCTTCACTGCGGGAATTCCTCCGTGAGCAGGGCCAGGAATGGCGGGAGGATTCGTCGAATCACCAACTCGCCTTCCTGCGAAATCGCCTGCGCCACGGTATATTGACCCGCATCGTGGAGGAATTTGGCGACGCCGCGCTCGAACACCTGAGCGATCTTGCCGAAATCGCCCGCGCTGAGGAAGAGCATTGGGGGTTGCACCAGGGGCATGCCGAAGTGGATGTGAAAATTCGCTCAGCGGGCGAGATCGGGAAGCGCCAGACCGAAACTGCATCTTCACCAGCGGCTCTACACGTCGGGCCGCTGCTGGCCCTCTCGCTGGCCGCGCAGCGCCGCATGGTTCGCGGCTGGCTCGATGCCAATTCTCGTCACCCACGCCCCTCCTTTCGGCAGATAGAGAAAGTGCTGGAATTGGCTCGGGGCGAATTTGGTGAACCACGGCGAATCGAGTTGCCCGGCGGACAAAGTCTTCATTACGCCGAGAATGCTTCCGGCAAACACGGTGGCGACGGCCCCGCGCTGGTTCTGCAGTCCGCAGCGCGTAACGATCTCAGGGCAGTGGATTACGAGTATGCCTTGCCCCTCCCCGGTTCGGTGGAGGTTCCGGAACTGCGAGCTTGCTTTGAAGCCCGGCTGACGGATCCTTGGAAGATTCCTGAAAACGAGCGCGGTCAATTACTGGATGCGACGCGCTTGCCACCGCAGATCGTCATCCGCAACTGGCGGCCCGGCGATCGCTACCGCCCGGCGCATACTTCGGCGCCGAGAAAAGTGAAAGCGCTGTTGACGGCTCGTCACGCCAGCGGAGCCGACAAAAAGCTCTGGCCGGTGGCCTTCGCGGAGGGTTGCGGGCTGGTATGGATGCGTGGCTTTGCCGTCCCCACCGCTTTCCAGGCGGCCAATTCCGCCGCGAACGCCATCTGCATTCGTGAACTGCCGAGGTGAGGGCGTGCGACGCTCGAAATTTCGCGTCTGCGCCGGAATTCCGGTGGAGCATCATCCCTAATGACTTCTGTTCGGGTTTTCTGCGTCCGCTTTTCCCAGAAAAGGTCTAGAATTGAAGTTTGGAATTAAAGACGCGGTCTTTTCCCAGTCGAATCTCCGTTTCCGTCATCTAACATGGACTATAGAGGCGGCGTCTGTCGAGGGTCGGTACGAGGTCGCTTTCAACGAGGAGCCTTAGGTGAATTCAACGATTAAGACGGTGCTTTTCTGGGCAGTGATTCTGGTCTCGGCCGTCCTGCTCTGGCAGGTTGTAAAACCCGGCATGAATGCCCAGAAGGAAAAGGAGATCGGCTTTTCTGAATTTCTGTCGGAAGTGGACCAGGGCAACGTCCACGACGTGATGTTCATCGGGCAGGAAGTCAAGGGCAAATATAAGAACGACTCCTCCTTTCATACCATCGTGCCCGCCAACTATCCCGACATGTACAAGAAGCTGACGGAAAAAGGCGTTCCCTACGGCTTCAAGGACATCAGCAACGGCACCTGGCCGAGCTGGATTCTCAATCTGGCGCCGCTGGTGCTCCTCGGCGCGCTGTGGTTCTTCATGATCCGCCAGATGCAGACCGGCGGAAACAAGGCCTTGTCCTTCGGCAAGAGCCGTGCCCGCTTGCTCTCCATGCAGCAGAAAAAGATCACGTTTAAAGACGTCGCCGGGGTGGAAGAAGCGAAAGAAGAGCTCAAGGAAATTATCGAGTTCCTCCGCGAGGCGCAGAAGTTCCAGAAATTGGGTGGCCGCATCCCCAAAGGCGTGCTGCTGGTGGGTCCTCCGGGAACGGGGAAAACTCTGCTGGCGCGGGCCGTCGCAGGCGAAGCCAATGTTCCGTTTTTCTCCATCTCGGGCTCCGACTTCGTGGAGATGTTCGTGGGCGTCGGCGCGAGCCGTGTGCGCGATCTGTTTGAACAAGGCAAGAAAAATGCCCCCTGCATCATCTTCATCGACGAAATCGATGCCGTCGGACGCCATCGTGGCGCCGGTCTCGGTGGTGGGCACGACGAGCGCGAACAGACTTTGAACCAGTTGCTGGTCGAAATGGACGGCTTCGAATCGAATGAAGGCGTGATCCTGATGGCCGCCACCAATCGTCCGGATGTTCTCGATCCGGCGCTGCTTCGACCCGGCCGGTTTGACCGGCGCGTGGTGGTGAACCGTCCCGATGTGCGCGGGCGCGAGGAAATTCTGCGGGTGCATACGCGGAAGATTCCGCTATCCGACGATGTCGATCTTCAGGTGCTGGCTCGCGGCACGCCGGGTTTCTCCGGCGCAGACCTCGCCAACATGGTGAATGAAGCCGCGCTGGCCGCCGCCCGGCAAAACCGCAAAGCGGTGCTGATGTATGACTTCGAAGTCGCCAAAGACAAAGTCCTGATGGGCGTGGAACGCAAATCGCTCCTGCTCACCGACGAGGAAAAAAAGAACACGGCGTATCACGAGGCGGGGCACGCCTTGGTGGCGGCCATGCTGCCGCACTCCGATCCGGTGCACAAAGTCACGATCATTCCGCGGGGCATGGCGCTTGGCCTGACCATGCAACTTCCGACCGACGATCGCCACAACTACTACAAGAACTATCTCGATACCCAGATTGCCATCCTCATGGGTGGGCGCATCGCGGAAGAACTTTTCCTGAACCAGATGTCCACCGGCGCCGGGAATGACATTGAACGCGCCACCGAACTGGCCCGCAAGATGGTGTGCGAGTGGGGCATGAGCGAACTAGGCCCCGTGACCTTCGGCAAGAAGGAAGAGCAGATTTTTCTGGGACGCGAAATATCGCAACATCGCGACTACAGCGAAGCCACCGCCATCCAGATTGACGAAGAGGTCAGAAAGATGGTGAGCAAAGGCTACACCACGGCGAAAGGCATCCTGTCGGAGAATCGCGAGACCCTGATCCAGATCGCGAAAGCCTTGATCGAACGCGAAGTGCTGGACGCTTCCGAAATCAAGCTGCTGGTCGATGGCCAAAACCTGCCCCCGATCAAGCCCTTGCCGGCGAAAGCGGATGACGGTGTGCAGCAGGTGATTAAGCCGGAACGCGCTCCCGTCAAGAGTGGCGAACGGCCAGCCACCGCGTAAGGCAAAAAAAGCAAAGACCTACCTGAACACCAAACAGGCGGCCATCGCGGGCTGCCTGTTTTCGATCGGCACAGGCGGGAAGCCAAGCGGAACCAAGTTCGACCAGGCAGCGCGCGCCACGAACACAAAAATGCCCAGGATTCTCGCGAAGTCTGGGCATTTTGTTTTCTGCTAGAGATCGTTGTCGCTACCTAGACAGCGGTAACGTTCTCCGCTTGCCAGCCTTTTGGGCCCTTCGTCACGTCGAACTGCACGGTTTGGCCTTCTTGCAGGCTCTTGAAGCCGCCAGCTTGAATAGCGGAGAAATGCACGAAAACGTCTTCGCCATTTTGACGGCTGATGAAGCCGTAGCCCTTGGCGTCGTTAAACCACTTCACTGTTCCTTGTTCTGCCATTGATGTTCCTATTCTTGTTTCTTGATTGAAATGTGCTGAGAAGATTCGCTGCAGAGGGGGTGACGCTGGTTGGCGATACCGACCTTCAAGTGCATGTGAGTCAAACTTAGCGATTCCCAGTCTAGCACAGGCCCCCGCCAAAAGTCGCCAATTTTTTTGGCCCCCGCCTACGCCGGGCGTTCGGTAGAATTAAGTGCTTACGATTCAATATTATGCATTCTACAAGATAAGACCCACCGCCGAACGGGCCCTCCAACGCTCCTCGCCGCGGGCTCCCGGTTCGACCCCCTTGGCGGCCGTTTGCGGTATACCTTCCTCATGATCGCTTCCCTCACGCTCGAGCTGCGGATTGAAGCCGCGCAGTCCCTCAAGGACAAGCGGCAGGTCACGCGCAGCCTCAAGGACCGCCTTCGCTCCTCATTCAATGTCGCCGTCGCCGAGCTCGACCCCAGCATGCTCTGGAATCAGGCCACGATTGGCGTCGTCAGCGTCTCCCATTCCCGCGATTACCTGAACGGCCTGATGAAAAATGTGGAGCGCGCCGCCCATCGCATCGCCAACAACGCGGGAGCCGAAGTGACCGATTCCTTTGTAGATTTTCTCTGAAGCCCGCATCGGCCGCCTTCGTTGCCCGAATAATCTGATATCCTCAGGAGTTTTCCCGCATCCGAGGTGGGTAGTGGAGCACCGTGGGCAGAAATATCATCGTGGACGCCTCAGCCAGGCCATCCGCGAGGAGATTGAAACCATCCTCGAAGGGGAGTTGGCCGATCCCCGCATCGGGTTGGCCAGCGTGAGCGCGGTGCTCATGGCGCAGGACGCGCGCTCAGCCCGGGTCATGGTCACGGTGGCCGGGGATGAGGCCGAGGCCGAGCGCACTCTCGAAGGGCTGAGCGCGGCTCGGAATTACGTCCGCCATGAACTGGCGGAGCGCTTGCAACTCCGGCGTCCACCCGAGCTTTATTTTCAGATCGACCGCGCCGACCAGTTGGAGAGCCGGGTCGATGAACTTCTGAGCCGCGAGAAAAAGCGGCGCCGCAAGACGGCGGAGCCGGGGAGTTAAGCGCGGGCGCAAGAGCATTGCCAATGCTAGAGCAGGTCCTACAGGAGATTCGAAGTCGTGGCCGCTTTGTCGTGACTTCGCACGCGCGGCCCGACGGAGACGCCATCGGCTCCGCTCTGGCTTTCGGCCAGATGCTGCGCGTTATGGGCAAGGACGCCAAAGTCGTCATGCGCGACGGCGTGCCGCGCATCTATCGGAACCTTCCCTTTGCCGATCGCGTGCTGCCCGCCGATGCCGTGCCCGAAAACGATGCAGTGATCCTCCTCGAATGTGACAGCACCCGCCGTACCGGCCTGCGGGGTTTGGAGAACTCCTTCCTCATCAACATTGACCATCACGCCAGCGGGCGCAATTTCGCGCACGTCAACTGGATCGACTCCAGCATCATGGCCACCGCTGAAATGGTGTTCCGCCTGGCGCAAACCGCGGGCGTCCGCGTGGATCGCGACATGGCCACCTGCCTCTACACCGGGCTCATGACCGACACCGGTTCCTTCATGTTCGCCGGTACCAACGAGCATACCTTCGCGGTGGCGCGCGAACTCGTTCTCGCCGGCGCCGATCCCGCGCTTTGCGCGCGCCCCATCTATTTCGGACACTCCACCGCCAAGATGCGCCTGCTGGGAGCGGCCCTCACCAACCTTCGTCGCGAAGGGCCGCTGGCCTGGATCTGGGTTACGCAGGAACAAATGACCGGCTTCGGCGCGCGGGAAGAAGATTGCGAAGGCCTGGTCAACTACGCGCTCTCCATCGCCGACGTCCAGGTGGCCATCTTCTTTCGCGAGCTTCCCGAGGGACGCTTTCGCGTCAGCCTGCGCAGCAAAGGCGAAGTGGACGTTTCCGTGGTCGCCGCTCATTTCGGCGGCGGCGGTCATAAATGTGCAAGTGGCTGTTCGATAGACGGCCCGCTGGCCGCCGCCGTACCTCGCATTCTCGAACGGCTGCGGGCCGAGCCTGTTGTCATGATGACGTCGCGGTGAGCTCTTCGCGAAACTGCATCGAAGCATGCCGCCAGAACTGCGCTGTCAGAACTGCCGCATAAGAGTCGTGCCGGGTGACCCAAGGGATGAAGCCGCCAACTCGTACCGACCTGCTGCTCCTGGTGGCTTTTTGCGGATTTTTCTTATTTTACGGTCTCGGCGCGTTCGGATTGCTCGGGGCTGACGAACCGCGCTACGCCCAGGTGGCGCGGGAAATGCTCGAGCGCTCTGATTGGGTCACGCCCACGCTGCAAGGCAAGCCCTGGCTGGAAAAACCACCTCTCTATTACTGGCAGGCCATGTCGGTTTTTCGGCTGGCGGACGTTAGCGACCGGGCGGCACGTTTTCCCGCAGCCTTCGACGCCGCTTTTCTGGTCGCGGTGATCTACTTTTTTCTGCGACGCTTTCGCCCGGGCAGTGAACTCGACGGCGCGCTCATGGTCGCCAGTTGCGCAGGCATAGTCGGTTTTGCCCACGCTGCCGCCACTGACATGCCGCTCGCGGCCACACTTTCCGTCGCACTGCTCGCCTGGTATGCCTGGTACGAAAACCGGCGGCGCGCGTATCTCGCCGCCAGTTATTGCTTTCTGGCGCTTGGAACCCTAGCCAAGGGGCCGATTGCGCCCGCCCTGGCTGCCGCCGTCATCCTGCTCTTTCTCGCCATCCGGCGAGACGGGCGCGCCCTTGCGGGGTCGCTCTGGCTCCCCGGCATCGCGTTCTACCTCGCGCTGGCTTTGCCCTGGTACGTGGCGGTGCAACTGCGCAACCCGGAATTTTTTCGCTTCTTCATTCTCGAGCACAATCTCGCCCGCTTCTCGCAGGACGTTTACCACCACCGCCAACCCTTCTGGTTCTATATCCCCGTTTTCCTGCTCGCCATGATGCCCTGGACAGCTTTTCTTCTGGCGACGGCCGTTGAAGATCTTCGCGTTCTCTGGTCGGAGGGCCGGCGAGCTTTTTCCGCACCCGAAGATTCCTGGCCCTTATTTCTCCTTATCTGGATGCTGCTGCCAATCCTCTTCTTCAGCGCATCGCAGTCCAAATTGCCGGGGTACATTCTGCCCTCCGTTCCCGCCGGAGCCCTGCTCGTCGCGGAATATCTTGCCGTCCGCCGCGGAAGCGCAGAAAGAGTTCCGCCTACGCTCGCCGCTGTCCACGGAATTGTTTGCGGGGCGCTGATTTTCGCCGCCTTCTCCGCCGCTGCGATCACCATCCACCACCGCATTGCCTGGGATAGCGGAACTTACGTCGCCCTCGCCAGCGGCGCAGCCTTTGCCGTCGGCATCACTGCCTTGCTCCGGACCGGCGCCGGACTTCGCCTTTTGCGCCCCGCAACATTATTCGCCGTGGTCCTGAGCGTCGCCGCCATTGTGCGTTTCGCCGCTCCATTCATTGACGACAGCCAATCAGCGCGCCCCATTGCCGAAAGCATCCAGGCCTTTTCCAGCGAGCCGATTCCCGTCGCTCTGTATCATGTCCATCGGACGCAGGAATATGGACTCGAGTTTTATCTCGATCGCCCGCTGCAAAAATATGAAGACGGAAATGTGCCCGCTGCACCCCATGTTCTGGTCGCACCCCAGGGAACGCAGTCGCAGGTGGTCCAATTCACCGCTGGACGCCGAGTATCATATCTATCCAGTATCCCGCAGCAGAAATTGGATTTGTATTGGGTGAAATAGCAACGTTCCTCTAGAGGCGGAATTGCCCCGTCTCCCGCTGGCAGCGGGGCAGGCGACGTGGGCGCATCCACGTCTCTACAGGCTGGCTTTTATGGAAATCCTCGACCTTCGACATTTTTCTTCCGCCGATCTTCGGCCGCTGCTCGAGGACGAGGTCGCCTTGTGGGCCCGCTTGCTCGCCTGGGATTACAACCTCTCCGCGGAAATGATTCTGCGTTACATGGATGCCAAGATCCTCCCCGGATATGCCGCCATCGAGCGCGGCAAAATATTCGGCTACTCATTTTTCGTCTACGAGCAGAACAAAGGGGTCATCGGCGATCTTTTCGTGCGCGAAACGGAGCGTAGCACCGAGCGCCGGGAGGTCGAGGAACAGCTCCTCACCCACGTCATCGAAACCCTGCAACAGTCGCCGGGCACGCACCGCGTGGAGGCGCAGTTACTCGCCCACGATACCGGTGAAGTGGCGCGCCCCTTCCTGCAGCAGGGCTTCAGCCAGCATCCCCGCGTCTTTATGAATTTCGATATAGCGGCGCATCCCCCGGCCCCGCCGCGCGCTCTTCCACCACAAATTGAAATCCGCCCCTGGTCCGAGCAGGATTACCAGCCCGCAGCCGCACTCATCACGGCCGCCTACCGCGGCCACGTCGATTCCGAAATCAACGATCAGTACCGCAGCCTCACCGGCTCATTGCGCTTTCTCAATAACATCGTGCGTTTCCCCGGATGCGGCACCTTCGATCCGCGAGCGTCGTTCGTAGTTTTCCAGCGCCAGTCGCGCGCCCTCGCCGGAATCATTCTTTGCTCGCAGGTCAGGCCCGATGTCGGACACATCACGCAGGTGTGTCTGCTGCCTGAATATCGTTCCGCCGGACTTGGCAAAGCACTGCTCGCCTCCTCTACGCGGAACCTTCGGGAGCGCGCGTTCCGCTCCATCTCGCTCACTGTGACCGAGGCGAACGACCGGGCCATCGATCTTTACAAGCGCATCGGATTTCAATCCGTCAGAGTGTTTGACGCCTTCGTCTGGGAAGGATAGCAACCGCAACAGAGACGAGAGACGGAGCCAGCAACAGCGTTTCTGGCACGCAGATGCGACTCGCCCCGTCTCCCGGCAATGCAATCAGAAAACAGTACGTTAGACTTGCGCCGTCCCGCCGTCGACAAAGAGTTCGATCCCCGTGACGAAGCTGCTGTCGTCGGATGCCAGAAACAGCGCGGCTTTAGCGATTTCTTCGGAGTGCCCGATGCGGCCCAGAGGAATGGTGGCCACGAAGCTCTGTTTTATCTGCTTGGTCTCTTCCGGATTTGATCCCAGGCCATCGAGGATTGGCGTGTCGATCGTTCCCGGGCTGATGACATTGACGCGGATTTTGCGTTCTTTCAGATCGACTGTCCAGGTGCGGGCAAACGAGCGCACCGCCGCCTTGCTCGCGCTGTAGACGCTGAACGACGGAAAGCCCTTCGATGCCGCAATGGAAGCGTTGAGAATCACCGACCCTCCGCCGGTCATCAGGGGAAGCGCTTTTTGCACGGTGAAAAGAAGTCCCTTGACGTTGGCATCGAAAGTCTGGTCAAAGTGTTCTTCCGTGATCGCGCCCATGGGGACTAACCCGCCGCCGCCCGCGTTGGCGAATACGATGTCAACGCGCCCCGCTTTTTGTTTGACCACGGCGTACAACCGGTCGAGATCCGCCAGATTGGCCACATCCCCTTGAACTCCGGTGGCTTTCTTGCCGATGAGTTGCACCGCTTTGTCCAGTTCGCCTTGACGGCGCCCGGTGATGAATACCTGCGCGCCTTCGGCGACAAAAGCCTGCGCCGTAGCCAGACCTATGCCGCTGCTGCCTCCGGTGATGACTGCGACCTTGCCTTCGAGCTTACCCATAATTTTTGTCCTCTCTGTGAAACTGTCAATATGCCGTTCCGGCCACAATTCTGTACCGTACAATACAGATGTACCGGCGATGCCCGGGGACTCGAATTTATTTTGCCGGAACATTTACCGAGCGGTACAGAATACGCATCCAAGCATTATGAAGGTGAAGCGAAAGAGCATGAGGCCGAAGAATAATTCGCCGAAGAAAAAGCCCGCAGCCGGACGTCCGCGATCTTTTGCCCCGGAGAAGGCTTTGGAGGCGGCCATGCTGGTGTTTTGGCGGAAAGGCTACGAGGGCGCTTCGCTCTCCGATCTGACCCGGGCAATGGGAATCAACCGCCCCAGTCTTTACGCCGCCTTCGGCGACAAGCAAAGCTTATTTCGAAAGGCCGCCGACCTTTATGCGGATGGTCCTGCGGGGTACGTGAACGACGCCCTCCAGCAGCCGACCGCTCGGGCCGTGGTTGAGCAATTACTACTGCAGACCGCGGATCGCGCCGCGGCGGCGAATCGTCCCCCGGGATGTCTCCTGGTGCACGGCGCTCTGGCTTGCGGCAGAGAATCCGAGGCCGTCCGCAAGGATCTGACCCGGCGCCGCGACGCAGGCGAGAAGGCGCTGCGGCAACGATTTCAGCGGGCGCAGGCGGAGGGTGATCTGCGCGCCGATGCCCATGCCGGTGACCTGGCGCGCTATGTGGTCACGGTGTTGCGGGGCATGGCCGTGCAGGCTGCCGGAGGAGCCGGTCGCCGCGAACTTCGAGGCGTGGCGGAAATCGCTCTGCGGGCGTGGCCCTCGGAATCGCGGTGACCCGTTTAGTCGCTTCCGCGCTGACCACTCTGGGGCTGGGAGCCGGGTGCGCTGCCCGGCTGCGCCGAGGACGTCCGTCGTTCCATTTCCTCACTGATCCTTTGCCAGGTGACGTCCAGGGTTTCCGGTAAAACTCTGGTCTCTCCAATGACGCTGATAAAATTCGCGTCCGCCAGCCAGCGCGGCAGAACGTGCATGTGGATGTGTCCGGCCACGCCAGCGCCCGCCGCTTTTCCGATGTTCATTCCGAGGTTGATACCATCCGGAACATAAAGGGAGCGCAGAACCGTCTCCATGAGCTGCGTCAAAGAAATCATTTCCGCTGCGCCCTCCGGCGGCAGCTTCTGCAGTTCGTCCAGATGCGCATAGGGCACCACCATCATATGCCCGTTGGTATAGGGATAAGTATTGAGAATGACGAAACAATGCTCGCCCCGACGGACAATCCGAGCCTGCCGATCACTCATCTTGACAGCGTCGCAGAAAATGCACCCCGAGATAAGGTCCGCGCCGGCAACGAAGGCGTAACGCCAGGGAGTCCACAGGTGGTCCATGGGCCGAGAGTAGCAGAACCACGCCTTAGGATAAAAATTCGCCAAGGCTGCGATGTTAACGGCGCGATGGTAACCGGTTACCATCGCGTGAATTTTTGGCCGTGTGCCGGAATCGGGTTTGACACTTTTCCGACGCCGTTGCTATAGTCAAAGAGTCCTTAGTTGGACGCGGTATCGCACCAGCTGGAATTGTCCCAGGCCGTCCGCCAGGTCGACCTCAACGCAACCTAAAGACCACGCCAGCCGTCCGCAACACCACGTCCCGCACCAGTCGCGCACGAACGCGTCGACGCAGAGGCTATGAACTTGTTCGACGATACCACCGTCCGAAATCATGCATCCAGTCTTGAAACCATCACTTCCCAAACCATGACAACTTCCCGTGACACGCACACCGGCGGCTCGGCAGTAATTGACGCTCCCGAGCACGCGCAACCCTCCTCTGCGGACCTGCACGCCTCCGCCCCAGACCTTCACGAAAGCCACGCACTTGCCGACGAAGCCGAAGAGCGTCGAGCAGAGCAGTCGACGCTGGACAGTTTCTCGTCTGACGGCGATTCCGATGGCTCTTCCGATGGCAGCGGCGCGGGCAGCGACGATTTCGCCGCCGCCCTGCACAACTTCGAGAATGAAACCGAAGAGGCGGTGGGTGAGGACCACGTAATCAAAGGTCGCGTGGTGAAGTTGACCGCGACCCATGTGGTCGTCGACATCGGGGCAAAATCCGAAGGCATGGTGCCGATCGCGGAAGCGCTCGATCACGAGGGCAAGCCGCGTTTCGCCCCCGGCGACGAAATCGACGTCATGCGCGAAAAGGGCGAAACCGAGGAAGGCTACGTCAATCTTTCCCATCTGAAAGCGCAGCGCCTGCGCTCGTGGGATGAAATTGAGCGCGCTTACAACGACAAGAAACCGATCCAGGGCATCGTGGTGGAACGCATCAAAGGCGGCCTGACCCTCGACATCCATGGCGCCCGCGCTTTTCTGCCCGGCTCCCAGGTGGATCTGCGACCCATTCGGAATCTGGACGGGATGAAGGGCCAGACCATGGAAGTGGCCATCATCAAGCTGAACAAGAAACGCGGCAACATCGTCGTCTCCCGCAAGCAGCTTTTGGAAGAAGAACAGACGGAAAAGCGCGGCAAGACTCTCGAACATCTCGAGGAAGGCAGCGTGCTCACCGGCATCGTCAAGAACCTGACCGAGTATGGCGCGTTTGTCGACATGGGTGGAATCGACGGCTTGCTCCACATCACCGATATGTCGTGGGGGCGGCTGACTCACCCGCGCGACTTGGTCAACGTGGGCGACCAGATCCAGGTCAAGGTTCTCAAGTATGACAAGGAGAAGCAGCGCGTTTCGCTGGGCTTCAAGCAGCTCACGCCGGATCCCTGGCTGGACGCGGAGCATCGCTACCCGGTCGGCGCGCACGTCCACGGACGGGTAATCAGCGTCACCGATTACGGCGCTTTCGTGGAACTGGAGCAGGGTATCGAGGGGCTCGTCCATGTCAGCGAAATGACCTGGTCGAAGCGCATGAAGCATCCCTCCAAGCTGGTCAACGTCGGGGACGAAGTCGATTGCGTGGTCCTAAGCGTCAACCCGACCGAACGCCGTATCTCGCTCGGCATGCGGCAGCTCGCTTCCAATCCCTGGGACACGCTGCACGATAAATATCCCGTGGGCGCGACCGTCGAGGGCCGGGTGCGTAACCTGACTGAATTTGGGGCCTTCATTGAAATCGAAGATGGGATTGACGGCCTGGTGCACGTCAGCAATCTGAGCTGGACCACGCGGGTGAAGCATCCTTCGGAAATTCTGAAAAAAGGCGACAAGGTGAAGGCCGTGATTCTCGCCATTGAGCCCGACAAGCGCCGCCTTTCGCTCGGCGTAAAGCAGATGCAGCCCGACGTTTGGGATTCCTTCTTCGCGCAGCATCGTGTCGCCGACATTGTCCACGGCAAGATTCTGCGTGTGGCCAATTTCGGCGCGTTTGTCGAGATTGCCGAGGGAATCGAAGGCTTGTGCCACAACTCGGAAGCGGTCGATGGCAACGGGCAGCCCATGCATCTCGAACCCGGAGCTGAGTTCGACTTCAAGATCATCAAGCTGAATCAGGAAGAGAAAAAAGTCGGCCTCAGCATCAAGGCCGTCGGCGAAGAGGCCTCGCGTCAGGAAGTCGAGTCCTACAAGCAGCCGGCCAGTTCGTCTTCGAAAAGCACCACCATCGGCGATTTGATTTCGTGGAAGCGCGCGGGCGGAGACAGCAACTAGTCACGCCGGGTGCCGAGTGCACCATTCTAAATTCGCGATCTCGGCGAAATTTACAGTGGGGATTTTGCGACTATCAGCCGGTGGCCTGCCCTCGCGCCAGGTTCACTGTCGCCGCGTCCCGTTCCGTAGGGCTTACCTTGAACAGCTGCAGCGGTGGCAGTTTCAGCAGTCGCGCCAGCACCGAGTCGGGCAGTTGCTGGATGCGGGTGTTGTAGGTGTTCACGTCGTCATTGAAAAATTCGCGGCGGTCGGCGATGCGCTCCTCCAACTCCGTAATGCGGTTCTGCAACTCCCGGAAATTACTGTCCGCCTTGATCTGCGGATAGCGCTCCGCTACCACGAACAAGCTGCGCAGCACCCGCGTCAAAAGCAACTCCGCCTCCGCCTTTTGCAGAATGCTGGAGGCATCTATTGAAGCCGAGCGAGCCTGCGTCACCGCCTCCAGAGTGCGCCGCTCGTGCTCCATGTAACCCTTGACGCAAGCCACCAGATTCAGAATCTCGTCATGCCGTTGCTGCAGCAACACATCGATATTCGACCACGCCCTCGCGATATCGTTCTGCAGGCGCACCAGTCCGTTGTACAGGATGCCGAGATAGATCAGGCCCCCGGCAAGCAGCAGAAGGCCGGCGGCGATGGCGAGCGATGACATGCAGCTTTTCCCGTGAAACAGCTTGACTGTAGCGGAAAGGCCGGATGCCGGACAAGTTACGCCTGGTGTCCTCCAACGCCGGTTTAATGTGTTTCGGGGTCGCGATCGCCTTCAATTCCCCTCGGCGGCCCCGGTTTACGCGCCTTCAATCAGCCCGGCGAGCAGCGCCGCGCGGCGCGGCAGTTCCGAAATTAGAATGTGCTCATGCGTGGCATGCGCTCCATCGCCCACGCCGCCCAGGCCGTCCAGCGTGGGAATCCCCAGACCGGCGGTAAAATTTCCGTCGGAGCCGCCGCCCACAGCCGCTTCCTCGAGACTCCATCCCAAATCGCGAGCGATGGCGGAAGCCTGCTTGTACAGTGCCACCACCCCCGCCGTCCGCTCCATCGGAGGACGATTAATCCCTCCCGTGACCTCGATGGTGCACCTGCGATCGCGCGCCCGCAGGCTGCGAATCTTGTGGTCGATTCCGGCTGCGTCCTTGAGCCGGGCAATCCGCACATCGATCTGCGCCTCGGCTTCCGCCGGAACCACATTCGTTCTCGAGCCGCCGCTCACAATACCGACATTCACCGTTAAACCTCGCTTCAATTGCGTGAAGCCGGAAACCTTTTCGATCTGCCGAGCCAGCTCGCGAATCGCATTTACCCCTTTTTCGAAATCGAGGCCCGCGTGTGAGGCTCTGCCGGTCACCCGGATGGCATATTCTCCCACCCCCTTGCGCGCCGTCTTCACAGCGCCCTGGCGTCCGTAGGCGGGCTCCAGCACAAGCACGGCGGCCGCTCTTTTCGCCAGCGCTTCGGTGATGGCGCGCGAGGAATCGCTTCCCACCTCCTCGTCGGAGACCAGCAACACATTCACCGGACGCAGTAATTCGCCTTTCTTATGCCAATCCTGCAGCGCAGCCAGCGCGTGGACCATCAGCGCGATGCCCGACTTCATATCCAGCACGCCGGGGCCGGTTATCTTAGTGCGGTCGACACGGCATGGCATTTTGGCCAGCGTTCCCAGGGGATACACCGTATCGTAGTGCCCCAGCATGAGCACGGGTTTGGCCGGCTTGCCAGCGAAATTCACCTGCAGGTGATCGCCAAACTTCTTCGCCCGATGAAAGCGGATTTCGCCGCCTAATTCGGAAAACTTTTCGGCCACCGCCTCCGCCATCTGATCGACCGCCGCCTTGTTGTCGCTCGGCGATTCCATCTCCACCAGCTCGCGGATGGTCTCCACTATTTTGTCGCGGCGCTCCTCAAAATACGCCAGTCGCCCCTGCCCCCCGTCGCTTCTATGCCTGCCGCTTCTCTCAGAAGCCGAACTCACTTCGCCCTCCCTGGCACCATCTCTTCCATCATAGAAGCTACCGTAATTTACGGAACCTCGTCGCTGAGGATGTTCTGAATAAGACGGGTAGGATCATAATCTCCGACGCCCCGACCAACACTTCGGAATAACAACGACAGAGCCTAGTAGATAACCGGCAGCCCAACCGCTAAAATCCCCGCCCCGCGCTGCTTTTGCATTGACCCCCGGCTTCCCCAGATGACATAATCGCCTTAGACTTGCTTGCGGGTTACCCGTCCCCCAGCCCCAGACGTATATTCCGTCTTATTTCATGGTTACCAGCAAATGACTCGCATTATCCGTTCCGGAGGCACAACCTTGTCGGCCCGACTCCACAGCTTTGGCGCGCTCCTCTTCTCGGCACTTTTCTTCTCGGCGATGTTCGCGCCGCGCGCCCACGGTCAAACCAGCGTCTTGACCCATCACAACGACGTGGCCCGCACTGGCCAGAATTTGACGGAAACCATCCTGACGCCGGCAAACGTAAATGCCGTCACCTTTGGCCGTCTTTTTAACCAGCCCGTGGATGGATCCATTGTCGCGCAACCGCTCTATGTCCCCAACTTACAATTTCCCAATGGGACGGTCCACAACGTGGTCTATGTCGCGACCCAGCACGACAGCGTGTTCGCCTTCGACGCCGATAACAATCTGGGAGCGAATGCCAGTCCTCTGTGGACGGTGAATTACCCCAAGTCGATTCCCGAAACCGCCGCCTTCTTCGGTTGCGGAACTCCCGGCTATACCGAAGTCGGCATCATGGGCACGCCCGTAATCGACCCTTCCACGCAAACCCTTTACGTGGTTTCAAAAACCCTGGAGTCGGAGAAGTACTACTTTCGCCTGCACGCGCTCGACCTCATCACCGGCGCGGAAAAATTCGGCGGCCCCGCTGCCATCAGCGCCAGCGTCGCGGGAGGCGCCGGACCCATCGCCTTCAACCCCGGCGTGCAACTGCAACGCCCCGCCTTGCTCCTGCTGAATGGAGCGGTGTACATCGGCTTCGGCTCCAACGGCTGCGATGTCGATGCCTACCATGGCTGGCTCTTCGCTTACAGCGCCTCGACCTTGCAGCAACTCGGTGTTTTCAATGTTACCCCGCAGGGTGCGCAGGGGGCCCTCTGGAACAGCGGCGGCGGCCCCGCCGTGGATAGCGAAGGCTTCATCTATATCTCCACCGCGAACGGCACTTACGACTTCAGCATGGGCGGCACCGACTTTGGCGACAGTTTCCTCAAACTCAGCCAGGTGCAAAACGGCTTCGCCGTGCAGGATTATTTCACCCCGTATAATCAGTCGATCCTCGGTTCCACCGATCTCGATTTGGGTTCCGGCGGCCTTGTGATTCTGCCCGACCAGACCGGCGCCCATCCTCACGAAGTTGTGGGCGGAGGCAAGCAGGGCACGCTCTATCTCGTCGATCGCGACCACATGGGAGGCTATAGCGCGGCCACCGATCTGGTGGTGCAGGAGTTCGTCGGGCTCACCCCCGCCATCAAGACCGTGCCCGCCTATTGGAATGGAAATCTGTACCTTAGCGGACAAAAAGATTACATCAAGATGTTTACCGTAAGTGGCGGCCTGCTGTCGGCCGCGCCGGTGCAGCAGTCCAGCATTCTGTTTAACGAACGCGGACCCTCGCTATCCATTTCCGCCAACGGAACTAACAACGGCATCCTCTGGGCGATTCTGCATGGCACACCTATTCTTTACGCCTTCGATGCCACCAATCTTTCGAATAACCTCTATAACACGACGCAGGCTCTGCTCCAGCGCGATAAAATTACCGCAACCTCCCGCTATGTCGTGCCCACTATTGCCGACGGCCACGTCTATGTTGGTGGATTGAACCAGTTGAATGTGTTTGGTCTTTTGCCCAGCATCTCTCCGACCACAGGCAATAACCAGTTCGCCGTGGTGGCTTCAACCCTACCCATTCCTCTCGCTATGCAGATAACCGATGCCTACACCCACTCTGGAATTCCTGGTGTAAACCTGACTTGCAAAGATAATGGAGCGGCGGGTAAGTTCAGCGTGCTTAAAGGCGCGACGGATAACTCCGGCAATTTCAGCACCACCTATACCCTGCCGTTAAAAGTGAAGACCGTTACCATCACCTGCTCGGCGCTCGGCTACGTTCCTGCCGAATTCACCGAAATGGCCCTGGTGGGTTCGCCGGTTTCCTTCCGCGAAGTCTCCGGCACCAAGCAAACCGCTCCCGTCAGCACTCCGTTGCCCGCCCCGCTTGTAATCCTGATTAAGGACGCCCACTTCAATCCAGTCCCCGGCGTCTCAGTGATGTTCAGCGATGGCGGCGCGGGAGGCAGTTTCTCCAGTCCAACCGCTGACACGAACTCATCAGGCAACGCGTCCGTATCTTATACGACGCCCCCCGCTAAGACGGGAGTTATTAAGATCACCGCCACCACGCCCGGCCTGCCCAACGTGACTTTCAGCGAAACCGTCACCGCCGCCACGCCCTGATCGTCGGTCGCGAGGAACTTACGGGACAGATCATTAGTGAGTCAACAGAAAGCTCCCCGTCAACCGAATGTCGTCGGAGGCGGCGCCGACCAGCAGGGAAAACGCTCCCGGCTCCGCTCTCCACTCTTTCTTCTCGACGTCATAGAAAGAAAACGCACGTCGATTCAGCTGAATCGCCACCCGCCGCGTTTCTCCCGGCTTCAGGTCGACCCTGGCGAATCCTTTCAACTCCTTAACCGGCCGCGGAACGCTCGAGTGACTATCTCCGACATAGAGTTCGGCTATCTCTGCGCCTTCGCGAGCCCCGGTATTAGTTACACTGAACGACACGGTCAATGGCTCATCGAGGCTGCCGCTGGCCGACGAAATCGAAAGGTCTCCATAGCCGAAGGTCGTGTAAGACAGTCCGTATCCGAAAGCGAATCGCGGCTTGACCGGCGAACGGTCAAACTGCCGGTATCCAACGAACACTCCTTCCGAATAACGCACCCTTTTCTCGGTGTTCTGCGGGTAGTAACTGTGGAAGGTGGGATTATCCTCCCACTTCTTCTCGAAAGAGGCAGGCAATTTGCCCGAGGGACTATAGTCGCCAAATAGAAGTTGTGCCAGCGCAACGCCGCCTTCCTGTCCGGGATACCACGCGTGAACAACACTGGGGACGCGATCAATCCATCCGCCCATATCGACATTTCCGCCGGCCGTCAGCACGACTACCACGTTCTTGTTGACGTTGGCGATTTGGCGAATGAGCTGATCCTGTCCCGGGGAAGCTCAAAAGTGCGGTCCGCGCCTTCGCTTTCCGTCGCCGGGTTGAAGCCCACACACAGAATTACGGCGTCGGCCTTTTCCGCCAGCGCCTTGGTCTGTACCCCGGCCGATAGATCGCTGGAAGCGATCCCAAAACCCATGGTGGCGCCGCCCACCATCTCAAAATACTCCAGCCTGATTTTGTAAGGCCTACCCGCCTCCAGGCGCGCCCCATAATGGTTTACCGTTTCGGATTGGCGCTGCCAGTCGCTGATCACTTCTTTGTCATCCAGGTAGAGACGGACTCCGTCATCTGAATTCGTGTAGAAATCGTAATCCCCGGACTGCTTAGGGACAAAGTATCCGCTCCAACGCGCCGAAAAGTGATCCACCGGACCGCCAGGCGAGTAACTGCCATCGCCCCATTGAAAGTCTATGCGTGCATCCGTGCGCTCCACGGCGGGTGCGCCAGAAAGGGTTTCGTTGTTGAAGTATTCCGCTTTCAGTCCCTTGCCGCCTTTGGGAGTCAACTCGAAGTCTGTGTTGTCAAATATGTCCGGCAGATTTGGAGTGTCTACCGCATACAGCACATTCCCCGATTCCCCTAAATAGTTACTCACGCCTTCGAGATAGCTCACCGCATTAAATGGTTGAGTAAGGGAACTGCCTCCTCCTCCGACCACCGCCGGGTAGGCATCCGGCCCAATGACCGCGATAGTCTTTACTTTCGATTTATCCAGTGGGAGTAAGTGATCTGTGTTTTTGAGCAGGACCATGCCCTCCCGGGCTTCTTCCAGTGCCACCGCCCGGCTTCCCTGGTTCAAGAGCGGTATCGTGTTATCCGCCTGCGTCCGGTCGAGGAAGCCGAACTGTATCGCCTTGAGCAGAATTCTCCTGACCTTGTCGTCAATCGTCCCCGGCGCTACCTTACCGCTCTTCACCGCCTGCAACAGCGCAGCCTTATACATGTAGGCGGCGCTCGGCATTTCAAGGTCCAGTCCGCCATTGGCGGCGGCGATGCCGTCGTGTGTCGCGCCCCAGTCCGACATCAATATTCCATCGAATCCCCACTCCTTTTTCAGGATGTCGTTATTGAGGTGGTTATTCTGCGTCATGAAAATGCCGTTCACCGGATTGTATGCATCCATGACGGCGCCGACTTTCGCTTCCTTCACAGCAGCCTCAAAAGCAGGGAGATAGATTTCCCGCAACGTGCGCTCGTCCATGTCGGAACTTACTTGGAGTCGCCCATACTCTTCATTGTTGGCGGTATAGTGCTTCGCCGTGGCGATAACCTCCTGCCCCTGAATTCCTTCGATCAGCGAGACTGCCATGCGCGATGCGAGAAAAGGATCTTCGCCCAAGTACTCGAAATTCCGTCCGTTCATCGGTGCACGGTAGATGTTCATGCCCGGTGCGAGGATAAAGTTGACTCCGCGGGCGCGCGCGTCTGTGCCCATCATAGTGCCTACGCGTCTGGCCAGATCCGTGTCCCACGACGCGGCCAAAGCGATGCCCGCCGCGTACGCAGTAGTCGGTCCGTAGTCGTGAACCCCCAGAGGTCCATCCGACATTTTCAGCGACGGTATCCCGAACTGCGGGAAGGCGTGAGTATAGAAAGTGTTCTCGCCGCCCAGCAACTCGATCTTTTGCTCGAGCGTCATCTTCACCAGCAGCGCCGCAACTCGTTCCTCGACGTCGTTTGACGACGCATCTGCACCCTGCGCCATTGCGAAGTAAGTGAGTAAAAGAAGAACTGAAAGGGTAAGTCTTGCGAAATACATGGAGATGTCGTTTCCCCGCTTGCGTTTGTATATAGTCAAGTTGCGTTATTTCTCCTCGAGAATCACCAAATCCCAGGGTTTCAAGATAATCCCTTGCTTCGCCATCACCGCTTCGCCGGACAAAAGGTCGGAAGCGCTACCGTAAGGGTAGGTCACCTTCGCCGCCTCGGCCGAGTAGTTCATGTAATAGTGAACCGTCTTTCCATACTGGTTTCTTCCGTGCTTCACGCGGACGGCGGCGGGTAAGCTCTGGTCCGGCCCTATAAGTCCCGCCGCCTTCAGAACTTCGAGCAATACCTTCTCCTGAAGTCGGTCGCTGAGGACGGTTCCCTCGTAAGTTAAAGTTCCTTTTCCAAAATGATTGCGCGTGATCGCCGGATACTTCCCGAAAAATGGATGGTCGTAATAGGCCAGGCCTTCGGCCGTGTCCAGCATCAACATTTCCGCCCACTCCGAAACCTGGTTGTCTATTCCCGCGCCAAACGGGTCGGCTTTCAGGTTCAGCGGATGGCGCAAACTGGAAAATTCCTGGTAGTGGAAACCGGCGGCCTCGCGCAATGGCCCGGGCGCCATCGTCCAGCGAACCGTATCGTATTCGTTGGTGAATCCCGATTTGAAGCTCATGACCAGGTGCCCACCCCCACGCACGTAATCGACCAGTTTGCCGAGCGTGGCGTCGCTTGCCACATAGAGCGGAGGCACAACGATCACTTTATAGTCGGAGAAGTTCGTGCTCTCGGGAAACACGAAATCGACGCCCACATTGTCGCGATAGAGCACTCCGTAGAACTGCTGTATAAGGTAGTCATAGCCGACCCGGTCGCTGAACCTTCATGAACTCGATGCCATGTCGCGAATCGTTGCTGTACAGGATCGCTACGAGGTTAGTCCGCTTATAATCGACTATGTGTGGTCCGATTCGTTGTAACTCATGTGCCGTGCGGCGAACTTCTGCATACGGGCGTCCCGGCTCGAGGTCGTGAGATAAGACGCCTTTCCAGTAAGTTTCTTGCCCATAATGAATCGAATGCCAGTGCCAGTATTCCACCATGTTTGCGCCGCTCGATATGTGAGTGTAAACATCGAGACGCATCTGCCCGTCGTACGGAGGGTATTGTTCTTTAGAGTCCCACCCTATCGTGTCCGCGTTGGTTTCCGTAATCAGGTAGTTCGTTTGCTTCAGCGAGCGCGTGTAGTCCCCGACATAAGAGGACCCCTGACCGTCAAATTGATCCTGCGTGCCGTGATAGGGATTCGCGGCGGCGATGTTCAGCTTTCCGGCAATCTCCCTTTCGTTCACTTCGGGCCTGGGAGGCCCAGCGAAATCATGCGTGACGAATTGATCGGGACGCTTATATTCGTTCACCAAAGCAGCCTGCCACGCGAGAAAATCCGTCGTCAACCATTCTGAATAGCGCTCCCACTCCAGTTTCCAGCCGGGATTGATGATGCCATTGCGCGGCGGCAGTTCGCTCCAGTCGTCGAGTCGCTGCCCCCAGTAATTCAGGCCCCAAACCCGGTTCAGTTCGTCGACCGTCTCGAATTTCCTCTTCAGGTAGTCCCCGAATCCGCTCTGCACGTCTGCATTCGCGGCGCCGCCCGATGAGGTCTCATTATCGATCTGATAACCAATCACATCCGGGTTGTTCTTATAATGCTCCAGTATCTTTCGGATAACCCGTTCGCAATACTCCCGGTACGTCGCGTTTGCCAGGTCAGTGTTCTGCCGCATGCCGTAATAGAGATACTGCCCGTCCAGCCTAGTGATAACGATCTCGGGATGCTTCTTATACAGCCACGCGGGAATAGAATAAGTAGGCGTGCCGAGAATTACATGGATTCCTGCCCGTTGCATTCTATCGATAACTCGATCCATCCACTCATACTCGAATTTACCTTCCTCCGGCTCCCAGAGTCCCCAGCTCGATTCGCCCACTCTTACTACGTTGATTCCGGCCTGCTGCATCAGCTCAACATCTTTGTCCAGCCGCTCATACGGCATGTATTCCGGATAATAAGCGACACCATAAAGAACCGTATTCATCTTGTCAGCCGCGAACGGCGCTGCTTGGCCATGGCCGGCTACCGAGACGGAAAGCGCCACGATTCCCGCGGACACCATTCCCGCAAAGTTACGAACCAACTTAGCGACGCGGATGGAACCCATAAGCTGTGCTGTCGGCTTCACCTGCGCTCCTTTCTGCTGCCTTTCAGCGCCGGAGCAAGCGCCGTCGATTGTCGCAATACCAGGCTCGTCCGCAGACTGTATTCGCAACCGTGTGGCATGGGAGTTTCACGCTGCGTCTCTGTAAGCAGCGCTTGAAATGCCAGCCGGGCCAGTTCCGACTGCGACATTTGCACCGTGGTCAGCGGCGGTAGCACGAACTGAGCCAGCCTGATGTCGTCAAATCCGATCAGCGAAAAATCATCCGGAATGGTGATTCGCTCCTCGTAACTTTTACGCATGACCCCGATCGCCGTCATGTCATTGGAGCAGACAACCGCGGTCGGACGAGGATTCCTGCCCAGCAGTACCTGGAAAGCTCGCATGCCTCCTTCAATCGTGTGGTCGCCCTCCACCATGAGTTCGGGCTCGACTGTGACGCCGATTTCTCGCAAGGAAGCGACGAAGGCCTCTTGCCGCGCGGCCGCCGACCTGAGATGAAGCGGGCCGCTCACGAACGCGATGCGCCGGTGGCGCAACGCGGCCAGGTGCTGCACCGCCTGTCGTATTCCGTGAAGATAGTCAATCCGTATGTTGCTGACACGTGGACGAGCGGGTCCAACATCGACGAAAACCAGTGGCACATTGCGCAGTTTCAAATCGTTGAGCAACGATTCTTCCATGCCAAACGTCATCACCGCGACGCCCTCCACCCGGCGCTCCAGCATTCGCCGCACCGACGACTCCATACGTTTCGGATCATGCGCCGTCGAAGTAATCAGGATTTCATAGTTGTGCTGCACCGCGATGTTCTCGAATACCTGCACAATCTCGGGAAAGAAGGGATTTGTAATCTCGGAAACGATAAGTCCGAAGATGCGGCTGCGTCCGGAGACCAGCGCCCGCGCCTGCGTGTTGGGAAAATATCCCAGCTCGTCGACGATCTTCCACACCCGCTTCGCCAGCCGCGGATCCACCGTGCTCACACGATTGACCACGCGCGATACGGTTGCCGTCGAAACGCGGGCTCGCCGGGCGATTTCTCGGATGTCCATAAGTCAGCGCAGCCTTGCAGCGCCGCCGCGTCGGCCATTCTATACCAGTAGGCCCAGCAAACGTTTTCCCACCTCCAGTATTCCCCCTACTCGCACTCGCCATGCGCCAGTGCTCCCCGGTCAACCCCCACGCAAGCATGTATAGGGACGCCGCTAAAATCCCTGCCTCCGTCGTTGGCTATCGTTTTGCCGGAACCGATTGCCGAGGAACCGACTAGCAAGCGATACGCCATCGCCGTCTGTCTCCCATCACCCGCCGCGCCCGGGTGCGCCAAATGCGGATCCCCGGTCAATCCATGCGCGTCCTTCGCGGCCGCCACGCCGTAATAAACATTCGCATCAAAAATGTTGCCCGAACTCTTGCCAAAGCCCGGCGCCGTGATGTGGGCGCCATTTTTCCGCCGCCAGCGGGCGTAAGAAAACTCGCCCAGCCCCTGGACGTAAAAAATATTGTTGTACAGAAAAGTGCCGCTGGCCCAGCCCCTCCAGTTCGATTGCAGCAGTAGACTCACCTTCTCGTCCCTGCCCACAAAAATTGTGTTGTTGTAAATCGTCGTGCTTGCGACCGGACCCGCGACGTTGATGCCGCGATGGTGATCGTTCTGGCTGATGTTGTAACGAACAATCGTGCCCACGTTACCGGCGCTCACCCTCGCGTCCATTCCGCCCTGGTTGCAAATCAGCAGAAAGCCGCCCTCATTATCGTGGCTATAGTTGTATTGAACCAGAGTATTTCGGCTGTTCCAGTCCGAATCAAAACCCTCGCCGTCGCGCTGCCCGCGCGTGCCATAGACTTCGTTGAATTGCACCACCGTGTTATCCGCGCTCCACGGCCAGATGCCGGCGTTGTATCCCGCGGATCTCTGGTTCGCGCGGCTCACGATGTTGTTCTCGATCAACGCCCCGTCGGTTGCGACAACGACAATGCCGTCGCCGCCGATGTCATCCAAAACGTTGCCGCGAACCACCACCCCCAGACTTGGGTACCAGCGCGAGCGAACCCAGTGGTAAGACCAGCCAAAGATTCCGCTGCGATCCACGTGATAGATGTGATTGTTCTCGATTCGCAGATCAACGAAACGGCTGCGCCTGATCCGCCCGTCGCTGGTGTAATCGATGCCGCCGTTGACTTTAACTTTGTCGCTGCCCGTCACATCATGGATGGTGAGGGAGCGCAGGTAAATATGGTGCACCTCACCGTAGTTCTCAGCCGCGACATGAACGCCGCGCCGCACCCGCGGGCCCGCACCGGTGTTGGTGATTTCAAGATGATTGATCTCCCAATACTCCTGATTTTTCAGGAGAAGCGCGTCCTCCGCCAAGCCTGCGCCGGCAATCACCGGGTTGCTCTCTCCGCCGTACTTGTCGATCACAATCGGCCGTTGCTCACTGCCCGAGCCTTTCGGCCACAATTGTCCGGTCCAACGCGATCCGGCCTTGAAAAGAAGCGACTCTCCCGGAGCAAATTCCTGCCGATTCACGCGCTCCAGTGTCTTCCACGGAGACTCGGCCGATGCGCCGCTGTTTTCATCCCGGCCCGCAACCGAATCAACATAGTAAGAAGTGGAAGAGGACGCGGACACCACGTTGGTAAACGATCGCGAGGCAATGTACAAACAAGCAATCAACAAACACAAAGGAATAGCGAAAGACGCGGCCCATGAGCTCAGGGCTGGAGCCGGTTGCGAATCAGGCCAAATCACCGTAGGCTTCCGGTTGGCGCATGGCATTTGGGCAAGAGAGGTATGCGTAACAGCGAAATGCTAACACGCTCAGGATGGGCAGCGCGGCGCGCGCAAACGCGGCAATGCAAAACCGGGATCGTGACCAATAGCAGAACTCGCGAAACTGTTGCACGTTGCA
Organism: uncultured Acidobacteriaceae bacterium; assembly: GCA_963746205.1. GTDB lineage: Bacteria > Acidobacteriota > Terriglobia > Terriglobales > Acidobacteriaceae > Acidiflorens. Next base: position 452,013 of record CAVVAP010000009.1, on the reverse strand, counting down.
TGCTTGCCCTGTGTTTCGCCGCCATCACTTCGCCCGCCCCGGGCGCTGACTCCGTTCCGACCGTCGAAGTCAAACTGAACTGGAGCGCAGTGGAATGCGTTTCAAAGACTTCTCCCACCTTACAAGTCGTGGTCAATCCTTTGCTTCGCCCGGCTTCGCCCATTCACGATCAGGCGTTTGACGCATTGAGAAATCTGCGCGCCGATTATGCTCGCTTTGTTCCCTGGTATCCCTATCCCCGGCTCGGAGTCGCGGAATTGCGGCCGCCAGAGCGGCACCGCACCTTTTGGGAATTTTCTCTCATCGATCCCTTAGTGCTCGATTTTTTCCATGCCAGCGCCGGCCGCGCCGTGGTTCTCAATTTCAGCACCATCCCGCAGTGGATGTTCACCCCCGCCGGCCCCGCCGATATTCCCGCGGACCCCAACCAGGTCGTGTGGAATTATGAGCAGTCAACCAACTTACGCGATCCCAGCATGAAAGAGGTCGCTGACTATTTCGCGCGCGTCGTGAGTTGGTACACCCAGGGAGGATTCACCGACGAATTGGGCCAGCGTCACGAATCCGGCCACCATTTCAAGATCGACTATTGGGAGATTCTGAACGAACCGGAATACGAACATTCGCTCACACCGCAAACTTACACTCGCCTTTATGATGCCGTCGCGATCGGAATTCGCCGCGTGGCTCCGCAAACGAAGTTCGTGGGCATGAGTTTAGCCACGCCGTCGAAGAGTCCCGAATTCTTCGAATACTTTCTAGATGCCAGGAACCATCTGCCCGGCGTGCCGTTGGATGCGATCTCATATCATTTCTACGCGCTTCCCGCCTCCGACCAGGCTCCCGACAGCGACTTTGATCCTTTCACTTTGTTTGAGCAGGCCGACCATTTCCTGGACACCGTGCGCTACATCGAATCCATTCGCCGCCACCTCTCACCGAACACGCGGACGATGCTCAACGAAATTGGCACCATCGGCGCGGGAGACCTTGGTCCGCGCGCCTCTTTCAGCGGCGTCGGCCTCTCGCCTGCATATTGGAGTCTAAGCGGCGCGGTGTATGCCTATCTCTATGCGGAACTAACCAAGCTAGGAATCGACGTGGTGGGGGAATCGCAACTCGTGGGCTTCCCCTCCCAATACCCCAGCGTTTCCATGATCGACTGGAAAACCGGTCGTCCAAATGCGAGGTACTTGGTATTGAAAATCTTGCGCGACAATTTCTCGCCCGGAGACAAGCTCGTCGCCACCACCTTTCAATCCCCCGCAGTCTACGCTCAGGGCTTCCTCACCCCCGCGGGAGAGCGCAGAATTCTGCTCGTCAATCGCCGCAACCATGTGGCCGACGTTCTGTTGCCTGGAGCCGCGCGCGGGCACATGGTGATGGCCGACGAGAAAACAGACGTGAAGCCAAACGAGAGCACTGCCCCGAGCGACAGTAGTGACAGCAAATTCGGAGGTCCCGTCCCCACCGAATTGACCTCAGATCACGTCGCGCTGCCCGCTTTTGCCGTCGCCATCGTGACTTTGCCCGATTGAAAACGGAATGGGAACCTGAACTGCAACCCCGTGTCTCCGCCCCGTTTTTTCTTTCCCCATGCTCCGAAAATCCGGCGCGAGTCACGGATTTGGCAAGCGTTTACGCGGGAATCGCGGCCGCAAAACCGAGGCAGCAGGTCTTTCTAGAGCCGCGAATCTTCTTGACAGAGCACGCGCCCGAGAGTAAGTTTTCTCGCGGCCCATAGATTCAATGTCTGGCGACTGGTCGACTATGGCGTAGTGGAGTAAACGTTTACCGGATAGCTTTTTCGATTGCGCGCTGCCCACGATGGCCGCGATCCGTCTTCGCTGTTCCAGGAGGAACTCATGCATCGGTGTTCTTTGAATTCTTTGCGAACCCTGGGTTTGGTCGCTCTCCTGCTCAGCCTGGTTCCCTACGCGCGAGCACAGGCCACCTCCGGTTCCGTGGTGGGCCGCGTCACCGACCCCTCCAAGGCCGTAGTTGTGGGCGCCCAGGTCTCCGCCTTAAACCAGGCCACCGGTGTCACCTATACCGCGCAGTCGAACGGCGCTGGAGAATTCGTGGTGCAACGCGTTCCTCCCGGTACTTATACCGTCACCGTCACCGAGCAGGGTTTTGAAACCGCCGTCGCCAGGAACCTCGAGTTGGTGATCGATCAGAAACTCGAGGTCGATTTTGAATTGAAGGTCGGCGCCATCTCCAATGTGGAAAGCGTGACCGCGGTTGCCCCGCTTCTCCAGACCGAGAGCGTGGAGACGGGCCAGGTCATCGAATCCGAGCAGATCCTCAATCTCCCCCTGAAGGGTCGCAATTTTCTCGACCTCACGCGACTCACCCCCGGGGTGCTCACCGGTGGAGGAGGGAATTCTCAGCTCAACCTCTCTGTCAACGGCCAGCGCGAATTCGCCAATTCGGTTCTTATCGATGGTGTCGAGGCCACCAGCAACCGCAACAACGACACCAACCTCACCCCCAGCGTGGATGCCGTCGAAGAGTTCAAAATCGCTACCTCCGATTACTCGGCCGAATTTGGTCGCGCCGCCGGAGGCGTCATCTCGATTCAGGCCAAGGGCGGCACTAACAAATTCCACGGCGACGTCTACGAGTTCTATCGGCCAGACTCAACCGCGGCCGACAACTATTCTTTCGGCGCGGGGCAGTCTCCCAACCTGACGCAGCATAATTTCGGCGGAACTCTCGGCGGTCCTATCAAGAAAGATAAGACGTTTTTTTTCGCGTCTTATGAGCAGGAGCGGAAGCGTAACACCGTCAGCTATCTCGACAGCGTCCCCCCCACCAATCAGATTGTGTTTAACCCCGATGGCAGCGTCGACCTCTCTGGCCTGGTCGACCCCGGCAACGGCCAGCCCTTGCCCATCTTCAATCCGGCCTTCTATGCCCAGAATTACTATTCGGAGCAGTTTCCAGGGAATATGATTCCGGCCTGCGCCCCCGGCGCTACCCCCGACGGAAGTTGCGCCAGCCCGGCGGGGATCGCTATTCTCAAGGATTTCTTTCCCAAGCCCAACCTTACTGGAACTGGCTATGGTTATTACAACAATTTCCAGGTCAATCAGCCGGAGGCTTATAACTTTAAAACGGGTAGTGGACGTTTTGATCAGGACTTTTCCAAGAAGGATCGCTTGTCGGTGGTCTACCACTATTTCGATTTCAGCAACCTCGATGACGACATCTATCACGGCGCAACGGTTGTTCCCGGCGCTGGCGACATCGACCAGGGAGATAACACCTATTCCCGCAGTCAGCAGCTTTCAGTCACGGAAACGCACTTCTTCTCCGATCGCCTGCTCAATGAATTTCGCTTTGGCTTCAGCCGTGACCGTCTCACTCAGCTCAGCCTGCTCAACGGCCAGAATCTGGCCGACCAATACGGAATTCCCGACATCAACCTCCCCGGCTTTCCCGCCACCTCGGGCTTTCCCCAGGTCTATCTCGGCGACGGTTACGAAACCGGTGGATCTTCCTACAAGCCGCTCTACTTCCTCGATAACAATTTTCAATTTCAAGATAACGTGATCCTCAGTTCTCGAGGTAAACATGAACTTCGCTTCGGAGGCGACTTCCGACTGCTGAATTCCCATCCGAATTTCAATCTCTTTCCCACCGGTTTTCAGTACTACGCTGGCCCTTACATCTACGCTCCCAGCGGACCGCTGACTGCGGCGCAGGATTACTCTTTCTATGACACCAGCTATGCTTACGTGAATGGCGGTTCCGACATTGCCGATCTCCTGCTTGGCCTTCCGCAGACGAACCAGGTCGGCATTCAGTTCGGCACCACCCACACCAAGAGTTGGGAGATTCACTTTTACGGAGAAGATCAATACAAGGCGACCTCCCGTTTAACCTTGATTTATGGCTTGCGCTACGAGTTTCAAAATCCCTATACCGAAGCTAATAACAACATGTCGAATTTTGACCCCGCGACCAATACCATCCTGATTGCCGGTCGCGGCGGCAACTCCGATGCTCTCATCGACGCCCGCAAAACGAACTTCTCGCCCCGCCTCGGCGCGGCCTACAAAATCACTCCCCGCACCGTAATCCGCGCCGGTTACGGACTTTTCTATACCCCGGAAAACGACGCCCGTGAGGACATCCTCACGAAGAACTATCCTTATGGCGTGCAACAGCTTCTCTACACCAGTCCTTACGTGTACCCCTTTACTACCCCTCCCGGGTATCAACTTGACTCCGGATTCGATCGCGTTACCACGCTGCCCCTGGCCGCCGGGCAATCGAGCATCGATCCCTCGACCATCGCCAATAACACAACTCAGGTTGTGTACTATGTCGACCCGCATCTGAAGACTGGCTACGCTAATATGTACAACCTGACTTTGCAGCGGGAACTATCCTCTTCCTTGTCGCTCGAAGTCGGCTATGTGGGTGCCGTGAGTCGGGATCTCCCTTATGCCATCGGTAACATCAATCCTAATAGCCGGCAAACCGCCAACTTAGGAAAGATTGAGGCGCAGGAATCACTGGGATGGTCGACTTACAACTCCTTGCAGGTGAAGTTGAACAAACGCGCGACCAGAAATTTGAGCTTCCTTGCCTCGTATACCTACGGCCACAACATTGATAACGGCCCGGCTCCCTTCGATCTCGGAAGAAATCACGATTCACCCCAGGACCCCTTCAATCTTTCTATCGAAAAAGCGACGGCTGACACCGATGTGCGTCATAACCTGGTCGTGAGCTCCACTTACTCCTTGCCTTTCGGTCAACACCAGGCATTTGGCGGAGATTGGAATGGACCCACGCAACTCCTTCTCGGGGGATGGCAGATAACTGGCATCTTGACCGCGCGCACCGGCCTGCCGGTAAATGTCGTGCGAAACGGCAACAACTCCCTCTGCCCCGGGGCCAGGCCAAACCTCGTGGGAAATCCGCGCGCTGTCCCCGGCGGCAAGACTTTGCGCGAATATTTCAATATCGCCGCCTTCGATAGTTCCCCCTTCACCGGAGCGAACGTCTGCGCCATAGGGAATGCGGGCCGCAATCTGATTCGAGGCCCCGGCTTCGTCAACGGCGATTTCTCCGTGTTTAAGAACTTTACCTTCACCGAAAGATACAATTTGCAAACCAGGTTCGAGTTCTTTAACCTGACCAACACCCCGCATTTCGGGAATCCAGGCGGAGATCAGAGCGTTCATTCCAATTTCGGAGAAATTACCGGCCTCAACGGCGATCCCAGAATCGTACAATTTGCCGCCAAGTTTATTTTCTAGTGAGCGTCGGCTATCGCCAGACGAGATCAGTGCTGCCGGAATCCATGGCTCTTATGGTTCGTCCGCGTTTCTTCCCCGGCCCTTATGCACGCGCTTTGCCGCTAGTTGCTTTTCTGTTACTGGCTTTCACAACTTCGGCGCAAGACCGCCCCTTCTATCTCCACAGCGGCGACCGCGTCGTCTGGTACGGCGATAGCATCACTGAGCAAGCCCGCTACACCACTTTCGTTGAAGCCTATGTGGCCACCCGTTTTACCGACCTCAACGTCCGTTTTATCAACTCCGGATGGGCGGGCGATTGGGTCGTCGGAGGCGGGGGCGGCAAGATTGACGAACGCCTGGCCCGCGATGTCGTGGCCCACAAGCCAACCGTTGCCACCTTCATGCTGGGCATGAACGATGCCGCGTATCAGGATTTCGATCAGGCGTTCTTCGATGTTTACAGCAAAGGCTACCAGCATCTTCTGGATAGCCTGCAAGAGACTTTGCCGAATCTGCGCATCACCTTGCTCGAGCCCTCTCCGTTCGACGATCTAACTCGCCCGCCACAGTACGGTCTGCGCGACGGTGGCTACAACAAAGTTCTCGTCCGCTACGGAGAATTCGTTCGCACCGTCGCGCAGCGGCGCAATCTCGACGTCATCGACATGAACGCGCCCCTGCTCGCCGTTCTTGAAAAAGCGCGTCTCTCCGACCCCGCTCTAGCCCAGCAGATTATTCCCGACCGCATTCATCCCTCCGCCGCCGGCGGTCTCGTCATGGCGGCCGCCATTCTGAAAGCCTGGAACGCCCCCGCCTTGGTATCCGAGGTGGAGATCGATGCCTCGGACCCTCGCGCCCGTCCTCGCGTGCGACGCCAGGAAAACTCGCACGTCGGCGAATTACAGCGCGAGCCCGATCTCAGCTGGACGCAACTCGACAGCGCGCTGCCGCTGCCCCTCGATCCCGCCGATGACGCCCTCGCTCTCGTCCTCCGCTCCAGTGAAATCGTCGACTCGCTCGATCGTCAGATTCTTAAAGTCACGGGCCTGCCGGCCGCGGACTACACCTTGAAAATTGACAGGGAAGAAGTACACTCTTTTTCCAGCGCGGATTTGGCTCGCGGAGTCAACCTCGCCACCCTTCCCACCGCCATGCTCAAACAGTCTTTGAGCGTCTACGCGATCTTGGCGCGGCGTCACGCCCTGCGTATGACGCGCTGGCAGAGCGTGCAGGTCGGCTTGCAGAAAGAAACGTCAACCCATGTTGCGGAGACCATCGCCGCGCTGGACGCGCTCGACGACGAACTCCGCGCCGAACAGAACTCCGTCGCCCTGCCCAAAACGCATCGCTATGAGTTGCTCCGGCAAAAAATCAATTAACATAAGTGCGCCCACCTATCCCACTACCACCGCAGTCGCAGCGGAGCCGACCCAATGAATGTCAACGTCAAACAAATATTCACTTCCAAACGCCGCCGCGCGACCAGCCTGCGTGCCTGTTTCCGTCTTTGCGCCGCGACCCTTCTGCTGTTGACATGCGTCGCCGCCCAGACCGTGAGCAAGCCCCCGGCCAGCCAGATTCCCGGCCGCAACGCCATCCTTCTTGGTACTGACTGGTATCCCGAGCAATGGCCGGAATCGAGATGGGAAGAAGATCTTCGACTGATGCAGGCCGCCCACATCAAAGTCGTCCGCATTGCCGAGTTCGCCTGGAGCACGATGGAGCCTTCGGAAAATCACTTCGATTTCGACTGGCTGGAGCGTGCTATATCTCTGGCTGCCCGGCACGATATCGTTTCTGTCTTAGGCACGCCGACCGCTGCTCCGCCAGCGTGGCTCACCCACAAGTATCCCGACACGCTGCGTGTCGATGATACCGGTCATCGCGTCGCGCACGGCATTCGCGCCCACGGGTCCGTAACATCTCCGCGCTACCGCGACTTTTGCCGCCGTATCGCCGGGCAGATGGCCGCACGCTTTGGTCACAATCCAAACGTGATGGGATGGCAGATAGACAACGAATACGGCTATGCTTACATGTCCTATGACGATTTCACCGTCCATCTTTTCCAGGATTGGTTGAAGGCCAAATATAAGTCGCTTGATGAACTTAACCGGCATTGGGCCACCACCTATTGGAGTCAGACTTATGACGACTGGTCCGAGGTACCCTTGCCCCGCGAAGACCGCGAATATCATAACCCCGGCCTGCGGCTGGACTGGAACCACTTCGTTACCGAAAGTTGGGCTGACTATCAGCGGAATCAAATTGATGTCATCCGGCAGCACGCCGACCCGCGGCAATTTATAACGGGTAACTTCATGGGCTTCTTCGATGGCTTCGATCACTATGTCATATCACAGCCGCTTACTTTTGCCTCTTGGGACGACTATGTTGGCACTGGCCATCTCGATCCGGTAGGCAACGGACTTACTCATGACCTGATCCGGGGCTTTAAGCGTGATAACTACTGGGTGATTGAAACCCAGCCCGGTGCCGTCAACTGGGCCGACGTCAACAATGTTCTCAACCGCGGGGAAGTGCGAGTCATGGCCTGGCAGGCGGTGGGCCACGGGGCGGATGAGGTGGGCTACTGGCAGTGGCGCAGCGCCCTCAATGGGCAGGAGCAATACCACGGCACGCTGGTCGGCCCGGACGGCACGCCTGTTCCGCTTTATCAAGAAATCCAGGCCATTGGCGGAGAGTTCGAAAAAGTCGAGGGCGTTTTGCGCGGCACCCGGCCGATTTCCGAAGTCGCGTTCCTGAACTCCTATGACAGCCGTTGGGCAATCGACTTTCAGAGGCACACAAAGGATTACGACCAGATTGCCCTCCTGAAAAGTTATTATCGCTACCTCCGCCCGCCCTCCCAGTCGATCGACGTGGTAAGTCCTGAAGGCTCGCTGCAAGAGTACAAACTGGTGGTGGCTCCCGACCTGAACGTGATTCCCGAAGCTCTGGCGCGCCACTTACTCGAGTATGTCAGGAATGGTGGAAATCTCGTCCTCGGTCCGCGCTCCGGCATGAAGGATGAGTTTGATGCCCTGTTGCCTCAGCGCCAACCCGGCTTTTTGGCGGACGCTTTGGGCGGCCGCGTCGAACAATATTACGCGCTCGAGAAAGATGTTCCCGTCTCCGGTAAATGGGGCGAAGGACAAGTCACCGTCTGGGCCGAGCAATTGAAGGCAATCGCTCCAGACGATGAAGTACTGCTGCGTTACGGCAAAAGTAACGGATGGCTGGACGATCAACCTGCCGTGCTCACTCGTAAGTACGGCAAAGGCCGCATCACTTATATAGGTGCGATTCTGGACGGCAAACTGATGGCCGCCGCCGCGAAATGGATGGTCGATGTCAGCGGCGTAACTCCCGTCTTTGGCCCGTTGCCGGAAGGCGTCGAAGTCTGCCGCCGCAGCGGAGACAAAGGTCAGGTCTTTATCCTGATCAATCCGACGCAAAAGAGCCGAAGCGTAAACTTACCCCGCTCTATGAGACTTCTTCTGCAAGGTCAGGAAGCTTCCTCGCTGAACTTGCCCGCTTATGGCGTAGAGGTCGTCGTGGATAAGTAGCGAGATGCCGGAAGTCTCTGGCCCTGGAGTGGGGCGTTCGTCCTGCAAACTTCTACGCCGTCGAGCTCACAACCCGTTTACGGCGCAACTGGCCGCGCCGTTCCGTCAGCAAGCTGAGGTATTCGTTCATCCCCTCGCCGTTCTTTGCGGAAAGCTTCAAGACCGGCATGCCCGGCCGGACCGCTTGAATATTACCGTAAGCGGAGTTCCAGTCAAATTCCACCGCCGCCGCCAGGTCCATCTTAGTGACAATGGCGACATCCGCGCTATTGAAGATCGTGGGATACTTCAGCGGTTTGTCCTCGCCTTCGGTCACCGAGATCAGCACGAGGCGAAGATTTTCTCCTAGGTCATAAGATGACGGACAAACCAAGTTCCCCACATTCTCTATGAAAAGAAAATCCAGTTGGTCGAGGTCCAGGTCCCAGCCTTCAAGCGCATCCCGCACCATTGCGGCTTCAAGATGACACAGGGTGCCGGTAGTGATTTGTTTTACCGGCGCTTGGCTTCGGGCCAGGCGGCGCGCGTCGTTTTCCGTCGCCAGGTCTCCTACCAGAGCGGCGACGCGGTAACGCTCGCGTAGCAGCGTGAGCGTGGTCTCCAGAAACATGGTTTTCCCCGAGCCGGGGCTTGACACCAGGCTGATGACAAACACCCCGGCGACGTTAAAGCGTTCGCGCAGCGCTCGCGCCGCCACATCGTTCTGCTTCAGAACATTCTTTCTCACTTCCACCAGGCGCGGTTCCGAATTCATTCTTGTATCTCCAGCGCGACTACTTCGAGTTCCTTCCCCTGCACCACTTCCGACGAGGCCGTACCGCACTCCGCGCAACAAAACAAGTGCAACGAACTTACCGGCCGCGGTGCATGACAATGTGGACATAACACAAGGATGGGAATCTCTTCAATGATCAGCTCCGACCCTTGTAACGAAGTGTCATAGCATGCCATTTCGTAGGAAGACAGCAACGCTTCCTTAACCACGCCTGACAGAGCGCCGAGCTTCAGGTAAATCGCGCAAACCTGAACGCCTCCGCGGCCCTCAGCTTCCTCCTGCGCCATCTCCACGATGCTCATTGCAATCGAGAGTTCGTGCATACCGCCTCCACCGTCCGCTCCGATGCCGCAAAACACGCGATGGCCGCCTGCCCCAGGCTGATCCCTCCATCGTTCGGAGGCACCTTGCGATTCGTCCAAATTTGAAAACCGTTCTGCCCGCCACGCAAGTCCTCGAGCAACAACTCATTTTGAAAGACGCCGCCCGACAACGCCACGATCGTGAGTTTGTGCGACTCGCAGATGGAAGTCAGAGCGTCGCCCAACCCATGCGCCACGCCCAGTTGAAACGCGCGAGCGATTTCCGCAACCTGCCGCCCACGCACCCGGTCGCGGATTACACAGCGCAGCAACGGCCGCCAATCCAGTTCTGCACCATCGAAAGGAAAAGGATAAGCATCCATGCGCGCTGCTGTCCGCGCCAGTTGTTCCAGCCAGATCGCGGCCTGCCCTTCGAATGTGATCTCGCGGGTAAAGCCGAGCAGCGCCGCCGCCGCGTCAAACAGCCGACCCACCGAGGTCGTGGCAAACGTACGCAAATCTTTGCGGATTAAATCGCGCGCCTGCCGGTAGCGGTCGGAAAAATCAAATGGCGTGCGCGTAAAATCGGGCGCGTCATCGTCGCCCACAAGTTGCGCTAGAAACCCAGCCGCCGCCTGCACCGGATACCGCGCCGCCGCGTCCCCTCCGGGAAGCGCCGCGCTTCGCAGGTGCGCCACGCGCTCGAGGCCCGTCTTGACGCTGCCCACAAAAATCTCCCCACCCCAGATAGACCCGTCGTCCCCGTAACCGGTGCCGTCAAAGCTCACACCAGCCACGCGCGTTTCCAGTTCTCCCCGCTCCGCCATCACCGACGCTACATGTGCCCGATGATGCTGCACCGCGACCGCCTGCGAACCACCGATTCCGAGCGCCTGCGCCGTGGAAACGTACTCCGGATGCTCGTCATGCGCCACCAGCAATTCGTCCTCTCGGACTTCGTACATCGCGAGCAGATCGCGAATCGTCTCCCGAAAAGCGCGCAGCGCTTGATAATCTCCCAGGTCCCCAATGTGCTGGCTGACAAATGCCTGGCCTTGCACCACCAGCGTGATTGCGTTTTTCAGATACGCGCCGACCGCCAGAATTGGTCGCTCGCTCGGGATGTTGGCGACCGCGCCCGGAGCGTAGCCGCGACCCCGCCGCAGAATCATGGGGCCAAACACGCCGGCCCGTGCCACCGAGTCATCCACGCGCCGCGCAATGGGGCGCTCTCCGATCAGGAAGGCATCGGCGATCCCCGCCAGCCCCTCCAGCGCCGCCGCATCTTCATAAGCGATCGGCTCACTCGACCGATTGGCGCTCGTCATCACCAGCGCTTTAGGCGCTCCCGCGGCGAACAACAAATAGTGCAGCGGAGTGTAAGGCAACATGACTCCGAGGTCGTGGTTATCGGGAGCTACGCCTGCCGCAACCTTTCCCGTCTGCGCTCGAACCGGCGCGATCACAATAGGTCGCGCCCGGGAAGTGAGTAACATCTCCGCTTCCGGCGATAACTCCACCAGTTGCCGGGCGAGGTCGAGGTCGCTCGCCATCAAGGCAAATGGTTTTTCTTTGCGGAATTTGCGCCCGCGCAAAGCCGCCACCGTCGCCGTATTCCCCGCATCGCACGCCAGATGATAGCCGCCCAGTCCCTTCACCGCGACAATGCCGCCGTTGCTGAGCAACTCCGCCGCCGCGCGGATACTCGCTTCATTTCCCTGAATCACTTCCGTCCCCCACCGCAGCGAACAACCTGGTCCGCACTCGCCGCAGGCCACCGGCTGCGCGTGAAATCGCCGGTTGTCGGGGTCGCGATACTCGGTCTCGCAGTATCCATCCAGCGCCCACGCGCGCATGGTGGTGTTAGGCCGGTCGTACGGCAGACGGGTAACCACCGTGTACCTCGGACCGCAGTTCGTGCAGTTGATGTAGGGATAGCGGTAGCGCCTGTCGGCTGGATCGAAAAGTTCCCGCAGGCAGTCGGCGCAAACGGGAAGGTCGGGCGAAATGCGCACTGTCGGCTGCGTCCCACTCTCACTCTCGCGGATGGTGAACTCGCGCAAGCCCAAAGGCTTCGCCGCATACACGTCGATTTCTGCAATACTAGATGCCGGAGGAGGCTGGCTTCTCAGGTCCTGAACGAAGGCGCGCAATCCCGGTTCCGCCCCTTCGAGATGAATTTCCACTCCCTGTTCGCCGTTCAGCACCCATCCCGCCAGAGTGTTGGCCCGCGCCAAACGGTACACGAAAGGACGAAAGCCCACGCCCTGCACCACGCCGCGAACTCGAATTGAACAAGCGCTGACCATACCCGCCGCAATCTACCCACATTCTTTAGCAAGGATTCAAAAGGCAATGCTCGACAAGGTCAGCCGGCTTCCACCATGCAACTCTGCCCCCGCCATCCCACTTGCACCACCCTGCCATCTTCCACCAGCAAAGGCACGCTGCGTTGTCCGGGAGCGAGACCGCTCATGCGGCGGCGCGCCTCCGGATCGGCCTCCACGTCGTACTCTATGAAGTCGGAGCGCTTCCACTCCAGCCATTCCCGCATTTCCTGCGTGTGCGGACAGCGCGCGCTACCGAAAAGTTCAAGCTTCGCCACGGTGCAGCCCCTCCAGCATTTCCCGCATCACGTGATAGATCGAAGCCTGCACTTCCTGTATCCGCGGAATGTAGTCGCATTGCACCACGATCGGGAAGTCAGCCACGCCTCGCCGCTTGATTTCTCCGCCATCGTAGCCCAGCAGTGCCACTGTCAGTAGCTTTCGCTTGCGCGCCTCTTCCAGCGCCATAATGATGTTGCGCGAGCCTCCGCTGGTGGAGATGCCGATGGCCACGTCTTCCGGCCGCGCCTGCGCAATCAGTTGCCGCAGAAAAATAACGTCAGTGCCCACGTCATTCGCGATCGCGCTGATGTTCGCCGGCTCCATCGCCAGCGATACCGCCGGAACCGTACGATAACCGGCTGGCGGAAGCACGCAGTCGATGGCCCAGTCATTCGCGTCCGTCGCCGAGCCGCCATTGCCGAAAATAATCAGCTTGCCGCCGCGTGACACGCGCTCATGCATGGCCACCGCCGCATTGCCGATTACTTCCGCTTGCTCCCGTGCCACTTGCGCCCGCAATTTCGAATCGTCCAGCACCTTCATCCGGATCGACGCCGCAACTTCGCTCGCCAAATCTCCGGTCTCCTGTTTTTCCTGGCCAAGAAAGGGATACAAAAAAGACGCCGCTCCCACCTCATGCCCCAGCTCGCGATGCTCCAGAAACACGTGCACGCTCTCCCACAGCGTGTGGTAAAGAATCTCAATCATCTCCTGGTGGATGAAGGGATCGCTGGTAAAAGCTGCGACGCTATAGTGCTCAGAATCGCGCTCAGAATCGCCGGCGGCATCGCTGCCACTGGGCCCCGGCAGACGCGAACGTCAGGGCATGCCGCGCGCGCGCGAACTGCAAAGCCGCCGCAACCTCCACATCTCCCTCGGGAGGCCCAAATCCCATGACGATATCTTCCGGGTGAAGAATCGCTTCCAGCCAGGGCCGGAACAACATTGACATAGAGATATCAAGCGCCGGCAGCGCCCGCTTCCCCATGATCACGGGATGCACAAACTCAACCGAGACATGTTGCGCGTCCGTAGCGTAAGGACCGCGTCCAAAAGCCAGCAGTCGCCCGCCTCGCAGGAATCGCTCCGCCATCGCGCGGCAGGCGCGCGCCAGGCCCCATGCTTCCCGCGAAAAAAACTCCTCTACGATCTCATTGCGGCGCAGCAAGCGCTCATCGACGGAAGGAACCAGTCGCGCCGCCATCCCAGGGGGCCTGACCGTCGCCATACCCTGATCCTGAACTCCGATTCCCACTCTCACTTCAACAAATCCTCGGCAGCGGATCGCCCACCAGCATGTCCACAATCCTGGTGCCGCCGTAACCGCGTCGTAACCAGCACCGCGCCCGCCGGCTGTTCTCGCACTTCCCCAATCATCCGCGCCTCATCCCCTCCTGGAGTCAGGCGCAACGCGTTGAGCGCGGCATCGGCATACTCCGGAGCCACTACCGCGAGAAACTGCCCTTCATTGGCGATGTGCAGTGGGTCCAGTCCCAGCAATTCGCAGGCGCCGCGCACCGCATCGCGGACCGGAATCTTTCTTCGGTCAGCACCATGCCCAGACCGCAGTCGCGTGCCAGTTCGTTCAGCGAGGTCGCGACCCCGCCGCGCGTTGGATCGCGCATCCAGCGGATGCCGGGCGCGGCCGCCCCAGCCAGCGTTTCCACCAGCGGCAGCACCGAGCGGGTATCGGAGCGAAGGTCGGCCTCCAGATCAAGTTCGCCCCGCGCCAGCAGAATTGTGATCCCGTGATCGCCGATCGGGCCGGAGAGCAGAATCTTGTCGCCTGGACGCACCGATCGCTGCATCGATCTTCAACACCGGGCAATCGGCCGGCCGATTCCCGTGGTGGTGATGTACATGAAATCGGCTTTGCCATGCTCCACCACTTTGGTATCTCCGCCCGCGATTCTCACTCCCGCCCGCCGCGCCGCTTCGCCCATCGCCCGTACTTCGGCCTCCAGCACCGGGCGTCGGCAATCCGGCCTCAAGTACGAAGGTGACGACCATAGCCTCCGCTCGCGCTCCGGAAACCGCCAGATCGTTCACCGTTCCATTGACCGCCAAGCTCTCCGATGGATCCTCCCGGAAAGCTCAGCGGCTTGACCACAAAACTATCCGTCGTGATCGCAATGCGGGTTCCTCCGAAATCAATGTAGGCTGCGTCGCCCAGTGGCTGGTCCAATAACAACGAGGACGACGAAGCTGAAGAAAAAGATGGGGAGGGGAACAGAAGTGGCGCAAACAGACCTTCCACCAGGCGCCGGCTCGCCTTGCCTCCGGCGCCATGCGCCATTTCGATCTGGGGATCGCGAAAGCGAATCCGGGGCGAAGCCACCCCGCCGGCCGTGACCGCAATTGGAGCCGCGGCCGCCGCGTTTACGCCATCGAGCTGATGCTCGTCAGCATTTCCGTTTTGCGGTGTTCGTAATTGAAGTACGCTGCGCATGATCCCTCGGATGAAACCATCAGTGCGCCGATCGGATGTTCCGGCGTGCACTCTTTCCCAAAGAGCTTGCATTGCTGCGGCTTGAGCACGCCTTTTAGCACCTCGCCGCATTGCGCCGCTTTCGGATCGGTCACCCGCACGCCCGGAACCTCGAAACGCCGCTCCGCATCCCACTCCGCATACTCGTCGCGGATGCGCAGCGCCGATTGCGAGATAAACCCGAGACCTCTCCACTCAAAATATGCCCGCAATTCGAAAACCTCCGCCATGGCCCGCAGCGCCGCGCGATTCCCCTCCCACGGCACCACGCGCTTGTATTGGTTCTCGATTTTCGCTTCGTCATCGCCTAACTTGGCGCAGGACCATCACGATCGACTGCAAAATATCCAGTGGCTCAAAGCCGGAAACCGCCACCGGCTTGTTCTCGTTCCTGGCGATCCACTCGTACGGCCGGCATCCGATCACCGTCGAAACGTGTCCCGGACCGATAAACGCGTCGATTCGCATGTCGGGAGAATCCAGAATCGCGCGGATTGCCGGAATGATCGTTACGTGGTTGCAGAACACGGAAAAATTGTGAATGCCCTCGGCTCTTAGCGCGCATCAGCGTCAGCGCCGTCGACGGCGCCGTCGTCTCAAATCCGATGGCGAAAAACATCACGTGCTTGTCGGGATTCGTCTGCGCCAGCTTGAGCGCGTCGGAAGGAGAGTAAACGATGCGCACATCCATGCCGCCGAGCCTTGTGCTCGAGCGGGCTGCCCTGCGTGCCCGGCACCCGCATCATGTCGCCAAACGCGGCAAAAATAACGTTGCGGTCCTGCGCAATCGACAAGCCCATCGTCAATTCGGCCCATCGGCAGAACGCACACCGGGCACCCCGGCCCGTGAATCAGTTCAATGTTTGACGGCAGCAGATCCTTGAGTCCGAAACGATAAATCGCGTGTGTGTGCCCGCCGCAGACTTCCATGATGCGGTAATGGCGGTCCGGATCGGCGAGGCGGCGAATCTCTTCCGCCGTCCGCGTAATGATTTCCGGCTCGCGAAATTCATCGACAAATTTCATAGTCCTTCAATTCCAAGAAATTCTTGACTCGCCGCGCCCCGATTACACAGTGGGTGCCCCATTCTAAATTTCGCGCTCTTTGCGAAATTTAGAAAGGCGTTAGCCCCGCCAGGGACGGAAAGGGCGTGAAAATTCGGCCGCCTCTTCACCCACGCCTCCCCGAGCTATACTCACGCGGGCTCCACTCCGTACCCTCCCACTTCTTCCATGGCCGCGTCCGCCTCGCCGAGCATCCGCAACATGCGCATCTGGTCCGCCGCATCCTCTTCGCTGATCTTGCTCATGGCAAACCCCACATGAATCAGAACCCAGTCTCCGCGCACCGGCAGGTCGTGCTGCAAAAGTCCCAGATCCACCTTGCGTCGCACCCCGACCACATCGATCATGGCCAAGGTTGGCTGATCGGGGAAAAGCTCCACTACCTGCCCCGGAATGGCTAAGCACATGGCTTTTAAACTTTCTTTCGCGCGAGAATATTAAACGAGAATTTCAGTTCGTCTTTCACCTTCAACGCGCCGCCCGCCACCGACGCCAGTTTCAAGTCATAATCGGTCTGCAAAAGCGAGAACGCGCCAAAGGCGCGCAGCGTATCGCCCGCCAGTGTCACCCGCGCGGCCACCGTCTGCGGCCGCGTAACGCCGTGCATTGTAAGGTCGCCGTGGAGCGTCGCCGCGTACTGGCCCTCGGCGGTTTTGCTGGCCTCCAGCTTCGAGCACTCATAAACGATCTGCGGATAAGACGCCGTCTCCAGAATGTCCTCGGTCATGCCGCGCTCGATCTCGCGCCGGTCTTTCTCTGAGATGTCATCCCTGACCGCCAGGGATGCCGCATTAATCGTCAGTTTGAGCGACGAGTGCTCCACTTCATCCGGCTTCACCTGCGCTTCCACCGAGAAGTCGCAAATGGCGATGGTCGGACTGTGGCCGAGCGCCGACAGCAATCCTCCGGCAAATACCTGCACCGTAAACCGGCTGGCTCGCGTGTCCGCGACGTAGTGCGCGCCGGATTCCGCTGTCAATTCAGTCGTCGCGTCTGTGGTTACAGACGTCCTTGCGTTCGCAGTTACATCCATCGTCCATCCCGCCGGATTACATGTTCCGCAGTTTTAGATACCGGTCAACGTCCGGCAGCGTCGCGGTCACCAGATTGCCCAGCCCGATTTGCCCCAGATAGCGCCGCACCTGCGGATTGGAAAGTATTAATCCCGCCCCAAACAAGATCAGGGCCGCTCCGCCGAGCATGTACAACGTCTCTTTGTCGCTACCGTTTCCGTTAGAGTTCAATACATCCGATAGTTCCATAGCCACGGCATTCTCCTCTCGCTGCAATCTCCCTGCCTCACTCCCTAACCCTGCTCAATCTTCATCTCAGCAATTTCTTCACCGCTGCGCAGTTTGCCGATCATCGACTCCACCAGTTGGACGGCGTCGTCAATCACCGCCTCCACTGTCGTGCTCAACCCCATTTGCCCTTCATCGGGACCCAGCGTGGCGGGCTCGCATCCCACCAGAAGCACCCGCTTGATCGGACCCATCGACCTTGCTAGGCGCAGCACGTTCAGCGGATGCATGCTGTGCCCTTCCATTCCCGTCTCTGCCTCTCCCAGATCATTCAAGTCAGGCTCGATCACATACAGCGTGCCCGCCGCGTCCCCTCGCGGACACGCATCCACCAGAATCGTCGTGTCATATCCATCCAGCAGGGCGTAAGCCAGGTCGTACCCTCGTATCCCGAAATCGGTGACGCGCACATTCGCGGGCAATTCGCGGGTCAATAGTCGCCGCGCCACCTCCACCCCAAAAGCGTCGTCCCCCAGAAAAATATTGCCGATCCCCGCGATCAGAATTCGCGGCTCCGCGATCGGCGACGCATCCTCACCGTCACTCGGCGCATGCGGTTCGATTTCTTCCGGAGTAAAGAAGAAGCGATGCCCCGGCTGCCGCATGAATCCCACATCCCGCCCCGGATCGTCATCCAGCACCACACATATATGGCACTTGCCTTCGTAATCCTGCTCTATCGACTCGACCACCGCATTCTTGCCGTCCAGCGCGATATCCAATACATCCCCGCCTCGCCGCGGGCGCAGCGTCACCCGGCTGCCGACGCGAACCTCTATGCCGGAGATTTGCAGATCCTCTGCCGGCTTCTTCGTCTCCAGCAGTTGCCATTCCCACTCGTTCACGGCGTCTCCTCGGCTTGCGTCTGCAAATCCTGCTGAGGCCGCAATTCGCGCAGCGTGCCATGCAGCTTCATCAGTTGCTCCATCGGCAGGGCTTCGGTGCGTTCCAGCATCAGCCGCGCGCGCTCATCGCTATTGCGCATTTCGTTTTTTTCCTCGGCCGTCATGGTCAAAATTCGCAGTGCCAGGATTTCATCGATCTCCGTTCCATCGAATAAGTCGCCCGGACTTTCCGGCGCTGTCTGCGGATAGTCGTAAAGAATAATGGGAGACGCCAGCATCGTGTCGCGCGCGCCCTCCGCGCCCACCAGCACCGGCCAGGCTCCGGAATTCTCACAACTGGACGCCACCTGGGCAAACCCCTCCGCAGGCTCCAGCAGAGATACGAAACTCCCCTCCTCTACGCCCAAAACAATGTGCGCCGAAACCAGCGATCGCATTAACGCCCCTTCGCGCGCTAACTGCGCGGACTCGGCTTCCACCGGAGTAAGATTCCTCACCAGCACCCGCACCTTGAAAACGTCATCCCGTACACGCACGGCCGAGAGTTCAACCGCTCCGCAAACCAGTTCCTGCTTTCGGACAATCTGCCCCGCAATCTGGCCTTCCGCATCGCGCACCACTTCGGTCTGGCGTTGCGCGGGAAATGAGAAGCTCCACTCCACCGCTTCGGTAGTCAGCCGTTCCACAGTCTGCGCCGGTACGTTGACTTCGCATTCCATCGCTTCCTGCCACGGCATGCCGGCTCTGCCCTCAAACGACTTACTATCAAGTTTCCCCACCTCAACCGCCTCGTAAATCGGTGCGCAGCCGCACTCGTCCGAAACCCTGGTCAGTTGCCGTGCCGAACGCTCCACCAACTTGAGGAAGCGCACTCGAATCTCGATGTTAGTAACCGAATTGCCCTCGACCGGAACCTCCGTCTGCAAGCTCCATCCGTCCGACGATCCCGCCTGCACTTCGCTGTACCACCTCGGATACAGCACGCCAAAGTTAAAGCGCTGCCGATTCTTGACCGACGAAGGACGATAAGGGTAGAGCATGTATCCTTCGTAAAGCACGGCTTTCGCGATGGCGTCAATCGGCGCTGTATTCATGGCTTTTCCGCGGCCACCGGACTGCGCCGCATCCACGTGGGGCGCACTTCTTCGTCCCCATCCCCATGCTTGCGCAGCAGCCGTTCCATGGCCTGCTCCCACGTTGGGATTCCGTGCCCCACCTTGTATTGATACAAGCGGTCGAAAACGTCGCGCCGCAAACAAAGCCAGGCGCTGTTCGGATAGTAAATTTCCATCATGTCGTGCCACGATTTCACCGGGAGCTGGAAGCGCGCCTCCTTGTCCCACGGTATCGGACCGACTTGCAGCGCATCCCCGCCATCCGCATAAAAAACCGTGCCGCTGAACAGGAAATTCAAAGGCACATTGCCATCGCCCAGGCCGTGGAAGTATTTCGTCGCCGCCACATTGAAATCGAAAGTGCAGGGCACCGGAAGATCGACCACGGCGCTGCCCGTAAACGCTGGCGCGACCACGCTGGCATGCGTCCACAGCATTGTCTTCAACGTCTGTCCCCAGCGTTCGGTTTCGCCGAAAAGATCGCGCAATTTCTCCTGGTCGGACGAACTGTACTGCCGTCGCGCCACCTCCAGTTGAATCTGGCAGCGCAGCGCCACCGAATGCACCGTCTCATTTGCCACCGCATTCGTGATTCGCAGCTTGAACAGCAGCGTCGGCGCAACAGTAAAACGCTGCGGCTCCGCGCTCTCGATCTGGAAGCTCAACTCAGGCATTCGCTTCCCCAGGTTTCACGCGGCTGTCTTTTTTCAACACCTCGGCGGACTGCTGCAAGCCATCGTGATTTGGGCGATCATTCTTTAATCCGTGATGCTTCAAATGTTCATGCTTTAAACGGTCAAAGAAGCGCCCGATCTCCTGCCATACTTCCGTTCCGCCCGACAACCCGCGCCAGTGCATCCGGATCAGGCCAACCAGCTTGTAGCACTCGTCGATCGGCAGCAAATAGTATTCCGGCGCGGCAAATCCCCGCGCGTGTCCCACGCGGTTGACGAGCAGCGCCTCCACATCCGCTTCCATGTCTCTTAATACCGGATTCGCATCCTCGATATCCTTCCAGGTCTCGAGCGCCAGCATGGACTCTGTCGCTCCCGCTGGACTGGGATAAAACGCAACCACGCGCCCATCCTGCGTGCTGCGAAAAAAGAAAGCCATGCTGATCGGCACCATCAGGCCTTCCCATTGCGCATCGGAGAGTTGAAAGTCCTCGAGCGCCAGCACTCGCCGCGGCACCCGCTTATACTTCGTCCCCATTCCGCTAAACAGGATGGCGCACGGGTTACAGGTACACAGCAACTTACGCGTCCCCGGCTCGATCAGATGCGGATGTCCCTCGGCGACCTCCGCGCTGCACAGTTCACAGCGCTCGACATCCTTCCTGCGCCGCACAAATTGGCGCAGCGCCCCCAGTCCGCTCTCGTGCCCCGCCGCAAACACATTCATAGTCATCTCTCACCACGCGCTCGCCGGCGGGGACATTGACCACGCCTTTCGCCGCTCCTACACCATTGCAATCGCACCCACCGGCACAAAACCGCCCGAGCCACTCGGTTCTTCCAGGCCCGTGATCAGCAACTGCGTCATGTCCGGAGCAGCTTCGTACAACGCATCCTCCACCATCGCCTGCAAAGTTTTCCCCGTCGAGCCGCAAGCGTGCCCCGTCACCCGCAGATGCAGGCGCACCATCCCCGCCTCAATCCCCAGCAACTCCAACTCCCCGCCGCCTTTACGTACCCGGGGACCAACTTTCTCAACCGCTTGTGTCACCCGCTCCTCCAGTTCCAGCGGGTGCAGCCCATACAGCACGAGCAAACTCCCGACCAGCGAATCCCGCCCCAGTTCGCCGACGGTACGCTCGCCCGAATCCTCCGGTCGCGAGACGATTTCCATCACCCGCTCCAATCCGGCCGAGTGCAGGTCAAGCAGCAGTTGCACCAACGCCTTGGCGCCAGCGCGCGATTCAGGGTTTTCGATTGTCTCCAGACCGCTGACTAACTCGCCGATCCGCTGCACCTTCAGCTGGAAATCCTTGTCATCTCTCATAAGATCTGTCGAAAGTCTGAAGCAGTGTCGAAAGAAGGCCCTCAATCAGACGTAGAGGCGGGATCTCCCCGCCTCCGCCTTCATTGGCCACGCTTTTAGGAGTGCACCCCGAACATCGGCGAATGGTGCGTCTTCAACACCTTGCCTCCGCCCAGATACATGTGCACACCACACGGCAGGCAGGGATCGAAACTCCGCACCGCGCGCATGATATCGATGCCTTTGAATTTGTTCGGCCCGTTCTCCTCGAAGATCGGGGTGTTCTGCACCGCATCCTCATAGGGCCCCGGTGTCCCGTAGATATCTCGAGGATTCGCATTCCACGGCGTCGGCGGATAAGGATGATAGTTCGCGATTTTTCCCTTGCGGATCACCACGTGATGCGAAAGCACCCCGCGCACCGCTTCGTGGAAGCCGCACCCGATCGCCTCTTCCGGCACCTTGAAGTCGGACCACGTTTTCGTGTGCCCGGAGTGCAGTTCCTCCATCGCCTTCTCCGCGAAATGCAGCGCGCAAGCCGCCGCATACGCCTGGAAATAAGTCCGCGCCCGGTCTCGCTCAATGGCATTGCTCCACTTCGGAATCTTCCACTCGAATTCCACTTCGGGCTTGGACATGGTTTTCGGTAGATAAATCTTCACGCTCTTGCCCGTGGACTTGATATAGCCGATATCCACCAATCCGGCCAGCGCCGTCGACCATAACCGCGCGATCGGTCCGCCGCCGGTATCGAGCGCCAGATGATCGCCCGTCCGTTTGTCCAGCCACCGCGGCGACATCACCCACGTGTACTTGCCGCCAAAATCTCGCTTCTGCGGCCGCGGAATCGTAGTCTGATTCCATGGATGATTCTTGTCCACAGCATTGCCCAGCGGATCGGTCTTCACAAACGTCTCCGCGTTCTGCCAGTCGTCGTAATAAGAACTGCCCAGCAGAATGCGTATATTCAGATTGATATCTACGAGGTCCGTCGTCACCAGCTTGCCGTCGACCACCACGCCCGGAGTAACAAACATCTTCCGGCCCCATGCCGTCATATTCTTATAGGTGTAGTCGCAGTGTTCCGGATCGTTAAACGATCCCCAGCACGCCAGCAGAACGCGGCGGCGTCCCACTTCCTCATACCCCGGCAGCGCATCATAGAAGAAGTCGAACAAGTCATCGTGCAGCGGCACCACCTTCTTCATGAACTCCACATACTTCATCAGCCTCACAATGTAATCCGTGAAAAGCTGCACCGTCGGCACCGTTCCCACCCCGCCCGGATACAGAGTCGAAGGATGCACATGCCGCCCTTCCATCAGGCAAAACATCTCCCGCGTCATGCGGCTCATCTGCAGCGCTTCCAGGTAAAACGATCCCGTGAACGGGTTCAGCGCCCGCATAATATCCGCGATCGTCCGGAAGCCGTGCTCGTTGGCGTGTGGCGCGGGCGTCGTCTCTGCTTTGGCCAGAACCTTGGGGTTCGTTTCCTTCACCATCTGTTCGCAGAAATCCACCCCCACCAGGTTGTCCTGGAAAATATTGTGATCGAACATATACTCGGCGGCCTCGCCCAGATTGACGATCCATTCCGCGATGTGCGGAGGCCTCACCCCGAACGCCATGTTCTGCGCATACGTCGCGCAGGTCGCATGATTGTCGCCGCAGATGCCGCAGATCCGGCTGGTAATAAAATGCGCGTCTCGCGGATCCTTGCCCTTCATGAAAATGCTGTAGCCCCGAAAAATCGACGACGTACTGTGGCACTCCGCCACTTTCTTCGCGTCAAAATCAATCTTCGTAAAAATGCCCAGGCTCCCCACGATGCGTGTGATGGGATCCCAGTTCATCTCTACCAGATTCTTCCCTTGGCTGGGAACGTCTTTCGTCGGCGCAGTAATCGTGCTCATAGTCGCTCCTTGAGTTAACTCGTTAGTGGAAATCTGGCTTGTCTTTCGACTTTACGACGTCGCCTTCGGGGCGATGCCGCCCATCGCCCGCCGTCAATAACCTCGAGGGTGATATCCCGTCGTCAGCTCTGCCCGCGGATGCCGCCACTTGGGTTCTTTATTCACCGTATTCTGGGTGATCGAGCGCAGCGCTCGTATGGCTTTGCCATAAACCCCAATCGTATTGGTGGAGACTCTCGCCCCCGGCGGTTCATCCATGAATGGCATGAATTTATCCGGGAAGCCCGGCATCGTGCATCCAATGCAAATCCCGCCCACATTCGGGCAGCCCCCAATGCCGGCCATCCATCCCCGTTTCGGCACATTGCAATTCACCACCGGACCCCAGCATCCCAGTTTCACAATGCACTTCGGCGAGCCATATACTTCCGCGAAATCGCCCTGCTCGTAATATCCCGCCCGATCGCAGCCGTCATGTACCGTCTTGCCAAACAGCCACGTCGGCCGCAGTTGATCGTCCAGCGGAATCATGGGAGCGAGTCCCGCCACTTGATACAGCAGATACAACACCGTCTCCATGAAGTTGTCCGGCTGCACCGGGCATCCCGGAACATTCACGATCGGCAGGCCTGCCTTCGATCGCCAATCCCACCCCAGATAGTCGGCCAGACCCATGCATCCCGTGGGATTGCCCTCCATCGCATGAATGCCGCCGTAAGTGGCGCATGTCCCGATGGCAATTACCGCCAGCGCCTTCGGCGTCAACCGGTCAATCCACTCGTTAGTCGTGATCGGCTGTTTGGTCACGGGATTGGTCCCCATGGCCGCCCAATAGCCTTCCTTCTTGATCTTTTCGTTCGGAATCGAACCTTCCACCACCAGGACGAAAGGCTCCAGCTTTCCCTCTTCCGCCTGATAGAAAAACTTCATGAAGTCGTCGCCCACCTCATAGGCCAGTACGGGATTATGCAGATGAACCTTGGGCAATCCCGGAATCGCCCCCAGGATCACATCTTCAACGCTCGGTTGCGTGGCCGCGGTAATCGAAACCGAGTCTCCATCACAACCAAGACCGGCGGTGATCCAAAGTATGTGCACCTCTTTTACCGCCGGCGCCTTTTGCGTTGACCTGCCATACGGTACCGCTTCTGTAGCCATAACCGGATTCCTCCGAAAAATTATGTGGACACGGGCAGCCCGGCCCATGCCGCAAAACACGACCGTACCAATATCGAGAACGAGGCGAACCACCTCCGCAATACCTCGATCACGAGTATCAAAAAATCTTCTGCCGAACCAGAATCGGCCCGTTGGGAAGACCTTACAAGGGCGGCCACCCTGTTTTATTCCCCCAGGAATTTCCCTATTACCCATCAGGGAATCCCCTAGCGTCGCAAAGAAAGCCCGCGAAAAACCGAGCTCTGGGACTGAGCTCTAGGAAGGAGACTGTCGGGTTCCAATCACGGAGGAAACACTGAACTTCTAACGCGCTCTACCCGCGCGAAACGCGTTCTTCAATCTGACCCACCACTCACACCCCGCACAGCGCGAACCACCGCCTCGATCTTGTGCTCCTGAAACAGCCTTATAGCGGCGATGCCCGAAGCGCCAGCCTGCAGGCACGACGCCGCATTTTCCAGCGTGATCGCACCCAGGGCTACCACCGGAATCTTTGCCTGGCAGGCGGCCCGCAAGGCGTCGAGGCCCGTGGGCCGGACTCCCGGAGCGCGGCTTTTTCCAAACACCGGAGCAAAGATGGCAAAGTCGGCTCCCTCCTCCTGCGCCCGCAGCACCTCGGCAGCCGAATGGCACGACGCCGCGACCAGAAACTCTTTCCCGCCAGCTCCGCCGTAGCCGGAAATATCCACCACCCGTCGCACTTCCTCCGAGGCAACGTCCTCGCTTCGCAAGTGCACACCATCTGCTCCCACCGCGAGCGCAACGTCGGTGCGAGAGTTAATCAACAGCCGAGTTTCGGATTGAGCGCGCACGGCGGCGAGCGCCTCCCGCCCGAGAATTTCCAACTCCCGCGCGCACAAATCTTTTTCCCGCAACTGGATGTAATCGACCCCGGCATCCGCCGCCTCGGCAATTTTCTCCAGCACTGCGTGACGCCGCGCCGCTTCCGAGCCGGGAAACTGGCTGCGGTCGGTAATGTAATAAAGGAGGTAGGGCTTCGCCATTCCCGCCAATCCTGTCCTACCGACTGTCGCGAGAGCGCGCGGCGGGAACGACGACACTGACGACAACGCCAGCGTCGGGTCGCGGCGTCAATAACGCGCTAGACTTCCGGAGTCAGACTCGCTCCCAAAGCCCCCACGCCGGCCGCCATTTCCGCATCCAGCGGCGCTATTCCGCGCCTGCCCGGCAGAGTCAGCAGAATAATCACCGCCACCAGGCAAAGCACAACAATGGCGAAAATACTGCCTTCCGGCCCCGTGGTTCCGCCGCTGAGAATGGGCTTTCCCACGGGATGCGTGGCCAGTAAGTGATGCTGCGTCATCAATCCGCTGTCCGCCACGCCGTATAGAAAAGATTGTGCCCAATCCCACGAGGTGTGGACCCCAATGGCCCACCACAGCGAACCGGTGCGCCATAAGCTGAAGCAAAATACCAGTCCCGCCAGTCCGGCGGAGAGCATTCCAATGGGTGATTCCCCGGGATTGTTCCTGTGGCCGAGCCCGAACAGAATCGAAAGAATCGCCGCCGACGTCCAGAATCCCAGCGCATCGCCGTGCCGCGTTTTAAAAACCCATCGATAAATGGCGGCCAGGCCTCGCGTGAGTGTGTATTGCAGATAGCCTCGTGTGAAGCTCTCCTCAAACAGGCCGACCACGAAAAAGGCCACCAGCCACGCCGCCCCGTAACGAATCACGTCGCGACCAAAAATCAGCCGCCCGTCGAAGACCAGCAACCCCGTCTTCCACAGCGTGAGCACCAGCAGAGAAAGGCAGAGCAATCCCCAGCCCAGCCCGGCGAAAAAGTGTCCCACCTTGCGTTCTCCACCCAGTCCATAGTCGGAGAAAGACCGGCGCTCCACTTTCGCCAGTATCCACGTCACGAAAAGCACCGCCAAAAAGCCGACCGATTCCCGCAGAATCGCATCCTTGACCGACATCTCCGCCGGCGCCCTGCCACTCTTTGGAACGTGCGGATAAATCTTGCGGATGACCGATCCCGCAACAAACAGCGTGGCCCAAAGCACCAACATAAGGAGCAGCAAACTCCACACTGCCCGCAGCCCCTCTCTTCCGAGAAAAATCCGCCGCACCAGCGAGGGCCGCGCTGGCATCGTCGGGCTGATCGCCAGGCCGGGGACGACTTCCGCCTCAGAAGCCGCCGCTGGGATCACACCTTCAGACGTCGCCTCCGGATTCGAACCCTCTGGCTTCATCGACTCGTCCGTCAATGCCCCTCCTCGTGAGGAAGAAATAACTTCAGGTTCTCCGCTTTCCACCGCATCGCCGCGTAGATGCGATTGCGTCCGCTCGGATGGTCGAAGAAAATAAATTCCTCAACCGGCCCCGGATTCATCTTGCGGTATTCCCCCAGATGGATCGCCGCCTGCGCAAATCCGTCCGGCTGTCGGCTCGTATTCAGTCCGTACATGTCGGCCTCATGCTCCTGCGTGCGCGTCGATGTGTTGTTCAGGGGAGTGGTCACAAAACCAAAAATCGAGAACAATAGCAACGCCAGCGGCAGTACCGCTGTATCGCCCACTCCGCGGATCTGCCATTTCTCGCCCCAGCGCCGCAGTGCCCATCCAAGTCCCCAGTACAAGTAGGCGAACCCCACCACAATAATTATCGAAACGAGAGTAATGTCTTTGTAGACGTGGTTGAGGACGTAGTGGCCCATCTCATGTCCCATTACGGCCTGCACCTCTTCGGGCGAGCCCCGACGCAAGAGGTTGTCGTTGAGTGTGATGCGCATCGTGCTTCCGAACCCGCTCACGTTGGCGCTCATGCGCGTCGATTGCCGCGACGCATCCATCATGTACACATCTT
This sequence comes from uncultured Acidobacteriaceae bacterium, assembly GCA_963746205.1. Taxonomy (GTDB): domain Bacteria; phylum Acidobacteriota; class Terriglobia; order Terriglobales; family Acidobacteriaceae; genus Acidiflorens. Next base: position 424,786 of record CAVVAP010000009.1, on the reverse strand, counting down.
TCGCCGGAATCCCGTTCGCCCGCGCCATGCTCAGGATGGGATCGACGATCTTCGGGTCGTTAAGCCGCGAGTATTTATTAAAAAGCGGAAATATAAACACCGGCGCGATCATCGCGGTAAAAGTTGAAAACGCAATGCTGACTACCGCCCCCCAGATCCACCATGTCCGCTGAAAACGCCGTACCACGCCGAACAGCAGGGTCACCAGGATGCCGCCCAGCACGATCCCCACCGCCATATCCTTCACCTGATCACCAACCACGGGCCGAAGGTTTGCGTCGCCAGCCCGTACTTGTGCTCGCGGAAGTAGCCTTCATAAACGCTTAGCGGGAACCCGAGGATGAAGGTCAACACCACGTACTGCATCCAGTACAGAAAGTTTGTATCGGCTTGAAGCGCGTGATCCGTTCCGCCAGGTCGCGCATGCGCGCCGACCACCGCAGATTCAGCAAGATAAGCGCGATCACCGCGCCATACAGAAAATCCCACAGAATCAGCCAGTATCCGCCCTCAAAATAAGCGTCGGAACGCGCCGTCTTGTCGGCGGGGATTTTCGCCATGTAGGCGTTGGTGGCGGCCACCGCGTCGAAATGTGCGGAAGGTTGCGCCGCCGCCGGAACCTGAATCACCGACGGCATCTCGTTTGCCCCCGGCTGTGCCATCGCCGGAGCCGCCAGAAACGTCACCCCCAGAATCATCGAACCGAGGGCTCCCAAAACTGTTCTTGAAAGCATCATCCCGTATCTCTCCATTTACCGATTCGTAGGAGTGTATACGGAGTTGCGCCAGTTTGCGTTCAGAAATTCCATGTAGGGCGGGCGCCCTCGCCCGCCCCCGGTTGCGGGAAAAACTGAACCGTCGCAATGAAATTTCGCGGAGGGATGTTAATGGGCTGGTGGTGCCGGCTTCTGGGCCGCTCTGGTGGTACTCCAACCCGCCCTAGGGCCGGGTTTTCGCGATCTCAGGCGCCGGCGCTTCGCCCGTGCGCTTGGATTGCGGTTGCCCCAGGTGGTATTTCGTAAGACCTTCTTTCAAAAATTCAAAACTCTCTTCCGGAGAGTCGCACATCTTGAAGAGCTCAAGATCGTCCGGCGAAATCACTCCCGCATCCGCCATGGCTTCAAAATTCACGATCTTCTTCCAGTATTCGCTGCCATAAATCACCACCACAATCTTCTTGGCCAGCTTTTCCGTCTGCGCCAGGGTCAGGATTTCGAACAACTCGTCCAGCGTTCCAAAGCCCCCGGGAAAAATTACCAGCGCCTTCGAAAGATATGCGAACCAGAACTTCCGCATGAAAAAATAGTGAAACTCGAAGTTCAGCGACGGCGTGATATAAGGATTCGGATTCTGCTCGAAGGGCAAATTGATGTTCAAGCCGATGGTTTTCCCGCCCGCCTCGTGCGCCCCCAGATTGGCCGCTTCCATGATCCCCGGCCCGCCGCCCGTGGTCACCACAAAACGGTGGCGTTTCGCCGGAATGTGCGTCGACCACTCCGTCAGCAGCCGCGCCAGGTGCCGCGCGTCTTCGTAATAGCGGGCCATATCCACGGCCGCCTCCGCCCGCTTCAGGTCTTTCGCCAGTTGCGCCGCCGCCACCTGCGCCCCGTTGTCGCGCACCGCCGTAAAGCGCGCGCCCGCCGTGTCGCGGCTCGGAATCCGCGCCGAACCGAAGAACACCACCGTATCCTGAATCTGCTCCCGCCGGAACCGCGCCAGCGGCTCGCTGTATTCCGACAAGAGCCGTAGAACCCGTCCGTCAGGACTGTTCAAAAAAGCCGGGTTCTCGTACGCCAGCGGAGCGGATTTTAGCTTCCCATCATTCATTGTTCAAACCACCACCGCTCTAACGAGCCTTGTTCTGACTATTGTTTTAACGACTGGATTGCCTCGACCGCGCGACGGTTCAATCACCCACGAATCAAGATCATGATTCATGCATCGACGGACGGTCATAAAATGCTGAAGCGGACCGGAAGCTTATCACGCCAACCGCGATGCCCCACCGAATAGCCTCACGCCCGTCATTCTTCCCGATACTGAATCGCCTCGCCAAAGCCGATCCATACATTCAGCACTCCCAGGCCTGTCGCCGCGCCCCGCGCGAAGCCGCTTGAGATCACCGCCCGCAGCGTGGGATAAGAAAACAACAGCGGATTCTCAGTCCATTCCGGCCGCCACGGCAGAATGATCAGCATCACTCCCAGCGTCGCGCACACGAAAACGAACACCAGCACGCCCCCGCGACGCAGCCACAGGCGCCAGCCCGAAGTCGGCGAAGCCGCCGCCCGCGCCGCAACCGGCGGCCGCGTAGCCGTGTCCGCCGCCTGGCGCAGGTCGACCAGCTCGGCGTCCTTGCGGAAAGGGATTTTGGCTTCTGGAATCATCGCTCGCGTCGTGGTCTCGTCGGCCGTGAGTCCGGGTCTGTACGGCCGTGGGTCCGGGCGTGGGAAGGGCACGAGGTTGCCTGGCAGCCGCGCGCAAACTTTGAACCCACTGCAAGCATTCTACGACTTCAAAGCCTGAATGCGCTCGGCCACGTCGCGATAATCGATGTTGGATCCGTAGACCGCCGTGAAATGACGCAGCGCTGCGACATTATCCCGCGCCGTTTCGCAGGCCGACCCCAGCTCGTAATTGATGGCCAGACGCGCTTCGTCATCCAGCCCCGGCAGATTGAGCGCCTTCTCATACCAGCGGATCGCCGCTTCCGGCACGCCTTTGTCGATAAAGCATTGCGCCAGCCAGGTATACGTCTGCACCGGTTGCGCGAACGGTTTGCCGCGGTCGATGGCGACGCAGACTTTTTGCAGCTCCGCGATTGCTTCCTCCAGCAGGCCCATCTCCCGGAAAGCAACTCCCAGGTTGTAGTGCGTCTCCGGATCGTCGTCGCCCGCCACCACCTCTTCCTCGAGCTCCATCTTCAGCGCGCCGAACATCTGCGAAAGATCGACACTCCCCGCCGCGTGCATCGCCTGCGCTCCCGTTCCCAAAGGCCGAACCGGAGACGGACTGTAGCTCATTGCCGGAGCCGTCGCTGGAGCCGCCGGCGCCGCCGCGGATGTCGCGGTCGAACTTAAACCAGAAGTGGAAGAATAGGAGGCGGAAGTTGCCGCCGCCGCCGTTGCCTGCGGCGAAATTCCCGCCGGATGAGCGTCCGTCGGCCCCGCCGCCAAATTAGCTGGAGAGAAGCTCGCGGGAGAAAAATTCGCCGGAAACTCACCGTGACCCGTCGCCCCGGGCCGAGGCCCATTGGCGCGCGGAAAAGATTCTCCCAGCGAAGCTTCCAGTTCGCTCACCATCGCACTCAGGTTTCCCGTTAATGCCGGCACGCTCTGTGGGCTCTGGAACTCGTCGCCCGCAACGAACGATGGCGGCGGATCCACGGCGAAGCCGAAATCGGCCGCCGTCTTCTCCGCCACGTACGATTCAATCCCAGCTTCGGCTGGGTTGTCTGCTAAGTTGTCGCCATTGATCTCCGTGATTTCCGCTTCCAGCTCCGGCAGCGGCCGAGCCGCCGTTTCCAAAGCCGCCCGCAGCGGATCGAGAATCCCGGCATCGCTCGTCAGGGTTTCGAGTTTCTCCAGACAGGAGCGTGCTTGCTCCGTCATCAGGTGCTTCAGATAAAAGCTGACTTCCTCCGCCGTCTCCGCGACGGTCCGCTCATCGGCGTCGCCCTGCTCCCTGACGGCAACGCCTTCAAGATGCGAGCCGATAGCGTCGACCGGACGGTCAGTGTGACCGTCAGCGGGAACGCCAACCGTTCCCCCGACGCGAACCGAATCCTCCCATTCCGACGAAAGATCGGATGAGGAGGATGATGGGTAACCTTCCGCCAAAGCAGTTTCGGAAGCCGAATAAGAGGAATCACCCGGCACGTCGCCCGGAGCGTTCACCGGCAGAATCGCAAGCGCAGAGGGCGGCGTCGGCCACGGCATCGCCTCGGCTGGCTCAAGGAGGACTGCATCAGTCGGGGCCGCCGCAGTTATCACGTTATCCGAACCGTCCGTGCTGTGTTCATATCGCGCCGCCAACTCGCCATAGCGCAGCGCTTCATCCGGATACCCCGCTTCGTGATAAACACATTCCAGCGTGCGGCAGCAGCGCGCGGCTTCGGCAAAACGCTGGAAGCGCGTGTGCAGTGCCGCCAGTCGCTGGTTCAGCCGCACATCGTTCGGAGCCTGGGGCAGCGCACCCAGCAGCGGCACGATGGCCTTCTCCGGCAGATTGTAGGAAAGAAACAGGTCGGCATCCGTTACCGCCGAGCGCAGCGCAATGGCCACTCCGTCGGGGTAAGTCTGATCGACCAGCGGCGCGTTCGCCTCCAGTTCTTCGACGATCACCGCGCCTTCTTCCGCCGTGATCCCGGCCGCCGCTCCATCCATCCGCCCCACCACCTGCTGATAATTTTGCAGATGCAGCTGATTCTGCGGCTCCGTCGTGGCCAGCATGCGATACAGGTCGCGCGCCCGCGCCAGATTTCCGTCCTTCACCGAGGAGTGCGCCAGCAACTCGATCACCTCGTTGACGTGCGTCGTGTCCCCCGCCTTGCCCAGCAGCGACAACATCGCATCCAGCGCCGTCGAATCCTCGCGCACATGCGTGATCATGCTGTGCAGGCTGGCCATGAGTTTGGCCGTATCCGTCGCCAGCAACCGGTCGGCATGACGGCTGTAGACCTCCAGCGCCTGCCGGTATTCCCCCAGCCGCGCACAACCCTCCGCCAGCAGAAACATGCCTTCCGGATCGTTGTGCACCGTCAGCAGTTTCTCCGCGATCGGCACCGCCTTCGGCAGCGGCCCGATTTGCAGGTACGCCTTCAGCAGATCGCGCAAACCGTCGGGATGAGAATCGATATCCGGCGCCTTCTCCAGGTAGGCCCACCGCGTTCTTAGGATCGCCGTTCTCCAGCGCCGCCTTGCCCCGCAGTAACAGCACATAGCTGTTCCCCGGTTCGAGCGTCAGCATGCGCTTTAAAATGTCTTCCGCGCCGGCCAGCGCACCTCGCGCCCGCAGCGCCTCCGCCGCCGCTACGAAAATCTCCCAGGCCTCCTGTTTCCGGCCCAGCCGCACATACACTTCCGCCAGCTTCACCCGCATCGGCACATTTTCCGGATCCATTTCCAGGACCTTCTGGAAAAGCCGTACCGCCTGCTCCAGGTCGCCGCTCTTCAGGAAGTCTTCCGCCACTTGCAGGTACTGCGCCCGGGCGTCGTTGAACAATCCCTGCTGCGTGTACAACTCCGCCAGTTTCAAGGACGCATCCACGCTCGGCTGCAGCTTGGTGATCTTCTTGTACATGGCGATGCCTTTGACCGTGAACCCCTGCGCGGCGTAGGCGTCGCCCACCTTCTTGAAGCATTCGATGGCTTTGCCGCTGTCCCCCAGCCGGGAATAAAGGTCGCCAATCGTGTTGTGTACCGTCAGATCGCTGCCGTCGTGCTTGAGAATCTTTTCGTATTCTGAGATGGCGCCCTGCAGTTTGCCCTGCTGCACAAACTTTTCCGCGGCGCCGAGTACCTTCTGTTTGTTAAAACCAAAGCCAAACGCCATAGGGTGCGGACTCCAGCCTTTTCCCCGGGGTAACGCCTGCCAGTTCTGTCAGCGCTGCCGAACAGGTCCTTGCTTTGCCGGGAAATTCCCGGTAAAACTCCGCTCTGCGCGCACATGGGAATGCGGAGTAAGGTCATTGTAAAGCCGCATACCGTGCCCGGAATGGTTACTGACGATTACTGGCGTTACCGAAAGGGAGTGTCCATCCGATTCCGCATCGCGCCCCGCCCACCATCGATGAACGGTAATTACTCCGAGAAAAGCCCTTCAGGAAAATACAGCTGGCAAAAAATAGAATGTTCGATTTTCAACCCGCCTCCCAACACATTGCGCTCGCCCTCCACTTTTGCTACCTTCAGCGGGACGAATTTTCGAGCCAACCAATCCTCAACCTGCAAGGAGACCACCGCCATGCCCACCACCGAAACTCACGCGACTTCCCCCGCCGCCCTGTGGACGGGACGCGCATTAAGCGGTCTCGTCATCCTCTTGTTTTTCTTCTCCGCCGGCTTTGGATTGCTCAAACCGGCCGCCATGATGCCCGCCTTCGCCCACTACAACTATCCCGATGGCGCCCTGTTTCGTATCACCATCGCCGAACTCTTATGCGCCATCGTGTATGCCATTCCCCGCACCTCGGTGCTTGGTGCCATCCTCCTGACCGGCTACCTCGGCGGCGCAACCGCCACCCACGTCCGTGTCGGCGAGCCTTTTTTTCTCCCCGTGATCGTCGGTATCGTAGTCTGGCTCGGACTCTACCTCCGCGACAGCCGCCTGCGCGCTCTGGTCCCACTCCGCACCCCCTAAAGTGGGCCCGGGCCATCGCCGGTGCTAAACTCTTCTCACCATGCCTGAAAAGCGTTCGCGGATTTGGATCTGGCTCTTAGTGGGAGGCGGACTTTTCGTCCTCTTCGTGGCCGCCGTGTTCACCCTCGTCTATCTCAGCTTCAACGGACGCGACGAGGAATCGTTCTCCGGCTTCGGCTCCAAAATCGCCGTGGTCGATCTCGATGGCGTGATTTTTTCGCCCAAACAAGTCGTTTCCCAGCTCAAGAAGTTCGCCGATGACGATTCCATCAAAGCCATCGTCATCCATATCAATTCGCCCGGCGGCGGCGTGGCCGCCTCGGAAGAGATCTACCGTGAAGTCAAGCGCATCCGTGACGACAAAAAGAAGCGCATCGTCGCCTCCATCGAGACCGTCGGCGCCAGCGGCGCCTATTACGTCGCCTCCGCCACCAGCAAAATTTATGCCGACAAAGGCAGCATCGTCGGCTCCATCGGCGTCATCGCCGAGTGGGTCAACTACGGTGAACTCCTGCGCTGGGCCAAACTCAATCCCATCACCATGAAGGCCGGCGAGTTCAAGGATACCGGCAGCCCCACCCGCGAAATGACCCCCGCCGAGCGCGACTACATGCAGGCCCTGATCGACAACATGCACACCCAGTTCATCCAGGCCGTCGCCGAAGGCAGACACGCCAAAGAAGATGACATCCGCGCCATCGCCAACGGCAAAGTCTGGACCGGCGAACAGGCTCTCGCCATGAAAATGGTCGACCAGATCGCCGATTTCGATGGCGCCGTCAAAGATACTGCCCGCACCGTCAACATCTCTGGCGAACCCAATCTCGTCTGGCCCCCCAAAGAAAAACGCTCCGGCCTCGATCTCCTCTTCGGCGACATCTCCGATTACCTGCCGACCCGCGAAAAACTCCTCGAGCAGCAAGTCGGCTTCTACTACCTCTGGAAGTGATTAGTTTTGTCATCCCGAGCGCAGCGAGGGATCCGCAGTCCCGCAAAATCCTCACCCGCCGCAAGCCTACCCTATCACCGTATTTGAATCATCAGGTTCCCCGCCCCGTCCGCCCAGAACACCTTCCCGGGAGGAACCACCGAGGTAGCGCTGTATTCCGTAATCACCGCCGGCCCTCGCCTCCGCCGGCCATCCTCGAGATCACTGCGCTCCCACACCGCGGTTGCCATCATCTTTTCGCCAAACCACACTGGCGCGCGCTCCACCGCCGCCGACCGAGTCTGCCGCCGCGCCCTCACCGCGCCCTCAATTGCTTCACTCCTCGGCACACGAACCCGCAGGCGCAGCGTCACCAGTTCAATCTCCCGCCCCGCATGGTGATACCCATAACGCCTCTGATGCTCCGCATGAAAACTGGCCGCCGCTTTCTCCGCCACAGGCACGTTGATTTCGTACCCTTGCCCGCGATAGCGCAAGTCAGCACTCCTCTCATAACGCACCGTCCCCCGCCATCTTTCCCCGCGGATTTCCCGTCGTGCCGCCGCCTCCAGCTTGCGAAATTCTTTCTCCCATCCCGCCGTCGTCGCTCCCTCCTCAATCCGCCACAATAGCGTTCGCGAATAATCCTTCACCACATCGCTGACCAGAATTCCGTACGCCGAAAGTGCCCCCGGCCGCGCCGGAATCATCACCCTCGGAACCCCCATTGCCTCCGCCAGTTCGCATGCATGCAGACCCCCCGCGCCCCCGAATGCCACTAGCGTAAACTCCCTCGGATCGTAGCCCCGCTCAATCGAAACCACTCGCAAAGCCCGCTCCATGTTCGCGTTTACCACCCGCACCACGCCTGCGCAAAATTCCGCAAGGCTCAACCGCGTCTCTTGTTTCTTCAGCCACCCCCTCATAAGCCGCCGCGTCCGCTCCAGGTCGAGTTTGAACTCGCCCCCCAGAAAACGCTCGGGACGCAGCCGCCCCAGCAGTAAATTAGCGTCCGTCACCGTGGGTTCCAGCCCGCGCCCATAACAAATCGGACCCGGATGGGCGCCCGCCGATTCCGGCCCCACCCGCAGCGCTCCTCCCGCGTCGAAGCGTGCCAGTGAGCCGCCTCCCGCTCCCACCGTGTGAATCTCCAGCATCGGAACCCCCACCGGCAGGCCCGCAACTTCGCCGTGCCCGCCCGCCCGCAACTCGCCCTGCACCGCCGCCACATCCGTCGAGGTCCCACCCATATCGAAGGAAAGGATCTTCCGCCAGCCGCTTCGCGCCGCCATCGCCGCCGCTCCCACCACCCCGCCTGCCGGACCCGAGAGCACCGTCCGCACCGGTTCTCGCACCGCCGCTTGCAGCGCCGTGATCCCGCCATTCGACTGCATCACAAAAATCCGCGAGCCCGCACTCCTCTGCTTCGCGCTCTTTCCAAAGCCCGGAATCGCCGCCAATCTTTCCATGTAACGCTCCATCAGCGGCTGCAAGTATGCATTGACCACCACCGTGCTGGTCCGCTCGTACTCCCGGAACTCCGGCAGAACCCGGTGAGACAGCGAAATCGGCTTGCCCAGGCTCGCCACCGCCCCGGCCGCGGCCAATTCGTTCTCCGGATTGACGAACGAGAACAAAAACGAAATCGCGATGGCTTCCGCCGCCGACTCCCGCACCGCTTCCCGCAACCGCCGCAACTCCCCGTCCGTCAGCCGCTCCAGGATTTCCCCCGCGCAAGTCGTCCGCTCCCGCGCCCCGAATCGCAACTCGCGCTCGACCAGCGGAGCCACCCGCTCAAAGAACAAGTCATACAGCCGCGGTCGAGCCTGCCGCCCAATCTCCAGCACATCTTCAAATCCCGCCGTGGTAACCAAAGCGACCCGCGCGCCTTTCCGCTGCAACAGCGCATTCGTTCCCACCGTGGTCCCATGTAATAAGGTTCCGTGTAAGAAGGTAGTGGCGCGTCCGCCGTCGCCAATGATGTTCAGCGCTTCCCCAATCGCCCGGGAAGGATCATCCGGCGTCGAGAACACCTTCAAAGTCCGGAGAGCCCCACCTTCCCACCAAACGCAATCCGTGAAAGTCCCCCCCGTATCCACCGCAATTGTGGTGTGTGTGGTGCGGGCGCCCCCGCCCGCAGCCGTTGTTCTTGCTCTTGCCATCGCCGTTGCCCTTGCCCTTGCTCTTGCCGTTGCTCTTGCAGTTGCCGTTGCCACAGCTCTTGCTCTTGCCATCGCCCTTGCTCTTCTCTCCGCCTAATGCCCCAAGCCCCCGCAAAGCCCTCTCAGCAGCAAACCGGGAAACATAACCGCCCCGTGCTGCCGTATCCTTAGAATGTAGTGAACGTCCGAACCTGGAAAGCGTGGCTCGTCCCCGGCGGCCTTCTACTGGCCCTGTCCAGCACTGTCATCAACAGTTCGCTGTTCTCCCAACTCGCGCCTTCGCTCACCTTTTTCTACGTTGCCGTCTTCGCCGCCGGATTCCTTCTTGCCTGGCGCTTCAATTCCAGCCGCGCTCTGTTTTCTCTCCTGGCCTTGCTCCTCGCCCATCGTGCCGTCAACTTCTTTTCCGATGGCAATGTCCGCAGCGGACCGGGTCGCATGGCCGTCGACCTCGTCGCCTTGCTCCTCCCCTTGAACTTCATCGCTTTCGCCGCCCTGCGAGAGCGCGGCCTCAGCGTCGCCGGAGTCATTCCCCGCTCCGCGTTACTCTTTTTCCAGGCCGTAATCTTCGCCGTCCTCTGTCGTCCGGAGAATCAGTCGCCCCACCCACCTCGCGCCGGAGCCTTCCTCATCCCGCTCTGGATTCTGCCCAGCTTTCTCCTCGCCCTCGCCGTCTTCACTCGCCGCTTCTTTCAAACTCGCAAACCTATCGAGCCCGGCTTTGCCTGGTCCGTCGCTTCTCTGTTCCTCTGGCTCCAGTTCGCTCCGCTCGACAAAATGTCGGACGCCTACGTGGCCACCGTCGCCCTCATCCTCGCCGCCTCCCTGATCGAGACTTCTTACGTCCTCGCCTACCACGACGAACTCACCGGAATCCGCGGCCGCCGCTCTTTCAACGAGTCTTTACTCTCCCTCGACCAGCAATATGCCATCGCCATCGTCGATATCGATCATTTCAAGAAGTTCAACGACTCCTACGGACACGATGTCGGCGATCAGGTCCTCTGTATGGTCGCCTCGCACCTCGCCCACGCCGGCGGAGACGGACAGGCCTACCGCTGCGGCGGCGAGGAATTCGCCTTAATCTTTCGCAACACTTCCGCCCGCGAAGCCCTTGTCCATCTGGAAAACTTGCGCCAGGTCATCGAGAACGCCACCTTCTACGTTCGGGGCGCCGACAGAAGAGCCGCCCGCAAGGCGGAGACCACCGCTGCCGCTGCCAGCGAGCGCCGCGCCCTTACCGCCAAACCCGAGCGCCGCAAATCCACCCGAAACAGAGCCCCCTCCACTACCGTGGTTCACCCTCCCGATCATCTCTCAGTCACCGTCAGCATCGGAGTCGCCGAACCCAGCACCCGCTATCGCCAGCCCGAGCAGGTCATACAGGCCGCCGATCAAGCCCTCTACCGCGCCAAACATAAAGGAAGAAACCGCGTCGAACTGGCCTCCACCGCTCCCCTGCGCCTCAGCATCACCAAGCGTCCCAACAGCGTGCGCCGTTAAGCCCTCAAACGCGTAGGGACGGACATATTCGTCCGCCCCTGCTGCCTCGCAACCCGGTCATCAAACCGCTCCCCTAAGCCGACTTCTCCCGTACCGTCCATTCCACCGCGTGCTGCACCAGTTCTCGCGCGCTGCGCAGCGAAAGCTTGTCCTTGATGTGCGCCTGATAGGACTCCACCGTCTTCACGCTCAGGTGCAGAGCCTCCGCAATCTGCCGCGTCCCCTGTCCCTCTCCAATCATGCGGAAAACCTCCAGCTCCCGATCCGTAAGATCCGCAATCGAAGACTGCTCCGGCGGATGCCCACCCCGCACATAATGGCGCAACATGCTGTTCGCAATCCGGTCACTGACGTAAATTTCGCCGCTCAGAATCCGCCGCAGCGCCACCAGCACCCGGTCCGTCGCCTCCTGCTTCATGATGTAGCCATTCGCTCCCGCTCGCAGCGCCCGTTCCGCGTAGATCGATTCGTCGTGCATGGAGAGTATCAGTACCGGCAGCCGCGGCGATGTCAGCCGTATGTTCTTCAGCAACTCCAGTCCATCCGGCCCGTTCAGCGAAATATCCACGATCAGTATGTCCGGTCGCCCCGCCTGGATCGCTCTCAGCGCGGTGTGCATCTCCTCCGCTTCCCCGCACACTCCCAGATCCGGCTCCTGATTGATCAGCAGCGTCAGCCCCTGCCGCACAATCGGATGATCGTCCACCACGAACACCATTTTCTTCCGTGCCGCGAGATTCGCATTGCCCGCTCTAGCGATCATGCCCCGCCCTCGTCGTCTTGCCGGCGCTCCTGGTCAAGGGAAACTGGCAGCGGATCGTCACTCCCTGCCTGCCCCCGCTCTCCACTTTCAAGGAGCCGCCGATCATGCTCGCCCGATAATTCATGATCTGCATTCCCATGCCCGAATCATTCCCCGCAGACGCCGGCAGGCTGGCGCCGTCGTTTTCGATTCGCAGCGTGCCCGTTTCGTTGTCGCCCAACAGGCTGATCCGTATATTCTTCGCCCGCCCGTGCTTGAGCGCATTATTCACCGCTTCCTGCGCGATGCGATACAGATGCGTCGACGCGCTAGGGTCGTGGATGAAAACCGGCCCCTCCATGTAAAACGCGCAGGAGATATGAAACAGGCTCTCCACCTCCGCCGCCCAGCGCTTCAACGCCGACATCAGCCCGCCGGCGTCGGAAATTACCGGCAACAACCCATGCGCCAGCTCTCGCGTCCGCGTGATCGCCTCATTCACCAGGCTGACGATCCGCGCCGCCTCCGCCGCTTCCGCCAGCCCTTTCTCCGCCAGTTTTTGCTCCTGCACCTTGGTCATGAACGCGATCCCGGTCAGGTGTTGGCCCAGCCCGTCATGCAAGTCCTGCCCGATCCTCCGCTGCTCCTCCGCGCTGATCTCCAGAATTGCCTTCTCCAGCCGCTTGCGCTCCGTGATGTCCGTCCCGGTGGCAATGATGTACGTCGGACTCCCGCCCTCTCCCGGCAGAATCGTGCTCGACCACGCGATCAGCCGCCGCGTCCCATTCCGTCCCACCCACGGCGTCTCGTATTCCTTGCCGCTCGGCTCGCCCCGCAATTGCTCGACGATAGCCTTGAACCGCTCCGAATCTTCCCGCGCTGCGCAAAGATCCCAGAAGTATTTCCCCCGCACCTCGTCATACGAGTACCCCGAAACTTCCTCGCAAGCCCGGTTGAAGCGCACGATCTTTCCCTGCGGATCCAGCACCACTACCAGCGCCCCGACCGTGTGCAGGATCGCCGAAACCAGGTTGCGCTCTTCCTGCAGCGCCTCTTCCGTCCGCTTCAGCTCGGTGATGTCGAAGGCGATTCCATGAATAAACCACGGCCGTCCACTTTTCCGCCGGATCATCTTCGCCTCGCAATGGAACCACACTACCCGCCCATCGCGCGCCATCACCCGGTACGCCGATCGCAGCGCCGTCCCCGCCAAAAACATCTGCGCCGCTTCCAGGCTCCAGCGCTGCTTGTCGTCGGGATGGATCTGCTGATACCACCGGATCGGATCTTCCAGCCACTCTTCCTGAGAAAAACCCAGCGCCGCTTCGATCTGCGGACTTACATACGCCTCTCCGATTCCCCGATCCATGTGCGCCATGAAGATGACCGCGGGAATCTGCTCCACCAGCGCCCGGTAGATCTCATCCGCCCGGGGCAGTTGCTCGTTCGGCGCATCCCCGTTAAACCCCTCCCCCAATCCCGCCACCGGCTCCGCGCAAAGGAATACCGAAGCCAGTTCCACCAGCAAAGCTTCCGCCTGCGCCGGACTGATCGGCTCCGCCAACAGATCCGCTGACAGGTTCGCCGCTGTGGCTTGCTCCTCCAGCATCAAACCCGCCCCTTCCATCGCCAACTTGGCTCCTTGTTTAGCGAGGCCTGCGTAAACCTGCGCAGCGCATGAATCGCCCGCCCATACGTCATCACCGCATTCGACGACAGCAACGACCCCGGAGGCTGGTCCATGAACGGCATGAATTTATCCGGAAATCCCGGCATGGTGCAGCCAATGCAGATTCCTCCCACGTTCGGGCAGCCGCCAATGCCGCCCATCCACCCTCGCTTCCCCACGTTGCACTGCACCACCGGACCCCAACATCCGAGCTTCACGATGCACAGCGGCGACCCATACTCCTCCGCAAACTCGCCCTGCTCGTAATACCCTCCCCGATCACAGCCCTCATGCACCGTCGCCCCAAACAGCCAGCGTCGGACGCAAAGCTTCGTCCAAGGGAATCATCGGCGCTCGCCCCGCCGCCATATACAGGAGATACAGCAGCGTCTCCATGAAATTGTCCGGCTGCACCGGACACCCCGGCACGCACACAATCGGAATCGCCGCCGCCGACTTCCACTTCCAACCGAGATAATCGGCTAGCCCCATGCACCCTGTGGGATTACCCTCCATCGCGTGAATCCCGCCATAAGTCGCGCACGTCCCCGCCGCCACCACCGCCCAGGCATGCGGCGCAAGGCGGTCGATCCACGTCACATGTCGTAATCGGCTGACCCGTCTTCGCGTCCGTCCCCATCGACGCCCAGTAACCCTCCGCCTTGTTCTTTTCGTTCGGAATGGACCCCTCCACCACCAGAATGAACGGTGCCAGCTTGCCTTCCGCCGCCCGATGAAAAGGACGCAGGAATTCCTCCCCATTCTCCAGCGCTAGAAATGGATTGTGAAAATTAACCTTGGGAATCCAGGGCATCGATCCGAGGACAATATCTTCGATGCTGGGCTGCGTGGCCGCAGTCATGGCAATCGTATCCCCGTCGCATCCCAGGCCGGCCGTCACCCACAGCACGTCGATTTCAGGGATGGCTTTGTCTTTAAAAGATGGTTCTGAAAAAGATTGCTTTGAGAAAGATGCTTCTGAAGTCTGCTCCGCCGCCCGACCGCCGCCCGCTCGAATCGTCGTCGTGTCAGACACTCGACTTCCGCTCCCTTCACACCGCAAGGCGATCGAAGCAAGCCGGGGCGTACGCGTCCCTCCGCAAAATCACACGCCTTCAGCCGACCGAACTACATGCGGCTGATCTTCACGTAACGCAAGGCATCCTTGAGCGAAACCAGGAAAATATATCCCGCGAAGACCAGTCCCACGGACCCAGCCACATTACGCGCGATTCTCAGTGTCGTCAGCATCTGTTAAGTTTATCCCTGACGCGAATTTCCTGCTTGCCCCAGTCCGCGAATTAGAATCGGAGCGCCATGTCGAACCGAACTCCCCAGAATCTCTCCAACTACAAACGTTACGATCCCCTGTTTCACTTATTCATCCTTCCTATAACTGCGCTCGTGCTGCTCGCCACCATCGTCCATCTCGTAATGCGTCCCAGTCCGCACGCCATGATCCACCTCGTCCTGGCTCTCGCCCTGCTCGCCGCGATCTACAAACTCCGCATCTATCCACTCCGCGTCCAGGACCGTATTATCCGCCTCGAAGAACGACTGCGCCTCGCGACTCTCATCGACCCCGCCCTGCGCCCCCGAATCTCCGAGCTCACCGAAGCGCAACTGATAGCCTTGCGCTTCGCCTCCGACCCTGAACTTCCCACCTTAGCCGCCCGCGCCCTCAACGAAAAGCTTTCTCCTGAGGACATAAAAAAATCCATCCAAACCTGGCGCCCCGACCACTTCCGCCTCTAACCCCGCGCCGGACAAACTCGATTTTCAGCACAAGCGGGAAGGGCACGGGGTGCCATAATCTGCCCGGAATCAGGTAGTGCCTCAGTTTGAAAATTCCTAGCCCGCATGGGGCCACGAAGACCAAGCTAAGAATCCTAACAATGCCAACATGAAGAGGACGTACACTACCGTCATTAGCTTCTGACGCCGCAAGGCACCCTTCTGGTTCTGAAGCGCCTCTTTTTGATTCGCTAGGTTCTCCTTCTGTAAATCCTTAATCTCTTCCAAGAGCTTTATCCCTTGTTCGTCAGCCACGGCTTTCCTGGATTCTTTTCTTGTAAGGGCCACGCGTGCTAGGTTGCGGCATGTAGCTATCGGCCATGAGCACGATTTCCTCAAGACTCCAAACGTGATCGGATAGACCAGCGGCCATCGCCGGAGTGATCCTCAGCGTCTTGTGGATTCGGGCGAAATTGTAGTGTGCGGCGTAGATAGCGACCATAGCCACGTGATTTTGGATTTTCTTAGAGAATGCGTTGGTCAGTCTGGTGAAGCGACGCATCCCCATTCTCATGCTCAGATTGTGCCTTTCGACGTAAGACGTGCTTACATGTTTGGGGTCTGGATCGCCGCTAACGACTTTCATGTCGCAACCGATGCACCGCGCCGGGGAGTATCGCCGCGTTTCTTCATCGGACGGCGCTCCGTAGATTTTTTTGCAGCATGAACTCAAGCCTTCAAATACCACGGCACGTTCACAATATTGATTCGCTCATCCCCACCCAGCAGCAGCAACGCCGTCAGCATCTGCCCTCGCTGATTGTGAAGAAAATAGTGGTACCAGTGCCGCTCCACCATTGAAGCGATCACCACCGCCACTGTCCGCTTCGGATTCTCCTTCTCCACCTTCAACACATAATCCACTATGGGATGCACCACCAGCCGGTACGGCGACGGCAGCGTCACCATCTTCGGCATCCGCGTCCCCGGCCGCGCTTGTGCCAGCCACGCCGGACGATTCTCATCCGCGTCGCAACTCACATGCACCGCCTCCACATCCGGCGTCAACGTCATGGCAAATCGCAATGCTTTCTCTGTTGCCGCATTCCAGTTGTCCACCGGGACGATCGCAATCGGAGGTTGCAATTCCTCCAGCCCACGCCCCGCATCCGTGGGCTTCAGTTCCTCCAGCACCCACTCATAATGGCGCCGCACTCTGCCCATGAATAACAGCGCCGCCGGCAACAGCAGCACCACCACCCACGCCCCCTCGACAAACTTCGCCACCACCACCACCACTACCGTGATCCCCGTCGCCACCGCTCCCAGCCCGTTGACCAGGATGTGGTGCCACGCCGCTTTCCCCGCTCCCGCCCGCAGCCAGTGCCCCACCATCCCCGCCTGCGACAACGTGAAAGCCAGAAACGCTCCCACCGCGAACAGCGGAATCAACCGGTCCGTCACTCCCCCAAACAAAATCAGCAGCAAGCCCGCGAAAATCGCCAGCACCGTGATCCCCTGCGAATACACCAGACGCCGCCCCCGCGTGGTCAGCGAATGCGGCAGATAATCGTCCCGCGCAATCATCCGGCACAGCCGCGGAAAGTCCGCAAACGATGTGTTCGCCGAAAGGCAAAGCACCAGCAACACCGAGAACATCGTCACCTGATAAAAAATGCCCTTGCCCGCCACCGCCGCCGTCAGCAACGAGAGCACGCTCTGGTATCCCGGAGCCCCCGGGTCCGTCGCCATGATCCCGTAATACCGCACCAGCACCGCAATCCCCGCCAGCAGCACGATCAGAATCGCGATGATCGCCGTCAGCGTCGTCCGCGCCGCCGCCACCACCGGCTTGCGGAACGCCTGCACCCCATTACTCACCGCCTCCACTCCCGTCAACGCCGTGCATCCCGAGGCAAACGCCTTTACCAGAATCCACGCCCCCACCACCTGTAGACCCGCCGCCTGCCGAGTCTCCGCGTGCACCAGCGACTCGAACCCAACGACTGCCACCGGATGTCCCCCCGAAGCGATCACCTTGTACAACCCCACCACAATCACCACGCTCAGCGTCCCAACAAACAAATATGTCGGCGCGATAAACGCCGTCCCCGCCTCCTTCAGACCGCGTAGATTGACGATCGTCAGTACCACCAGCACCAGCAGGCACAGCGCCAGAATATGCGGCTGCAATCGTGGAACCGCCGACACCAGCGCCCCAATCCCCGCCGAAATTCCCACCGCCACGTTCAGCAGGTAATCGATCATCAGCGCCGCGCCCGCCAGCAATCCCGCCCGGCTCCCCAGATTCTCCCGCGCGACGGTATACGATCCCCCGCCATTCGGATACGCCGCAATCGTCTGCCGGTAGCTGAAATACACAATCGCCAGCAGCACCAGAATCGCCGCCGTAAGCGGCACAATGTAGTGCACCCCCACGAGGCCGAGCGGCAACAATATCGTCAACGCCGCCTCCGGCCCGTACGCCGCCGAACTCAGCGCGTCCAGCCCAAACGTAGGAATCCCCTGCGCCGGAGTAATCCTCTGCCCCTCGTCCTCCGACGAGGCTAAAGGCCGCCCAAACAAAACATTGAAAATTCCCATACCCCGCACCATACCAAAAAATCGGGAATCGTTTCACCGCTGGAGAGATGCCAAATCAAGTCGCGGAGGGACGGCGGAAACTCTCGCGCCCCGCTGGCGCGGTGCGCGTTCAAGAAAAAATTCCCCAATCTCAGATCAAAAAGTCCAACCCCACCTCAGTTCCCGCCAATCAACCCGAACACCTGCAACTGTTTGTTACTCGCCACAAACACCTGCCCATTGGCCACCACCGGCACCAGATCCGAATCGCCACCCAGATTCGGCCACGCCCCCGCAGCCCCTTTGAACAACTGCTTGATCACATTCTGCTTCTTGCCCGTATCGGGATTAAACGCATACAAATAAATCGGCGCCTTCTTGAAATTCGCCGGACGCGAGAGCGCCCATATAATCGGGTTCGCCGTCCCGTTCGATGACACCGTAGTGAAAAACCCCGGATCCTGAACTCCCACCGTCACCCCACCCGACGTCACCAGCGCCAGTCCCACCTTCGGCGATGTGTTCACCTTAAACACTTTCACCATATGTCCACCGCTCGTCACCACCCGTCCCAATCCATCCGTCGGCGCAACATAATAAGAAGGACCACACCAACATGCGCCCACCGCGTAAGTACCCAGCACATTGTTCTTCGTCGGCGAATACCCGCCCAGGCTGTCTTCGTTCATCAGATAAAGATTTCCGTCCTTGCCCGCCGCCACCGCCAAATGCGGAGTCGCCCCCGGCTGGTCCGGCAACACCATCACTCCTCCCGAGCCAAAATCCCCGTCCTCGGCATCCAGCGTCGCCTGGTCGCTCGGCGTAAACACGCTCGCCACCGACGATAGCGTCGACGAAATCTTCACCACGCTCTCCTGTATATTTGTGATCCCATCGTAAGTAGTCCCGGAAGGATCCGAGTTCCCGGTGACAAACACTACATCCCCGGCATCGTCCGCCGCCGGCCCATAACCCGACATCCATATCGAAGACAAAAAGTAAGTGTTCGGCGAACTCGGGCGCTGGTCGAGCAACTGGTTCGCAGGAAACGGAGCCAGCGTGCCCGCAGTCCATCCCAGAAGCCATCCCCGCGACAGGTTCGCCCCATAGTCGCAGAAACTGCCAAACGCCGCATAAACGCTGCCATTCGCCAGAAGCAAAGCCGGCCGCTGCCGCTGATACGCCGCATTGAAAGTGAACGTCTTGCCGTTGGTCAGCGTGTGCGTCGCCGTCACCAATTGCGGAGTCACCTTGTCCGTCAAACTCCCCAGATCAAGCGCGTGCAAGCGATACGCCGGTCCACCCGAGTCCTGCGTGTACATCATCGCGTACATCGTGTTACTGCCCGGGTCGATTACCGGAGTTGAAGTAATCCCCACGTCGCGAGCATTGTTATTGCATCCCAGCGGAGTGCTCACCGGCTGCCCGAAATTCGCCTTGAGCAACACCGTCCCGCTGTGCACATCGATGGCATAAACCGAATCGTTCTCCGTCGCCACATACACCACATCGTGCGTCCCCTGCTCGTTGCCCGCGGTGATCGTCACGCCCGGCACCACCAGCGGCTGCGCATCCACCTGGTCGTCGAGCGCCACCGTCCGCAGCAAACCAAACGAAGTGCTGTTCACATTCGCCGGAGTCAACACCGTCTCGCTCTGGTTCCACCCCGTGCGGTGATTGTCATAGTGATAAGTCGTGATCGCCGTCTGCCCCGCAGCCCCCAGCGTCGCCAGTCCCAACCCAGCCAACACCATGCAAACCCTGATCCCCATAGCGCGCCCCAGGCATTTCCCTACACGTCCAGACATGTTTGTATCCCACCAGGAATTTTTGTTGATTCGAATACATCGGAGGAGAAAGCTACAGCCCGCAAAGTCTAATGCAGCACCCGCATCTTGTAAACGATTTAGCGAGCGATTTACAGAACGATTTACCGGACACTTAATGTGCAAACTCCTGCACAATTTCCCGCAGTCCCCTGCACCATCCCCGCTACGTCTGCGGCAGATTCGCCAGCAGAAATTGAATCACGTTGCCGCCCATAATCATCCGTATCTCGTCTTCGGAGAAACCCGCTGCCAACATCGCATCCGTGATTTCGACCAACCCCGTCGTGTCGAACGGCTCCGTCACCGCGCCGTCGAAATCCGACCCCAGCGCCACGTGTTCCACTCCCACCCGGTCGGAAACATAGCGCATCGCCTTCACGATCGCGCCCGCGTCCCGCCCACACGTCGCCGTGTCCCAGTATCCAATGCCAATCAATCCCCCCTTCGCCGCCACGGCGCGAATCTGCTCATCGCTCAGATTCCGGTTGTTGTCGCAAGTGCCCCGCACTCCTGTATGCGAAACCAGCAGCGGACGAGTCGCCAGCGCCACCACCTCGTCAATTGTTTTGCCCGAAGCGTGCGCCAGATCGATGATCATGTGCCGCGCTTCCATCTGCCGCACCCACTCCCGCCCCTTGTCGGTCAGCCCGGTTTTCTGCCGACCCGCCGCCGACCCGCCAATATCGTTGTCAAAAAAATGGCTCGGCGACATCATGCGGTAGCCCGCCCGGTACAGCACGTCAAGATTCTCCAGCTTGCCATCGAGGGCGTGCGCGCCTTCAATGGAGAGCAGTCCCGCGACCAGCCGCCCATTGCTCCGCCGCCGTTCCAGGTAATTGGAGAGCGCCGCCGAACTCTCAATGGTTACGAAGCCGCCCCGCGATCCCGCCTCGAATTGATGCAGACGCCGCGCCTGATACAGCGCCCGCTCCGTCAGGCTGCTCCAGGTTCTGGGCGGCCATCGCTCCACCACCGCCAGCGCCGTTATGTCGTCCGTCGTGTCGTCATTGCTCTCAATGTTCAACCCATGCGGACTCTTGGTGGGTAAAGAGAACACCTGCAAGGCCACGTTGCCATCGGCCAGGCGCGGAATATCCACCTGCCCATAGCTGCTGCGCTCCAGCAGATCGCGCCCCCACAAAAGCGAATCCGCGTGCAGATCGGCAATGGTCAGCTCTTTGTGCAGTTGTAACGCGCGCGCGGAAGCGGCGTATGGCGGCTTGTTCAGGATCTTATTTTCCTGCTCGTCCACCAGTCGCGGAATGGTCAGGAAGAACGCGGCCAGAATACATAAGGCCGGTAGAACGATTTGCCCCAGGCGTCTTGCCACTAAACCTCCCCGTTGTTAATTGGCGTCACGCCCCGCATCATCGCAACTTCATTTCGACAGGGATCCCAGCGCCTCGCGAAACAGCGCATCAAAACTCTGCGCGCCGTTGCCTCGCGAACCCTTGTCCCGCGCCCCCAGCAGCGCCTTGTCCGCCGCCGCCCGCTGATAGCCAAGATTCACCAGCGCGGAAATAACGTCTTCTTCCACCGCGCTCACCACCACGGCCCCTTCTTCGGGAACGCCCGCCGGCACGGCCAGCTTGTCGCGCAGTTCCAGCACCATGCGTTCCGCCGTCTTCTTCCCGATGCCCGGAATCCGCGTGAGCCGGGCCACATCGCCGCCTCGTATCGCTCCCACCATCTCCTCTACTGGCATGCCGCTCAGGATGGTGATCGCCAGCTTCGGACCGATCCCGCTCACCGTCAGCAATTTTTCAAACAGTTGTTTCTCCGCCAGCCGCAAAAATCCATACAAGCTCAGCGCATCTTCGCGAACATGGGTATGAATATGGAGCGCCACCTCCGCCCCCGCCGCCGGCATCTCGCTGAACGTGGGTACGCTGATGGTCACCTCGTACCCCACCCCGTGCGTCTCCACAATCGCCCGGTTCGGCTGTTTCGTCAGCACCGTCCCGCGAAGGTGAGCAATCATCGCCCCATTGTACGTGTAGAGTGTGGAGCGGGCGCCCCCGCCCGCTGCTCTTGCTTGAATTTGCCCTTGTCCTTGCCGCTGCTTCGGATCAATCCTCGGGAAAGTAGTCGGGACATCTTCTTTTTTTCACGTCGGCGAAGCTTTGTTGCTATTCCGGCCCTTTCCAGCCAACCCCTCCCTTTGGCGGTCTATTGAAATGAAAGACTTAGAGACTGGGTCTTTGAATAATAAGGACTTAGAGGTAAAGTCTTTATAAACCATAGACTTGGGAGGATTCTCGCTGGTGGTGCGGGTCGTTTTTACGGTATTTGGCAATCATTTACTTGGATGGAGGCCAAATTTAAGGAGGCTTTGTGGGTAAAGTCTTTATAAAACATAGGCTTAAAGACCAGTTGTGGGAAAACCAGTTTTCGTAGGCCGGGGGCGGCTCCCCGTGCGCGAACTGCTTCAGGTTGTCAAAGAGGGCTTCCAGCAGGAGCGCTTGCAGGTTGGATTGCTAGATCTATTGTAGCGTGGGGTGTCAAGGAAGCCGCGGCAGAACGCGGACCCGCAGACCTTAGTTTCATGGGTTCGACCCTCAAAACTGAGCTCGTCAACCAGGAGCATGTGAGTTTCGTTGGTTCCCGAACCGCGAACTACGAAACACGATCGGCGACCGACACCAGAATCCGGTAGAATACAACTTCCCGGAGGAGCAATGGCAGTTCCCCTATCCCAGATGTGGACGGTCGCATCGTACGTCTTGCGCCAGAAACTGGCGGGACGCCAGCGCTATCCTCTCGTCCTCATGCTCGAGCCCCTGTTTCGCTGCAACCTGGCTTGCGCCGGATGCGGCAAGATCCAGTACCCCTCCCACATCCTGAAAAAGGATCTTTCCCCGGAAGACTGCTTTAAAGCGGTCGAGGAATGCGGAGCGCCCATGGTCTCCATTCCCGGCGGCGAACCCCTGATGCATCCTGAGATCGACAAAATTGTCGAGGGCCTCGTCGCCCGTAAGAAATACATTTATCTCTGCACCAACGCACTCCTCTTAAAGGAGAAGCTGCACCTCTTCAAACCCAGCAAGTACCTGAGTTTCTCGGTGCACGTCGACGGACAAAAAGAGCACCACGACTTTTCCGTGTGCCGCGAGGGAGGCTACGACATCGCTCTCGACGGCATCCGCGCCGCCATCGCCGCCGGTTTTCGCGTCACCACCAACACCACCCTTTTCGATGGCGCCGATCCCAACAGCGTGCGCCAATTTTTCGACGAGATGATGCAAGTCGGTGTCGAGAGCATGATGGTCTCGCCCGGATATTCCTACGACAAAGCGCCCGACCAGAAGCATTTCATGGGGCGCGCCCGCACCCGCCGCCTGTTCCGCGCCATGCTTTCCAATCGCAAGAAAACCTGGCGCTTCAATCAGTCACCCCTTTTCCTCGAATACCTCATGGGCAAGCGCCACTACAAATGCACCCCCTGGGGAATGCCCACCTACAACATCTTCGGATGGCAAAAGCCCTGCTATCTCCTGCAGGATGGCTACGCCGATTCCTACAAAGAGTTGATGGAAACCACCGAGTGGTCGAGTTACGGCACCGAGTCCGGCAATCCCCAGTGCGCCAATTGCATGGTCCATTGCGGCTACGAGCCCACCTCGGTCGATGACACTTTCGGATCCCTCCGCGGATTCGCCGACACCGTCAAGGCCACCTTTTCGCTATATCCCGACAAAGCAGCCCTCGCCGATCTGGATCGCGAAGTGCGTCCCGTGCATTCCTACAATCCCCTGATTCAGATCGACGCGCGGATGGGCGCGCAAATCGACGCGCAGGCGGCCCAAGCCGAAGAAAGCCACGCATGAGCGGACGCGAACACGGCCACGATCCCGTGATGCCGCACTCACCGCCCGTTCTGGCCCAGCCGCCCAGTTCCGTCTCGACGTCCGGTTCCACTGCGGACGACCTCGAGGTTGTCCCCGGATTCGAGCGCGAGAATCTCCAGGGCTGGATTCCCCAACTCGCCACCGAGGCCGACATTCGCGCCGTCATCGAAAAAGCCTTCGACTATCGCGGCGACGTCACCATCACCCGCAAGATTGGCGGCGAGATCACCGGATATCTCTTCGACCGCCGCATCGGCGCAACCCTCGACAACTCCATCGTCCGCCTCATGCTGGCCAACAGCGCCGAACGCCCCGCCATCCCATACTCCCAAATCGCCGCCCTCGCCTTCACCGGACGCGACACCGCCGCCGGCAAGAGCTACGAAGCCTGGGTCAAGAAATACTGGGAAAAGCGCGCCCAGGGCGAGAAGAACATCTCCATCGAACCCGAAGCGCTGGAGTAAAAGCAATAAGCCAAAGCCCAAGTCTAAAATGTCGTGATGCTGGTCCTCGCCTCCGCCTCGCCGCGTCGTGCGGAACTCCTGCGCAACGCCGGCATTAATTTCGAGACGCATCCCGCCAACATTCCAGAAATCCCTGAACCCGGAGAAACCGCCCAAGCGTATTCCGAACGCCTGGCCCTCGAGAAGGCGCAAACCGTTGCTCGCCAGCGTCCAAAAGCTGTCGTACTGGGAGCCGATACGGTCGTGGTGGTCGACGGCCAACTTCTCGGCAAGCCCGATGACGCGGCCGACGCAGCTCGCATGTTGCGCCTGCTTTCCGGACGCGAGCACGAGGTGATTACAGGAGTGTGTTTAGTGGACGGCGGTCGTTGCTCAGTGGCCAGTGAAATTACGCGAGTCACGGTCAGCGAAATCACGGACCACGAAATCGCCGCCTACGTCGCCACCGGTGAGCCCATGGATAAAGCCGGAGCCTATGCCATTCAAGGCATCGCCTCGCGCTGGATTCCTCGCATCGAAGGGGATTACGGCAATGTGGTTGGACTTCCCGTGGCCTTGCTGTGGCGCATGCTGCGCCAGGCGGGAATAGCGGACCTGATTTCTTGACGGCACCGGGCGCTGCCGCCAAAACGCGGGCGAGGCGCCCGCGTCACACAATTACGGTTTCTTCTCTTCCGGCTGTTCGCCTTCTTTTACCGCCGACTTGAAATTCCTGATGCCTTCACCCAAACCCTTGCCCAGGCTGGCAAGTTTGCTTGGTCCAAATACCAGCAGCGCGACCGCGAGAATCAACAGAATCTCCGGCAGTCCGAGTTTTCCCGGCATTTCAAACCTCCACAGGGGTTATGCGGCGCGCAGCTCAAGCTGCTCGACAGCCCCAACCTGAATTCTAGGTTACGGTGAACCCTCCGGTCAAAGCGCCAGACCCACTCCACCTAGATCTTTTGCAGGCGCTGCACGTCATGCACGCCCGGAATCTGGCGCACTCCATCCATGATTTTTTGCAGGTGTTTCAGGTCTGCGATTTCGAGGACCACATCTACGCTCGCCTGCCCATTCGTGCTCCGGGCTTCGATGTTGCGGATGTTAGTGTGGGTATCGCTGATTACGGCGGTGATTTGTTTTAACATCCCGAAACGGTCATCGCAGAGGAGCGTGATTTTCACGGGATACGATACCGGCTGCCCATCTTTGTCTCCCGCCCAGAGGACGTCGATGCGCCGGTCCGGCTCGTAAAGAAGATTGGTCACGTTGGGGCAGTTGATGGAGTGCACCGCAACTCCCTTGCCCCGCGTCACGTACCCCACAATCGCTTCGCCGCGAATCGGGTTACAACACTTGGCGCGATAGACCAGCAGGTCGCCGGACCCGCGGACGACAATCGCGTTGCTGTCGCCCCCAAATACGCGGCGCACCACACTCGAAATGCCGCTCGAAATGCCACCAGAAACTCCGCCCGAAAAGCCCTGGTTTGGGTCATTGGCGTCAGCCAACGGCTGCCCCCCCGCGGGAGCGAATTTTGCCAGCACCTGGCGGGCGGAGTATTTCCCATACCCAATCCCGGCCATTAGATCGTCCGGACGCCCCAGACCGTATTCGCTCGCCGCCCGCTGTAGGTCGGCCTCCTTGATCTCCTTCAGCGAGATTCTGTACTTGCGCGCTTCTTTTTCGATCAGCTTTTTGCCTATTTCAATGGCGCGCTCGCGCTGGTGAACGTTTAGCCAGTGCTTGATCTTGTTGCGCGCCCGCGATGACTTGACGATCGCCAGCCAGTCCCGGCTCGGCTTGTGTCCCGGCTGCGTCATCACTTCAACAATGTCGCCGGAGCGAAGTTTGTGGCGCAGCGGCACCATCCGTCCGTTAACTTTTGCCCCCGTGCAACTGTGTCCCACCTCGGTGTGGATGGAATAGGCGAAGTCGATGGGCGTGGACTCGCGCGGCAGCACCAGGACTTTGCCTTTGGGGGTGAAGGTGTAAACCTCTTCCGGATAGAGATCGATCTTCAGGGTAGAGAGAAATTCGCTGGGATCGCTGACGTCGCGCTGCCACTCCACCACCTGGCGCAGCCACGCCAGGCGTTGTTCGTCTTCGGCGGAGACGGGCCCATCTTTATATTTCCAGTGCGCGGCTATGCCTTCTTCGCACATCTTGTGCATTTCCTCGGTGCGAATCTGGATTTCGAAGGTCTCGCCGGTTTCGGTGATCACCGAGGTGTGCAGCGACTGGTAAAGATTGGGCCGCGGCATGGCAATGAAATCCTTGATCCGCCCCGGCACCGGTCGCCACAAGTTGTGGATGATGCCGAGAACCGCATAGCAATCCTGCACCGAGTTGGTGACCACCCGCATGGCGTAGAGGTCATACACCTGGTCGATACTGATTTTCTGGCGCACCAGCTTCTTGTGGATGCTGTAAAGCCGCTTGATGCGGCTCTCCACCCGTCCCGTAATGCCCGCTTCCTTCAGGCCGTCGCGCAGAACCGATTCCACCCGGGCAATAAACGCTTCCCCCTCCTTGCGGCGCGCCTCGATCGCCAGCCGCACCTGCTCGTGCGCAATGGGATCGGTGTACTTGAATCCCAGGTCTTCCAGTTCTCCGCGAATTTTTCCCATGCCCAGGCGATGCGCGATCGGAGCATAGATTTCGAGTGTTTCCCGCGCGATTTTTCGCTGCCGCTCCGGGTCCAGATGCTCCAGCGTCCGCATATTGTGCAGGCGGTCGGCAAGCTTGATGAGGACGACGCGGATGTCGTCCACCATGGCCAGCATCATCTTGCGCAGGTTCTCCGCCTGCGCCTCCTCCTTGCTGGAGAAGTCGATCTTGCTCACCTTGGTCACGCCCTCAACAATGTGCGCGACCTGCTCTCCGAACTCCTGGCGAATTTCCACCGTCGTAACCGACGTGTCCTCCACCGAATCGTGCAGCAGTCCCGCTGCGATGGAGACGGAATCCATCTTCATATCCGCGAGCACATTGCCCACTTCGAGGGGATGCACGAGGTAAGGCTCGCCGGAAGCGCGGTGCTGCCCGGCATGATGTTTTTGCGAGAATTCGTAGGCGCGCTTGACCAGGTCGAGATCGTCGTGGGGACGGTTCTCGCGCAGCTTTTTCATGAGCTCGCGGAAGCGGGTCGCGGTCAAAACGTTGGTCGCGATTTGGTCCCGCAGCGTCGCCATGAGCGATTTTACCTTAGCCTGACGAATCTCCGACCGGGGTCGGCCGCGACCTTTCTTGATTGGGGCAAAGCTTGCAGCGGCGCTGCAACTCTATCCATGAGGCCTCGAGAGGCTGCGGCAAATGCGACTGGGCAAAAAGCGCACCCAAAAAGGGAGTTTTTCAGCAAAGTGTGAAGAGCGTCGGTTGCAGCCACGAGAGTTATTGGGCAAATTTATGCGACACTATTCCGGATTCGAGCAATGAAAACTATGACACGACTGCGACGCACCATTACATTCCTGCTTCCGATTCTTTCGCTGCAATTGATTTGTGGCCTGGCGCTGGCGCAAAGCAAGTCCGATGCGCCGGAGTTTGACGTTAAAGAGCACTACACGAAATATGAATACCGCATTCCGATGCGCGACGGCGCCCACCTGTTCACAGCGGTGTACGTGCCCAAAGACAGCTCGCAAACCTATCCTTTCCTGATCAGCCGCACGCCTTACAGTGTGGGTCCATACGGGGTGGATCAATATCGCAAGTGGCTGGGGCCATCGCCGGAGTTCGCCAGGGCGGGATACATTTTTGTCTTTCAGGACGTCCGCGGCCGCTATATGTCGGAGGGCAAATTCGTCGAGATGACGCCGCACATCGACGATAAGAAATCGAAGCGCGATGTGGATGATGCGAGCGATCTGCACGACACCATCGACTGGCTGCTGAAGCACGTTCCGGGGAACAACGGGAACGCGGGCATCTGGGGCATTTCTTATCCGGGATTTTACACCTCGGCGAGCATCATCGATTCCCATCCGGCGCTCAAGGCGGCCTCGCCGCAGGCTCCCATCACCGATTTATTCCGGGGAGACGATGCCTATCATGGAGGGGCGTTCATGCTGGCGGCAAACTTCGATTTTTACGCCTTCTTCACGCCGCAGGAGAATCCTCAACTGCCGAAGCGGTCCGTTCCGTTTGATTACGGCACCAAGGATGGCTATGAGTTTTATCTGCACGCGGGCTCGGAGGGGAATCTAAGCCGGTATCTGGAGGGTAAGAGCGCCCTGTGGGACGACCAGGTGGCGCACGATACCTACGACGATTACTGGAAAATCCGCAACCTCGCGCCGCACCTGAAGAATATTCATTGCGCCGTGCTTACGGTCGGGGGATGGTTCGACGCCGAGGATCTGCAGGGGCCGTTTTCGACATTCCACTCCATCGAGCAGAATAATCCCGGGATTTTTAACGGCCTGGTAGTGGGGCCGTGGGTCCATGGCGGATGGGCGGGTCTGGATGGCGAGCATTTGGGACGGGTGCAGTTTGCCGCCAAAACTGCGGAATACTACCGAAACAACATTCTGTTTCCGTTTTTTGAGCAGTACCTGAAGGGCAGGACCGACGCCGCATTGCCAAAAGCTTATGTCTTTGAGACGGGCACCAATGTGTGGCGAAAGTATTCCGCTTGGCCGCCGCGAGAGGCCGTCGCGAAAACGCTTTATTTCCATGGCAACGGGGGACTTTCGTTTGAGCCACCCAACGCGGAGCCCTCGTCCTTCGATGAGTATGTCAGCGATCCGGCAAAGCCAGTTCCGTTCGTGAACTATGTGGCGCAGGACGTGCCGCAGGAATATATGGTGTCGGACCAGCGCTTTGCCTCGAGTCGCACGGATGTGTTGGTGTACGAGACTCCGGTTCTGGAGCAAGATGTCACCATCGCGGGGCCGATTTCACCGCGACTCTTTGTTTCGACCAGCGGGACGGATTCGGATTTTGATGTAAAGCTGATCGATGTCTATCCACAGGACTATCCCGACAGCAAAGCCGACGCCGAGGAGGAAAAACCGCGAAGCGACGTGCCTCCCCCGACATTGACGATGGGAGGGTACCAGCAACTGGTGCGCGGCGAACCGTTTCGCGGAAAATTTCGCCATAGTCTGGAGAAGCCCGAAGCTTTTACGCCGGGCAAAGTGGAAGAAATCGATGTAGCGTTCCCGGACGTGAACCACACCTTCCGGCGCGGACACCGCATCATGGTGCAAGTGCAGAGTTCTTGGTTTCCGCTTACCGATCGCAATCCACAGACCTTCGTCGATATTCCGAACGCCAAATCCTCGGACTTCGTTAAGGCCACGGAGCGGGTTTATCACACAAAAGAGCAAGCTTCGGGAATTGTGGTGGGAGTGCTGGGCGGCGATGGTGGGCAGGGCGAGGGGAAATAATGAGGGCGACCGGGAGATGAAATCTAGAGTGTGAGGCTGGCGGTGGAGGCGATGGCGGTGGGGGCTGATTCGGACTCGAGGGTCGTCTCTTCCCAGTAAGACGGATTGCGCAAAATGCGCGACACCAACGCGGTGTGCATGGCGTGTCCGGCGCGATCAGCCACCACGGAACCGAGTATCTGCTTGCCGATCAGGGCCAGGTCGCCGATGAGATCCAAAACTTTGTGGCGAACGAATTCGTCGGGGAAGCGCAGGGGAGGATTTCAGGAGTTCCTGCCGGTCGAGGACGATGGCATTTTCAGTGGACGCGCCGCGGATGAGTCCCTGTTGCCGCATGGCCTCGGCTTCGTGGAGAAATCCGAAGGTGCGGGCGGGAGCAATCTCCTTGAGATAGGAGCCGTTGGTCAGGCGCACGCAAAAGCTCTGTTTGCCGATCAGGGGATGAGGGAAGTTGATGGCATACTCCACCGAGTAGTTTTCGGCGGGATAGACGGCGATAAATTTATCGCCTTCGCGCAATGCGATCTGGCGGACGATGCGCAGATAAGAGCGGGCTTTGCGTTGGCGGCGAATGCCAGCTTTCTGGATCATCTCCACAAAGGGACGGGCACTGCCATCGAGGATGGGCAACTCGAGGTTGTCCAGTTCGACGACGGCGTTATCGATGCCGACGCCGGTAAAGGCGGAGAGCAGGTGTTCGGTGGTGGAGATGAGGACGCCCTTCTTCATTAAGCTGGTGGCGTAGCTGACGCGGGCCACGTTACGGCCGCTGGCCTCGATGGCGAAGCCGTCCAAGTCGGTGCGATGGAAGACGATGCCGGTGCCGGCCGGCGCGGGTAGAATTCGCAGGCTGACGGGCGCGCCGCTGTGCAAGCCGATCCCGGTGCACTCCACGGGGCCCCGAATTGTTTGCTCGTGGGTCAAGACGGGCGTTGTTCTTAAATTCTTGGGTGCAGCTTGTTTGTTCTGTGTAGCTTAAAGGCAGGAGAGAAATTCCCGATGTGGTAAAAGAGACACAGTGAGTGGCTGGCGACTCACCTCCGGTTGGCTAAGTCATTGATTTGGTTAAAGATCGTGAGAAGTAACCGAATTATAAAACGGCAGGCGGTCCCGGTTTGGGTAACGGCAATTGGCTGGTTTTGCCGTTTCCAGAAGAAGTGAACGGTCCGCGGCGAACGGCGGATCCTTCGCTGCGCTCGGGATAAAAAATCTGGGCTAAATTCGGGATGACAAGTCTGGGGCTAGCGCTTTTTGGGCGGGGCTTTAGGATCGTAGTTTACGGACGCCTCGAATAGG
This sequence comes from uncultured Acidobacteriaceae bacterium, assembly GCA_963746205.1. GTDB lineage: Bacteria > Acidobacteriota > Terriglobia > Terriglobales > Acidobacteriaceae > Acidiflorens. The sequence goes on along the minus strand of CAVVAP010000009.1, from coordinate 394,293 downwards.
GAATCCGGGAGTTTCAGGTTGTAACTGGCCTGGGTGACGAAGCGTTGCTGGGCGGTTTCTCCGTTGTAGTAGCGGGTGATGGAGTGTGGGGTCCAGATACCCTGGACTAATTTGTAATTGTCGTAAACCTCTTCCTCGACATTCTTCTGCTTATCTTTCGGATCGCGCCAGGTGTAACCGATTTTGACGGGATAGTGTGTGTTCATGTCGAGGTAGACGTTGACGGAGTCGTTCTGGCTGTTGAGCAGGGTGACGCCTTCGCACTCCTTGCCGTTGACGACGGACTGGCCCTCGTAAAACAAAGCGACGTCGGGGTCGCGGATCCACTTGCGGAAAATCCATTCCAGCGAATGGCGGCGGCGGCGGAGATATTTCTCGAGGTCTTCCGGTTCCTGCGGCGCCGTTCCCTTGTAAGTGGTTTCGTATCCCTTGTCGCCGTTGTGTATGAGCACGATATCGAACTTGTTCTTGACCTTGACGTTGCCCACCGAGCCTTCGATGAGAAAAATGTCCTTGGTGTGGATGACTTCAAAACGGTCGCGGTCGGGATATTCAACGTAGTAGTTGTAGGGAATGCCGGTGCTTTCGGTGCGGCCGTGGTAAAGGGGATAGTAGCGGCCGGTCTCGCTGCGGTTTTCGTAGGTGAGGTAGGGCTGGCCTCCCATGGTCTCGACGGTGCGGTCAAGCACTGCGCGCGCCTGGCGGGCATTTTCGGAGTCGTTGAGGTTTACGGCGGAAGGCGACGTTTGCGTGACGGCGCGCGGGGGCGGGGCGCTCTCGGCCTGGCCAAAGGCGAGGGGAGAGAGCAGGGCTGACAGTAGAAGGGCAGGGAGAAGTTGCATCCGCTTATTTGGCTTATCTATATATTGAGCTTCTCTATATTAGAAGCCCGGAATGGGTTTTTAGCTGTCCGGGCGCGATTATTCCGGCTGGATTTCCGAAATTCCGGGGTGAAGCGGCGTGGTGAAGAACCTTTTCCAACCTGAAGCAGTGGACGAAACGCTGGCGCGCCTGGACCGGTTGCAGCCGGAATCGCCGAGGCAGTGGGGAAAAATGGATGCGGGTCAGATGATGGCGCATTGTTCGGCGGCGTTGGACGTGGCTTCCGGGCGGCGCAATCTGCCGCGCATGTTTATCGGCAGGCTGATCGGGCCGCTGGTGAAATCGATGTACAGCAATGAGAAGCCATTTTCGCGGAACAGCCCCACTGACCCGAGTCTGGTGATGTCGGACGAGCGCGATTTTCTCCGGGAACGGGAAGAGCTCAAACAAAAAATACGGCAGTTTCAGGAAGGCGGCGAAGCGCGGTGTACACGCGAGCCGCATTTTTTCTTTGGCGCGCTCACACCGCAGGAGTGGGGCCGCGGAATGTATAAACATCTCGATCATCATTTAAGACAGTTCGGGGTGTAGCCCGCTTCATCCCACGCGAAGCGCTCGGTCCTCCTCATCCTCATCATCATCCATGCTCATCCTACGAGCACGGCTCCGCCGTTGACGTTGAAGACTTCGCCGGTGATGAATCCGGCATGGGGCGTGCATAAGAACAGGATAGGGCCAGCGATCTCTTCGGGCGTGCCCACTCGGCCCATGGGGATGGTGCGGAAAACTTTGTCGCGGGTGGGAGGATCGTTCAACGCGGCGGCGGACATATCGGTGGCGACCCATCCCGGGGCCACGCAATTGACGTGGATGTTGTCGCGAGCGAGTTCGGTGGAGAGTCCCTTGACCATGCTGATCAATGCGCCTTTGGAGGCGGCATAGTCGCAATGGAAGGCTTCTCCACGCTGGCCGGCGGTCGAACTGACGAGGACGATGTGGCCGCCGCCCTGTTTCTTCATTTGTGCCACGGAATGCTTGACCAGAGAAAATACGCTGTCGAGATTGACGGCGATGGTGCGATGCCATTGTTCGTCGGGCATGCGATCGATGGGGGAGTCCTCGGGCGGCCAGATGCCGTGATTGGCGACGAGGATGTCGAGGCGTCCGAAGGCGGCGAGGGCGGACGATACCAGATGCGCGGCGGCTGGGGTGCTCGAAAGATCGGATTGAAGGGCACGACAGTTTTCCGCGCCGCACTCCCGCACCAGGTCGTCGGCTTGCGATTTTGCCGTTTGATAGTTGAAGACGACTTTGGCGCCAGCCGCCACGAACATGCGCACGGCTGCTGCGCCAATGCCGCGCGATCCGCCGGTGATGAGGGCTACTTTGGAGGGGAGCGTGAGGTTCATTTGCGCATCAAGTATCGCACGGGGTGGGGCGGAGTGTTTCCCCTGAAAACACCGTAATTACCGATATGTCATCACAAAGACATGGGATTATAGTCGGGCCTGGAAACGGGCCATTATAGCCTTATCTCGGTACAATTCGCGGCGATTAACGAGACTCACGACCGTCGCGTCGAAAGACTTACGGTTGGGGACCAGGCCGGTCAGGGTCCGAGCTAAGAATCGGGACTGTCAGTTTTGTCGTTGTTTTAGTCGGCGCTCGTATAACTCAAGGAACGCGCTCTATGGCGGCTGTTTTCTACTCGTAACGCAGACTCTCGACGGGATCGAGTTGCGAGGCGCGGATGGCGGGGAGGGTGCCGAAGAGGATGCCGACGAGAGAGGAGACAACGATGGCGATGATGGCGGAGAGGCCGGATATGGGGAGGCGGTACTCGCTGAAATAGCGCACGGAAAAAGGGATGGCGAGGCCGATGACGATGCCCATGACGCCGCCGATCAGGGAAATCAGGATGGCTTCGGCGAGGAACTGGAAGCGAATCTCGCGGTTCGTGGCGCCCATGGCTTTGCGGATTCCGATCTCGCGAATGCGGGCGCTGACCGTGGCCAGCATGATGTTCATGATGCCGATGCCACTGACCAACAGGACGACCAGCGACACTCCGAGCAAGACCATGGTCATGGCGGTGGCCGTTTTGTCGGCAACGGTGACCAGTTGGGTGAGGTTGCGCACACTGTATACCGAGTCCCGGCGGTGGCGGGACTGGATGACGTGCTGGATGCGGGCGGTGATCGGGATGACGAGCGAGGAATCGGCGGCGGAGAAAAAGATCTGCTTCACCGATGGCGTTTCCTGAAAGTAACGAATCACGGAGTAGGGAATCAGCATGGTGTTGTCGGTCACCTCCGATTGCCCGAAAGTGTCCACCCGTTCGCGGAAGGTGCCGATAATGGTGAAGGGCAGGCCGCTTAGCTTCAGGGTTTTACCGAGCGCGGCTTCTTCCGAACCGTAGAGTTGGATGGCCAGTTTCGGCGTGATTACGCCGACTTTGTTGTGCGCCTGCGCGTCCTGCTGGTCGAAGAAGCGTCCGGAAAGAGTGACCAGATTGCGCACCTGTTCGTAGGCGGGATAGACGCCCATGATCTGGAGGTCGCGCTCCTTGCCGCCGCCAACGGCGACGCGTTCGTTGAGCGGCAGAACCGGGGACGCGGCGACGATGCCATCCACCTGGCGCTGGACGGCTTCCATATCCTGCAGGGTCAGGTTGTCATTGCCCACGCCGGTAATATGGGTGCCACCGTTTTCGTACTCCACGTAAATCCAGTTCGATCCGATGGCCTGAATCTGGTTGAGCAGGTATTGCTTGCCGGTGAGGCCGATGGTGGTGACAAGAATCAGCGAGGCGGTGCCGATGACCATGCCGAGCGCGGTCAGGGCGAAGCGGATTTTGTTGCTCATGAAGGTCTCGTAGGCGAAGCTGAAAATTTCGCCGAGCGCGAGATGGCGGGTTCGCTTTGCGGAAATCTGATTCGCCATGCGTGTGCCTTCGATGCTACGAGGGTTGCACCCGGCCCGCAAGGAGGACGCGGCTGGCGGTAGGCGGCCACGGTTTCACGAAAGTCCATCCCTGTAAAGCAATATTTGCCCAGTGAGATACACGAACGGTTGCCTTGCGCGAGAGTCTTCTAATCTCTCTCTAATCTCCTTCTAATCGTGCCGGGGTGGAATGCAGTCTATGACCTCCGTTCCCCTTCCCACCCACTATGCGAATCACGTTCTGGTTGCGAGTCCCAGCCATGTGGTGCGGCAGCGCGTGCTGGAGAGTTTGCGTTCTCCCGCGCGCCGTTTCGAGCAGGCGAGTGGCGGAGCCGAAGCGCTGGGCCATTTAGAGAGCGGCTTATGGGAGGTGCTGTTTCTGGATCGCCGCCTTCCCGATCTGGATGCCGAGGAACTAAGCCAGACGGTGCGGCAGCGTTTTCCGGGGATTGAAGTGGTGCTGCTGGATGCAGAGGCGAATCCGGCGATCGGCGAGGCATCGGGCTTGGATAGCGGCAACGGGCTTGACAGAATGGTGGCAGAGGCCGGGACCGGCTTGGCAAGCGCCGGGCAGGGCGGGGAGAGGGTGACGGATGGTGATGGCCTTTCGCATCGCGCGCCGCAGCGCATTCCCGAGACCGGCTTGCCGGGAATGATCGGCAATGCGCGGGCGATGCAGCCGGTTTATCGATTGGTACGCCTGCTGGCGGCGCGCACCACCACGGTGCTGATCACGGGACCGACAGGCTGCGGTAAGGAAGTAGTGGCGCGGGCGTTGCATCAACTGAGCCCGCGGGCGGGGCGGGCGTTTGCGGTGGTGAATTGCGCCGCGATTCCGGAGACTTTGCTGGAAGCCGAGCTCTTTGGCTACGCGCGCGGGGCGTTTACCGGGGCGATGCAGGCCTATGGGGGAAGAATTCAATCCGCCCAGGGAGGCACGTTGTTCCTCGACGAGATTGGGGAGATGCCCTTGAGCCTGCAGCCCAAGCTGCTGCGCTTTCTGGAGCAGAAGGAATTGCAGCGCCTGGGCAGCGCCGAAGTGGTGCGGGTGGACGCCCGCGTGGTCTCCGCCACAAATGCCCACCTGCTCAGCCTGGTTCGCGAGGGAAAGTTCCGCGAGGATTTGTATTATCGCCTCTCGGCGTTTCCGATTGAGATACCGCCGCTGCGCGAGCGCACGGAAGATATCAGCCAACTGGCGGCGCATTTTCTGGCGAAGTACGCGGCTCCTCTGCCGGTGCCGCGCTTATCGGCGGCGGCGCTGCAACTGCTGCGCACGGAGCCGTGGGCGGGAAACATCCGCGAGCTGCAGAACATGATGGAACGCGCCCTCATCCTCTCGGAAAATCAGGCGGTGATTGGACCCGAGCACTTGTTACTGGGGGACGCGAATTTTCGCGGCGCGCACTAGCGCCGCGGCGAAACGCGGCTAGCGGGCTTTTTGGCGCCCGGCGAGACAGACGTTTTGGTCGTTCCGAACGCAGTGCGCAGTCCGCAGCGAACTGCAGATCCCTCGCTGTGGTCGGGATGACAATCTGCGCTCGGGATGGACATATCCTTTCTGGACCCGCATGAGAGCGATCTAAGGCAATTTGTGCCGGGCTGGCAAGGCTTTTGCAAGGTTCTCCGCATGTTAAGCACTTTCCCTCCCCCGCGCGAGCCGGAGCGCGAGCCCGAGCATTCTCTGGCCCGCGCTTTCGCCTCATTCACCGAGGCGGCAGGCTCGCTCGAACGCACTTATGGGCAACTGCAGGGGCAGGTGGCGCATTTGCGGCAGGAGCTGGAGGTGACGAACCGGGATCTGGCCAGCAGTCTGGAAGAGAATCACCGGATACGGGAGCGTCTGCGGCGGATTCTCGAAAGCCTCCCATGCGGCGTGCTGGTGATGGAAGCCGGGGCACGCATCTCGAGCCTGAACCCGGAAGCGACGCGGCTTCTCGGGGGCAGCGGCGGCTTGCCCGAGAGCTTGCCCTGCGCGCTGGCGGAAGCGCTTGCCGGGGCGCGGCAGACGGGCGAGGAAGTGGAGATCGGGCTGGCGTTTCCGTCCGAAGGGGTGGCGGGGATGGCGGCGGACGAAAGCGGCGCTCCGCAAGCCGGCTGGGTGGCGGTACGCCACGCCTGGCTGGAGCAAACGCCGCAGCGCGCTACGTCAGTTTTTATCCTGCGCGACATCAGCGAGGCGAGGAAGCTGGAAGCTGAGCGCGAGCAACTGCGGCGGCGCCAGGCGCTGGTCGAGGTGTCGGCGTTGCTGGCGCACGAAATCCGCAATCCACTGGGCAGTCTCGAACTCTTTGCCGGGCTGCTGGCGGAGGCGAATCTTGGCGTCGAGAGCCGGGGCTGGATCGGGCATGTGCAGGCCGGGCTGCGCACGCTTTCTGCCACGGTGAACAACGTGCTGCACCTGCATAACGCGCCGCCGCCGGAATTCGCGGCTGTCGACGCGGGTCAGTTGCTCGATTGGGCATACGGTTTTCTGCTCCCCCTGGCACGGCAGGCGCGGGTCGAAATGCGGGTGCTCAACGGGCTCAGCGGAATCAACATTCCGGGCGACCGCCACCGCCTGGAGCAGGTGCTGCTGAATCTCGCGCTGAACGCGCTGGGCTTCATGCCGGGCGGAGGCTGGCTCTCGATTCAGGGCGCGGAGCGGGGGGCGGAGGGAGTGGAGATTACAGTTCGCGATAGCGGGCCGGGGATACGGGCGGAGGACCTGGCGCGGGTCTTCGCTCCCGGATTCAGCACCCGCGCCGGGAGTTCCGGATTGGGGCTGGCGGTGTGCCAGAGCATCCTGCAACAGCACGGGGGCGCGATCTCGGTCGAAAGCTGTGAGGGCGGCGGCGCCCTCTTTCGCCTGCGCCTGCCGCGCGGAGCGGCCGCGAGCACCACCGCGGCGGCGGAACAGAACGGACTTGGCGAACCCAACGAGCATAACGAGCCTGACGAAATTAACGAATCTATCGAAGCCAGCGAATTCAGCGAATCCTGCGAAGCGAGCGCGGAGTTATGAAGCGCCTGTTGATCGCCGACGACGATGCCGGGATGCGGGCCGCGCTCGAAGCGCGTTTTCAGCGACGGGGGTGGCTGGTGGACCTGGCGGTAAATGGCAGCGAAGCGCTGGCCCGCTTCCGCGCCGGGCTGCATTCGCTGGTGATTACGGATGTGCGCATGCCGGGGGGCGACGGACTGGAGCTGATGCGCGAAGTGCAGGCGTCGTCGACCCGCACGGCGGTGATTCTTTTGACCGCCTATGGCTGCGTGCCGGAGGCGGTGGAGGCGATGCGCAACGGCGCCTGCGATTATCTGGTGAAGCCGGTATGTTTCGAGAAGCTGGAACTGGCGGTGGAGCAGGTGTTGCGGCAGGCGGAAGAGCTTGGCAAGGACACGGCAGCGCTGATCGGGCACTCGCCGGCCTGGGAGCAGGCGCTCGATCGCGCCCGGCAGGCGGCCGCGACCGACGCCGATGTGCTGGTGGAAGCGGAGAGCGGCACCGGCAAGGAATTGATCGCCCGCCTGATTCATCGCCTCAGCCGACGCCGTGCCGGACCGTTTGTGGCGCTGAACTGCACCGCCTTTCCGGAGAGCCTGCTGGAGAGTGAACTCTTCGGCCACGCCCGGGGCGCGTTCACCGGGGCAGTCGCGGCCCGGCCGGGGAAGTTCGAGACGGCGCATGGCGGCACTCTGCTGCTCGATGAAGTGGGCGAAATGCCGCTCGCCTTGCAACCCAAATTGCTGCGCGCCCTGCAGGAACGCGAGTTCGACCGCCTGGGATCGAATCAGACGGTGCACGTCGATATACGGGTGATCGCGACCACCAACTGTCCGCTGGAAGAGGCGGTCGGATTGGGCCGCTTTCGCGCCGATCTTTATTACCGGCTGAATGTCATCCCGATTTCTCTGCCTCCGCTGCGCGAGCGGGCGGGCGACATCGTGGAATTGGCGGAGCACTTCGCCCGGCTCTATTCCGGCTTGGGAAGTTCGGCTGGGGGGGGCGCGACGAATTATCCCGCGAACAGCCCGGCGAACTACCCTGGAAATTATCCGCTAAAAAACGTGCGACTGTCGCGCGCCCTGTTGGCGCGTCTGGCGGAGCTGCGCTGGCCGGGCAACGTGCGCGAACTGGCGAACTTCGTGCGCCGGGCGGTGGCGTTGTCGCGCGGAGGCGAGATTGGTCTGGAAGCGCTCGAACACGGCAAGCCGCCGGCGGGAAAAATTGCTCCCGTCCCTCCGCCGCAGTCTCCGGAGTGGAAGGCGGGACTCTCGCTCGGGGAAATGGAGCGCGAGCTTTTCTCCATGACGCTCGAAGCGACGGGCGGCAACCGGGCGCGGGCCGCCGAGTTGCTGGGGGTCAGCCTGCGCACGGTGCGCAACAAGGTGCGCCAATTCGGCCTGCCCGCGCGCGCCGGTTATCGCTACTCGGCGGCCGCCGCCAACCCGCAGGCTGGGCCAAAAAACGATATTCACCACCCCCGTCCGAAGGAGCAAGCATGTCCCTGATCGAAACTCCGCTGATGCGCGGCCTGGAGCGCGTGCTCGATCGCAGCGCGCTGCGCCATCAGATCATTTCCGCCAACCTCGCCAATGTCGATACTCCGGGATACCGCAGCCGCGACCTCGGTCCCTTTGCCGGCGAAATTGCGCAGGCCATGGCGGGCGACGACAATTCAGCGGCGCTGTGGTTCACGCCGGTGGGGCATACGGTTCGCGGGTTGCTGGAGCGTCCCGACGGCAACGACGTTTCGGTGGAGCGCGAGAGTCTGCTGCTGGCCGAGAACCAGCTGCGCTTCACCGTGGCGGTGGCGTTCTTGAAGGCGGAATTTCACACTCTGTCGGGGGCCATTAATGGCGGGAGCAACTCATGAATCTTTTCGGCATGCTGGAAGTGAGCGGTTCGGCGCTGGGGGCGGAGCGGCAACGGGCGGACGTGATCGCGAGCAACATGGCGAACGCCGAAACCACGCGCACCGCGGCGGGCGGTCCCTACCGGCGGCAGATGGTGGTTTTTCAGGCGCAGCGGGTGCCGCGTTTTTCGCTGGCGCTGGGAGGGCTGGCACGGGGCACGGCATCGGCGGTGCGGGTGGCGGCGGTGGTCCCCGATCAGCGGCCGGCGGTGCTGCGTTTCGAGCCGGGGCATCCCGACGCCAATGCGGCCGGCTACGTGGCGTATCCGCAGGTCGATCCGTTAGAGGAAATGGCCGATTTACTGGGAGCGGTGCGGGCTTACGAACTGAATGCGGCGGCGGTGCAGGCGACCAAGAACATGATCACGCAGTCGCTCGACCTCTTGCGTTGAAGTGAAAAAGTGAAACCACAAAGGCAAGAAACGAAGACATGAAGGAATGAAGAGAGAAGATTGACGAAACGAAGAAGTGAAGACACGAAGAGTGACGCGTAGCTCGAGGGGCAAACATGAGTAATTCGATACCATCCATTCGCATTCTTCCCGCCGAACCGGGTAGCGGCGCCCCATCCAGCCTGGCCGAGGGCGGCGGCAAATTCTTCGAGACCTTGCAGCAGTCGATGGAGGAGATGGCGGGGGCGCAGGGGGACGCCGCGACCGAGGTGGCCCAGTTGCTGAACGGACAGGGCGCCGACCTGCACAGCGCCATGATCGCGGTGGAAAAAGCCGATCTCTCCTTTCAACTGATGATGCAGGTGCGGAACAAGATTGTGCAGGCCTACCAGACGATGTCGAACATGCAGTTCTGAGTCCGCTCGGAGAACGGCATGCCGATGATAAAGCTTGCGCGGGTAAACCCTCGGAGAATCCGGGCCCCGGCGGTGGAGGTGCGGACGGTGAAACCGCCAGGAGCCGGAGAATTTGAACTTCAATCAAATCCAGGAATTTCTGCGCGGTCTGAGCCTGCAGCAGCGGGCGCTCCTGGCCGGGGGTGGGCTGGCGGTGGGCCTGACGCTGTGGCTTTTCACCGCCCTGCTCGATCACAAGAACGTGGTGCTCTACTCCGGGCTGAAGCCGGCGGACGCGCAGGTCATGGCGGGGCGGCTGGCGGCGAAGAATATCGCCTACGAAATTTCGCCGGATGGGGGAGCCTGCTGGTCGCCTCCGACAAGCTCGACGCGGCGCGCCTGGAAACGGCGGCGCAGGGTTTGCCGCGCAATGCGCGTCTCGGTTTTGAATTGTTTGACACGCCCAACTGGGCGGGTTCGGATTTCAGCGAGAAGGTGAATTACCAGCGCGCCCTGGAAGGCGAACTGGAGCGCACCCTGCAAACTCTGAATGAAGTGGAGGCGGTGCGGGTCCACCTGGTGCTGCCCCGGGAATCGCTGTTCAGCGAGCAGGAGCGGGATGCGAAAGCGGCGGTCATCGTAAAAACTCACGGCGGCACGCTTTCGCGCGAAGCGCAGCAAGCCATTCCGCAACTGGTGGCGAGCGCGGTCGACGGCCTGCGGCCGGAAAACGTGACCGTGGTCGATGCGGATACGGCGATGTCATTTCTGCCGCGCCGCGGCCCCTCGGGCAAAGCTGCGTTCGATTCCGACGAGGAGCTGGCGGTGGCCGCCGTGCATGCCATCGAGGCGGTGGTGGGGCCGGAGCATGTTCGTGCCAGCGTGCATGTGGATTACGACCTGAGCAGTAGCGAAGACACTTCGGAGCTCTACGATCCCAAGGCCACCGCGACGCTCGCCGCGCAACACACCGAGGAACTGGCGGGAGGGGCCAACCCGGCGGGCGTGCCCGGCGTGGCCAGTAATGTTCCGGGAAGCACGGCGGCCCTGACGCCGCCGCCGCCGCCCGCCAAGCCAGCGACCGCGGGCGCGGCCCCCGCGACCCCAGCCCCGCGACCCCAGCCTCGACCGCGGTTCCGAACCTCTTAGGGGTTATCGATAGCCAGAGTTCGAAGTCGGACAGCACCACCTTCGCAGTCAGCAAGAATACGCGGCATACGTTGAATCCGGCGGGACGGGTGCGGCGTCTGACGGCATCGGTGCTGGTGGACGACGCGGTGGAGACCAAACTGGAGAATGGCAAGTCCGTCGAGCGTGCGGCGGAAGCGCACGGCGGAAGAAATGACGGCGATTGAAAAGCTGGCGCGCGCCGCCATCGGGGTGGACGATCAGCGGGGGGATTTGCTGGCGGTGGAGAATCTGTCGTTCCAAAGTGTGGCGGTGGAAATGCCGGCTGCTCCCGGGAAACTGGAAAAGTATCGCCTGTTGGTGCTGCCCTGGGTGGGAGTGCTGCGTTACCTCGGAATCACGCTGCTCTTCCTGCTGGTCTATGCCATGGTGCTGAGTCCGGTCAAGAAACAGGCGATGGCGGCTTTCCGGCAAATTCCCGCGCATCTGGCGCAGGCGGCGGCGCGGGAAGGGGGCGGAAAGTGTCCGTGCTGGAGCCGGCAGCGGGCGGCGACGAGGCCAAGATGGCGGCGGCATTGAAGAAAGAAATCGGGGAGAAGGTCAAAGCCGAGCCCGTGGCGGCGAGCCGCCTGGTGCAGTCCTGGATCCACGAGCCAAAGTCGAAATAAAGGTTCGGGGAATGCGGTTTTCAGGACTGATGGGCTGCCGGTAAGAAGCGGCCGATAAGAAAGAAGAGAGGCGCAGGGATGCCACCGGCGATTTCGGCTGTCGGATTACAGAAAGCGGCGATTCTCATGGTTCTACTGGGCGAGGACGTGGCGAGCAACATTTACCGTCAACTGCCGGAAGGGGACGTGGAGCGCTTGACGCGGCGGATTGCGGAGTTGGAGCCATTCAAGCCGGAGACGGCGCTTTCGGTGTTGGAGGAATATCACCGGCTCACCCTGACGCAGGGCTATCTGGCGGATGGCGGCCCGGTATACGCGGAAAAGCTGCTGATTAAAGCCTTCGGCGAAAATGGGGCGCAGCGTCTGCTGCAGCAGGTGAAGCGCACCATGGAGCAGAGCGCGGCTTATCTGGAGAACCTGCAGAAATACCGATCCCCAGCAACTGGCGAAGTTCCTGGAGATGGAGCATCCCCAAACCATCGCCCTGATTCTGGCGCACCTGGACGCGCGCCAGGCATCGCAACTATTGGTGCGGTTGCCGGAAGATGTGCGCGCGGAAACCGTCAAGCGGCTGGCGCAGCTGCGGCAGTTTTCTCCGGAGGTGGCGCGAGAAAGTCGCACTCGCCCTGAATAAACACATGGAATCGCTCGGCGAACAGAGCCGGCGGGCCTACGCCGGATTCAAAGGAGCGGCCGACCTGCTGAACCAACTGGAACCGATCGTGAGCAAGGGCATCCTGGAAACCATCGAGAAGGACGATGCCAAGATGGCGCTTGGCATACGCAATCTGATGTTCACCTTTGAGGACCTGTTGGGGGTGCCGGAGCCTGGCATTCGCGAACTGCTGGGACAGGTGGACAAGAAAGTCGCTGGCCCTGGCGCTGCGCGGCGCGAGCGAAGAACTGAAGAACCTGATCTTCAAATCGATGTCATCGCGGGCGGTGGACATGTTGAAAGAGGACATGGAGGTATTGGGCGCGGTGCGCTCGAAGGATGTGAATAACGCGCAGCGCGAGATCGTGGAAGTGGCGCGGCGACTGGAGGCCGAGGGCAAACTGGTGTTGAGCGCGGAGTCGCAGGAGGAATATGTCGTCTAGCGCGCCGCAGCAGCGGGCAGCGGCGCCGGAAACGGCGTTGTTTCAATATCCCGATGCGGGTGCGCCCGATTGGGCGCCGGATGGAACCCAGGCGAAGGGGGAACAGAGCCGGCGGCAACTGGCCGAATCTTTCGAGCAGGGACGGCAAACCGGGCAGCAACAATTGCGCGCCGAGTGCGACTCCAGTCTCGCCCGAAATCGGGAACAAATGAGCCGGGCGCTGCAGCAATTTTCCGAGGAGCGGCAAAGCTACTTCCGGCGGGTGGAAGCCGAGGTGGTGCAACTGGCGCTCGCCATCGCGCGCAAGATTCTGCACCGGGAGTCGCAGATCGATCCCCAGACGCTGGCCGGGATTGTGCGCGTGACCCTGGAAAAGCTGGATACGAGAACCAGAGTTACGCTGCGGGTTCCGCCGGCCGAGGCGGCCGCCTGGCGGCATTATTTCGCATCGCGGGTGGAAGACACGCCGGCGCCGGAGGTGGTGGAGGATGGGGAAATTGCGGGCGGCGAATGTCGCATTGAAACTTCGCTCGGGTCGAGCGCCGTCGGCCTGGAATCGCAGCTGAAGGAAGTGGAAACGGGACTATTGGATCTGCTGGCGGCACGGCCAGAGGCGGCCGCGGCGGTGGGGGAAAGAGCGGTGGGGGAAAGAGAAGATTCGATGAGTTCGCCCATTCTGTCCGCCTATTTCTCGGAGCTGGAGAACTCATCCACTCTGCGCTGGCGGGGGCGGGTGACGCAGGTGGTAGGGCAGTTGGTGGAATCGGAGGGTCCATTCTGCTCCGTGGGCGAGGCCAGCGAGATCATCGATTCCAAGGGACGGCGCTGGCCGGGGGAGATTGTCGGCTTCCGCGACCATACGGTTCTCTCCATGGCCCTGCACCGGCCGACAGGCATACGGTACGGCGACAAAATTGTGGCTTGGGGACGGCGACCGTCGCTGCGTCTGGGCGAAGAGATGCTGGGCCGGGTGCTGGACGGGGCGGGCGATCCCATCGACCGCCGTCCCGCTCCGCTGTGCCGCGAGCGCTATGTCTTAGACCACGACGCTCCGCCGGCCCTGCAGCGCAGTCCCATTCGCGATTCCCTGAGTTGCGGCGTCCGTGCCATCGACGGCTTCCTCACCTGCGGACGGGGGCAGCGCACCGGCATTTTTGGCGGCAGCGGAGTGGGCAAAAGCACTCTGATCGGGATGATGGCCCGCAACACAACGGCCGACCTTACCGTGCTCGGGCTGATTGGAGAGCGCGGACGAGAAGTCGGAGAGCTGCTCGACTCGCTCGGCGAAGCAGGCCGGCAACGTTCCGTGGTGGTGGTCTCCACCTCGGACCAGGATCCGCTGCTGCGCATACGCGCCGGCCTGGCGGCCACGAGCATCGCGGAATATTTCTGCAATCGAGGACGGCATGTTCTGCTGGTGGTTGATTCCCTGACCCGGCTGGCGATGGCGCAACGGGAAATCGGTCTGGCGGCCGGCGAGCCGCCGACGGCCAAAGGCTACACCCCGTCGGTGTTCACCTTGCTGGCCCGGCTGATCGAGCGCGCGGGCTCTTTCGGATCGGGCACGATCACCGGTTTCTACACCGTGCTCATGGAAGGCGATGACGAGAACGATCCTTTGGTGGATGCGGTGCGGGCGCTGCTGGACGGGCACATCATGCTCGATCGCCGGCTGGCGGCGCAGAGTCACTATCCTCCCATATCGATTCTCGACAGCATCAGCCGCATCATGCCGGCGGTGGTGACGGCGGAGCATCTGGCGAAGGTGAACGCGATCCGGCGGCTGTTCGCGAGCTACAAGGCGTCGGAGGAGCTGATTCGCATCGGCGCCTATCAGAAGAACAGCGACCCTGAATTGGATCGCGCCCTTGCGCTGATGCCGGGATTACGACAATTTCTGATGCAGTCCGCAGAGGAGGTTGCGTCCATGAAAGATACGGTCGCCCGCCTGATGGCGCTGCCGACCTGAGGGATGGGTAAATCATGGCCTTTCGTTTTGCTCTCGCGCCCGTGCTGCGTTTACGGCAAAGCATGCAGCGCCAGCGCACGCTGCAGCTTCAGGAAGTGAATTTTCAGGTGGCGAGGGCCGAGGAAGCGGTGGCCGAGCTGAAGCGGTTGCTGGCGCAGGCGGCACGCTCGGACGCGGCGGGACTGGCGGCCGGACGGACGGCGGCGGAGTTGCAGTTCGCGGGCATTCTGCGCGAGAAAGTGGAGCAGCAGCGCGGGATGCTGGAGCAGGAGACGGGCAAGCTCGAAATCCTGCGCCAGAAAGCGCTGGGAGAATACCACCAGGCGCAGCGCAATCGGGAAGCGCTGGAAGGTCTTCGTGCCCGGCAACGCCGCGACTACCAGCGGGAGCAGTCTCGCCGCCAGCAGCAGGAGCTCGACGCCGTCTATCTCTTGCAGCGGTGGCATCGCCGCTGAAAGCGCCGATTTTGCCGGGTTCGAAGCGGCAATGGTTGCCGCATCGTCATCCTCGATGCTGGCTCAGTGCTACCACGCTTCGAGGAGCCAGCCGCTAAGTCTCCGAGACTGCACCGATTGCTGATGCGATCGCCGCGCCGGATCAGGCTGTCGGCCATTGGCGAATCGAGTGCAAGGGGAACTGGGTTATTGCAGATGCGGGTCAGTGCACCGGCTGTTCACTCCATGCTAGTCAGAGTCACGTCAGTCAGAGTTATGCAAGTCACAGTTATGCAAATCGGAGTTATGCAAGTCGGAGTTATGCAAATCAGTGCACTTCCTATTGCGAGTGCGACGTCTGCGATGTCGGTCGCTGCGGGACGCTCCGCGACCGGGAAGTCGAGTTTCGGGGCCAGGCTCGCGTTGTCTTCTTCTTCTTCTTCTTCTTCTCCGCCTTCTTTGGCGCGGTCTACGCCTGCCTCGGCTGCGAAAAGCCACGCCGATGAGGCTTCCGCGAAGGGTCCTGCGCGCGACGATATCGGACTGAACGCGATGAGTGTGAATCCCAACAACGATGGTAAGGGGGCGATGAGGGCGGCGACCGGCAGATCTCCGAGAGTTGCAGCGACAATTCCCGCGGCATTGCCCGACGTGCCGACCGCGGGAGCGCTCGCAACATCGTTCGTAGCGCCGCCGACAACCTCGCCGGCCATATCGCCGCCAACATCGGCATCGCTGTCGCCGTTGACATCGGAGTCCGAGGACGGTCCGCAGGTGGCCGCGCGATCGGTAGTTCCGCCTCAGATGGTCGAGCCAGGGCTGGTCACTCCATTGGTGACCGCGTCTGCCAGCTTAGCGGCGTCTTTTGGCGAAGGGTTCCCTGGAGTTCCAGGAGTGCCGCGGGAGGCGCAAACTCACGCCGACCCACGCGAGGAGGCGACCGGAAGAGGCGCTATCGCAGCGCTGGGGGCGGCTGCGACGAACCCGGCAGCGGAATCACGTCAGGGGTCGATGCCTGTGCCGGAGGCCACGAGCTCACCAACTTCTTCGGCAGCTGCGGCACCGTCGGCGACGGCTGTGGCCGGCTCGCCGCCTTTGTTGGACCCTGCTTTGCCTTTGCCTTTGCCTTTGCTCGCTCCTATCCTTCTTCATATCGCCCAAAGACGCCGATCGGCTCAGGGGCCGAGGGGAGCGTGGCGAACACCGGACGGTTTGAGGGGTCCGATAATGCTGCGGCGAGCACCGATGAGAGTTTGGATAAGAACAATGCACCCTCGATCTCAAAATCGCTGGCGAGGAACGCGATTGTTATTAACACGGACATCTCGACTCGGTCACCGGCCTATGCCGCGGCGCAGAAAACGGCTTCCGTCGCGTTGAGTGCCGGGCTGCCAACCCCGCTGGATGGAATGGGGCGGGGTATTGCTTTTGACGCCGGACTTGGGGACTCGCAAAACAGGCGAGCGAACGCGGTGGCGGCTGTTGTGGCCAATCCGGCCGCGGTATCCGGGGGGGTGGCGGGGCTGGGCTCCGCCGATAGCTCTACGATGGGGAGCGAACTTTTGCAGCCGCATGTCGCGAATGAAGTCCTCGACTTTGCCCCGAAAGAAATTGCGAGCGACACACTGAACGAAACTGTGAACAAAGTTGTGGGCAACGCAGTGGGCCACGCAGGGAACCAGATTGTGAACCAAGACTTTGTGAACCGGGACAAAGCGAATTACGACTTCATGAACAGCGACTTCGCGAATCACGACCTGCTAAACAACGATCAAACCGGCGTTGCGGCTTCGGCCACAGTTCCGGCGCAGACGGCGAGGGCAGCGGGAATGCTCAACCCGCCCGCCGACCTGGTCGCGGCGACTGCGGGCCATGCCTCGACCGGCGATTTCTCGACGAGCAATTCCTCCTTCTCGACAGGTAATGCGCCGACGAGCAGTGTCAATGCGTCGAGCACCCCGACGAGCGATATTCCGGCGGGCATTCCGACGGCTCCCGATGCCGCCGCTGGCAAGGGCACGGGGGAGGCTTCGACAAAAGTACCACCGGCCGCGATGCCGCCGCCGGTTGCGCCAGCGGGCGTGGGCGATGATTATGGGACGCAGACAACCTTGCGAACGCCCGCGGCCGGCGAGGTCGAAAGCGGATCGGTGAACGGATGGCCTTCGAACCCAATCTCATTTTCAAACTCGGTAACGGACTCTCTTTCGAATTCCGTTCCCAACGTTTCTCCGGATGTAACTCCCAACTCATCACCGAGCGCTTTTTCGAAATCTGTCGCGAAGTCCGCCTCGAACGCGAGCTCGAACTCCGCCGCCAACTCTGTATCGAGCTCTAAAGCAAGTTTTTTGTCCGAATCCGCGGCTGACTCGGGTGCGCTGGGGTCGACTGCAACGGCGAATGCGGCGATGGACAATAGCGACGGCTCGAACGCCGCTCCGGGCGCACCGAGTGCGGCTGTGGTCGCGCTGGCGAGCTCTATAACGAGGAGAGCCACCGGGGCTTCGCCAACGTCCGCCAACGCCAGCCGGGACGTTGCACTCACGCCGCCGGCAAATGATTTTTCCGCGGTCTTGACCGGCCAGGTTTCAAATCCGGCGATGCCGCTGCAGGCTGGCTCGGGGGCGACGCCTGAGCTTCCGCAAAGCCATCAGATGCTCGACTCGGCGCCAGTCGCGGCGGCGGTTGTGCCGCCGGCGACGATCGCTCCCAATGCCGCCGGCGATGGGCAGATGCATATTGGCATACGCAGCGACGCTTTTGGATCGGTTGAGATCCATACCGTGGTGCAGCAGAGTCAGGTGGGCATCACGGTGCACGCGGATCGCGATATTTCGCGGTGGTTCAGTTCGGAAGTTGCGGGGCTGGAATCCGCCCTCAACAAAAGCCACCTGAACCTGACCGCAGTCGATTTCACTGCGGGATCGGGGGCGCAGGCGGGCCACGGCTTTCAGCAAGGGGAGCCGCGCCAGGGTTTCGCCAACTCGCGGAACGGATACGATGCGGCGCAGGGTAACGGGGCGGAGAAGGAGTCGGGCAGCGACAGCCTCTCGTCCACGGTGTCATCCCTCCTGAAGTCAGAGTTATTGGCGGGGCCGGCGGTCGGTCGCGTCAGCATTCACGCTTAGTTTTTTGAGATAGAGGAGGATCAAATCCCGTGTACACTCCGCTACTGCAAGCGCTGAACTCACCCACGCACAGCGCATCGAGCGCCGCGACTCCATACGGCGCATCCTCGCCCGCTGCGTCCTCGTTGTCTTCCTCTTCGGCAGCGGCAACGGCAACGACAACGACGACCGACCCGGGGGTGGATTTGACCAACACCTTTTTGCAGTTGCTGACCGTGCAACTGCAGAATCAGAGTCCTCTTGACCCGCTCGATCCGAACGCGTTCGTCGCCCAACTGGCGCAGTTCGACTCGCTCGGCGAACTGACGCAGATTCAGGAACTGATGCAGACGCTGGTCACGGACGTCTCGGGAAACACGACGGCGGCTTCCGGCAGCAGCGGCGGAGTGAATCCGGCTTCTGCGGCCAGCGGCAATTCCGTCACCCATTAACGGAGGCGAGTTCAGCCCGGAGGGTTCAGCAAAGGTCGTTTTCAAAAAAATCGTTTCCAAAAAGTCGTTCACCAATCATGGTTCAGCAATCAGGTACCAGGATTCGCCACCCAGGAGTTTTTTATGCCCTCGTTTTCGATACCGTTGTCCGGACTGGATGCCAGTTCCGAAGCTCTCTCCACCACCGCCAACAACCTGGCCAACCTGAATACGATCGGTTACAAGGACGAAGAGATTCAGTTCAGCGACCTGTTCTATCAGAGTTTCGGAACGAACGGCGCGGGCGATCCCATTCAACAGGGCGCGGGGGTGCAGGTCAGTTCGAAGCCTTCCAACTTTACCGAGGGCAACGTCACTCCGACGGGCGTATCCACCAACGTTGCGATTAACGGCAACGGCTTTTTCATCGTCCAGAAGGATGGCGTGCAGACTTACACGCGCGCCGGCAATTTCGAGGTGGGGACGAACAACCTGCTGGAAACAGTGGATGGGCAGCAGGTTCTGGGCTACACGGCGACGGGTGGGGTGATCAGCACTACGAGCGGCCTCGGCGCGCTGGCGCTGGGAGCGGGGACGATCAGTCCGGCGACGGTTACGAGCAAGGTGCAACTGACCTCCAACCTCGATGCCACGGACGCTCCCGGAGCTTCCTATTCTACCCAGGCGATGATCTACGATTCGCTGGGCGCGCCGCATCAGGTGACCTTCACTTACACGAACGATGCGGTCGCGGCCGCGCCGGCGGTGGCCGCCGTGCCCGCTACCGGAACGCTGACCCTGGCCGCTCAGCCGGTGGCGAGCGAGACGCTGGTGGTGGGCACGCAAACCTACACCTTCACGACCGGGGCTCCCGGTGCGGGGACGAATGACGTTGCCATTGGCGCAACCCTGGCAGAGACGGAAGCAAATCTGGTGAACGCCATCAATGGCAATTACGCGGACACGGCGGGCACGGCGACTCCCGGCGGCTATGGCACGGGCACGGCGGCCAATCCCGACGCCACGGCGGTCGATGCGGGTGACGGCGTCATCAACTTCACAGCGACGGTTCCGGGGGCCGCCGGTTTCACGGCGACCAGTTCGGGCACGGGTTCGGCGAACCTTATCTGGAGCACGGGAGCGGGAGCGAACGGCAGCGCCGCGGTGGCCGCGGTCGCGCCAGTGGTCAACACCTGGTCGTATGTGGTCACCTTGCCGGCGGCGGACGTTTCCGGTGCGACGGTGCCGGTGACGCTCGCCTCCGGCACGCTGAATTTTAGCGGCGATGGCACTTTGCAATCGATCACCCCGACGGGGGGCGCGGCTTCCACCACGAATCCCAACATCGGGGTTCCGCCGACGGCGACTTCGGGCACGCAGCAGGTTTTCGCCGACGGCGCGAATCAACTGACTTTCGCGTGGCAATTGTTCAACCCGGATGGCACCAGCGTGCTGACGCAGACGGCTTCCGCCGATGCCACTTCGTCGATCGAGCAGGATGGCATGGGGAGCGGCACCCTGCAGGGTTTCAATATCGGATCGGACGGGACCATTACAGGGTCATTCAGCAATGGCAAGACGGCGATTGTGGGCCAGATTGCGCTCGCCAGTTTTGCCGACGAACAGGGTTTAACGCGCGACGGCTCGAACGACTTTTCCCCGACCATTTCTTCCGGGCAGGCGAACGTCGGCACGCCGGGGGCGGGAGGACTGGGAAGCATCTCGGGCGGGGCGCTGGAGCAGTCGAACGTGGATATCGCCACCGAGTTTGCGAACCTGATCGTGGCGCAACGCACTTACGAAGCCAATGCGCGGGTGGTGACGACGTTTGATCAGATCGCGCAGGACACGATTGCGCTGAAACAGTAGAGGCGCGGGCGCGGCCGCCGGCATGAGAGTCCCCTCATGAGCGCTTTCTCAGATCTCTCCCGACCCCGGCGTCGTATCCCTACCGCCGGGGGCAAGCTGTTGATAGCAAGGCGGCCCTCGCCACCACCTTTTGGATCATCTCCCTGATTCCCTCGGCACTTCGTTTGCACATCACCCAAATATGCAGCCCGTCCCCTCCCACCGCACTCCCGAACTTGCCGGCGCGGTCGTGAATTGCGTGCCAGATCAGGGGGGCGAGTAATGGCCAGCGCGGCGGCGGCGAAATCCGAAGTGGGGGCGAGCGACGCGTGGACGCGGGTCGACAGCCTGCCCTGCCTCCTGACCATAGAAATTTCGGTGCCGGGCTTCACGGTGGGCGATCTGGTGAAACTCGAGCCTGGCCGCATCATCGCCACGCACTGGACGGTGGGGCAGGACGTCCCCTTGCGGATCAACGACGCGCTGATTGCGTGGAGCGAGTTCGAAGTTGTGCAGAACCGCCTGGCGGTGCGTTTGACGGAGTTGGCCTAGATGGAATTCCCCGCTTTGTGGATGACGAAGATGGGCACGACGAAGGTCGAAACGACGAAGCTCGAAATGACGAACCTCGATGTGGGCGGGGCGGGGCGACGGCTGGCGGGGTTTCTAAGAATCCTGTGGCGCTTCGGCGTAGGCCGTGCGGCCGACAAAAAGAGGCTGCTGGCGGTGCGCGACAGCGCGAGTCTGGGGGAGCGGCGCTTTGTCTCCGTGATTCAGTTCGAGCGGCAGCGCTTTCTGATCGGATCGTCCGCTTCCTCGATCACGCTGCTGGCGCAACTGCCGGACGAGTGGGGTGGCGAGGAAAGCCCGGGGGCCGGCAGGAAAGAACACGAAGGGGGAGAGTGATGCGGGTTCCCGCCAGGGGGCAGCGGGCGCTCGCGGCCGGGCTGAGATGCGGAGTTTGGGCCGTGATGGCGCTGGCGGGGATGCCGCTCTGGGCGCGGGCCCACGCCTCCCCAGGCCTGACGCTGCCCGGGCTGCCGCCGGGAATTTCCGCGCCCGGCAGTTCCGCGCCGTGGAACATCGTGCTGCTGCTGACGCTGCTCACGATGATTCCGGCCATCGTGCTTTCGATGACGCCGTTCGTGCGCCTGATCGTGGTGTTTCATTTTCTGCGGCAGGCGCTGGGCACGCAGACGGCGCCGAGCAACCAGACCCTGATCGGACTGTCGCTGGTGCTGACTTATTTCCTGATGCAACCGGTGGGCGCCGCGATTTATCAGGCGGCGGTGGTGCCGTTTGAGCGCGGACAAATCGACGCGCTGGAAGCGGCGCTCGAGCGTTCGAGCGCCGCCGCTGCGCCACTTCATGCTCAAGTATGCCCGGGAAAAAGATCTGGCGCTGTTTCTCGAACTGGCGCAGGCGCCGCGTCCGGCGCGGGCCGACGATGTTCCCATGCGGGTGGTAGTGCCGGCCTACATCCTGTCGGAACTGAAGACCGGATTTCAGATCGGGGTGGCGCTGTTTCTGCCCTTTCTGGTGATCGACCTGGTGGTGGCGGCGGTGACCACGTCAATCGGCATGATGCAGTTGCCGCCGGTGATCATCTCGACGCCGCTGAAGATCCTGCTGTTTGTGATGGTCGATGGCTGGAATCTGCTGGTGGGGTCGCTGATGAAAAGTTTTGCCTGAGAGAGGCGCCCATGGGATCGGACCAGATCGTGGCGCTTTTCCGCGGCACACCATGGAGACCGCTCTTGGATGGGAGCGCCGCTGCTGATTGCGGCCGTTGGTCAGTCTGCGGTCAACGTGGCGCAGGTGCTGACTTCGCTGCAGGACATGACGCTGTCGACCGTGCCCCGGCTGGCGGCGGTCGCGGCAGCCATGCTGTTTTTGTTGCCCTGGATGGTGCGCAAGCTGATGTTCTTCACCATCGGCTTGTGGTCAGATCTGCATCCCTTCGTTCGTTAATTTGTTGCTGGATCCTGAGGAGGTGACGGTGCTGCCGATGCCGATCGAGATGTCGCTCGGGATTCCCCTGGAGCGCGGCGTGGCGGCCGGATGGTGGCGGGGGCGCGCGTCACCGGCATGCTCGTGGTGGCGCCGTTTTTCGGCAGCGGCGGGGTGCCGGCGCGGATCAAGATCGGCCTCGCCTTTCTGCTTACGCTGTTTGTGTTGCCGATCGTTCCGGCGATCCCGGCCTTGCCGTGCGGCGGGGAGGTGGCGCTTCTGGGGGGCGAATTCGCCATCGGGTTGCTCCTCGGATTCACCCTGCAACTGTTCTTCGAAGCGGGACTGATTGCGGGCCAGGTTTTGGGGGTGCAGATGGGATATTCGCTGGCCAGCATCATCAATCCCGACAGCCAGGCGGATTCGGCCGTGCTTTCCACTTTTTATGAATTGATGGTGCTGCTGCTGTTTCTGCAACTGGGGGTGGCACACTGGCTGCTGCGCGGACTGGCCCGCAGTTTCGAATATGCTGCCGCCCGGCCGCTTTTCCCTGACCTGGCCGGCGCTTTCGGCGATCTTCCACTTCGCTGGCCGGTATGTGTATCGCGGGCCTGCAGATTGCGGCGCCCGGTGCTGGTGGCGAGCCTCTTCGCCGATGTCGCGCTTGGCTTCATCGGCAAGGCTTCGCCGCAGTTGCCCGTGTTGTTCGTCGGCATCTCGGTGAAGAACCTTTTGGGCCTGGCCGTGATGTGCGGCGCGGCGGCCTATTGGCCGCGCTTTTTCGATGCCCGCTTCGAACGGGCTCTGGAGGCTTCCGAAAGGATTCTGAAACTCGCGCAGTGAGTCCGGCGAATTTCATGCGGGTACTGAATCCGACGGATTGAAACATGCCCGAAGCGAACCAGACCGAACAGGCGACCCCGCGGCGGCGCGAGAAGGCGCGGGAGAAGGGCCAGGTGGCGCGCAGCCGCGATCTTATCGGCGCGCCTCGGGCATGGCCGCCACCTTCGTTTTGTTCTCGCTGATGTCGACCTTTCCGCTGGCGTGGCGGGCATTTTTCCACGACTGTCTGGAGGGCGCGGCGGCGGGAACGCTGCGTCTGGATACGCTGCCCCCGGTTTTCCAGCACGCGGGATTGTTCGTCGCGATGGGCGCCGCGCTGGCTTTGGGATGGACGGTGGCGCTGGCGGCGGCCGTGGCGCAAGGCGGCCTGGTGTTCGCCCCCACGTCGCTGCTGCCGGCGTTGTCTCGCATCAGTCCGGTGGCCACGCTGGGGCAGCTATTTTCCATCACGGCACTGCGCGGGCTGCTGAAGTCCTTGTTGCCGGCGGCGGCCGTGGCTGTATTGCGGCAGCCTGCCTGCGCCGGGACTGGGCGTTCCTGACGGCGCTCTCGGCGCGGTCGTCGCGGGGCACGCTGGGATTTGTCGCGGGACGCATTTTTGAAATCGCGTGGAAGGCGGCGCTGGTTCTGCTGATCTGGTCCGTCCTCGATTACCTGTTCGAGCGCCAGCATCTTTCGAGCGAGCTCAAGATGAGCCGCCAGGACAGTGAAAGACGAGTTCAAAGAAACCGAAGGCAATCCAGTGGTCAAGAGCCGCATCCGGCGGCTGCAGCGCCAGGCCCGGCGCCGCCGCATGCTGAAGGAAGTCGAGCGCGCCGCGGTCGTGATCACCAACCCAACGGAATTTGCCATCGCCCTCGAATACCGTACGGATATGGCGGCGCCGGTCGTGGTCGCCAAGGGACGCAACCTGCTGGCGGCGCAGATCAAGGAAATCGCGCGCTGGCAGGGCATTCCGATGGTGGAGAATCCGCCGCTGGCGCATGCCCTGTATCGCGCGGTGGAAGTGGGGCAGAGCGATTCCGGCGAAACTGTATGCCGTGGTCGCGGAGATTCTGGCGGCCATCTGGCGGGCGCAAGCGCGCGCCCAGGCGCAGCCGGAGCGACGGCCGCTGATGGCCGCCGCCGGCCACCATCGCGCTCCCCGTCCGCATCCCGGCCATTCCGAATGGATCATGCCGGTGGCGGCGGTCGGCCTGGTCTTTGTCATGCTGGTGCCGCTTGCCGAGCATGGCTGCTCGATCTGCTGCTGGCCATGAGCATCACGGCGTCCGTGCTGGTGCTGTTGTCCGCCATTCAGATTCTGCGGCCGTCGCAGTTTTCCGTTTTCCCAGCCTGCTGCTACTGCTGACTTTGTTCCGGCTGTCGCTGAATCTGGCCTCCAGCCGCCGGATTCTGCTTGCACGGCAACGAAGGCGCGTCGGCGGCGGGGCGCGTGATCGAAGCCTTTGGACAGTTTGTGGTGGGCGGCAACTACGTGGTCGGGTTTGTGCTGTTCGTGGCGTTGATTGCGATCCAGTATATCGTGGTGGCGCACGGCGCGGTGCGCACCGCGGAAGTGACGGCGCGCTTCACCCTCGACGCCATGCCCGGCAAAGCAGATGGCGATTGACGCCGACCTGAATGCCGGGCTGATCAACGAGTACGCAGGCGCGCGCCCGGCGCGAACAGATTGCGCACGACGCCGAGTTCTATGGCGCCATGGATGGCGCCGCCCGCTTCAACCAGCGCGACGCGATTGCAACCATCCTTATTACTGCGATCAATATCATTGCCGGATTTCTGATCGGGGTTTTCCAGCTCGATATTCCGTTTCGCGAGGCGCTGAAGACCTACACCGTGCTGACCGTGGGCGATGGCCTGGTGACCATGATTCCGTCGCTGCTGGTTTCGATGGCCGGGGGCATTGTGGTGACCCGCGCCTCCTCCGACGCGACGCTGTCGGTCGATGTGGGCCCGCAATTCCTTTCCCGGCGGCGTCCGCTGCAGATTGCGGCGGGAGTGATGCTGGCGCTGGCGGCGATTCCCGGACTGCCCAAGTTCTCTTTCCTGGCCGTCGCGGGGCGTGTTCTGGCTGGCGGCGCGTCTGCCAAAACTGAAGGACAAAGACGGCAAGCTGCTGCGAAGCTCCGCGGCCGCTGCGCCGCCGGGAGAAAAAGGCGCGGCCAAGGGGGACTCGGTCGAAGACCTGCTGAAGCTCGATGAACTCACGCTCGAAGTCGGCTATGGGCTGGTCGCCCTGGTCGACAAGAATCAGGGCGGCCAACTGCTGGCGCGGGTGAAAGCGCTGCGCAGCAGCCTGGCGCAGCAACTCGGCTTTATCGTCCCGCCAGTTCACATCACCGACAACGTGCGGCTGAAGCCGCACGAATATGCCATCTCGTTGCGCGGGGTGGAGATCGCGCGTTGGGAGATGCTGGAGGACTAGGCTTTCGCCATCAGTTCGGAAGGCGCCGCCCCCGCTGCCGGGATTCCCACCAACGAGCCCGCCTTCGGAGTGGCGGCGCTCTGGATCACGCGCGCACTGGAGTCGCAGGCGCTGGCCTCGGGCTATGCGGTGGTCGACCAGACTTCCGTGCTGGCCACGCACCTTGCGGAAATCATCAAGCAGCACGCCTACGAATTGCTGACCCGGCAGGAAACGAAGCGCCTGCTTGATCGGCTGGGCGAAAGCCATCCCGAAGCTGGTGGAGGAGCTGGTGCCGAAAATACTCAGCCTCGGCGAAGTGCAGAAAGTCCTGCAGCAACTGCTGCGCGAGCAGGTTTCGATCCGCGATCTGTCGACGATCCTGGAGGCCCTGCTGGACGCATCCGCGATCAACAAGAACGCGATTCTGCTGGTCGAAGCGGCGCGGCAGTCGCTGGGCCGCGCGCTGGTGCGCCCGCTGCTTGCGGAGGATGGGGGATTGCGCGTGCTGACGCTCGATCACAACATCGAGGAAGAGCTGAACCGCGCTTTCAGTCCGCAGGCGCCGGTCGCCACGGCGGCGGGGTTGCAGCCCTCGTTCGTGCGCCGCATTCTCGACGGGCTGCGCGCGCTGGCCGGCGATCAGGTGGGGCGACTGCGCCGGTGCTGCTGTGTTCGACCCCGGCGCGCTACCATCTGCGGCGCTTGCTCGAACCGTTTCTTCCGAAGGTGGTGGTGCTTTCGCCGTTGGAGATTCCTCCCATGATTTCCGTGCAGTCACTGGGGACGGTGCGATGAGGTGAGGGCTGCGGAAGCGCGGCGCGGAGACGCGCAGACGCAGAAATTGAAGACCGAGAGACGCAAACTACCCGGCCGTGACGCCGAGTGTCCCACCCGGCGGTTCGACCAGATCTTCCATTCGATTGGTCCGAACTTTGATTGGTTCGAACTTCGAGCGGTTCGATTTTGTTCCATCTGTGGCATCGAAAGCGAGACCAGCCTCATGACCAAACATCCCGCCGCCGCCTATCAAACCGTGCAGAGCGATGCGGAACGCGAACGCATTCTGATGGAGCAGATTCCGCAGGTCCGCTATATCGCACGCCGGATTCACGAGCGGCTGCCGCGGCATGTGCCTTTCGAGGACCTGGTGCATGCGGGGGTGATTGGACTGATCGACGCGCTCAACAAATTCGACTTGTCCAAGCACGTGCAGTTCAGTTCGTACGCGAAGTTTCGGATTCGAGGAGCGATTCTCGACAGCCTGCGCGAACTGGACTGGAGCCCGCGGGAATTGCGCCGCAAGGGCCGGCTCGTCGAATCCACCCACAGCCAACTTTCCGGGAAACTGGGACGGGCGCCGACGGAAAGCGAGATCGCGCACGAGATGGACATCTCGCTGCATGAACTTCAGTCCCTGCTGGCCGAACTCGACGGCCTCGAACTGGGCAGTCTGCGGGTGGAATCGCACCGCGACGGGAAGGAAGAAGATCTCACCGACATCGTGCCCTCGAAAACCGAGGAGACGCCTTTTTTCCAGTGCCTGAAGTCGGAGATGAGACATCTGCTGGAGCGGGCGATCTCCGAATTGCCGGAGAAGGAGCAACGCGTTCTGGCGCTGTATTACTACGAGGAACTGACCATGAAGGAAGTCGGGGTGGCGCTCGGCATAGGGGAGTCGCGGGTGTCGCAGATCCATTCCCTGGCCATGGTGCGGCTGCGAGCGCGGCTTAATTTTCTGACGGCGCCGCGCGCAACCGGCAAAGCGGCGGGCAGTCCGTAGCACCAGCGCGTGACGCGCTGGCGCGAGAGCCGGCATGAGGACACGGGCATGGAAAAGTTACTGAACCAGCAGGAAATCGACGACCTGGTGCGGGCGGCTCGCTCGGGCGAAGCGATCGCCGCATCGAGTGGACCGGTGGTGCAAGCCTGGGACGTTCGCCAGGCGGGACAAATCGGCAGTGAGCAGTTGCGCGCCATTAATCAGCTGCACGAGCTTTTCGCCCGCAACCTGTCGATTGCGGTGGGCAGCTATTTGCGCATTGCGTTCGATTGCAGGCTGGTGTCCGCCGAACATCTCACGTTCCGGGAATTTCTGCAGCGTGTTCCGGAGAAGACTTATCTGGCCTCGATCGATCTGCAGCCGGCGGGCGCGGTGGCGGTGCTGCAACTGGATTTGGCGATCGGTTTTCCGATTATCGACGTGATGCTCGGGGGTGAAGTGACGGCCAGCGACAGCACACGCGCCATCACGGACATCGAAGCGCAGGTTCTCGAAGGCATCATACGAATCATGTGTCGCGAGCTGCAAACCAGCTGGCAGGCGATCGCGCTGGAGTTTAACTTCGGGCAGACGCAGCAGACATTGCAAATGCAACGGCTGATGCCGCCGGACGAAAAAATCTTATTTCTGAGCTTCGAAATCAAAATGTCGGAGACTCGCGGCACGCTCAACCTGGCGATTCCCGCGGTGGTTTCGAACGCGTTGCTGCGGAAGATTTCGGCCGATTTCAGCTATCAGCGTCCCCGCAGCCCGATCGCATCGCGCGTGCAGATTCAGAACAAATTGCTGGACTGTCTTTTTCCGGTCGAACTTTCCATGCCCGATTTGCAAGTGTCGCTGGAGCAGTTCAGCCAGCTGGTTCCGGGCGACCTTCTGCCTTTTCCGAAGGACGCTTCGGAACCAGCGGTCATGATGGTGGGGGATGTACGTCTGTGCCTGGCGCGTCCGGTGCAGGTGAATCACCACCGCGCGGCGCGAGTGCTGTCGCTCGAGAAGCCGGTTTCGGTGGTGGTTGAGCAATGACAATGACAATGACAATGACAACGACGATAACGATGCCGATATCCGCGACAACGAAGGGGCGACGATGACAGGCGAACGCTTACGAATCGCGACTGGTCGACGATGACGGACGTCGCCGAACTCCGTCCCGAACTCCGCCAATGGTACGAAGCGTGGAAAACCTGTCTGCAAAACCTGTTGGGACAGGTTTCGGGACAGCCCTGCGCTTTCGAACTTTCCGCGCAGCCCCTGGCGATCGCCGAGTCCGATGTCTGGTTTGCGGTGGTGGCGGGAGGCGCGGTGCATGGCGAAATGGTCCTGCATCTGGCGGCCGATTCCGGAACGCTCCTGGCCCAGAAGATGCTGGGGGAAACCGGTCCGGCCGCGCCCGGCATCACCGCCGAACACAAAGAAGGGCTGGAAGAATTACTGCGACAGGCCGGCGGGCTCGCGGCGACTGCTCTCTCCGCCAGCACCGGCGGCGAGGTCAAGTTCTCGGTCTCCGCCTCGGCCGCGCCTTCCTGGTCATCGGATACGGTGTTTTGCCTGCAGTCGGTGGATGGAGCGGGGACCATGATCCGCATCGAAATGCAGATCAGCCCCGCGCTGGCCGCTGAGATACAGCGGCGGGCCCAGGCGGGGAAGTTGCCCGAGGCGGCGGAAGCGTCCGCTCCGGCCAGCAGTTACCGTCGCCTGCTGGAAGTGGGTCTCGACGTGAAGCTGCGTTTTGGAATACGCCACATGCTGCTACGCGATGTGCTGGCGCTCAGTCCCGGAGTGGTGGTCGAACTGGAAAGCGGGCTGCATTCTCCGGTCGCTTTGTTACTCGATGGGCGACTGGTGGCGCAGGGCGAGGTTGTCATCGTGGACGGCAAATACGGATTGCACGTCACCGAGGTGGTCGATGTGCCGATCGCCCGGCCGCCAGCCTGATTTTGCTTCGGACGAGGACGCCTGCCCCATGCCAAACTTTCTGAACCCGCGAACCTGGCTTGACCGATGGAGCAAGCGCCGCCACCTCGATCAAGCGCGAACGCCGTGTTCGCTCGTTTCCTGCACGCGTTCGCAGTCCTACTGGCAACGTCTGCGGGATCGACGCCGTCCCAGTGGAACTTTGCTGCAGGGCTCTTTCTATTGCCAGCCACCGTGCCTGGAAACGGCGCTGCTGCGGCAACTTTCAAGTCTGCATGCGATGCCTCCCTCGCAACTGCCTCCCAACCGCATCCCGCTGGGGTTGCTGATGGTGGCTCGCGGGAAACTGACTTTCGTGGAGGTTCGCGCCGCGCTCGAAGCGCAGCGCCGCGCCCGCTACGGAAAAATCGGAGAGTGGATCGAGAAGCTTGGCTTCGCCACCGAGCAGGATGTCACCACCGCACTCGCGCTGCAGTGGGGATGTCCCGTGGCTACCTCGGTCGATCCCTGCACCGTGCAATCTCCGGGAAACATTCCGCTGCCTATACTGGAAGCGTTTCAGATGCTGCCTCTGAATCCGGCGTCGGCCAACCCGACGCTGCATGTGGCGTTTGGCGAGCGAGTGGATCATGCCGCCCTCTATGCCATCGAGAAAATTCTCAACTGCCGCACGCAGGCCTGCGTTGCGGGGCGCAAGAGTATTGCCCGTCAACTGGAGTCGATGCGGCAACTGCCGCGTCCCTCGGACGTGGAATTCGGCCCGATGAGCGATCTGGCAGAAATGGCGCGCATTGCCGCCAGCTACACCGCCAGACTGACTCCGGAAGAAGTTCGTCTCAGCCGCATTGGCCGGTTCATATGGCTGCGTCTGGATGTGCACAGCGCGCTGCGGAAAAAGACTCGTTCGCTGACGACCAACCTGGTTTTTCGGCTCGCCAGCGAATCGGCGGCGCCATTACCTTTTGCGCGAACGTTCCGTGAAATGCACCCGGTTTTTCCAGCGGAGTGAGGGAACCCGCGTGGCGGCTGATCGCGCTTTTGAACTCGTATCTCCGAAGGCCGGCGGCGCTCTTTTTCACTATCCGGGCGGGCGTGGCGACTGTCGTCTACGGTCGATCTAAAGGGTTCGCTTGAACATGGGGACGGCGAGCGCCAGGGTTAGCACGGCAAATATGGAAAGATAGACCATATCCGGGACAATGGCTGAGAGGCCGGTTTCTTTCAACAGCAGGGATTTGAATCCGTGCACCGCGTAGGTAAAGGGATCGACGTGCGCAATCGCGCGCAGCCATGAGGGAAAAGCTTCCACGGGATAAATCGCGCCGCTGGGGAAAAACAGAAGAGTGTTGAGGATGCCAAACATGGCGCGTGGAACCAGCGGATCCTCCACGCGCGCCATGAGCAGGAACATCATGGAATTGAAGGCGAGCGAAGTGAGCACGATCATGATGAGCAGTCCGACGATGGTGCCGGGGCTAAAAATCGTTCCCACGCCCGCGAGCAGCGATCCGATGACGGTAATGACCACGCCGGTCATGACCGCTTTTATCGCCCCTGCGCCGTTAAGTCCGAAGACTAACTCCGCTTTGGTGATTGGGGTTACCAGGTATCCTTCATGGACGCCGCGGGCCTTGTCGTCGATATAGAGCATGCCTCCGCCGATCATTACCGACACGAACATGGCAAGTGAGATGGAACCGGGCAGCAGGAACTTCATGTATTCGATATAGGGATACAACTCCACCACCTCGAGCGCCGTCTGCTGCAAGAGGCGCGGCGAGATGTCCGGCTGATTGAGGGCGTTGGTCACTTGCGTCATCTCGTCTTCGAAGCTGGAACTCATGAAGTTGTCGCTGTTGTCCACAATCAACGCGATGCGGGGATGGTTCTTCTCATACACCAGTTTGGAGTACTGAGCGGGAATGATCACGGCACCCTGAATGCGGCCGTCGCGGACGTCCTCGCGGGCCTGCGCTTCGTTGTCATAGGGCACGGGAAGAAAAGTGCGCATATTGGCACGCACCGCGTCAAAGGCTTCCTTGATGCGGACGGACTGGGTGCCATGATCCTCGTCCACGACGCCCATTTTCGCGTCGCGGATTTTTCCGCCAAACGCGTTCCCGAGGACGATCAATTGCACCAGGGGCATCACCATCGAGACCATCATCAGGGTCGGGGAGCGGAAAAACTTGCGCATCTCGCGCTCGATAATCGC
Source organism: uncultured Acidobacteriaceae bacterium (assembly GCA_963746205.1). GTDB lineage: Bacteria > Acidobacteriota > Terriglobia > Terriglobales > Acidobacteriaceae > Acidiflorens. The sequence goes on along the minus strand of CAVVAP010000009.1, from coordinate 363,051 downwards.
CATCATCCGGTTCATGGCCGCAACCCCGGCGTCTGCGGCATCTGGAAGCCGTAGGCTTTCACCAGTTCATCGCGCAGTTGCCGGCCGGTGTAGTGGACGAAAACATCATCCAGCGTTGTGTTCTGCACCGTGAGCGTCTTGAGCGCTGCGCCCACAACCACGGCGATTTCCACCATATCCGTGGTCGTGCCGGATCCATTCGAAGTGAGCACGCGAAACATACCCCCACTCTGGTTTTGCACCGAGGTCACTCCCGGCAAGGCGCGCAGACGCTCTTCCCAGTCGGGCGGGGCATGGTCGAACTGCGCCTCAATCACATTGGATCCGGGCACGCTCGCCTTCAAGGCCTCAGGCGTATCGAGCGCCACCAGTTTTCCGTGATCCACAATCGCGATGCGATTGCAGAGGCGGTCGGCCTCGTCCATGTAATGGGTGGTGATTAAAATCGTGAGATTGCGTTTGGCCTTGATGTTGGTCAGCATTTCCCACACCGCGACGCGAGAAACGGGATCGAGTCCGGTGGTCGGCTCGTCGAGAAAGAAGATTTTCGGGCTATGGACCAGACCGCGGGCAATCTCCAGCCGCCGCCGCATTCCGCCCGATAAAGTTTTCGTTTGCGCGCCCCGCCATTTCGTCAGGTCGACGGTTTCGAGCAGTTCGTCAATCGCATCCTTGCGTGTCTTCTTCGGCACATCGTAGAGCTTCGCGTAGATATTCAAATTTTCTTCCACCGTCAAGTCGAGATCGCTGGTCAAGGCCTGGGGAATCACGCCGATCGTACGTCGAACCGCCTCGGGGTCGGCAGCCACGTCGTGCCCGTCGATATGCGCGCTTCCGGCAGTGATGGGAATGAGCGTCGTCATCATGCGAATCAAAGTGGACTTGCCGGCGCCGTTGGGCCCGAGCAGCCCGAAGATTTCCCCTTCCTTGACGGCAAAGGAAATGTCGTCCACCGCGGTAAACGCGCCGTAGCGCTTGATGATGTGGTCGACGACGATGGCATTGGGGGCGTCGGCCGCGATCGCACTGCGCAAGTTGAGATCGGGAGTCGCGATCTCTCCGCCATTCGTCCGGTGTCCATTCATTACAGAATCTCCCAACTTCGAATCTTTCCAGACCCTCATCATGAACCGCAGCGCGCTGGCAGAGATTTAGAACTCCGTCAACGGGACTCGCCCCTTAATTGCTGCGAACTTACCAGAACCTCCGCGGTCATCCCCGGAACATAAGCACCCCTGGGATTTTCCAGACGCACTTTCAAAGCCAGGGTGCGAATGTCCCGTTTCCGGCGACCCACATCACGCTGCGTAGCGAAGTCCGCCTCCGCCGCCTTGTAAAAAACTTTTCCGGGAACTTCTGTGCCTCCGGGGAGGCGCACCCGCAGCGTGTCTCCAATTCCAATGTGATCGGCATCGCTCTCGGGAATCGAGGCGAAGGCCCAGGTGTCGCTGAAATCGACCACGGTCACGATTGCCTGGCCGGCGCTCACCACTTCGCCTTCTCGGGCCGCGCGCACCAGGACGGTGCCGGTTACGGGCGAATAGATTTTGGTATATCCAAGACGGACTTCGGCTTCTTTCAACTGCGCTACGGCATTTTCCACCTGGGCCCGCGTTGAGGCAACGGTGCTCTGCGCCGCCGCGGCCTGGTTGGTACGGGCCATGGCCGACGCCAAATCCGCCTGAGAAGCCGCGGTTTGATCTTTCAGGGCCTGCACGCTCGCTTCCTGCGCTTTGAGGTTCATCTCCGCCTGCACGCGATCCTGGTCCGACGCCACGCCGGCCTGCGCCAATCCGATGGTCCGACGGCTATCGCTCTCGATTCGGGTCAAGGTCGCTTCCGCCTGCGCCAGTTGGGCGCGCGCGGACTGCAGTTTGGCCTGCGAATTCTCCACGTCGCTCGAGGTCGAACCTTTCGTCGACTTCCGGGTGTACTCGTTGGCGCTCATCTGCGATCGCATGCTGGTGATCATGGCCGCGGCCGCGCGCTCCTCCGCTTCCAACTCGGAGGGATCCAGAATGGCGATGAGGTCGCCCTGCTTGACTTGCGTTCCTTCTTCGACCAGTAGTTTCTGAATCCGGCCCTGGATTTGCGGACTCACCACGATCTGGTTGGCGTCGACCGTGCCCACCAGGACCAGATCGCTGCCGTGCGGAGTCGATAAGTAGTAGTATGACGACGCCATGGCAAGGATGACGCCCAGCACGATTAGAAATTTATTGCGAGCACTCATCGTCGATCTCCGCCGTCCTCCGTTAGTTCAACCTGGGTCCAATGTTTAACGCCTGAAGCGCGGCACTTACCGCACAAAGAGCGCCGCCGCGATAAAGTTCAGCAGAAATGCCCGCCGTTCGCGAATCCTGATGGCCGATAACGGGTCTACGCGGACCATGGTCTTCATCAGCGGCGCGGCATTGAAATAGAAAACAATCACTCCCACGACGGACGGGACGAAATCCATCGGATTCACTGGACGGAATTCTCCGGCCTTTGTCCCTTCCCTTAGAAGTTGGACCAGTTTGGTGAAAATGGGAAGGAAATATTGCCGCGCCACGCGCTGCATGGGGACATTGCCCTGGACGCCGGAACGCATCCACTCCGCCTGCACCACCCTGGGGAAGGTGGGATGGGCGGCGATGTAGTCAAAATAAGTTCCCACATAATCCAGAATTTTCTGGCGGGGTGATGCCTGGGATTCGAACACTGGCATGACCCGGGCGCGCAACCCGCTGAACACATGATCGAGCACGGCTTGGTACAGGGCGTCTTTATCCTTGAAATAGTAATAAAGGAGGGCCTTGTTGACGTGCGCGGCGCGCGCAATGGCGTCGGTGCGCGCCCCGGCAATGCCATGCTCGGCAAACTCCGCCACGGCCGCCTGTAAGATGGCGGCGCGACTCTCATGGGGCTTGCCCCGCGTGCCCATGCGTGGGGCGGACTTGCGTCCGGTTGATCGGGATCGGACGGGAACAAGCGCGGCGGACTGCCTCATATAATTAACCAGTTAGTTAGAATATAACACACCGGTTTGCGGAGCAAGAAAAGCTTAAATCTTCAAGTGAAAAAGCAATCTTCGGGCCACTGTGCCGCAGTGGACTTTTGTTCGGGCAAGCAGGCTTGTATTCGGCAGCGGCCTCACGGTAGGTTGAGGCAGAGACCTTTATCCGCAACCGGGCCAGATGGATCATATAGTCGACAACCTGTGGCTGGGCAGCCAAAGCGATGCTGACGACTTGATTCGCAGCAATCCCGAAGCGATTACGGCCATCCTCAATGTGCGCGGTCCGGACGCTTTCCGTCCGCCGGGGCGAGATCAGTCGGCGGAGCATCCCGGCAAGGCATACAAATGGATTCCAGCTCCCGATGTCGCGCGCATCTATCCTAAAGATGTAACCGAAGCAGTGACGTGGCTGCGCGCACAGACGGAGAAGCGCGAACGCATTCTGATTCACTGTAAGCACGGACTCTCACGCTCACCCGCGTTCCTCGCCGCGTTCATGGTCGAAAGCGGCATCTCGAAGACTTTGGAAGCGGCTCAGGCCGCGATTTTAGCGCGGCATCGGTCGATGTTTGCCACACAGGTTGCGGAGCTCGTTGTTCCCGTGAACCTGGTGTCCGCGCTTACGGGATTGCCCAACCGTCAGGCTTTTAACGAGGCCGGCGGCGGGTGTGTGGCGATTGTGGATGTCTCATTCACGGCGATGTTTAACGACGCGTACGGGCATATTGCGGGCGATAGACTCTTGCGCAGGCTGGCGGGCATCCTGCGGGAGGCGCGCCTGGATGCTTACCACAGCCGCGAAGATAAGTTCCTGTGCAGAGCGGACTCAGCCGAGGAATTGCGCGCCAAGCTGCGGCAAGCGCAACAGATGTTCCGCGAAGCCTTTGAAGTGTACGCGGAAGGCCGGGTGCAAAGCATCGAGGGCACGGATTTTGTGTACGGCGTCGCCGCCAATCTGGCGGAGGCGGAGGTGATGCTCGCTGCAGCCAAGAAAAACGCATCTGCGCAGCAGGTTCCTCCGGAATGGCTGCGAAGAGTGGTAGCGACGGGTGGGCGCGGCCAAAATTGGTGAAGCGCAGATTTACTACTGGCGCTTGACGATTTAGCATTGGCGATCACCCGCAGATTCGCGAACCATGTTGGCTTCCAGCAAAATAATCGGCTTTGTTCCGAGCAAGAATTCGGAGAAGTCGCGCGCCTTCTACGAAGGCAAATTGGGATTCCAATTTGTGAGCGATGACGAGTTTGCCCTGGTGTTGAGAGCGGGCGAAACCATCATTCGGGTTCTCAAGGCCAAAGATTTCACGCCTGCGCCGTACACCGTTCTCGGCTGGGAAGTTTCGAATATCGAGACGGTAGTGGACTGGCTCACGAAGCGCGGAGTGGTCTTCGAGAAATATCCATTTGTCGAAGATAAGAAGCGTGGCATCTGGACCGCGCCGACCGGGGACAAGGTGGCATGGTTCAAGGATCCGGACGGAAATGTTCTTTCCGTCAGCCAGCATCAGTAATTGCCAAAATCGTTTATTGACATCTCGATCCGCCGGCTATCGAGGGCACGAGCAGCACTTCATCGCCATCCCGGAACGCATAGGATGCGCCTCCGAGGAAGCGAATGTCTTCCTCATTCACGTAGATATTCAGAAAGCGCCGGGTCTCGCCGGCTTCATCCCGCAGGTGGGGCTTAAGATCGGGAAACTGCTGATCGAGTTGGGAGAATAGTTCGCCCAGATTCGACGCCGAACATTCCACCTGCGCTTGGCCCGCAGTGAGGCGGCGCAGCGCGCTGGGAATTTGAATGGTAATGCTCATGGAAAATCCTCCATAGTCAACCAGGGAAGTAGAGAAGAACAGGGACGGCTGGGGCCGTCCCTGCTGGAATTTTTACTAACCGCCAACGCTCGCCGTCTCCACGAGAACGGAGGGGATTGCGCCTGCCTTGGCCGCCAGATACGCTTCAAACTCGGCGAGTTTGGGCGCGATCGGCACCTCGGTCTGATACTTGTCGGCGAGCACGTCGGTGGTCTTCAGTCCGTTGCCGGTGATGCAGAGCACAGTGGTTTCGTCGGGAAGAATGCGGTCCTGCTGGATCAGTTTGCGAGCGGTTCCGACGGTGACGCCGCCGGCGGTCTCGGTGAAAATGCCCTCGCTCTCCGCCAGCAACTGGATGCCGGTGACCACTTCCGGATCGGAAACATCCTCCGACCATCCGCCGCTTTTCGAGATCGCCTGCAAGGCGTAGTGGCCGTCGGCGGGATTGCCGATGGCGAGGGAGCGGGCAATCGTGCGGGGGCGCTGCGGTTCGATCTCACTGCTGTATTGCTTGACGGCGGTGGAAATCGGCGAGCACCCGGTGGCTTGCGCGCCAAAGAACTTCACCGGCTTGGGATCAACCAAGCCGAGGAGGATGAGTTCATCGAACGCCTTCTTGATCTTGGTGATCAACGAACCGCCGGCCATGGGCACCACGATATTGTCGGGCAAGGTCCAGCCCAATTGCTCGGCGATTTCATAGCCCACGGTCTTGGAACCTTCGGCGTAGTAGGGGCGAAGATTGACGTTCACGAAGCCCCAGCGATGTTCGTCGGCGATCTGCGAGCATAGGCGATTGACGTGATCGTAGCTGCCGTTGATGCGGACAAGCTCCGCGCCGAAGACCTGGGTGCCGAGGATTTTTGCGGGTTCGAGGTCTGACGGAATGAAGATCCAGGCTTTCAGGCCCTCGCGAGCCGCCTGCGCCGCGACGGAATTGGCCAGGTTGCCGGTGGAAGAACAGGCTACAGTGTCGAATCCGAAGCTGCGCGCATTGGCGAGCGCGACCGCCACCACGCGATCTTTAAAACTGAGAGTGGGCAGGCAGACGGCATCGTTCTTGACCAGAAGGCGGCGCGATCCCAGCTTCTCGCCGAGCCGTGGAACGCTGACGAGGGGAGTGAAGCCGATGGGCAAAGACGGCTGATAGCCCTCCGGGAGGGGTAGCAGTTCGCGATAGCGCCACATGTTCGCGGGGCGCGAGGCGAAGAGCTGGCGCGTGATGCCGGGGCGCAGGGATTCGTAATCGTAGGTGACTTCGAGGGGGGAGAAACAGAGTTCGCAGATGCTGCGCGGCTGGTTTCCCCAGGTTTTGCCGCACTCGCGGCACTGGAGTTGGTACGTGCTCGTCCTCGTCGACATGGTGCTATGTCTTTCTGTGACTGCGGGACGAGCCGGGAAAAATAACCCAGTAAATGCAAAACCCCTTTTCCGAAATGGGAAAAGAGGCTCGGGAAATGCGAATCAAAATTTCGCTTACCCGAATCTCATGGTCCCCGTTGCCGGGCGAGAGTTGGCACCTGCGATGGAGATATATGATCCCGATCCGGTTGCCGTGGCGTCCTAGGGCTCGTCCCTCAGCCACTCTGCATGAAATTCCAGCTTGCTCAGATTAGAGCAAACTTGAGCAAAACTTTACAACCGACGGATCGGTCTGTCAAGGGATTTCGCGGCGTCAGGGTCAGCGGCGGGAGCGAAAGAGGGTGCGGAAAATATCCTCATTATTCACTCGGCTTTTGCCTCAGGATTTCGGGGACGGGTTTGATCGGGGCTTCCGTTTTTTCCCCCCTATGGGCGGTCTTTTATAATCAAAGACTTAGAAAGAGTCCATAAATGGTCTTTGATTCTAAAGGAGTTACTTGTAAAGTATTCTGGAATGTATGAGTTAGGTGGGCGGATCTGCGCTGGGCCCGGTAATAGAGAGTTTTCGCCGGACGGCATCTCCGCAACGGCCTAAAAGCCGCCACTGATTCGGAGCTAGTCAGGCACTAGCGAAAAGTCGTGCCCTTCCCGTTCAGGGCCGGGAAATTGGTTTTTCGCAGCCCCTCTCTACGACGCCCTGTGCATGGCCTTGGGCGGGCTACAGATGGATTCGAACCAGCGGCTGACGTACGACCTGGGCATGGGCTTCACCGCAGAAATGGCGCGCCGTGGGACTGGCGGCGGTCAGCGGCGTCCCACTTGATGAGGGCTAGCTTCTGGTCTCCGCACTCAATCACAAACCAATGAACCGTGGGTCTGTCGGTGACGATGCCGCAAATCTCGCACTGAAATTCCTTCAGACTCGACATTTGTCTTCTCCCGATTACTTTTTCGCGGCGGCTTCGCGCTGGCGCAACGCGGCCATGGTGTTCTCGGACGGGTCCTTGCGCTTGTTGCTTTTCGGCCGTCGCTTGGTTTTGCTGGTGTAGTGAGTTTGTGCCATGTAACCTCCTCGAGAATGTTGACAATGATTAATGATACAGGCGAATCGCCGCCGTCGCCCGGATTAGCCCGGGAAAATCGGGTGCGAATCTGGGGCCGACGCGGGCGGGGGCGCCCGCGCCACACAGGCAATTCAGCGGGTGTATTGATTTCGCTTTTTGTCCCGGTGGCGCTCGATGCCCAACTGGATCAGCCGGTCGATCAAATCGGGGTAAGCGATTCCACTGGCGGCCCATAGTTTGGGATACATGCTGATGGCGGTGAAGCCCGGCATGGTGTTGATCTCGTTGACGAAGATCTTTCTCGATTTCGGATCCATGAGGAAATCCACGCGTGCCAGGCCGGTGCAATCGACTGCCTGAAACGCCGCGATGGCCAGCTTCTGCAAATTCTTCATTTCGGTTTTCGAGAGCTTGGCGGGGATCAGTAATTCGGAACCTTCCGCGAGATATTTGGCGTCGTAATCGTAAAACTCCTTGCAGGGAACGATTTCTCCCGCCACGGAGGCCTGCGGTGCGTCGTTGCCGAGGACAGCACACTCGATCTCGCGAGCTTTATTCTTTTTTCCACCGACGCCTTCTTCGATCACGATCTTGCGGTCAAATCTGGCGGCTTCGCCGATGGCGGGAGCGAGTTCCCGGCGGTCGTGGGCCTTGGAAATCCCCACCGACGATCCGAGGTTGGCGGGCTTCACGAACACGGGATATTTCAGTTTGCTCTCCACTAGTTTCTGGACTTTTCGCGGATCGCGTTCGAACTGGCTGCGTAGCACGGTGACATGTTTGACGATGGGCAATCCCGCGGCGCGGAATAATGACTTCATGATGTCTTTGTCCATGCCGGCGGCGGAGCCGAGGACTCCCGCGCCGACGTAGGCGATGTCAGCGAGTTCGAGGAGGCCCTGAATGGTGCCGTCTTCACCGAAGGTGCCGTGGAGTACGGGAAAAATCACGTCGACGTCGATGGCGCGATCGGCGGCACGGCGCAACCCGGCGTCGGTTTGGAAGGGGGCGAGACCCCCGCCGCGGCGCGCTGGTTCGGGAGGCACTACGACGGATGCGCCGGTGGCGAGTAGGGCCGCTCCCGGAGTCGCCTCCGGATCGCCCGCCCGCAACGAGGGAGTGCCAGCAGGCGTGGCGCTTGGTTCTGCCATTGCGCCCGCAGGTTCGCCTTTGAGCAAGCGTTCCGCGTGTTCGGCAGTAACCCAGCGGCCAGCCTTGGTGATGCCGATGGGGACGACTTCGAATTTTGTCTGGTCGATGGCATTGACCACCGACGCCGCCGAAAGCAGGGAAACCTCGTGCTCGCCGCTGCGACCGCCGAAAAGAATACCGACTTTAAGCTTTGCCATAACGTTTCAGTCTTGCGCGAGCGCTCTCTGCCGTCAATGCCAGCCTCGGTTACCGGCGCACGAAAGACTTCCGCCGGGCAATCGCGACTTCGGGGAAGGCTTCGGTCCGCGAGGTGCCGGGATGGCCAAGGCTAATTTCGAAGGACTTCTTGACACTCCGGTGAAACAGGTGTGAAATTGGCGATGATTCGATGGCCGGTGCCAGCTTTCCTCCAGGGCAGCCGGACCCAGGTAATTGGAAGCACAAGCTCCGATAACGATCTTAACGATCCAGAGGAATGCGTTTCACAATCTCACAGGAGTTGGTCATGAATTTGAGTTTCCGCGAAAAGAACGTCCTGCCGAAGTCGGCTGCACTCATCTTTTTTGTTTTAACCGCAATTTTCACCGCAACCTCAGTCGCTTCCGCTGGCGGCCCGCCGAAAAACGCCGCTCCGGCGCAACATTCGGCACCGGCGCAGCATTCTGCTCCAGCCCAGCATTCTGCCCCAGCGCAACATTCGGCTCCGGCACAGCATGGAGCGATGGGCGGCAACCGCGGCACGGGGGCGGGAACGCACGCAGGAGCGGCGGGAGCGAACAATCGCGGATCGGGCATGGGGAATACTCACGGAGCGACGGCGAACCGGGGAACCGCAGCCGGTGGGAATCGCGGGACAGGAGCAGGGAATAATCGCGCCGCCGCTGGCGCCGGCGGCAACAACCGCAGCGGCGCGAACGCGAACAATCGCAGCGTTGCCAACGGCGGCAAAGGTGGAGCGAACAGCAGCGCGAACACCAACCGGGGCGTCGCGAACAATCGCGGTAATGCAGGCGCGGGCGCGAATCGGCACCAGCCGGCCGGGAGCAAGACGGTAGCCCTGAAGGGCGGCGGCAAGGCGACTTTCCGCAAGGACGGCCACGTCCGCAGCGTTCAAACCCATGGCATGACGATCAATCACGGGGTGCACGGCAGCCGGCGGGTGGAAAGCATGCACAACGGGCGGCGCGTGGTGAGCTATGGAAGACATGGCGGATACAGCCAGCGCTCCTACTATCGGCACGGCGGGCGCGAATATAGCCAGCGAACCTACTATCGCGGCGGGCGCTACTACGCGTACGGATATCGCAACTATTATTATGGCGGTCGTCCCTATTACGGTTACGCTCCGTCGTTCTATTACGGTCCGGCCTACTACGGCTGGGCTTACAACCCGTGGCCGGCGCCGGTTTACTACGGATGGGGCTGGGGAGGTTCGCCCTGGTATGGCTATTACGGCGGCTATTTCGCGCCGTATCCGGTATATCCGACGGCAGCATTCTGGCTCACGGATTATCTGATCGCGGCGAGCTTGCAATCGGCCTATGCGGCGCAGCAGGAAGCGGCGGCGGATGGCGACAATGGAGAACTGATTCTTCCGGGGATTCGAAATGCCTCGGCGGATGAGATCGCGGCGTTGTGGTCCACCGATCCGCTGGTCGCGGCGAAACTGCAGGCGTCTTACGGCGCATACATGCTGGGTGGGGGAGCGCCACCCGCGAGTGGGACGGGAATGAGCAAGGACGTCAAGCAGGCGATCGCGGATGAGATGAAGGCGGAGATTGCGGCGGAAAAAGAAGCGGCGGCGAATCCCAATGCGGCTCCCAGTGGCGACCAGGTACCGGCAGCGCTCGATCCCAAGATTCGGATCTTCGTTGTCTCCACGGACGAGGATTTGACGACTTCGGATGGGACCGAGTGCGGTCTGGCCGCGGGCGACGTCCTCTATCGCACGGGAGACAAACCGGACGACGACAACATGGTGGATGCCATCGTCAAGGCCAGCAAGAAAGACGAGTGTCCGGTGGGCGCGACGGTCGGGGTATCGGCGGACGATCTGCAGGAGATGCACAATCAACTGCGGATTCAGATGGACGCGGGGTTGAAGGAGTTGGCGGAGAAGCAGGGGAAGAACGGATTGCCGGCGGCTCCCGACACCAAGACGCAGGCGGGAGAAGTTCCCGAGCCCACTCCCGACAAGAGCGTGAGCAGCGACCTGGAACAGCAGCAAAAAGATGCCGACGCGGCGGAAGCGGAAGCCAAGCAGTCGCAGTAGAGACGGGGCGCGCCCGTCCCGCTTTTCGTTGTGATTACTCCCGGTGCCGGGAGTGGCGGCAAGTTGTGCCTGTACCCAGAGGAGGAAGTTTTCCATGCGGCAAGGAATCAAGATGGCGGTTGGGGTGGTGGCTCTGATGGTGGGCGGGCTTATGCCTTGCGCGCTGCTGGCGCAACCGCAAACAGTTTCGCTGGAAGACCAGCTCAAAGCGCAATTCACCATGGTGAAAATGGGCGCCGACACGGGCGGCGCCGCGGTGGTCGAGCCGGGTTCGGTCCTGGTCATCAAGAAGGGCGGAATTCTTAGCGTCCCCTATGGCGACACCAACGTGATGCCTACGCGATATCAGGACGGCACGGTGCATTCTCCTAATAACGCGGTGATGAAGGGCATCGGCTTTGGGCTGGGAAAACTGGGCAAGACGCAAACCACGCGGCTGATGCAGGTGGGGGAAAAAGTGTATCCGACGAGGATCGCGGTGAACCTGCCGAAAGATCAGGTGTCCATGAGTATCGTCGCGTGCGACTCCTGCAATAACACCAGTCCCACGACTTTTTACAAAGCGGACGTGATTTTCCAGTTTGCGAAAGGTTCGCTGGCCACGATCAGTCCCTCGCAGGTGGAGGATACGATTGCCGCATTGCTGGCCTTCGATGACAGCGCCGACCAGGGCGGCAACGGCAATAATAATGGTGGCGGCAATAGTGGTGGCAACAACGACCAGCAGGGCGGCGGCGACAATGGGCAGGCGCAGCAGCAAGCACAGCAGGAGCCGGCGCAGATCGAGAAAGGCCAGACTCCGGATCAGGTGAAAGCCGCCATCGGCGTGCCGGATAAGATCATCAGCCTCGGGGCGAAACAGATTTACGTTTACAAGGACATCAAGGTAACTTTTATCAACGGAAAAGTTTCGGACGTGCAGTAGGGGACTGTCATTCCAAAGCGAGTGGGCATTTTGCGGCGGAGTGCAGATCCCTCGCTTTGCTCGGGATGATAATTACTTTGGATTTCTAGAGTATCTTCTTGCCGAAGGCTGAGAGGGCCAGTTCGACGGCCAGGTCGGCGGTCTGGTTGCGCTCGTCGATGACGGGATTCACCTCCACAATTTCAAAACTCAGCATGTGGCCATCGTCGGCGATGATTTCCATGGCGAGGTGAGCTTCGCGATAGGTGGCTCCTCCCCAAACTGGAGTGCCTACGCCGGGGGCGTCCTCGGGATCGATCCAATCCATGTCAAGCGAGACATGGTAACCGGCGGTGTCGCGTCCGGCGAGACGCAGCGCCTCTTCCATCACGCTGCGCATGCCGCGTTCGTCGATGTCGCGCATGGTGAACACTTCGATGCCCGATTTGCGGATATTTTCTTTTTCAAAATTATCCACGTCGCGGATGCCGATGAGCACGCAATTCTCCGCCCGTACCTTGGGGGAAAACTCATAGATGTTGGCCAGTTCGGCGGGGCCAAGTCCCATGAGCGCAGCGAGCGGCATACCGTGAACGTTGCCGCTGGGCGAGGTTTCCGGGGTGTTGATGTCGGAATGGGCATCCATCCAGATGAGCCCGATTTTCTGATTCTTGCGGCGGAAATATTTGGCGACTCCGGAGACGGTGCCGGCGGCGACAGAATGATCGCCTCCGAGAACGAGAGGAATCTTTCCCGCCTCGAGCGTTTTCATTACCAGTTCAGCGCTGGCGGTGCAGGTGGCGGTAATCTCCCTGAGATATTTGGAATTGGCCGAGCCTTCCTGCTTCTGCTCGGGAATGGCGACGGCGATGTTGCCGGCATCTTCAACGATGTGGCCAATGGCTTCGAGGCGGGCTTCGAGTCCGGCGACGCGGACGGCGGACGGACCCATGTCAACTCCGCGGCGGGATTGGCCGAGATCGAGCGGAACGCCGATGACACGGATGTGCCGCGGAGCAACGCTGCTGAACGTCGTGGTTCGCAGGGGCATAGTCAGATTACAGTTCTCAGAATGCGCGACTCTTGCGGGATGCGCTCGTTCAGCGACAGCTAAGCGACGCCATAGCGGGACAATTCAGTTTACCAAAAGCACGGTCGCGACTGGAGTCGCTTCCTTGACTCGGGTAGCCGATGAGCTTAGGCTTGCAGCGCGTTGAGGCTGTGGTTGCCTTAATGCAAATCCATCCCAAGGTTAAATTCTCAACAAGGAGAACATTCATGAAGCGAAGTGTGGCGATGTTTGCGGTGTGCGTGGCGTGTCTTGCGCTGGCGGGCTCGATGTTCGCTCAGAGCGCGGCTTTTGTCGGAACCTGGAAGCTAAACCTGGAGAAGTCGAAGTATCCGGCGGGGATGGCTCCGAAGAGCCTGACGCGCACCGCGACCGCTGACGGCGACACCGTGACTTACAAGTTCGAAGGCGTGGGCGCCGACGGTACCGCGATCAGTTTCGGATACACCTCCAAGTACGACGGCAAGGACAGTGCCGTGACCGGAACCGGGATATCCTTTGGCGCGGACCACGTGGCCATCAAGCAACTGAACTCGCACCAGCTTTCGGCCACGCTGAAAAAGGGAGACAAAATTGTGGGCACCAGCTCGGCAACGGTTTCTCACGATGGAAAAACGTTGACGCTGACGTCAAAAGGCACGGGTGCGGACGGCAAGACGGTGAAGTCGGTGGCGGTTTACGACAAGCAGTAGAGTTGGGTTCCGCCGGTGGGGTGCGGAAATCGTGCCCGGGCGCTGATTTGATCTGCAAGCAAAGCCCCGAGAGTTCATCGGGGCTTTTCTGGTTCGGCGGCCGTGGAATTCCGTTCGGCAGCCGACCGGCACAACGCTGTGATTCGGACTATTGAATCCGTACCAGCTGTCCAGCAGAGATGGCTCTTAAATTTTCTCGGAATGCACTCGTCCAGCAGGAGCTTTTTCACAGTTCACTAACAACAAGTTCCTTCGCATGCTCTAAGGCGCTTATGGCGGCTTCGCGCTTCACGGTGGGAAAATCCTCAAGGAAATCGTGCAGAGTTTGGCCTCCCTCGAGGTAATCCAGCAAGGTTTGAAACGGAACTCGCGTCCCGCTAAACACAAGGATTCCCCCCAGAATATCGGAGTCTTTCACGATGATGCCGTTGCCCGACGACATAACAGGATCTCTCGCTCAGTTTACAGGAGTGAACTCAGCAAGGCCAACCTCGTGATCGGCTGCACTCCGTGAAAGATGAGTCGCTTCCGTGGAACTACAGCACCGTGGAGCAGAGATTCCCACGGATTGCTGATCGTCCCCTCAATATGAAAAGTCGCGCGCTTAGCCGTTGGGGGCGTGGTTTGCCCGAGCAGCGGAGCAAGCGAGACAAAAATCAAAAGCGCAGCTTTGACGAGGAGGATACCTTCGGGCGTGGCTTGCGATCCACGGTCTTTATGAAGATAAGCAATATATGCCAGATTCTCCCAGCGTCAGGGATACAAGCGGTGCAACATGCGCGGGAAGGGGATGGTTTCGCGGACGTGTTCGAGGCCGCAGATCCAGGCTACGGCGCGCTCGATTCCCATGCCGAAGCCGGAGTGGGGAACGCTGCCGTACTTGCGGAGGTCGAGGTACCATTTGAAGGCCTCTTCGGGCAGATTGTGCTCATGGATGCGTTTGAGCAGCAATTCGTGGGAGGCCATGCGCTGCGATCCGCCGATGATTTCGCCGTAGCCTTCGGGCGCCAGCACATCCACGCACAGGGCGAGTTCGGGGCGAATGGGGTCCGGTTCCATGTAGAAGGCTTTAACCACCGCGGGGTAGCGATGGATCATGACGGGACGTTCGTAGAGCGAGGAAAGATAGGTTTCGTCGGGCGATCCGAAGTCTCCACCCCATTCGAACTTATGTTCCAGTTTGCCCTGAGCGTGACCTTCCTGTAATTTTGCGACCGCTTCGTCGTAGGTAATGCGCGGAAAGGGAGCGCCAATCTCCTCGAGTTTCGAAAGGTCGCGGCCAATGATCTGCAGGTCGGGGCGGCGGCGCTCGAGGCAGCGCTGGACGAGAAAAGACAGCAACCCCTCCGCCAAATCCATGAGATCGTCGAGAGTCGCATAGGCGATTTCGGGTTCGACCATCCAGAACTCGGTGAGATGCCGCCGGGTCTTCGATTTTTCCGCGCGGAAGGTGGGACCGAAGGAATAGACCTTGCCGAGCGCCATGGCGGTGGCTTCGATATACAACTGCCCGGATTGGGTAAGGTAGGCCTGTTCGTCAAAGTAATCGACCGGGAAAAGGGTCGAGGTTCCTTCGCAGGCGGCTGGGGTCAGGATGGGCGGATCGGTGAGGGTGAATCCATTGCTGTCGAAAAAATCGCGGGCGGCGCGAATGATTTCGGCGCGCACGCGCAAAATGGACGCCTGGCGCTGAGAGCGCAGCCAGAGGTGGCGGTGCTCCATCAGAAAATCAACGCCGTGGTCTTTGGGGGTGATGGGATAGGGATCGCTCTCGGGCACGCGCTGCACCACCTGAACGTGCGAGACATCGAGTTCGTAGCCTCCGGGGGCGCGTTTGTCGGCGCGGACTTTGCCCTCCACGATGACGCTCGATTCCTGAGTGAGTCCTTTAATGGTTTCGAACACTTCGGCGGGCACGGCGCTCTTGGGGACGATGCCTTGAATTACTCCCGAGCCGTCGCGGAACTGGGGAAAGAGCAGTTTTCCGCTTTCGCGCAGGTTGTAAAGCCATCCGCGGATGGTGACGGACTGGCCTTCGTGATTGCCGATTTGTGCGATGGTGCTGATGGGTGAGGACATAAGAATCGGTTGACTGGCGGCACTGAGGGCGCCGGGAAAAAAGTTGCCGGCAACGTCTCCGCTCTCAGCCTTCCAGTTTGTGGAAAGTCGCCATGACCTCTTCGCCGGGATTTTTCTTTTCCTCGCCGTCGATCTCGAGGAGCAAGGGCGGATTCTGAGGCGCGGTCCGCAACAGTTCCATGGTTTCTTTCCAGTCGATGGAGCCGTTGCCGGGCCACAGGTGCGAATCTTTATCCTTGTTGTTGTCGTGCACGTGGGTGGAACAGATATGGTCTTTCAGGATGCCGAAGGCCTCTGGAATACCACCCATCATGTGGGCGTGGCCGCAATCGAAGCAGACGCCGATATCGTCAAAATGCATGGTCTGAATAAATTCGACCAGACGCTCGGGGGTGGAAAGCTGGTTGGGAATATTTTCCACCAGCAGGCGTACGCCGAGCGGCTTGGCGAATGCCCGGAGATGCTCGACCGAGGTCATGGCGTTTTCGAATTTCTTTTCGTCGAACTCCTCGTTGGGATTGCCGATGTGCTGCACCAGGAAACGAAAGGGAATCTGCTCGGCGACTTCCAGCGCGCGCTTGATCTCGTCCATGGCATCGATGCGGCCGGCGCGGTCGGTGGAGGCGATGTTGACGGGGGGCGAGCCGGCGCGTCCCCAATCGTAATCCGAGTACAAAGGGGCGTGTATGGAATTCAGGGGCACGCCGGAAGAGTGGAACCAGTCGGCGATTTCGCGCACATGTTGTTTGCGATTGCCATAGTCAAAATGCTGGCGGGCGGCGAAAATCTCGATCGACTGGGCTCCCGACTTGACCAATTCATCCAAGAGCCCGGGATGAAGGCGTTCCTTCACATAGACGTACGTCGATACCGCCTTCAACATCAGTAACCCACCGCCTTCCCGTTATTGCGTCCGTCACTGGCGCCCAGGCGCTCCCCAGTTTTCGGATCGACCATAATGCACTCGCCGTCTCCCCAGAAATGCCGGACGGTCAATTTATGGCCCATGGAACGGAGAATCTTCATTGTATCGGGAGAAAGGCGGTCTTCGACGAGAATCTGATCGGGGAGCCACTGATGATGAAACCTCGGGGCATTGACGGCTTCCTGAATATCGAGTCGAAAGTCCACCACGTCCGATCAGGATATTGGCCACGGTGGTGATGATGGTGGGGCCCCCGGGCGAGCCCAGAATCAGGAAAAGCTTTCCATCCTTGAGCACCATGGTGGGGGTCATCGCGGAGAGCGGGCGCTTACCGGGGCCGATGGCATTGGCCGGACCCTGGATCAGGCCGTAACCGTTGGGCACGCCGGGCTTGGAGGTGAAGTCGTCCATCTCGTCGTTGAGCAGAAAACCCAGCCCTTCGGCGGTGACGCGCGAGCCGAATGAGTCGTTCAGCGTTGTGGTGACGGACACGGCGTTGCCTTCGGCATCGATGACAGAGATAGTGCGTTGTATTTTCCGGTTCGCGAACGGCGGCGGGGCGCGAGCCGGCGACACGTTCCAGTTCGCGGAAGGAAGGACGTTTCAGGTCGGTGCTCACGCTGGCATGGTTCTGGTCGATGCTTTCGCGCCAGGCGGCGGCATATTTCTTGTCGATGAGCTGCGCGACGGGAACCTTGGCGAAGTCGGGATCGCCCAGAAATTCGGCGCGATCGTAGAACGCGCGGCGGAACGCCTCCGCCTCCAGGTGGATGGTTTCGGCGGAACGATTGCCCGTTTTCTCGAGGTCGAAACCTTCGAGGATGTTGAGAATTTCCACCAACGCGACGCCACCGGACGAAGGCGGCGGGGCGCTGATGATTTCGTAGCCGCGGTAAGAGCCGTGGATGGCTTCCCTTTCCCTGACTTCGTAGGCGGCGAGATCGTCCGCCGTGATGAGTCCGCCGTGCTTTTGAATGGATGCCGCCATTTCCCGGGCCATGGCTCCGTGATAGAAGGTGTCGGGGTCTTTCGCCAGGCGTTCCAGAGTGCGGGCGAGTTCGGGCTGTTTGAGAATTTCGCCGGGGCGGTAGTTATCTCCGTCGCGCAGAAAGATGCGCCGGGATTCGGGAAACTGGGCGAGGTGCCCATCCTGCTTGAGATCCTGGGTGTCTTCGTAGGCCAGGGGAAAGCCATCGCGGGCCAGCTTGATGGCGGGAGCCATGACTTTTTCAATCGACAATTTGCCATATTGCTTTTCCGCGTAGATCAGTCCGGCCACGGAGCCGGGCACGCCGATGGCACGGTAACCGACGAGGCTTGATTTGTCGCTCGACTCGGGAAGCACATTGCCGGCGGAATCCAGATACATGGATTCAGTGGCGGCGGCAGGGGCTTTTTCGCGGAAATCGACGAAATGAGACCTTCCGGCAGCGGTGCGGAACAGCATGAAGCCGCCTCCGCCGAGATTTCCCGCCTGGGGATGGACGACGGCAAGCGCGAATCCGGTGGCGACAGCGGCGTCGACGGCATTGCCGCCGGCTTGCAACATCTCAACCCCGGCGCGCGAAGCGAGTTCGTGGACACTGGTCACGATGGCGTGCCGGGCGTGCGTCGGCCGCAGAGGCGCAGCTTCTGCGAAGAGGCTGAAGCCGCAGAGAATGAGAAAACCAGGGTGAATGCGCATGGATGGGGGCGAAGGATGAGGCTATTCCACTCGGTTGCAGGGAGTCAATCTGGTCTCCGAAAATGGCATTGCGTATCAGGCACGGCGCTTGCTCGTCTTCTTGCTCGACTTTCGACTCGTCTTCTTGCGCTCGGGTTTCGGCCGGGGGGTTTTTGCCGCCACCAGTTCATAGGACTTACGGATCAGGGGCTCAAGTTCTTCCGTCGGCAACACCTTGGAGTCAGCCAGCGTCACCCACTGGTAGCGTCCGACATAAGGCGCCAGCGAGATGCCTTCGATCTCCAAGAGTTCGTGGAAGGCCGCCGGGTCACATTTGACTGTAAGACGAGGAAATCGGCCATCGGACAGGGCAACGAAGGTAAAAATTTTGCCGCGCACTTTAAAACAGAGGTCGTCGGCCCAGGGCATGTCCTCGGTGACATCGGGCAAGGAACGGCAGAGTTTGCGGACCCACTCCAGGTCGGGCATGGCGAAATGATAGCGTGTTTGCCAGTCGGGCGGACCTGTCAGTTGGCAGCGGCTTTTCCCAGCGCCTTCGAATCGGGGCGGGCGCGGAGCACTTCACGAACTTTGCGGGCAAGGTTCAACAGGGTGAAGGGCTTTTGCAGAAACGCGGTGGTGGGGCCAGCCGCGCCGCGGGTGATAACGGCATCTTCGGTATAGCCGGAAAGATAGAGCACGCTGATGCCGGGGCGGCGCGCGAGTAACTCGCGGGCCAACTCGCGGCCGCCGATCCCGGGCATGACCACGTCGGTGATGAGGATATCGATGTGTTCCTTGAAATCGGCGGCAACGCGCAGGCCGCACTCGCCGTTCTCGGCTTCGAGAACTTTGTAGCCTCGGGAGGTGAGAGTCAGCCGGACCAATTCGCGCACGGATTCTTCGTCCTCGACCAGCAAAACGGTTTCCGTGCCCGAGGCCTCGGCGGGTTGCGTCTTGGCGGGGGTCAATTTTTCGGCGACGTCCTCCACCCTCGGCAGATAGACGTAGAAAGGTGGTGCCCTGCGTCCGGGTTCGCTCCGCGGCGAATACGTATCCGTTGCTCTGCTTGACGATGCCGTACACGGTCGAAAGGCCGAGGCCGGTGCCTTTGCCTTTTTCCTTGGTGGTGAAGAAAGGTTCGAAGATGCGGGACTGCGTTTCCTTGTCCATGCCGTATCCGGTGTCGGTGACCGAAATTACGGCGTAGCGGCCGGGCTGGATGAAGCGATTTTCGTTGAGCCGTCGCGACGGTGACATCGGAAGTCTGGATGGTGAGCCTGCCGCCATCGGGCATGGCATCCTTGGCATTGACCACCAGGTTCATGATGACCTGCTCCAGCTGGCCGGCATCGGCGCGGGTGTGGCCGGTTCGGCGGAGAGACGGGTGACCAGTTCGATGTTTTCGCCGATCAGCGGCCGCAACAGCCGCTCCATGTCCGCGACGACGGTGTTGACGTCGACGACCTTGAGTTCGAGCAGCTGCTTGCGGCTGAAGGCCAGCAATTGGCGCGTCAGCGTGGCCGCGCGGTCGGCGGCCTGCTGAATGGATTGCACCTTGTGGTGCATGGCGGTGCCTTTTTCCAGATGCTCCAGCAGCACCTCGGTGTATCCGTTGATGACCATGAGCAGGTTGTTGAAGTCGTGGGCGACGCCGCCTGCCAGGCGGCCGACGGCATCCATTTTTTGCGCCTGGCGAAGCTGCTCTTCGAGTTGGCGGCGGTCGGTGATATCCTCTGCGATTAGTTCGAGGACTTCTTCCGGTTCATCGGCACTGCAGGCCGCGCAACCGCTCAAGCGCACGGTGATCATGCGGCCGTCCTTGCGCTTCCACTGCACCTCGACTCCCTGCAAACTTCCGGTGCGGCGATATTCCTCGGCCATTCGGTCTAACTCGTGGGGGTTGACAAAGACGTCGCGCCGGGCATTGAGCTGAAGCAGAGCCTCGACCGATTCCTCGCCCAAGCATGCCGATGAGCGCCGGGTTCACATCGAGAAATCGGCCGCTCAGGGTGCAGCGGCAAATGCCGAAGGCGGCGCTCAGGATCAGCGAGCGGGAGCGGGCTTCAGAGCGGCGGAGAGCCTCCTCATAGCGCTTGTGTTCAATCGCGCCCGCCAACTGATGCGATACGAACTTAAGAATCTCGCGTTCGCGGTCGCCGAAGCGAACATTCTCATGGTAACTCTGGACGACCAGCACACCGATGCAGTTGTTGCCACTCTTCAGCGGCACGCCCAGCCAGTCGAGCGATGGCGCGCCGATCAATTCCACCTGGCCGGACGCGACGAGCTCCTGAAAGACGGACGAGGTGGCCAGCAGCGGCTCACCGGATCGCAGCACATACTCCGTGAGGCCGCGACCGAGGGGCCGGGCGGCGGGGGCGGATTCGCTCTCGTCGACGAAGTAAGGGAAGCTCAATAACTGGCTCTGCGGATCGTACAGGGAAATATAAAAATTGCGGGCATTCATCAGCTGGCCGAGGATGTGATGAATGGCGGCGAAAAACCGGTCGAGGTCCTCGGGTGCCTGGCTGCGAGCCGCGATGGCGTACAGGGCGGTGTTCAATTCTTCGGCGCGCTTCCGCTCCGTAATGTCGCGATAAGATGCGCAGGCGCCAATTCGCTGGCCGTTCAAGGTGATCGGCGAACTCGAGAGCAGGACGTCTATCAGCAAGCCGTCTTTGCGCTGCCGCCGGGTCTCCAGCGAAACGTGGGTCTGGCCGCTCAGGCAATGGGTGATCCACGCGGTCTCCGCCGAGCGATCCGGGGGCACGATGAGCAGGCTGAGCGATTTTCCGGCAACTTCCTCGGAGGTAAAGCCAAAGAGGCGTGTGAACTCGCGATTGATACGAAGGATGCCGGCGTCCTGGTCGACGATGCTGATGGCTTCGGGCGCGTTCTCAATGACTTGATCGAGAATGTGCGCGAGGTATACGTTCTCGGCGGACAGTTGGTCCGTGGAATCTATCGTCGAATTCGGGGACAGGATGTAGCCGGAGATCCGAGGCAGACCGGACTCGGGCGCGCCGCGTCGCGGTTCAGCCGATGTTGCGGCCGGAGCGATCTTCTCCCCCATGCAGTCCTTTCACAGAGCGCGCGTGGCGATATTGCGATGGTAGGCGCGGCTCGCGGGCAGCAGTTAGTTACCCCGGTAACGCGGGAGGGCACCACGGAATTACAGTACGAAAGTAAGGGGAGTCAGGGACCTGTTCCTGGAGGTAACTACGAAAGGCGGCTCGTCACCATTGCCCCAGTCCCGGTTACCTGAGCGGGAGTTGTCAAAGGTTCGGCAGATTCTTAGGGCATGTTTGCCAACACGGCGCAGACCTGGCGCAAGATCATTTTTTGCTCGTCGGTCACCACCAGAAATTCGAATCCGCAGCGCAGGCCTTTGCTGTAACGGACCACGGCCCGCAACTTCATCACATGGGGCCGGAGGGGGATGGAAAACTCCAGCGATACCACCTCGCCGACGTGTAACTCACCGCTCAGGGTGGCCCCAATGCCGTCCTGCCCCAGTTCGCAGGTACGCCCCCAGCATGTGGTCGTAAGGTCAGGGCGAAATACTAACGCCTCAATGCGGCCGTCGAAGCGATAGCGGGGAAAGCGCCGCTCCCGCTCGTAGGACTTCGCGCTGGCTTGTGCATGGTCGCTCAGCCGGAATTCTCCCCTTTTGTTTTCTTTATTTCGATGGGGTGTTGTCATTATTGTCCTTTACCCTGCCACCGGTCTCAAACGGTATTGAAGGGCCTGGAACCAACTGAGTAAGCCTGACGCGGGGGGCGAATCCGCGGCTGGAGCGCGTGCTCATGGGGCAGGTTTTTTCATTGGAGCGCACGCATCTGCAACTCGTAAAGCTGCGTAAAGGCGCGTGACACAAGCTGGCGCAGCGTCTACCATCAAGGGAGTCGTTCCTAGGGCTCTGGAATCTCGTTTCCCATCATTAATTTATGTCCTACAGCGCCAATACCGCAGAGAGCTGGCATTCGGACCCGGAGTCGACGGCGTCGGCGGAGGATATTCCGCTTGACTTGCTGCCGCCGGCCAGCCTCACGCAGCCGCTTTGGCGTTCGCTGATCGGCAATTTGGGGGACACGTTCGCGCCGGCAAAATTGCCGCCGCTGCAACTCACCTCACGTCCGGTGCCCGTCGGCCTGGCGCTGGGGGAGCGCTTGCGGATGCCGTGGTTTCGCACCGTCTTTACGAACATCGGCGACGTGCTTTCGCCGGAGTCGCTGCCTCCGCTGGAACTGGAATCGCAACCCGTCGATGTAGGCGAACTGATTACGGATCAACTCAGCCACTTCTGGTGGGGATCCCTGTTGCGGAATCTGGCGGACCGGGTTTCGCCGGAAACGCAGCCGGCCCTGCATCTCACCGCCAAGCCGATTCTCGACATCATCCCGAAGTCGTGGATTCTGCTGCCCATGTGGTCGGAGGTGGTGGATACGCCCAAGGTGTTTTACCCCGACCGGCCAAAGTCGGCGGAGGCTGCGCGGCCCATCAATCTGCAGCCGGTGACGGCGCCCGTGGAGAAGCGGGAAGTCTTGGTGAATGAACCGACCGCAGCCGATCTGCTGCGCGATATTCGCCGCTCTCGCATCCGTCAGCGAATCTGGATCGGCCTGGCGGCGGTGCAGGTTCTCTATATGGTGCTGGCGGCGATCGGCAAACTCTGAAACCTGCCGGCAGCGCTTACTGCCGCAGTCCCATCCAGCCTTCCGCAATCACCATGGAGTTCCCCGGATTGCGGGCATCGTATTTCACGGAAGTGGGCAGGCCGAGGCGGCAGGAATGGAGGTTGATCCACTGCCGGAGGTAAGTGACGTCCTGCGAGGCCTCATAGGAGACGCCGGCGACGTCGTACTGGTAAATCAGCATAGTCGAGGGATGGTTTGCGTCGATAGCGACTTCCTGCACATCGATCACCGTGCCGTCGGTGATGCGCCCCACGCCATTCAGCCAGCTTCGGCGCTCGAACTCGATATCCCGGGCGCTTTTCGATTTGCGGCGCAGCAGGGCGTAAGCGCCAATCGCCAAACCGAGCGCACACAAAGCGAATGTGTAGAGACGAAGGGAAATCATCAGCGCAGCGGAATCCGCATTTTCAAGGTCTGGTCTAAGAATAGCTGGAACCTACGGTAGCGCCAATGGCACCATGGTGTGAAACGATGTACCGGGGTGCCCAGGTTTTGAAGAGGATCCAAGCAACATCCTATTGAGGTATCGAAAGGGAGCGAGTGAGCAGTAGCGATTCCGCAGACGCTGCGTCCGGCGTGTTTCAGGAGCGGCGGCGGTAGTAAATATTGAATTCGAATCCCGGATTTGGGGGAAAGATTTCGGCAATCTTGCGCAGCCGCTCTGCCATAGCAGCGGGGGCTAGGAGGGGATAATCGCGCTCCCGCAGATCGTAGTAATCCACATCCAAATAAAGGGATAGCAGGTAGATCGACACCGCGTCGGCGAAGCTCGCGGCGAGATACTCATTCTTGAATTTCTCCGCGTCGGGACCGTGAGCGGTGGCAAACTTGCGCGCCTCCCAGGCGTCGAGAGAGGTTTCCCCGCGCACACCGGATTCCACCTGCTGCCAGGCCAGGTCGGCAAAATTCTGGGATACTCCGGCGCGTTCCACCAGGGCGTGACCGACGTTGATATAGAACTCGAAAGCGACGGAAAATTTGTCTTCCATCAAGCGGGTCGAGATAAAGACGCACTGCGCGTCGCCCAGATTGAGGTTGCGATGGCAAACTGCGTTGTCGCTGAGCACCACGTCGTAACGGTCGGCGATGACGGTATCTTCCCCCTGAGTTACGGTGAGCGGGACGAAATAATAGGCCTTCCGGGAGAGCGCCGAGGCAACGGCGGCGGGCACGGTGGCAATCATGCGCTCGAGATCGTTGTCGGCAATCGTAATCTCGCCGGAACGGGCGTAGCAGATGCCATTCGGCGCCTGTGAAACCGGGCTGTTTTGCACGATCTCCGCCGGGCTGCGGGTGATCGCGGAGACGGCTTGCGACATGACGGTATTGTAGCGCAGTCGAGTGAGGGATCAGGCGGTCCGCAGTGGCGATGGCGGGCAAGAGAGTCCGGAGGATTAGCGGTTTTATGGGTTTGCCAGAAGGGCCAAAAACATCGCTTGACATATTCCTATATAAGAATGTATTGTTCTTTTCGTGCCGAGAGCAGCGACCACCTCCGATCCCTTCAACGCCGTGGCGGAACCGCGGCGTCGGGAGATTCTCAATTACCTGGCGCTGCAGGAAAAGCCGGTAGGAGACATCGTGGCGGAGTTGGGACTGGAGCAGCCTTCGGTATCGAAGCACCTGGGGGTGCTGCGGAAGGTTGGTCTGGTGAGAGTGCGCCGGCAGGGCAGGCACATGTTCTATCGAACCAATGCCGAGGCGATCCGGCCTCTGCATGAGTGGACAAAAACCTTCGAGCGCTTCTGGTCTCATCAGTTGCTCAGAGTGAAAGAGCGAGCCGAGGGCAAGACCAGGGAGCCTGGCAAGTAGAGAGCAAGAAAGTATCAATCAAGAACAATAAGGAGGATGTAATGAGTGCAATTTCGACAGAGCCCACGATCGATTCCTCACCGAAGCTGGGGATCGAGAGCTTGACGTTAAACGTGACCCAGGAAATCCATGTGCGGGCTTCGCTGGAGACAACCTTTGCCTGTTTGCTGGAACAGATGGGGCCGGCGTGCGACACGCCGGAAGGCGCGGCGATGCCTATGACGCTGGAGCCCTGGCCCGGCGGAAGATGGTTCCGCGACCTCGGCGAGGGCAACGGGCACCTCTGGGGACATGTGCAGGCGATCAAACGGCCGACACTGTTGGAGATTACGGGGCCGTTGTTTATGTCCTATGCGGTGGTTTCGAACGTGCAGTACCGGCTGAGCGAAGCGGATGGCGGCACCCTGATCAAGTTTCAGCACAAGGCGCTGGGCGCGATTCAGGACGACCACCGGCAAGGCGTGAGCCGGGGATGGGGACATTTCCTCTCGAGCATTCGGGCTCGCGCGGAAGGTTCGCGCTAGAGAGGCGCGCATGTGTCCAGCGTGTCTTGCGAATGTCGGGTTCATCGCGGGCGGGGCGATGTCGACGGGTGGCTTGATGGCGCTCCTGATGAGGGCGCTTCGCCCAAAAAAACAGAAGACTTACCTGGAAAAAGGAGAAAGTGATGGCAGCAACGGTGAGCGAGAACTTAAATCCGAAAGTGGTTTCGCCGGCAGAGTGGCTGGCGGCACGGAAAGAATTTCTCAAGAAGGAAAAAGAGTTCACGCGGCTGCGCGATGAACTGAGCCGGCAGCGGCGGGAGTTGCCGTGGGAAAAGGTCGAGAAACCGTATTTCTTTGAGGGAGCGAAGGGCAAGCTGACCTTGGGCGATCTCTTCGAAACACACAGCCAACTGATCGTCTATCACTTCATGTTTGTTCCGGGCTGGAAAGAGGGATGCCCAGGATGCTCATTCCTGGCGGACACGTTCGACGGCGCCCGCCCTCACATCGCGCAACGCGATGCGATGCTGGTCGCGGTTTCGCGAGCGAGCCTGGCGGAAATCGAGGTTTTCCGGAAGCGCATGGGCTGGCGGTTTCCGTGGGTCTCCTCTGCGGGAAGCGATTTCAATTTCGACTATGGCGTTTCGTTTGCGAAAGACGAAGTCGGCCGGGGCGCAGCGGACTACAACTACGGGTCGGGATCGCGTCCGGAGGAAGCCCCCGGTCTGAGCGTGTTTTACAGGAATCGGCAGGGGGAGATTTTCCATACCTATTCCACGTACGCTCGCGGGCTGGAAACGCTGCTCCCGACTTACAGTTTTCTCGACCTCACGCCGAAAGGGCGCAATGAAGCCTTGCCTAATCCCATGTCGTGGGTCCGGCATCATGACCGGTACAGCGGCGAGCAACTTGTCGAAGCCAGGAAGCTGATTGAGGTGCTGGCGCAGGAACCCGAGGCACGTCCACGGGAAACTGCCGGGCGATAAGCTTTGCTGGTCCCGAGCCATCACTGATAGCGATCCCCATTTGAGGAGATAAAAATGAATGATCTGCTTGCTTCCATGCTGAGCGAGTTCCACGATGAGGCGGCCATAACCAGGCGGGTTCTGGAAAGAGTTCCGGCGGACAAGCTGGCATGGAAGCCGCACGCCAAGTCGATGTCGCTGGGTCAATTGGCCATCCACATCGCTGCCGGCCCGGGAGATCTGGCGAGCAATATACAGAAGGACGCATTCGAGGTCGCACACGCCGGCGACATTTTCTATGCGCCTTCGCCGAAGGATGCAAACGAGATTCACGCGGTGTTCGAGCACAGCGTTTGCGAAGCCGAGAAGTGTCTGCGGCAGATGACGGAAGAGAAGGCTCTGGGGAAGTGGCGGGTGGTGGCAGGCGGCCGGGAACTGTTCGCCCGACCGCGGGTCGACGCGCTCCGATCCATAATGCTGAACCACTGGTATCACCACCGTGGACAGCTCTCGGTTTATCTGCGCCTGCTGGATGTTCCGGTGCCGGCAATTTATGGTCGCAGCGCGGACGAAGTGCCCTTTGCCTAGGTTTCTCACTGGATTGGGCAGGGAGCGGGGATGCGGTCGGTCGCGGCGTCCGCGCCCGGTGATGTGGCCTGAGATGATGTAGCCTAATAAGATGGCGGAGAGCACTTCCAGCGGCCTGCGGTGGATCGCAATTCCGGCGCGCGTGTTCGCGATGACCTTTCTCTTCACGCTGCTGTCATTCGCGGTTGCGCTGCTGCTGAGTATTCTGGGGACGGTGGTGTACTCACAGGTGAAACACATCGCGCCCGACATGCGTTTCGCCTACCGGCATATCGCGTTTCCTTTCGCCATCACAGTGGGTGCGACGGTGTTCGTGCTGCTGCTGGCGATGGAAATCCGCAATTTTCGGCAGCGCAAGGCGCTCGCCGGGATCGAGCGCGTGAGTTGAAAATCGGCGATTTGAAGCAGAGCGAGTTAGAAACGCGCGCGGGGAACAGCGAGCCGCCGCGGATCGCCATTCCGGTGCCGCATTCCGGCGACCGGGCCTATGCCAAAAGTTCGTTGCCGCAATATGAGGATGCGGTGCGCGGGGCGGGCGGAGAGCCGGTGCGCATCGCGCTCGGGCAAACGCCCGAAGAGGTTCTGCGACAGGTTGAGGGCTGTGACGCGATCCTGCTGCCGGGGAGCCGGGCGGACGTGGATCCCGGGAAATACAAAAGCAGCCGGCATCCGAAGACGGAAGCGGCCGACGAAAAACGGGATCTGGTCGACGAGGTGCTTCTCGGCCACGCTTACAAATTTCACAAGCCAGTGCTTGGCATCTGTTACGGGCTGCAATCGTTAAATGTTTATCGCGCGGGTTCACTGCTGCAGCACATCGAATCGCCGATCAACCACAGTCCGGGACGAACCGTCACCCAGGCGCATACGGTTGAGATTGAGCCGGAAACGCTGCTCGGGGAAATTGTGGGCGGGGCGGCGGGCGGAACCAATACGGTGCCGGTGAATTCTTCTCATCACCAGTCGGCGCTGGCAATCGGCGACGGACTGCGGGTGGTAGCGCGCTCCCCGAAAGACGGTATCGTCGAAGCTCTGGAAGGAACCGCGCCCGGACACTTTGTGTTGGCGGTGCAATGGCATCCCGAGCGGAGTGTGAGCATGGAACCGGAAGTGGCCGGCCCCGCGCGCGCTATTTTTCGGGCGTTGGTGGAGGCGGCACGAGCGAAACACGGAGAGTTGGCCCGAGAGTTGGAGCCACACGCTAAATGATTTGTCATCCCTCGCGGCGTTCGGTATGACAACCAGGCAGGAAAATATCGGGGCGCCTCAGAGGCGCTGAGTCCCGATCTTGGTCAGAACGTCTTCCAAAGATTCCTCATTGTTCTCCGACTTTGCACGCTTCAGCAGGACGGCAACACTCGCGATCGCGGCATTCTCCGTAGCCATGCCTTCCGGCGTTTTGGCTTTAATCCCTACACAGTCCGCTTGAATTCCGCATAAATCGGCGACGTGCTTGCGAATCGCATTCGCGTGGGGGCCGATTTTTGGATTCATCAGGATTAGCGTGGAATCGAGATTCATGATCTCGTAGCCCGCAGCCTTGATCCGCGCCAGGGCTTCCCGGAGAAACAAGGCCGAGTCCGCGTTTTTCCACTGCGCGTCGGAAGGCGGAAACAACGAACCAATATCGGGACCGGCGATGGCCCCGAGGAGAGCGTCGGTGATGGCGTGCAGCAGCACATCTCCATCGGAATGGCCGCCCAGGCCGCGGTCATAAGGCAGGGTCAGGCCGCCAATCCGGAGGGGAATGCCGGACTTGAATTCGTGCGAGTCCCAGCCGTAACCGATGCGCATTTCAGGTTTTCGCATGGCAGGAATTTTGTAATTTTGTAATCGGGTAATTTTGTAGTCTTTCAACCTGTTCGGCGGCGCGGCTCCATTCGCCTCATCAAATTATCAGATTACCAAATTACAAATTGCCTTCGGCCTCCAAATAGAATTCGGCCAGGTCCATATCGGCGGGGGTAGTGATTTTTAGATTGCGGGGCGATCCCATAACCACCACCACGGGCAGGCCGGCGCGTTCGATTAAGGACGCCTCGTCGGTGCCGAGAAAACCGTCGGCGGTGGCGTCATCGAAGGCTTTTTTCAGGATGCTGTAGCGAAAACCCTGCGGAGTCTGCGCCATCACGATGCTCGCCCTGGGTATCGTGGCCTTGATGAGCGCGCCTTCCGCAGTGCGCTCCACCTGCTTGACGGTGTCCACGGCGGGCCAGCCCGCAATGGCGGCTCCGTGCTGATGCGCCGCTTCGGTGACATGGGCAATGATTTCAGGGGTCACGAACGGGCGCACGGCATCGTGGACCAGAATGATGTCTTCGGGATCGGCGGCAATGCGGGCGAGAGCGCTGGCCACGGAGTCCTGCCGATGCTCGCCGCCTGCGACCATTTGCAGGCGTTTGCGCATGATCTCCGGGTACTGCTTTTCGACCTGCGCGCGAAAGCCGGAAATTTCATCGTGCCGCAGCGCCACCACGATCTCGTAGACCTCCGGGGTAGCGGCAAACTTGCGGAGGGTATGCACCAGAATGGGCACTCCGCCGAGTTCCTTGAACTGTTTGCTGGCCGCCTTTTTCCGGGACGAGGTGGCGGAGGGCGAGGCCATGCGCGTGCCGAGTCCCGCCGCTGGAACGATCACAAAAACCTTCATAGAGGGCGATCAGTATAGTACAGGTGTTGAACGTTTTCCCGCAGAGGCGAGGTGGGGCGGAAATGTCCGCTAATCGGCGGCACGATCGGCGACCGCGGAGGTGGGTTTCTTCGCCGGGTCCGATGGCACCGTGCTCGCGACGGCCGGAGGCACGGTCATTGCGGGCGGGACTTTGCTGTCAAGGCGGGATTCCGGGCGACTGTCAGGGCGGCTGTCGGCGCGGCCGACGGCGCGCTCATCCCACTTGCCGAAAATCATCTTGCCGGCCGTGGTCTGCAAAACCGAGGTTACTGAAATGTCGATGTTCTTGCCAATCATCTTGCGCGCGTTATCCACGACGACCATGGTGCCGTCATCCAGATAGGCGACTCCCTGGTTGTACTCCTTGCCTTCCTTGAGGATGAACACCCGCATGATTTCGCCGGGCAGAACAATGGGCTTGAGCGAATTTGCCAGTTCGTTGATGTTGAGGACAGCCACGCCCTGCAGTTGCGCGACCTTATTCAAGTTGAAATCGTTGGTGACGATCTTGCCTTCGTACAGTTTGGCCAATTCGATGAGCTTCAGATCGACTTCGCGGACGCTGGGGAAGTCGTCTTCGACAATTTGAATCTGGACGGAGGCGGTTTTCTGCAGGCGCTGCAAAATATCCAGTCCGCGGCGTCCGCGGTTGCGTTTGAGCGAGTCGGCGGAATCGGCCACCAGTTGCAGCTCGCGAAGCACAAACTGGGGAATGACGATGAGGCCGTCGAGGAAACCGGTCTCGGCGATGTCGGCGATGCGGCCATCGATAATCACGCTGGTGTCGAGTATCTTGAAGCTTTTCCGGCCGGACTTCTCACCGCCAAAAACGCCGCCCAGGGCGGCCAGATTGAGCAGGTCTCCCTTGTTGGCGCCGACCACCAAGCCCACGTAGGACATGATCAGCATGACCATGATCTGCAGGAAGCTCTGGGTGGGGCTGGCAGGGATGCTGTTGCGGATAACCAGGGCAAAAAGATAAGCGCCGAAAATACCAAGCACGCTCCCGATGGCGGCGCCGATCAGACGCTTCAGGCTCATGACCCGCAAACGCCACTCGAACACGATAATGGCGAAGCCAATCAGCAGGCCGACGGCGGCATCCAGATTCTTCGGCAGGTTAAAAGGACGAATGTAAAAGCAGATAACACCGACAATCAAGGTAAACAGTAAGCGTATAAGTACGACGTCCACGAGTAAGACCTCTCTCGGGAAAGGACCGTTACTCCGATTCCCACCCCCGCTGTGGTTCAGGGCGAATGATATTAATTTCCCCTCTGCCAGCGCTCTATCCGCGGGGCTATATGAGATGAAAGTGCGCCCCGTGCCGGTCAAAAGCCGGGTTACTGCAAAGTATCGAAAAAGTATATACCCGTCGGCGAGTGGGGACTAGGGGTCGGGTCGATCGCGCCATCCGAGGCGCTCATCGTCCTAAGGATCTCCTGCTCACATGCCGTCGTAATTCGGGCCGCCACCGCCCTCCGGCGGAACCCAGGTAATGATCTGATAGGGATCCTGAATGTCGCAGGTTTTGCAGTGCACGCAGTTGGCGGGATTGAGGCTGATGCGTTTGCCGTAGGGCGCTGTCTCGTCCTCCACCATCTCATAGACGTTGGCCGGGCAGAAGTTCTGGCAGGGGCTGCCAAACTCTTTCACGCAGCGTTCATTGCAGATGTTGGTGTCCTCGATCAACAAATGCGCGGGCTGGTCGTCTTCATGTCTGGTACCGGAGTGATATAGGTCGGTAAGTTTGTCGAAGCTCAACTTACCATCGCTCCGCGCGGGACCGAGCATGTGCGCTTCCGGACCTCCGTCTGGGGGCAACTCGGCCAGCGGTGCAAGATTTTCGTATCCGGCATGGGACGGCAAACGCTCGCGCAAGCCGCCGTCGAAAATTTCCTGGAGCACGGTGTTGAACATGCCGGCCACCATGCCATTTTTAAATCCCTGGTGAAAATTGCGGATCGGCCAGAGTTCGTCCTGAATCCAGCTGGTTTCGACGCGGCGCTGGAATTTGCCGAGGACGGCGGAGGAGGAATCCGACTTCAGCAGGGCTTCCAACGCGGTTTCCGCAGCCAGCATGCCACTCTTGATCGCAAGATGAATTCCCTTGAGCCGGGCCGAGTTCAGGAAGCCGGCAGAATCGCCCACGATCATCCAGCCATCGCCACCGAGCGGCGGCAGCGACCACCATCCGCCATACGGAAGCGACTTGGCGCCATAGCGGATCATCTTGCCCCCGGCGAGCAACCCGGCAATAAAAGGATGCTGCTTAAAGGCCTGCAACACATGCTGAGGATCGAGCCGGGGATCGCGATAATCGAGCCCGGTGACGAAGCCGAGCGAGACAACATTGTCCTTGGAGCCGTAAATCCATGCTCCGCCGTATTCCTTCGTGGTGAGCGGATAACCCATGGTGTAGAGGACTTCGCCCGCCTCAATGCGCCCCGGCGGCAGCTCCCACAGCTCTTTGACGCCAACGCCGTAGGTTTGGGGATTGCGGTCTTTCATCAGGTCGAATTTCCGTATGAGTTGTTTGCTGAGCGAGCCGCGCGCGCCTTCCGCCAGCACCACGACCTTGGCCTTGATGTCGTATCCCGGCTCGAAATTCGATTTCGGCTGATTCTGTTTGTCGACGCCCTTGTCGTCGGTGCGCACGCCCGCGACGCGATCGCCGTCGTAGAGCAATTCCGAGCCGGCAAAGCCGCTGAAGATCGTAATACCGGCGGCTTCCACCTTGCCCGCCAGCCACTTCACAAAGCGGTTGATGGAGATGACGTAGTTGCCGTGATCCTGCAATGGCGGCGGACTGAACGGCAACTGGTGATGGCCGGTGCGGGTCAGGAAATGGACCGCTTCTTTGTGCACCACCGCATCGAGCGGAGCCTCACTCTCAAATCCGGGAAGCAGTTCCCGCATCGACCGGGGATCGAGAAGCGCGCCGGAAAGGCAATGCTGGCCCGCCTCGCGCGCCTTTTCCAGGAGGTAGATGTTTTCCTTGCTGAGGGGATTTTCCGGATGCCGGGCGTTATGTTCGTCGATCAACTGGGACAAGCGCAGGGCGCAGGCCATGCCGGCCGGGCCGCCGCCGACGATGACCACGTCCGCGGGCATTTCGGGATGCTCGATGTTCGGTAGAGGCTTGCGGAAGATGAGCATTTTGCAATTACTTTTGCAGCACTCAGCTGTTGCGCGAGCGCAAAGTCGAAGACATTGTACGACGACCAGAGTATTCGACGACGAACGACGATCCGGCAGGATCGGAATTCCTACCATTTCTTGAAGATCACCGACACCGCCGCCACGATCATGACAAAACCAACCAGGTAATTCCACTTCAGCGGTTCCCGAAGATAGAAAACCGAGAAGACCGAAAAGACGACCAGGGTGATGACTTCCTGTATGGTCTTCAACTGCGCCGTGGTGAACTCATAGGAGCCAATCCGGTTCGCCGGCACCTGGAAACAGTATTCCGCGAAGGCGATCAGCCAACTGATGACGATGACTTTGAAAAGCGGCGCCTGGCGATACTTCAGATGCCCGTACCAGGCGAAGGTCATGAAAATGTTGGAGAGGGTGAGGAGCAAAATCGTGGTCATGGGAATATGTTGCCCTACTCCGAGCTTCAGTTGGTAGCGCTCGCGAGTGCCGGCGTCAGGAACTTTGCAACTCGACGATGGCATCGCGAAGAGCGGGAAGTAAGGCGTCCATCTGCGCCGGCGTTCCCACGGTGATACGCACGCAGCCCTCACATCCCGGATTGGCCGACGAATCCCGCACCAGGATCCCACGCCGTTGCAGGAACTCCACCAGTTGGCTCGCGCCATCCCCTACCCGCAGGAGGACAAAATTGGCGTGGCTCGGCCAATGGTGGAGGCCGAGTTCGTCGAATAACCGCCCCAGTCGTTCGCGGCCCTGCTTTACCTGGGCGACGTGATCGCTGACGAAATCCTGGTCGGCGAGCGCTTCCTCGAGGCAGGCGAGCGCCACCGAGTTGACGTTGAAGGGCACACCGATGCGGCGCATGAAGTCGATTTGATCGGCCGGTCCGGCAAGGACGCCGAGTCGCAGTCCGGCGAGGCCGTAGGCTTTCGAAAAAGTGCGAGCGACGAAGAGGCTGGGATGGCACGCCAGGTCAGGGAGCAGCGTCTCGCCGCAGAATTCGAAGTAGGCCTCGTCGATGAGGACCGCCGCCCCGGGCGCAGCATCGGCAAGGCGCAGCAAATCGACCCGCGGGGCCAAGAGGCCGGTCGGGTTATTGGGATTCGCTATCGCGATCACTCGGGTGCGCGGAGAAATCCGCTGGAGTAATCCGTTGACCGGAAGCGCCAGCGTTTCGCCGGAGGCCACGCGCACCACCCTCGCCTCCAGAGCCTCGCCCAGCGCGGGATACATTACGAAGGTCGGATCGGCGAAAAGCAGTTCGTCACCGGGGCCGAGATAAGTTGTGAAAAGGAGCGAGAGGGCCTCATCCATGCCATTGGTCAGCAAAACCTGGTCCGCAGCCACGCCGAGAAAATCCGCGACCAGCCGTTCGCCAATCTCGCGCTGGGGATAGCGCGCCACGTCCGCCGCCTGCAGACTGTGCAGTCGTGCCAGGACGCGAGGCGAGCATCCGGCCATGCTCTCGTTGAGATCGAGGCTTAGCCCGTCGCGGCTGAGAATGGGCGAGCGGTAGGGGGCGAGCCCGGGTATCAATTTCCTGGGTTTAAGCATGAGGTGCGTCCCACAGACGTGCGTGCAAATTGGACGCGATGAGTGTACTGGATTTGCGCGGGCGATTGCGGCGAGCGCCGACGCGCTCCTGCTAACATCGCTGAGATGCTGGACCTCTCCACTCCAGTGCAGTACATCAAAGGCGTCGGCCCGCGCCTGGCGGAGGTGCTTGCCGCCAAGGATATACGGACGGTGGACGACCTGCTCCACTATCTGCCGTTTCGCTACGAGGATCGGCTGAATCCCCGTTCCGTCGCCGAACTTCGCGCCGGGGAGATGGCTACGGTGATCGCGGAAGTTCGCAACTCGGGCTTGTTTCGCACTCGCCGCATGCCAATTTTCCAGCTCACGGTCGGCCAGGGCCGGACCCGGCTCAAGTGCATCTGGTTCAACGCCGCGTATTTGCAGGACCGGTTTCAGGCGGGACAAATGCTTGCGCTATATGGCAAGGTCGAGGAAAATCGCGACGGCGAACTGCAAATCATCCAGCCGCAATTTGAAATCCTGGGGGACATCAACGAGCAGGGAGGCGCGGACGAGGCGGAAAAGAAGGCCGCGGCTTCGCTCGAAATCGGACGCATCGTCCCGATTTACGAGTCGACAGGTCAAGGCAAGCTGACGCCGCGCTGGTTCCGGCGCGTGATCCGCGGGGTACTGGAAAATCTAAACCCGGAGTTGTCCGATCCCATACCGGCGGCCGTGCGCAACCATTTGAGCCTGGTATCTCTCCGCGAGGCGCTGTGGAAGGCGCATTGGCCCGATGCCGGGGAAAGCTTCAGTGATTTGCAATCGTCGCGCACGCCGGCGCATATAAGGATGATCTTCGATGAGCTGTTTTTCATCGAAGTCGGGTTGGAACTGCGGCGGCGCGAGCAGGAGGCGCAGACGGGGATCGCTTTTCAGTTGAACAACGGAGTGCGCGAGGCGATCAAGAAGATCTTGCCCTTTCATCCCACGGGTGCGCAGAAGCGGGTGCTGAGAGAAATTGCCGACGACATGCAGGCAGCAAGCCCGATGCGCCGTCTGTTGCAGGGAGACGTGGGCTCGGGCAAGACGATCGTGGCTTTCCAGGCGGCGATCATCGCCATTGAAAACGGCTATCAGGTGGCGTTGATGGCGCCGACGGAAATTCTGGCGCAGCAGCATTATTTTTCCGCGCGCCAGATTCTGGAAGCCGCGGGCTACCGCATCGTGCTGCTCACCGGCTCGCTGGAGCAGGACCGCAAACGCAACGTCCGGCGGCACATTGCGCAGGGCAATGCGCAGCTCGTCATCGGAACCCACGCTTTGATTCAGGACCGCGTGGAATTCGGCAATCTCGGCCTGGTCATCGTCGACGAGCAGCATCGTTTCGGCGTAATGCAACGCCTGAAGCTGATGAAGAAAGATGCATCGCAAAATCCCGCAGGGGAGGGTGAATTTGGCGGCTCCAACGGGCGCAGTGAGCAGAAGAAGGAGGCGAAAAGCGAGCCCGAACCGGACGTGCTGGTGATGACCGCAACTCCCATCCCGCGCACCCTGGCATTAACTCTGTACGGGGACCTGGATGTTTCCGTGCTGGACGAACTTCCGCCGGGACGGACTCCCGTGGTGACACGCTGTGTGGCCGACGAGCGCGCTCCCGAGGTGTGGGATTTCGTCGGCAAGCAGGTGGCCGCCGGGCATCAAGCCTACGTGGTCTATCCCGTGATCGAGGAAAATGAAGAGCGCGAACTGAAAGCCGCGGAGCAGATGCACCGGCAGTTGCGGGAAAAGATCTTTCCCAGGCTGCATGTCGGGCTGCTGCACGGACGGCTCGATGCCGCGGAAAAAGAGCGCGTGATGCGGGAATTTCAGCGGGGTGAAATTGAAATTCTGGTGGCCACCACGGTGATCGAAGTGGGAGTAGATGTTCCGAACGCGACCGTCATGGTAATAGAACACGCCGACCGCTTTGGCCTGGCCCAACTGCATCAGTTGCGCGGCCGCATTGGGCGCGGCGCGGGAAAATCCTATTGCGTGCTGCTGCGCGGCGGCAAAGTTTCCGAGGAAGGTGAGCGCCGCCTGGACGCCATGGTGAAATCCAACGACGGCTTCCAGATCGCCGAACTCGATCTCGAACTGCGCGGGCCCGGCGAATTTTTTGGGACGAAGCAGGCGGGCATTCCGAGCTTTCGCGTGGCCAATATTATTCGCGACCGGCAATTGCTGGAGGCTGCCAAGCGTGAGGCGGCGCTGGTGCTGGCGGGACCGAATGACGAAATATCGAAATCAGAGATGGAGCGGGCGCTCCGGGAAATGCGGGCGCGCTGGTCGCTCAGCTACGGATTGGTGGAAGTGGGTTAGAAATCGGTTCGAGCCCGGAAGCGACGCGGTCGCGTTCGTCCCGGCGCGGTCGCAGACGGCGTTTTAAATCCCCCAAAACCTTCCGGCGTTTTTGGTGTTTATCTGCGATAAGGGGTATGCTGCGATCAGGTCCAAGACATCTATTGATGGGTACGAAGTTTGGTAAATTTTGGGAGAGACTTTAGCTTATGACTTTGCTTATGACGAGAACGGTTAACAAATTTCGCTGGAGCGCTGTGCTGGCATGCGCGCTCGCAATCGTAATTCTACCCACCCTGGCTTTGGCGCAGGGGGATGATCAGGACCAGCAGGACGACCCTCCCGGCCGGGTGGCGCGTCTCGGATATATGGAAGGTTCGGTTTCCTTCCAGCCCGCCGGCGAGAGCGATTGGGTGCAGGCCGTTCCCAATCGTCCGATGACCACCGGCGACAAACTGTGGTCAGACCAGAATTCGCGCGCCGAAGTGCAACTGGGATCGTCGGTCATTCGCCTGAGCGAGAACACCGGTTTCTCGTTTCTGAATCTGGATGACAACACCGTCCAGATCCAACTGACATCCGGTTCGCTCAATATCCGGGTTCGCCGTTTGAACGATGACGATGACTACGAGATCGACACGCCCAATCTGGCGTTTTCGGTTTCCGAGCCGGGCAGCTACCGGGTCGAGGCGAGCGAGGACGGCACTTACACGGTCGTCAGCATACGCGACGGCGGAGGCCAGGCCACCGGCAACGGCCAGACTTACACTCTCCACGCCGGGCAGCGCGGCACTTTCAGCGGGACCGACTCGCTGAACGCCGACGTGATTCAAATCGGCGGCCCCGATGCTTTTGACAACTGGGCTTATAACCGGGATCGCCGTTTCGACCAGTCGCGCTCGGCGCAATATCTGGCCAGCGATGTCGTCGGCTACGAGGACCTGGATGACTATGGCGACTGGCGCAATGACCCAAGCTATGGGCACATCTGGTTTCCCAGCCGGGTCGATGCCGACTGGGCGCCGTATCACGCGGGCCACTGGGACTGGATTGCTCCCTGGGGATACACCTGGGTGGATGATTCGCCCTGGGGATACGCTCCCTTTCACTACGGACGCTGGGTCACAATCGGCGGACGCTGGGGCTGGGTCGCGGGACCGGTAGCGGTGCGGGCGGTGTATGCGCCGGCGCTGGTGGTGTTTGTCGGTGGCGGCGTGGGAGTGGGTTTCGGCGGTAACGTGGGATGGTTTCCACTGGGTCCGCGGGAAGTGTTTGTTCCCTCCTATCACGTCAGCGAACGCTACGTGGAGCGCGTGAACATCAGCAATACGACGGTCACGAATATTCAGGTCACGAACATTTACAACACCACCATCGTGAATCGCTCGACCACCATCACCAATGTGACCTATGCCAATCGCAACGTGCGCGGTGCGGTCACCGTGGTTCCTCAACGCGCCTTTGCGAGCGCGCAGCCGGTGGCTCGGGCGGCGGTTCGGGTGGATGCGAGGGACATCGCCAACGCCTCGGTCAGCGCCCGGGTTGCGGTGGCTCCGACGCGCGACAGTGTTCTCGGCGCCAGAGCTACGACCGCGGGTCGCGTCGCCGCTCCGCCGGCGGCCATCATGAACCGGCAGGTGATCGCCAAGAAAGCGCCACCCCCGCCGCCGGTGCCGTTTGCCAGACAACAACAGGCTTTGGCGGCCCATCCCGGACAGCCGTTGGCGAGGAGCGAGGTGCGGACCTTGCGTCCTGCCAACGCCCCACAACCGCTGGTCAAGCAAGCGCCTGCCGGTCGTCCGGCGACGCCGACCATGGGACGTCCAGCAAACCAGCCGGGTAATCGCCCGGGCAATCAGCCTTCGGCAAATGATCGTCCCGGGATGGCAAGTCCAATGCAGGGCAATCGACCGGTAAACGCTCCGCCCCCGAATCGGCCAGACATGAATCGGCCAGCGGCGCCGACAGCGCCTGATCGTTCCGCACCAGATCGTCCAAGTACGAATCGTCCGAATACCGATCGTCCTTCGAAATACCGACCGGCCGGCCAATATGGCTCCGAATAACCGGCCTTCTCCGGCCAATCCCCCGGAGGCGAATCGTCCACCGGCGACTCGTCCCGTTGCGCCGCAAGCCGAACCACGGGCAACGCCACCTCCGGCGAATAATGAGCGGCCGAATAATGATCGTCCCAATAACGATCGTCCCAACAACGATCGTCCCAACAACGATCGTCCCAATAACGATCGGCCGCAGCGCACGCCACCCGCCGAAGCCAAGCCAGCTCCGGCACAGCGCGCGCCAACGCCAGCCGAGAAGAAGCAGGCCGAGGAAGAGCGAAAAAAGGAAAAGAAGGACAAGAAAGACCAAAAGCCGGAATAGAGCGGAATCGCCGAATCGGCGGCGGGCGTTCGAATAAGACGCCCGTCGCTCAAGCGATTCATGCCTTTTTGTAGTTCTGCTATGATCGCAGCGCCGCCGCTCCAAATCGCGGCGCAAATTATCGCCGTCGAAATCAGGGAGGAGTTTGCATCATGGATGTACCCGGTCTTTCTTTAGGCTCCCGCCGCAACGAAGACATCGCTCTCGATTTGATGAAATTCATCGCCATGACCACCAGCTACGGCAAGACGACCGGGGCGGGAGTGGGCTTCCAAGGCACGGGAGCTGCCGCCAAGCCGGAGGATTATGCCTCCCATTTGCTCGAACTTTATGGCCGCTGCCTGGAGTCGGTGGAGGGGAAGTAAGAGGGACAATTAAGAGGGAACGGGACGCAACCTCCCCTTTGCCGGGGTTGCCTTTGCCGCCCGAGCCGGCGCTGTCGCGGTAACCCCTTGCCGCTGAAGTCGTTGACAAGCGCATTGTGGCTGGGCTATGCTAAAAGTCTTTGCAAGTGATGTGGAAGTCCTGCGGCTGCCCGCCGGGAACACCTAGCGCGCGTTCTGCGTGGATTCATAAGGGCACTCAGCGGTCTTCGTAGTCATAAGCGTTCTTTAATTTCCGGGAGATTTCCGATGTCAACCTATTTCCCCAAAGAGGGGGATATTGCGCGCAAGTGGTTTGTCGTGGATGCGAGCGGACTTCCGCTCGGCCGCCTGGCCTCGCGCGTGGCCCGCATTCTGATGGGCAAAGAAAATCCGCAATACACGCCGTTTATCGATACCGGGGACCACGTAGTGATCATCAATGCCGAAAAGATCAAGATCACCGGCATGAAGGTGGAGCAGAAAAAGTACCACCACTACACCGGTTATCCGGGCGGAATTCGGTCCGAGGAAATGAAAAAGCGTCTGGTGCGCAAGCCGGAGCTGATTGTTGAGGACGCGGTTTCGCGCATGTTGCCCAAGAACAAACTGGGCAAGCAGATGTTTACCAAACTCAAGGTTTACCGCGGCGACAAACATCCGCACGAGGCGCAGAAGCCGCACGCGAAGGTGTTTGCCGTAGGGCAGGGTTTCAAGGCGTAACGCCTCTGAATTTTTTGAAGGGTGACGGGCACACGGGTTGGCTGGCGGGTGATGGCCGACGACGGAGTGCCGAGGGCAAAAATGGCTGAAATCGTTCAATACTACGGAACCGGACGCCGCAAGACGGCGATCGCACGGGTTTTTCTTCGCCCCGGCAGTGGCGAGTACAAGGTAAATGGAAAAACCTTCGACGAATACTTTGTGACACCGGCGCAGCGCATCGCGGCCAAGAGAGCCCTGGTTTCGACCGATACCGGCGCGACCTTTAACGTGCTCGCCAACGTGTGTGGCGGGGGAGTCGCGGGACAGGCTGATGCCGTTCGCCTGGGCATCACGCGTGCTTTGATGCTGTTCAACGCGGAATTGCGCGGCAAGCTCAAAGCCGAAGGCATGGTCACGCGTGATCCGCGCGCCAAGGAACGCAAGAAGTACGGACAAAAGGGCGCCAGAAAGCGCTTCCAGTTTTCGAAGAGATAGTTGGGGCGGATACGGGCGTTGTCGCTCATCCGGCACGATTGAGGTTGAGAAATACGGATCTAAAAATTCATCCCCCCACCTCCCCTGAGATGGGGTGGACGGGAATGGCAATCCGGGGCTAATGGACGTCCGGATGCAGACCAACTGAGGAGGTTGATTGGCAAACATTACGATGAAGGAGTTGCTCGAAGCGGGCGTTCACTTCGGGCACCAGACGAAGCGCTGGAACCCGAAGATGAAGGAATTCATCTTTGGCGAGCGCAATGGCATTTACATCATCGATCTGCAGAAGACGCTGAAGATGTTCAAGGAAGCGTCGAAGTTCGTACAGGATCTGGCGGCGGACGGCCGCATCATTCTCTTCGTGGGCACCAAGCGTCAGGCGCAGGACGCGATTGCCGAAGAGGCGCAGCGCTGCTCGATGTTCTACGTCAACCAGCGCTGGCTCGGCGGCCTGCTCACCAACTGGGTCACGGTGCAGAAATCGGTGAAGCGCCTGAAGGAACTCGACGAAATGGCCACCGATGGCCGTTACGATCTGCTGCCGAAAAAAGAAGTCATCAAGCTGGAGCGCGAGCGCAAGCATCTGCAGGCGAACCTGGCCGGGATCAAGAATATGACTCGGCTGCCTGACGCTATCTTCGTCATCGATTCCAACAAGGAACAAATCGCGGTGCGCGAATCGCGCAAACTGGGTATTCCCGTGGTTGCGGTGGTCGATACCAACTGCGATCCGAGCGAAGTGGATTACGTAATTCCGGGCAACGACGACGCGCTGCGCGCCATCCGTTTATTCACCTCGAAGATTTCGGAATCGATTGCCGAGGGCGTGCACGCCCGCGACGACAAGCAGATGGTCGATATTCAGGCGGTGGTTGAGCCGGAGCCGGCGGCAGCGGAAGCGCTGCCCGAGACGGAAGAGATTTTCGCGGCTGTCGTCGAAGAGAGCGAAGCCGTGCCGGTTGCCGCGGGGGAAGTCCCGGCCGAAGAACTTCGCATGGAAGACGTGCTCGGAAAAGGCACGCGCAAGCGTCCCTCCGCAGCCACCGAGGACGTGGACGAACTGCAGGCCGAGACGCGCCGCTTCTAGTTTGCGGGAAGCACCCAGGGTGCGAATCTGGCCGTGGCGTAGTTTTGATTTCCGCATTGCTTCGGCTTACCTCGGAGCGATATCGCAAGCTTCGCACTGACTTTCGCAACCGAGCTTCGCAGACAGGCATCGCATAGGCGGCACCTTTCAGCGAGACCTTAGAACTTAGTCCTTCGTTCCTCGAACTCAGACACCGCTCTTGAGGTGCGTTTCGAGATTCGCACTAACCCTGGGACCTGCGCAGCCTGAATGTGCGCGGGTCAAATTTTGTACAGTCCAAAAGGAAAGCAAAAAATCATGGCTAGCACAGTGACTCCAAATCCCAACGACAGCAAAAGCGCAAATATTTCCGCCGCCCGAGTGAAGGATCTTCGCGACAAGACGGGCGCGCCGATGATGGACTGCAAACACGCCTTGACCGAGGCCAAAGGCGATTTGGAACAGGCCATCGTCCTGCTGCGCAAGAAGGGCGTATCGGTGGCGGCGAAGAAAGCCACGCGGGTGACCAGCGAAGGCTCGGTCGCGCACTACATTCACGCCGGCGGCAAGATCGGCGTGCTGGTCGAGGTCAACTGCGAAAGCGATTTTGTCGCCCGCACCGACGATTTCAAGGAACTGGTGCACGACATTGCCATGCACATAGCGGCGAGCGATCCGAAATTCGTGCGCAAGGAAGACGTTACGCCCGAGGCTTTCGAGCGCGAGAAGGATATTTACCGCTCCCAGGCCGCCGCCACTGGCAAGCCGCCGGCTGTGGTGGAAAAGATCGTGACCGGCAAAATGGAAAAGTTCTATGAGGAAGTCTGCCTGCTGGAGCAGCCGTTCATCAAAGATCAGACCATGAGCATTTCGCAATTGATCGCCGCCAAAGTGGGAAAACTCGGCGAGAACATTGCGGTGCGGCGCTTTGCCCGCTTCAAAGTCGGCGATCCGGGAGAAACCGTTGCCGTGACTAAGCCTTCCGAACAAAAGGCGGAGTAGAAGCGAAGGCGGAGAAGGTCAACCCCCACCTTAATCGGCATTTAGCACGAAATTTAGAGCGAGGCACCAGGCGTTCGCTTGGGCGATGCTACACTGATGCTTCATGTCCGCACCGATCTTCAAGCGTATCCTGCTGAAAATCTCTGGCGAAGCACTGGCCGCCGATAAGGGTTTCGGTATTGAAACCGCCCGCATTCATGAAGTGGCGGCCGAGCTTGCCGAAGTTCACAATCTCGGAATCCAGATGGCGATTGTGGTCGGCGGCGGCAACTTTTTCCGCGGCGTGGCCGACCAGGCCCGCGACATGGATCGTGTCTCCGCCGATCACATGGGCATGCTCGCGACCGTCATCAATGCGCTGGCATTGCAGGATGCGCTGGAGAAGCAGAGTGTTTTCACACGGGTGCAGACCGCCATCGAGATGAACCAGGTGGCCGAGCCCTTCA
The DNA here is from genome assembly GCA_963746205.1 of uncultured Acidobacteriaceae bacterium. Classification (GTDB taxonomy): domain Bacteria; phylum Acidobacteriota; class Terriglobia; order Terriglobales; family Acidobacteriaceae; genus Acidiflorens. The sequence goes on along the minus strand of CAVVAP010000009.1, from coordinate 320,354 downwards.
TCCGGCGCCGCGCCATCCGGCACCTGGAAAAGGGCCGCGTCGTCATTTTCGCCGGCGGCACCGGCAACCCGTACTTCTCGACCGACACAGCCGCTTCTCTCCGCGCCATGGAGATCAAGGCTGACGCCATCCTCAAGGCCACCAAAGTCGATGGCATCTATGACGCCGACCCCATGAAAGTGCCCGACGCCAAGAAATATTCCACCCTCACCTACATGGATGTCCTCAAACAAGGGCTGAAAGTGATGGACTCCACCGCCATCTCCTTGTGCAAAGACAATAATCTGCCCATCATCGTCTTCAACCTGAACCAGCACGGCAATATACGCCGGGTGGTTATGGGGGAAAAGATCGGGTCGCTGGTCAGCGCGTGAGGCAAGGGACTAACTGTATACCAGGTTAGGAGCGAGGCTGGCTTACTTTGCGTTGGGCTGATCAAGCCGCTCCACCACGTAGAAAGGCAGCTTCTCCTCCTCGCGATGCAGCTGAAGGCCAAAACTGCTGAGAACCGTCGACAGCGTTGATAGGCTGGCGAACTCCGCTCCGGTACCCGTAGCACCTGGTGGAGGAGGCGGCAATATCATTGGCTGCCACCCCTGCGAATGCATCGCGAACAATCCAGTAGTCGCGGTTCGGTCAACTACGGGGAGATCTGTCCAATTTTCGAGATAGCGCGCGAGGTCAAACATGTCCACGGCTCTTGCGTTCAAGGGATGTCCAAAGCCGATTGCAAAGCTGTGGCAACCATCTGCGTCAGTGTCGAGAATGCAATCCCTTGGGCTGATTGTCGAACCCGTCAGCTTGTGGTCGTTCCCTGATAGCGTAAGCGCGTACATCGGTGTGGTCACCGTTTTAAGCTTGAGCACAAGGCCGAAATAGTCATTCAGGAGCTTTTGCAGCAAGATCGCTATCGTTCGCCTCTGGGCTTGTATGTCTTTCGTGTCGAGCTTCAAGGATGCCGAGGTCGTTCGCTTCAATATCGAATCGCTGGCGGACTGCCCACTCCGGGAGTGAAACTAATCTTGGGGTCGGATTGTCCGGGACGGCATAGGCCAGGCCCATTAGCTCGACTACAGGAACGGAATGGCAGACCAGATCGCCATTAGGCAGAAATTGCAAACGGCCTGCGCCGGAAGCGCTCGCTACCGAGGGCTTAATAACAACACTTGCGAACTGTTGGGTTCGAGCCAGTGATGGCAAAACAAGCAGCACGAAGACAGTAAACAAGCGAGACGGGACCATAACCGCACCTCAACTCCGCGCTCAATATTGCCACATCGGCACCGGCAAACGAGCTTCGCGGTGGTAGTTCCCTCGCTGGGGCGGACTCTCCAATGCCCGGCCCGAATGCGATTGCGACGCTGTAATTCCGCGCTTTGACGAATTTATGAAGCGAATAATGCCGGATTCAACTGGGCTCTTAGTGCGAATCACGGCGCAAAATAGACTACCGCGAACTCAACATCGTGGCCCAGGTTTATAATTCCCTCTTTCGACCTCAAACTTAAGGAGCCGCAGCCATGGCACAAGCCTCGATGGCAGCAAATCCCGCGCTGAAGGAAACCTACGCGCAGCTGAAGACGCGCATGGACAAAGCGGTCGAAGACTTCCGCCGCGAGATGGCCTCGACCCGCACCGGGCGGGCCAATCATACACATGCTCGATTCGGCATCACTGTCGATTATTACGGGGAGCAGATGCCGCTCAACCAGGTCTCGCAGCTTCACGCCCCGGAGCCGCAGATGATCACCGTGCAACCGTTCGACGCCTCCCAGCTTGCCGCCATCGAAAAGGCCATACGCGGCGCCGACCTCGGACTCAATCCCATGAACGACGGCAAGATTGTGCGCGTTCCCGTCCCCGCGCTTACCGAAGACCGGCGCAAGGATATGGTCAAACATCTTCATAAAATTCTCGAGGAGCACCGCACCGCCATCCGCAACATCCGCCGCGATGGCAACGATGCCATCAAGAAGACAATGAAAGACAAGAAAATCGCCGAGGACGACGAGAAGCGGGCGCTCGATGAGATTCAGAAACTCACGGACGACGAAATCAAAAAGATGGAAGACATGAGCAAATCCAAAGAAAAGGAAGTCCTGGAGTTTAAGTAGCCGGGTTCGACTGCTTCGGTCGCGATCGACCCGTCGCAAAAGACCGGTCGCAACCGATCGAGTTGCAAGAGACCAGTGAGCTTCGGGCGCCCCTTGTCCGGCGGGAAAGTTCTTCGCCTCCGAAAGCTTGGCCCCAGAAAAACTTGCGGCGTGGGCAACGCGGCCACGGTTTATTCCGTCTGTGTTGAGGTAGAACATTTTCAGGCGTGCTTCCCCTGACAGAAGCGGAGTGAAAATCGGCCGCTGGTCTTGGACGCTTCTCACTCTCTACCGTATAATTACGGTTTTCCTAACTCTAGATTTTCGAGGTAGTTGCGATTCATTTTCGGCATCATGACAGGGCTGCGTGTGCCCCGCGAAGTGGCCACGACAGGGGCCCGAAGCAGCTATTATCCGCTTCTCCATTTTCCTTCCGCGCCGGGCTGTGGAAGTGTCTTTCGGGCGGCCACCGCCCGCTCTACCTCCTCACGCTCCTGCTGCTGGTGGCGCCGGTGGTGGGGCAGCAGGACCTCATTGTCGACATTAGAGTTCACGGCAACCGGCGCATCCCGGCGGAGACCGTAAAATCGCGCATCTTCACGAAAGTCGGCGACGTCTATGATACCGCCGCCATCGAGCGCGATTTCAACGCGCTGTGGAACACCGGCTACTACGAGGACATACGATTCGAGCGCGAACAGAATGAGAAGGGCTGGATCCTCCACATCTATCTCAAAGAACGTCCCACGATTCGCGAAATCAACTACACGGGACTGAACGCGGTTTCGACCAGCGACGTGCTCGACCGCTTCAAGGAGCGCAAAGTCGGACTGGCAGTGGAAAACCAATACGATCCGACCAAGATCAAGAAAGCCGAAGTCGTCATCAAAGGCCTGCTGGCCGAGCACGGACGCCAATTCGCCACGATCACGCACCGAAATCCGGCCCATTCCGCCGGCCGCCGTCGACATCACCTTTGTGATCAAAGAAGGCCCCAAAGTGAAAGTGGGGCAGATCACGTTCCGCGGCAACAAACACGTTAACGACCGGACCCTGCGCGCGGCCATGAAGAATCTGAAGCCCATCGGCATTCCGCACTCGATCTTTCTGGAAAACCTCTTCGCCAAGACCTACGACGCCACCAAGCTGGAGGAGGACACCGAACGCGTCCGCGCCGAATTCCAGAACCGCGGCTATTTCAAAGTTCTGGTGGACGATCCGAAGACCGACATTCACGATACCGGGCACACCGGATTCCACGTTCCACTGCTGCAAACCGGGCAGGGCAAATCCGTCGATATCACGATACCCATCGAGGAGGGTGACCGCTATCATCTCGGCACGATCACCTTTAAGAACAACGTGGCCATCAAGAACACGGCCGCTTTGCGCAGCCTTTTCCCCATGAAGGATGGCGACATTTTCAGCCGCGACAAAATCGCCAAGGGCCTGGAAAACCTGCGCAAGGCCTATGGCGAGAACGGGTACATCAACTTTACCTCTGTGCCGGATACGAAGTTCGACGACGAAAAAAAGATTGCCAATCTGGTCATTGACGTCGACGAAGGCAAGCTGTTCACGGTGCGCCGCATCGAGTTCCAGGGCAACACCACCACCCGCGACAAGGTGATTCGCCGTGAAATCGCGCTTGAGGAAGGGCAGGTTTACAACTCGCGTTACTGGGAACTCAGCCTCCAGCGCCTGAACCAGCTCGGCTACTTCGAACAACTCAAGCCTGACGATCCCAACACCACGGAACGGCATCTCGACGAAAAGAACGGCACCGTCGATCTCACACTGAAGGTCAAGGAAAAAGGCAAGAACAGCATCGGACTGCAAGGCGGCGTGAGCGGGCTGGCCGGCGCCTTTGTTGGCCTCAACTACGCCACCAACAACTTCCTGGGATTGGGCGAGACGCTTTCCGTGCAGGCCAGCCTCGGCAGCCGGCAGCGCGATCTGGTGTTTGGATTCACCGAGCCCTATTTGTTCGAACGTCCCATACAGGCCGGTTTCAACGTGTATACCCGTAAAACCGACTACGACCAGGCGCGGCAATACGCCATCGCCACCGGGCAGAGTCTGAACTTATCCTCCGCTTATCTGCAAAACCTGCAGAACTACTCGCAGTCGAGCACGGGTTTGAGCCTTAGCTTGAGTTATCCCTTGCGCAAGGGCCACTCGTTTAAGCGGGTTGGAATCAGCTACTCCTTCGACCGCTCGTCGCTGATTGCGGTGAGCAATGCCTCCAAGCTGTTGTTTGACAACCTGAACTTCCGCGGCATCACCGGACCGAACGCACTGAACGGGATCATCACCAGCAAGATCACCCCCAGTTTTACGATGAATACGCTGGACGCCGCCTACGCGCCGCACCACGGCAAGAGCCTTTTCATCGGCGGCGAATTCTCCGGCATCGGCGGGACGGTGCATGCCATTCGGCCGATTGTCCAGTTCAAGCAGTTCTTCCCGGTACAAAAGCGGCGCAATGCCGTCGGTTATAACGTGCAGGCGTCCTTCATCTCGGGGTACGGCGGAATCGTCGCCCCGCCTTTCGAGCGCGCTTACCTGGGGGGCGAAAACGATATTCGCGGATTCGATATCCGCACCATCTCGCCCATCGCCTATCTGCCGAGCGCGCAGTCGGTTCCCCTAAGGAATCGGGATGGATCGTTTGTTCCCGCCAATCCTAATTTTCCTGTAGTCAGCTCGGGCAACAGCTGCATCAGCAACTGCTGGAATATTCCCGTGCCCTATTCGCAACTGGTCACCCCTGGCGGAGATCTGAGTCTGCACAGCAACCTGGAATACCGCATCAGCATTGCCGGTCCGGTCGCCATCGCCCCGTTCGTCGATGTGGGCGTCGATCCCATCATCCGCACGTCACAGCTTCAGATTAATGCGGTGCAGTACAGCACGCTCCAGAACACGTTGTTCGGCTGCCCCATCCTGGGGCCTGACACCGCCTACGCCTGTGCCGGGGGCGCCAAGCTTCCCGCCGGCGCCGTGTCGCCTGATCTTAAGCCCGTGCCGGGAACGAACTGGGTTCCGCGCATGTCCACCGGCCTGGAGTTACAGACCATGCTGCCGGTGGTGAATGCGCCGTTCCGCATTTATTACGCTTACAATGCACTGCGCCTCGACAGCGGGGCCTCGCCGCCGCTGCAAATCACTCCCGGTATGTTCCCCTTCGCGACCCACTACGGCGCCGCGGAATATACCTATCGATTGACGCAATCGACCCTGGGCTCGAACTACACTCTGCGCGAGCCCAGAAAAACTTTCCGCTTCTCGGTGGCGACAACCTTCTAGCGTTGGGAAAAGATTCGAGGCCCTCGCAGTAGTGTTGAGGGTCTTGTGCCGATTGTCGAGTGCGGGCTCCAACTACTCGATCTGTACCAGTCCGCCCGTTCCGGTAGTCGCCGCCACCTGCGGGGCGCGCCAGGCGTCGACCACGGACACCTGATGCACGCAGGACACGGTGCAGTGCGGCGCGCAAGACTTTTCCGTGCGAAACTCGCGGCGTATGTCGGCCACGGTATATTTCTCCAGCGGAATCCCCGGATAGCCGCGCTGCTGCGAGCAGTAGTGCACCAGTCCGTCTTCGCAAATATAAAGGTAGCGGCCGCCGGCGCGGCAACGCCATTCATTGGGGCGGCCCAGAGCTATGTTGTCCTGGAACGCATTGATGCGCGTGAAGCTGCGTTTCTCCAGACCCTTCATCTCGTGGTAGACGCGCTGCTCTTCTTCTCCGGAGCGGCTGCGACCTGTCCGGTGCCGTCGTGAATGATGCCGACGGTGGAGCTGAAGCCGAGTTCTAGCGCGCGCCTGCCGATGGTCAGGGCATCCTGCGGATTGCTTACGCCGCCGCCCACCACGGAATTGATATTGACGTGAAAATCGGCGTGCTCGGCCAGCAGTTGCAGCTTGCGGTCGAGCACTTTCAGGCTTTTCTTCGAGACCTCGTCGGGATTCACGTTGTCGATCGAGATCTGCAGCCATTCGAGGCCGGCCTGATTCAGTTTCTGAATACGGTCGGCGGTCAGCAGATACCCGTTGGTGATCAGCCCCGAGACAATTCGCCGGACCCGCATTTGATGGATGATGTCATCCAGTTGGGGATGGAGCAGCGGCTCGCCGCCGCTGATGGTGATGACGGAAGTCCCGAGATTGCCCAGCACATCGACCCGCCGCAACATCTGGTCGACGGGAACGGGTTTGGAAAAATCGTCGAACTCGTTGCAATAAGTACAGGCCAGATTGCATCGCCGTATGGGGATCAGATGGGCCAGCAGAGGATGGTCGGTTGAGAGCACGGCCTTCAGGATTTGCCACAATCCGTGGGCGTTGCGTTCCGCAGCCTTGAACTTGCGCCGCAGTTTTGTACTTCTGGATGGCATCCGATTGACCTGCTTCTATTTCAACACAGGAGCAGGTTCGATGCACGCCGCGATAACCCTTTGCTAACAATGCGGCTTTACCGGCTGCTAGAAAACTCGATCTTGCCTTTGTTCTTGGGCGGCGCAGCCGCTTCAGTGCAGCGATAACTCTTTTGTTAACAATCCGGCTTTAGCCGCCGAGGGCCAGGGATTCTCCACGAAACGACTTTTTGAGCAGACCTCGAATGTCACAATTTCTCTGTAACAGCCATCACAGACATCCATCAGAATCAATGGAATCATGGTGTGTACAAGTCCCGTCCGAGCACTCGGACGAGACGAACTCTTTGACAAAAAGGAGCCCGCCCAAACTGAGAAAATTCAGATTTCACCCGTAACTCCAATGTTGTCAATATTTTGGAAGTAAACTATTTAATTTCAATACTTTAGCCGGAAATGGGGGGGGGGGGGGGGGGGGGTACAAACCCTACGTAATTACATAATCGTACATACACATTTCCCTGGAAAACCCAGTGCGGCCTCGGGTCGCCCGTAAGTCATTGTTTATTAAAGACTTTAGCAGTAAGTCCTCTAGACTAAAAGACCTTGGCTGGATTCTCCCGCTAAGTCTTTCATTCCAAAAGACCCGCTCGGATGGGGTGCTAGGAGTCCACCTCTACGGAACCGGAGCAACGGCAGAAAGCTGACGCATCAGAAAGTCGGATTCAAAAGGCAGAGCCTTCGTCTCCGTCGGCCGCTGCTTTTGACTGAGGACTGAGAACTGAGATCTGAGATCTGGCGGCTTGTCTCTACTGCATATCTCCACCCATCGGAACGTAGCGGAATTTGCGGCCGTCAAAGAACAGGGCTGAGCTATCTCCGGAGCCGCCCGATTCCTCGATGTACACGGCTTCGATGGTTTTTTTGTGCAGCTTCATCTTCCTCACGGAAATCATGCGATACGGCAGGTTGACGATGACGTACTTCGCTTTGGGATGGTCGGAGCGCCAGGCTTCCGCGCCCGCGCCATGAACAATCAGCACCACGAGCCCGCGCAGCGCGGGATCGCCTTCGCTAAACGTGGTCGTGAGCTTGGGATCGCCATAGCCGAAAAAATCATAGTAGGGATCAATCACCGTATATTTATGCTCGGCTTCATCCAGCATCGGATTCTTGCAGCGCGCTGCAATGGCGACATCTTCCACGCCGTCGCCATTGAGATCGCCAAATACGGGAGGAATTTCGCTCAGCAGGGTGAACTGATCGCCAAATTGCCGGGTGACGAACGCGGCATCGATTTTGCTGGGCTCGGCTTGGTGAAACTCAGTCGCTTGGCCGAAAGCCGGGATGAACAGGGCGGCAATGAATCCAAGGAACAGCGGGAGGAGAAACACTTTGCGCATGAACTCACTCTAATCCCGCGCCGTCACCGCTGGCAGGTAACCAAAGTCACCGCGGGCGGACGTCCGAAAAGTGCTGCCATCCTCCGGCTTCCAGTGGGCGAACTTTTCCCTCCAACACGATTCGCATTCCGGAGCCTTGCCGGATCTTTCCGATCCGGGTCACGGGAACGCCCGCAACAATGGCTGGCATTTTGGCGGCGGTAGTGAACAACAGTTCGTAATCTTCGCCGCCATGCAAGGCTTGATCCAGGGTGACGCGTTGTTTGCCGGATACAAGCGCCGACCGGGGAATTGCGGCGGCATCAATCTCCGCGCCCACGTGACTCTCTTCACAAAGGTGCTCCAGATCCGTCGAAAGCCCGTCGCTGAGATCGATCATGGCGGAAGCCACGCCGCGCTTTCGCAGCCACTGCCCGACCGCCAGACGTGGCCGCGGCATGAAGCGGGCGGGACTGGCTCTGCCCGCAGCCTTCCGTCTTGCCCGCCGCAACTGCGCCAGCTCCGCGGCTGCCCCTCCCAGTTCTCCGGTCACATAAATGGAGTCGCCAGGATTTGCTCCCGAGCGCAGCACAGCCGTTCCACGAGGGACCGAACCTACCACCACGATGTCGGCCTGAATGCCGGCCGGTGACTGCGCCGTGTCTCCGCCCGCCAGCGGAACTTTGAACTCCCCGGCCAAATCCAACAAGCCTTTGAGGAAGCCGTCAACCCAGCCTGAAGGGGTTTCACGCGCGATCGCCAACGACAGGAAGGCGGCCAGCGGCTGGCCGCCCATGGCCGCGATATCGCTGAGCCCGCGCGTCAGGCAGCGCCAGCCGACGAATTCGGGGCGGTGCCAATCGCGGCGGAAATGAACATTTTCGAGACTGAAGTCAGTGGTGACCAGGACTTCGCTTCCGGGCGGCAGGCGCAAAACGGCGCAGTCATCTCCGATCCCCGTGACCAGAGCCCGGCCGCCGGGAGCGGACTGGCGAACGCGCTGTATGAGCTTCCTTTCCGTCAGGGGCATGCCGCTTCACCTTCGTCCTACCTTTTACTATATCGAGCCATGTATTTGGCGACCGGAAGCAGGTGGGACGATGTCCGAAGGGGCAACGCCAAACCCGACGCCTTGGTAACCATCCAAAGGGGCGTAGTTCGGTTGACACCCGGCATGAGGTTTGTTACGTTTAACTCGCCGTTAACACTGATTGGTTGGACCAAGTGCCGCAACGTGAACCAGTTGCAGCCAAAAGCTGGACTCAGATCTCTGGCTTTCGAGGTTGGTCAGTGGCCAGCCTGCCCCTGATGCGCTTGGCTTTGCAGGGTTTTCGGAACCGGGCGTAACAGTCCCGCCGGATTCCCGAGCATAATCTGTTCCCTGGAAAAAGGACTTTGCGCAGACGCTTCTACATATTTTTCGTGGCTCGCGACGAAGCTGGACAGCTTCGCAAGATTTCCATCCCTGTCCAGTATCTCTACGTGATGCTGGCGGGGGCGGCGATCAGCACTTTTTGCCTGGTCCGCATCGCCAGCTCTTATACGCGAATGCTGCAAAAAGTCGCGGGTTATAACCAACTGCGCACCGAGCAGGCCCAGCTCAAAGACCGATATTCCCATCTGGAGCAGGTCGCGAAGGAACGCGATATTCAGGTAGCTTCGCTCGGGTCGCTGGCCAGTGAGGTTTCGGCGCTTTACGGACTGAAGTCGAATCCCGCGATGGTGGCGGCTTCGACCGAGCAAATTCAGGAAGCGCAGGTGCACTCCTCGCTCGATCAACTTTACGCCTTGAAGCATACCGCCTTAACGGGCGCGGCGAGCGTCGGTATCTCGCTCGGACTGACGAAGAATTCCACGACCGCAGACTGGATGCGCGCGAATTCCGCTCCAAACCTGTGGCCGGTGGAAGGCATGGTGACGGGATCCTTCGGGGAGCGCATTGATCCCTTTAACGGAGAAGGCGCCTTCCATTCCGGGGTTGACATCTCGGCGGTGGTGGGGACTCCGGTGGTGGCTCCGGCGGACGGCGCGGTTACTTTTGCCGACTTCCTGGGAGGCTATGGACGCGCCGTCATGATCGACCATGGCCACGGCATCAGCACACGGTATGGGCACCTCTCCAGCTTTGCCGTCACCGCGGGACAAGTGATTCGCCGAGGCGACACCATCGGCTACGTCGGGTTAAGCGGACGCGCTACCGGGCCGCACCTGCACTACGAAGTTCGCATCAATGACATTCCCGTTAATCCCTACAAATATCTACGGCTGACGGTAGCTCACCTCAGCGGGCTGCCCGCAGGGTCGTAAAATTCCCGCACTTTTGAATCTAAAATATTTCGGTGAGCTTTTTTAACGGGGCGATGATTCGTCCGGCGTTTTCCACGTGCGAAAAATTTTCGCGCGGCGCAGCGAGCGCAAAGAGATAGGGCGGCGTCAAGTTTTTCCACAGCCAGCGAACCTCTCTTTACACTGTGCGGCTTCCGGCAAAGGAAATACAGTCGACAAAGTTTTTCAAGCAGAAAAAGGAAATCCGCTCAACGGCCCTTTGAACTCGGGGGATTCGAAGAGCGTGGTTTCAAGGATCCGATCCCCCAAACTACAACGGACCTGTGGAGGCTCCCCCATGTTGAACAAGCTAACGAACAAGTTAACTCTGAACAAGGTAACGCTGAACAAGCTGCGAGATGTTTTGTGGAACGATGAAGGCCAGGATATTGCCGAATACGCCGTAATGCTTGCCGTAATTCTCGTCCTAGTCATCGGCACGGTTCGCTTAATCGGCGCCAACGCGAACAATGCCTTTTCCACTGTTGCCAGCACTCTGGGCTAGCCGCGTGGCGGGCGGCGGCTCAGTTCAGAATTGACACCCCAAGGTTTTGAAAGAGCCAGCCGCTCGCTTGCCCAAATCAGATTTCGCGCAATTCGGAAGCGCACAATTTCTCAGGTCGGCCTGTCTCAACGGGAAGCGTTACCCTTTCGCCTTTTTTAGTTCCTCGATGAGCGGCGGCACGATGTCGAACAAATTTCCGATGACGGCATAGTCCGCGATTTCAAAAATCGGCGCCTCGGAATCTTTATTGATGGCGACGATGCTGCGCGAACCTTTCATGCCGACAAGGTGCTGAATGGCGCCCGAGATGCCGAGCGCCAGGTAGAGTTTTGGGGCGACGGTTTGTCCGGAGGATCCGATCTGCCGGTCCATGGGCAACCATCCGTTGTCGCAGATGGGGCGGGAGGCCGCGAGTTCGCCGCCGATCGCATCCGCCAACTGTTTTGCCAACTCGATATTTTTCTGCTCCTTGATGCCGCGCCCCACCGACACGATGATTTCGGCCTGGGTGAGATCGACGGCCTGTTTCGCTTCCTTGAAAACTTCGCGGGGCTGGTTGCGCGCGACGCCATCCGGCACATCGAACTGGACAGTTTCGACCGGCGCGGGGGCGGATCCGGTTTCCGCTTTGTCGGCGCGGAAGGAGCCGTTCTGCAAGGTTACGAAGCAGGGGCCGGAGCCGGCGAAACTAACGTCGGCGACAAATTTTCCCTGAAACATCTGGCGCGTGAAGAGCAATTTCCCGTCTTCGTGCTTGTAGCCAATCACGTCGCTGATGGCGGTGGAATGCAGGGCGGTCGCCAGTTTCGGGACAAAATCCCGAACCTGATAGGTATGCGGCAGCAAGACCAGTTTTGCGGGATGCGCCGCCAGAAAAGCCGCCAGCACGTGGGCGAACGCGTCCGGGGTATAAGGCTCTAGGCCGGTGGCTTCGATGGCATACACGTGAGAGAGCTTTTTCGCAGCCACCTCGGCGGCGATCGCAGCCACGCCGGAACCCGCCACCGCAGCCTGCAAGACCCAACCGGTCTCCGAGGCTTATGGCCTGGCCAGCGGCAATGGTTTCCCACGACACGCGGTTGAGTTTGCCTTCACGCTGTTCGACGAGGACGAGAATAGTGTCGGTCATAATTTTGAGAATGTTATTTTGCGAATAATATTTTCGAACCGCTTTTTCAAATCACCCGCATTTCGTTTTTCAGTTTGTCGACCAGTTTTTTCGCTATTTCAGCGGGCGCGCCTTCCAGGAACTCGGTGTTTTTCGACTTCTGCGGGAGATAGAGTTTTTCGATCTTCTGCAGATTCGCGCCCAGTTCCGGTTGCACCTCCGCCAGAGTCACCTTGCGCATCGGCTTGGTCTTGGCCTGCTTGATGCCGATGAGGGTGGCATAACGAAGCTTGTTGATGCCTGATTGGATGGTTAAAACCGCAGGCAGCGGGATATCGACAAACTGGAAGAAGCCCGCCTCCAGTTCGCGTTTGACGCGAATGCCAGCGCCGGTTTTTTCAATGTGCATAATGATGGTGGCGTGGGGCATGCCGAGAATCTCGGCGAGAATCACCCCGGTCTGCGCGTAGCCGTAATCGTCGGACTGCAAGCCGGTAAAAATCAGGTCAAAGTTTTCATCCTTTATAGCCGTGGCTATGGCGCGCGCGGTGTTATAGGCGTCGAGCCCGACAAAGGCATCGTCCTCCAGGTGAATGGCGCGGTCCGCGCCTTTGGCCAGCGCCTCGCGCAGTACCTGCGAAGCCCGGGCCGGTCCGGCGGTTACAACCACAACTTCGCCGGTATGCTTTTCCTTCTGCCGCAAAGCCTCTTCCAGGGCGAACGCGTCCGGTTCATTCACCTCGTAAGAAACATCCTCGCGAATCCACGTGCCCGCATCGTTTAGTTTCAGCGGAGCATCTTTCTGCGGCACCTGCTTCATGCAAACCAATATCTTCACGATCGTCTCCTGCGGGTGGAAGGCCAAACTAGCAAGTATAGACGAGCTTTCGAGCATGTCGCGCTGGTTTGGATACGGGAGCTACAGCGATTAGGCGGTTCGAGCTGGGCGTTTTTGCGCAAGACAGGGCGGGCGATGGCGCCCGCCCCACGAACCAGTTCTTCATTTTGTGAGGCGAATCTCTTCCGACGCGGGGCGGTCAGCGTAGTATCCGTCCCGGGTTTGTACTGTGAGGTCCTTGCGCTTCACGGTCAATTGAATGTGGTGATAGCCGGAAGCGGAACTGTCCTTGTCGGGCGTATAACCGAGGTTGTACTGGGTTCGCAGTTCTTCGACGATGCTGTCGTAGATCTCGCCGACCGGCTGTTTCTTCGTGACCTCGAAGAAATGCCCGCCGGTTTCTTTCGAAATCCGCTCCAGGATTTTCTTGCCATCGACGCGCGGTTCCTCGGGATGGCGCTGGCCGCCTCCGCGACCACCACCACCGCCGCCGGGATATCCGCCTCCGCCACCGGGCCAACCGCCGCCACCGCCCGGCCAACCACCACCGCGACCCATGCCATGGTTCGGGCGTTCGCCTTCGCCGCGGTGAGGCTCGGAGAAATAAATGCAATAGATCACGGTGTCGGACCGCTGCGCGGATTCGATTGCGCTCTCCAGGTAAGTCTTGCTGCCGCGATCGACGCCGTCCGAAAGAATGACCAGCGCTTTTCGACCGGGTTGCTTTTTCATTAATTCGTTGGAGGCGAGAAACACGGCATCGTAGAGTTCGGTGCCGCCGCCGTGACGCGAACCACTTCCCGGGACGGAGCGCGAATCATCGCCACCTTTGTCGGGGTCATTGCCATTGCCATTGCCATTTCATTCGGATCGTTCGAGCGCTCGCGATCCGATGAGGTCTTAAGCAACTCGAGCGCCGCCTGCAGCTTTTCGCGGGAGGAAGTCAAGTCCTGCAACAACTCCACTTCGCGATCAAAATGGATGAGGAACGCTTTGTCCTTGGGTTGGGCCAGCATCTGCTCGATAAAACTGCGGCTGGCATTGCGCTCCGCCTCGAGGACGTTGGTTTGACTACGGCTGGTGTCTACCAGAAGGCCTAAAGTCAGGGGAAGGTTCGCATCCTGTGAAAAGTATTTTATGGTCTGGGGCCGGCCGTCTTCCTGAAGCGTGAAATCATCTTTGGTGAGGTCGCGGACAATCTTGCCGTGTTTGTCGCGAACGGTGACGGGCAGGGCAACGACTTTGACGTCGACGGCAATGGTGGAGGCAGCATCCTGGGCCTCCAGCCATGGCGCAGCGCCGGGAAGGCAGAGCAGCAACGCGATCAGCGCGGAAGCCATCGGGGCGCGGAAGTGGGACTCGCTCGCAATCTTCATTCTTGGTTTTTGCATTCTTGCTGATTTTCGGCTGGAACCGATCCCAGTAAGCGTACGAATCATTATTAAAGGCCGCGTTACCTAAGGGTGGATGCGCGCTGCTGTGGCGTAGTTGCCAGGGTGGGAAAAAGTAACATCAACCGTCGGTAAAACTTCGTAAAGGCGCAAGTGCGACGGGTTGCGCGATGCTAGAGTTGAAAGATGCCACGCGGTTTAGCCGAGCCACGAGTGTGTTGCACGACGCCAGCGGCGCGTGATTCCGCCTCCGCGCATAGACGCGGAGGGCGCTCTTTCCTCTTCTCGGCTGGCGGACGGGCTGCCGTTGGCGTGCTGATGGTTGCGTCGGCGTACGTTTGCGGGCAAGGCAATCCGGAGAAGCCCGCCGATGCACCCACCGCATCGTCATCTAGATCCACCACGACTTCCGGATCCCCTCAAGTTACGAAAACGGTGGGGGCGATCAAGAGCGTGCAGGCGGATTCCATCACCGTAACGTCAGAATCTGGCGGCGAGGTGACGGCGAAACTGACTCCGTCAACCAAAATTCTGCGCGTGCCTCCCGGAGAAAAAGATCTGAAGAACGCGACCCCGTTACAGCCCCAGGATTTGCAGCCCGGCGACCGCGTGCTGGTGCGGGGCCCGGCGGCGGGAAGTGGAGACGAGCATAGCGCGGTGAACGCGAGCGGTAGTGCTAGCACTGGCACTATTACTGCGATCTCGGTGATTGTCATGAAGCAGTCCGACGTGGCGGCTCGGCAACAGCAGGATCGGGAGGACTGGCAGAAGCGCGGAGCGGGAGGACTGGTCACCAAAGTAGATGCCACGCTTGGCGCGATCACCATCTCGTCCGGCGGAATGGGTGCGACGCGAAGCATTGTCGTGCACATCGGCCCGAAAACAATTCTCCGGCGTTACGCAGCGGGGTCGGTGAAATTCGACGATGCGAAACCCGCGCCCGTCGACCAGATCAAGGTGGGAGATCAACTGCGGGCGCGCGGGACGCGCAGCGCGGACGGCAGCGAATTGAGCGCCGAAGAAATCGTCACCGGGTCATTCCGCAATATTGCCGGAACGATTACGGCTGTAGACGCGGCGCATAACACACTGACGGTGCAGGATGCCATACGCAAGAGTCCGGTGGTGGTGACGGTGTCGTCCGAGTCGCAGATGAAAAAGCTTCCGCCGGAAATGGCGCAGAGAATCGCTACGCGCCTGAAAGGTATGGGCGCGGGGCAAGGTTCCGAGCAAAGCCAAGGGCAAGCTCCCGCTCAAGATAAAGGGCGGGATCAAAGCCCCGACGCAGGGCGCGGGATGCCCCCCACTGGCCGAGGGTCGAGACCGGGCGCCGGCGCCGATGCGTCGGCCCCGAGCGGACCCGGCGGGAATGCGGCGCCCGATTTCCAGCGCCTGCTGAGCCGGCTGCCCAACAGCACGCTGGCCGATCTGCAGAAGGGCGATGCGGTGATGATCGTCTCCACAGAGGGCGCGGATTCCGCTCCCGTGACGGCGATTACTTTACTGGCGGGAGTGGATGCCATTCTTAGCGCGGGGGCCGGTCGAAGCGCAACCTCGCTGCTTTCGCCCTGGTCGCTCAGCGCCTCGGCTGGAGAAGGTGAAGCGGCGCAGTAAGAATAGCGAAGTTGGTTTGCGAAGTGGGTGGCAAACGAGACTCAATTTTCGGTGGGAGCGGCGCCTGAAAGTTCTGCCTGGAAAGATAAGGTGAGTGTTGAAGTCATTCTTCTTTACTATTCTGTCCATTTCGATCTTGGAGTTTGCGATGGCGATTCTGCTTCCGTCGAGGCTGAATGCGCAGTCGCCGCCCGCGACGGGAAGTGTGCGCGGCCAGGTGACCGATCCATCGGGCGCCGTGGTGGCGGGGGCCACGGTTGCGATTCTTACCTCCGGGGGACAAAGTCGTTCTGCCACCACGGGCAAGACGGGCAACTACGAAATTGGAAATCTTGCGCCGGGCAAATACACAGTGACGGCGAATGCACGGGGCTTCGCGGTATTCGTGCAGTCCGATGTCGCGGTGACGGCCGGCCAGGCGGCGCAACTGAATATCGCGCTTGACATCAATGTGCAGCAGGAAAAAGTAAACGTGCAGTCGGAGGGTCCGACGCTCGATACCGATCCCGCGAACAATGCCAGCGCCATCGTCTTGAGCGGCAAGGATCTGGAGGCGCTTCCGGACGATCCGGATGAATTGCTGGCCGATCTTCAAGCGCTCGCGGGGCCGTCCGCCGGCCCGAACGGCGGGCAGATTTACATTGACGGATTTACCGCGGGCCAGCTGCCACCGAAATCGTCGATCCGCGAAATTCGCATCAATCAGAATCCGTTTTCCGCCGAATTTGACAAGCTGGGTTATGGACGAATTGAAATCTTCACCAAGCCGGGCACGGATAAATTTCACGGACAGTTTTCGATCGTGGGCAACAGTTCGGGGCTTAATACGCGCAATCCTTTTCTCGCCGCCGATGAAACACAACCGTACGACTCGGTGATTTACATGGGAAACCTGGGCGGCCCGATCAACAAGAAGGCTTCGTTTTTCGTCGACGTGCAACGCCGCAACATCGACGAGGTTGCGGTCGTCAACGTGCCCACGCTCGGGCTCAGCGAAAGCGATCCCAATCCGCACACGCGTACCAACATAGGTTCGCGGATCGACTACCAGGTCACTAAGAATAATTCGTTGACGGGGCGCTACCAGTTCTACCGAGATACGCAGCAGAACGCGGGTGTCGGGGGGACGGTGCTGCCGGAAGCAGGTTATGACACGAGTTCGACCGAACACACGGTGCAGATGACGGACACGCAAATACTGAGCACGAAGGCGATCAACGAAACTCGCTTTCAGTATTTGCGTGAGAACAGCGATCAGAATCCGCTGAGCACGGCGGTAGGTGTCAATGTGCTGCAAAGTTTCACCAGTGGAGGCAGCGCTTCCGGAAGCGAGAACGATCACCAGGATCATTACGAACTGCAGAATTACACTTCCATCGCGCAGGGCAAACACTTCGTAAAGTTTGGCGGCCGGCTGCGCGTGGTTCACGAAGTGAACTCCTCCAACGCGGGATTCAATGGCAACTACACGTTCACCTCGTATCAGAATTACCTGGCGGGCGTGGCAACGCAGTATTCCATCAATCAGACTCCGAACGGACTGGCGGCCACGGTGCCGGTGACGGTGGCGGATGCGGGCCTTTATGTGCAAGACGACTGGAAAGTGCGTCCCACGATCACGCTGAGCGGAGGCGTGCGCTTTGAAACGCAGAATGCAATTCACGATCATGCCGACTGGGCGCCAAGGCTGGGCTTTGCGTGGGGCATTGGAGGGGGAGGAAAGACGGCTCCTAAAACCGTGCTGCGCGGCGGGTTTGGCTTGTTTTACGACCGCTTTGGACAAGACCTGGTTTTGAACGCGGACCGCGAGAACGGGGTCACGCAGCAGCAGTACATTGTCTCCGATCCCAGCTACCCTGCGCCCCCAACGGTCGGTGGCGAGACGCCTTCGACCATCTATCGCATCGCTCCCGATCTGCATGCGCCTTACATCATGCAGACGGCGTTCAGCCTGGAGCGGCAGGTGACGAAAGTCGCCAATGTCACAGTGTCCTACCTCAATGCGCGCGGCGTGCACCAATTTCTGTCGATCGTCACCAATGCTCCATTGCCCGGGACGCCGAATTCCGCGCCGCTTCCGAGCCAGGCGATTTTTCAATACTCGTCGGATGGGGTATTCCGGCAAAACCAGCTAATTGCCAATTTTAATATTCGGGCGGGAGCGAAGGTTTCGCTCTTCGGCTTCTATGCGCTGAACTACGCCAACAGCGATGCGTCGGGCGCATCAAACTTTCCCTCAGACCAATACGACCTGGGCGCGGACTATGGACGCGCATCCTTCGCCACGCGCGACCGTGTGTTTATGGGGGGATCGATCGGGCTGCCGCGCGGTTTTCGGCTTAGCCCGTTCATGATTTTCAATTCCGGCTCGCCTTACAACGTCACTGTGGGGCAGGATTTGAGCAACGACTGGCTGTTCAACGTGCGCCCCGAATTTGGCGCCTTCCCTGCGGGTACGTGTCCTTTTCCG
This sequence comes from uncultured Acidobacteriaceae bacterium, assembly GCA_963746205.1. Lineage (GTDB taxonomy): Bacteria > Acidobacteriota > Terriglobia > Terriglobales > Acidobacteriaceae > Acidiflorens. The sequence continues at coordinate 302,252 of CAVVAP010000009.1, read as the reverse complement.
ACCGCCGCGGCGTGCAACCGGTACAGTTATTCCACCACAGAGGCGTACACGCAGATTCCCATCAACTATCTGACCGGGCCCTCGAACTTCACGCTTAACCTGCGCCTGGCAAAAACATTCGGCTTTGGACCGGAGACCAAGGGAAACAATTCGCAACAGCAGGGAGGCCCGGGCGGACCTCCGCCGGGTGGCGGAGGAGGTGGCCCGCGCGGCGGTGGTGGTGGCGGAGGAGGCGGAGGTTTTGGGGGGCATGGTCCGGGGGGCTTCGGCGGACCTGCGACTACACGGCGATATAGTTTGACCTTCAGCGTCAACGCACGGAATGTGCTGAATAAGGTAAACGCGGCGACTCCCATCGGAGTATTGACCTCGCCAAATTTCGAACAGTCGATCGCGCTGGCGGGCGGACCGTTCTCCAGCGCCGCGGCTAATCGCAAGATTGAATTGCAGGCGGCGTTTAGTTTTTAGGTCTTAGGTTTTAGGTCTTAGTAATTAGGTATTGGTGCTTTAGGTCGAGTAGTCTGCGTTGACGCGCACATATTCGGCGGTGAGGTCGGTGGTGAGGAATCGGACAGAGTACTTTCCGCGTCCGAGCTGCACACGAATGTCACAGACGGGCTGAGCGAGATCGCGATGGGCCTGGCGCTCGTTGAATTCGCACGCGACCCCGTTACGACATACCTTCTGGCGTCCTATAAAAATCTGGGTGAGAGCGGGATCGATGGGCGCGCCGCACCTGCCGATGGCGGCCAGAATGCGTCCCCAATTCGGATCGGCGCCGGCCCATGCCGTCTTGACGAGCAGAGAGTGCGCAATGGTGCGGGCTACGAGTAGCCCCTCCTCGCGGCTGCGCGCCTGTTCCACGAACAGGCGAATCACGTGCTCCACGCCTTCACCGTCGCTGATGATTTGCTCCGCCAGCGACTGGCATACCCGGGCGAGCGCCGCGGAAAATTTCTTTCGGGTGCCTGCATTGGCGATTTGTGCTCCACTCGCTCCGCTGGCCAGCAGCAGGACGGTGTCATTGGTGGAGGTGTCGCCGTCGATTGACATGCAGTTCAGGGAATCGGCGCAGGCATCGCGCAAGAGAGGTTGCAGTTCACGCGGAGTCGCGCTCACATCGGTGAACAAATAGACCAACATGGTCGCGAGTTGGGGATGGATCATGCCCGCGCCCTTGGCGATTCCCAGCAGCGTGACCTGTCGCGTGTTGGTTTGGAAGCGGACGGAGGAGATCTTCGCGCGAGTATCCGTGGTCATGATGGCTTTGGCAAACGCTAAAACGCCGCGCCTGGTAGCGGAGCGGTGCGCGATCAACTCGGGTAACTTGGCCAGAATCTTCTCTGCCGGCAAAGGCACTCCGATGATGCCGGTGGAGGAAGGAAATATTTCGGTACCGTCCACGCCGAGAAGTTTTCCGGCCTCGCGGCAGACGCGAGCGCAGGCGACGACGCCGGCGCGTCCGGTGGCGCAGTTGGCGTTGCCCGAGTTCACGATTACGGCCCGAACCCGGCCTCCGGTTGAAAGGAGCGCGGCGCGGCCAACTTGCAGGGGGGCGGCCACGACCCGGTTGGTGGTGAACAAGGCTGCGGCCGCGCCGCTCTCCAGTATTTCCGCGAGGGCGAGATCGGGGCGGCCACTGGTTTTGATGCCGGCGGCGACGGCTGAAAACGAAAAGCCCATGGGGAGACGAATGGATTCGGGAGAACGGCGGAACGGGATCATGCCTGAATCTTAAGCCAGTTTTTCGGCGGCGGCAGGATGGCGAAGGTGGGAGCCTTACCCCGGATCATCGCCACTTCGTCACAACGATAGAGCCGGGGGCACTGGTAACAATCCTTGTGAATCTTGTCGGGAAGATCCTGGTGATTCGCGGTGGTGAATCCGAGGCGCGCAAAAAATTCGGGAATCCGCGTAAACAGGCAGACGCAACTGACCTTGTGTTTTTCCGCTTGCGCCAGCAGGGCTTTTACCAGGCGTCTTCCGCCGCCGCCGCTTTGGCTCGATGGATCTACGGTAATGGAACGAATTTCCGCGAGATGGACGCCATAGAGATGGAGGGCGCCACATCCGATGATGCGGTGCTCGTGCTCCAGTACGACGAAGTCGCGGACATTCTCGCAGATTTCCGCCAACGAGCGCGGCAGCAGCGTGCCGTCGCCGGAATAGGCGGCGATGAGAGCGTGAATTTGCTCCGCATCGGGAAGCACCGCCTCACGCACCCGCATGGACTGCTTTGCGCCGCGCCGGACCGCTTCCGTTTTTCTTGTGGGCGGATTGCTCATGATGGGACAGCGCCGCGTCGAGAGCCTGAATCAACCGATCCACGTGGCTCTTCTGCAAGACGTACGGCGGCAGAAAACGTAACACGGTCTCGTGGGTGCGATTGATGATGATTCCGTCCTCCAGCAACTGCCGGGTCACCGCCTTCGCCAACTCCGCCGAATTCAGCTCCAACGCTTGCATCAGGCCGACGCCGCGCACGTCCGCGACGGACTCGTGTTTCTTATCCAACGCCGTGAGCGCGCCATGGAAGTATTCGCCAAGGGTGCGCACGTGCTTCAGCAGTTTTTTCTCCTGGCGCAGAAACTGGATGGCAACCGCGCAAGCCAGCGGGCCTCCGCCGAATGTAGTGCCGTGCATTCCCGGATGCATGCAACTCGAAACCCGTTCCGTGGTGAGAATCGCGCCCAGGGGCAAACCGCAGGCCAGGGGCTTGGCGACGGTAACGACATCGGGCAAAATGCCGTAATGCTGATAGGCGAAGTGACGCCCGGTGCGGCCGAGGCCGCATTGAATCTCGTCGAGTATCAGCAACGCTCCACTTTCGCGGGTCAAACGCGAGGCGAGTTCGAGAAACTCCGCACTAGCGGGACAAATTCCTCCCTCGCCTTGAATGGTCTCGATGCACAACGCGCAGACACTGGAATCGAATTTCCGCTTGAGGTCCTCAAGGTCGTTGAACTTGACGAAAGTCACGCCCGGCAGCAGCGGTACGAAGGGGGCTCGATACTTGGGCTGACCGGTGGTGGCTAAGGACCCGAAGGTTCGTCCATGAAAAGAATTCTCCATGGCGAGAATGCGCGTCTTTGGAACTGGAGTTGGACTTGCGGATTCTGAATGGGACTTGCCGCCGTTGCGCTGATTAGCATGGGCAAAGGCGCGGGCGAGTTTCAGGGCGCCTTCCCAGGCTTCGGTGCCGCTGTTGCAGAAAAACGCGCGGTCGAGCCCGGAAATTCCGGTGAGCATCTCCGCCAGTTCCGCCTGGTATTCGTGGAAGAAGAGATTCGAAATATGAATCAGGCGTCGCGACTGGCGCTGGATCGCCGCCTGGATCGCCGGATGATTATGGCCAAGAGCATTCACCCCGATGCCACTGAGAAAATCGAGGTAGCGCTTGCCCTGCGAATCCCAGAGGTGGACGCCGCGCCCGCGAACAAACATGATGGGCTGGCGCTCGTAGGTGGGAAGCAAACGCTTCGCTTCCATGCGCGATACAGAAGCCAGACTCATGCTCTCATCACCTCCGTGCCGCATTCCAGCTTGGTGAAATAAAAGAGGGGGAGCATTTCGACTTCCGCGGCGGGCAATATCCGCACTCGTCCGACGCCCGCCTTGAGGGCCTGGGTGCAGGCCTCGAGTTTCGGCATCATGCCTCCACTGACGACTAATTCCTCGATCAAACCGGCGGCCTGTTTGGTATCCAGCCGCGGCATTATGGAGCCATCGGCCTGCCTGACTCCGGGGACGTCGGTGAGAAAAATCAGGGCGTCGGCCTCACACGCTATGGCACACGCGGCGGCCATCTGATCCGCATTCACGTTGTAATACTGGCCGTCGCCGCCGAGCGCGAGCGAGGAAAGCACGGGGATGCCGCCCTCGGTCCAAATGGCCTTGAGCCAGCGCGGTTCGGAAAAGCAAATCTCTCCGACGAAGCCCAGATCGTACTCAGCATCTTTTTTCTTGCGGGCGCGAAACACGCCGCCATCTCCGCCACAGAGGCCGATGGCGGGCTGTCCGGCGGACGCAATCGCCGCCACCAGACTCTTGTTCACGATGCCGGCCAGCACCATGAGCGCAACATCGCGGGTTTCCGCATCGGTGATGCGCAAGCCATGAACGAAATCGCTTTTCTTTCCCAGCAGCTCGAGGGTCCGGGTGAGCGCGCTGCCGCCGCCATGCACCACTGCGACCTGGTGCCCATCCTGGGCGAGTTGCACGACGGCCCTGGCGCACTTCTGGAGGGTGATTTTATCTTCCAGCGCTTTGCCGCCGATTTTGACGACGATTTTCACTGCAGACCCTCCGCTTCGTCCCATCCGTGCATGAGGTTCATATTCTGCACTGCCTGTCCGGCAGCCCCTTTGAGCAGGTTGTCGAGACAGGAGACGATGACCAGGCGGCGGGCATCGGGGGCGAGACAGAATCCGATGTCGCAGTAATTGGTGTGCAACGAAAATTGGATTTCCGGCAAGGTGGACGCGGGAAATACGCGGACGAAGCGGCGACCGGCGTAGTAGTCGCCGAAGCAGCCCTGAATCTCATCCGCGGTCGAGTTGCGCTTCAGATACACGTACACGGTCGACAAAATGCCGCGGGGGATGGGCAGGAGATGCGGAGTGAAAATCAACTGGCAGGAATCGAGCGAAAGTTGCTCGATCATCTCGCCGGTGTGGCGATGCGCGAATACGGAGTAGGCGGAAAAATTATCTGCCACCGACACGAAGTGAGTCCGGGGGGTAGGCTCCTTGCCAGCCCCGGATACGCCGGACTTGGAATCGGAAATGATGCCGCGGTCGGAATCTACCAGGCCGGCGGACAACAACGGAGCCAGGGCGAGGATGACGGAAGTGGCGTAGCAACCGGGATTTGCCAGCAAAGCCGCCGAAGAAATTTGAGCGGCATTGGGCTTGAGTTCGGGAAGGCCGTAGACGGCGCGCTCGGTGAGCTCCGCGGCGGTCTGGGCGCTGGAATCGGTGAAGCCGTAAATTGCGCGATGGGCTTCCTGCTTCAGCCGCCAGGCTCCGCTGAGATCGACGATGCGCAGGCCGCGGGACATGGCCTGGGGAACCAGTTCGCGGGAAACCGCATGTGGTGTGGCAAGAAACAAAAGCTCGACGCCGGCGCTTTCCAGTGCCGACCACGAAAATGGGGGCACCGCGGAGTGACCGTTGCCGTTGCCGGAAATATGCGGCAGCCCGGCGACGGCTTCGTCGGTTTCGGCGCTGCGTCGAAAGAGCAGCGGAGGGGCGGTCCGCGGATGGCGGTCGAGGAGGCGCGCCAGCTCGAGACCGGAGTAACCGGTCGCGCCGAGAACCGCGGTTTTGAGTTTAGCCGCCATGCGATGTTGCACTTCCATTATTGCCTACTATTCCCCATTCCCCCAGGTTCGTGGAGGCATATTTATCCATCATTGTGCATAATTATTCATGGTAAATGGTTTGCGCCGTCTGTCAAGTGATTCTGCGTGGCTTACGGCAAGCCTGAAGAGGGCAGGGCATGGTGGTGTTTCGGCGGGATATTCCCTGAGCGGCTAACGCCGCGGTTGATTACGGGCTGGATACGGCATGAGTCTTGTGCCCCGGAATACATTCGCGGCGCGACATAAACGGGAGCGGCAAATGCCGCAGGCGATCACAGGCGCAGTCGAATGTCGCTGGAGGTGCCGCTGGCGGCGGGCACGTAGCACTTGGTGGTGTAATCCATCACCATGCGATCGGCATTGAAACGCCATCCCAGGGTACGGATGGTGCGTTTCATGCGCTGGATCCATCCGCGGGGAAGGCCGTCGCGGTCGCGGTGATAGTAGAGAGGAATCACTTCGTCGCGCATCACGCGCATCAGGTCGTCGCCATCGCGCAAGTCGTGCACATTCATGTCAGAGTGAGTGCGGCCTTTTCCGATGGCGAAGCCGTTCAATCCGTCATAGGCCTCCGCCCACCATCCGTCGAGCACGGAAAGATTCAAGCCGCCGTTCAAAACGACTTTCTGGCCGCTGGTTCCGGAAGCTTCGAGGGGGCGGCGAGGATTGTTGAGCCAGACGTCGACCCCTTGCGTGAGGTGGCGGCCGACATTGATGTCATAGTCCTCGATGAAAACGAATTTGTCGGAAAACTTCGAGTCGCGCATGACCTGCGCGATTTGCTGGAGAACGCGCTTGCCGGGTTCGTCCAGGGGATGCGCCTTGCCGGCAAAGACGAATTGCACAGGACGTTTGGGGTCGTTGACCATGGCGGCTATTTTTTCAATATCCACGAGGATGAGATTGGCGCGCTTGTAGGTGGCAAAGCGGCGCGCGAAGCCGATGGTCAACACTTCCGGACTGAGGACGCGTTCCAGTTGCTGCAGCACGCTGCGGGGCTCATCCCGCCGGGCGGCCTGCTTGACGGCGCGGCGACGGACGAAGTCGATCATGCGCGACTTGAGGTTTAAGTGCGTCTCCCAGAGTTCGCCATCGTCGACGTTGTCGATGCCTTCCCAGATTTTGGCCTCGCTACTGCGCTGCTGCCACCCCGTGCCAAGATGGCGGTCGTAGAGGCGAAACATTTGCGGCGCGAGCCAGGTGGGAACATGCACGCCGTTGGTGACGTGGCCGATGGGAACGGCGTCCTCGAGTTTGCCGGGGAAAAGGCCGGTCCACATGGCGCGCGAGACTTCACCGTGCAGGGAGGAGACGGCGTTGGCGCGGCGCGACAGTTTCAGTCCGAGCACGGTCATGCAGAAGCGCTCGTCGCTGTCGGGATGCTCGCGTCCCAAAGCCATAAAAGCGTCGCGGGAGAGGCCGAGAGCATCGCGTAAAGGTCCGAGGTGCTCTTCGATGAGATCGGCGTCGAAGCGATCATGGCCGGCGGGAACCGGGGTATGGGTGGTGAACACGACTTCGCGGGCGACCTGCGGCACGGCTTTTTCGAAGCCGATGCCTTCTTCTTCCATGCGCTGACGAATGGCTTCGAGGACGGCAAATCCGCTGTGGCCTTCATTGAGATGCAGCACGCCGGGGTTGATGCCGAGCGCCTTCAGGGCGCGCAGGCCGCCGACGCCGAGCAGCACTTCCTGATGCACGCGGACCCGGCCATCGCCGCCGTACAAGCGCGAGGTCAGTTCGCGATCTTCGGGAGTGTTTCCTTCGACGTCGGAGTCGAGGAGGAACAAATCGCAACGGCCCACCTTTACGCGCCAGACTTTGGCATAGATCGAGCCGTGCCGGGTATCGACCTGCACCACGACGGGTCGGCCGTTGGTTCCGATTGCCGTTTCCATGGCTAACTGGCTGACATCGGTTTCCAGGTATTCCTCGTGCTGCCAGCCGTCGCGATCGAGGCGCTGGCGGAAATATCCCTGGCCATAGAACAAGCCGATGCCGACCAGGGGGATGCCGAGATCGGAGGCGCTCTTGATGTGATCCCCGGCCAGCACTCCGAGACCACCGGAGTAGACCGGCAGCGATTCGTGGACCCCGAATTCGGCGGAGAAATAGGCAACGGGGCGAGGCCGCAGAATTCCGGCATGGCGCGCGCCCCAGGTACGTTCCGCGTCCTGGTATTCGCACAAGCGGCGATAGGCGTAGTTGATGCGGCTGTGCAGCGCCAGTTCGGTGGCGCGAGCTTCGAGTTTGCCGGGCGGATACTCGTTCAGCAAAGAGACAGGGCTGTGATTGAGCTGGCTCCAGCGCAGGGGATCGATGTCACGGAACAACCCGGCGGAATCGTGATCCCAACTCCACCACATGTTGCGGGCGAGCGCCCACAGGCGTTCCTGGGCGGGCGCGATGAAACGGTCGAGGGTGCGGGCCTCACTGACCACGTGGGCCACGCGGCGCGCGGCCTCCGTGAGCATTCTGATTTCCTCTTCCGGAAAGACCCGCGGCTCTACCGTCTGCACCACCAGCACGCCTTGCAGCACGCCGCGGTCGATGAGAGGAACGCCGAGGAACGAATGATAGGCGTCCTCCCCCGCCTCTTTGAAATACTTGAACCGAGGATGACTCATCGCCTGTTCGACGGCTACGGGGCGGACCTGCTCGGCGACCAGACCGGCGAGACCTTCGTTGACCGCCATGCGAAGTTTGCCGACACATTCCGGCCGTAGACCGAGGGTCGCCGCCAGCACCAGATTGGCGCGGTCAGGCTCAAGAAGTAAGCGGAACAGACGTCGGTGCCGAACCGCCGGGCGATCAAGGCGACGACGTTCATCAGGGTTTCGGCGGGTTTACCGGGCTCCGCCGCGAAGCTTGCGATCTCGTCCCAGGTTAAAACGTAGCTGGCGTCTAAAGCACTGCCTGCCTGCTCCCGATCCTCAACTAGCTCTTTCGGTTCGTCCAAATCCGGTCTCCATTGGCGCTTCGGTTTGCTGGCGCGCGCGACCCGGGGAAAACAGGTTCTACTTCATTTTAATCGCGGAGGACCGCCGTCCCCACTGTGCCCTCCCGAGAGATGATTACGAACGTGTAACTCCCGGCGGTCGCGGTACTTCGGCGGTTTCGCTAATTCAGGGATCCTAAACTCTAGTATTTGGCGGGGGCGCAAGTCCAATTCGAATTGCGAATGGAGCCTATCGGGAGAATGCCGGGGCAGGCGGGCGACCCATGTGTAGTGCTGGGTGGAGCGCCGGGCGTTTCCGCCCGGCGCCACGGGCAGGCGCCCGCGCATCCACCGTTACCGATGGCTAGCCCTGCGGCGGATGCAACACGCGAAAGGTGCTGCCGCCGTTCGACCACACCAACACGAGCGCGTCCTGTCCGTCCGCGACATGCGCCAGGGCTTCGGAAACATCGGCTGCGGATTTCACCGCGCGCCGGTTCACTTCCATGATGATGTCGCCCCGCTGCAAGCCGGCGTTATCCGCCGGACTGCCGGGTCTGACATCTTCAATCACGGCGCCGTGAACCGACGACTGCGCCTGCACCTGGTCGCGCAAATCCGGAGTCAAGTCGCCGAGGCCCAAACCCCAGCGCCCTTTTCCGTGCTCGCCATTGGCCGTTTCCGTGCCTTTGTCGCCGCCGAGCGCTTCGAGCGTCACCGCGATGTTCTGGGGCTTGCTGTCACGCACGACCTGCAGATGGATGGTGTCACCCGGGCGTTCTTGCGCGACCGACATTTGCAGTTGTCCGGCGTCGGTCACGGCTTTGCCGTCGAGTTCGGTAATCACGTCGCCGGTTCGCAGCCCGGCCTTCGCGCCCGGCGTGTCCGGGGCGACGTCGGAGACCAGCGCTCCTTCAGCTTTGTTCATCTGAAAGAACTTGGCGTTATCGGGAGTAACATCGGCAATCTGAATGCCGATGAAGGCATGGGTGATTTTGCCGTCGCGTATCAGAGTGTCCACCGTGGGCTGCACAATTTGAGCAGGAATCGCGAAGCCCATGCCGGAGAACGATCCCGACGAGGAAACCAGAAAAGTATTGATTCCGATCAGTTCGCCCCGGGCGTTCACCAAGGCGCCGCCGGAGTTTCCGGGATTGATGGCGGCGTCGGTCTGGATGAATTCTCCCGGCTTGCGGCGATCGCTGGAGTCGGGATTGGGACGGTTCAGGGCGCTGATAATGCCGCGCGTTACGGTGAAGCGGTAGCCGTATGGGTTGCCAAACGCGAGCACGGTCTGTCCGGGATGCAGCCCGGTGGAACTTCCCCAGGGCACGCTTGGCAGGTTGGTACCATTCACCTTGATGACGGCGAGGTCGGTCAGCGGGTCGGCGCCCACCAATTTGGCGGGATAAACCTCGCGGTTGCTCATGGTGACACGAATATCAACGGCTCCCTCGATCACGTGATTGTTGGTGACGATGTAGCCGTCAGGCGAGATGATGACGCCGCTGCCGAGGCCGTGTTCCATTCGGTTTTGGGGCTGCGACGGAATTTTGAATTGCCGTCCGAAGGGACTTCCCTGGCCAAAAAATTGCTCCATGTCAGGCATGCCTTCGAGGCCCGCGGACTGCTGGTTGGCCTTGGATACGACCGTGACGTTGACCACGGCCGGGGTAACGCGCGCGGCCAGGGTTTCCATGGCGCGGTCGAGCGTGAGCAAAGCTGCGACGCTGTTGTCATCGAGGGCCGGGGCGGCTGCGGCCGGCGCCGCTGCCGCAGTTGCGTACCGGCTAAAGTTGAGCGTCGCCACTGAACCCACGGCCACGACCGCCAGAAAAGCCACCAGCAAGCGTCTGGTGGTTGCTGTCCTAAAACGTTCCATCCACGTCTTCATTTCACTTCTCCTTGATAGTTGTTGTTCTGTTAAAGCTGATTTTTGAAAAAAGCACACCGCTGAAGATCCTGCAACTAAATATCTAGTTGCTGATGGCAAAAAATTTTGCCCGCCCTAGATTGACTTTGCTGGCGGCACCGCCGTCGTCCTCTCGCGAATCGCACTCACAAAAGTTAAGCGCCATACCTGAACGTTCCAGAGCGGGGCTGCGGAACTGCCATACTGCGTGGCTTCAATGAAAACCAGTGTCTGAAACTCCGGTTCGGCTGGCTGTGCGAATTCAGCGGCGGAATCGCTCGCCTGATTTTCGCCGATCAAGACGAGTTCATCGGAAGCTGCCGGTCTGTCGGCTAGAAACCGAGGAGAACCCTGACGAAAACTGGGGGTGCGCAATAATGCGGCGACGGGTGACGCCGCCTCTGCTGGACGGCTGACGTGAACCTGCGCGCGCGTTTCGACGGTACGGATGCGGGCGGGGATGGCGACGGCGACGCTTCGCAATTCGGAATTCTCCAGCTCCGCAGTCGACAACTTAGGAGACGCCATGCTGCCGGGAACTGCGCTGGCAGCGTGGGGCGCTGGGGCGGCGCTCTCAAACGCGACCAGACGGGGCGCGATCGGCAGCGCCATCAGGCACGCCAGGAAGAATACGCTGAGCATGGCGAGCGCCGGCTTCCAGACTCGGGTGGCGACGGACCGGTTCGCGTCCAGGATCTTCGCCAGCCGCAGGGACGCTTCACGGGCGCGGTCCACCGCGGCCTGCGCCATTGCCCAGCGTTCGCCCGGCGAGCGATGAGCAAAACTTTTTTCCAGCAGCGAAACCAGGCATGCGGCGTAGCCTTGCGCGTTGCCGGTGGCGGCCAAAACCGCGTCGTCACAGGCCATCTCGCGCTCCACCGCGAGTTGCTTTTCAATCCACCAAACGGCGGGGTGGAAAAATAAGAGGCCGCGAACCATTTTCTGGATCAGGTTGGTCCAGTCATCTCCGCGGCGAAAATGCTCGAACTCGTGCAGCAGAATGACTTTCAGATCTTCCGGCGGCAGTTCCCGCAACGTCCACGCGGGCAGAAGTATAGTCCGCCGCCATAAGCCGATGGCGGCGGGCACCCTCACCTGCTCGGAGGTGGCGACGGTTACCGACCTCGCGCGGCCGATGAATCTGGCAAGAGCCGAGCCCTGCCTATTCTCCATCTGTTTGTTACTGTCATGACAGATCTGATGAAATGTTTCTCGCAGAGAGGGGTCGATATCGGCGGCCACAATCGGCGTGCTATTGCGACGCAGATGGCCAAGCCGCCACACTCCGGCGGCCACTCTGAGCACGGCGAGCGACGTCCCGGCAATCCAGAGCGCAAAAAAGACGAGCGCCCAAGGGCTGGGAATGACGAGTGTGGGCGTCGAACTGAAGGATGAGACCGATGCCTTCAAAGGTCGCCCAGTGCCGAAAGCGGCCAACGCGGGTAGCGCGGCCACGGTGAGCAAGGCCGCGAACCAGACGGCAAATCGGGTTCCGGAATTTTGACGGCGCAAAACGCGCAGCAATGCCCAGGCGAACCCTGCAATGAGCAATCCTTCGGGAAGCGCGTTGATAATGCGCTCGACCGAGATTTGCGCCAGCGCCTGCAGCGAAAGCCAGTTCATTTCGCGTCGCTCCGATTGGGATGCCTGATAACTAGCATCTGCCGGAGGCGTACCATCTCCTCCGGCCCGATGCCCTGGTCTTCCAGGAGGTTTAAGACCAGTTGCTCGTGAGAGTCCTTAAAAAATCGGCTGACCAAGTGGCGGATTTCAGAGCGCGTCGCCTCTTTTTGCCCGACGACCGGCGTGTAAACGTGGGCTCGTCCATCCTTGAGATGTTTCAGGTACCCTTTTCTTTCGAGAACGCGGATCGTGGTCAGGACAGAGTTGTAGGCCAAGACTGGCTTTTCGGTGATCGAGTCGAGCACTTCCTGTACCGTACCCGAGCCTCTTATCCAGAGCACGTTCATGATGCGAAGCTCGGCTTCGGTCAAGGTTCCTGATTGTCTTGGCGGCACTGGTTGCCCCTCCTGCAACGTTTAGACGCGTCACCCCGAGAAAAGTAACTAATTATTTAGTTGCAGGCTTGGCCGCGCCGGGTTGCCCCAGCCGGAAGTCTTGCCCATTCCGAAAACAGAGGGGGAGGATCGCGCGTAGAGATGGTTGTGCGACAGGCGGTTAGTGGTCGCCGAAGGACAGGGTTATGTCGGTTTCGGTGCGGGCTCGTCCCGCGGCGTAGAGCCATTTGCGGACTGCGACCATGGCTGACTCGGCTAGTATGGGATTCCCCCCGAGCAGTTCGACCTGATCCACATTTCCGCTGGCAGCAATCGATATGCGAAAGCGCACGGTGCCGCCGATGTTGAGGCGTTTTAGCGTCTCCGGGTATTCGGGCTCGACGCGCACCATCAGCTTTCTTTCCGAGCCGCGGTTAATTCCATTGCCCACGGAAAGCGCTTTGACGCCGGGGGCGGTAAAAGCGGCGCTGCCCACATAACCAATTGCGCCCCGGGTGCGCGCGACATAACGGATGGTCTCGGCGTCTGAGGCAAAGGCTTTCGGGATGGAGCCTTTGCCGGTAAAGAGCAGAGTGCGGTAGTAAGTCTGGAGATCATCTTCACTCATGCCCAGGTAAACGCGCAGAAAAGAAGCGTTGACAGGCCCATCCTTCTCGAGCACGGGAATGACATGGGTGCCGTCAGCCAGCGAGATTTTTTCCTCAAGAAACACGCTTTTCAGTTCGGCGGCGGAAATGGTATCCGGCTTGACGCTGGAGTTGGCAATCACAGTCAGCTCGCCGGCGGGGCAATTGGCGGCTCCGAAGGTGGCAAAAGCGGCCGCGACGAGGAGCAATGCCGGCAATTTCATCGCGTTCTCCATCGCTTCCCGGCGCTAGAAACTAATCCCCGTCTTGACCACGAGGGCGTTGGTATTGTTACTGAAACCGCCGGCATTCACTTCCGGATAAAATCCGTCAGGGAAGGTGCTGGCACCATAGCCATTCATGAAGTGACCTTCCAGCTTCAGGTTCCAGAATTTTTTCAGATCGACGCGGGCGCTGATCACTTTGTCGTAAACGTGATTGAGAGGCAGGCTGGTATCGGTTTGGTCGGGCGCGTAGACCGCCTCTGCTCCGCTGGAAACGCTGGTAATCGCGTAGCGGGAGTAGTAGGAACCGAGCGCGAGGCGTTTGTTGATGCGGTAAGTTCCAGAAACGTACCAGCCACGGACGGCGGTGACGTTGGTTAATACCACGGCGCCATAAGCGGAATAGACCCCCTCGTGAACGAAGCGGCGATACTCGGAATCCAGCCGCAATTTTCCCCGGCTATATTCACCGTAAAACTGGCTGGTCCAGTCCGCCTTTGAGCGATCGCTCTCGGAAGAAAATGGGGGGCCGACGTTGGTTGGGTTGCGGGCCGTGGCCTGGGCGGTGATATCTTCATCGACCCGAGAGATGCCGGCCAGCAATCCCTTAAGCGGGGTGTTCCATCGCAGATCGCCGCCATACTGCAGGCCGCCGTAGCGCGAATAGTAGAGGCCGTACTGGGCGGCGAGGTAGACATAGCCACCATAAATGCTGTCATTGCGATGACCGACGTAGGCGGTATAGGAGAAGTCTCCCAGTCGGCGGGGCAGGGGAACGTTGCCATAGATGTCGCCGCCGAGGTGAGCAATGGTGGCATCGCGCAGATCGGTGGGATAAACACTTTGCGGCAGCAGGGCGAAGACGCGAAGAAAATCCAAATCCTGGGAATCGTTATAAAGCCCGAGCGCGGTTTTGACCTTGCCGCCGCGCAGGCCGAACCAGCGCCGGAAGCGGTAATCCACCACCGCCCAATCCAGCGAGGGATGATACTGACCGAGTTTACCGAGGTTGCGGTCGTAGAGTTGCGCTCCGACGCGAAGCTGGTCGGTAAGGTTGGTGGAAAGGTTGACGCCGAAGTCGGTAAATGCGGCGCTGCCGTCGCGGCTGTCAGTGGTCAGCCAGTTGTTGGTGTTGGTGTAGAGGAGTCCCTGCGAGGCAAAGCCGTGGATCTGGACATCGCGGTGGAAGAGGGTTATGTTTTGCGCATGCACCGTAAATTGGCCGCAGAAACAGGCGAAGACCAGTCCGACGGTTCGCCAATGCATGCCGCCCCCTTAATGGCCGTGATTAGGGATTACATCGGCCAAGCGAGTCGAGAGCATTAGGGAACCGCTGACCTCAACCGGCAATTTTTCCGCTATAAAGCGCCATGCCGACCACGGCATCGATTCCGAGAGCATCGAGGGCGTCGATTTCGCGCTGTTCGGTGATGCCGCCCGCGACCACCAGATGCCGGGTGGTGGCGCGGCGTATGGCATGCACCGCCTCCATGGGGATTCCACCCATCAAACCTTCGGTGTCGATATGCGTATAGAGAAAAGAATGGCAGAAACGTTCGAGCTCGCGAATCATATCGAAAGCGGTGACCGTGGTCTGCTCGCGCCAGCCATCGATGGCCACCCGGCCCCCCCGAGAATCGAGGGCAAACATAAGCGCCGACGGGGGCAAGTTTTCCGCCAGCGACTGGGCATGTTCCCGGTTGATTTGTCCGCCGCTCATCAGGGCGGAGCCGATGATCACTTTGCGCGCCCCCATGGTTAACAGTTCCTGTGCGCCCGCGATGTCGCGGATTCCGCCCCCCACCTGACAGGGAAGTTGGCCAACGATCTCCTTTATCAGGGCGCGGTTGTCGCCGCTGCGGCGGGCCGCGTCGAGATCGATCAGTTGCACGATGGGATGCTTCGAGAAACGGTCGATCCAATAAGCGAAGTTGTCAAACTCCAACTTCTTTTTTTCGCCCTGCACCAGTTGCACGATTTTGCCGCCCATGAGGTCGATGGAAGGAATCAGCATGGCCACCTCACGGGCACATGGGCAGCTTGAAGCTCGCGTTTCAGTTGCCCGATGTTCTCGATGCCGAAATGGAAGATGGAAGCCGCGAGGGCTGCGTCGGCGCGACCTTCGCGGAACACGGCGATGAAGTCACGCGCCGAACCGGCGCCGCCAGAGGCGATTACGGGAATGGAAACGGCATCGGCCACGAGTTTCACCAACTCGCAATCGAAACCCGCACGCGTGCCATCGCGATCCATCGAAGTGAGAAGAATTTCGCCAGCGCCGTAATCGGCGGCCCGCCGCGCCCACTGCACAGCGTCAAGCCCGGTGGGGGTACGACCGCCGGCGGTGAAAACTTCGAAGCGATTGGGTGAGAGGGGTTGCGCGTCGGCTACGCGACGGGCGTCGATGGCCACGACTACTGCCTGCGAGCCAAAACGCGCCGCAATTTTACCGATTAATGCGGGATCGTTTACGGCCGCGGAGTTGATTGCGATCTTGTCCGCGCCGGCGTCGAACACAGCCGCGGCGTCCGCGACTTCGCGGATTCCCCCGCCCACCGTGAAGGGAATAAACAGGCGGCTCGCGGTTCGCGACACCACATCGAGCATGGTATTGCGGCGGCCACTGGTGGCGGTAATGTCAAGCAAGACGATCTCGTCCGCACCATCGCGGGCATGAGATGCGGCACATTCCGCGGGGTCGCCGGCATCGCGCAAGTTGACGAACTGCACGCCCTTAACTACGCGCCCGTCGTCCATGTCGAGGCAGGCGATGATGCGCTTGGTCAACACGAATTCGACCTCAAGAATTTGTTCGTCCCGTCTCTCATCCCGTTGTTAGTTACTAAGTGTGTCAAGGCGCCATCTGGCAGAAATTCTTGAGAATCTGCAGCCCGACGGTCGAGGATTTTTCGGGATGAAATTGCACGCCAAAAATGTTGTCCTGTTCAACCACGGCGGAAAATGGGCCGCCATATTCGGTGGCCGCAGAGGTGGCAGTAGTTAACGGCGCTTGAAAAGAATGTGTGTAATAGACAAAACTTTCCGAAACCACGCCGCGCAGCAAGCGGGAGTCACGGCGCAGCGCCAGCGAGTTCCAACCCACGTGGGGGCATTTAACGGCGGTGGAAAACGGACGACATCGCCCGGCCAGAATTCCCGCGCCCGCGAATTGCGGCGCTTCATCGCTGCCCTCGAACAGCCATTGCATTCCGAGGCAGATGCCGAGGAATGGCTTCCCGGACTTCACGGCTTGCAGGACGGCTGCGCGCAATCCGGAATTGTCCAGAGCGGCCAGGGCGGAGAAGTGTCCCACTCCCGGCAGAACGATCCGATTGGCCTGCGCAACGACCTCGGGCTGAGAGGTGACCACGATATTTGTTGCGAGAGATGCGAAAGCTTTCTTCACCGAACTCAGGTTGCCCGCGCCGTAATCGACGATCGCGATCATAGAAGGCCCTTGGTGCTGGGCAGCATCTGCGCCAGCCGCCGGTCACGCGAGCAGGCCACGCGTAAGGCGCGGGCAAAGGACTTGAAGAGAGCTTCGATCTTGTGGTGGCTGGATCGTCCGTAGAGCACGCGGGCGTGAACATTGGCGCGCGCGCCGCGGGCAAAGCCCTCAAAAAAGTCGCTCACCAGTTCGGACTGCAAATCGCCGACGCGCGCGGCCCGAACCCTGGTCTGCACGACGGCCACGGCGCGGCCGCCAAAATCCACCGCCGCCAGGCCCAGAGTTTCGTCCATGGTCATGAGGAAATACCCGGCGCGCAGAATGCCGCGGCGGTCGCCAAGGGCGCGGTCAAAGGCCTCGCCGAGGGCGATGCCGACGTCCTCCACCGTGTGGTGCTGATCTACGTCGAGATCGCCGGTCGCGGCCAGCTTGAGATCGAATGCGCCATGGCGGGTGAACAGTTCGAGCATGTGATCCAGAAAACGAATGCCGGTGGAGACTTCATACCTGCCGCGGCCCTCGAGGGTCAGAGCAATTCGAATTTCGGTTTCTGCCGTTTTGCGATGCAACGCGGCTTTTCTCATGCTTGCACCTCTCTATGCTCGCAACTCGCGGCCCAAACTGAGGCGCTCGACCACTTCGCGCAATGCGCCGATTAACGTCTGCGTGTGCGCGTCGGTGCCCACGGTCAGGCGCACGCAGCCTTCGCATCCGGGATCGGAATGGCGGTCGCGCACCAGAATTCCGCGCTCGCGCAGAGCTTGGACGAACTCGCCATGGGCGGGACCGACGCGCACTAAGACAAAATTTGCGTGGCTCGGCCAGTAGTGCAATCCGAGATCGGCCAGCGCCAGTTGCAGGCGATCGCGGTTTCTCAAGACTTGCGCGACATATCCGATGACGTATTCCTGATCCTGGAGAGCCGCCGGCAGTACTGCCAGGGCCGCGGAATTTACGTTGTAGGGTGAAGCCACGCGCCGCACCATCGCGATTTGGCGGGACGCTCCCGCCAGCACTCCGATGCGCAATCCGGCGAGGCCATAGGCTTTGGAGAATGTGCGCGCCACAAAAAGATTTTCCATGTGCGGCACGCGAGGCATCAGCGTTTCGCCGTGAAATTCAAAATAGGCCTCATCGACGAGGACGGCGGCGTTAGGAGCGCTCTGGGCAACTCGAATCAAAACATCTCCCGCTACGGCCGCGCCGGTGGGATTGTTGGGATTCGCCACGGCAATCAAACGGGTGCGGGAATGCACTTGCGCCAGCAGAGCTTCCGTGGGAAACGCGAAGTTCTCGGCGGCGCGCACTTCGAGCACGCGCGCGCCCTCCGCCTGGGCGAAGATGGCGTACATGGCAAAGGTGGGAACGACAATCAGCGCTTCGTCTCCGGGCTCCAGATATGCGGAACATAAAAGGTGAATGGCTTCGTCGACTCCGTTGGTCAAGAGAACCTCGGCGGGATCGAGGCGGAGAAAATTCGCGACCTCCGCTTCCACCGGTTCGCGTTCCGGATAGCGCGCGAGGGACTCCGCATCAAGGGTTTGGAGCCGGGCCAGCACGCGCGGTGAGCAACCGGCGGTGCTCTCATTGAAATCCAGGCGCAGGCCGGTTCGATTCGCCAGGGGCGGACGATAGGCGTGCAGACTTCTTACCGCTTCGCGAGCCTCAAGCATGGAGCCTCACCCGAAACGCTTCGGCGTGTCCTTGCAATCCCTCGGCATTCGCCAGGGTTATTCCCGCTGGGCCGATGCTCCCCATGCCATCACGGGAGACTTGCTGGCAGCTGATGATGCGCACGAAATCGAGCACACTGAGGCCGCCACGCACGCGAGCCATTCCTGCGGTCGGCAGGGTATGGTTCGGGCCGGAAATATAGTCTCCCGCAGCCTGCGGCGTGAACTCGTCGAGAAAGATGGAGCCGGCATGGCGTACCGCCGAGGCCATCAAGGACGGAACGGTGAGATGTTCGGGCGCAATCCGATTGGAAATCTCGACTGCCTCCTGAAGCGACGAGCAGAGCAGAATGCCGCCGCGCACGAACAGCGATTGGGCGGCAATGGGATTTGCCCGGGCGCGCTTTTTGACATCCTGCTGAACTTTTTTCGCCAAGGCACGCGAGGGAGTGAGGAAGACGCAGAGCGCATCGGGATCATGTTCCGCCTGCGCCACCAAATCCGCGGCCACGCAAGCCGGATCGCCATCCGCGCTGATGACGACCGCTTCGGTGGGGCCCGCCAGAAACTCGATCGCGCAATCGAAAGCGACCATTTTCTTGGCGGCGGTCACATAACGGTTTCCGGGACCGACGATCTTATCGACGCGCGGAATTTCCCCGGTGCCATAAGCCAGGGCGGCGATCGCCTGGGCGCCACCGACGCGGTAGAATTCGCGCACGCCAAGAAAAGCCGCCGCCGCCAGGGTGGAGGGCGCGGGATGCGGAGAGACCACCCGAATCTGTTCGACTCCCGCGACCTGAGCGGGAATCACGGTCATGAGCAGCGTCGAAGGCAAGGGGTAACGGCCGCCCGGTACATAGCAGCCCACGGATTCCAAGGGGCGCACCAACTGGCCTACGCGAACCCCGGGCTGAATTTCGCGTTGCCATTCCTGCGGCGTTTGCCACTCCGCGTAGCGCCGAATGTTGCCTGCCGCCTGGCGGATGGCGGTCTGCAATTCGGTCGCGGCTTCTCTCCAGGCGGTTTGCATTTCCGCGTCGGAAACACGCAGCGGCACGTCGTTCTTGTTGCCCGATCCGTTCTTCTTCTCTAAACCGTCCCAACGCACGCGCATAGCGCCGAAGGGCGACATCCCCTTGGAGGCGAATGTCCCTTACAATGCGCCGGACGGCAGCTTCGACTTCCACCAGGTCATTTGCGCCGCGCCCCACTAATGCGCTCAGAAAGCGGGTTCGCGCCGGCCCCTCGAAAATGCGCAGCATTACATGACCACCTTGTTCAGGGGATATTCCACGATGCCTTGAGCGTTCGCCTGCTTGAGCTTCGGAATCAAGGTCCAGGCGGTATTTTCTTCAATGATGGTGTTCACCGCGACCCACTCGCCATCGGCCAGGGGCGCGACCGTGGGATTCTTCAGAGCAGGCAGCAGGCCGAGAACGGCCGCCAAGTCCGGTTTGCGCACATTGAGCATCAATCCCACGCGCCCGTGCGCCGCCATCGCCCCGCTGAGCATGACCGCCAGATTTTCAATTTTCTCCCTCCGCGCAGGGTCGGCCCACGCCGCCTTATTTGCTATCAACTGGGTGTTCGATTCCAGCACGGTTTCGAGGATTCGCAGATGATTGGCGCGCAGTGAACTGCCCGTCTCCGTTACTTCGACGATGGCATCCGCCAAAAGGGGCGGCTTGACTTCCGTGGCTCCCCAGGAAAACTCCACCCGGACCTCCACCTTCCGCCGGGCAAAGTAGTTGCGGGTGAAGCTCACAAGTTCGGTGGCGATGATGCGACCTCCGAGGTCTTCCAGTTTCTGAAAGCTCGATTCCTCGGGCGCCGCCAGCACCCATTTGACCTTGCCCATGCTTTGTTTGGCATAAATCAGGTCGGCAACGGTGACCACTTCGAGGCCGCTTTCGAGCACCCAGTCGAGGCCGGTCAGTCCCGCATCCAACGCTCCATGTTCGACGTAGCGTGCCATCTCCTGAGCGCGAATCAGCAGGCATTCAATTTCGGGGTCGTCGGTGGCGGCGACATACGAACGCTGATTGGTATATACCCGCAGTCCGGCGCGCGTGAACAAACTCAACGTGGCTTCCTGCAAACTCCCCTTCGGGATGCCCAGGCGCAGCTTCATGGTTCCACCTTTTCCGGCGCGAGGTTTTGCGGGGCAATGCTTTTTGGCGTTGCGCTCTCCGGAGATTTCGCCGTTGCCAGAGCGAGTTCCTGGGTAAAGCAGGAGCGGGTTCCGGTGTGGCACACCTTGCCATCGCCGAGCACACGCACACGCAGCAACACAGTGTCCCGGTCGCAGTCGGCCCAGGCTGCGATCACGTGCAGGCGATTGCCGGAGGTCTCTCCCTTGGTCCAGAGTTTCTGCCGGGTGCGGCTGTAAAAGGTCGCGAACCCAGTCTGCAGAGTGCGGGCCAGCGCCTCCCGGTTCATAAAGCCGAGCATCAGCAGTTCGCCGGAGTCCGCGTCCTGAATGACGGCAGGGGCGAGTCCGCCCATCTTGTCAAAATCGATCTCCACAAATCCTCCCGACGGCATAATTCTGGTAACCCAGGAATCCTGAAAACAAAAAACCCGCTGCGCATTGGTTGCGCCAGCGGGCCTGGATATCGTAAGAAACCTACTCGTTTATCCGTGCTCCCCCGCAGGCGCATTCACCGGCTGATGTTGGTGGTGATGGCGATGGTAACGAGGATCAGCAAGCGAGGTCATGTTGCGATTATCCTAGGCTGGCGGGCATCGGACTGTCAATTCGAGATGCGTTTTTCCGTTACCTGCGTGAGCGGGCGACGGCGCCGGGCTACGCGATTTCTTCAGCGGAGCGACACTTGCACGATTTCCAGGTCGGGGTACGCGTGATTCCATTGCGCGGAAATATTTTCAAAGGTCAATCGAAAAGGCAGGCTCTGGCCGGGCGCTAGCGGCGAAAGACTGAGGTCCATGGCTTCTTCGTAGGGGCCATTGCTGCGCAGGACGCGCAGGGGAACCTCTTCGCGCTGCGCCGTTTGACCGAGGGAGTCCTTGAAGGTGAGGCGCGCGACGGCGTGGTTTACGGTTTTATCGCCGGCGTTGGTAACGACCCCATCGATGTAGCTCACGGTTGCGCCGACAAAATTCTGGGCCGCGCTGGTCTTAAGATCGGAAAATTTCAGATTGGCGGCGTACGCCGGCGGCGGAGCCGCCTTTTTCTCTTCGCCGCGGAGAATCAGCGCTACTAAGGCCACGACGACACCGACGACGACGATCCCGACGAGAATCGGCCGCAGGCTTGACCCCGGGAGCTCCGTCGTGGGATTTGTGTCGGGAAGGAGCAGGTCCATGGCTGGATTGTACTATTGGGGTTTGGGCGCCAGATTGTTAGGTCTTAGGTTTTGGGTCTTAGGTGTTCGGTGTTCGGTTGCTCGTTCCTTACTACTTGGGGGTGCGGGCATCGACTACGCGGTAGTTGTTGTATTCGATGGTCAGGGTAGCGCGGCCTCCCAGGCGTATGTCGCTGATTGACTGGTTGCTTCTGGGGAGCCAGAAATCGTGCACCTTCACGTATTCGTGATGGATTTCGCTTTTTTTTGTCCAAAATGAAGGATTTTGGGCGGGTTCGGCGTCGATTCTAGTCACCGCAAAATCGGTCCCGTCCACCCACACCTTGCCGCGATACACGTACTTGCTTTTTGCTTTGGGATTGACGGTCAGCACATATTGGCCGCCCTGGCTGGTGGGCTCGAAGCCGACCAGAGCAATGTCGTAGTTGTTGCGGTTGAGCAGGGTGCGGATGTGCACTTCCGGTTCCGCCGCTTCTTTCTCGCTTTCGAGCAGGCGCTTAAAAACCCGGTCGATGATTAGCTTGGAGCCGGTTTGAGATATCACTTTGAAGTTCTTGGTGGAGGGGCTGTCATAGCTAGCCTCGACTGTCATCTCGGCCTCACGGTCGCCGGGAAATCCATGGTAAGAAAGGCGATAGACACGGGTGGAGTCGTAATGCCGGAGGGCTCGGGAACGCTCTTCATCTTTGCGGATGAGGTTGCTGACGACCTGGTCGGCCGACAAAGGCACTGGGGTGGTTACGGGTGGGACGGTGTTGGATTCGGCGCGGGCTGCGCAGGCCCAAAGCTGAATTGCCGCGAACGCCAGAAGGAGCGTGGCGGATTTCTGCATCGATATCGCCTGCGCCAGCATGGATCGTCCATCTCCCACGACGTCTCAAGGCTAAGCTTACCACCTTCGCCGGACCTCGCCCCGCCGCCGCCGGCGCTTGGACTGCGGAGCGGCAGACCGGCCGGAATATCGGCGGCAGCTACCTGTCCGACCAAGTAAATTTCTCGAGTTGGCTGGGTCTTATCTTCACCGTAAGCAAGGGAGTCGCCATAGCGGGGAGAACCTTTTCAATTACTTGTGGAGAATTAATAAACGGGCAAATAATTGCACGGTTTACCGAGGAGCCCTCCCCCATGTGGACCCACGGTAGTGACAACGAGCGTGACGGGCAGGCCCGCACGAACTGGCTGGCAATTTTTTCATTCACTGCATCTCTGGCAGTGAGCCTTGCCATTTGGACGGGCTTGTACCGCGCGGTGGAATACCTGGTTAAGTAGCAAGGAAGCGACAAATCGGCGAGCAGATGTCCAAATGCGGCAGCGCTTTTGGGCCAGGAAGTACTATTGTTCGTAGTGAAGCAGCGAGAATACGTTGTACCCCGCCAGTTTTTCTCGTCCTTTGAGGAAATCGAGTTCGACGACAAACGCCAGTCCGGCAATCTCGGCTCCGAGGCCGCTGGCTAATTTGGCCGTAGCCACCGCGGTTCCCCCAGTCGCGAGCAAATCGTCCACGATCAGCACGCGCTGACCTTTTTCTATGGCGTCCCGGTGGATCTCGAGAGTGTTGCTCCCATACTCCAGTTCGTAGCTGACCTTGACGGTGGCGGCGGGCAGTTTACCGGGCTTGCGCACCGGCACGAATCCGGCATTGAGCCGGTAGGACAGCGCCGGACCAAAGATAAAGCCGCGCGCCTCCATGCCGAGCACCAAGTCAATCTCTTTGCCGATATAGTGCTCGGAGAGGGCATCGATGAGCCGCGCGAAGCCGACTTTGTCCTTGAGCAGAGTGGTGATGTCGTAAAAAAGAATTCCTGGCTTCGGGAAGCCGGGCACTTCCCGAATCAGATTCTTCAGCTGATCGCAATTGATGTCAGTGGGCGTCATTTTTTGTTTTTATGGTTAGAGCTTTACTGACCGTTTAACCGCCGAGAACCTGGAACGAGTCGATATCCGCGACGGGCTCCGCCTCGAACTCTTCCACCGCTTCCACGCGGGCGGCCCGCGGACCCTGCCGCAGCTTTGATCGCAGAACCTCTAGTTGCTGCGCTGTTCCCAAGGCCAGTACCTGCACGGTGCCATCGTGATGGTTGCGCACCCATCCCGCAATTCCGAGGATGTGCGCCTCGCGCTCCACAAACCAGCGAAAACCGACCCCCTGCACTCGTCCGCGGACGGCAAAACGCCGCGCCTGAGGAAGTGGTTTGTCGCTCGAAGCCATTGGCATACTCATGGTCGGGGTTAAGTTCAAGGCGAAGCCGGCGGCGCCACGCCGCAGGACATCAGGCGCGTGAGAGATAGGTTCCCTCCGCCGTATCCACCTTGATCTTTTCGCCTTCGTTGATGAAGGGAGGTACGTGGACGATCAATCCGGTTTCGGTTTTGGCCGGCTTGGTCACGCTGGAGGCGGTCGCGCTCTTGAGCCCGGGCTCGACCTCGGTGACGGTCAAGACGACGGTCTGGGGCAACTCGATGCCGACGGCTTTGCCATCGAAAAACTCGACTTTGATCTGGAGGTTCGAGGTCAGGTAATCGACCGCGTCGCCAAGCGTGTCACGCGTGAGATGGGTCTGTTCGTAGTTCTCGGTGTTCATGAAATAGTAGTCGTCGCCGTCGCTGTAGAGGAACTCCATATTCTCCTCATCGACATTGACCTTTTCGATGGGGTCGGGAGAACGAAAGCGGTGTTCGAACATGGCTCCGGTGCGCAGGTTACGCAACTTGGCCTGAATAAAAGCGCGCAGGTTGCCGGGCGTGCGATGCTCCACGCTGAACACGGAGTGCAAATCATTGTTGTGCTTGATAATCATGCCGGGACGGAGTTGGGTCGCTGGAATCGACATTGCGCTATGACATCTCCTTACAGTCTGCGGGAATTCGTGAAACGCGATGCAGGTCGAAGGGTTTCTGCCGGACTTGGAATCGACACCTCATTTTACACAGACGGGGGAGAATTGTGGGAGTCTGGCAACTGAACAGGCGCGAAGCGGAGGGTGCCCGCTCTACACGACTTGAGGTTTGACCCATCTTTTCTCGCGCCTGTAAGATTAAAGGTTCAACTCTAAAGCGGTACAGCAAGTTCCAGCGCTCGGCAAGCTCCTGCTCTCAGAAGCCTGGGTGCTGACCGTCGACTCAAATCCGATGGCCCACGATCTGCCAAAAACGTATGAGCCGGGCGCCATCGAGGCGCGCTGGGCGGAGTATTGGGTAGCGGGGAAGTTGTTTCACGTCGAGGCGCCCGCCGCGGGCGATCCGCGGCCGGTCTTTACGCTGCTCCTACCCCCACCCAACGTCACCGGACGCCTGCACATGGGCCACATGCTGAACCAGACGCAGATGGACATCATCACGCGCTGGCATCGCATGCGTGGGCATATTGCACTCTGGCTCCCGGGCACCGACCATGCCGGGATCGCCACGCAGATGATGGTCGAACGGCAACTCCTCAAAGAGGGTAAGAAGCGCCGCGAAATGGGGCGCGAGAAATTTATCGAGCGGGTGTGGGAATGGCGGGGCGAATACGGGGGCGCGATTCTTGAGCAGATGAAGCGGCTCGGCGCCTCGGTCGATTGGGGCCGCGAGTACTTCACCATGGATGACAACCTGTCGCGCGCCGTAAAGGAGGTTTTTGTTCGCCTTTATGAAGACGGTCTGATCTATCGCGGCAAGTACATCGTGAACTGGTGCAGCGATTGCGGAACCGCCATCTCCGACCTGGAAGTGAAGCACGAAGACGTCGCGGGCAAGCTCTACGAGATACGTTATCCGGTGGCCGGGAGCACCGAGTTTATTACCGTGGCCACGACTCGTCCCGAAACCATGCTGGGCGACACGGCGGTGGCGGTGAATCCGACGGACGAGCGCTACCTGCATCTCCACGGCAAGAGCGTCGTGCTGCCGCTGATGAATCGCGAGATTCCCATTATCGCGGACGAACTGGCGCAGCCGGAGTTCGGCACCGGCGCGGTAAAGGTGACTCCGGCGCACGATGCGAACGACTTCGCAGCGGGCCAGCGCCACAACCTGGCGCAGATTGAAGTGATCGACGAGCATTCCCATATGAACGCCAATGCGGGAGTCTATGCCGGGCTCGACCGCTTTGCGGCGCGCGCCCGGATCGTAGACGATCTGTCGGCGCAGGGCTTCCTCGCGGGGACGAAGGATTACACGATTGCGCTCGGCAAGTGCGATCGCTCCGGCACCATTGTCGAGCCCCGGCTCTCCACCCAGTGGTTCATCAAAATTGCGCCGCTGGCGCAGCGCGCCATTGAAGTGGTGGACAAGGGCTACATCCGGTTCACGCCGGAAAATTACGGCCAGATTTATTTGCAGTGGATGCGGAACATCCACGACTGGTGCATTTCCCGGCAATTGTGGTGGGGACACCGCATTCCCGCCTGGTACTGCGGCAACTGCAAGGAAGTGATCGTTGCCCGCGAGGCTCCGCTGAAGTGCGCATGCGGAGGCACGACCTTGATGCAGGATACGGACGTGCTCGACACCTGGTTCTCCTCGGCACTTCTGCCTTTTACCACGCTCGGGTGGCCGGTGGCGACGCGCGATGAAGAGGTCTTCTATCCCAACTCGCTGATGATCACGGGCTTCGACATTCTGTTTTTCTGGGTGGCGCGCATGATCATGATGGGGTGCTGGTTCATGATGCCGCCCCATAAGCCGGGCATGGAATCGAACGAAGACGCACTGCGGGAGAGCGTTCCCTTTCGCGAGGTCTACATTCACGCCCTAGTGCGCGACGCGGAGCGCCAGAAAATGTCAAAGACGAAAGGCAACGTCCTCGACCCCATCGCGGTGATCGCGCAGTACGGGACCGACGCCACCCGCTTTACGCTGGCCGCCATGGCCGCGCCGGGCACAGACATTGCCTTCAGTGAGAGCCGCACGGCGGGCTACCGCAATTTCGCCAACAAAATCTGGAACGCCGCCCGCTTTATGTTTATGAATGTGGATCGCATCGGCGCGGCGGATCTTCAAGGCGCGCTCGCGGGGACGCAGACGGCGAACGCGGGAGTTAACGGATTTCACGCGCTGGGACTGGAGGATCGCTGGATTTTCTCGCGCTTCAATCGCGCCGCCGAAGACGTAAACGAATCCCTGCAAGCGTACCGCTTTGATGAGGCGGCCAATCGTATTTACGATTTCTTCTGGGCCGAGTTTTGCGACTGGTACCTGGAACTGATCAAACCGCGTTTGAACTTCGAGGAGGGCGCGGACACGAGGGTTGCGCGGGCGGCTTGTGCAAACCTGGTTAGTCTATTCGAGGCGTCGCTGAGGCTGCTGCACCCCGTCATGCCGTTCATCACTGAGGAAATCTGGCATGCCATGCACGACGGCAAGCCTCCGCTGAAGTCGATTGCCCTGGCGGCATATCCGGCGGCGGACGAGATGCAGATTGACTTGCAGGCGGAGACGGAGATGGCGATTCTTCAGGATCTGATTGTCAGTATTCGGAATCTCCGCGCGGAGCTAAAGATCGAGCCGAAGGAAAAAGTCCGCTTTGAAGTTTTCGCGCAGCAGCCGGAAATTCGCGCCATGCTGGAAAGGAATCTGGGCGCCATTCTGCTGGATCGTCCGGCAAATGTAGAGAAGCTGACGTTCGTCGAGGCATCGCTCGCGAGTTTGCCGGGAACACGCAGCACCTCGCGTTTTGACGTGCACGCGCTTTACGAAAAGAAGATTGATGCGGCCGCCGAGCGCGAGCGCCTATGCAAGGAGTTGGAGAAAATCGACAAGCAACTGACGGGCGCGCAGGGCAGACTGGGCGACGAACAATTCCTGAAAAAAGCTCCGGCCCATGTAGTGGAAGGATTGCGCAAACAAATGGAGGAGTCGACAATTGTGCGGAGCAAGATCGTGGCTAGCTTGAAAGAGCTGGGAGAGGTGGAAATCACTTAGCGCCCGAAATTGTTCCGGCGCGGCGCACCGTTCTACCAGCGAGTGCTCTATGGACTGGACTTCACGACGCATCACCGCGATTCTCGAGAACGCTCTGCTCGAAGACAAGGCGACCAGCGACGCCACCAGCTATGCCTGCATCGATCCCAACCAGCGGGCGGCGGCGACGATTATTGCGCGACAGGAGTGCATTCTCGCCGGCCTCGGATGCGTGCCGCGCATTCTCGACGTTTATGCCGCGCTGGACGGAGCGGTCACCTCGCACTACGAAGTCACCAGCCATCCTTCAATTTTCGATGGTATACGCGTGCCGGCGGGGCAGCAGATTGCCGTGATTCAACACAACGCCCGCGTGATTCTCTCGTGCGAGCGGGTGATCCTGAATTTTCTCCAGCGCATGGCGGGAATCGCCACCACGACGCGCAAGTTTGTTGACGCCGTGGCGGGCACACGGGTGCGGATTCTGGATACGCGGAAGACCGCGCCCGGCTTGCGCATGATCGACAAATACGCGGTGCGCTGCGGCGGAGGCCAGAATCATCGCCTCGACCTTTCCGACGGCGTGCTCATCAAGAACAATCACATTGCTCTGGCCGGCGGAGCCGTGACCGCGCTGGAGCGCGCTCACCGCAATCGTCGCGGCCGCCAACCCATCGAAATTGAAGTGCGCTCGCTGGAGGAGTTGCGACAGGCGCTCGATCATGAAGCGGAAGCCATATTGCTCGATCACTTCAGCCTGGAGGATGTTCGTCAGGCGGTGGCTATCTGCGCCCGCCATTCCCGGCGCATCCCGCTGGAATGCGCCGGCGGAATCACGCTGGAGAATGTCCGCGAGTACGCGGGCACTGGGGTGGATTTCATTTCTGTGGGCGCGTTAACTCACTCCTCCACTGCGGTCGACATGAGCCTTCGGGTAACTCCGGCATAGCGCCCGGCCGGCGGGCGAGGGCGCGCGCCCTACACCGTCTCTCGATATAATCTCGTCATTCCCCCGTCCGCTCAACATCGCCGCCTGTCCTCGATTCACAAAGCCACAGATGTGCGCCTGGGCCGCATGGTGCGGCTTCTGATGGATCACGCCACCGTGGTGGTCAGCGGCACACGGATGGCGGAGGAAATCGGTATCAGCCGCTCCGAAGTCTGGCGCCTTATGCAACAACTACGCGCCCTCGGCGTGGATATCGCCGGGCATCCCGCCACGGGTTACCAATTGCGCGCCGTTCCCGATCTGCTGCTCCCGGAAATGATTGCGCCGGGTTTAAAAGGCACGATCTTTGGCGGGGCTCCCGGAGCTTCGCGACGCATTCATCACTATTACAAGATCGGCTCGACGAATACTGAAGCCATGACCTCGGCAGCGGAAGGCGCGCCGGAGGGCAGCGTATTTCTCGCGGAAGAGCAGCTTTCCGGGCGGGGACGCGGCGCCCACGCGTGGCATTCCGCGCGCTCTACCGGTATCTATTGTTCAGCCATTCTTCGTCCCTCGATGCCACCGTCAGATGCGCTTATCCTGTCCCTGGCCACGGCGCTCGCCGTGCGCGCGGCGGTGGTTGAGATCGCGCCGCAGCTTCAGCCCGACCTGAAGTGGCCGAACGATCTGCTGCTCAAGGGCAGGAAGTTCTGCGGAATTCTGCTGGAGATGAATGCCGAGGCGACGCGGGTTCGCCATCTCGTGGCCGGAATCGGCATCAACGTGAATCAGCTGAAATTTCCTTTAGAGCTGAGGAAGATAGCCACCTCCCTGAGAATCGAAACAGGAAGCGAGTGGTCCCGGGTGGAACTGTGCGTGGCTTTGCTAAAATCGCTCGACCGGGAGTATGGATGCTTGCTGGAAGATGCGGATGCGCGGCAATCTATCCTGCGGCGCTTCGAGGAGAACTCCAGTTCGGTCCGGGACACCAAGGTCCGCATCGAGGTGCAGGATCGCTCTCAGAATAGCGATAACAATGAGAGTGAGGATGCCTCGAACGCCTTTTTTTTTGGCGTAACCGAGGGTTTGGATGAGCGAGGCTTCTTGCAGGTGAGGACGTCGGCGGGTGTGCAAACGGTGGTGAGCGGGACACTGCGAACCAGTTAGTAATCAGTCGCGAGCTCTAAGATTACAAAATTATCGAGTTACAAGATCCCCATGCTTCTGGTCATCGACGTCGGAAACAGCAACACGGTACTGGGCGTGTACGAGCCGGCGCCGAGCCAGTCCGGTGAGGACGCGGGAGTATCGCGCCATGAGCGGCTGGTGGCAAACTGGCGCGTCGGCTCGCATCTTAACCGCACGGTGGACGAGTACGGGGTCATTTTCCGCAACCTTTTCTCGATGGATAACCTGGAAGTTTCGGCGGTTCAGGGAATCGTAATCTCGTCCGTGGTGCCGCCACTCGATTCCGTTCTGCGGCAGGTCTGCGAGCGCTATTTCAACACCAAGCCGCTGTTCATCGAACCCGGCGTTAAAACGGGAATGCAGGTGCTCTATGACAACCCGGCGGAAGTGGGCGCGGATCGCATTGTTAATGCCGTGGCCGCGCTGGAAAAATATGGCGCGCCATGCGTAGTTGTGGATTTCGGTACCGCGACCACCTTTGACTGTATTTCCGCGAAAGGCGAGTACATGGGCGGCGTAATCTGCCCTGGCATCGGCATCTCGGCCGATGCCCTGTTCCAGCGCACCGCTCGCCTGCCCCGGGTGGAGATTCGCAAGCCGACGCGAGTGATTGGGTCCAACACAGTGGGGAGCCTGCAATCCGGGCTTTACTACGGCTACCTCGGACTCGTCGACGGCATTCTGGAGCGCCTGGTGGATGAAATGGGATCCGAAACGCGGGTGGTGGCAACGGGCGGATTGGGTATGCTGATTGGAGGCGCTTCCCACTTTATTAAAGAAGTGGATGAATTTCTTACTCTCGATGGGCTGAGGATTATCTGGGACCGCAACCAGACACTTCGCCGAACTCGGCCGCCAAGCAAGCCGACGGCAGCCAAGGCTGCGACGCCTCTTCCGTCTCTCAATGCAAATGCCGATGCCAAGCCCTGGCCCTCACCGAAGTCCCCGAAATCGCGCTAAGGCACAGGAGTTAGGCGCGGAACTGGAGGGAGCACGATTTCTGTGCACTGGGAAGACTTGGCGAAATCCGCCAAATTCCTGTAAAATCTACACTTCGGCAACAGCCGGGAAGGATTGTAGAGTTTATGGCACGAGTTTGTGATCTCTGCGGCAAGGGGCCGCAGTTCGGAAATAACATCAGCCACGCCCACAACGTCACCAAGCGACGCTGGAACGTCAATTTGCGGCCGGTTCACGCTAAAGTAGGAGCCGCGACCAAGCACATTCGCGTCTGCACTTCCTGTCTGCGAAGCGGCAAAGTGGTGAAGGCGTAGAGTCTTCTATTTCACCGACACTAAGCGCACGTCAAAAATGAGGGTTGCGCCGGGCGGTATGACGGTGGAGTAGCCCGCCGCTCCGTAGGCCAAGTCCGGCGGGATGCGCAGTTGGCGCTTTCCCCCGACCTTCATTCCGGCGACGCCTTCATCCCATCCCTTGATCACCTGGCCATTGCCCAGCACGAACTCAAACGGTTTTCCGGTGCCCACCGAACTATCGAACTTCTTGCCATTGGTCAGCCATCCTGTGTAGTCGACCTGGACGGTTTGTCCGTTGGTCGCGACTGCGCCGGTGCCCATCTTGATGTCCCAGTATTTCAGGCCACTGGCCGTCGTGGTAGGGTCGCCTGTGACTTTGGTGGGACCGGTCGTCGGCCGTGCCGCTGGTTTCCTGGCGGGAGCGGTTTGGGAAAAGGCCAGACCAGCCCGCGGCGGCAGCGAACTTGCGAAGATGACAGCGAGAACGGCAATGGTCATAATTTCGACCTTGCGGATGACGAACTTCATGATTCCTCTTTTCTAATTTCAAGCCAATTTTTTCAAGTCAACGCGATCACATCGATTTCCACCAGCACATCTTTCGGAAGGCGCGCGACTTCGACGGTCGATCGTGCCGGAGGTTCCTCCTTGAAATAGCGTGCGTACACCTCGTTCATGGCGCTGAAGTCGCTCATGTTCTTCAGGAAAACGGTGCAGCGGAGGACCTTCTCCAGTCCGCTGCCCGAGGCCTCAAGAATCGCCGCCAGATTGCGCAGCACGCGATCGGTCTGCGCTGTCACGTCGCCCGCGATCACTTGTTGCGTCGCCGGGTCGATGGCGACTTGTCCGGAAGTAAAAATCAAGCCCTGAGCCCGAATGGCCTGCGAGTAAGGTCCGATGGCCCTGGGAGCCAAGTCGGTCACGATTACATCACGCATGTTTCCCCCGATAACAGATCTCAAAGTACGATTCTAAAACAGTGAACTCTGCCGCCGATTGGGCGTAATTCCAAAATGCTCGTAGGCAAGTTGGGTCGCCACACGCCCGCGCGGGGTGCGGTTCAAGAATCCAATCTGAATCAGGAACGGTTCATAGATTTCCTCGATGGCTTCGGGTTCTTCCGCCAGTACGGCTCCCAGAGTATTCAGCCCCACCGGCCCTCCCTGGTATTTCTCGATGATGGTGAGCAGCAACTTTCGGTCAACTTCGTCGAAGCCATGACGGTCAACCTCCAGCATGCTGAGCGCCGATTGCGCAGTGGGCAGATCGATGCAACCAGAAGCACGCACCTGCGCGTAATCCCGTACCCGGCGCAGCAGACGATTGGCGATGCGAGGCGTGCCTCGCGATCGTCCGGCGATTTCGGTCGCACCGGCGCGGTCGACCTGAACGCCGAGAATTTCCGCGGAACGCTCGATAATCACGCGCAGGTCGTCGGGAGTGTAGAACTCAAGCCGCAGCAGCAATCCGAAACGGGAGCGCAGGGGCGCGGAAAGCAGGCCCGCCCGCGTGGTCGCCGCAATGAAGGTGAAAGGCTTAACCTCCATGGTGTGGGTGCGGGCCGATGGCCCCTGGCCGATCATGATGTCGAGTTTGTAATCCTCCAAGGCGGAGTACAGAATTTCTTCCAGCGCGGGCTGCAAGCGATGCACTTCGTCGATGAAGAGCACCTGGCGGTCCCGCAGATTGGTCAGCACCGCGGTGAGGTCTCCCTTGATCTGGAGGGTCGGTCCCGAGGTTTGCTGAAAAGCGGCGCCCAGTTCGTTGGCGATGATGTTGGCCAGAGTGGTCTTGCCCAGTCCCGGCGGTCCGTAAAGCAAAACATGGTCCAGCGCTTCGCCGCGAGACTTGGCCGCCTGAATGGCGACGTCGAGATTCTCCTTGACCTTGTTCTGACCGATAAATTCCTGCAACCGCTGGGGACGAAGCTTGAGTTCGAAAGAGGAATCATCCTCCACGGGCGCGGCCGATACCAGCCGGTTCTTCAAATGCAGAGTGAGATCGTCCTGAGCGGCAGACATTGCAGCCGATGTTAGCAGTTCCGCATTCCCACTTGCCAGCAGCGGTCAGTCCGAAACCGTAACCCTTAGATTTTATCTACTCCCCAATAACTCCCAGCCGCACGCCTTTCAGTTTCGCCGCATCGAACCAGGCTACTTTCTGCCCGAACCAGGTCTTGCTGCCGCCCAGCTTGTACTTCCTGGTGGCGGCTGCGAAATCGCTCGTATTGAGGAGGTAGGCCACAGGACTGTCGCCAAACCTGGCAATGTGTTCGGCCAACCAGCCGCCGCCGGAGGGCGACGCCAGGATGACCGGCTCGCCGGGAAAATAGGCCAGCTTGCCGAAATCTTTCTGGGTCTCGGTAAGCGGCTCGGCCCAGCCGTAAGCCTTCCGGAATAACGCAACCGATGCCGCGAGGTCGCTGACGCCGATGACCACGTTTCCCACGCCGCTAACGGGCGCGCCGCGCACGCTGGCTGAACTTTGCACCCGCCAGGCGCGCGGGGTTTCGTCCTCGATTGCGAACGGGAGGGTTGATCCGGGAGCCCCCGGGCCGATGTTCGCCGTCTTCCATTCGATCGACATACCGTCCGGCCGTTTGCGGCTGCCGCTTGCCGGAGCGGTGACCGGAATTCCAATTTTGTGGAGGCGGTCCACTTCCACCAGCAGCGCGTTCGTTCCCACGGCCCAGGCGCAGGGCACGGCGTCGTCGGACATGAATTTGGCCCAATCCGAGCTCGCGCTCGCCCCCGGCTTGATTGGAGCAATCAACTCGATGTAGGTGCCGTCGTCGAACCCGATCATGGCCATTTGAGTCGTGCCGTTGCCGTGCGGCCCGCCAAAATCGGGAGTCAAACCCACGTCGGTGAACGTTTGCCTGAGCGCGTCAAGATTCGAACCACAGATGGATACGTGATCGAGTTCCAGGGTCACGATGTTGTCGTCCAAAGCGAAGCTGGGGAGAGAGATCATCATCGTTACGAGCACAATCACGATGCGTGCGGGGAACAAGCGGCAGATTGGGGAAATCCGCTTGGGCATTTCGGGCCTCCTGAGAAAATGAACAGAGAAAAGAGAAAGACGAAACAAATGGTACGCTAGATTCGCCGATCGGGGAATCATTTTAGACGTCGCCGCGTCCTCGCACGAGAGTCTGGGAAAAGGTCCTAGACCTGATCTCGAGCCTCGCCCAGCGCCACCGAGACCTCCACACGCTTCTTGCCCCGGAAAATTGTCACCTTCACGGTATCGCCTGCCCGGTGCCGGTTCATGACCTGCGCGAGAGCTTGCTGGCTCTCGATTTTCTCCCCGTCAATGGCGACAATCAAATCTCCGCCGACCATGATGGGAGTATTTCCCAGGTAAGCCCGCTCGCTGCCGCCGCGCAACCCGGCGCGATCAGCCGAACCGCCGGGCACGGCCTGCACAATTAACAGCCCGTAGTCGGCGGCCAGTCCCAGTTCTTCGGCAATTTCGGAATCGATGGGGATGGTCCGCACGCCGAGCGCCGGGCGACGCACTCGCCCCAGCGTGACCAGATCGTTGACCACCGCCTTTGCCGTATTGATCGGTATAGCGAAACCGATGCCGGCGCTCTGCCCGACGCTGGATGCAATCATGGTGTTTATGCCGATCACTTCTCCGTGCCAGTTCAGGAGGGGGCCGCCGGAATTTCCGGGATTGATAGCGGCGTCGGTTTGAATGGCCTCGTCGATGACCAAGCCATCCGGTTCCTGGACCTGCCGAATCGAACTGACAATGCCGCGCGTCAGCGTCCCCGCCAGACCAAAGGGATTACCGATCGCGTAAACCTTTTGCCCCACCTGGAGATTGGTGGAATCGCCCAGCGTCATGGGTTGCAGGTTGGGAGCT
Source organism: uncultured Acidobacteriaceae bacterium (assembly GCA_963746205.1). Lineage (GTDB taxonomy): Bacteria > Acidobacteriota > Terriglobia > Terriglobales > Acidobacteriaceae > Acidiflorens. The sequence goes on along the minus strand of CAVVAP010000009.1, from coordinate 267,594 downwards.
TTGATCTGGACAATCGCGAGGTCATGCGATTTATCCGTGCCCACAATTGTGGCTTTATATTTCTTGCGATCATGCAGGGTGACTTCCACCTGGCGGGCATCCGCGATGACGTGGTAGTTGGTCAGAATGTGACCTTCTTTGTCGATGACGAAGCCCGAGCCCTGCCCCTCTTGCGGCACCAATCCGTAGAAAAAGTCGAAGGTCATGACCCGGGATGTGATGTTCACTACTGAACCGATGTTGCGGCGATAGACGCCGATGTTGTTTTGTTCTTCCGCGTCCAGCGATTCGCTGCCGGCGGCTTCGGTGATTTCAACGCGTTGGGGATGGCTAATCCAGTCCAGACGTCCACTGCGGTAAGAGGTGAAATAGAAGAACGTGGAGGCTAGAACAATCCCGAAAATAAAAGGACGCAGAAATCTCATGGTTAGAAGACCTTGCAGGTTGATTCTAGCGAAAAAGGGTGGTGATGGCAGGCAATGATTTTCATCCAAGTCCGTCCGCCCGGCCCCATCCTCCTCCTCCCGGCGATTCTATGCGAATCCCTTCCCCTGCGCGCAGTCGCACACTGGTCTTGCTGGGGAGCGATTCGGCTGAGCCATCGCGCCGCACCAGGAGGGTGCGGCCAAAAGCCCCGTCGGCCCCACCCGCCAGTCCGTAGGGGCCATGAGAGCGGCGGTCGGCCAGCAGCGTGACCTGAGCGTCGGCCAAGACTTCGATCTCGCGGACAATTCCGTCACCCCCGCGGTGCAACCCCACGCCGCCGCTTCCGGGACGAAGAGAATATTGCCGAAGCCGGACGGGATAGGCGTATTCCAGGGCCTCGGCGGGCGTGTTCAGCGAATTCGTCATGTGGGTGTGGACGCCCGAAACTCCCCGGTTGCGGCAACCCGCGCCCATGCCGCCGGCGATCGTTTCGTAATACGCGAAAGGCTCGCCGGTGCGCGGATCGATCCCGCCGATGGTGAGATTGTTCATGGTGCCCGAAGCGGCGGCTGGAATGCGCTCGGGAATCGCCTTCGCCAGCGCCTTCAAGAGCACATCGACAATGCGTTGCGAAGTCTCCACGTTTCCACCAGCGACCGCCGCGGGAGGCTGAGCGTTGACTATGCTGCCGAGCGGCGCCCGAACTCGGATGGGACGCATCAGTCCGGAAGTCGCCGGCACATCGTCGCGCAGGAGGCAGCGGAACACATAAAAGCAGGCCGAGTAGGTAATCGCCTCCACCGCATTGATCGCTCCCTGCACTTGTGGAGCACTCCCGGTAAAGTCGATCACGACCATGGCGGGCGAGGCGGAAGCCTTACGCTGCCCGGTTACTGCTCGGGTTAGTGAACTTTTTCTAGACCTTTTCTGATTGTTCACGACGATTTGCACTGCGATACGCACCGCTTTGTCTTCCACTCCGTCGTCGTCGAGAAAGTCCTCGGCCTGATACTTTCCCGGCGGGATGGTGCGCAGGAATTCCACCATCATTCTCTCCGAGTAGGCCAATAGCTGGCGAGCCGCCCGTTGGGCGCGCGCCGTTCCATAGCGGGCGCAGATCTCGCGCAGCCGGTCCGCGCCGGTCTGGCAGGCTGCGATCTGGGCTCCCAGGTCGCCCTCCCGTTCTTCCGGTGTGCGCACATTGCTCAGCAAAAGGTGTAGGACATCGCCGACCATCTTGCCGGCGCGCATAATCTTGACCGGAGGAATACGTAGCCCCTCCTGGTAAATTTCGCGGCACGGCCCCATCGAACCGGGGTAAGTGCCGCCTACATCGGCATGATGAGCGCGCGCCGCCACATAAAAATCGGGACCGGCCCTTCTCGCGGAAGCACTTTTCGCCGTCCCGACAAATACGGCCATCACCAGCGTTATGTCCGGCAGATGAGTGCCGCCGCTGAACGGGTCGTTCAACATGGCCACGTCCCCCGGACCGAGTTCGCATAGTCGCACTGCCGCCGCCACCGACATAGGCATGGAGCCGAGATGCACCGGCATGTGGTCGCCCATGGCGATGACCTCAGCCGCGGAATCGAACACGGCGCAAGAGTAGTCACGGCGCTCCTTGATGTTGGGGGAGAACGCGGTGCGCCGCAGCGTGGCTCCCATTTCTTCCGCGATGGAATGGTAGAGACTCTTGAAAACCTCGAGCTCAATCGCATCCGACATAAGAAACAAGAGTACGCCGGGAAACCCGGATTGCGGCGAGGGTTGCGGGATCGGCGTTAGAGGAGGACCCGCCGCGCTTACTTTTTTTCGCCTATTTCCGCTGTGCTTACTTTCTTTTATCCATGGGGACGTATTCCCTGGTTTCATGTCCGATCCACACTTGGCGAGGACGCGCAATTTTCTGTTCGGGATCGGTCAGCATTTCCTGCCACTGGGCGAGCCAGCCGACGGTGCGGGGAATGGCGAATAATACGGTGAACATTTCCGGCTTGAAGCCCATCGCCTGGTAGATGATGCCGGAATAAAAATCGACGTTGGGATAGAGTTTGCGGGTTACGAAATAATCGTCTTCCAGCGCGATGCGCTCCAGTTCGAGGGCGATTTCGAGCTTGGCGTTCCTGCCTGTGACTTCAAAGACCTGGTCGGCCGCCCACTTGATGATCTTGGCACGGGGATCGTAATTCTTGTAGACGCGATGGCCGAAGCCCATCAGGCGGCCTTTGCCTTCCTTAATTTTCTTGATATAGGCCGGAACATTGTCTTTGGTGCCGATCTCATCGAGCATGCGCAGCACTTCTTCGTTCGCGCCGCCGTGCAGGGGACCGGAAAGAGCGGCGGCGGCGGATGCGGTGGCGAGGTAGGGATCGGCCTGCGAACTGCCCACCGCGCGCATCGCGTTGGTGCTGCAATTCTGCTCGTGATCGGCGTGCAGAATAAAAAGAATATCGAGCGCGCGGGCCAGCACGGGGTTGGCGACATATTTGGGCTCGACCATCTTCCACAACATGTTCATGAAATTTTCCGCATAGGTGAGGTCGTTGTCGGGATAAATATAAGGCAGCCCTGAAATGTGCCGGTAAGACATGGCGGCGATCGACGGCATCTTTCCCAGAAGTCGCTTGATCTGGAGCAGGCGAACCGCGGGGTCGTGAATGTTCTTGGAATCGGGATAGACGGTGGAGAGCGCCGCCACCGTGCTGACGAGCATCGCCATGGGGTGCGCGTTGTCGCGGAAGCCCTCCATGAATTTCTTGGTGGTCTCGTGCAGCATGGTGTGATGAGTGATGTCGAAAATCCAACTCTTCATGTCGGCGGCCTGGGGCAGTTCGCCGAAGAGCAGCAGGTAGGCAACTTCGAGGTAGGTGCTCTTCTCGGCGAGAACGTCGATGGGATAACCGCGGTAGCGCAAGATTCCCTTATCGCCGTCAATGTAAGTAATGGCGCTGCGGCAGGAGGCGGTGTTCATGAAGGCCGGATCGTAGGTCATGAGGCCGAAATCGTCCGGGCCCGTCTTGATCTTGCGCAGATCCATGGCGCGAATGGTGCCGTTTTCAACGGGGAGGGTGTAGCTCTGTCCGGTGCGGTTGTCCGTGATTGTCAAACTGTCTTGCGGCATCCAAGCCTCCTGAGAACAACGTGCGTCATCAAGAAAATGCTTACCTGGCCATTCTGTGGCGCTCAACTAATGCTATCAGCAGAGGTCGGAATTGGGCGTCGATAGCCTCGTGTGCGGGCATGCGGCCCATCTCGCAAAGCGAAGGCTTTTCCCCGCGCCCGCGACGTGCGGCGATCGCCGCAGAATTGAGAAAGGCATCGCGCTGGGCATTTGGCTGATATGACAGCGGCGGTCACTCCTCGAACGGCACAGGCGGGCGGAGGCGCCCGCCCTACACGATCTAGTCGTCATTCGTTGGCTGCACGGCGAGAGGACTTCACCGCCAAACAGCGCGCAAAAATCGCGGACACTTCGGGAATCTGCTGTTCGTTCAGGCGAATGGAACTGCCCAGTTTTTTTAACGCCGGATTGAGAACTGCCGGCTGGGGACCGGTTATTTGCAGCAACTGCTGCCATTCCCGCGCCACCGGGATGCGCTCGTCGGTTTCGGCATCGTCGCAAAACTGATCTGCGGCGTCGGCAGGCGTGCCATATTCTTCGGCCACATCTTCGTGGAAATAACCCCGCAGGAAGGTATGCAGGGCGGGAAAATTGGCGGCGGTGATTTCCGGCTTCGAGGTCATGTACGGCACTCCGGATAAGATGTCAAAACGTAAAAATCGTTTGGCCCGTTGTACCTCAATATTATTAGCGCGTGGGCGCAGACTCGCGACTGATACTCGCCCCGGTTCATAGTGCGGCCAATCGGCAAGGGGCTGTCGTAGTCGAGCACCAGATTCGGGTGGCGCCCGGAACGGGCGAGCCAGCGCTCGATTTCGCCTTGCGACTGCGCGATGGCGGCGCCCACGACGCGCTCTGCGGTGGAGCGATCGGTGTAGGTGGATGCCCCGGTGATATTGGGTTCGCGCTCCAGGCGCTGCCGCAGTTGTTCTTCGGTCTGACCCACGTGCTTGCGGAGGATGTGTCCGCCAGCGGCCTCGTCGCGGCGCAGGTCCCGGACCGGTTCATCGCTGGGAGGAACCCCCGTCCGCGCGCCGAAAGAAGTGGAGTTCGCTTCCGCCGGCTTGGGGGCCGTCGGTGACTGGCAGGAGATCAGGACCGCAAACGCAAGCAGGCCGGCAAACGATCGCGCGACGGAGCTCCAGAGAAAGGTCGCCGGGGGAGGGACAACCACGCGAAATCGGCGCAGGGCACTCATTGAAGCGGCGCTCTTATCTTGGTGGGGCCATTCCAGGCTGATTCTGGAATCCTTCATAATCCGGCCTGTAAAGTCGTGGGAATTGTGCTACTAAACAGGGTATGCGGGCAAGTCTGCTGGACTCACTGGACGATTTTGAACACTGGGGAGACGACACCGCCTACGTGTTTCCACGAGGCTATCGGCATGAGCGCTGGAGCTATTCGCGGGTGGCGGGGTTGGCCTATCAGGTCGGGCGCGAGCTTATGGCTCGTAATATCGGCAAGGGCGACGCGGCGCTGTTATGGAGTCCTAACTCGGCCGAATGGGTGGCCACATTCCTCGGGTGCGCGCTTTGCGGCGTGATCGCTGTTCCCGTCGATGATGCGGCCAGCCCCGATTTTGCGCAGCGTATCTGCGGGCAGGTACGGACCAAGCTGGTGTTTTGTTCGCGGGAGCGGGCGGCGTTCTTTGAAAACGTCGGGAGCGCTGTTTGCGTTGATTCCTCCAACCTGAGCGAAGCGGTTTCGGGACATTCCCCCACGCGCTTTCGACCGCTTCAGATTCAACCTTCGGACACGCTTGAAATCGTTTTCACTTCCGGAACCACCGCCGACCCCAAGGGAGTTGTCCTCACCCACGGCAATGTGGCCGGCAACCTTGCCCCGATCGAGGCGGAGATCGGTAAATACTTGAAGTACGAGCGCTGGGTGCATCCCATTCGCTTTTTGAACCTGTTGCCGCTGAGCCACGTATTTGGCCAGTTTCTGGGCATTTTTCTGCCGCCACTGCTGGGCGGGACGGTCGTCTTCACCAACACTTTCAATCCGGCCGAGATCATGGCGACGATTCGCCGCGAGCGGGTCTCTGTGCTGGTGGCGGTTCCACGAATGATGGATTCGCTCAAGCAGAAACTGGAGCGCGACGCCGATCCGGCAAACGTTTTGCGGGTGCCCGGGAGGTTGGGCGCGAAGCGGGCCGAATCCCGGCCCCGGTCTAACATGGCCGGACGCCTCCGTTTTCTGCGGAGATGGTGGACCTTCCGCGGCGTGCGTCGCAAATTCGGATGGAAGTTCTGGGCATTGATCAGCGGCGGCGCCGCCTTGGAGAACGACACGGAAGAATTCTGGGAGGCCTGGGCTACGCCGTGATCCAGGGCTACGGGCTGACCGAAACGACTTCGCTCATCAGCGTGAATCATCCCTTCCGCAGTCGGAAAGGTTCCATTGGCAAGGTATTGAAGGGACGGGAGATCAAGCTCGCCGAAGACGGCGAGATTCTGGTTCGTGGGAGCGGCGTGGCTGCCGGCTACTGGAACAGCCAGGATTCATCCCTTGGCGACGCCCAGGGCTGGTATCCGACTGGCGATTTAGGAGAGCTGGACGCGCGGGGAAATCTTTTTTTCAAGGGCCGCAAGAAAGAAGTGATTGTGACCCCCGCCGGAATGAATATTCATCCCGAAGATCTGGAAGCGGCATTGCGACACCAGCCGGAAGTAAAGGATTGCTGGTGGTGGGGCTGGAACGCGGGGGCAATGCGGAGCCGTGCGCGGTGGTGATTCCGCGTCACCGTGAGGCCTCAGAGGTGAAAACGGACGTGAAGATGATGGTGGCTCGCGCGAACGAAACCCTTGCGGAATATCAGCGGATGCGGGCGTGGTTTGTCTGGCCTGACGAAGACTTTCCGCGGAGCTCCACCCAGAAGGCGCGCCGCAATCAGATTCGCGAGGTGGTGGCGTCGGCGCTTCAGGAACGGGTGACTCAGGGTGAAGGCGACAGGTCCACGCGTCCGCTCATTGAGTTGCTGACGCGAATCACGGGCCGTGCCGCGCCGGATCTGACGGCAGAAGACAGCCTTGACGCCAGCCTGAGACTCAGTTCGCTGGAACGGGTGGAACTGGTGGCCGCGCTCGAGGATCGTTACCAGGTCGATCTGAACGAGACGAAGTTTGCGGAGGCCACGACCGTCGGAGAGATCGAACAGCTGATTCAGGGGCGACGAGGTGCGGGGAGAAAATCAGCAGATGCCAGGTTTCATTATCCACGCTGGGCGCTCCGCTGGCCCGCGAGCTGGCTCCGGTTGGCGGCGCACTATTTGCTGGTCCGTCCCGCGGTACTGCTTTTGGGTCGGCCGCGCATCGTGGGTCTTGAAAATCTCCGGAGTATTGCCGGTCCCGTGCTGGTGATTTCCAACCACATTGCAGATGTCGACATCGGCTTCATACAATTCACGCTTCCGGGGCGCATACGCCACCGGCTGGCCACCGCTGCCGGCGGCGAGGCGCTGGAGAAATTGCGGTCGCCCTCCTCGGATCGGGCCTGGATCTTGCGGATCTATGATCGCGCGGGGTGGATGCTGGGAGTTGCGTTACTCAACCTTTTCCCGCTGCCGAGGCTGTCCGGTTTCCGAAAAAGCTTTGCCTATGCCGGGGAAGCGGTGGATCGGGGCTACAGCGTTCTGGTTTTCCCTGAGGGGAGGTATACCGAAGATGGCGGTCTGGGCCCTTTTCAGGCGGGCATCGGGCTGCTGGCCAATAATCTGGCGGTGCCTATTATTCCGGTCCGGATTCATGGCTTGTTTGAAGTCAAGAAGGCGGGCAAACGGTTTGCGGCTCCGGGGAAGATTCAGGTGCATTTTGGAGAGCCCATTGCTTTTGCGCCGGGAACCGATCCGGAGGAAATTGCGCGCGTGCTGCGCGAGCGGATTGAAAGACTCTAGGCAAACTCGGTTTTGGTGAAACTTTTCGCGGGCGGGGCGCCTGTGCCACACGGGTTTTGGCTGTGGCGCGGGTTACGGCGTGAGAGAATTTCTTCGGCTGGCTGGTTTGACCCAGACTTTTTCCGCGGCGGACACACCGAGCGAGACCTTGCCGGCGGCGGTCGTGAGGGTCAAGGTCTGATCGTAATTGCGGCCGGCGACGTGCACTTTGGCTCCGGGACGAATGCCGCGGTGCTCAAGAAATTCGAGCAGATGGCGGTCGCGTTCGTAGATGCCACTGACCACGAAGCTCGCGCCGGGTTGGGCATGTGCGAGGAGGAGCAGGCCGCGGCGGCGACGGCTGGCCGGACTCTCAAGCTCCGTGAGATTGCCGTGCGGGCAGGCGACACCGCGGCCAAGTTTGGCCAGAAGACGGGCTTCGAAATCGGCGGAGACGGCGTGTTCCAGACGCTCCGCTTCGTCGTGAACCTTGTACCATTGCATGCCGAAAATTTCGGCGAGCATGCGTTCGATCAGGTGATGGCGAAGCGTTAATTTGCGGGCGATCTTCTTGCCGGCCGCCGTCAGGCGAAGGCCGCCATTGCTGTTCACGCGGACCAGCGCGTCTTTCTTCAGGCGGCGCACTGCCATGGTCACAGCCGGGGGCGAAACGTTGAGCCAGTGAGCCAGGGTGGCGGAGATGACGACCTCGCCTTCGCTCTCCGCCTCGAGAATCGCCTTGAGGTAGTCCTCTTTGGAAACGGTGATCACGCGAGGCGTATTATACGGCGAATGGTTAATCGTGGTTAATGGAGTCCCATCCGCTCCAATCCCGACCTGGTCAGGCAGGAACGACGAGGGACAGGGCGTCGGGGACCATGGTCATGCGGGCAGGGAGTCGGCCCAGCAATTCGCCATCGGCCTCCACATAAATGCGCGGCTGGCTTTGACCGAGGTCGTCTTCCTCTGGCAAGCGGCAGACCACCTCCGAGCAACTGACGAGATCGATGCCGTCTACCTTCCATTGCCGGCCAAGCAGGGTTCCGGCCACGTACTGGAGATAGGCGTTGCGACGTGTGGTGCTGCACATCACGGCGCGCAGGTGCGCGCAATCGAGAGAAGCTCCGGGGACTAACTCGCGCAAAACATTTCCAAAGAAGCGGATTCTCACGGCCAGAAGTTCCGTCAGCAGGGCGCGTTGGCGCAGGCCGTTTCCATTGGCATATTCGACCTCGAACTTGCGCATGTGATAACCAGCCCACAACTGCCAGGCCTTGATGTAGTAAGCGGCCATGCCGGAGCGGTTTTTCAACTGCGCCGTGAGTTTGTAGAAGAGGTGTGCGTCGACGCCGATGCCGGCGGCGACGGTGAAGAAACGCGCGGCGGATTGGCCGTGGAAGTCCTCATATTCGACCCGGCCGAGTGGGATGCGCCGAACTTTTCCCCGAACCGCCATGGCAGCCGCGGCCTCCGGTCGAAGCGGGATTTTCTGATCGTGAGCGAGGGCGTTGGCCGTGCCAAAGGGCAATACCGCCAGGGCCACCGGCGTATCGGCCAGGCCTTGAATGACGTCATGAATCGTGCCGTCGCCGCCGCAGGCAAAAACCGTGTCACTGCCGGCCGCAACGGCGCAGCGGGCGTTATCGGTGGCTTCGCGGCTGGAACGGCAAACCGTGAGTTCGGTGTGCACGCCGCCGGACTGAATGATTCCAATGGCATGATTGAGTTCCCGGTCGCGGCCCGGGCGTCCCGAGTTGGGATTGAAAAGAATGGTGGCTTTACGCATGCGTTGGGTGGGCTCGATTTCAGTTTCTACTTCAGTTTAGCGTACGCCCCACTCCCACATGCCATACATCGCCTTTTGCGGCAGTGCGTGTCCCAACTGACGGGCCAGCATAGTAATCTGTCCGCGGTGGTGAGCGTCGTGCGCGATGAGATATCCGAGAAAGGCGGCGACGTCGGGACGGAAGCCTTTAATGCGGCCGTCGCCCGCGAGCGAGGTCTGAAGAACTTCGCGCAAGGCGGAGGCGCTCGACTGCAAGGCCGCATTGGCTTGCGCCGGCGTGACCGTCAGGCGGTCGAGTTGCGGCGGGATTTTGCCACCGGTGGCCTTCAACCACAGCACGCGGACGTTATGCATGTGGGCGACGACGGAGGCGACGTCGCGTCCCTTTTTTTCGGGAGGCTCGGCCCGCCAGGCAGTGGCGGGAAGATTTTCCAGAAGGTAGTGGTTGATGCGATCGTTCGTGTCAAAGGCTGCGAGCAGAGCTTCGGACAAGACAAAAGAGGCGGCGCTTTTCTTCGGCATTGGTCATCCCAGGGAAACGGATTATAGCGGCTTTCCGTGAAATCGCAATCTTATCAATGCCATGCTGCCCTCCGTCGTGGTGGGCCAAATCGTAATACATGCGCCGGGGTACAGGTATGTAAATGGGAGCGCGAGGTGATATTGCTTCGGCGGCGCGTCTGCAACTATGCTGGCGGCGGCTGGCGTGGTGGGTACTGACCGGTCACGCTTAGGAGGATTGCGCTATGCATGTGGGCAGATTGAGATTTGGATTGGCTTTGCGCTTTGCAATAGCGATGATTCTCTCGATGCCTTTGGCAGTGCTCCCCCAGCAAGATGCCATGGGAGGCAGCAAGCCGGTCACGATGATGACGGGCCTCGGTGATCTGCATCATCCGGTATCGACCCGGAATGCGGACGCGCAGGGATTTTTCGATCAGGGGCTGCGACTGATTTATGCCTTCAACCATGACGAGGCAGCACGATCCTTCCAGAGGGCAGCGGAGCTCGATCCGAAGCTGGCCATGGCGTATTGGGGAGTGGCCGAGGCGGTGGGTCCAAATTACAACGACCCCGCGAGCGAAGAGCGCTTCCGGGATGCGCATGAGGCGATTCAGAAGGCGGCAGATCTGAGCGGGAATGCATCACCCGCGGAGCGAGAATATATTCTGGCGATGGCGCAACGGTTTCCGGCGGATCCGAAGGCCGACCTGCGCAAGGCGGCGGAAGCTTATCGGGACGCGATGCGGCAGTTGGTGAAGAACAATCCCGACGATCTGGATGCGGCGACATTGTTTGCGGAGTCGGGAATGAATCTGCATCCATGGGGCTTGTGGCATCAGGATGGCACGCCGGAAGCGGGGACGCTGGAAATTGTTGCAACGCTGGAATCGGTGATCAAGCGCGATCCCAACCATTTGGGTGCGCTGCACTACTACATTCACACGGTGGAGGCTTCGAGTTCTCCGGAGCGGGCGCTGGCGGTGGCCAACCGGCTGGCGGCGCTGGCCCCGGGGGCGGGACACATCGTGCACATGCCGGCGCACGTGTACGTACGAACGGGGGATTACGAGGCGGCCGTGAAAACCAACGAAGAAGCGGCGGCGGTGGATCGGGCGTACATCCAGAGGACTGGCGCGCAAGGCGTTTATCCCATGATGTATTACAGCCACAACCTGCACTTCATCGCCATGTGCGCGGCCATGACGGGAGATTACAAAACTTCGTACAAGGCGGCGGAGATGCTCGCGGCGCATGTCGCGCCGTCGATCAAGGAAATGCCGGCGCTGCAAGGCTTCGCCACCATTCCGATGGCGGTTAACGTGCGTTTCCATAAGTGGGACGCGATTCTCGCAATGAAGGAGCCGAGTGCGGAGATGAAGACCACGGTCGGGTTCTGGCACTTCGCGCGCGGCATGGCGTTGGCGGGCAAGGGCAGAATCGCCGAGGCCGAGGCGGAAGCGAAAATCGTGACCGACGCCGAGGAAGCGACACCCGCGGAAGAAAGCTTCCAAATGCCGATCAATAACAAGACCAAGGACATTCTCAAGATCGGCGAGAATGTGCTGGAGGCGCAGGTGGCATTGGCCAAGGGCGATAACGCCGCCGCGATTGCTTTGTTGAGAAAAGCGGTGGCGGTGCAGGACTCGCTGCATTACGACGAGCCGCAGGATTGGTTTTTCCCGGTGCGGGAGTCGCTCGGGGGCGCATTGCTGCTGGGTGGGGACGCGCGCGGCGCAGAGCAGGTTTTCCGCGATGACCTGGAGAAAAATCCGCGGAATCCGCGGTCGCTGTTTGGCCTGCAACGCGCATTGAAGGCGCAGGACCGGAATTCCGACGCCTGGTTTGTAGAGCAGGAGTTTCGCAAGGCATGGAAGGGCGCAGGGGATTTGATGGTGGAAGATCTGGTGTAGTCGACGGTCGTGCAATTCGCGGCGGCAAACCCAGTCGGGTGACGTCGCGCCCGCTTCATAAATTTTCCCTGCCGGATTACCATCCTTGCGATGACTTCACGCTGGGCAGTGCGGCTGCGCGATCCGCTTTTCCTCTTGTGCCTGACGGCGGGGCTGCTGGCTTTCGTCGTGCAATCGGGCGAAATGGGAACCTCCGACACCATGCATCGGCTGCAAACCACGCACTGGCTCTGGACTTCGGAGCCACAGGTTTTCCACTGAACGAGTATCCGGAGTTCGGACTGCATGGCCGGCGGGGCCGTTCTCTACAGCTGGTACGGTATCGGCCAATCCCTGCTCATGCTGCCTGCCGATATGGTCTCGACCTGGATGGAACACTGGTCCCTCTTTTCGGACTATCGACGACGACCCGGCAGTGCGCAGCATCGTGGTCAGCTACACGCACCAACATTCTGCGTAAATGTCCTCACGGCGCTGATCGCGTTCCGCTTGCTCCGCCAGTTGCGCTTCAGCGTGAAAGCAATCCGTCGCCGGGGTGCTCGCCCTGCTGTTCTGCACCACCCATCTGCACTACACGCAGAACATGATGGAGAACAACTACATCATGCTGCTGACGCTGACTGGATTTTCCTTGCAATACGAGTGGCTGCGGCAGGACGATAATCGCCGCGCTTTTTTTCGGCTCCTGCGCCCTGGGGCTGAACCTGCTGACGCGCCTTACGACCGGACTGGATCTGATTGCGGTGGGAGTTTTTCTTCTGCTCGTGCTCTGGCTGGAGGGAGTCGCGGAGGCCGCGGCCTGTCGGCGGCGTCTGGTCGCCTACTGCAAAGTCGCAGGGCCGGTTTACTTTTTCTTTTTCGCTGCTCGACCGCGTCTTACCAGTATCTACCGTTTCGGCTCCTTCACGAATACCTATGTGTCCGATCTTCGCGCGGGAATATCACCAGCTCGATCCCACGCTGCCGGCGAACTTTCCGTGGAGTACGCCGCTTCACACTGGCGTCTTGGGCGCCCTTTTTACGCCGGAGAAGTCAATTTTTCTGTTTGACCCGCTGCTCGTGCTGACACTTTTTCTGCTGGCGTGGATGTGGCGGCGGCTCCTCCGGAACTGCGTGCGTATGCCATTACGACTCTGCTTCTGCTGGCTGGGTATGTCTGTTTTTATGCTCGCTATACCTACTGGAGCGGAGATTTCGCCTGGGGCGACCGCTACGTTTCGACCACAGTTGAACTGGCCAGTGTGATCGCCGTGCCGCTGTTGATGCGCTACAGGGAGTCGCTGGGTCGGAACATTTGGCGAGCGGCCTGCGTGCTGATCGGTGTCAGCCTGGTGATTCAGGCGGCGTCGCTGGCCTTCTGGCTGCCTTTGGAAATTTACCAGTTGGACACGATTGGGCATCCCACGTTTGTGATCGCACTTCGCTTCAAGAACATCGTTGCATTCGCCCTGGGCAAGATGGACGCCTGGGGTCTGAAAAACGACACGATGACGCAGGATGCCTGGGACTACGTGCATATCAACACCTGGAATTTCCTTCCGTTTCTGCTGCGCCGCGTCGGCGCGGCGCCGCGCTGGGTGGTGGATATGGCATTCGCTACGTGGACGGCCGGCATCGCCGCATTGCTGGCGACTCTGCTGCGATTGCGCGGTAGTTTGCGCACGACGGTGTAAAGGCGGCGTACACTTCGAGCATGGTGGACTTGGGACGCATGCTGATATTGCTGGGCGTAACCCTGCTGGCAATCGGGGTGGTGTTTGCGCTCCTGGGACGGACGGGCTGGCCGCTGGGACGTTTGCCAGGCGATATTTTGTATCGCAGTAAGCACACCACATTTTATTTTCCGCTGGCGACCTGCCTGCTGGTCAGTGTGGCGCTGTCGATTGTCCTGTTCCTGATTGTCCGGCTGACGCGTTAGGGCGGGTCACGGTTGGCTGTTCGCGGTATCGGGAATTGGGGCGCGCCCAACCCGAGCCAACATCCACACCTTTGTGATCCTCAACTTCGGCGAGCGGGTACACTGAAGCGAAACCAACCGATGGAAGCGGCCGACCAACTCGGTTTTCAGTTCCGTCCGCCGGAGCGTCGGGTTTGGACGGTGCGGGCACTGGTGGCGGCGGTGCGCTCGCATATCGAGCGTGAGTACTCTGATTGCTGGGTGGAAGGGGAAATTTCCAACCTGCGCCAGCCCGACTCCGGCCATGTTTATTTCACCTTGAAAGAAGAAACGGCGCAGATTCGCGGAGTGATGTTTCGGTCGTCGGCGCGCTTGCTGCGTTTTCGCCCAGAGAACGGTTTGCGCGTTATGGTGCGCGGGCGGATCACGGTATACGAAGATCGCGGGGAACTGCAGATCTCGGCCGAGCACATGGAGCCGCAGGGCACGGGCGCTTTGCAGCTCGCCTTCGAACAACTGAAGGCGAGGTTGCAGGCGGAAGGATTGTTTGAGGCTTCGCGGAAAAGGCCGATTCCGCCTCTCCCGCGTAAGATCGGCATCATCACTTCGCCGCAAGGGGCGGCGCTGCGCGACATCCTGAACATTCTGGAGCGCCGGCATCATTCGGCGAACGTGCTGATCTATCCAGCGCAGGTGCAGGGGGAATCCGCGCCGGGCGAGGTGATAGCGGGGGTGAAATATTTTAATAAGGTTTTGCCGCGGGTTGACGCGGCGGAAGTCATTATCATTGCGCGCGGCGGCGGCTCGGTTGAGGATCTTGCATGTTTTAACCACGAGGGGCTGGCGCGAGCGGTTGCCGATTCCCGGATTCCGGTGATTTCCGCGATTGGGCACGAGACGGATTTTACCGATCGTCGATTTCGTGGCCGACTTGCGGGCACCGACACCGTCGGCGGCGGCGGAACTGGTGATCCGCTCGCGGCAGGAGATTGACGCGCAGACGGAAGACTTATGCCGGCGCTTGGAGCGCGGCTTGCGATACCGGTTGCTGATGGCCCGCCAGGAATTGACCGACCACGCTCAGCATGGGGCGTTCGCGCGCATGATGGATGGCATCCACCGGCGCCAGCAGAAGCTGGATGAACAGAGCTTCCGTCTGGAAAAAGCGCAGAGGCAGGTGTTGGAGCGCTGGCATCGGCGTTGTGAAACGGTGGCGGCGGCGGTCCGTCATTATGATGCGCGACGGCGACTGGCTGCGGTGCGGCAACAGTTGGTGTCGCAAGTTGCGAACCTCGCGGCGGTCACGCATGCTCTGCTGCTGCAGCGGCGCGGAACGATGGAGCGCCAGAAGGCCAGTTTGGAGGCGCTGTCGCCCCTGGGGATTCTGAATCGCGGATACGCGCTGGTCTTTGACGCGAAGGGCGAGCTGGCGAAGGATGCCGCGAAGCTCGGCTCGGGAGATGAAGTTTCGGCGCGACTGGCGCGGGGACTGATTCGCGCGCGGGTAACTGCTACTGAGGCGGGCCGGCCGGAATCCGGCAAGCTGCATTAGAATGAATTGAAATTGCGCTCTGACGTGAGGGTGTGGTGACGCTGGCGCTAATCTGGTCGCACATCTCGGTCATCTCGATTATCGACGTCCTGCTGGTTGCGTTTCTCATCTACCAGTTTCTGGTGCTGGTGCGGGGAACGCGGGCGGCACCGATGCTGATTGGCGTGGCGGCGCTGGGGCTGGCATTTTATTTTGCCCGGCTGGGTGAGTTGCGAACGCTGAACTGGCTGCTCAGCACCCTTCTTCCCTATGTTGTTTTTGCGCTAATCGTAGTTTTCCAGTCGGAGATACGGCATGCGCTGGCCAACCTCGGCAGCCGTATTTCCCTGATGCGATCGCCCAACTCGGTGGCGGACGTCTATGACGACATTGTTTTAGCGGCGAATCTTTTTTCCCAGAATCAGACCGGCGCTCTGATCGTGATCGAGCGCGAGATCGGATTGCGCACCTACATCGAAAGCGGTGTGGCGCTGGATGCCAGGCTGTCGTACGATCTGCTGGCGACGGTGTTTCGTCCCAGTGCTCCATTACACGACGGCGCAGTGATCGTGCAGCGCGACCGCATTGCAGCCGCAGCCTGCTTTCTGCCCTTATCGATGAATCCGGTGCTTTCCACGCAGCTCGGCACGCGCCATCGGGCGGCCATTGGAATCACGGAAGAAACCGACTCGGTCGCGGTGATCATTTCGGAAGAGACGGGAATCATCAGCATGGCCGTGGCCGGGAGCATTGAACGGGAGTTGACGGTGGAGCGTTTGCGCGAGCGACTGAGCAACTTGTTGCGGCGCTACGCTCCCACCGCGACTTTGCCGACTCCGGTGGAAGAGGATTTTCTGGAGGCAGAACCGCCCGCGCCACAATTGTCGCGGCGGCAGGACGCGGGTGTGCGCACGGGAAGGGATGACTAGTCATGGCGGGTGTCGCGCAGCGCGCGTTCGTGCATAATGCCGGCATCAAAATCGTTTCACTGTTACTTGCCATTGGTCTCTGGCTGGCGGTGGCGCGCGATCCGATCGCTGAAATTGAGATCAAGGTCCCCATCGAGTTTCGCAATCTTCCCGCCAGTCTGGAGATCGATTCCGCCAGTTACACGGAGGCGGAAATTCGAGTGCGCGGACCGGAACGGGTGATTCATCGTCTGGGTTCCGGCGATGTGCGGGCGGAAGTGGATCTAGCCGGCGTGGGCTCGGGAGAGCGGACTTTCGATTTGAGCAACCGGCAGATACGAGTGCCGCAGGATCTGGAAGTGGTTCAGATCATTCCCGGCCAGTTTCATCTTTCCTTCGACAATCGCGCGACACGGATGGTCGAGATCAGGCCGCGGGTCACGGGAAATTTTGCCAGTGGCGTCCGACTGGCGCGGACCATCGCCGATCCTGCCCGGGTGATGATCACAGGGCCGCGCCGCCGGGTTGACGCCGTGGAAGCGGCCACCACCGATCCGGTGGACGCGAGCGGCGCGATGACGCGCGCGTCTTTTATGACGCAAGCCTATGTCCCGGATCCCTTGATCCAAGTTGTGCACCCCACTCCGATTCGCGTGACGGTTATCATGGAAGGTTCGGGAACCGAGCAAAAGTAGGCGTCAGTATTTCTCCCGGCCTGAAATGTCGCAAAGCAGACAGCTCTTTGGTACCGACGGGATTCGCGGCGTGGCGGGAGAGTTTCCCCTGACGCGCGACAGCGTGTATTGGATTGGGCGGGCACTGGGCCACGATCTGCTGCGCGTAAATGCGAAAGCGCGAGTGGTGATCGGGCAGGACACCCGCGTCTCCAGCGAATGGATCGCCGATCGATTTCTATTGGGGCTGGCCTCGGCGGGTGTGGAAACGAGAAGCGCGGGCGTCATTACCACGCCGGGGGTGGCGTACCTGGCGCGATCCCATGCCTTCGACGCCGGGGTGGTGATCTCGGCTTCCCACAATCCGTGGACGGATAATGGGATCAAAATTTTTTCCGGGGACGGCTACAAGCTGCCCGACGCCCGCGAGCTGGCAATCGAAAAAGAAATTTTTGCCTTACTGGATTCAGATGCGGCGGCAGCGTTCGACTCCCGCCTTGGCAGTTCGAGCCTTCCGGGAGAGGAAAAGTTGCGCCAGGACTACGTTCGCTGGCTCGCAAGTGGTGTCTCCACAGATCTGAGCCGGCTTCGCGTGATCGCGGATTGCGCGAATGGAGCGGCCACGGCGGAATCACCGGAAGTATTTTCCGCACTCAAGCTCAAGACGACATTTTTGCATTCCGCTCCCGATGGTAAGAACATCAACGAGAATTGCGGGGCGCTGCATCCTGAAGTGCTGGCACGCTTCGTAGCCGAGCGAGCCTCCGCGGAAAAGCCGGAGCGTTTCGACTTGGGCGTTACTTTCGATGGGGACGCGGATCGCGCGTTGTTTTGCGATGCGCAGGGGCGGGTGATCAATGGAGACGGAATTCTGCTGGCGGCGGCGAGAGACATGCTGGCGCGCGGCACGCTCGCGAACGCCACCGTGGTGGCCACCACCATGTCGAATATGGGATTGGAACTGGCGCTAAAGCGCTCGGGCATCAAAATGTTGCGGGCCAACGTTGGCGACAAGTATGTCCTCGAGGAAATGCAGCGCGTCGGCGCGACGCTGGGTGGCGAGCAGTCGGGGCACATCCTGTTTCGCGACGGCGAAGCGACCACGGGTGACGGCCTGCTGACGGCGCTGCGCGTGCTCGAAATCATGGCCCGCTCGGGTAAGCCCTTGGCCGATCTGGTGGCGGATCTGAAGGTGTTTCCGCAGATCATCCGGAATGTAAAGGTCAGAAGCAAGACTCCTTTCGCGGAGATTCCGGCGGTGGACGCGGCGATCACGGCGGCGGAGCGCGAACTGGATGGCGATGGCAGGGTCGTGGTCCGTTACTCCGGGACGGAGGCGCTGGCGCGGGTAATGATCGAAGCGGAGTCGAAAGAACAAATGGATCGACTGGCGGAAGCGATTGCGGGGGCGATTCAGTCGGCGCTGGGAGTCTAGGGGCGACCTGTATCCGGTATAACCTCGATCCGAGTTATTTTCGGGATGCCGATTGCTGAGCATGGAAAGCTACTCTAAGATGTTTCCATCCTCCATCGCGCGATTAGAAATGATCACTCTCAACGACATACAAGCGGCGAGGGACCGCATTCGCGGGGCCATCTACCTGTCGCCTTGCGCGCGTTCCGAGACCTTCTCTGAATCCACCGGCAACACGGTGTATCTGAAGCTCGACAATCTGCAGCGGACGGGCGCATTCAAGGAGCGCGGCGCGCTTAACAAGTTACTCTCGCTGGGTCCCGCGGAACGCGCCCAGGGGGTGATTGCGGCGTCGGCGGGAAATCACGCTCAGGGAGTCGCGTATCACGCCGGGAAGCTGGGGATCAGGGCAGAGATTTGCATGCCTTTGACCACTCCCCTGATCAAGGTTTCGGCGACGCGCGGTTATGGGGCGGAGGTGGTGCTGCACGGGGCCAACTATGACGAGGCGTTTGAGGAGGCGCTGCGACGCAGTCAGGCTCAGCGGTTGACTTTCGTGCATGCCTTCGATGACGACGCCGTGATTGCCGGACAGGGCACGATCGGACTGGAGTTGATGGAGCAGCATCCCAACATCGAAGCGGTGGTGGCACCGATAGGCGGCGGGGGATTGATTGGCGGCATCGCGTGCGCGGTGAAAGAGACGAACCCCAAGATTCAGGTGTTCGGCGTGCAGCCTTCGCGATTGCCCTCCATGAAGGTGGCGGTTGCGGAAGGCAGGCCTGTGACGCTGATGGCGGCTTCCACCATTGCCGATGGCATCGCCGTGCGGCGCGCCGGCGAGAGGACGTTGCCGCTGGTCCAGAAATATGTCGATGACATTGTTACGGTGGAGGAAGAAGAAATCGCCAACGCGATTCTGCTGCTGCTGGAGCGGGAAAAGACTTTGGCTGAAGGCGCGGGTGCGGCGGCCGTCGCGGCTTTAGTGAACCGCAAGCTGCCGCTGGTGGGCAAGAAAGTTGCGGTGCTGGTTTGCGGCGGAAACATTGACGTTACCTTGCTGTCTCGAATTATCGAGCGCGGCCTGGTCAAAGATGGACGACTGGTCCGCCTGCGGGTGCACTTGCCGGATTATCCGGGCGCGCTCAACCGGCTCACCTCGATTCTGGCGCAACATCGGGCGAATATTGTCGAGACCGATTATGATCGCGCCTACCACGGCGTGGGTCTGGGCGAGACGGCGATCGAGATCACGATGGAAACGCGCGGGCCCGATCACATCGCCGAGATTATCTCCGCGCTGGGTTCGGGGGGATACGCTCAGGAACGAGTACTATAGCGTCCTTCGCTTTTGCGGCGGCTCGGGGCGGGATTCACTCAAACTGGCGGGCGAATTTTCCCCGGAAGCTTGCCCACTCATCCTTGACTTCCGAAATCTCACGCCGCAGTTCCTCCAGTTCGCGCTCGAGTCGCTCGATCCGGCCTGCGTCCGCAGGCTGGGGCTCAGCCGTGATGGCGGCGGGCGAATCGGCCACCTCCCCGGCCAACAAGTGAGCGTATCGCGATTCTTTCGTCCCCGGCTGCCGGGGCAGAACTCTGGCCAGCGGCGGATCGCGCTGCATTAATTTCTGCAATGCAGATTGCACGTCGTCCAGAGTCTCGAAACGGTGAAGTCGCTCGCTGCGACCGCGAAGTTCGCCCGGAGTTTGCGGACCACGCAGCAGCAGCAGGCAGAGCACGGCAGTCTCGGCTCGGGTGAAGTTGAAGACCTCCTGTAAGCGCTGCTCGTATTTGGTGACGCGGCTATCCGCGCCGCGCGCGGGACCGGCCATGCGCCGCGCCTGCAAACCTTCCAGCGCATCGCGCACGGCATCTTCATCGAGTTGCAGGACTGGATCGCGGTTGGTTTTCTGGTTGCAGGCATTGAGCAAAGCGTTCAGGGACAGGGGATAGTATTCCGGCGTGGTGATGTCCTTTTCGATCAGCGAACCGAGGACACGAACTTCGGTTTCGGTCAGTCGCAATTGCTCGGATTCCATGGCTTACTATTATCCGGGAAATCCCGGCGGGGGGCGAGGGTGAGGTGAGCGCTCGACACCAACCTCCGACCATCTCGTATACTCGATTGGAATTCCATGAATCCGCCGAACGGAGGGCAGCGGGTGTCGATAGACGAACTGGTCGCGAAACTGCGCGCGCTTCCGCCCGCGGCCTTCGAGCACACGGGGGAGGTTCGTCGGTTGCTGGCGAATGCACCGGTGGATGAAGCCAGTCTGGCGCCCTATTTGACGTGGGACGGGCAACACTACACGCGCAACCTGATCGACAAGACCGACCTCTATGAACTGATCGCGATTTGCTGGGAGGCCGGCCAGAGTAGTTCGGTACACAATCATCGCGACCAGTTTTGCTGGATGGCCGCGCCTGTGGGACGATTGCTGGTGGAGAATTTTCATGTCGAATTTGAGGATATCGAAGCCGGTCAATGCCGGTTGCAGGCATCTAACACGGTGGAATTGACGGCGGGCAATCCGTGCGCCGTCGATCCGCGAGAACCGGTGCATCGGGTGGCGAATCCTCGGGAAGCGAATCGGACGGGCAATCAGCGCGCGGTGTCTTTACATGTTTATTCCCGGCCTTTTGATACGTGTGTCGTCTATTCGCCGGAGAACGGAACCTGCGGCGATATCCGGCTGCATTACACGACGGTCTTCGGGAAGCCCGCGACGGGCAGCTCATAGCGAATCGTAAAGCGTTTTGCAGCAGCCACTAGTGCCGCGTTTCATTCCGAGCGGAGCGCCCGGAGCGGAGAAATCCGCCGGACCGCAGGTTGGGATACACACTTTTCAAGGAGGATTCGTGAGGAAATACCTCGGAGTTTTGGCGGGCGTGGTTGGGCTGTGTGTGATGTCATGGGCCCAGACTCCGGCGCCCGCTCAAACCCCAGATCAAGTTCCATCCCAGGGCCAACCGGAGCCGCAAGCTCCCACCCCGGAAGCGACTCCGATTCCGACCTCAGTCCAGGCGAAGCCGGCCGCGCCCACGATTGCGTATCCGCGCATCGAGTTCTTTGCCGGCGGTTCCTACGCGGAAGCCGGTCTATT
This sequence comes from uncultured Acidobacteriaceae bacterium, assembly GCA_963746205.1. Lineage (GTDB taxonomy): Bacteria > Acidobacteriota > Terriglobia > Terriglobales > Acidobacteriaceae > Acidiflorens. The sequence goes on along the minus strand of CAVVAP010000009.1, from coordinate 246,442 downwards.
CAACGCCGGACATTGGGCGGGACTGCCGGGCTGGGACGCTTCTCTCGGGCTGAACGTGACCCACTGGATTGGCGTGCTGGTCGACGGCGGGCAATACTTTGGGACTTCGAAGATTCCCACGGCTACTCCCCAGCCTTTTCCAAACTGCCCCAATTTTTTCTGTCCGGGAACTACGCCGACCTTTGACGTGGCCACCCGCGAATACAATATTTTATTTGGACTGCAATTTGCGCGGCGAAAGTACGAGCACTGGACGCCGATCGGTCAGCTACTTTTCGGCCATCAGGGAACCCGCGGCGTGGCCACGGGAGAAGGCAGCAGCGTTGCTGAAGTTGGCCCGGGCCGGGCGCTGGTGGCGGGCGGTGGGCTGGACTACAAAATCAACGAGCGATTCGCCCTGCGGCTGAAAGCTGATTACCTGCAGACCAGTTCGCAGTTCCCCACTTACGCGAAGAACAAACAGGATAACTTTCGCGTTTCAGTGGGGGTTGTGATCCGTAGCGTGCGCAAGAAGAAACGCCGGCTTGAGGACGAAACGCAAACGGAACAGTAAGCGTGGGGAGGCCGACGGCCCTGCCCCAGGCGGAAAAACCAGGAACGTTTTACGAGCGGCGCAGCAAATCGCTGAAGGGCTCAGCTTTGGCGCGCACTTCATCCGCGAACTCTCCGCCTTTTTTGACCACATCCTCGAAACGATTCTTCACTTCCTCAGACCAGTCGGCGGCAGTGTCCACCACGCCATCGTAGGAGCGGCGCAAATCTTTCCGCAACTGGCGTCCTGGCTTGGGAGCAAGCAACAGGCCGACGGCTGCTCCGACGCCGAGACCGATCAAAAGGAACGTTAGCGCAGTGCCCGTCGAACTGCTGGAACTCTCGTATTTTCCGATGCGCATAAAAACCTCCAACCTGGTTCTATTCTAGACCCGAATGATGCAATTCGTGATTTGTAATTGGTGATTGTGAATTGTCCGTCGAGCGCTATATGACGGCTACCGATTGGCCAGCTTTTTCGTGATCTCTTCCATGATCTTCGGGCGAAGGTCGGCCATGACGCTGTCCACGATCCGGGCGATGGTGCCAGCGTCTGGCGCGGAGGCGGTGGTGGAACTTTCCGCCGCGGCAGCAGCCATGGCTTTCGGAAGATCCTCGGTTTGCGGCCGGCGCTGGGCGGCAACGGCTGCCATCCCATGCGGCGCATCATTTCTCACGGACTTGAGTGTTTCCGGCTGGTTTTCGGCCTGGTGGGATTGGACTGCCTCTTCTGCAGGGGCGCGCCCCGCGGTCAGGGACTCGTCTTGCGCCATTCTGTGCGCGACGGCGGAGGCAATTTCCGAAACGGAGGAGATTTGCCCCGCTTCCAATTCGGTAGCGAGGCTTGCCGGAGCGGGCGCCAAGGAACGCAGCATTTCGTCTTCCAGCGATGCGGTTGCCTCCTCGGGAGTCAAGCCCACGCGTTCGGCGAACCAGCGGGGAGCGGCCGCGGCATTGCGGGCGGCTTCTTCCAGCAACAATTGGCCGGCGGCGGCTAAAGTGCCGTGGGTGGGAACCGCTTGCACATCGGCGGAGCCGGTTGCGGGAGTGAGTAAGCGCAAGGCTTCCACAAGTTCGGCGTCGCTCGGCACCCCTTCCCGCAGGCTCGCGGCGAAATCCGGCGGTAGAGGGGTCGAGAGGTCTGACCAAAGGGCGGCTTCGCTGCTGGCGAGGGGGCTGGCGGCAACCGCTTCGCTGCTGTGGACTACGTCTTGATGCGCGCCGCTTTCATGCGGATCGTTTTCAAAAGCACCGTTTTCAGGCTCCCCTGTCGGCTGTGCCTCCAGGTCAAGTGGGCTTGCAGGTCGAGCGAAACCTGACTGGTCGTTGCCGGGCGCCCCGCTGTCGCCGGCGCTGTGGACAGCCCCGTCCTCAACCCTGTCGGGCCCGCTACCGGCGGCTGCGGGTATCTGAGGATGGATGGCGGAAATTGCGGGTGAATCTGGCTGGGGCGCGGCCTGAAGCTTCTCCGCCGCAGCGGCCTCGCTGAAGGGAAAATCTCGGGCGGGTGGGCCCGCTGGAGCCGCAGGAATTTCAACGTCGCCTTTTCCTTCGACTACGAAGTCGGGAATGGCCCGCGTTGGAGCGGCGTTCGCGACTACTGGCGCGGGACAGTCCGCTGCTTTCGGCTTTGTCGCGACTGCCGCTTCCTGATTTGCCGCTTCGGGTTCTGGCTCGGGCACGCTGTGGCCGAGCTTCGAGGCGAGGGCAGAGAGAGCGTCCAGTTCATCCGGCGTAATGTCGCGCGGGATGTCCGGAACGATGGCCGCGTCTCGCGTTGGCGCGGATTCCTCTATGGGTGAGGTGATTGACTCGGCGACAGCGGACTTCGACTTAAGTTTGCGAAAATCCCTGAAGGACGAGCCTGAGGGAATCTCATCTTCCTGTTTTGCTGGTTCTTGCTGGGCTGGGGCTTCGGGCTCTTGTATCCTTTTTTTCAAAGAAGGCGCGGAGGGAAACGACACGCGGCCTTTCCATACCGGGTCAGAGTCGTGGTTCTCCGAAATAGGGTAGCTCGGGGACTGCCCGGGCGAGGTTAAAGACCGGGCGAGGCGGCCGATCGCGGCCAGTAGTTCGCTGGCTTCGAAGGGCTTCACGATGTGGCCGTCGGCTCGCACGCGACGCGCCTCATCCGCCTTGAAAGGCTCCAACTTGCCCACGGTCAGCAAGATGGGAATGTGGCAAGTTTGGTCGGCATCTTTGAGGCGCTGGCAAACCTCCAGCCCGCTGTAGCCAGGCATGTAAACGTCCAGCAGGATAAGGTCGGGACTGATTTCGGCCACCCGTTTGAGAGCGGCGGATCCGTTATTGACGGTGACGACTTCATACCCGGCGTCGGCCAGAATCTTTCGACCCATATTCTGGGCCGTCACACTGTCGTCGGCGAGCAGTATTTTCCGGGCCAAGCGTAGTCCTTCGCAATTCGGAGGGATAACGCGAAACTACCCTGTCCACTGGTTGAAGTCAACGATTCGCGCAAAAGTAACCGGTTACGACGGTTCGTCGTACCGTTGGCAACGGACCCGCTGGCACATTCTTAACGGTTTAGCGGCACGACTGGGACAGCGCGTTAAAAGGGGTTCAGTTTGCTCAAGCCCTTTTTCTTTTTCTTCTTGCTGGAGGAGATATCCGCCAAGTCATCGTTGTTGGAGGACGAACTCGAGGAAGAGACGCCGCCCGCGGTGCCGCTACCGCTATCCAATTGATTACTTTGTTGCAGCGGGGGAAGCGCGTTGGGATCGGGCTCGACGTTCGGTTTGAGTTCGTTTGGATCCGCCACGGTCGGCTTCAACTCTGCCGCCGCGGTAGGCGTCGCCCCGGCTGGCGATTCTGTGGTTGCGGTTGCATCTGCCGCCGGCGTCGCCGTGTCGGAGCGGGGCGCGTCCTGGTTGGGCGCCACTTTGCCGTTGAAGGTTTCCACATGCACCGCGGTATCGGCCGAGCCTGACTTTGCTAGATCTCTGACCACGGCCATGGGGGTCACGGGATCCGGGTCGATCAGAGTGGGATCACCAATGCGTGTGGCCTTGGCCACGTCCGGATGCTTCTCGAAACTTCCCAGCATGCTGGACATCACGGTGGCCTCATGCCGGCTGGCCTCTTCCTTCTTGTTTTGTTCGAGTGCGGCGCGGGTCGGGCGCGGTACCGGTTGGTGCAGGGCCTCGAGGCGCGCTTTGGCATCCACCGCCGCGGACATGGCCGGGTAACGCTTGATGATTCTGTCGTAGGCGTCCGCCGCATTGCGCGTCAGGCTATCGATCACCTTGCTCTTGTCCACTTCGTTCAGGCGAGGATTTCTGCGGATGATTTCGATCTGATCTTCGTAAGCCCGGCCCACGAGATACAGGGCCTGATCGGCGCCGCTGTACAGGGGATACCGGTCGACCAGGGTCTTCAGGCGCGCGATGGCCGCGGCGTAGGAATTCCTCAGATAATAGAAACGCCCGATGCCGAATTCACGGTCGGCGAGCACTTCCTGCACTTCGCGCAGACGCTGCCGGGCCTGCGGCACGAGTTTGCTGTCGGGATACTCCTGGATGAGGGCGCGATACTCCTCCTCGGCGCGGATGGCGTGGGTGTAGTCGCGATCCGGTTTTTCCATTTCCTGGTAGTGGATGTTGGCGACCTTCAACTGCGCTTCGGCGGCTTCCGGCATATTGGGAAAGAAAGTGCGGAAGTCTTTGTACTCGATTTCCGCCTGCTGCATGGCGGTGGTTCCACCTTCGGCGTACCAGGAATCGGCGACGGCGAGTTTGGCGCGGGCTATAAATTCGGAATCCGGATAAGTGTTGATGAGGGTTTGCAATGTCATGCGGGCGACGTCGAAGCGGTTGTGCTTCATCGCGTCCATGGCGCGGTCAAAGAGGACTTTGTCCGGCTGTTTGGAGCCTACGTTGGCTAGCGGGTTGACCGACTTTTTGTTCGTGCAGGCCACGGTCAGAGCCAGGAGTAAGGCTAGAAAAAGGACCAGGGAATTACGACGCATAATCAAACCTCGACCCACAAAATTTTGCAATTTTGTAACTTGAACGCCCGTTGGTGAGGTTTCAGATTACAAAATTGCAAAAATTACCGAATTACAAAATCCACTACACCCGCTGCAAACTCGCGCTGCGCGCCGCTTCGAGGAGCGCCTGCGCATTGGCTTTAGCGTCGCCGTGCCCAAAGACGGCGTTTCCCGAGACCAGTATTTCGGCTCCGGCGTGGACTACGTCGGCGACCGTGTCTAATCCTACGCCGCCATCGACTTCGATGCGATAGCGGTAGCCCTGCGCGTCGCGCAAGTGCGCTAACTTCCTCATCTTGTGCAGCGTAGTCGGGATGAACTTCTGCGCGCCAAAGCCTGGGTTGACGCTCATCACCAGCACATAGTCGACGATATCGAGCACCTCGGTGAGGGTTTCCACCGGAGTTGCAGGATTGATGACCACTCCCGCGCGGCATTGGTGCTGCTTGATCAAATTGAGGGTGCGATTCAAATGCGGGCAGGCCTCCTGATGCACCGAGATCCAGTCCGCTCCCGCCTCGGCAAACTCGGCGATAAACTGGTCGGGGTTGTCTATCATCAGATGGCAATCGAGCGGCATCTGGGTTGCCCGCCGCAAAGATTTCACCACCGGAGGCCCGATCGTCAGATTAGGGACGAAATGCCCATCCATAATATCGACATGGATGACGCTGGCCCCGCCAGCCGTGGCCTGCTCGACATGGTCAGCCAGGTGGGCAAAGTCCGCCGAGAGTATCGAGGGTGCTAGTTGGATCGAATGCTCGATCAAAACAGGGTCCAAGGATTTAGGGTCTGAGGCTGTGGAAATTTTAGCATGGGGCTGGACGCGGTGGTGCCGAGTGTAATTGCCGCTCTCAACAGTCCTGATCATGCTCTGTATCTTTTGCCTATGGCGGCACCCTACCGAGTCTTCGTCGTGGTTGATCGAGATTATAGCGAACACCTTGCCGAGCTCGCTCAAAACGGGCCGGTATGGATCGTCGATACCCCTGCGAACCGTACGGCCGCTCAGAAGGTCTGGGCCGGCGATCCGAGTCGCAACCGTTTGGATGGTATTACGACTTTCAAGTTTCCGGAGGATAGCTCATCCGAGGACATCCTCATCGACGAGCTAGATACGATAGATCTTCATCACGGCACGTATTCGGCAAATCCCCCGTACACCATTGTTGAAGTGATTGGGACAGCGCTCAGCCATAAAATCAAAGGTAAATTCGCGGAGTTCGGCGTCGATCAGTTCGAACCCACTGCGCTGGGCTTTCGGGCTGTCCGTCTTTTACCTTAGAGCGGACGCCTGAGCGCTGGCGGTGATCTAAGCGCCGAAGCGGCTGACCCGCGCTTCTTCCTGTGACTTAGCCAGCGTCTTCCGCATCCTCTCCACGCCCTCCGCCATGGCGAACTTCAGCTTCTCTATCCCCTCACCCGTCACCGCAGAAATCGGATAGAGCTTCAGCTTCTTTTTCGTGGCCCATGCCTTCAGCTTCTTCAGCTTCTCGGAATTCGCCGCGTCGATCTTGGAGGCAACCATCAGCGTCGGCTTGTCCTCCAATCCCGCCCCAAAACTCGCCAGCTCGCCGCGGATCACCTCCACGTCTTTCACCACATCGGCGCGGCCGCTACTATCCGACACGTCCACCATGTGCACCAGCAGACGCGTGCGCTCGATGTGGCGCAGGAACTGGGTGCCGAGGCCGGAGCCTTCGTGCGCGCCTTCGATCAATCCGGGAATGTCGGCGACTACAAAACTTTCTTCTTTGTTCTTGTCCCCCACCAGCACCACGCCGAGGTTCGGTTCGAGGGTGGTGAAGGGATAATCGGCGATTTTCGGCCGGGCCGCCGAGATGCGGGAGATTAGCGTCGACTTGCCCACGTTCGGGTAGCCTACGAGGCCGACATCGGCGAGCAGCTTTAATTCCAGCCGGAAATTGCGGTCTTCTCCGGGACGGCCGTCTTCATGCTCGCGCGGGGCCTGATGGGTAGAGGTGGCAAACTGCGCATTTCCGCGTCCGCCGCGCCCGCCGCGGGCGATTACCACGCGCTCGTCGGGCCGGGAAAAATCGTGGACTACCTCTCCCGTGTCTTCGTCGTAGACAACGGTCCCGACAGGAACTTTCAGGACGATGCCTTCGCCGTCGCGTCCGGTTTTCTTGGCGCCTTCGCCGTGGCGCCCGCGCTCGGCTTTGTATTCGGGATTGAAGCGGAAATGGATTAGCGTGTTGTGCTGTTCGCTCGATTCCATCCAGATATCGCCGCCGCGCCCGCCATCGCCGCCGGAAGGGCCGCCTCGGGGGACGAACTTTTCGCGGCGGAAGGCCATGCAGCCGTTGCCGCCGTCTCCGGCCTTGACTCGAATTTTGGCTTCATCGATGAACATGGCGTGTTTGTGTGGCGCGGACACTCCGGTTGGGGTTCGCCGAAACAAAAAGCCTCGACCCAGGGCCGAGGCTGGTGTGGTGCCGAAAATCAGCACCGGTCCGCGAAAACTCCTACTCCGCTTCGATGGCTTCGGGTTCGACCATTACGAACTTCCCCATGGCTCCCTTGTCGAGGAACTTGATGCGGCCGGTTATTTTCGCGAAGAGAGTATCGTCCTTGCCGCGACCCACATTGAGGCCGGGTTTTACGCGTGTGCCGCGCTGGCGGATGATAATGGTGCCGCCCGGCACCAGTTGCCCGCCAAAAGCCTTGACGCCCAAGCGCTGGGCATTGGAGTCGCGGCCGTTTCGTGAAGTGCCTTGTCCTTTTTTGTGTGCCATAAATCAGTTCCAGTTCTCGGTGGCCAGTTGCCGGTTGCTTGCACTGCTAATGTTCAATCTCAATAACCAATTCGCGCCACCCATGCCACTGATGGCGGGCACTATTTCTTTTTCTTTTTCGCGGCCTTCTTTTTGGGAGCCGCTTTTCTGGCATGCGCGTGCGCCACATGTTTTACTGCCTTTTTCCCGGGACGCTTGGACCGCTTTACTTCGGTGTGCGTCTCGTGTTCCGGAGCCGCCACGGCAGCTTTTACTTTCTTCTCTTTTGTGGGAAGTTCCGGTGCCTTGAACGACTGCCCGTCGAAGGCGATCTCGGTGATGCGCACGGCGGAATAATTCTGCCGGTGCCCGCGCAGTTTCTTATATTGTTTCTTGCGCTTGTAATGGAAGACCAAAATCTTCTCGCCGCGTCCCTGCTCCACCACCTGGCCGCTCACCAGGGCACCCGATCCGGCAGGCAGCACGCTGCCCGCCTCTGCGGAAACCGCCAGCACGTCGCCGAATTCGACCTTGCCGTCCTTGTCGTCCTGCGTTTCCACTCGAATCACATCGCCCGGGGCGACGCGATACTGCTTTCCACCAGCGCGGATCACCGCGTACATAGTTTCTCCTTAAAAATCGCGTAGGGATAGTCGCCCTCGGTTCCCGGCCGAGCGCAGCCCGGCAGAATCCATACCTATTGCTTGCTCTTCATCCCGCAACGGCTTTTGACCGGAAACGCGGAGCGCACCCAGAACGGGCCGCAAACACAGGCAAACTCAACTAGTCTATCGTGCGCTGTGGAAATCGGTCAAACGGAAGCGGATGCGGAGTGATCGCGGGAGTCGCAGAGCCGTTTGCCGCCGAATGCTTCGGGCGCTACCAGGAGGTCGGTCATATACTGTCGCAAATGAAGTCCGTAATTGTCGGCACTGCCGGCCACATCGACCACGGGAAGACGGCGCTGGTCAAAGCGCTCACCGGCATTGACGCGGACCGCCTGGAGGAAGAAAAGCGCCGCGGCATCACCATCGATATCGGATTCGCCCACTTCGATCTCCCGAGCGCGAATGGCAGCTCGATCCGCGTCGGTTTTGTGGATGTTCCAGGGCACGAGCGCTTCATCCGCAACATGCTCGCCGGAATTGGCGGCATCGACCTCGTCCTGTTGGTCATCGCCGCGGATGAGGGCATCAAGCCGCAGACCCGCGAACACTTCGACATCTGCCGCCTGCTGGCCATCCGCCGGGGCATCACGGTCCTGACAAAATCCGATGCCGTGGATGCGGAGACGCTCGCCATAGCGCGCCTGGAGGCGGAGGAATATGTGCGCGGATCGTTTCTTGACGCCGCGCGCTCACCCATCGTCGCAATAAGTTCACTGACGGGCGCAGGTTTGCAGGAATTGCGATCCGCACTGGCGGGCGTCGCGGCCGAAGTTAGCGCGAAAGATGCCAGCGCGTTGGCGCGCCTTCCTATCGACCGGGTGTTCACGGTGAAAGGTTTCGGCACAGTGGTCACGGGTACTCTCGTCGCTGGAACCATCCGAAAGGAAGATGAGCTTGCAATCCTCCCGGTGGGCAAGCGGGTGCGAGTTCGCGGTGTGCAGGTTCATGGGGTCGCCGCGGAATGCGCGGCCGCCGGGCAACGCACCGCCTTGAATCTTGCCGGAGTCTCCACGGAAGAATTGGCGCGCGGCATGACGCTCACCACGGCCGATACTTTTCGTCCGACGATGAGAATCGACGCCCTGCTTTCGCTGTTGCCTTCGGCAAAGCCATTAAAGGATGGAGCGCGGGTCCATTTCCATGTCTATACCAGCGAAACCATCGCCCAGGCGCGCTTTTACGGAAGCAAGCAACTCCAGCCTGCGAACGACGCCTATGCCCAGGTGCGATTCGCCGAACCCATGCTCTTGCTTCCCGGAGATCGTTTCATCATGCGCCAGTTTTCTCCGGTGGTAACGATCGGCGGCGGGGTGGTGCTCGACGCATCGGCCCCAGCTCGCAAGCAAAGCCGCGAGCAGACCGTGTCTTTTCTCGAGATCATGCGGCACGGTTCGCCAGAGCAGGTGCTGACGGCGCGGGTGGCACGGCAGGGAAAATCTGGCCTCGCCCTGAAAAACGTCCCCGGGGAAATGAACCTACGGCGCGAAGAAGCGGCGCGCCTGGCCGCCGCCGGGGAAACCTTGTTGTGCAATTCAGTATTGATTTCGCCGGGGGCGTTCGCGGAGGCAAAAAGGAGTGTTCTCCAGACCATGGGCAAATTTCACGATGCCAATCCGCTGGTGGCGGGCATGAGCAAGGAAGAACTGCGAGATCGGGTCAAGCTGAGCTCCGAGATTTTTGCCGGCGTCCTCGCCAGCCTGGCAGAGGAAAGGAATCTTGAAAGCGCGGGAGAAATCCTGAGCCTGCGGGGTCGCGGGGTCGTGATGCAAGATGCGGAGACCGAATCCAGGAAGATGATTGAGCAGGCGTTCGCCGCCGCCGGCCTGCAAGTGCCATCGCTGAAGGAGGTGCTGTCCGGCCTTAAGGTGGACCAGGCTCGCGCACAAAAGATTGTCACGCTGCTGTTGCGGGAAAAAGTCCTGATCAAAATTTCCGAGGAGCTTGTTTTCCACCAGAGCGCGCTCCTGCTACTTCGCCAGAAGATGGCTGCCCTCAAGAACAGCTCTGTGAAAATTGACATAGCCGGTTTCAAGGAAATGACGGGAGTGAGTCGCAAGTACGCCATCCCACTACTCGAGTTCCTCGATCGCGAGCGCGTAACGCGCCGGGTGGGAGACGAGCGCGTGATTCTGTGAACAGGCTGCGCCCCCATCATCTTTACAGCTTCGCCCGCTCTATAATCAATAGTGCTAAATCGCCTCAACCACCGAATTCCCGACGCGATACCCCATGCTCACGATTCGCCCCGCCACTATTGCCGATGCCGCGCTGCTCCGGCAACTGATCTGGGAGTTGGCTGATTTCGAAAAAGCGCCCGACCGTGTCCAGACCACCGCCGACGATCTGGCGCGAGACGGATTCGGGGCCACTCCGCTGTTTCGCGGCCTCATTGCTGAGTGGCAGGGGAAGACCGCGGGCTACGCGCTCTTCTTCAGCTATTACTCCACCTGGCGGGGCGCGGGAATGTATCTCGAGGATCTCTTCGTCCGACCGGATTTTCGCGGGCGAGGAATCGGCAAAGCCCTGCTGGCTAGTGTCGCCCGCACGGCGGTGGAGGAAAAACGGGTATTCATGCGTTGGGAAGTGCTGGACTGGAATCAGCCGGCGATCGATATGTACACCGCCATGGGCGCCAATTTTCTCGATGAATGGCGAAGCGTGCTTCTGCCCGGAGCCGGGTTGCGAAAGCTGGCGGAGACGGGTTTTTGACTCGCGTGCGAGTTATTGGCGCAGGCCTCGCCGGTTCGGAAGCGGCCTGGCAGTGCGCCCGTCGGGGCGTCGCGGTCGATCTATTCGAGATGCGCCCGGTTCGCGGCACGCCGGCGCACCAGACGGAGAACTTCGCGGAACTGGTCTGCTCCAACTCCCTGAAATCCGACAGCGAGAACACCGCGCCCTGGTTGCTGAAGGAAGAAATGCGCCGGGCGGGTTCGCTGCTTCTGGAAATTGCCCGCGAAACCGCGGTGCCCGCCGGTCACGCTCTGGCGGTCGACCGGGCTGAATTTTCCCGGAAGGTGACGGAGGTCCTTGCCGGCGAACCTCTCATCACCATTCATCGCGAGGAAGTCACCCGCGTCGAACCTGCCCAGTGCACAATCATCGCGACCGGTCCGCTGACCTCGGACTCGCTTTCCGCCGAAATTATGCGCTTGAGTTCTAGTGCGCTTGTCGCGGATGGCTCCGCGAACAACGCAGGCGCTCTCTACTTCTACGATTCCATCAGCCCCATTGTCGAGGCCGATTCCATCGACATGAGCAAGGTGTATCTCGCAGCCCGTTACGACAAAGGCTCGGCCGACTACATCAATTGCCCCATGTCGAAGGACGATTACGATTGCTTCTACGACGCTTTGCTCGGCGCACATTCCGTCGAGCAGAAAGACTGGGAAAACCTCAACTACTTTGAGAGCTGCCTGCCGATCGAGGAAATCGCGCGCCGCGGCCGCGACACTCTGCGCTTCGGGCCCATGAAGCCGGTCGGACTCAAGGACCCGCGCACCGGGCGAATCCCGTATGCCGCGGTGCAATTGCGCCAGGAAAATCTGCGGGCCGATTCCTACAATCTGGTGGGATTTCAGAATCACCTGAAGTTCGGCGAGCAGGCCCGTGTGCTGCGGTTGATTCCCGGCCTCGAATCCGCGCGGTTTCTGCGCTACGGGCAGATTCATCGCAACACGTATATCAATTCGCCGAAGCTGCTGAGGCCCACGCTGCAGATGAAAGAGCATCCCGAAGTGCTGTTTGCGGGACAAATCTGCGGTGTCGAAGGGTATGTGGAATCGATTGCCACAGGTCTGATGGCGGGGATCAACGCCGCCGCCCTGGCAAGCGGCGGGGAACCGGTCGTCCCGGCGCGGGCCACGGCGTTTGGCTCGCTCCTCCACTACGTTACTCAGGCGGATAGCGGAAATTTTCAGCCCGCCAACATCACTTTCGACTTGTTACCCGCGCTCGACCACAAAGTGCGCGATCGTAAAGAACGGCGTCGTCTGCAATGTGAATTGGCGCTGCGCGAGTTCGAAGGCTGGCTCCGGCCAAAATAATCAGCACGTCACGGTGGGCCCAAGGAGTGGTTGGGCTGCGCTCATCCAGCTTTTCTCTCTCCGTTACAATGGCGTCGTGACTCACGTAAAACCATTTCGCCTCACCGAGTCTGTAAAAGCCGCGGGTTGAGCGTCCAAGCTGAGTCCGGCGGCGCTGGACACGGTGCTTGGGAAATTAGCCCGGCAACACGACCCGAATGTGCTGGTTGGCTTCGACCAAGCCGACGACGCGGGCGTGTATCTGCTCACGCCCGACATGGCGCTGGTGCAGACGGTCGATTTTTTTACGCCCGTGGTCGACGATCCCTACACCTTCGGGCAGATCGCAGCCACCAATGCGCTGAGCGATGTTTACGCCATGGGAGGTAAGCCCCTGACGGCGATGGCGCTGGTTTGCTTTCCGGAAAAAGCCGATCTCGATATTCTGGAACGCATTCTTGCCGGCGGGTTATCCAAGATGATCGAGGCCGGATGCACGGTTGTCGGCGGCCACAGCATTCGCGACGACGAAACGAAGTTCGGCTACTCCGTGACGGGAGTGATCCATCCGCAACAAGTGCTGGCGAATCACGGCGCGCAGCCGGGCGACAAACTGCTGTTCACCAAGGCGCTCGGCACGGGCGTGATTTCGACCGCCATCAAGAACGGCGTCGCCGAGGAGGAGTGGATCGCGGGCGCCGTACAATCGATGACCACGCTGAACAAGTTGGCGGCTGAAATCATCGCCACCGGCAGCCTGCGGAAGTCGAATCCGGCCGCCAACCAGCCTTTCGCCGTGCACTCGCTCACGGACGTCACCGGCTTCGGATTGATCGGCCATGCGCGGGAAATGGCGCTGGCTTCGAACCTAAGCCTGGTATTGCACGCGGCGCAGGTTCCGCTGCTTGCGGGCGCGGTGCAATGCGTGCGCGCGGGATGTATTCCCGGCGGACTCAAGGCCAACCGCGAATTCGCGGAGTGCTTTGTGGAGTACGATCCGGAAGTGCCTGAGGAAATACGAACGCTGCTTTACGATCCGCAAACCGCCGGAGGACTGTTGATCGCCGTAGCGGGCGATGACGCAGCAGGTCTCACGCGCCTGTTGCAGGTGGCCGGCGTTCCAGCCGTCGAGATCGGCGAGGTGAAGGCACGCGTTAAGCCGCTCATTCTTGTTGCGACATGATGTTTCTAAGGTGATCGTCAACGGCAGTGCGCAGGTATGACAAGTTCTGGCAGCGCGCGTTTTTCAACGAAAGGAATATTGCATGCAGAGTCGTCCGCTTGGCAAGTCTGGTCTCAAAGTTTCCGCTCTCGGCCTGGGGTGCATGGGCATGTCGGAGTTTTACTCGGGTCGCGACGACGCGGAATCCATAGCGACCATTCACCGCGCCCTCGAACTGGGAATCGACTTTCTCGATACCGCTGACGTCTACGGTCCTTACAAGAACGAAGAACTGGTAGGGCGCGCCATCAAAGGCAAACGCGACGAAATCGTGCTGGCGACGAAATTCGGGATTGTGCGAGATCCCAACAATCCCAGTATGCGGGGCGTCAATGGCAAGCCGGATTACGTCCGCAAATGCTGCGACGCCAGTTTGCGGCGACTGGATGTCGAAACCATCGACCTTTATTATCAGCACCGCGTCGATCCTGACACTCCGATTGAAGAGACCGTGGGCGCGATGGCGGAATTGGTCAAGGAGGGCAAGATCCGGCACATCGGCTTGTCCGAAGCTGGCGTCAAGACTTTACGGCGGGCCGTCAAGGTTCATCCCATTGCCGCGTTGCAAACCGAATACTCGCTGTGGACGCGCGATCCGGAAGAGGAAATCATCGCAACCTGCCGCGAACTGGGCATTGGTTTCGTAGCCTACAGTCCGCTGGGGCGCGGCTTTCTGACCGGCCAGATACGGAGTTTCGAAGATCTGGCAGCGGATGATTATCGGCGTTCCTCGCCCCGATTTCAGGGGGAAAACTTTCAGCGCAATCTCGACCTGGTGAATGAAGTGCAGGCTCTCGCCGGCGAAAAACAATGTCAGCCCTCGCAGTTAGCGCTCGCGTGGGTACTGACGCAGGGTGACGACATTGTTCCGATTCCTGGAACCAAGCGCCGCAAATATCTCGAGGAAAATGCCGCCGCGGTGGATATTGAACTCACATCGGAGGATCTGCGGCGTCTGAACAAAGTGTTTCCTTCAGGCGCCGCTTCCGGCTTGCGCTACGCGGAGAACATGATGGGCCTGATCAACGGGTAACCCTGGGGGACAGCCTTCCAAGTCGCGGGTGATTTCGACCGGTTGTGCCCCTCGAGTTTCCCCGGGCCGACAGCCCCGATTCCACGACAAGAAGGAAAGCCAATGCAAACGTGAAACTGCAAACGACACGAGAAATCATTGATTACGACCCTATCACGCACCATTACTTGATCACTCCACGCTCCGAGCTCTCGATGAATTCGATGAGCAGGGCAACGTCTTCGCCGCTGTCCGGTTCGCTTTTCAGTTTCTCCAGCGCCTGCGAAGTGTTCAGCTTGGAGGCCAGCAGCACGCGATACGCGTGGTGGATTTTCCGTATGCGTTCTTTTGCGAATCCGCGGCGCTCCAGACCGACGGCATTCAATCCATAAGCGTGCGTGCCGCGTTCCGCCGAGGTCTTCGAAAACGGCAGCACATCGCGTGTGATGGTGGTTCCACCGCCGATAAAGGCGTGCCTTCCAATGCGTACGAAGTGATGTACCGGGCAGAGCGCGCCCACCGTCGCCCAGTCTTCCACGATTACGTGTCCGCCGAGCGTGGCCGCGTTCGCCATGATGACGTGGCTGCCGACCTGGCAATCGTGGGCGATATGGGTGTAGGCCATAATGAGATTGCGATCGCCAATTCGGGTGCATCCGCCGCCTTTTACCGTGCCGCGGTTGATGGTGACAAACTCCCTGATCTGATTGTGATCGCCGATTTCGAGCTGCGTTGGTTCGCCCGCGTAGCCGACATCCTGCGGCGCCGTGCCAACCGAGGAGAATGGCGAGAAATTATTGCCGATGCCAATCCTGGAAGGGCCGTCGATGACCACGTGCGAGGCCAGATGGCAGCCCTCTCCCAGTTCCACGGCCGCGCCAATCACGCAATAGGGGCCGATTTTGCAGGAGGGAGGTATCTTGCTGGTAGCGTCAACAATCGCCGTAGGATGGATGGACATTTGTAATTTGTGATATGCAATCCCGGCTTCGCCGTATCCCCGGAAGATTGCAAATCACAAATTACAAATCAGAAATGCTCACAAATCAGTCGGCGCTTCGGCGGCGGCACCCAGGCTGCGCGGGACCAGCCGGCAGGTGACGGTCGCCTCGGCCGCCACTTTGCCATCGACATAGGCCTTGCCTTCTAAACGAGCCGCGGTCATTCGCCAAGCCCGCACTTCGACTTCAATGCGTAACTGATCTCCCGGAACTACGGGACGCCGGAAGCGCGCCTTTTCTATGCCCGTGAACACCATGAGCAATTCGTCGCGATTGGGAATCTCGGTCAACAGCAATAGGCCGCCCGCTTGCGCGATGGCTTCCACAATCAGCACGCCGGGCATGATGGGCTTATCCGGAAAATGTCCCTGGAAAAAAGGTTCGGTGATGGTGACATTCTTTAACGCCACAATGCGCTTCATCCTCTCCAATTCGAGCACGCGGTCGATCAGGAGAAAAGGATAGCGGTGGGGCAGAATCCTTAAGATTTCGCCGATATCCATACCGATTTTCGGCGGCGCCGTCGTTTCCGCCGCAGCCTGGTGGGTCTCAGTCATACGATTTGGCGCAACGCGAAAATTATACTGTAGCGCGCTCGCCCCAGGATTCTTCGCGCATGGCTACGGCGTCGGCGCCGCGGCCAGAACGCGGTTGATGCTGGATAACTCCTCGGTCGAAAAGCTCAGATTCTTCAGGGCGGCGACGTTGTCATCCACCTGCGAGACTTTGCTGGCGCCGACGAGCGCGCTGGTCACCCTGGGATCGCGCAGCACCCAGGCCACCGCCATCTCCGCCAGAGTCTGCCCGCGCTGCCCGGCAATTTCATTGAGGGCGCGAATTCTGGCTAATTTGTCCTCGCCGATATCCTTTTTCTTCAGGAAGAAATCGCGGGCGGCGCGCGAGTCGCTGGGAATTCCGTGGAGATAACGATCGGAGAGTAATCCCTGCGCCAGCGGGCTGAAGACGATGGACCCTACTCCCTCCTGCCCCAGGACGTCGAGCAGTCCCCGCTCCGGGTCGCGCACAAACATGGAATATTTGGGTTGATGAATCAGGCAGGGCGTGCCGAGAGCGCGCAGAATATTCACCGCCTGCTGCGTCTGATTGGCGTTGTAGGCGGAAATACCGGCATAAAGGGCGCGCCCGGAGCGCACGGCCGTGTCCAGGGCGCCCAAGGATTCCTCCATCGGGGTGTCGGGGTCGGGGCGGTGATGGTAGAAAATGTCGACATACTCCAGGCCCATGCGCTTCAGGCTCTGGTCGAGACTGGCCAGCATGTACTTGCGCGAGCCCAGGTTGCCGTAGGGGCCGGGCCACATATCCCAACCCGCCTTGGTCGAGATCATCAATTCATCGCGGTAGGGAAGAAAATCCTTCTTCAGGATTTGCCCGAAAGTCTCTTCCGCCGATCCGTAGGGAGGTCCGTAATTGTTGGCGAGATCGAAATGCGTGATCCCCAGATCGAAGGCGCGGCGCAACATGGCGCGGGCGTTTTCGAAATGATCGACGCCGCCAAAGTTATGCCACAGTCCGAGCGAAAGGGCGGGCATTTTGACCCCGCTGCGTCCGCAGCGGCGGTATTGCATGGCGTCGTAACGCTTCTCATCGGGAATGTACATGGAGGGCTCCCTCGGTCGCGGCCGCTTTGCGGGCTGCGGGAACAGTGTTCTGCCGCGAAAGCTCTTACGGCACGACGATTCTAACGCTCAGTCGTACTTTTCGTAGCGGATGGAGCTCCGCTCCCATCTCAGTTTCTTCAGCAAGTCGCGATTCGCCTTGACCATCTTGTCGAGGCCGCAGATGTAGGCGTGCATATCCGTCCGCTTGCCCACGATTTCTTCCAGATGGTCTTGCACGTATCCGCGCAGCCCGCGCCACTGCTCGCCTGCGCGACTGAGCGTGGGGAGGAAATGAAAGTTGGCGTGGTCGGCGGCGAGCCGCTCGAACTCTTCGCGATAATAAATGTCGGCTTCGGTGCGCGCTCCGAAGAGCAGCCAGAACTGCCGCCCCTGGTGGCGTTCGAAATCGGCCAGCAACCAGTGCAGTATGGAGCGGAAGGGAGCGACTCCAGTTCCGGTGCCGATAAACACGGTATCTCGCAGCGGCGGGCGCAACGTGAAGTCGCCAAACGGTCCCTGGAAGGTCACCGCCTCGCCCGCCTTCAGCCCGAAGAGATGGTTCGACATGAAACCCGCGTCCACGCGATTCAGGCAGAGCGCGAGGTGCCCATTCTCCGAGGGCGGTGAAGCGATGGAATAGGCGCGCGTGATTTCTTCGCCGTCGGGGGTATTGGCCTTCACCGAGAGCCATTGTCCGGGAACGAATCCGAAGCGGGAAACGTCATCGACTTCGAGTTCGAGGTGAAGGGTGAATTCCGAGAGCGCGACGGAGCAAAGTACGTGGGCGTTGAAGGTTTTGAACTCGGGCATCCATCATCTAGATGATGCTGGAATCCAGATGATGCGTTGAGGCCGACGAAGGCGCGCTTGATTCGATCTTTGCCGGTTAGGGAGGATAGCGATCCCCCCTACTCCGGTCTTTTGGAATCAAAGACTTAGAGGTAAATTATTTCAGGTCTTTGAATTTAAAGGGCTTACCTGTAAAGTCTTTGTAAATCAATGACTTGGAAAGTAGAAGAGCGCTGAAAATGGTTTGGGACAGCTTCCAGGGGCTGCCTGAGAGGACGCGGGCGAACCTTGAAAATTGCCACGATTCGCCGACTGATTGTCGCGTGGGGCGTGGGGTTTGAGGCAATGTACTTTTTCGATGACGGAGCGCCAATATGACCATGGTAAAATGACTATGATCAAGAGGACGAAATATGGCAGGCGAAATGAAAACAATGGCGGCGGGGAAATTTAAGACACATTGCCTCGCGGTGATGGACGAGGTGCAGGCGAAGCGCCAGGCGATTGTGATCACGAAACGTGGCAAGCCGGTGGTGAAGCTGGTTCCGGCGGACGCGGAGAAGGACGATATTTTTGGCTGTCTCAGGGATAAGGTGAAGATCGTAGGGGATATAGTCTCGCCCGCGATAACGCCGGAGGAGTGGGGAGATATGTATTGATCCTGTTAGACACACACGTTGTGGTTTGGCTGGTATCTGAGCCGGAGCAACTTTCGAAGAATGCCGGTGCGGCCATCGAAGATGCGCGGCAGAGCGGGGCTGGCTTGGCCATTTCCACAATGACGCTGGTGGAAATTGCCACGCTTTTTGGCAAGCGGCGCTTTCATCTGGCGATGAGTCTGGAGTCTTTCTTGGACGAAGTGGAGCGCAAATTTGTGGTGCTGCCGATCAGCGCACGCGCCTGTGCGCGCATGCTGACGTTGCCGGCGGGCTATCCGAAAGATCCGGCGGACCGGGTGATTGGGGCGACGGCGCTGGTGGAAGGGATGAGCCTGGTTACGGCGGACCGTGAGATCTTGCGGGCGAAGGTGGTTAGGACGGTTTGGTGAGAGCTGTATTACTGGTTGGAAGCCAGTGAAGCGGGTCACAGATGGTTTGTAATAAAAAAATCCTCGGCCTGCGATCGCGATTCAAACTAGTTTTTGAGCGATGGTTTCGTCGAGAATTTCCTGGACGGTCAGGGGAACGATCGTGCGGTGTTCGCGCTTGAAGAATGCGCCGATCTCATGGAGCGCGTCGCTGGTGAAGTCGAAAGCGACGATGAAACCTTTAGTGCGGTCCTCGCGCATCAACACGGCCTCAAACATGTCGATATCGGGCCTGCCTGCTTTGTCTTTCTGCTTCACCTGCAACGGATACCAGACGTCCATGAAGTCGAGTTCTCCGGCCGCTTTGCCGCTTTTTTGCGGAATCGAGGACAGCGGATAGATGCGGCCGTCGATGCCCATGTCGCCGACCTGGGCTTTGTTGGGATGCCGCCGAGCGCGATCACGGCCCAGTTTTCGAATTCGAACGGCGGAATTTTGCGGAGCTTCTCGACGGTCCACGGCAGGTCGCGGACGACGAAGCCGCGTCCGATCTTCCAGAGCTTCTCGTCTTCGTGCAGCTTGCAGATATCGCGCAGTCGCTTCGCCATGACGCGGCAGGCCGTTGGCGACTGGTCGTTTCCGATCCACTGGCGGCCGAGTTTTTGCGCGGCGACAATCGCGGTCCCGCACCCGCAGAAGGCGTCCAGGACAATATCGTTCTCGTTTGATGAAACTTGAATTATCCGTTCAAGAAGTGCGATCGGCTTTTGGGTTGGGTAGCCTAGTCGCTCCCCGCCCGAGCGGATCCCGCGCAGCATCGATATGTCGTCCCACCAGCTCTGGAGCGGGACGCCCTTGCTCTCGTCGAGATAGCGCTTCTGGTAAACCATCCCCGTCTTGGAATACACGAGCCGGCCTTCGCTTTCGAGGCGCTCCATGTTCTCCTTGCTGTAGCGCCACGCTCGGGTTACGCCGTGCCACTCAAAAACCGGACAGCCTTTGGCCTCGCCACCTGGCCCGGTGACGTCCGCCTTGTTGTAGCGTCGCCCGGTCCCTTCTTCAACGTGTCGGTACCACTTCTCGATCGTGGATGCTGGGAGCGGGTTGTAGATGCTGTTGAAGGTGTAGTCCTGGCTGCCCGTGTAGAAGAAGATCGAGTCGTGCACGCGGCCGTAGTGTTTGGCTCCCTGCTTCGCGTCGCTATGGGCGTCGGCGCGCTTCCACACAATTTCGTTCTGGAAATTCTTCTCCCCGAAGAGCTGGTCGAGCATCACCTTGACGTAGTGGCTCGCGTGCCAGTCGCAGTGGTAGTAGAAGCTGCCGGTGGTCTTTCAGGACGCGGGCGAGCTGCTCGCATCGCGGGCGCATGAATTCGATGTAGGCCTGGGTCGAGGCGTGCGATCATCGAAGGAGCGCTTCTCCTTGGTCTCTCCCCAGAACACCTCGTAGTTGCGGTTGGAATTGAACGGCGGGTCGATGTAGATCAGGTCGATGCAGTTGTCGGGAAGCTTCGGGAGTTGGTCGAGATTGTCGCCGCAGTAGATGACACGGGTATCCAGCAGCGAGGACGGTTTGCGGGCGGGACTCATCCGCTGGAAATCGTACCGGAAAACGGGCGGCGGAATAAATAGCTTTGCAGTGTCCAGTATGGATTGTAGGTGTCCTTCGACTGCGCTGAAACTTCACTTCGTGAAGTTCCTCCGCTCAGGATGACAAGAGTGAAAAGGTCACGGCCTCTGAGCGAAGCGGAAGAGTTAAGGCAATATTGTCATCCCGAGCAAAGCGAGGGATCTGCATTTCGCGGCGAACTGCAGATCCCTCGCTGCGCTCGGGATGACAAAATGCAATCAATGACAATATGAAAAAAGTCACAACCTCTCAGGATGACATTACCAAAACATTTACGCCCCAGCTATTCAACGGTTACCGACTTGGCTAGGTTTCGCGGCTGATCCACATCGCATCCGCGGCGCACTGCGATGTGATAGGCGAGCAGTTGCAGCGGGACGATCTCCAGGATCGCGGACAGTTCTTCCGGGGCTGCGGGCACAAAGAGGACGTGATCGGCTTCTTCGGCGATTTCTTTGTCGCCTTCGGTGGCCACCGCGATCACGATGCCGGAACGCGCCTTAACCTCTTTCAGGTTCGACATCGTCTTCTCGTAGCGGGTCATCGACTGCGGGCTGTCGACATCGCGGGTGGCGATGATCACGACCGGCAGATTCTCGTCGATCAGGGCGTTGGGGCCATGTTTCATCTCGCCGGCGGGATAGCCTTCGGCGTGGATGTAGGAAATTTCCTTGAGCTTAAGCGCGCCTTCGAGCGCGATGGGGTAGTGAATTCCGCGGCCGAGAAACAGAAAGTCCTGGGCGCGCACGTAAGTCTTGGCGAGTTCGTCGCAGGCCTCGTCATGGGTGAGAATCTGTTCCAGTTTGCCCGGGATGCGCATCAGCTCCTGGACCGCGGCCTTCGCCTGTTCCGGAGTCATGGCGCCGCGCACCTGCGCCAGATAAAGCGCGAATAGATAAAGCGCCGTCAGTTGGCCGGTAAAAGCTTTGGTCGAGGCCACGCCAATCTCGGGTCCGGCGTGGGTGTAGACGGTGCCCACGGCTTCGCGTGTGATCATGGAGCCGACTACATTGCAGATCGCCAGTGTCTTCGATCCCTTGCTCTTCGCTTCCCGCTGCGCCGCGATGGTGTCGGCGGTTTCGCCGGATTGCGAAATCAGCATGGTCATGGTGTCCGGGCCAAGGATGGGGTCGCGATAGCGCCATTCGCTGGCGTAGTCGACTTCCACCGGAACGCGCGCCAGGTTTTCGATCATGAACTTGCCCGCTAGTCCGGCATGCCAACTGGTGCCGCAGGCTGCGATGTTGATTTTCTTCAGCGCCTTGAATTCGGCTTCGCTGACGTGCATTTCTTCGAGGAAAATCGCCCCGGTATCCTGCGAGACGCGGCCGAGAGTGGTTTCCTGGACGGTGCGGGGCTGTTCATAAATCTCCTTGAGCATGAAGTGCTTGAAGCCGCCCTTTTCCGCCATGATTGGATCCCAGGTGATGCGCTGCGCCTTGCGCTCCACGGGATGGCCGTCGAAATCGGTGACTTTTACGCCGTCCTGAGTGAGCACGGCGAGATCGCCATCGCCGAGAAAAAACAGGTCGCGGGTGTGGTCGAGCAAGGCGGGCACGTCGCTGGCAACGAAATATTCGTCCTTGCCGATGCCTATGACCACGGGCGGTCCGTTGCGCGCGGCCACGATTTTGTTCGGTTCGTCCACCACCATGACCACCAGCGCAAATACTCCGGTAAGCTCCTTGACCGCCTTGCGCACGGCTTCCTCAAGAACGGGGCGATGGCCGTTTCCGGATTGAAAGTAGTGTTTCTCGATGAGGTGGGCGATGATTTCCGTGTCGGTTTCGGTGGTGAAGGTGTGGCCCTCGGCGATCAGCTTCTTCTTGAGGGAGAGTAATTTTCGACGATGCCGTTATGTACTACCACGATCTTGCCGGTGCAATCACGATGGGGATGGGCGTTCTCTTCCGTGGGGCGGCCGTGGGTGGCCCAGCGCGTGTGTCCGATGCCGAAAGTACCGTCCAGCGGCTTGAGCCGGATCACATCTTCCAGATTGCGCAGTTTCCCTTCAGCGCGGCGGACTTGCAGGCCGGCGCCGTTTCCGGCCACCGCGATTCCCGCCGAGTCGTAGCCGCGATACTCGAGTTTGCGCAGTCCCTCAATGATGACCGGAACTACCTGCTTCTTGCCCACATATCCAACAATGCCGCACATAGGCGAATTGACTCCTGGATGATACCGTTCGGTGGGGGGCCGGGTTGGATCTCGTATTGGACCGTGTCCCGCAGACGGGGCAAGCCCCGCCTCTACACTTCATCGAGGGAGAAACGAAACTCTTCAATGACCGGATTGGTCAGCACTTCGCGGGCAATCCGTTCTACTTCCGCGTGCGCCTCGTCCTTTGTGATGCCGCAATCCAAGGTAATCTCAAAATACTTACCCTGCCGCACATCGTGCAGATTCTTGTAGCCGATTTTCGTGAGCGCGCCGTGAATGGTTTTACCCTGGGGATCAAGCACGCTCTTTTTTAGCGACACGTAGACGGAAGCTCTCATGAATCTATCGATTATACGTCACCCCCGTTCCGCCGCGAACCGATGTTTTGCGGATCGAGGGATACGTTCAGGCCACTCACTTTCGTGCGCCGTCGTCGTTGCTGGCGCCGGTGCTGTAGTCGTTACAGTCGTCGTTATGGTCATTGACCGGCCGAGATTTGGCGATCCAGTTCGGCGATTGCCTGCTCCAGCATCTGGCGGTGGCGCGGTTTGCTGGCGGTTTGTAATTGTTGATGGAGCCGTTCGCGGGACAGAATCAGGCCGGTATGTTTCCGTTTGCGTTGTTGGTCTTCCGGCGAAAGCGGCGGGCGGGAGGTATTACTCGGCTGCAAGCTTTCTTCTTGTTGTTGCTCGACGGATTTGCTCTCCCAGCCCCGAGCCATAGAGCCATCTTACCTCGAGGCGGGCCTGGCTTCGGCATGGGCGCGCTAAATCGCGCAGGTCTAAGCGAACCAAGTCTAAGCGAACCAGGTCTCAGGCAGTGGTCGAGTTGGATAATCCTGAGATCCCGGAGGAAAATCTGCCGAGCCGGAAGGCGGTTTCCGCCGTCCTCTGATACTGCTCGAACAAAGGTGGAACCGGCCGCGTTTGCCGCTCAGGCAAGAGGACTTCCGTGATCAGGCGAAAGCAGGCCGCCAAGGTTTGTAATCGCAGCCGATAGGCGCTCTCCGTAACCTGCATGCCTGATGCCGCGATCTGACGGTCCAAACTGCGCTGCGCGGCTTGACCGACTTTGGCGAGCGCGCTCGCCGCCCGTCCTGCCTCCCAGGCATAGATGAGCGCCGCCCAGGCGCGCTGCCGCTTGATCTCGCGGAACTTTGCTGGTGGCAGGTGGCTACGCAGAAAAGCTTCCTCTTCGGGGTTTACCAGATTGCGGAAGGCCTCAATGTCGAGGGCACGAAAATCCTGAAGGGCCAGATCCAGGTTCAATCGGCGGGTGCGGCTGCGGATGGCGGACGATACCAGTAACAGCAGCGCCAAAAGCGATACGGCCACCAGCGACCAGGCGGCGGTCAGTCCCTGAGCAAGTGTTGCAGCTCCGTGTTCCAAGTCTCCACCTCAGCATGGGAAAGAAGATCGTGGGAAAGAAGATTAGGGGAACCAAGCGCGAGGAATGCGGGTTCAGGTTCGGGCGCCAAGGCATATCCGATCCAGATCAAGACGCAAATCAGGTAGGTACCGGTCACCACCAGATTGGAAAACTCCATTACCGCCCTGCCAGTGAACTGCGCCCGTAGAGCTGAGGTAGCAAGATCCACGCTGGTCAGCACTCCAAATCCCAGGGTGACGCCAAACGCGGCGCGCCGCCAGGCAACGCCGAGAAAGCGGGAAAAAAGCAACAGGCTAAGCAGCAAGCCGCATTGCACCAGCGCTGCTCCCCGATTGACCACGGACAGCCCGGCGATCCATCGCGCGGTATTTTCGCCCGGCGCATAGATTCCCAGTAGAACGCCAACCATCAGAAGCAATCCCGTCACCCCTTGCAGGGCCCGCCGGGCGGCCACCTTGAGAGAAGCCGAGTCCCGAAACAAATTCTTTGAAACCTCGTCAATTACACCAAAGCGCAAGGCTATGCTTACCATCAGGGTCGCCGAAAAACCGTACAAATACAGCCTTCCCGCGCCCGGCTTGGAATACAGCACAAAAAGCGGCACGAACTTGAACAGCTCGAAAAGCGCGTAGGCGAAGAAGCAAGGGAGCTCGCGATATATGCGGCGCCGATAAAGGATCACCGCCAGCACGCCCAGCAGGACATGCGGCGAAATCAACAAAATCAGCGGCAGAACTTTGTGCCAGTCCGTGGGAAGCATTGCAGAGCACTATAGCTCCGCTACTGCCCCTTTTCAACTGCTCAAGCCGCCGCAATGCCGCGCCGGACGGACTTCGACTTCTGACCCGGCTGACCTTCGACCCTTGGACCCGTCCGTCGTCCTTACGAACCTTCGACCTAACCCTGGCAATCTAGCGGGAACTTTAGCGTGAACTTAACACTTTGCCGCCCGTCCCGCCGGTGGGCCAGGGAAAACCATCCGCCATGCTGGGAAGCGCCGCAGTGGTGACAAATAAAGCGATGGCAGCCAAAGTCAGCGTCAGTTTTTTCACGGTAGTGCTCCTTTGCGAAAGAATTCGCACCGTGATAGATTGCCTTCGGATACCCGGGTTTTCTGAATTTAATTTTCCGCTAGCTCGTTTCGGGAATCGTAAATTTTGATGAGATTGAAATCCGCTATCGAGGACTTTGCGGCGAACACGCTGGGGGTGGTTCCCGGTCTCCTGGGCAGATTCTTCTATGTCGGCCGCTTACACGACGGAGAGGGCGGATACGATCATTGGGGGTTGGCCAAGGTGCACGGCCGCGATGCCGCGCAACGGGCAATCCGAGCCACCCATCGGGGATTGCTGTCGGAAATCCTGAAAAAGCCTCTGGCGGCTTTGCTCAACGACGTTCCCTCCGCCTGCCACGGGCAGCGGCTGACGGAAAGCGAGTTTCTGGCTTCGCTGCGGGAAGCCCCGCCTAAGCCTCTTTCCCCAGCGGCCCGGGCACATCTCGGCTCAGTGCTGAGCGCACTTTCGGCGTTGCTTGAAAGTCGGAATAATGCCAATCCCCAAGCCGCATCGCCACACCCACAACCTGGCCTAGAATTTCCGCCTCCTGAGGATATTTGAGCACCCGCACCGGCACCGGCGACAAGGGATGAGGTTGCAACACAATGCTATCCCGCTTCACCGAGCACCAGCAGCAGGTATAGCCATCGCGCATCTCGACGAAGTAAATGGGACGTTCGAATTCCGAGCGCCACTGCCCTTCTCCTACCTTGTTCTTCGATTCATCCACCTGCACGAAACTGCCGGGCGGCAGTATGGGATACATGGTGAAATCCTCCGACCCGATGTAGCCATAAGTGAAGCGGTCGTCGGCAAATAATTCCAGGTAAGCCATGGGCACCGGACCCCATTGCTCGATGGCGCGCCGCAAGTCGGTGGTTTTCTGCAGCGAGAATCCGGGGTCGAGTCGAGTCGGTATCCGAACTTGCTCGACGTTACTCAACCCTTCCGAGAGGTGGGATTTCTGGGGAATGCCGAAATTCATGTCGGCGGAGATGCCATCGAGTTCCAGGCCGTAGAACGACAGCAACTCGCGGTACTCCCGCCGGTAAATCGCGGCGAAAGAATAAAGCCGGAAAATGCTGGGGATTATGCCTTTGGTCTCGATATCCGACAGGCGGCTGGGGGGGATGGCGAATTCCTCGCTCTCGAATCTGCGGGCAATCTGGCTGCTCGCCAGTTCGACGTCCCGCATGCGATATCCCAGCGCCTCGCGCAGCGCCCGCAGCCTTTGGCCCCCGTTCAGTTGCATCGCCCCTGACCTCGTGCCCGACATTCTATCATTGCAGCGAAGGGGCGAATCCCCAGCCCGATTACGGATTTTGAAACCGCAAAAGGCGCGCCACTACTGCGCGATTCCTTGCCGCGCGATCGAGGCGACCGCTTTCGGGGTACGCTTCCGCAGGCTAATCGGGTCTATTTAGTTCGGGTTTTGTAACGCTTTTTCCAACCGCCCCGAATCAGCGGACGGGGTGGCTACTATCGCAATCGAGCTTCTGAAAGAAGAGAAGAATCGAGGCTGGCGGCGGTTGAAGAGTCGGCTTGCGGGAATGGGGCAACTTGCGCGGAAACAAGATCGGGAGTAACAATGTAATGTCCCGGGAGCCAATCCGGGAGACCGGTACCGCAGTCAGAAACTTGTACTGGGGACAAATGAGATTGGTTCCCACGACGGAACCAACCGCTGCGGCTCACCGCCAATGAACTTTAGCATCGCGCCCCGGAAGACCGCGATGAACTCTGGTTCCTGCTCACAAGACAAGAAAGACGGGACGTTCGTATCGATCGCACTGAGAAAGTGGGAGGTAGATACGTGTTCGAGAGCAGACTCGCGTTCAGCCGGGAAGGCCGGTGGCAAGGCTACTCCGCGGTTTCTTGCGTACTGTCGTCCGGCGGCTCGATGGGCGGTTCTTCCGGAGGCTCGTCCAATCGGGGCGGAGGCTCGCCCAGTGCCACTGGGGAAAGCGGCCGCTATAGACTGCTGCTCGAAGTCACCGATCGTCTGGCGCGGACGCGCAGCCTGCCCGAGGCGTTAAAGGACTTGGCGTCGCCTATGCTGGCGCTCACCGGCGGCGACCTGCTTAGCCTATCTCTCCACGATCCGCGCCGGCATCAAATGCGGACCCGCTATTGGAAGAAGGATTCTGACAGCGGAGAGTTAGACCCTTTGCCGGTCGACGAAGCGCCCAGCGGGTGGGCCTGGAAGCATCAGGAGCCGATCACAATTCCCGATATTGAGCGCGAAGTGCGTTTCGCGGGATCTTTGCCGGTCTTGCGCACGCACGGCGTGCGCTCCTTTACCGTCGTTCCCATCAGCACTCCTTCCTGCCGCTTTGGAGCGCTGGAAGTGGGCCGAGGGGTTCCCGAGGCGTTGGGCGGCGAAGACGTGGAATTCCTCTCTCGCGTCGCGCTCATGGGAGGGCTCGCGCTGGAACAGGAGAGAGCCCAGCGCGCCCTCGAGGAACAGCAGAGCCTACTCGCGATCAGCCGCGAACTCAGTTCCAGCCTGGATTTGGAGAAGCTGCTGCCGCTGATTCTTTCCGGACTGCGAGGGATCGTGCGCTACGAAAGGTCCATCCTCTCGCTGATCGACGAAGATGGCAGCAATGTCCATCGCTATGGAGATACCCTGGAATGGGAACCGTTCCTCAACCACGGGGCTTCCGTCCCGCTCGATGATTCACTCTCGGCACGGGCCATCCAGACGCAGAACGTCACCTTCCTAGCTAGCGGCGACCTGCGCGAACTCAGCGATCCCCTGGCAAGGACCATGGTTAAGAGCGGCATTCGCTCGCTGTGCTGCGTGCCCCTGATTGCCGGCGGACGCACGTGGGGAACGCTGAACCCGAGCAGCGTCGAGGAGAACGCCTTCGGACCGCCGGAAGTGGAATACCTGCAACAAGTGGCCAACCAGATCGCCGCAGCGCTGCAGAATGCGCACTCCTATCAGGAGATCGCCCGGCTGAAGGACCGTCTGGCCCAGGAGAAACGGTTGCTGGAGTATGAAGTGCGAAGCGCGCACAAGTCCGACGAGATCGTCGGCGCCAGTCCGGCCCTCAAGCGCGTGTTGGATTACGCGGCCATTGTGGCTGACACGGATTCCACCGTGCTCATCACCGGCGAGACCGGTACCGGCAAAGAGCGCATCGCACGCATGATCCACGGCATGAGCCGGCGCAAAGAGCGCAACTTCATCAAGCTGAACTGCGCCGCCATTCCCACGGGACTTCTGGAAAGCGAGTTATTCGGCCACGAAAAAGGAGCGTTCACGGGGCCGTGAGCCAGAAGCTCGGCCGTCTCGAACTGGCCGACAAAGGCACCCTGTTGCTCGACGAAATAGGAGAAGTTCCTCTCGAGTTACAACCCAAGCTACTGCGGGTTTTGCAGGACCAAGAATTCGAGCACCTGGGGGGCAACAAAACCATTCGCGTGGATGTACGCCTGATCGCCGCCACCAATCGCGATCTGGTCCGCGCCGTCGAGGAAAAAGAGTTTCGCGGCGACTTATTCTATCGTCTGCACGTTTTCCCCCTGCACGTGCCGGCCCTGCGCGAGCGGGCCGAAGACATTCCCGATGCTCATCCGGCATTTCGTCGCCAAATGCGCGGCCTGCGCCTCAACAAGCGGATTGACGTGATCCCCGAAGAAGCGCTTCTGGCCATGACGCAATGGACTTGGCCGGGAAACATCCGCGAGCTGGAGAATTTTATCGAGCGTTCGGTGATCCTGTCGGAAGGCAACCGCTTGAATTGCCCGCTCGGCGAACTGCGTCAGGAAATGTCGCGCCCTCCGCTACCCGTCCGAGCACACTTTGCGGGATAAGGAACGAGAGCACATCATCGAGATATTGCGGCAAACGCGGGGCACGTTATCCGGCCCCGGCGGCGCGGCGGCGCGGCTAGGCCTCAAGCGCACCACTCTCCAGTACAAGATGCAGCGCCTCGGCATTTCGCGCACCGACTACCTCAATTAGTTGCGGATAACAGACCCAGGACCCCGCCGCAGCGGGGGCGACGCTTGTCGAATTGCACTTCGGCGGCTCTGCGCGCTCACGCCGGCTGCCGAACCTTCGGCAGCTGAGTCGTCGGCCTGGCAGTCGGCTCCTGCAAGTTGAGTCCCTATTAACATGTAACTCTCGCACTACAGTGACTTAGTTCCTCACTATTTTGGCAGGTGACGTGCACTCTTCTCCTAGGTTGGCGCGTCCTTGGACGGGAGACTGGGCGGCCAGATTCGTCAACACTCGGGAGTTTGCAGTGGACGTGCCCCGGCGCTTCACCATACCGAAAGACTGTCTCAGTTGCACGCTGAGAAAGCAGGGCGACTTTTGCCAATTGCCTGAGCCCCTGATGGGCGTGTTCAATGCTTTGGGACACGTGACTTTGTATCCCGCGAATGCCAGCCTGCTGACGGAAGGCCAAACTCCGCGTGGAGTTTATATCGCCTGCTCCGGGCGAGCCAAACTTTCGTTGGCATCACGCGGAGGCAAAACCATAATCATGAAAATTGTGGGTGACCGTCAGGTACTGGGGTTGAGCGCGGTGGTGTCGGGAGGGCCGTCCCGGATCAGCGTAACCACCATCGAGTTATGCCAGATCAAGTTCATCGAGCGGGAAAGCTTTCTGCAACTGATCACGCACGAAAGCCTCGCCGCGCTCGCTTGCGCCGCCATGATTGCCCGCGAAATCACCACTGCCTTCGACGATGTGCATGAGTTGCTGCTGGCCCGCAGTTCCACCGAAAAACTGGCACGGCTGTTGCTCTCCTGGGTCTCGGACGAGCCCCGCAACCGGGAATTGCGCGTCTCCACCGAATTTACCCACGAAGAAATCGCCCAAATGATCGGATCTTCGCGCGAAACCGTGACTCGCCTATTCAGCGTGATGAAGCGCAAGGACCTGATTCGCATGGAAGGGGCAACCCTGGTGATCCCCAATCGGGTCGCGCTGCAAGCTATTGCTTCTTGAGAAATCCCTCCCCCGGGCGGGCCAGCGGTCTCAGGTTCGCCCTTTTTTCACCCGCTTCTTAATAAGTTTTCAAACTGACCCAAACCAAGCCGCTGTCTTTGGGGAATAGGGAGTCGGGACTGAGGGTTTTATCGGACTCTGAGAATCCTGCTCACAGATTAAACAATTCGCGCAGCCTTCTGGTCTGCGCCCGGCTCACCGGAATTTCCGTCTGCTTCTTGTCGTCCATGCGCAGCTGGTAGGAGCTTTTAAACCAGGGCACGACCTCGCGTATGTGATTGATGTTGACGAGAAAAGA
Source organism: uncultured Acidobacteriaceae bacterium (assembly GCA_963746205.1). GTDB lineage: Bacteria > Acidobacteriota > Terriglobia > Terriglobales > Acidobacteriaceae > Acidiflorens. The sequence goes on along the minus strand of CAVVAP010000009.1, from coordinate 216,312 downwards.
GCGGTGCGCGCGCCAGAACAAATTGGGATCGAGGTTGTCGAAAAGTTCTTCCAAGGTGCGGCAGTTGGAGTGACCTTCCATGCCCGAATGCCCGCTGGTCGCCACCGTAATCACTCCGTCGTCAATGGTCGCGTAACAGATATCTTTAGGATCGGTGAGGAACAACCTACCTGCCGCTTTAATAAGAATTTTTGCCGTCTGGGGTCTTTGTGATTCCAGCATCCGCACCAGGGTTTCAAACTTCTCTTCGGGACGTCCGCCGATCTCGATTTTTGCGCGCGCTTTCTCAAGAGACTGCGCCACCCGCTTCTTATCGAAGGGCTTCAGAATGTAGTCTACCGCGTTCACTTCAAACGCCTTCACCGCGTACTGATCGAAGGCGGTGGCAAAGACGATCTTGGGCAGGGGTACCTTGCGGTCGAGGAGCTTCTTGATCACGCCGAAACCGTCCAGGCCGGGCATTTGCACGTCGAGAAAAACGATGTCCGGATTGTGCTCGCGAATCAGGTTGATGGCCTCCAACCCATTCTTGCCTTGCGCCACCACGTTCACGTCGGAGGCGTTCTTCAGCAGGAAAGCGAGTTCATCGCGCGCCAGCTGTTCGTCATCGACGATGATTGCGGAAAGCGGCATGGGGTTCCGGCTCGAACCGATGAAAGCGGTATTCACCGCGGCATTGGCCATATATGCGTAACCAGTATAGCCACCGAAGCGGCGGATCGGCACAAAATCCGTGGCCCTGCGCTGCCTCCTCCGCTTATGAAGCGTTTTCGATGGCCAGCGCCATGCCCATGCCTCCGCTGACGCAGAGCGTCGCCAGCCCGCGCCGCACTTTGCGCTTGAGCATTTCGTGGATCAGCGTCACCGTGATGCGCGTTCCCGTGCATCCGATGGGATGCCCAAGCGCGATGGCGCCACCGTTTACGTTGAGTTTTTCCCGATCGAAATGCAACTCCCGGTCGCAGGCCAGCACCTGCCCGGCGAAAGCTTCGTTGAGTTCAATCAGGTCGAAATCACTCAGCTTTAGACCATGCTTCTGTTCCAGTTTGCGGATCGCGGGCACCGGCCCAATTCCCATGCGCCGCGGGTCGACGCCGGCGGAAGTTACAGCCACGATTCGCGCCAGCGGGGTCAGCTTATTTTCCCGAACGAATCTCTCGCTCGCCAGCACCACGGCTGCGGCGCCGTCAGTGATGCCCGAAGAGTTCCCCGCGGTAACCGTTCCAGACTTGGAGAATACGGGGGCGAGTCGGGCCAGCTTCTCCAGCGTTGCCTCGGCAAATAAATGTTCGTCGCGGGCAAAGACGGTCGTGCCTTTCTTGCCTGCGATTGTGACCGGGACGATTTCAGCATCGAAGTGGCCGCCCGATTGCGCCGCCGCGGCGCGGCGCTGCGACGTGAGCGCGAACTGGTCCTGATCTTCCCGCGAAATCTTGTACTCCTCGGCCAGCAGCTCCGCCGTTTCGCCCATCAGCATCTTCGCCATGGGGCAGAAAAATCCGTCGCGATACATGCCATCGACCAGTTCCTGATTGCCCAGACGATATCCCCAGCGTGCGCCCTCCAGATAATAAGGAAGGCGCGACATCGATTCCGTGCCGCCCGCGAGCACGCACTCGAGATTGCCGACGGCAATTTCCAGAAAGCCCAGCGCGATGGATTTTATGCCGGATGCGCAAGCCTTGTTCACGGTGTAGGCAAAAACTTCCTGAGGAATGCCGCTGCGGATGGAAATCTGCCGCGCTGGATTGGGACCGCCGCCCGCCTGCCGGGCATTGCCGAAGATCGTCTCCTCGACATGCTGCGGCTGGACACCGGCGCGTTCAAGCGCCGACTTCGCGGCTACTACGCCCATGTCAGCCGCGGAGAGCGAGGCCAGCGAGCCTCCAAACTTGCCGATGGGCGTGCGCATGGCGGAGAGAATAAATACGTTGTTCAAGAATGGCTCCCGAATATTTGAGTGCGGCATTCAGAAAATCGGCGCAGAAAGATCGGGTCGGAATCAGGATTAAAGATCGCGCCGCTGCCTGCAAGCGGATAAGATGTCCGGGAGGCCGATGTTCTATGAAAGCCTATACCTATTCCGAGGCGCGGCGGGGATAGAGCGCCGGGAGATTTGCCAACGCAATGAACACGCGGTTTCAGGCGGTGATGCATATTGTGCGTTGGGTCTTCATCGCCGTGATGGCGGTGGCAACTTTGGCCTGGATCGTCTGGGCGAGTCATCAGCCGAGCCCCCAGACGGTCTGGGGCGAGCGGTCAGAGAAGCCGCTGAACTAATTCAGTCCAGCGATGGCGCTGATTTTTAAGCGAAGGTCAATCGCTATTTACTCTGCAAATCTCATCACCCACGTCCGAAAATCGTTCTTCATTCCCGAACATCATCAATTCTGATCTTCTACGGCTCCTTGCAGATCTCGATGACGTGCCCCTCGCTGTCCCGTATTTCGAAGGATTCCATATCGCCACCGTCTTGAATCGGTCCGGGCATAACACCACGACTTGCGAGGTGATCGTGCCCTTTCTTAAGTTTGGTACAGAAAATGACGGACGCGACTGGTGCGGGTCTATCGAACCCGGCTTTTTGCACCTCTGTTTTCAAATTCAGAAGGATGGTAGGCGCATCATGGCCGGGAAGCTGCAGGGCGACATCGGACGCCAATTGGCAGTCCCATTCCGGCGGAACTCTTACCACCTTGCAATCGAACGCGTCGATCCACCAACGCGTAGCAGACTGAACATCCGCGTAGTCGAGCGTGACGGAATCTGTATAAAACAGAGCCATGACGGTTCCACAATATCATTAACTCAGGCGACGCAAGCGTTACACTACTCGCCGTGAACATTCTCTACGGAATCAACACTGTCACCGAGGCACTGAAGGCGCGCGGCCGCAATTTCGAGTGGGTGGGCGTCGCCCGCGAGCGTAAAGACATTCGCCTACGGCGTGTGATTGACGAGTGTCGCAAAATCGGCGTTCCGGTGCGCGTGCTTTCCCGCCAGGAACTGGACGAGATCGCGGGCAACGCCGCGCATCAGGGACTGGTGGCCGCCACCGCGGCCAAACAATATAGCGATCTCGATGACATCGTGGCCTCGCGTCGCGGGGAGCAGTCCCTGGTCGTGGTCCTCGATGGCATCGAAGACCCGCACAACCTGGGAGCGATCCTGCGCACCTCCGACGCCGCCGGCGCCGATGGCGTGGTGATTCCCGAGCGCCGCTCCGCCGCGGTGACCGCCGCCGTCGCCAGAGTTTCCGCCGGAGCCAGCGAACATCTTCCCATCGCCAAGGTCACGAACATATCCCGGGCCCTCGAAGAGTTAAAAGAAAAGGAGTTGTGGGTCGTGGGATTAGACGAACGCGCGGAGCGCACCTATGACGCGGTGGACTACAAGATGCACTGCGCCATCGTGCTCGGCGCCGAGGGCAAGGGAGTGCACGAACTGGTGCGCCGCCACTGCGACTTCCTGGTGTCCATCCCCATGCTGGGGAAAGTGCCGTCACTCAATGTTTCCGTTGCGGCCGGCATCGTGCTGTATGAAGTTGTGCGGCAAAGGCGCCTCGGCGCATCCAAGAAATCATGAAGTTTGTCTGCCTCTTGATTCTCTGCGGCGGCCTGGTTTTGCCCGCGAGCGCCCTGGATCGCGAAGCCTTCACAATCACGAAATACGATCTCGCCATTAGCCTCGAACCACAGCAGCAAAGGCTGGGCGCTCGCGGCAGGATCACTTTGCGCAACGACTCCGGTCACGCCCAGAACATTGTGGCTCTGCAGATATCGTCATCCCTCAACTGGCGTTCTATACGAGTCGAAGGCAAGCCCGTGCAATTCGTCTCGCAGCCTTACTTTTCCGATATCGACCACACCGGCGCGCTTTCCGAAGCGATCGTATCCTTGCCGGCAGACATCAAGCCGCAGGGCTCGCTGGAGATCGAAATCGGCTACGAAGGAGTGATTCCGCTGGATGCGACGCGTTTGACGCGCATCGGAGTGCCCGATGAGATCGCAAAACATTCCAGCTGGGATCAGATCAGTCCCTCATTCACCGCCGTGCGCGGCGCCGGCTATGTGGCGTGGTACCCGATTGCCACCGAGTCGGCGGATTTCTCCGAGGGCAACAGCTTATTTGAAGTGACCGATCGCTGGCGCTTCCGGGAAGCGCAAGCGAAGATGAAGATCAGCCTCTGCAGCGCCGTGAGCGGCGCGAAAGCGCCTTCCATTGTGGTGAACGCGCCTGCCGGAAGCGCAGATAACGGGGGAGCAACCGACGGGCACATCTGCCGGGCTATTGACTTCGCCAGGCTGGGCGCGGTTAGTCCCACCTTTGCTGTCGCGGAATATGTCTCGCACTCCAAAATGCAGGTGGAGTTGTTAAGCCTGCCCGGCCACGAAGCCGGTGCTGGAACTTACTTGAGCGCGCTTGATCCGGCGGCAAAATTTGTGAGTGGATGGTTCGGCGAACCGGGCGGTCCCGTCACCATCGCCGATTTTCCCGACTCGCATTCCGTTCCCTTTGAAAGCGGCACTCTCTTAATGGCATCGATGGCTGCGGAAGATGCAAAACTTGCCGGCATCAACCTGGTTCACGAAATGGTGCACTCCGCTTTGCCTTCCTCGACACCATGGGTGTATGAGGGCCTGGCGCACTTCGGCGAGGCGCTGTACCGCCAGCAGCAAGGCGGACGAAAGGCTGCACTCGATCTTCTCGGCCTGCACCGCGCGGCGTTTCTTGATTCGGAAAAAGAAGTTTCAGCGGCGCTGCAAAAGAACGTCCACCAAGCCAACATCGGCCAGCCGTTGGCCCACACTTTTGATGAAACTTACTACCGCAGCAAAGCCGCTTATGTGTGGTGGATGCTGCGCGACATGATCGGCGACGACGCCTTGCAACGCGCTCTCCGCAATTATCGGTTGCAAGACGACACCGCCCAGGAACCGACGCAATACCCAAAGCAAGACCCAAACAAAGATCCAAAGTATGTGGAGCGACTGATCGAGGCCGCCTCTCGGCGTGATCTCGGCTGGTTCTTCGACGACTGGGTTTATTTTGATCGCGGCCTGCCGGACATTCATGTGCAATCGGTGCACCCGTGGAAAACGGAAAAAGGCGTGCAAATCGTCACCATTACTCTCGAAAATCTGGGCAGCGCAGGCGCGGAAGTACCGTTCACGGTTCGGTTCGCAGGTGGTGAAATTACCAAACGTCTGGAAGTGCGCGCCCGTGGCACGGCCACCACCCGGGTGGAATCGCCACTGCCGGCCACGGAGATAGTTCTGAACGATGGCAGCGTTCCGGAGGACGCTGCGCCGAATCGTGTGTTCCAAATTACAGCGGCTTTACGCGGTTCGTCCGAGTCACCGGACCCAGCGACCGGCCAGTGATCGCTGAATTGAGAACATACCGGATACGGGATTTTATTGGCTGGCCTGTGAGAGCCTTACCAGCGCATCCAGTTTCCTTTCCGCCGCCCCAGAGTCAATCGCGTCGGCGGCGAGCGGGATCGCATCGCGCAGGTAATCTGCTCGTCCGGCGGCAACCAGCGCGGCGGCGCCGTTGAGCAGCACCACATCGCGCCGTGGCGATTTCTTGCCGTTCAGAACCTCGCGGATCATCCTTGCATTGAGGGCCGCGTCTCCGCCTGCGATATCGCCCGAGGCTTGCGCGCGGCAGGCCGAGTTCCTCGGGGGTAACTTCGTAGCCGCGAACCTGACCGTCGCGTACTTCGGCGATCCGGGTCGAGCCGGTGACGGTGATTTCATCGAGTCCGTCGCTACCGTGGACCACCAGCGCGCGGCGCAAACCTAGCATGCTGAGCGCCTCTGCCAGCTTTTCCACCAGTTCGTCGGAATAGACTCCCACCACCTGGCAAGTGGCGTTCGCGGGATTGGTCAGCGGGCCGAGCAGGTTGAAAACGGTCCGCAGATGCAACTCACGACGGGCCGTCTGTACCTGCTTCATGGCCAAATGCATGGCGGGAGCGAAGAGAAACGCGATCCCCACCTGCGCCAGACATTCCACAATCCGAGCAGCGGGCAGGTGAATGTTCACGCCCAGGGCTTCCATTACGTCCGCAGACCCGCATTTCGAAGTCACGCTGCGATTGCCGTGCTTGGCCACCCGCACGCCCGCTCCGGCGACGACAAACGCGGTCGCCGTGGAAATGTTGAATGTCCCGCTGGCATCGCCGCCGGTGCCGCAGGTATCGACGAGCGCGTCACGTCCGGTGCCGCTCGCGTCCAGCAGCGGCGTGTCCGGGAGTTGAAGAGGAATGGCGGCAGAGCGGATGGCTTCCGCAAATCCTACAATCTCTTCGACGGTTTCGCCCTTCATGTGCAACGCGACGAGCAGCGCCGCGATCTGCGCATCCGAGCAATCGCCGCTCAGCACCTCGCCCATCACCGCGCGAGCCTCCGCGCGGGAGAGCGACTGCCGGTGATTGGCTATGCGATGGAGGGCGTCGAGGATCATAGTGCGAAGGTTAGCATGGTCCGGGCTGCGGTCCTGGTCTCATTTTTTTTTGTTATCTCTGATTGCCATTTGCACCGATCGTGTTGCGCCAATCGTTCTCTCTTCTATAAAATTAGCAGTTTGCTGCGGGTTGTGTTTGGCCGCAAGCTCAGTCCTCTCGAAAGTCAATTTACCGCGCCGTACCTGGCTCGCTATCGGGAACGACAAATTGTTCGACAGCTGGCGTTGGCTGGCCATCATCTATGAAAATTCATGAGTACCAGGGCAAAGCGATTCTGAAGAAGTATGGCGTGGACGTGCCGCGGGGCGCGATGGTGACCACGCGCGAGGAAGCGGAAGCTTGCGGCCAAGGATATTCTGGGTTCGGGTGCCACCGGGGTGGTGGTGAAGGCGCAAATTCACGCCGGAGGACGCGGCAAAGGCGGCGGCGTGAAGATTGCCAAGTCGGTAGAAGAAGCGGGCGAAATTGCCGGCAAGATGATCGGCATGACGCTGATCACGCATCAGACGGGGCCGGAGGGGCGCATCGTGCGTCGCCTGCTGGTTGAGGAGACCCTGCCGATCGAAAAGGAACTCTATCTCGGCATTCTCGTGGATCGCGGCGAGGGCAAACCGGTTTTCATGGCGTCGGCTGCGGGCGGCATGGATATCGAGCAGGTAGCAGCGGAAAAGCCGGAAGCGATTTTGAAACAATACATCGATCCGGGTATGGGCCTGGAGCCTTTTCAGGCGCGCAAGATTGCATTTGCGCTGGGCTTGAAACCGGCGCAAATCAACGCCGCCGTCCGCTTCCTGACCGGCCTGTACCGCGCCTTTCTCGAAACCGACGCGTCGCTCGTCGAGATCAATCCCTTCATCACCTGCAGCGACGGCAGATTGTTCGCGCTGGATGCCAAGTTAACCTTTGACGATAACGCGCTTTTCCGCCATCCCGACCTGCGCGAACTGCGCGACATAACTGAAGAAGATCCGCTGGAAGTGGAAGCGTCAAAATACAACCTCAATTACATCAAACTAGAGGGCAGCGTGGGCTGCATGGTGAATGGCGCGGGCCTGGCCATGGCCACCATGGACATTATTAAGTACGCCGGAGGAATGCCCGCCAATTTTCTCGACGTCGGTGGCGGCGCCAACGCCGAGCAGGTGGCGCATGCCTTCGAGATTCTGCTGAGCGACAAGAGCGTGCGCGCCGTGCTCATCAATATCTTCGGCGGAATTCTTCGCGTCGATACGCTGGCGGCGGGTGTGGTCGAGGCGGCGAAAAAAACCAATCTCCAACTCCCCGTGGTCCTGCGGCTGGAAGGCACGAACGTAGTCGAGGGCAAGAAAATCCTGATGGAATCAGGCCTCAACTTTATCGTTGCGGAAACCATGAAGGACGCGGCCGACAAAGTGGTGGCGGCGGCGCGAGCCTAGCGTCGTTTCAGAGTGTAACCGCGAGTTTTCTTGAACGACTCTTGAGAGCGACTTATGTCAATTTTGGTGGATAAAAAAACGCGGCTGATCGTGCAGGGCCTGACCGGCCGTGAAGGCACTTTCCATGCCAAGGGTTGCGCGGCTTATGGAACCCAGGTTGTGGGTGGCGTTACTCCCGGCAAAGGAGGGACGACGCATGAAGGCTGGCCGATTTTTAACACGGTGCAGGAGGCGGCGGATAAGACGGGCGCAACCGCGACCATGATTTTCGTGCCGCCGCCTTTTGCCGCCGACGCCATCATGGAAGCGGCCGATGCGGAAATCGAACTGATCGTCTGTATCACCGAGGGCATCCCGACTCTGGATATGGTTCGCGCCTGGGAGTTCCTGCAGAATCGGCGCTCGCGCCTGATTGGGCCGAACTGTCCGGGCATCATCTCGCCGGGCAAATGCAAAATTGGAATCATGCCGGGAGCGATTCACAAGGAAGGCAACGTGGGCATCGTTTCGCGTTCCGGAACCCTGACCTACGAGGCGGTTCATCAACTGACGCAACGCGGCATCGGGCAATCGACCGCGATTGGCATCGGGGGAGACCCCATCATCGGCACCAGTTTTGTGGATGCGCTGGACCTGTTCAATCGTGATCCGCAAACCGAGGCGGTGATCATGATCGGCGAGATTGGGGGCAACGCGGAGGAAGCGGCCGCCGAGTTCGTCAAAATGCACATGAAGAAACCGGTGGTGGGCTTTATCGCCGGACAGACCGCGCCTCCCGGACGCCGCATGGGGCACGCGGGAGCGATCATCTCCGGCGGCAAAGGCACGGCGGCCGAGAAGATGGCCGCGCTCGAAAAGGCCGGGTTAAAGGTGGCAAAATCCCCCGCCGACATCGGCGAAACTCTGGCTGCTGCCCTGGGAGTCGGCGTTTAGAGCCGTTGCCGCTATCCGCGAACGCGGCACCTCGACTGAGACCGAATCGACCCTACTGAGACCGAATCTATGAAAACACTGCAACGCACGCTGACCATCATCAAGCCCGACGCGGTCAAGAAGAACGCCGTCGGAGACATCATCGAGCAGTTCGAAAAAAACGGCTTCCGCATTCTCGCTATGAAGATGCTCGAAATCTCGCAGCATCAGGCAAAGCAGTTCTACGCCGTTCATGCCAGCCGGCCGTTCTACGATTCGCTCACCGATTTCATGTCCAGCGGACCGATCGTGGCGCTGGCGCTGGAAAAGGAAAACGCCATCGCCGATCTGCGCAAGCTGATGGGCGCCACCAATCCTGCCAATGCCGAAGAGGGTACGATACGCAAGAAATGGGCCAGCAGCATCGAATACAACGCCATCCACGGCTCTGATGCCGACGACACGGCACGCTTCGAGTTGAGTTTCTTTTTTGCGGGATACGAATTGGCGCAGTAAGAACGGCTTCCAGTTGCCGGTTCTCACTCGTTAACTTCGATTCGCGGTTGAGGGTCTTCTCGGAACGGAGAATCGGGAACTCACCTCATCCGAGCGGCTCAAATAAGTGCCCTTCGGTGCGATCGGCGATCTTAGGCAGATCTTTTTTCGCCATTTGCAGGAAATGCGGAGTTGTGCGGTGCGCCTCCAGGGCGGCGTCGTCCTGATATTGCTCGTAAATAAAGAAACGGCGCGGATCGGTCTTGTGCTTGTGCACCTGATACATCAGGCAGCCCGGTTCCTTGCGTGACTCGGCGGTAAGTTTCTCGAAAACCCCAGCCACTTCAGACTCGCGTCCAATTTTTGCCATCCAGGTTACGGCCAACACCACCATCGGTCTCTCCGTTCCCTTGCTCCTCAGCGCCAAATCCAGTTTCGTAGCCGCGTGCGGCACGGCTCCAGCCGCGCCCTCAAAATAACTTATACGATAATCCTGATTCCTAGATAGTGTTACTCAATAGTCCCATCGCACGGATAAATTCCGGCGTCAGGATCGTCTGCTCTCGATCTGGACCGGTCGAAATCATGCCCACGCGCGCTCCCGTTTCCTGTTCAATGAAGTCGAGATAATTGCGGGCAGCCGTGGGCAATCCCCCCACGGTTCGCACGTCCTGAGTCGGGGTCGCCCAGCCGGGCAGGTTGCGGTAGATGCATTCGATTTTTTCATAGCCACAGGCCTGCGCGGGAATTTCGCGCGTCTCCTCGCCATCCACTTTATAGCCCACGCAGACGGGAATCTCGTGGAGATGGTCGAGCACATCCAACTTGGTTACCACCAGCCAGGAGATGCCATTAATCATGCCAGCGTAACGGAGCAGAGGCAAATCGAGCCAACCGGTGCGGCGCGGACGTCCCGTAACCGCGCCGAATTCATTGCCTCGCTTGCGCAAATCTTCGCCTTCCGGGCCCAGCATTTCGCTCGGGAACGGACCGCTGCCGACGCGAGTGCAATAAGCTTTCGTGATACCGATCACGGTATCGATGGCAGTCGGAGGTACGCCGGTGCCGGTCGCCGCACCACCCGATGTAGCGCTCGAAGAGGTCACAAAGGGATAAGTGCCGTGATCGATATCGAGCATCGTGCCCTGGGCCCCTTCGAAGACGATGGACTTGCCTTCGGCAAGGGCGTGGTTCAGAAGCAGCGCGGTGTCGCGAACGAAAGGCCGAACCTTCTCCGCCGCCGCCGCATAATCCTGGAACATTTTGTCGGCGTCCAGCGGATCGGAATTGAATAATGCGTGCGCGATCATATTTTTTTCCCGGCACGCGTTCTCGATGTGGGTGCGCAATAATTCCCGGTCCAGCAGGTCGGCGACGCGCAATCCCCGGCGTCCCATTTTGTCTTCGTAGGCGGGACCGATGCCGCGCGACGTGGTTCCAATTTTTACCCGCCCCGGAGCGTTTTCCGAGCCCAACTCCATCATGCGGTGGTAGGGAAGAATCACCTGGGCCCGGTTGGAAACGAAAAGATTGCCATCCACCTTGACTCCGGCAACCCGCAGGGATTCGACTTCCTTGAGAAAGGCCAGTGGATCGATGACCACGCCGTTACCGATAACGCTGGTGCACTCGGGCCGCAAGACGCCCCCCGGCACCAGTTGCAGGACAAATTTTTTTCCCTGGATGATGACGGTGTGACCGGCATTGTGGCCGCCGGCATAACGCGCCACCACCTCAAACGTGCGGGTGAGCACATCGACAATCTTGCCTTTGCCCTCGTCGCCCCACTGCGCTCCGACGATGACCGCAGTTCGGCCTCTGTTTGTGCTGCTAGACGACGCTGATGCCAATGCCAATGCAAGCTCCACTAGGAATGATGAGCGGATCGCCACGCCCCGGGGTCGCACACACTGGTCGCACCGCTGCTGCTGCGTAGACTGGAAATCTGGGAGTCGGCGGTGCTCGATGTGTACTCTGTAGCATACCGAAATCAACTGTGGACGGGCAAACCCTATTCGCTTTTGCTACCGCTGCATCAGTTCTCTCCGTCTGTTGGTTCGCGGACGGTGCGCTGGATATTGACAGAGACGCCCTACTTTCCGTTGCAGATTTTCGTTGGACTTTTGTGGGGGTTTCAGCTCAGTCGGCGTTACAGGCACTTCGCAATGCTCTGGACGTGGAGCGTTCCTGCGACGGCGATAGTGCTGCTCGTTCTATTTGCCCCGCTTCGACCGGTCGTGGTTTCTGGAATTGAAAGTACCGGATTCAGCCGCTTCTTCGGATGGAGTTGTCTTCCCCAGAACCGCTGTTTTGAACAGGTGGTTTTTACGATTCCGTTCTATTCAGCCAGTGCGTATTCTTCGGGAGCGTTTCTCGCCCGGATGACCGGTGTCCAAAGGGAAAGACGCATTTCTTTGTAGTTAGTGAAATGGCCCGATTGAAACAGTCACGCAGTTCTACTCACTCGTTGGCAGATTCGGACAAGTTTTTCCAGCGCCTTTGAGGTCAGGGCATCCGTCTTGCTACCACCGAGAATGAATCGGAGAAGCGTGTAGCCAACGGATAAAAAGGCAATGACAGCCCATACAACAACTCCGAAATCGCCCCGAGAGGGCATCGGGATGTTGTATTTAATACTCAAGAAAACCCAGATGAAGATTAAGGCTACAATTCCAAGTCCAGTCGCGAATAGCCTTAATTGATCTCCGCGAGGCCGCAGACCTGCCAGCCGGATCATTACCGTAAGGTAGTGATCTTCTCGTTGAAGAAAGCGGATTGCGGCCCACCATTTGTGGTAATGGTCACGGGAACCCTTTCGAATACGCCTGTCTGCCTTCGTAACAAGTTTCGCGAGTTTTTGTTCATACTTGTGTTGGTCGTATTCGCGATCAAAGTCCTCCGACACTTTCATGATGTCAGGAAGCGTCCACCCACTTTCTGTGAAGTACAGCATCTTGCGCTCGACTTCGGAGAGCGGGATGTTCTCCCGCCGCGCTTCCTCGACAATCTGGGAAATGAGAAACTCTTTGGCTTCCCGTCCGCTCTGGAATGCCTTCATGTGCCGGATTTTACTCCTGTTTCCAAGTAGAGAGAGGCGCATGGTTGGCGTAATATCGGCATCACACCAATGGACCGAAACCAAGTAGGCTTCTTCAGGGGCGACGCCGCCCGAGTGTCGCTCTGAATCGTCTATCCTCATAAAATGCCCGAATTACCCGAGGTCGAAACGATCGCGCGGGGTCTCCACCAGCGCATCGCGGGAGACGCCATCGAGTCGGTTTGGATCGGATCGAAGAAGCAACCTCTCAAATCCCCCGCCGGCGTGATTGTTGCGACGCTAGAGGGAAGGCGAATCGTGCGGATCCATCGTGCGGGCAAGCACATCGTGGTGGATCTCGAGGAAAGCATAACTGCGCCGCGGACGTCCTCACCGGCAAAGAAAAGTAAACGCAGTCCGCAGAGGGCGCAGTGGATCGTCCATCTTGGAATGACCGGCCGCATAGCGGTTTGCGAGCCCCTCCGCCGAAATTGCCAAGCACACTCACCTCATCGCCAAGCTCGCGTCCGGACGCGAACTGCGATTTATCGATCCTCGTATGTTTGGCAAACTCAGCGTTCATCTGGAATCCGGAGGGGGAGGTTTCGATCCCGGCGGGGTCGAACCGCTGGAGGTGAGCGAAGAAAACTTCATCACTCTGTTTCGCGGCCGCAAGACTCCCATCAAGAGCGCGCTGTTGAATCAGAAGTTATTGCGGGGCGTGGGCAACATTTACGCCGACGAGTCCTTGTTTCGCGCCGGCATACGTCCCCGCCGGCGGGCGTCTACCTTGACCCGCACGCAATTGGCAAGCATTGCGCTGCGAGGTGCAAGCAGTGCTGCGCGAGGCCATCGCGCTCGGCGGGTCGTCTATTTCCGACTACGTGGATGCCGACGGAGACGAGGGCTTCTTCCAGCTTCAACATCGCGTTTACGGCCGCGAGGGAGAGCCGTGCCTGGTATGCGGCGGGCCCATCCGCCGCATTGTTCTCGCCGGCCGCAGCAGCCATTACTGCGCCAGGTGTCAAAAATAGCCAATATTAATACGATTCAATGTTGACGGATTCCCGCCTGCGCTGTAAAAAGAGCAAGGTACATGCTGTGGCAAGCAAACTGTCACGATAACGCCTGTTGCAAACGGACTCCCCAGGCCACTTCTCATGAATAAATTTTCCATTGGCGTAGACCTCGGCGGCACCAACCTGCGCATCGCAGCGGTGGACGACCAGGGCAAACTTGTCGAAAAAGTGACTCTTGGCACCAAAGTTTCGCTGGGGCGCGATCACGTCATCGACGATATGTGCGACGCCATCCGCCGCATGTCAGATAAATTCAAGGACTCCGCTCCCCTGCTTGGTATCGGAATCGGGGTGCCGGGCATCATCGACAGTCAAACCGGGCTGTTGCGGGAGTCGCCCAACTTGCCGGGCTGGGCGGAGTATCCCGTGCGCGCCGAGATCGAGCGCCGCCTGCATACCATCGTGATCCTCGAGAATGACGCCAACGTCGCTGCCCTCGGCGAAAAATGGCTGGGCGCGGCCAAGGAATATTCCGACATGGCGATGCTCACTTTGGGTACCGGCGTGGGCGGCGGCCTGGTGCTGCGCGGCGAAATCTGGCGCGGCGCGAATGGCATGGCCGGCGAATTTGGCCACACCACGGTCGAGCCTGACGGCCATCCCTGCGGCTGCGGAAATCTGGGCTGCCTCGAGCAATATGCCTCGGCCACCGCCATCGTTCGCATGGCGAAAGAGGCAATCGCGAAAAATAGCGCGTCGGCTTTGGCTAACGCCGCGCACTCGGACGCCGAATTCAGCGCGAAATCGATTTATAACCTTGCCATTCAGGGCGACGAAGATGCGCGCCGCATTTTTCGCTATGTGGGGCGATGCCTGGGAATTGTGCTTTCCGCGATGGTGAATTCCCTGAACTTGCCGATTTACGTTATTGGCGGAGGAGTATCGAGCGCCTGGGAAGCGTTTTCGCCCGCCATCTATGAGGAATTGCGCCGACGGTCCCTGATCTATGCCGCGACCGCGCCTTATGATGGCACGGCGGTGGCGGAGGGCGCGTCCGCCCATGTGAAGGCTGGTCCCGGCCACAAGACGATCGTCACCCGCGCTTTGCTGGGAAGCGATGCCGGCCTTTACGGCGCAGCCCGCCTGCCCATGATCGCTAAGCAATGATCGCTAAGCAATGATTGCGAAGTAATTATCGCCAAGTAATGATCGGTAGGCGCTCGCCAAACCAGAGCTAGGCCCGTGATTTTGGAACGGGGCGCTGTCGCTTCACGTGCCGTTTCAACGGAGCCTTCGGCGAACTTTTCATCCCAGGCTTCATCCCAGACTTCAACAGGGCAGGCTTTAGCGCCGCCTGCGGCGGACGTCTCGGCGCTGGTTTTTTCGCCAGCGGCGGAATCGACGGAGTCGGCGGACTTGCCACCCTCACTCCCGTCGCGGCGCTTTTCAGCTTGGCAACCTCCAACAACGTAAGGTTGCGCCAATCTCCCGGCGGCACATCCAGAGCCAGCGGCCCATATTGCACGCGTCTGATTTTCTCCACGTGGTGGCCGACTTCTTCAAACATTTTCCGCACCTGCCGGTTGCGGCCTTCAATGATGGTCACTTCCAGCCACGGATTATCGCCTTCGCGGATCAGGCGTATCTTTGCCGGCGCGGTCCGCACCCGCCGTCCACCCTTCTCGGCGATCGAAACTCCGCGACGCAACTTATCGAGCTTGGTTTCATCGGGCTGTCCCGCGACCTTCACCACGTAAACCTTCGCCACGTTGGAGGATGCCTTCATCAGCCCATTGGCCAGCGCTCCGTCGTTGGTCATCAGGATCAAACCTTCGCTCGCCCAATCCAGCCGGCCCACGGGATACACGCGTCCTTTTACCTTCTCCACCAGGTCCATCACCGTGGGGCGCTTCTTTTCATCGCTGACGGTAGTGACGTAGCCTTTGGGTTTATTGAGAGCCACGTAGGTAAAGCGCTCGGGACCGTGCAACAGCTTGCCATCGACGCGAATGTGGTCCTGTTCGGGATCGGCTTTGCTTCCCAGTTCTGTGACCACCTGGCCGTTGACCACCACACGGCCGCCGGTAATCAGCTCTTCGGCTTTACGGCGAGACGCGATTCCCGCGGCGGCGATGATTTTTTGCAGTCGTTCGACTGGCATGGATTGATTACTCCGGCTTGGTGGTGGCTGGTTCTTCTACTTGGAGTGCGACCTCGACTTCTGCTTCAACTTCTGCTTCTTGCGCCATCTCCGGGATGGCAACCCCGGCAGAGGAATCTATTTCCGCCGAGTCGGTTGCCGCCGCCGCGATCATGATGCTTTCGTCGCTAGAGCCGTCTCGCGGAATCAGGTCGCTCTGGAAAGACTCCGATAAGAGCTTTTCAAACTCTTCCATGCTCGGCAGTTCTTGCACGTCTTTCAAGCCGAAGCGTAGCAGGAATTCCTTGCTGGTTTTGTACAGAATGGGACGGCCGATCACCGCCTTCCTGCCCGCCGTGGTGATGAGCTTGCGATCGAGCAGAGTGGCGATCACGCCGCCGGAATCCACCCCGCGAATTTCGCTGATCTCCGGCACCGTAACCGGCTGCCGATAGGCGACGACGGCCAGAGTTTCCAGGGCTGGAAGCGACAGACGGAAAGGTGGTTTCAGGCTCTTGGCGAAAGCGCGCACAACATCGTGCTGCTCCGGTTTGGTGGACATGCGGTAGCCGCCGGCGACCTGGCGGATTTCTATGCCATGGTGGGGTGCGGAGTAATCGGCGATCAAGTCTTCCAGGGTGGCGCGAATGCGCGACTTCATTTCGGCAGGATCGAGCTCCGGCGCCTCCACGACCAGCGATTCCTTGACCAGCGAAAAAATCTGTTCCAGCGAAATGGGAATCTCCGCCGCGTAAATGATGGCTTCCAGTTGGGGTCTAAGACTCATGCTGTAGTTCTCTCAGTTCTCAACCTGCTTTTAAATCCGATCCTCTTACTTCCAATCGTCGCGCACTGCCGCCTGCTCCGTCATCACCTCTTCGAAATGCGCATGCTTGCGCACCAACACTTCGCCGAAGAGCTCCTCCTGGCGCACCTGAATGGCTTGCAGCCGGACCAGTTCCAGCAAAGCAAGAAACATGCAAACCAGCGCCGGGCGCGAGTGCGCATGATGGAGTATCTGTTTCAAGCGCAGCGGTCGATCTTCCAGCGACAGACGGCGATGCAGGTACTGGATCATTTGGCCGACAGTGACGGTTTCCGCGTCCACTTCGAGGATTGGACGGGAGCGCGCCCGATCCAGAATTTGCTGGAAGGTCTTGACCAGGTCAATGACCTCGGCGTCCAGTTCCGGCTCTGCGCCCTCATCGTCCATGAACTCGCGTATTGCGGGATTGCTCAGCACCGCGTCTTCTATCTGCTGTTTCTGGAGCAGCATCTGCGCCGCCGATTTGAACTTCTCGTGTTCCAGCAGCCGGTTGACCAGTTCGCTCCGCGGGTCTTCATTCGATTCTGCCAGCGCCAGCGGATCGCGCGGCAGCAACATCTTCGATTTGATGTGAATCAGCACCGCCGCCATGTAGATGAATTCGGAAGCGACGTTGACATCGAGCTCGCGGATGCGTTCTACATAGGTCAGATACTGCGCCGTGATTTTCGCGATGGGAATGTCATAGATGTCGATGTCCTGCTTGCGGATCAGGTCGAGCAGCAGGTCGAGTGGGCCTTCGTAGATTTCTCCCAGCGCAATGGCGAAGGGAAAATCGTTGCCGTCGTCCCTGGCTTTGGCGGATCGGTTAGGGGCACGCGCTATGGATATCGGCGTGACGACGCCGCGCGAGGCTGTGGCCACTGGAACCTGCCCCGAGCCGGGTTGAGACACATCCGTCACCGTGGAATCCTTCATCCGCGCCCTTCTCGCAATTGTTCAGGGCCGGCGTTGTTCATAATTTAAGCCCATGGATTCGCGCACTTCATCCATGGTATCGGCCGCTACCGCGCGCGCCCTGGCCGAACCCGCTTCCAGAATATCCCACGCCAGCCGCGGATTGTCCTCGTATTTTTTCCGGCGCTCCTGCATGGGCTGGAGAATCTTGACCACCTCATCCGCCACCCAGCTCTTGCACTCGATGCAGCCGATCCCGGCCGACCGGCAGCCTTGGTAGACCTTCGCCATCGTTTCCTTGCTGCTGAATATTTTGTGCAGATCGCCCACCGGACATACGTCCGGATTCCCCGGATCGGTGCGTCGCACCCGCGCCGGATCGGTAACCATGGTCTTAAGCTTTTGCCGAACCACGGGCTCCGGATCGCTCAGCAGGATCAGCGTTGCCATAAGACTTCGACATCTTCCGGCCGTCAGTGCCCGGCAGTCGCGGCGCGGGCGTCAGCAGAGAGGCGGGTTCGGGAAAAATATGCTCGCGCTTGCCGGCGTAGAAACCGTTGAAACGCCGGGCGATTTCCCGGGTCAGCTCGACGTGCGCCACCTGGTCTTCGCCTACCGGAACCACATCGGCTTTGTAAAGCAGAATGTCCGCCGATTGCAGAACGGGATAGCCGAGAAATCCGTAAGTGCCGAGATCTTTTTCCTGAATATTTTCCTTTTGCTCCTTGTACGTCGGAACGCGCTCCAGCCAGCCCAGCGGCGTGATCATCGAAAGCAGAAGGTGCAACTCCGCATGGGCCGGCACATGGGACTGGATGAACAGCACGCACTGCGCCGGATCGAGGCCCGCGGCCAGCCAATCGAGCAGCACCTCAACCGAGTTTTCCTTCAGGCGCGAGGTATCGGCATAGTCGGTGGTGAGGGCGTGCCAGTCGGCGATGAAGAAAAAGCACTCGAACTCCTGCTGCATGGTCACCCAGTTTTGCAGGGCGCCGACATAGTTTCCCAGGTGGAGTTTGCCGGTCGAGCGCATCCCGCTCAGGACGCGTTTTTTGGATGGGGTTGTCATTTCAGAATCTGGCCAGCGCGAAGACGTAGAAGCGGAGAAAAGGGCCGATCAATCCGCTAACCAGCCCGGGCGCAAGATACACCAGCGCCAGCAGAGCGAAAAAGCCGACGCTGTCATACATTTTTCGCACCCGATCCGACAAAAAATGGCGCAGCACATGGCTGCCATCGAGCGGCGGCACCGGGATCAGGTTGAAAACCGCGAGCACGACGTTGATGATCATCACCGAGTACAGGAGCATGGCCAGGGGCGTCAGTACCGAGTCGGGCGCGGTGTCGCCGAAGCCCTGCGGCAGGGCCTCGATCAGGGCGCGCCCGGAAGCGGATAAGAGCGAGATCGAGCCGAGCAGAAAAAGCGCGCCGGTAGCGACCATAAAATTGCTGACCGGTCCGGCGACCGAGGTCAAAATATCGTCCCACATGGGGCTGCGAAAATTTCGCGGGTCCACCGGAGTAGGCTTCGCCCAGCCCAGCAGTGGTATTCCGCTGATGGCTGCAACCAGCGGCAATATGATGGTGCCGACGAGATCGATGTGGCGGAGCGGATTCAGCGAAACTCTTCCCAGCATGCGGGCGGTAGGATCGCCACAACGCGACGCCGTCCAGGCATGGGCGGACTCATGCACGCTGATGGCGAACAGGAAAGCGATCATCTGATAAGCGATTTCAGCGATTCGCGGGGTCATGGGTCAAGGGGAATCGGGTGCACGTTGATTCTAGCAAAGCGTGGATTCTAACCAAGCGCTTCACGAACTGGAGTGTCAGTTCGCCAGCAACTGCCGGACGACGGCGATATCGCCATTCAAATCCTGGCTCATGGCGACCGCCTGAGATTCCGCGGCGCGCGCGTCCTCTTCCTGCTTCGCCACGGCCAGAGCCTGCGCCAGAAGCAGAAAGCCCACTGGCGAAGGTTGTAGCTCCACGGAACGCCTGTAGTCCCCAGCGGCCAGCGCGATATCACCCGCGCGCTGCGCCAATAATCCGAGGCCGCGATACGCCGGTGAATTTCCCGGCTGATCGAGTAGAGCGGATTCAAAGTCTTGCCGAGCTTCGCGATACTGCTTGAGCGAGAGATGGGCATAGCCGGCGTTGGCTTCCGCAGTCGCCCGCAGCGCGCTCGCCGTCCCGGCGAAACGAACCACCGTGGCGAAGCCGTCAAGCGCCGCCGGATAGTTGCCCCGCATTTGCTGGAATGTAGCGAGATTGAGCGCGGCCAAAGGGTCGCCAGGCTGCAACATTTGCGCGCGCTGAAGATGCGGGAATGCCTGCTGGGCCCGGTTATCGTCAATCAATGCGAGAGCCAGATTTTCCTCCGCGACAAAATTCGGCCCGGTGATTTCCAGGGTGTGCGTCCAGAGCGCGACGTTGCTCTGCCAGAAACTGACCTGCCGGTGAAGCGCGATTGCCAGCAGCGACAGGACGGCAATCGCACATGTTGCCGGAATGGCGGCGGGCAGGCGAAAGCGATCGGAGAGATCGGCCGCCCCCCAACAGACGACGACAAAAATTCCCAGCAGAGGAATATAGGCGTAGCGGTCGGCCATGGCGTGGGGGCCGATGGGTACGAGGCCGGTCATGGGCACCATGGTTCCCAGGAACCAAAACCATCCCACGAACAAGGGCCTGTACCGGCGAAAAACAACCACAAGAGTGGTGAAGACGAAGATCGCGACCGTCGAGAGCAGAATCGCAGACCGGCGAATGGCAAAGCCGGGGTGCGGGTACACCAGCGCGAGATGGATCGGCCAGAAAGCCTTTTCCATGTATTGCACGTAGGAAATAGCCGCGTTTCCGAGTCGTATCCACCAGGGGAAGCTGACGATCTGCGTCGTGTAGTTGAAGGCTCGTCCACCCCTTGTGGTGAGGATGGCGCTTACGCCCGAGAGCGCCAGCCACGCCACTTTCTCTAAAACTAATTTCCAAAACGTAACGCGCGGCGGGAGGAGCGCCGATTCGTCAGCAACCGCGACCGTTGGCGGGAAACGGCATAAAGGCCAGTAGTCGAGCAGAAGAAGAGCAAAAGGGAAGGTAATAACCTGCGCTTTGCTCATGAGTGCCAGGGCGTAAGCCAGGGTGACGGCCGCATACCGCGCCACGCTGGGCCGTCGCGCATACCAGCCATATGCCGCCAGCGCGATGAGAAAGAAAAACATGCTGAGTACATTCTTGCGTTCTGAAATCCAGGCTACGGATTCCACGTTAAGGGGGTGCAGGGCAAAGAGCGCGGCGACGGCAAAGCTGCGCCAGGCAAAAGCGGTGGCGCTCTCCAGGATAAGAAAAAGCAGCACCGCATCTGTCGCGTGGAACAGCACGTTGACGGTATGGAAGCCGGTCGGGTTCAAGCCGCGTCGGGTTAAGCCGAAAATCTGGCAATCGAGCGCGTAGGAGAGCCAGGAAATCGGATGCCAATCTAGGGTGTCAGACGTGTGGAAAGCCCATGCCACCGTCTTCCAGGTAAGGCCGGCGCGAATCGGAAGATTATCGGTTACGTTGACGGAGTCGTCATAATTGAGAAAGGGCGCGCGCGTCACCGGGTTGTAAAGCGCCATCGTAGACAGAGCCAGCAGCAGGCAGCAAAGCAGTCTTCTTTTTGCTGGATCCCGAAACAGCGCCAGGGAGGAAAGAGAGAACGAACGAGAGGTCGGCACTGCCGCCATCGGCCTTAGCTGGCAGCCGTTTGTTCCGGCTGCGGGGTGGAATGGTTCTTAACCGCCGCTTTGTGTTCGCGGCGTATGGCAAGAATGTCTTTATGCAGAACGTCGAGCGCGTTGGAGGGTATTTCGGATCCCCACTCGTCGATTTCCTTTTCATCCCAGTGGCCGTTGAGGCGGAGAGCGGCGTCCGTGAGATCCTCCGGAAACGCCAGGCGATAGGTGCCTTCGCGCATCAGAACCTCTCCGATCTGACGGCCGGTGTGCATTTCGTAGGTGCGCCGGGTGGAATTACCCTGGCTGTTGGTAAAGGCGAGCAGAACTTCGCCTTCTTCGCCGTAATCGGGGCGGTAAAACCATGCCTGCGGAGCGTCCGCCTTGGGCCGCGCGCGTTTTCTTCCGGTGACGGTGACGACTTCCTGCTCTGGCTTTACTTCGTTGGCGGGGTTGTAGTAATAAATTCGCTGGCAGGATTCGCAGGCCATCACTTTTTCGCCGTTCGTGACCTCGTTGTAGGTCTGCGGCCGCAGCATGACCTGGCACCCCATGCACTTCTGTCCGCGCACTTCGGCGAGCCCGCTGCCGCGAAATTTCGCCACCCGCTCATAGTGCCGCAGCGTGTCCTCGGAAACCTCGCGGCGCAAAACATCGCGCTTCCCGTTCCATTCGGAGAGTTTCTGCTCGTCGTCGAGGGTGACCTTGCGCGCCTGTTCTTTTTCTTTTTCGATCTCGGTGGTTTCCGCCTTGAGCTCGGCTTCGGCCGCCTTGACTTCTTTCTCGCGGGCTTCAACCGTGACCATCAGCTCCAGGATGCGGTCCTCGTTGAGCCGAATTTCCTGTTCTGAAAATTCGATCTCGTGCAGTAGTGCCTTGTACTGTTCGTTGGTTTTTACATCCAGGGATTGATCGCGATACTTAGAGATTTTGCCTTGCAGGTCTTTGATAGCCGCTTCGAACTTTTTGCGGTTGGCCTCATCGCCTTTGGCGGCGGCCCGCACTTTTTCCAGATGTGCTTTGGTGCCTGCCAGTTTTTGCTCGATCACGGCTACGCGTTTCGGGAGGGCGGCGACCTCCTCCCGTAATTTGCGGATCTCGGTGTCCGCGACCTGGAGCTCCAGCAGTTTTTCGATATCAGGAAGCATCGGTTGGGGGTGTCACAGCCACAATTCTAGCATGCGCGGGGATGTGCCCCCGCACGCATCCGGCAGGGCGCAGGCTCAAGAGCGAACCAGCAGTGCCGCGGCCTCCGCGGCCTTGGATACCGCTTCTGCGCCTACGCCGGGTCCAGCTTCGAAGAAGTCTTCCACACCCCGCAGTATTTCGGCGCCACTCTTCGCGTCGTAGATCGTCTTGCGCAGGGCTGCGCCTCCGGGGACGCCGTGGGTAAACCAGGAGGCGAATTGCTTCATCTTGCCTTCGGTTCCGGGCATCTCTTCCTCGAGCAGCATGCTGAAGTAAGTGCGGATCATCCGATAGCGGTCGGCTTCGGTGGGCTCGTCGTACTTTTTCTCGGAACCGGTCCGCGCCCTCTCGTCCGTTCCCGCCGCGCGCTGCACATATTGTTCGATCTGGCGGAAGATCCAGGGATTTGCCGGGGCCATGCGTCCGATCATGACTGCGTCGCAGCCGGTTTGCGCGACCATGGCGCAGGCATCCTCGGGCGAGCGCACATCGCCGTTGCCGATGACCGGAATGCTGACAGCCTGTTTCACCGAAGAAATCCATTCCCAGCGCGCGTTGCCGCTATAGCCTTGCTCGCGGGTACGGGCGTGGAGGGCGACCGCACTCAGGCCGCAATCTTCCGCGATGCGCGCCAGTTCGACGCAAACAATTTCGTCGTCGCTCCATCCCGCGCGGAACTTAACCGTAAAAGGAAGCTTCACGGCGGCGCGCACGGTTTGGAAAATGTTTTGAATCAGCGGCAGATCGCGCAACAGTCCGGAGCCGCCGTTGCACTTCACGATCTTTTTCGCGGGACACCCAAGGTTCAAATCGACCAGATCGAAGCCCAGATCCTCCACGAGCCGCGCAGCATCGGCGAGCACGGCCGGACTGCTGCCGAAGAGTTGGGCGGAAATCGGATGCTCGTCCGGGTAGAAATGGAGGTAACGCCCGCGCACCCTTGGGTCGCGAAGCAGACCATCCGCCGAAGTGAATTCGGTCATGATGAGCCCGCATCCCCCAAGTTTCTTAATGAAGCGGCGGAACACCGTGTCGGTGACCCCGGCCATGGGGGCGAGCACAGTGGCGGGAGAAATGTGGACATTGCCGATGTCGACGGCCGCCGGAAAAGCGCGCGCCGAAGCGGGAAGTGTTGCAACGCGTGGATCGGGCGTCGGCCCCACGGTCGTGATTCCTGGAGACCCTGGGAACCCTGAATTTTCCCACATCTTCTGCACGCTTTGATTTTACTGTGTTTTCTTCGCGCAACCTTCCAGATTCGCGATTGAATTGACCCCTCGGCTTGTGATGGTCGCCGGCCTTTATAGCGGCGAACGATCCCGGCGCACAACTCGCCGATCGAGGTTTTCACCCACCAACCGCACGGGGTGCGCCCGCGTGAAGCCCGCCTTTTCGAAGGCACGCAATGATTTGAGATTACTTTCCTCAGGATCGGCTATTACGGCATTAACCGTTGGATCGGCGAAAACAATTTGCCCGATAAAATCGGAGATTGCAATCGTTCCCAGGCCCCACCCCGTCATCGCAAGTTCTCCAATCGCCAGATCGATGCCAGCCGAACCCGGCCCTGCTCCAATCTGCACCGCATGCCGCGGGTAATCAGACCACAGGTACCACTGAATCTAACCAAAAGGATGGCCCTCATGTTCTATTACGAAAACGTGTGTGGGCTCGGTACCATCGACCCGCGGGCCGTATCGGGCGCGCACTGCCGCGATACCGAGGCGCTCGCGCCACCAGGCGGCCACATGTGGCGCCGAAAGCCACCTCTGCAGCATGGGAAAATCCGCTTCGCGAAGCGGGCGAAAGGAGATGGAAGACTGCATTCCTTTTTGACCCGCGCGTCCCAAGCCAGACGCAAAAGCAAAGCCCCCCTGGTCGGGAGGCTCTCGAAAATGCGGCCTGGTAGCGAAATTACTTCTTTGCGTCGCCGGCTGTCTTGGCAGCTTCCGCTTTTCCTGCATCGCTTTTGGCGTACTTGCGGCGGAAGCGCTCGATACGGCCGGCGGTATCCATCAGTTTCTGCTTGCCGGTAAAAAAAGGATGACAGGCGGAGCAAATTTCGACACTGATATTGCCCTTATGCGTGGAACGCGTGGTAAACGTGTTGCCGCAAGCGCAATGCACGTTAATTTCGCCGTAATTGGGATGAATGGCTGCTTTCATGGCGGTTCTACCTCGATTCGGAGATTTGATTCTACCGGAGCGCGGAAGGATTCAGCAAGGCGCCTGAGGTTACGCCAGGCAACCAAACGGCAGGGGCCAGCCCTGCCGTTTGCCTCGAAGCAAAAAATGTCTGGGCCCTTACTTACCTTTATTGACGACTTTCTTGAGTTCGTTCCCGGGAGTGAATTTGGCGACTCTACGAGCGGCTATCTTGATGGTGGCACCCGTCTGCGGGTTCCGGCCGTTGCGGGCCTTGCGCTGCGAGACGGAGAACGTGCCGAAACCGATCAAGGCTACCCGGTCCCCTTTGCGAAGGGCAGTTGTTACGCTGTCCACTGTGGTGTCGATCGCGGTCGTCGCCTGCGCTTTGGAAATACTGCAGGCTTCCGGCGATCCGGTCAACCAGATCAGCTTTATTCATGCTCTCTCCTGACACTATCGTTTCGGTTCCCGCGCCTTGAACCGGGGAGGAAAGCTCGACAGCGCGAGCACCGGCGATCGTCAATTCTCGCCTATGTTGCGGGATTGTCAATCGAAAACACGCGCTCGTTGCCGCATTTGACATCTCCTGGGCACAAATTTTCCCGTCCTGCGGCTTTCTCCACAAGCCCTCAGCCGTCTCCACAGGATGTGCACAGACGGGAACCGCTTTCGGGTTGCGGTGCGGGCCGGTTCAGGTGCACAGTTAAAGAAAGGGAATTCGAGACACAACCGATGGCGGGGATCACAAAAATGGCAGTGGAAGTCTGTCCCCTGTGTGCGGGTTCGGGATGGAAGGCGGTCCCGGCGGCTCCGGAGCGCGGCGTTACCCGTTGCGACTGCCTGGTGCGGGCGCGAAGTGGGGCCATGATCGCGGGAGCCCGGATTCCGAAGCGCTACGAACATTGCGAGTTATCGAATTTTACGACCGATTTCCCGGGAGCCGATCATTCAGTGGCGCTGGCCCAGATCAGCGCCTCCCGCTTCGTGCGCGAATTCGATCCGCGCGACGGACGCGGCCTGTTGCTGGTGGGTGGAATCGGCACCGGCAAGACCCATCTCGCGGTGGGCATCCTCAAGGAATTGATCACTAACCGGGGCCGCGCCTGCCTGTTCTGCGATTATCGAGAGTTGCTGAAACAGATTCAGAACTCCTATAACGATTCCGTCAAAGCAACCGAGTTGCAAGTGCTCCGCCCGGTGTTTGACGCCGACGTTCTTTTGCTGGATGAGTTGGGCGCGGTGAAACCGAGCGAGTGGGTTTGGGATACCGTCAGCCTGATTCTCAACACCCGCTATAACGACAATCGCACCACCCTGATTACCACGAATTTTGCCGACGAACCGGCGGCGGGCGTGGCCTCGCACTCTCCCGCTCGCGCCGCCACCCGCGAAGAGACGCTCGGCGACAGAATCGGCGAACGCATGAGATCGCGTTTGCACGAGATGTGCCGCATCGTAAAAATGGCCGGACCCGACTTTCGGCAGAAGTTTAAGAGTGCCAGTTTTGGATAGATTGCGGGCACAGCTTTTTGCGTGCAAGCTCCGCGTTTGCCCAACCTTTTGCGTTGGCCTCTTCTACAATCGGCAGCGTGCTGAATCAACGCCTCGAGTTCCGTCCGGAAGCTGATGCCGAAACTTTCTCCGCCGCAGCCTCCGCCCCGGCCGTGTTTCTTCTCCGCAGCGAAGATCCGAACTCGGAACCCTATGTCAGCAAAACGGCCAATCTAAAGCGACGTCTTCAACGCCTGCTATCCGCGCCCGAAGAACACAGCAAGCGACTCAACCTGCGCGATCGTGTTCGCTGGATCGAGTACAGCCTTACCGGCTCCGACTTTGAGTCGGGATTCGTTCTCTATCAAATACAACGCGCGGTTTTTCCCGGGACGTATTCGAAACGCATGCGCCTCCGTTTCCCCGCTCTGGTCAAGCTGCATCTGGATAATGAATTTCCCCGCGCCTCGGTCACGACGCGCCTGGGGGCGATGTCGGGAAAGAATATTTATTACGGCCCATTTCCTTCGCGGCTGGCGGCGGAAAAGTTCATGAATGACGCGCTTGATTTCTTCAAAATGCGGCGTTGCGTGGAAAATCTCCAGCCGGACCCAGCGTTCCCCGGCTGCGTTTACTCCGAAATGAAGATGTGCCTCGCTCCATGTTTTCGCGGTTGCAGCGATGAGGACTACCGCGCCGAGGTGATGCAGGTGCAGGATTTTTTCGATTCCCGCGGCGACTCGCTGAAGCGGCGTATTGCGGCCGAGCGCGACCAGGCCTCCGCGACAATGAAGTTCGAAACCGCCGCCGCCCTGCACGCCCGGCTCGACAAACTCGCTCCCGTGCTGCAGCAGTTGCCGGAATTCGTCTTCCGTATCGACCGCGCGCGCGGCCTCATGGTGCAGAAGTCGGCACAGGGAGAATGCGTGGCTTTGTTTCGTCTGGACGAGGGCGCGCTCTCCGGACCTCTGAATTTCCCCATTTCCGCGGCGGAACATGGCAAACCGCAAGCCGGTAGTTCGCAACCCGATGGCTCGCAATCCAAGCCGCAATCGATGGAAGCGCGCATCCAAGCGGCGTTGGCGGCGTTCCCACCCTGTCGTCCGACCAGCGCAAGGGAGCGCATGGAGCACCTCGCGATCCTCAAACGCTGGTGTTATCGCGGGATGCGGGCGGGCGAGATCTTCTTTGCCGATGCCCGGGGAGAACTTCCCATGCGGCGACTGGTGCGGGGAATCGGGCGCGTCTGTAAGGGCGAAGTGCCGGAGATAGAGGAAAGCGTGGGTCCCTGATCACGGCCCCAGCTCCTCTACAAGCATCGGGCACCTCTCGCCTCAGGCTGGGATCGCTAAAGACGTTGTCCGGCGCGGCTTTTTTCGAAATACGATTTTGATCTCCTCGCGCCATCGCTCGTCTATCCCCAGAACCTCCCAATCGATTTCGGGCGACAGATAACGCAGGATCGTATCGGTGGCGGGGTGCACACGCAGAGCGGGCGCAACCAACAGCAGAAGAGGCTTCTGCGCCGAGATTTCGCGACCGGAAAAATATCCGAATTGGGTAAACTCGCCACGACTCTGATGCCAGGCCACGCGCGACCAGTAATCCACACCCTGGAGCGGAAGGTGCATATCCTCGTCGGCTTTCAATTCCACGACGGCAAGTCGCGATTCCCGCGTGAGAGCCAGAATGTCGATCATGGCGCGGTCGGCGGCGGCGAAGGCAGGGACCTGCGCATATACCGATTCCGGCATAAGGCGGCGGTCAAGGGCCGCGATGTTGCCGGAGATGAGCGACTCCAACCAGCGCTCGGGATGCATTCGCCAGAGCGCGTGATTTTTGGGGCCGTCCTTATGGCGAACGGCGGCCGCCAAGTGCATCAGATCGGCAAAGGCCGCTTCGTTGTCAGTACCCAGAACGCGCTCCTCCGCGCCCACGCCAAAGGCAATCTGCTCTTTGCTCTCGAAGTTTCTCGGATCATGAGCGACGCGTCCCTGGGCAAATTCCAGTCCGTGATAGCGAAACGAGATCAGGGCGGGCGATAGCGCGACGATTTCAGATTGGGGAAGAATATATTGAATGCGCGCAATCGACGACGCGAAGCGCTCGCGGGCCGCGATTTCATCCACGGCCTGTACCAGTCGCGTCGCCAGATTGCCGCAATCGGCGGTATCAAGCACGGCCAGAGTGTCATCCCGCTGATCGAATTCGTATAGGCTCCATTTCGCCGCCGCGGGGTGCAAGTGCGCCATGCGTTGCTGGGTGAGCATCGCCATTCTTTTTGGGACGATCAGGGCCAGTCCTTCGACCAATTTTCGCTCGCGCTGCGCGAGGCGGCAGGCCTCCAGCCAAAGGACGCCGCAAGTCAGCGCGCCATCCACGGTGGATTGGGTTTCCTGGTCATTGACTCCGACCAGGGCGAGCATGCTCTGGCCCTGGCGCAACACCCCGCGCAGGTACGCTGGGCCGAAGGAGTGTTCCAGATCGATGGAGGTGGTGAGCCGCAGGACGGTCCAGTTGGGAAATGTTCTTTCGAGTGCGCGGCGCAAGCGAGGCTCGTAGGCAATGCGCGCCGCTCGCGCGGCCGCCGGCGAACGCCGGTCGCGGTCGCGGCAGAAATCCAGCCGCGTCGGCCGGGTCTGGCCCATACGCTGGACCTGCAAACGCAGCGTGCCCGCTTTCACTTCCGCATCGAGCACCCGGCGCACGAAATTGCGCTCGCTCGACCACAGGTGTAGCAGGCATTTATCGTATTCGCCGGAAATGGAGTACCTCGAGTCGGCCAAATCGAAGGCTATAGCGCCATCCTCCACCACCACGGCGGCGCGCGCACCGGTCAGAAATTCCGCCAGCATCTGGCTGAGCGAATCTGGGGTCATGCGGTGAATTATTGCCCTCGCGAGTCCCCGCGTCAGTGATTCCTGAACCGGGCGATTGTTCGGTTTGGCTTCCCGTCAAGGCGCGACTTCCGTAATCCGACCCGCTATCCCGGAAGCTGCTCCGCTCATGGGATAATTCGAGAGCATTCGTAACGCGGGCAGGGCGCGCCAAGACCGTGGACGGCGGCGCTTTCCATGCGCGGCGGTCTGACTCGCGTTGCGCTGTTTCGAGTCGTTTGAAAGTGAAAGGCATCAAAATATGGTGATTGCAAATCAGGAACATTTCTTCTTCGAGCACTACGGGCTAACCCACCACGATCTCGAGACTTATCTGGCTGCGGCACTTACCGCGGGCGGCGATTATGCCGACCTTTATTTTGAATATCTCACCTCGACCTCGCTCATGGTGGATGAGTCGCTGGTGAAATCCGCCTCGCAGGGTATTTCGGCGGGCTGCGGCGTGCGCGTCGTTTCCGGAGAGCGGACCGGCTATGCGTACACCGACGACCTTTCTCCGCAACGGATTTTGCATGCGGCGCACACGGCGGCGCTGATCGCCAGCGCCCCCTCCAAAACGACGGTCACGGGCTTCCAGCAGAAGCCGGCCAGGAGTTTATATCCGGTAACCTTGCCCTCGGTGGACGCCGATATTACGGCCAAGGTTGGGTTGCTGATGCGGGCTGATAAGACGACTCGCGCTTACGATCCCCGAATTAAAGAAGTGCGCGCCAGTTATGCCGACGAACTGCGCACCATCCTCATAGTGGGCTCTGACGGAACCTTTGCCGAGGACTCCCAACCGCTGGCGCGCATGAATGTCTCCTGCATCGCCAAAACGGAGGCTAGTTCCGGCCGTGGAACTTCCGGCGGAGGAGGCCGGGTTGCGCTCGACTTCTTTTTCGGCGACAAGACACCGGAATTTTTTGCCCGCGAGGCGGCCCGCCAGGCAATTCTGCAACTCGACGCCCGCGAGGCGCCGGCCGGAGACATGGAAGTAGTGCTCGGTCCGGGATGGCCCGGAGTTCTGCTGCACGAAGCCGTCGGTCACGGATTAGAGGCCGACTTCAATCGCAAGAAAACGTCCGCCTTCGCCGGCCTGATCGGCAAACGCGTTGCTAGTGAGAAGTGCACCGTGGTGGATAACGGCACAATGCCCTGGCGTCGTGGCTCCTTGAACGTCGATGACGAAGGCCAGCCCACGCAGGAAACCGTGCTGATCGAGAACGGCATCCTTAAGGGATACCTGAGCGACAAGCTTTCCTCGCGACTCATGGGGCTCGCCGATACCGGCAATGGGCGCCGCGAGAGCTATGAGCACATCCCCATGCCCCGCATGACCAACACCTACATGCTGGCCGGCCAGGACGATCCCGGAGACATCATTCGTTCGGTGAAGAATGGTGTCTACGCCGTGAACTTCGGCGGGGGCCAGGTCGATATCACCAACGGCAAGTTTGTCTTCTCAGCCTCGGAAGCCTATCTCATCGAAGATGGCCAGATCACCGCTCCCATCAAAGGCGCAACGCTGATCGGCAACGGGCCGGATGTGTTGACCCGAGTTTCCATGGTGGGCAACGATTTGAAGCTCGATGAAGGCGTTGGGACCTGCGGCAAGGATGGACAGGCGGTGCCGGTCGGTGTCGGCATTCCGACGATTAAGATTGACCGGATGACGGTGGGCGGGACTGCCAAGCGCGAGGTCGGCGGGTTTATGCAGTAGAAGGTCAGAGGTGAGAGGTCAGATTGCAGAGGTGTTTCGTCTCGTGCCTCTCTGTGTCGCGGAGAAAGCGTTACCACCGAATCCTGAAGACCTGTCATCTTGAGCGGAGCATGCGCTTCGCGCAGCGAAGCGCATGCAGAGTCCAAAGACCTCTACTCACTTAAATTCACCCGCACTTTGTCAGGGAGTTCTCCCCAGCGTTCGCGCTAACGTATTCTCTGCGACAGTCTCCTAGCGGAAACGACTATCGTGGTTACAGCAGCCGCGCCGCCACGCCTTGCGCCGTGAGAATCTCCACCGCTTTGACATCGAACGACACAAACGTCTCTCCGCCGAGCCAGCGGCCTTCGTGAGCAATCACTCCATCCGCGAAATCGCCGCCCGCATCGAGCATCGCCAGACCCGCCTCGACTGCCGGCCCGTTGGTTTCCACGTTTCCGGCTGCGAGCAACTCGCGCATCGTAGCCGCAATCGCCCGAGGCCTAAACCCGTAAACGGTTCGCAGAACCCATACAAATTCGCATAAGCACGAGGTGCCCACCGCGAGCATTTCCGCTTTGAGTGTTTTAGCAGCGATGTCACTTTGTGTGGGGTCGTCCAGCACCACGGCCCGCACCAGAACGTTGGTGTCGACTGCGATCCTCATTTCCGTCTCACGCGACCCGTCCGCATATCGACGAGACCGGCCCACCCAGCCGCGGCGGCTTCGTTGATCTCTTCAATCGTGGCGATTTTCTTCGTCTTGCCGGCCAGCATCCCGATGAAGCTCTCTATTTTTCCCGTAGGCCGCGCGGCCCGGATCAACCCCCGCCCATCGGGTAGAAGGTCGATCTCGATCTTGCCGCCCGGCTTCACGCCCAAATGCTCCATCACTTGCTTCCGAAATGTGACCTGCCCTCGGGCAGTGACCGTCAATGTAGCCATAACGCACCCCGACGTCCATTATAATGGAATATTGCATTACTACTCAAGGGCCTAGCTTACTGGGTACTGTTACAGTTTGAAAACCTCACAGAGTAGCCAATCCTCAGCGCCTATGGGAAACGTTCGGGCATGAAGAAAAAGCTTAGGCCCAAAGGCGAGTGGCAGGCTATTGGGATGCAAGAGGCTCGGCTAGAAAAAGGCTCCCCTGAGAAGCTGCGTATGCGAGCGCGCCAGCTAAGAGATCACGCCGAACGCCTCAGCAGGGAAGCTGAAGAACTTGAAGAGCGAGCCGCTGTCGCTGAGAAGGCGGCTGCCCAATGACCATCGGCAGGTCAAACTGTAACAGTACCGCTTACTGCCGCGAATCTTCTATACCCTCCCGTGACTCCAATGACTAAAAGGTCCATCTCATTCGCCGACCCTCCGTGGTAGATTCAGAATTACGAAATGACAACAACACTCGAGACCGCCGCCAGCCAATCCGCAACCGACCTAAAATCCCTCGCCGCCGACGTCGTCCGCCGTGCCATGCAAGGCGGAGCTTCCGCCGCCGAATGCGTGGTCCGCGAAGGCGACGAATTTTCCACCGTCGTGCGCCTCGGCCAGGTTGAAACCCTCAAGGAATCAGGCTCGCGCGCCATCGGCGTCCGTGTCTTCTTCGGTCAGCGCGCCGCCAGCACACACTCCAGCGACTTCTCGGCCGCAGGCATCGAGCGTATGTTGAGCTCCGCGCTGCAACTGGCGAAGATCACCTCCGAAGACCCCTTCGCCGGCATCCCAGACGCCGCCCTGCTGGGCGCGCTCGACGGCGATCTCCAGCTCTATCACGAGGACGTTTACTCCCTGCCCGGCCCCGAGCGAATCGCATACGCGCGACGCGCGGAAAAGGCGGCACTCGACGCCGATCCACGTATTAAGAATTCCGAAGGCGGATCGTTTGACGCCGCTACAGGAAGAAAAGTGCTGGCGAATTCGCACGGCTTCGTGGGGGAATACCGGCGGTCTTACTGCTCGGTCTCGGTGGTCCCCATAGCGCAGGAAGAAAACGGGCTGATGCAGCGCGATTACTGGTACTCGGTGGCGCGCAGTCTGGCAAAACTCGACCCCGCCGAGCAAGTCGGCAGGGAAGCCGCGCGGCGCACGCTGCGGCGGCTGGGTTCGCGCAAGGTGAAAACGGCGCAAGTGCCCGTGGTCCTCGACCCCATGGTCGCAAGCTCCATGCTGGAGCACATTTTTGAGGGCGTGAACGGCGACTCCATCTATCGCGGAGCGTCTTTCCTGGCCGGCAAGCTGGGCGAACAGATTGCCTCCGCGAATGTCACCGTGATCGACGATGGCACCCTGCCGGGTGGCTTCGGCACCACCCCCTTCGATGGCGAAGGCATCCCCACGCGCCGCACGCTGGTTATTGAGAATGGAGTTCTGCGATCCTATCTGCTGAATACTTACACCGCGAAGAAACTGGGCCTGGAAACGACCGCCAACGCATCCCGCGGACTAGCCGGCACGCCGGGTATCAGCCCGGGAAACTACTTCTTAAACCCGGGCACAAAGACGCCTCGGGAGATCATCGGCGAGATCAAAGACGGACTCTATGTAACCGAGTTTCTCGGTCACGGCGCCAACCTAGTCACGGGAGACTATTCGCGCGGAGCCTCTGGCATGTGGATCGTCAATGGAGAATTGGCATATCCCGTCGAAGAGATCACGGTGGCGGGCAATCTCAAGGAAATGTTCCGCAATATTTCGGAGATCGGCACGGATCTCGAATTCCGCGGCAGCGTCGCCTCGCCCACCCTGCGTATCGATGGCCTGACTGTGGGCGGTGAATAGGCACCGCTCAGGGTTAGTGCGATAAGCCCCAATGGCGCGCCGACCACACGAATTAACCTGTTTTTAACATTCGGCCCATTTTTCGCCGTTACCATTTCTGGTATGGCCGAGCAGCCGCTGCAAATCGAAGGGATACCAGGGTCGCGCGAAGGAATTCGCATTCTGCGACTCACTGGACCCCTTACCCTTTCCAATTTATTCGGCTTTCAATCGCAGTTGCGCGCCGATAACTCTCCCAGTCTGATTCTCGATTTTACCAACGTTCCCCTGGCCGACTCAGCGGGCATCGGTGCTCTGGTTGGGGCCTACGTCACCCGCCAAAAAGACGGACGCAGCATGGGCTTGGTCGGTGTCAATCAGCGCATCCATAACGCCTTGGAAGTGACGAGAGTGCAAAATTTCTTCCGCTTCTATGGCACCATCGCCGAGGCTGAACAAGCAGCCTAAGCAACCTTCGCAGTTGCAAGTTCCCGAGCCGTCCTTGATCATCGAAGCTATGCGTACAGGGATGCCGAAGTCGGCGCCTCTTCTGGCGGCGCTTTTGCTCTGGGCTTGCCCCTTGCATGGGCAAAGTGACCTCATCTCCGAGGTTCGGACCCAACTGGCGCAGCATTCCTTCTCAGCCGCCGAGTCAGACCTATCCGCCTACAAGGCGCAACGCGGATTGACCCCGGAGTATCTCGAAGCACTTTCCTGGATGGCGCGCGGGGCTGCGGCGGCACAACAGTGGAACAAGGCTCTCGCCTATGCCAAAGAGACCCGCCTGCTCTGCGAAGCGCAACTGACCAAACGCAAGTTGGATTCCGAGCCTCATCTCCCCATCGCGCTCGGCGCAGCTTACGAAGTTCTCGCCCAGGCGATGGAGGCGCAAGGGCAACACACGCAGGCGATCGCGCTGCTACGCGCGAGCCTGACGCGCTACAAAAATACCTCCATCGAAGCGCGCCTCCAAAAAAATCTCAACCTGCTGGTGCTGGTCGGACAAACTGCTCCGGCATTGCAGGCAGGGCAGTATCTTGGACCGAAACCGCCGACGCTCGTCTCCCTCAAGGGATCGCCCGTGCTGCTTTTCTTTTGGGCGCATTGGTGCGGGGACTGCAAGGCCGAAGTTCCAATCATCGCGCGCCTGCGTCAGGAGTTCGCTCCAGCCGGCCTGGTGGTCATCGGCCCGACACAGTTTTACGGCTATACCGCGCATGGGACGGACGCCGCACCCGCGGAGGAAAGGCATTACATAGATTCCGTCCGCCAACGTTATTACGCCAGCCTGCAAGATATGCCGGTCCCGCTGAGCAAGCAGAATTTTAGCGCCTACGGAGCCAGCACCACTCCCACCCTGGTAATCGTGGATCGGGTGGGCAAGGTAGTTATGTTCCACCCCGGCGCGCTCTCCTACGACGATTTGCGCTCAGCCCTCGAGAAAGTGGCTCACTGAGACTGGTTAGCAAGGGTGCCTAAAGTGCCGCCGCGTGTTCCCGACGCCGGCCCTGAATTTCAATGTAAACGTTGATCAGTGAAACCGCCGCCGGGGTTACCCCCGGAATCCGCGAGGCCTGGGCGAGCGTCTGCGGTACGACGTTCCCCAGCTTCTCCTGCATTTCGCGCGAAAGCCCGCTCACCGCCCGGTAGTCGAACCATTCCGGAATGCGTCGCTGCTCCGCCTTCTTCAGGCGATCGATGGCGCGCTGCTGCTGGTCGAGGTAGCCCGCATATTTGATTTCCGTCTCCACCGACTTGAGCTCATTGCGGACCTCGGAGGAAAGACCGCTGGGCAAAGCCCCGTCGGACGGGACACTTCGATTAAACTGGTGTCCATTAAAATCGCGTTCAAAAAAAAGCGGCAGCAGTTGGCGCAATACCGGCGCCAGTTGCTCGATGGTGATTTCGGGGCGCTTCAGGATTTGCGCCAGCGGCTGTCCCATGGCGGAACCCAGGTCGAATGGCATCTCCGGGATTGCCGCCGCCAAATCCGCAGTGACTCTTGTCTTCTCCAGCGCCAGCTTGACTTCCTGCAAGCGTTCCTGCTTCCGTTCAAATTCCGCCCACGCCTCGTCTGAAATCAGGCCTACCCGCCGTCCGTGCGGAGTCAGCCGGCGGTCGGCATTGTCGATGCGCAGGTGCAGGCGGAACTCCGCCCGCGAAGTGAACATGCGATAGGGTTCATTGGTGCCCTTGGAAATCAAATCGTCAATCAGAATCGCGGTGTAAGCCTCGGTCCGATCGAGCACTAGGGGCGGCTCATGCTTCAGCTTCAGGGCGGCATTGATTCCGGCCATCAATCCCTGGCAGGCCGCTTCTTCATATCCCGATGTACCGTTGATTTGCCCGGCGAGAAACAACCCGGCAATCTTCTTCAGTTCCAGGGTTCGCCGCAGCTCGGTCGGATCGATGGAGTCGTATTCGATGGCGTAACCGGGCCGCATCATCCCGGCGTTTTCGAGGCCCGGAATCGACTTCAGAATGGCCAGCTGCACGTCAATGGGCAGCGACGTGCTCATGCCGTTGACGTAAACCTCATGCGTGTTCAGGCCCTCGGGCTCAAGAAAGAGCTGGTGCGTTATCTTGTCGGGAAACTTTACGATCTTGTCTTCGATCGAGGGACAATACCGCGGCCCCGTGGATTGAATCTGTCCGCTATACATGGGCGAGCGGTGCACATTTTCGCGAATAATCCGATGCGTCTCGGCGGTGGTGAAAGCGATGTAGCAGGGCACCTGCGAATCGTGATGGGCGACGCGGCGGGTGCGGAAGCTGAAGGGAGTCGGGTCCTGATCACCCGGCTGGCGCTCAAAGCGCGACCAGTCGATGGTGCGCCCATCGAGCCGCGGCGGCGTTCCGGTCTTCAGCCGGCAGCCACGCAGTCCCAGTCGCTTGAGCGCTTCCCCCAGCAGGACCGCAGCCGGCTCGCCCGAGCGCCCTGCCGGATACTGTTGCTCCCCGCAGTGGATCAGGCCATTGAGAAAAGTGCCCGTGGTGATGATAACGGCCTCAGCTGAAACGCGGCGGCCGTCGCGCAGCAGGATGCCTCGGATGGAACGCTCCGCTGGCCGGTGTTCTGTTTCATTATCATTCCCATGCTTGCTGCCATCCCCGTCGTCCGGCCACCTCGAACTGGCAACTGGGAACTGCTCCACGATTACATCCGCCACCTCCGCCTGCTTGATGGTGAGGTTTGGTTGCGACTCGAGCAGGTCGCGCATTTTGAGTCGGTAGGCCTGCTTGTCGCACTGCGCGCGCGGCGACCACACGGCGGGGCCGCGGGAAGTGTTGAGCAGCCGAAACTGGATGCCCACGGCATCGGCAATTTCCCCCATGATGCCGCCGAGCGCGTCCACCTCACGAACCAGATGACCCTTGGCTATGCCGCCAATCGCCGGATTGCAGGACATTTGTGCGATCAGGTCGACGTTCAGCGTATACAGAGCCGTCTTCAGTCCCATGCGGGCGGCCGCCATGGCGGCTTCGCAGCCGGCATGACCGGCGCCCACGACTACAACCTCGAAATGTTCGTCAAACATTGCCATGCGCGTCGGTTCGGGAGCTGGGGAAGGAACGATGCTTCGGCCATTGTAACAACTTCTTTGGGACGGATTGCCGACGGTTTCCCGGTTGGGAACTCGCACCCTGATGTGCCCCGATTAATGGCGAGAGCTACGATTCCCGGTAAGCGGGCGGCAGGGGGTTGCGATTTTGGAATTGGCGCTGGTGCCAGTAAGGATAGGGCACTTGCGGCGTGCTGGCTTCATCGAGCTTTGCCACCTGTTCACGGGACAAAGTAAAACTCGCCGCCGCCAGGTTGTCGCGTAATTGTGCCTCATTGCGCGCTCCGATGATCACGCTTGCAACGGTGGGTTTCCGCAGTAGCCAATTGAGCGCTACTTGCGGCACTGTCCTGCTCACCTCTGCCGCGACGGCGTCCAGCGCATCCACCACTCGATAGAGGTATTCATCCTCGACCACCGGACCACCTTCGGCCGCCTTGTGCAACCGACTGACTTTGGGCAGTGGTTTTCCGCGGCGCAGCTTACCCGTCAGGCGTCCCCACCCCAGCGGACTCCAAACCAGGGCGCCCAGACCTTCCGCGAGCCCCAGTGGCATCAGTTCCCACTCGTAGTCACGACCGATCAGCGCGTAATACACCTGGTGCGCCACATAACGCGCCCAGCCATAGTGCGCGCTGATATCGATCGATCTCTGGAGATGCCAGCCGGAAAAATTTGAGGCTGCAATGTAGCGGACTTTGCCTTGGCGCACAAACTCCTCCAGGGTATTTAGCGTCTCCTCTATGGGCGTGAGCGCGTCAAAGGCATGCATGTGATAAACGTCAATGTAATCGGTCTGCAAACGCTTCAGGCTGCCCTCGATCTGGCGCGTCAGATGAGCACGGGAGGATCCGCATTCGTTCGGGCCTTCCCCAAAGGAAAAGGTGGCCTTGGTCGAAATCAGCAGGCTCGGGCGCGGCAGGTGCTTAATGGCCGCGCCCAGAATCTCCTCGGACAGGCCCTGCGAGTACACGTCGGCGGTGTCGAAGAAGTTCACCCCGGCTTCCATGCAGAGGTCGATGAGTCGAGTCGCCTCGGCCACGTCGGTTTCACCCCATGCGCGAAAAAAGTCACCGCCGCCGCCAAACGTCGCCGTACCAAAACAAAGCTCGGGAACTTTCAAGCCGCTTCTACCTAATTGACGGAATTCCATATGCCGATTGGACGAGCCCATGCCGCCTGGGGTCGCAAGGTTTTTCCCCGGTGCCGTGCTTGTGATCTTCGAATCGCAACCGTATAGTGGAAGGCATACGAGGTCATTATGGAAAGCAAAAGTTTCACAACTCTTCTCGACGAACGCATTCAACCTTACGATTTGCTGTGTCATCCGTTTTATAAGGCGTGGTCGGCGGGTGCACTAACGTCCGAAAACCTGCGCGAATACGCCGAGGATTACCACGCTCACGTGGATGCTTTCCCCGGCTACCTCGCGCAGCTTGGCGTCCGCCTGGAAGAGGGGGAACTTCGCCGCGCTGTTCTCGCCAACATGACCGACGAAAAAGGCGGCGAAAACTCCTACGGCGAGCCCGAGCGTTCCCATTCCGAGCTGTGGCTCGACTTTGTTGAAGGCGTCGGCGGAAGCCGCGCTCCCAAAAGACGCCCGCAGGCGGAAGTGGGACGGCTGATCTCCTGGTTTCAACAGGTCGCGGCCGAGGGCGCTGCGGAAGAGGCGCTGGCCGCCTTCTACGCTTACGAATCGCAGGTGCCGCGCGTGGCCCTGGAAAAAGATCGCGGGCTGCGCCAACTTTATGGCGCCGACGTGCGCACTCGCGCCTACTTCACCTTGCATGCCACCGCCGACGTTTACCACTCGAATGTCTGGCGCACGCAACTCGAGAAGCGAGTCAAAGCCAATCCTGAAATCGCCGACCGGGCCCTGGCAGCCGCGGAAACCACGGCGAAAGCATTGTGGCGGGTGTTGGATGGCTTCGAGTCGCAGCGCACGCAACGCGCGGCGGCCTGAATGCTCCCGAGTCTTGTTTCGTAACTCGTATCCGCAATGGCTCGACCCATACCCATCGGCGTGATCGGTGCGGCGTCTGAAATCGTGGAAATGAAGCACACGCTTTCCTCTCACCATCCCGACTTGCCGCCGGTATATTCCACTCCCGACATGATTCGCTTGATGGAAATGGCCTGTTTCCATGCCCTCCAGCCCTATTGCGATGAGGGAGAAATCACGGTGGGAATTTCCATCCAGGTCGAGCACCGCGCGGCCACCGGCGTGGGAATGCGAATTCAGGCGGAGGCGGAACTGGAATCGTTCGATGGCCGCTTCTATCTCATGCGCGTTCGAGCCCATGACGGGGCGCAGGAAATCGGGCGTGGAACGGTCGGCCGGGCCGTGGTTCATGTGCCCACTTTCGTGCAGCGCATGCGCGACAAGGCTGGCGGCAGGTGATTCAGTCCCGCGCTAAACAAAAAGCTGCCGAAGCGGAGCGACTTCTTCCCGTGCTTAATTCCCCTTTCGCGTCCCAAGTGCCGATCATTATTACTGGCAACCCGTTATGGCGATCGCTCACGGGATATTGGTCATGACGCGCCTCGGTCTGATCGCGGGTAATGGCAACTTCCCCTTCCTGGTTCTGGAGGCGGCGCGGTCCCAGGGTTACGACGTGGTGGTGGCCGCCATCAAGGAAGAAGCTTTCCCCGAGATCGCGTCGCAGGGCGCGGCCGCCGTCCATTGGCTGTCGCTCGGAGAACTCTCCCGGCTCATCGACACCTTTAAAGCAGAGGGCGTAACCCGCGCCATCATGGCGGGGCAGGTCAAGCACAAGCAGATTTTTTCCGCCATCAAGCCAGACTGGCGTCTGGCCAAGCTTTTGCTCTCGCTCGGTACGCGCAATACCGACTCTCTGCTGGGCGCGGTCGCCAAAGTATTGGCCGATGAGGGCATTGTGCTGGAAAGCTCGACTGCGCTTCTCGAGCCACTGCTGGCGAAGCGAGGAGATGTCAGTCGACGGCATCCCAGCGATCGCGAGCGCCGGAACATCGAGTACGGACGCCGCATCGCGCGTCATCTGGCGCAACACGATATTGGACAGACGGTGGTGATCGCGGATGGCGCGTGCGTGGCGGTCGAAGCCATGGAAGGCACCGACGCCGCCATCGAGCGCGCCGGACTGCTGATGCGTACTCTCGCGGGCGAAGCTGCAATTTTGGATCGCGCCCTGACCGTGGTTAAGGTGGCAAAACCTGACCAGGACATGCGCTTCGACGTGCCCGTGATTGGCGTGAAGACAATCGAGACCATGGCTGGCGCGGGAGCAACTTGTCTGGCTGTGGATGCGGGACGGTGCCTTCTACTGGATTCTGCGGCTATAATCCAGGCCGCGGACGCAGCTGGTATCGCGTTGTGCGCGGAGTAGCCCGCTTGCGCCGACAGCTGTTCTGCTCGATTTGTATTGCCTTCCATGACTGAGAACTCCCGCATCGCCGATCAACTGCGCCGCGCCTTCGAGGGCGAGGCCTGGCATGGTGATTCTTTATTCAAAATTCTTGACGGCATCACGGCGCGGCAGGCGGCGGCTCGCCCCATCGCGAATGCCCACTCAATCTGGGAATTGGTCTTGCACATCGCGGCGTGGGATTGGTTTGTGTTGCGCCGCCTTAGCGGAGAAGCGGCGGAACCGACCGATGCCGAGAATTTCCCCCACGTTACCGACACGAGTGAGAGCGCATGGCGGACGGCACTGGCCGGGTTGCGGCAACGGCACGACGAACTTATCGCCGCGGTCGGCAAATTCTCCGACGTCCGGTTGTACGAGGCCGTCCCCGGAAAAGACGGAGCCCATACCTTTTATTACATGCTTCATGGCGTGGTGCAGCACGAGTTGTATCACGCCGGGCAGATCGCTCTACTGAAGAAGAACGTGAGCAATAACTCGCTGACGATTCCATCTCGCATGGAACTCAATCGCCCCGCGGGATCGTCTTTCCTTTTCGACTTCGGAGCTGCGACAATATGCGATCAATCCGCAGTTCCGGAGCACTCCTTTGACTCAGGAATTTCCCATCAACGTCGCCGTGATCGGAGTGGGCGCCTTCGGGCGCAATCACGCGCGCGTCTACCGCCAATTGCAGCAGGAAAGCGGTGTACGACTGGTGGGGGTGGTTGATCCCGATAACTCGCGGGCGGACGCCGTGGCGCTGGAGTTTGGTTGTAGCGCGTTCCACTCCATCGAAGAAATGCTGTGCGCAAACCATGGTGTGCAGGCGGCGTCGATTGCGGTCCCGACAGTCCTACACCTTGAAGCGGCGCGGACTTTGATGGAAGCCGGAATTGACGTCCTGATCGAGAAGCCGATGGCGGCCACCCTCGGAGAGGCCGACGAACTGATACGTCTCGCCGCGGCGCACCGTCGCGTCGCCCAGGTGGGGCATCTGGAGCGCTTCAATCCCGCGGTACGGGCGACCCTGCCGCTGATCGATCGTCCCATGTTCTTTGAAGTGCATCGCCTGAGCGTATTCTCCGCGCGTGCTCTCGATGTGGACGTCGTACTCGACCTCATGATCCACGACCTCGATGTGGTGCTGACGTTTGTGAAGTCGGAGGTGAAGGAAATCCGCGCGGTGGGGCTGCCAATTCTTTCCGGCAAAGTCGATATCGCGAACGTGCGCGTGGAGTTTGCCTCGGGCTGCGTGGCCAACTTCACCGCCAGCCGGGTTTCGACGGAGCGGGTGCGCAAGCTGCGATTTTTTCAGCCGGGGAAATATATTTCGATCGATTACGGACGACAGGATGTCCTGGTGTTTTCGGTTGGAGATCAAGTCGAAGGCGCTCAGCCGAGCGCGAATCCGCAAATTCAGATGTCGAAGCCGGCGGTAAGCGCCGAAGAACCGCTCCTGGCGGAGATCCGGGCTTTCCTGCAAGCGGTGCGACGGCGGTCGCGTCCCGTCGTCGCGCTGGAAGACGGGCGTCGGGCGCTGGCGCTGGGGCTGGCGATTCTGGAAGAAATCGAACGACACGCCAGCCACATCGGGGTGCAAAGCGCAGGGTAGCACTGTCGCGGCGCGCTGAGAGATATCGTTCGTGCTTTATGCGCTGGCAAAATCCAAAGGCGAGCCGCTGCTGTTCAAAGGTCAGGACTTCTCCCGGACCGACGTAAAGTCAGCGCGGGGGTGATTCTGGCTCTTGCCCACGTCCACGCAATCGGCGATAATTTGGCATATACGCTGCCATATGCCATAATCGTCCGGAGGGCACATGCAACGCAAGGCAAGAATCTTCATGAACAACCGGAGTCAGGCGGTGCGCCTGCCCAAGGAGTTTCAGTTCCAGACGCAGGATGTGTTTATACGGAAGGAAGGAGGCACGGTAGTGCTGTCTCCGCGACCGTTTGATTGGAGTTCCTACCTCGCGGAGGGTCCGGTTGCCTCGTCGACTTTCATGGAAGATGTTGAAGATCTCCCGTGCCGAGTGCAGGAACGGGAGCCGTAATGCCGCGCTACATGCTGGATACGGATACCTGTTCCTACATCATGAAGCGCTCAAATGCCCGGGTACTCAAGCGGTTGGGCGCGCTTCCCGTCAGTGATGTATGCATCTCTGTCATCACAAAATCGGAACTGCTGTTCGGGGTCGAGGTTTCTCCGCGCCGGCGTCAGGACCAGGCTGCGCTGCAGGCTTTTCTGAATTACATCGCAGTTCTGGATTTCCCCGACGAGGCATCGCCACACTATGCCCGAATACGCGCTGAGCTGAAAGGGCTGGGCGCGATGATTGGCGCCAACGATCTCTTCGTCGCCGCGCACGCCCGCAGCCTCGCCTTGACACTGGTTACCAACAACACGCGAGAGTTTGGCCGGGTCTCGCGGCTGGCTTTTGAGAATTGGGCTGATTAGGGATTGAGGACTTTGAAAACAAGTCGGGAGAGTCCACTCTCTCCGTGCTTTTCCCGGATGATTGTCGTGGAAAGGCGAACTTCTTATCAGCCGTCCGCGCATTTCCCCCTAGCCCATCCACTTAGTTTCATGAAGAAGTGAAATGCAAGGGAGGAACATGCGCCCAACTCGCAATCCCGGCAGAGTCGCCGGGCTCTGGTATCTAACGCTCATCCTCGTCGGTCCCCTGCGCTCATCTATATTCCGGACAAACTGATCGATTATGGGAACGCGAGCGCGACCGTGAGCAACATCGCCCCTCATGAATGGCTCTTCCGTCTGGGCATTGTGGGCGACCTG
Source organism: uncultured Acidobacteriaceae bacterium (assembly GCA_963746205.1). Lineage (GTDB taxonomy): Bacteria > Acidobacteriota > Terriglobia > Terriglobales > Acidobacteriaceae > Acidiflorens. The sequence goes on along the minus strand of CAVVAP010000009.1, from coordinate 173,478 downwards.
GCGGGCGGAAAGGTTACAGAGTCTCTACTTTCAAGGGTGTAGCAGGTTACTGGATTTCCCTCGCCGGGGTCGCAGGGGGCGTATAGAAGGAACCCGGGAACTCGTGTTACCGCGCTTGCCATACATTGTTGTCTATCGCATCCAAGATCAGAGCTTGGAGATTGTGCGCGTCTTTCATGGAGCGCAAGACTGGCCTTAAGGCTCACACGATTTCTGAGAACGTATTCGCTCTCTCTGCCCCGGATACCGCACACGCATTTGCCTGATCCACGCGCCCTCCCTACAATGGAATCTTCACCCAATTCTCATGATTCATTTTCCCGTTCCCGAAGCCCTTACATTTGACGACGTTTTGCTTCTGCCTGCGCGATCCGAAGTTGTGCCGGCCAACACCAATACACAGACCAGGCTCTCGCGCAATATCAGCCTGAATATCCCCATCATCAGCGCCGCCATGGACACGGTGACGGAATCGCACATGGCCATCGCGCTGGCGCAGCAGGGCGGCCTTGGGATCATCCATCGCAACCTGACCATCGAGCATCAGGCGAACGAGGTCGACAAGGTGAAGCGCTCGGAGAGCGGCATGATTGTCGATCCCGTCACCATGTCCCCGGACGCCAAGGTTTCGGACGCGCTCGAGGTGATGAAGAAGTACAAGATTTCCGGCGTTCCCATCACGCAGACAGACGGCAAACTGGTTGGCATTCTCACCAATCGCGATCTGCGCTTCGAGTCGCGCTTCGATATACCGATCAGCAAGGTGATGACGCAGAAGAACCTGATCACGGTTCCCGTGGGCACGACTCTCGAGCAGGCGGAAGAAATTCTGCACGAGCACCGCGTGGAAAAGCTGCTGGTGGTCGATGACAAGTACAACCTCAAGGGCCTGATCACGGTTAAAGACATCCAGAAGAAACTGAAATATCCCGGCGCGGCCAAAGATGATCAGGGCCGTTTGCGTGTGAGCGCGGCGATCGGCGCGACCGGCGATTTTCTGGAGCGCGCGCAGGAACTGGCGAAGGCGAAAGTCGATGTGCTCGCCATCGACAGCGCGCATGGCCACTCCGCGCTGGTACTGGAAGCGGTGAAGAGATGAAAGCGAAGTTGCCGGAAGTGGATTTGATTGCCGGAAACGTCGCCACCTTCGAGGGCGCTTGCGACCTGATTCGCGCCGGGCGTCGACGGCGTAAAGGTCGGCATTGGCCCCGGTTCGATCTGTACCACGCGCATTGTGACGGGCGTGGGCGTGCCGCAAATCACTGCCATTGCCGAAGCTTCGCGAGCGGCGCGCGATTCAGGCGTGCCCATCATTGCTGACGGCGGCATCAAGTATTCCGGAGACATCAGCAAAGCCCTCGCCGCCGGCGCCTCCGCGGTGATGATTGGATCGATGTTCGCGGGAACCGACGAAAGTCCGGGCGAACTGATTCTGTATCAGGGCCGCACCTTCAAGTCCTACCGCGGCATGGGAGCTTGGGCGCCATGGCCGCCGGTTCGAGCGAACGCTATTTCCAGAATTCGGATGGCGACTCCTCGACCGCGGCGCCCAATTCCACGAACGGTGACGGAAACCGACTTGGCAAACTGGTTCCCGAGGGTATTGAAGGCCGCGTGCCTTATCGGGGATCGGTCTCCATGATCGTGCACCAGATGGTGGGCGGCCTGAAATCGGGCATGGGATATTGCGGATGCCATACCGTCGCCGACCTGCAGCAGAAGGCGCGCTTCGTACGCATCAGCAGCGCCGGGTTGCGCGAAAGCCATGTGCACGACGTCATGATCACGCGCGAAGCCCCGAATTACGCGGCCGAGTGAGGGACGAGGCCGATTTGACCGTCTCTCGTCCCAATCTGGTGCGTGCGTGGTGGCCGGCGGCGGTTTGGATTTGCATAATCGCCATCGAGTCCACCGATTCCTTCTCGTCGCAGAATACGGGTAGGGTGCTGTACCGCCTGATCACGCGCCTCCTCGGCGACATCGACTATTACTATTTCGAGATTTTTCATCACTATCTGCGCAAGACGGGACACGTTGTCGGCTATGGCGTGCTAAGCCTGTTGCTGCTGCGCGGCTGGCGGGCTACGTTCGAACGAACGCCGGGGTTATTGTGGCGGACGTCGCTCTTGTCATGGCTGGGCACGGTTCTGGTGGCCTCGCTGGATGAATGGCACCAGAGTTACATTCCGTCGCGAACGGGCACCTGGCGGGATGCTCTTCTCGATAGCTGGGCGGCGTTCGCTTTTCTGGTGATCGCTTATCTCTGGCTGCGCCGCTCCCTGCGCACGCCGCGGGCAACCTGACACTCACCGATCTGCATATTTCCAGCGTTAATCTCCCGCTTACCCATCGATCTTCCGCCCTTACATCGTCTTGCTTTCACATAGCAGACTAATCCAGAAGAACTAACTGGTTTACCTAGGCCAGCTGGAGACTTGTATCGAATTCCCCAATGACTAAAGTGCTTGTAACGCCCAAAGCTGATCCTCCCCCAGCGCAGGCGCCAAAACCAACAGGAGGATCTACCACCATGAAGAAGTTAGGATTCATGCTGTTTCTCGTGCTAATGCTGGGTATCGTTTCCGGTTCCGCATTGGCCCAATCCGCCCCCACGGGCGACGGAAGCACCTATTTCGTCACCTATTATGCCAACGCGAACCCCTCTTCCGGCTATTCCCAGAACTCCGGCGCGCCGGACGCCGTCGTGCGTTTCATCAACGACGGTGACACCAACGGGACCCTGTGGGCGTCCTACTACGTGTTTGACGACAGCCAGGAACTGCAGGAATGCTGCTCCTGCGGAATCACGGCCGATGGACTGAACTCGGAAGACCTGAACTACGATCTTCTGGGCAACGTTCTGACCGCCAAGGCCACCACCAAGGGCGTCATCAAGGTCATTTCGTCTTCGACCTCCGACCCGACCGCCCCGAAACCCGCGGCTGGACTGCGCGGCTTTGCCACCCACATCCAACGCGCCAATCCGGGCTACAACACGAATGGCAACGGCAACGGCTCTTTCTTCGTTACGGAAGCTCCGTTTGCGGACGCGAATCTCGTGGCTAGCGAGCAGAATTATCTTGGTCTGCTCTGCAAGTTCGCGATCATTCTCGGCAGCGGCCGTGGCACCTGCGCCTGCACCCAGGAAGACTACGATTTCTAGTTTTCTGACTTGAACCACGTCAGCACTTTACAGCTCTCCCTGAGAGGCGGCCGGGATCCTTCCGGCCGTTTTTCTTTGCCCGGGCTTCCGCGCTTCGATTTCCGGATATGTAGGACTAACCCATAAGGAGTAACTGATTCACCTAGTGGAGCGGGCTAATCCAGGTGGAGCCTTGTAAACAATCTGGCAGCAATTAAAGTAGTTGGAACGCCTTTAGCCGAGCCTCCCCCGGTGCTGGCGCCAAATCACCAGGAGAATCTCACCATGAAGAAGTTAGGTTTTTTGCTATTTCTTGCTCTGATGCTGGGTATCGTGTCAGGTTCAGCGCTGGCCCAGGGGCCGGTAGGGGACGGTAGCACTTATTTCGTCACCTATTACTCCAACGCCGGCGCGGTCGCGCCTTCTTTGGCCAAGAAGTCGGTCAGCACCTCCGGCGCGCCGGATGGGGTTGTGCGCTTCATCAACGATGGCGACACCGGTTCCGATCTGTGGGCCGCCTACTACGTGTTCGACGACAGCCAGGAATTGCAGGAGTGCTGCGCCTGCGACATCTCGGCTGACGGCGTGAACTCGGAAGACATTAACTACGACCTGCTGGGCAACGTGCTGACCGGCAAAGCGACCTCGAAGGGCGTGATCAAGGTGATCTCGTCTTCGACCAGCGATCCGACCGCCACGAAACCGGCGGCCGGCCTGCACGGCTTCGCGACCCACATCCAGGTGGCGAATCCCTCGGCCAACGGTGGCAGCGGCGCGTACTTCGTCACCGAAGCTCCGTTTGCCGATGCGAATCTCGTGGCTAGCGAACAGGCCTACCTGGGCCTGCTCTGCAAGTTCGCGGTGATTCTGGGCAGCGGACGCGGCACTTGCTCCTGCACGCAGGAAGACTACGATTTCTAGTCTTTCGTCTTTTCACGAAGGGTAGTTCTTCAGCTCTCCCTACGAGGCGGCCGGGAAACCCTCCCGGCCGTTTCCATTTTTTGCTCGCGCCAAGTCACCCGCGGCCCTATCCGTATGGACTAGAGGGCGGGCTTAGTACGTCTGGCTAGGCTAGGTGGAGTCTTGTAAGCGTTTCGGCAAGGGCTAAAGTACTCGCAACGCCTCAGGCTGACGCCTCCCCCGGCAAGGGCGCCAAATCACCAGGAGGATTTACCATGAAGAAGTTAGGGTTTTTGCTGTTTCTCGTCCTGATGCTCGGTATCGCTTCAGGATCTGCGTTGGCTCAGGGGCCGGTAGGGGACGGTAGCACTTATTTCGTCACTTACTACTCCAATGCGGGCCAACAAATCAGTGGCCTGAAGAAGACGAGCGGCGTGTCGACCGGGGTACCCGATGCCGTCGTGCGCTTTATCAACGATGGCGACACGGGTTCCGATCTGTGGGCTGCCTACTACGTGTTCGACGACAGCCAGGAATTGCAGGAGTGCTGTGCCTGCGACATCTCGGCTGACGGCGTGAACTCGGAAGATGTGAACTGCAACCTGCTGGGCAACGTGCTGACCGGCAAAGCGACCTCGAAGGGCGTGATCAAAGTGATCTCGTCTTCGACCAGCGATCCGACCGCCACGAAGCCGGCGGCTGGACTGCACGGCTTCGCGACCCACATCCAGGTGGCGAATCCCTCGGCCAACGGTGGCAGCGGCGCGTACTTCGTTACCGAAGCTCCGTTTGCCGATGCGAATCTCGTGGCTAGCGAACAGGCCTACCTGGGCCTGCTCTGCAAGTTCGCGGTGATTCTGGGCAGCGGACGCGGCACTTGCTCCTGCACGCAGGAAGACTACGATTTCTAGTCTTTCGTCTTTTCACGAAGGGTAGTTTCAGCTCTCCCTCAGAAGCGGCCGGGAATTCTCCCGGCCGCTTCACTTTTGGTTGCAAGTCAAGGTGAAGTGGAAGCCCCGCCTTGACGGTGCGCCAGCAAGGCGAGCGCTGAAAGCAGAGCAATTCCCGCCGACAAATAGAAGGGCGTCGACGGCCCATACCTCTTCCAAAGCCCGCCCGTAATCAGGCTGGCCAGGAGCGTGGTCACGCTGGTGAGGAAAGCATAGATTCCGAGGGCGCGTCCGCGAACTTCCGGGACAACGCTTTCCACCACCAGTGCCTTGAGAACGGCATTGGTCAAAGCGTAGAAGAGCCCGTAGAAACTCATGGCCAGCCAGATGGCGAGATGCGACGGCGCCAGGGCAAAGACGAAATAGACGATGGCGAAGACGAGGTATCCGGCGGCGGCGATGGCCGAACGCGAGAAGCGGTCGCTGAATTTGCCCGCCGGCCACGATGCCAGAGTAAACGTAATGTTAAACACCAGCCCGAGCAGCGGGGCGCGGGACGCAGAAATGCCAATGTTCCCGGCGCGCAGAACCAGGAACATGTCGCTCGAGTTGCCGAGCGAAAAGAGCGTAACCACGACAAGCACGTAGAAAAAGGCCGGGGGCAATTTGGGGAACCAGGCATGTTTGCCCGAACTTTGATTACGGGAATCGGCGAATGCCGATTGGCTGCGTTGCTCGCGCTGCCTGTGTACCTCGCGAATTCCGACCCAGGCGGCCATCACGCAGAGCGCTCCTGGAATTGCCGCCGCGGCGAATACGCCGCGCATTCCGAAGCGCCCAATCACGGCCAGCGCCAGCAGCGGCCCGGCAATGGCTCCGGCTGAATCCATGGCCTGGATCAGTCCATAGGCGGAGCCGAGGCGCGAGCGATCCACCGACTCTGCCACCATCACGTCGCGCGCGGTTCCGCGTATGCCCTTGGCGAAGCGATCGGAGAAGCGAATTCCCAGAATCTGCCACCAGGATGAAACCAACGCCAGCAAGGGTTTTACCGCATTCGCCACAATGTATCCCGCAACCACGATCGGTTTGCGGCGCGGAACTCTGTCGGTGAGGTAGCCGGAGAAAAGCTTGGCAAAGGAAGCTACGCTTTCGGCAATGCCTTCAATGATCCCCAGTTGGGCCGGCCCGGCGCCGAGCGACGCCAGAAAAGCGGGCAACACCCAGTACGCCATTTCACTCGCCGTATCGTTGAGGAACGAAGTGAGGCCGAATGCGTATATATTGCGAGGGGTGGCAGGAGATCCTTCCATGACCGGGTTAGGCATATCTGTCCACGGATTTACGTCCAACGAAAATAGCATGTTGAACGAAAGAATCATGAGCGCGGGAAACGTTGCCGGTAAAGATGGCGATAACGCTTATGCAGCGCACTCCTGGCTACGCGAGGACATCTCCGCCGCCTGGCTGGTGGCGGCGGTCGTCGTCCTGTTGCAAATGGCGACCAACGGCCGCTATGGCTACTTCCGCGACGAACTCTATTACCTCGCCGCCAGCGATCACCTGGCGTGGGGCTACGTGGACTTTGCTCCGCTGGCCGCGTTGCTGCTGCACATCAGCCGCACGGTTCTGGGAGATTCACTGCACGCCATCCGGTTTCTTCCGGCGCTCGCCAATGGCGCGGAAATCATCCTCACTGGCCTGATCGCGCGTGAACTCGGCGGCAAGCGGTTCGCGATTCTGCTGGCCAGCGTCGGGGTATTCATGGCTCCCGTCATTCTCAATAATTCTTCCCGTTTTTCCATGAATCCTTTCGAACCGCTTTTTTGGATGGGAAGCGTTTACTTTGTGCTCCGCGCGATTAACGGCAACCGCCCGGAGATGCTGGTGTGGAGCGGCGTCCTGCTGGGAGTGGGGCTGGAGAACAAACACTCGACCGCATTCTTTATCGTCAGCTTTACTGTCGGTATTCTGCTCAGCCCGGAGCGCAAATGGTTTCGCTCGAAATGGCTGTGGATTGCCGCCGGCATCATCCTCCTACTGGCCGTACCGAACCTCATCTGGCAATACCGGCATGGCTTCCCGACTTGGATTGATCTAAGCAACGTGAAACGGACGCACAAGAATGTCGAACTGCCGCCGCTACCCTTCTTGTGGCAGCAGATCATGGCGCTGCTACCGGTCAACGCTGTGCTGTGGGTCGCCGGCCTGGCTTATCTTCTTTTTCAGCAGCAAGGCAAACGCTATCGACTTCTTGGGGTGACTTATCTGGTTTTTCTGGCCATCATGATGGCGCTCCATGGCAAGGATTACTATCTCGCGCCGATTTATCCCATGCTGTTTGCCGGCGGCGGGGTGTTCTGGGAAACTTTGGCCGATGCGCATTCTGGATGGCGCTGGCTGAAACTGGCGCTGCCCGCGCTCGTCCTCGCGATGGGAGCGGTGGCAGTCCCGCTGGTGCTGCCGATTATTTCTCCCGACAAAGTCGAAGCCTACATGGCGAGACTCGGCTTGCAAGTCACGAAGTCGGAAACCCACATGGTGAGTCCGCTGCCGCAACATTTCAGCGACGAATTCGGCTGGCCGGAAATGGTGGCGGCCGTGGCCCAGTTCTATCAATCCTTGCCAGCGGCGGAGCAGGCTAAGACCGGCATTCTGGCGGGCAATTACGGCGAAGCCGGCGCCATCGATTTCTTTGGTAGGAAATATGGATTGCCAAAGTCCATCAGCGCTCACCAGAATTATTATTTTTGGGGGCCCAGGGAATACACCGGCGAAAGCCTGATTCTGCTGCAATGGGATCGGGATGATGCTGAGTATTTTTGTCAGGACGTGCAAACCGGGCCCACGCTGGACCCGCAGTGGGCGATGGGCGAGGAGCACTACACCGTCCTCTTGTGCCGCGGAATGAAGAAACCGCTGAACGAGTTATGGCCGCGCCTCAAGCACTGGAATTAGCTCATCATTCAGCCGTCGGACAAGTTCTCCGGGATTCGGGCAGCCCGTAGCAGTGGCGATGGGGGAAGTATTTTCGCAGCCAGGTGCAGCGGGCCTTGGGCCCGACTTACACGGGCAGATGGAATCTGGATCGAGTGCCACTTTGTTTATCCCGCTTCGCGTCTCTCTACAGTAGAATAAGGTTATGTCCGACCGTATTTTCTCCCTCGACGAAGCGCAGATGCTCCTTCCAATTCTAGAGTCCCTGCTCCGGCAGGCCATTCAAGGCAAGAAATTAGTGGAAGACGTGGACGCCGAATTGCAGGAAACCGCGCATCGGGTTTTTCTGAACGGCGGCACCATGTTGAATGTAGTTCATCTGGCGCGCCGCAAAGCGGAGCGCGAGAAAGCTATCCGCGGCATCAAGGACGCACTCGGCGAAATCGCCGCGACCGGAGTGCAGGTGAAAGACCTCGAGATGGGACTGCTGGATTTCCCCTGTAAAGTGGAGGGCGAAGTTCTGCTGCTGTGCTGGAAACTGGGCGAGACCACAATCACGCATTGGCACACTACCAGCGAGGGCTTTGCGGGAAGAAAGCCGATCGACGAACGCATTTCCAACGCGGGGAAAAAGCGGTCGAAATAGGCGGATTTCCAGGATAACGAGCGAGGGGCGCCCCGCTCGGCCCTCCTTGAATACCCTGCGAGGAATTCTTCCCGATCGTTCTGCAAGTTTCCGGCGTGTGCTGCGTTCTTATTCTCGAAGCGGATTGGGCCTCGGGCGGTAGCTCGCCGCAGCCAGGTGTGACCTAAGTTATGGGGTGCGGGTCCCGGAGTCGCACGTCATTCTGCTAAGATTAACTCTTACTGAGGCGATTATTTATGTTTAGCGGGCGCAAACTGGCGTTCACGCTTGTTTTTACGGGCTTAATCACATTCTTCTTCGGAGTCAGTTGCCGGGGATTTTTCACCAGTCCCGTGCTCCAGTCCATTGCTATCAATCCCACCTCGCCTGAACTCGGCATCGGCCAGACGGAAACGCTGACGGTCTACGGAACTGACGACACCGGCAACCGCTACCAGCTGAAGAACGGCGTAAGTTGGTCGATCGACGGCAACGGCACGGCCACACTGGTGGCAGGCGCGAGCAGCGCCACCATCACCGGCGTTGCGCCCGGGAGTGCAAACATCACCGCCAGCGCACAGGCTCTTAGCGCCACCGCGACCGCCACCGTCATCGGGAACGTTACCCAGATCTCGGTCACGCCCACCTCAGGCAGCGTCACCATTGGAGACACCACCGGCGCATCCTTTACCTTCGCAGGCAGCCCCGGCCCGCCGGACTACATCACGACAGGGGATGGCGGTACCCTGACGATTACGTCGAATGCGGGCGTGGTCAACGACGGCTTGATCACTTGTGTGGTTTCGACCGACAGCAACAGTAATCCGGACGAGCTCTGCACCGCGGAATCAGGTGCGGCTTCTTCATATACTCTGGTGATGACGTATCCCAGTCCCTCAGGCGGCACGATAAGCTCGCCCACGGTGACCCTGTCGGTGTCTCAGTAAGCGGCCGGTTGCGGACTTGGCGAACCGAGACGGTTGTTGAGGCAACGGACCACGGACAAAATCCTTGGCTTCCTTCGGTGAGATCGTGCCTGGCAGCGGCACATGAGTGCACCCGCTCAGCCTACTCGCGTTATATTGAAAGCGAGCCGTGAAGCGCATCCTCAAGCAATTCCTGTTCTTATTTATCCTCCTTATCCTGTCGTTCGTTCTCTGCGGATGCAATCGTGGCCGCGGCGGCCGTGTGCTTGAAGTGGCTTACGTGTCCGGTATTCAAGCGGTGCTTCGCGACCGGGTGGCGGCGGTGTATGAAAAAGCCGGGCTGGTAAAAAATGGCGAGCGGGTCGAAGTTCTGGACCATGATCGCCACTTCGTCAAAGTGCGCACTGTAAGCGGCGCGACGGGGTGGATGGAGCAGCGCTTCCTGGTCAGCCAGCAGGTTTACGATCGCATCCAGAAATTGACAGCGGACAATGCTAGCGATTCGGTGCAAGCGGCGGCAACGACGCGAAATGACACCAATCTGCACGTGGAACCGGGCCGCGACACCGATCATCTCTATCAGATTTCAGCCGGCGACAAGCTCTCAGTATTGAGACGCGGCACGGCGGAGAGGCCGGGTTCGGCTGCGCCCCCGTCGCGCACATTGAAAGCCGGCGAAAAAGAAGACGAGAATCAGCCTGGCAAGAAACCTTCGCCGGTGGTCGAGGACTGGTGGCTGGTGCGCGACTCCCACCAGCGCGTGGGCTGGGTGCTCGCGCGCATGGTCGATCTCGATGTTCCGCTCGACGTCGCACAATATGCCGAGGGGCAGCGCATCGTCGCCTTCTTCGTGCTTAATGAGGTGCCGGACGGCGACAAGAAGGTCGCGCAATACCTGACCGTCCTCAGCGAACCGAAAGATGGCCTGCCTTTCGACTTCAACCAGATTCGTGTGTTCACCTGGAACGCGAAGCGGCATCATTATGAGACCGCCTATCGCGAACGCATGCAGGGCGTGCTGCCCGTAACCGTCTCCCTGGAGGACTTTGACAAGGAAGGCATGTTGCCGGTGTTCACGATTCGCGTGGCGGACGACAACGGCACGGTGACGGAACGCAAATACAAACTTAAGACTCCGATAGTGCGTCGGGTGCTGGCGCCGGGACAGACCGAAGCGCCGCGCCGGAGTGGTGCCGGCCGGAAAGCCAAGGGTAAATCGTCGAGTAAGAAGTCGCGGCGGCCGCGCTAGATATCTCAGTCCCTTCGCGGGCGGGGGCGCCCGCGCCCTACGGTTTCAACTGTAGAACTCGGCGATGGCCTCGACCACGGAGCGCAACTCGGCTTCCGTCAACTCCGGAAACATGGGCAGGGCCAACACTTCGCGCGCCGCTTGTTCGGACACCGGCAGATCTCCGGCTTTCAGGCCGAGGTAGGAAAATGCCGGCTGCAGGTGAAGCGGCAGCGGATAATACACTTCCGAGCCGATTTTTTTCTCGCCGAGAAAGTGGCGTAGCTCGTCGCGACGCCGAACGCGAATCACATACTGGTGGAAGACGTGAGTGGCATGCGGACTACGCGCGGGCAAACCCACCGCGGCATCTTCAGTATTAGTGCAGGCGTTGACCGACGCGGTCAAGCCGGCGGCGGCGAATAATCGGTCGTACGTCGCGGCTTGTTGCCGCCTGCGATGGTTCCAGTCCGCGACATGCGGCAGTTTGACCCGCAGCACCGCCGCCTGAATCGCATCCATGCGTCCGTTCCAGCCGAATTCATCGTGAAAATAACGCCGCGGACTGCCATGGTTGCGCAGTTGGCGCATATGCCCGGCCATTGCCGCGCTGTTCGTGGTGACGATACCCGCGTCTCCGTAGGCGCTCAGGTTTTTGGTGGGATAAAAACTGAAGGCGGCCGCTGCACCGAACGTGCCGGCGCGCTTCCCGCCCCATTCCGCGCCGATCGCCTGGGCCGCGTCCTCGACAATGGCAACTTGAAATTCGCGGCCGATGCGGTCGAAGCTGTCCATATCCGCGCATTGCCCGTAAAGATGGACGGGAAGAATGGCGCTGGGCTTCGAGCTTGAGCTTGACCGTGCCCCGCCGAGCGACCGCAATTTTCTCTCGACCAGAGACGCATCGAGATTGAGCGTGGTTGGGTCGACATCGACGAAAACCGGAATCGCTCCCGCCCTTACGATGGCGCTCGCGGAGGCGAAAAAGCTGAAGGCGGTGGTAATCACAAAGTCCCCGGGCTTCACTCCCGCTGCCAGTAATGCCAGCCATAAGGCCTCCGTTCCCGAAGCGCAGCCGACGGCTTCCGGGGCTCCGGTGAACGCCGCAATCTCGCGTTCCAGGGCATCGACCTCGGGTCCCAGCACGAAACTCTGGGCATCGCACACGCGCGCGATCGCCGCCAGAATTTCCTCGCGGAGGCCGGCATATTGCCGCCGCAAATCGAGCAGAGGAACGGGTTGGGCGGTGGGCTTCGTCTCTTCGGCCGGTGGAGCGGCTAGCGGGGGTAAGGATGGCGGCCGGGGATTCACGGCACAAGTCTAGCAGGCGATTAAGGGCTCGACAGAAAACAAGCTCCGCCCTACATCGTTAAATACCAAAAATCATATTCACTTGCCAAATGGCTACCGATTTCGATAGATTAGCCGCGTCATTCTGGCATAAGTGGCTGATAAACAAGAACTAGACAGATATCTGTAGTGGCATTCTGTTTGCACCAAGTCGGACATCCAGTTGTCTGCAATCCTTTAGGAACTCGATGAGGGTGTCCCCGAATGCAGGGGGTTGTAACCGGATCCAGATTTTAGGTTTGTGCGAATTCAGGAGAATACACCGATGATGGAACAGAGCAGGCGGACTTTGAGACTTTTGGCATTGGTCTTCGCGTTTTTCGGCATGCTGGCGCTGAGCGCGGGCGTAGCCTATGGCCAGGCCATTGACGGAGTCGTGGTCGGAACCGTGGTGGACACCGCGGGCGCGGTAGTAGTGGGCGCCGATGTGACCTCGGTCAATGTGGCCACCAATGTGACCGCCACCACCAAGACCGGGAACAGCGGGCAATACCGCTTCGATAACCTGCTGTCCGGCACTTACAAGATCAGCGTGAAGATGACGGGCTTCAAGTCCATCAGCGAACAGGTTGACGTCGAACTGAACAAGACCACCACGCGCAACCTGACGATGACGCCCGGTGCGACCAGCGAGACCATTGAAGTTTCCGGAACGCCGCCCACCATCGACACCACGACCAGCCAGTTGTCTACGACCTATGAAAGTCAGATTTTGCAGGATCTGCCCTCGGCGACGACGGGCACGGGCGTTTTGAACGCTTCGCTGTTGCAAGCGGGCGTGGGCAGCACGGGCGGACTAGGCGCAGGTTCGGGCCCGTCGGTCGGCGGACAGCGACCGCGCGAAAACAATTTCACTATTGAGGGCACGGATAACAATGACAAGGGCGTGACTGGCCCGTTGGTTTACATTCCCAATGACGCAGTCGCGAACTTTACCATCATTGAGAACCAGTTTAGCCCGGAGTTCGGGCACTCTGCGGGCGGCCAGTTTAATCAGGTGATCATCAGCGGCACCAACACCATTCACGGGCGCGCCTATGAGTATTTCCAGAACCGCAACCTGAATGCGATCGATGCCACCGTCGCCGCTCAGTTTTCGGCAGGACAGACGCCCTACAATCCCAGATACGACAACAATCGCTTTGGCGGACAGGTGGGTGGGCCGATCTTCAAGAACAAACTCTTCTATTTCGCCAACTTCGAATACAACCCGGTGGGGCAGTCGGCAACTCCGAGCTCGGCGGCTTGCGCCCCGACGGCGGCAGGGTGGGCGACGATTTCAGGCCAAGAGGGTGTTTCCACCAACAATATCAATGGGTTCTCGCAATATGCGACCGCTCCTGCGCAAGCACAGGCGGGGTCGTCTTGCCCGGTCACCGTATCGGTCAATGGAGCGGCGATTCCGACCGGCGTCGTGCCAATCATCGCGCCGAACTTTATTAATGGAACCTTTCTGACGACGTCCATGGACTGGGACATTAGTGACAAGGATCAGGTTCGTGGACGCTACATCTACAACAAGTACATCTCGATCGATACCGGAGCCGAGTTGCCAGTTTTCTACACGAACCAGCGGACGCCGTATCACTTGGTGACTCTGGCGGAGTACCACACGTTTAGCGCTAACATAGGCAACGAATTTCGCGTGGGCTTCAATCGGAACGCCTCACTTACCTCCGTGCCTTCCTTCAAGTTTCCCGGGCTGGACGCTTTTCCGAACCTAACCATTGATGAATTGGGGAACATCGACGTTGGTCCCGACCCGAACGCGCCGCAATACGCGACGCAAAACACCTACCAACTGGAAGACAACTTTTCGTGGGTTAAAGGTAACCACACTCTGAAATTTGGTGTCGATCTTCGCAAGCAGATCGATCCGCAGTTGTTCATCCAGCGCTCGCGCGGCGACTATGAGTGGGACACGCTGCAGGATTTCGTGAACGACACCGAACCGACCGGGATCGCCGAGCGCAGCTTCGGCTCGGTGGGATATTCGGGCGACGACAAGATGTATGGCTGGTATGCCAACGACATCTGGAAGATTACTCGCAACCTCAGTCTGAATCTTGGTGTGCGCTATGAGTACCTGAGCATCCCAGCGGGTTGGGAACAGCAGAGCTTGAATGCGATTTCGAACGATCCCGGATTGATTACCTTCAATGCGCCGCAGGCGCCGAAAAGGGACTTCATGCCCCGCATAGGTTTCGCCTATTCCCCGGGAACCAGCGGGAACACATCGATTCGCGGCGGCTACAGCGAGGGCTACGACGTGCTGTACGACAATATCGGCACTTTGTCGCGGCCCCCACAAATCGGTTTCACGGTAGATTGCCCACATCTCTGCCAGACCCCCTTCCTTGCCAACGGTGGCATACCACCCCAGCCCTCGTCCGGAATCACGGTTTATAACCAGATGCAGGCAAGGTCTTTGACTTCCTCCTACCTGCCTGAGCACGTGCAATACCCTTACGCTGAATCTTGGAGCCTTGGCGTGCAGCATGTTTTCAAGTCTTACACTGCTGAGGTTCGCTACGTGGGATCGCGCGGTGTCCATCTTCCGGTACAGACCCGACTCAACGTGGTCTCGCCGGTGACCGCAACGAATTCTCTTCCCACTTATTTGTCAGCTCCTTCGCAGGCACAACTGGACGCTTTGACCGTCAGCCTTGACGCTCCTCCAAGCGGCGCCAACCCATTGGGCGGCCTGCTCTACCAAAGCTACTATTGCGTAACCTCCTGCTACATCGCCGCACCTTACCTCAACGCGGGCTTCACCTCGGAGATTACCTCCTATCAGCCTTGGGGATCGTCCAGCTACAACGGCCTTCAGACGCAGTTGCAACGGAGGTTGACCAATGGCTTGCAATTCCAGGCGGCCTGGACGTGGAGTCATACGATAGACAACTCGACGGCGGACTTCCATAGCACGGACATCACCCCCCGCCGCGCTCAGGATTTCCAGAATCTGGCGGCCGAACGGGCGAATTCGCTTCTCGACCACGCCCATCGTATTACGGTGCAGGTCCTCTATGACGTTCCATGGTTTGCACACGACTCAAACTGGTTCAAGAAGAACATACTGGGCAACTATGAATTCCTGCCCGTGTACACCTGGGAGTCGGGCCAGTGGGGAACGGTGCAGAGCGGGATTGACTCCAATCTGAATACGGACGCGGCTGGTGATCGCGCGATTTACAATGCCGCCGGGCAGAAGGGCGTCGGAAGCGATGTGACGCCGCTGCTCAATAGTTCCGGCTATACGGTGGCTTACCTGGCAAATAACCCGAATGCCCAATATATAGTTGCCGGGTACGGGGCGTACGCCACTTCCAGCCGCAGCAACCTGGAGACTCCTCCAACCAACAACTTCGACATCACCGCTGCCAAGCACCTGAAGTTTGGCGAGCGCTTTCAATTTGATTTCCTCGCACAAGCTTTTAACGTCTTAAACCATCCACAATTTATTACTGGCAGCATTAACGACATTCAGAGCGTTTCAGATGTTGGTTCGGCGAGAAACAATTTTCTGCCGAACAGCAACATCTTCGACAATCCATCGAAGAACTTCGCCAGCAACGCGCGTACTATGCAACTTGCGTTGAAGTTCAGCTTCTAATTAGAGTAGAAACTTGAGATTGCCCGGGAGTCTCGAAAGAGACTCTCGTTTTTTTTGGCTCCGAGTGCGGGCCGGTGACGCAGGTATACTCTGAGCAGGGTGTGAGCGAATCAGGGGGATTCCGGCTCGTGATGTTGCCGATTCGATGGTCAATGCTGGTCTTTGCTTTGATCGCGGGGTCGCCGGCGATCCTGCCCGAAGCGTTCGCTGCGGGCGCCGAGCCTCCAAACGTTATCCTGATTACCCTAGATACCACTCGCGCGGATCGAATGGGGTTTCTGGGCTCTACCCGTGGCCTGACACCGAACCTCGACGCATTGGCAAAGCAATCGGCGATTTTCACACGCGCCTACTCGCAGGTGCCGTTGACGCCGCCTTCGCACGCGAGCATCCTCACCGGGACCTACCCGGAGTTCCATCAGCTCAGCGCGATGTCGTTGCCATTGGCGTTGGATCTGCCTTACGCTCCCGAAGTTTTTCGGGCTCGCGGCTATCACACGGCGGCTTTTGTCAGTTCGATTGTCCTAGAGGCGAAAGGGCAATTCGCGGGTGGCTTTGACCGAGGATTTCAGACCTACGACGCGGGTTTTCACGTTGGGGCGGCGGGAGAAGACCTCAACCACACTGTCCGGCGTCGCGGAGAAGAGGTGGTGGCGCGCGCGCTAACGTGGCTGGGCAGACATCCCAAGGGGCCATTTTTTGTGTGGGTCCACCTGTATGATGCGCACGATCCGTATGCTCCGCCAGAACCCTACAAGAGCCGATATGCTTCCGAGCCGTATGATGGCGCCATCGCTTACGAGGATGCGGCGGTCGGGAAGTTGCTTAGAGCCCTCAAGTCACGGGGTTTGTACGACGATACGGTTATTGCGGTGACGGCCGACCACGGAGAGTCTCTGGGGGCACACGGAGAAGATACGCACGGCGTCTTTCTCTACGACGAGACGATCCATGTGCCGCTACTGATCAAGCTGCCGCAAGCGAGGGGTGGGGGAAGGCAAGTTTCAAGTCGGGTTGAGCTGGTTGATATACTCCCCACATTATTACAGCAAGCCGGGATCGAGATCCCGAAGGAGGTGCAGGGGAAATCGTTGCTGCCCCTGATACAGCCGGGAGTGGTGGGAAATGATTCCCCCAAGGTGTGGGGGGAAGCTTATGCGGAATCGGATTATGCGCGGACGGAATATGGATGGAGCGCTCTCCGGTCACTGCGGACAGGAAAGTATCTGTATATTCAGGCGCCGCGGCGCGAACTCTACGACCAACTGACGGATGAAGGAGCCCAGCACAACCTTGCGTCTTCTTCCTCGGCGGTCGCGGACACGCTGGCGAGTGAATTGCAAGATTTCCGGCGGAAGACGAGCAGCACGCGGGAGGCTCCGAAGGCTCCGCTGAACGAGAAGGTACAGAAAGAACTGGAAGCGCTGGGATACATGGCCTCCGGCAATGGAGCGAAGGAATCCGCATCGGATAAGGGCCCCGACCCTAAAGACAAAATCGAACTGGCCAACATGGTCCACAAGGCTGAAGTGTTGGTGCAAGACAAGCATACCGACGAGGCGATCGCGCTGCTCAGGCAAGTAATCGCCAGAGAGCCCACCTTGTGGCTCTATCCCATGTTGGGGGATTGGCTGATACTGGACCATCAATATCAAGAGGCAATTCCGGTCTTGCGCAAGGCTTTGGAGATGGCGCCCGATTCGCAAGAAGCTCGCTTCCGGCTCGCTAAGAGTTTTATGGCCTTGAAAGACTACGATGCCGCTATACCGGAATTAGAAAAAGCGGTTGCGGCGATGCCGAGTCTGGTCCCTGCACACGGTTTTCTAGAGATGGCCTATGCCCGCACTAACCGACTGGCGGACGCCGTTCGGGAATGCAAGGTTGTGCTCAAGTATGACCCGAAGGATTTTGAAAGTTACATGATGCTGGGTTACGCTTTGCCGAAAACAGGGGATCCTCAGGGCGGGTCCGCGGCGCTGAAGAAAGCGATCTCGCTACAGCCTGACAATCCGCTTCCGCATGTCTGGCTGGCCGACATCGAGGATCAATTGGGACAGAAGACGAATGCCGAGCGGGAACGAGCGGAAGCGAGGCGCCTGGCTCTGAATCCGCGGCCGGGTGCTAAAGCTGTCGCGCAGTGACGACCTTTCCAGCCGACAAATTCAAAATCGCCGCGGGGCCTTGCAATTCGACACGGGTTAGTGGGCGCCTGTTTTTTTCGCGTCGTCTTTCGCGGAGCCGGCTCGGCTGGCATACTCATGGGCTTGCCCTAACAGGGTATGCGCAGGGGCGAAATCGGGGAGGCGGCGGGTTGCGATTTCTAGATGCACAATAGCGGTTTTGAAATCGCGGGTTTGCATAAGCGTCGCGCCGATTTCGAAGTGGGCCCAATCCGAGTCGGGCTGGAGTTCTATCGCGCTGTGGAAATGTTTCGCCGCTTCCGCATAGTGCCCCTTGCGGGCCAGTGCGATCCCGAGCGCGTATTGCCCCAGGTAGAGGTTGGGGTCGGCGGCTAGCAAGGGCTCGAGCGCGGATATGGCGCGATCTGGAGTAACCGTGATGGCTGCCAGCACTTGGTTGGCGACGGTTATTTTGTCCTTGGGATCGGTTCCAGCGGCGGCGGTCGCGGTGCCGGAGGGCTTCTGTAGCCCGATGTAGCCGAGCGAGGCCAATTTCTCCATCTCCGAGGAACTCAGCTGGGCGGATGACTTACCAGCGCCGCTGAAATGCCGGTCAAAGGCATCGAGTTGCGCCGCCATGGTGTCGAGCGTGGCTTTCGCACTCTGGGCCAGATTGTGAGCGGCCCCGGGGTCGGCAACAAGATCATAGAGTTCAGGTTTCGGCGCCCGTATGTAGAGGTACTTGCCGGCCCGCCAGGATTCAAGCGGGCTCCATCCGAACCCGCGCTGCGGCAGATCGCTGCGGGAATACACGGCTTGCTCGCCGGCTTCCCCCCGGGCTATACGCAAGAGCGATTGTCCTTGCATTTGTGAGGGCACGGCGCAGGCCGCGATTTCGAGCATTGTGGGAGCGATGTCCACCAGACTGACCTTGCCGGTCACCCGGCTTGGTTTGGCCGCCGGGGCCGTCGCGGGAAGCCTTATGAGCAGCGGGACGCGAATTGTCTCATCGTAAAGAAAAATGCCGTGTGTCATCTCGCCATGGTCTCCCAGGCTCTGGCCGTGAGCGCCGACGAGGATGATGGCGGTATTTTCATACCGCTGCGTTCGTTGCAGATTGCCGATCAATTTGCCAATGGCGGAATCCGCTGCGGCGAGGGCGGAGTTATAAGAAGAATGGGGCTGCTCAGCGTCGGCGATATGTATCCACAAGAGAAACGGTGCTTTAGAATCTGAGGCGAGCCAGGCAAGGGCTCGCGCCACCGATTGTTCTCCGCTGCGGGCGATTACGGGGGGTCGCGCGTCGCCGGGGATCGGCGGCCGGAAACCGGCGTCATACGTCTCGAAGCCGCGCTGGAAGCCCTGTGCCAGGCCGTTCTGCGGATCCAGTTCGATGGAACTGACGAAGGCGGCGGTGCGGTAGCCCTGGCTTTTCAGTAGTTCGGGCAGGGAAGGCAGCGACGGCGACAGTTCCCCGCCAATCTCGTTGATGCCAGTGCTCTGCGGATAGGCTCCTGAAAGAACGGTTGCGTGCGACACGACGGTGGATGGCGACTGAGAAAAGGCGCGTTCGAAGACCATGCTCTCCGCAGCCAGACGATCCAGGTTCGTGCTTACGCCTGCTTTGCCGCCGAGGAAGCCCATGCGATCGGCGCGGGCGGAATCGACGGTGATCAGCAGCAGATTGGGCTTGCGGGAGGCTGCGGCGACGGAGAAACTCAAAGAGCTGACAGCTAGTGCGCTCACCGCGACCAGGCTTCGAATCATGAGGGTAAGTGTAACTTTGTTTGCCCCCTGGCAAAAACCTTACCGCGAGACGCCAGATCCGCGAAGCTGCACACGATGACCCCATTTTGCTGTCCGAGGAAGCCCGCGTACAATCAATAGGCTCGTTGCGTAAAAAGACCGCCGCTTGCAGTGGAAATCAATCTTTCAGCCCGTGGTGAAAAACGATACGTTCGGTTGCTTTGTCTGTTGGTTTTGTGTGCCGCAGTCTGGTTGCCGCTGCTCTCTTGTCGGCATGTGCAGGGGGACGAATCATCCCGGAAGATGGTCATCCTCGGTGTCGATGGACTCGATCCCGACCTCCTGACGAAATTCATGGCGGAAGGCAAGATGCCGAACTTCGCCCGACTGGCGGAGCAAGGATCTTTCCGACGTTTGACCACAAGCATCCCGCCCCAGAGTCCGGTCGCCTGGTCGAACCTGATTACAGGGATGAACGCCGGCGGCCATGGAATTTTTGACTTCATTCATCGGGACCCTAAGACTTTCCAACTCTATTTTTCCACCTCGAGAGTCGAGGGGCCGAAGCACAGCTTTCAGCTCGGCAGTTGGGTGATTCCGCTGGGCAGCGGATCGGCAGAACAATTGCGGCACGGCAAAGCTTTTTGGGAAATTCTCGACGATCACCGCGTGCCCAACTATGTGTACCGCATTCCGGCGAACTTCCCACCGATCCCCGCCAGGGGCAAGACACTTTCCGGCATGGGCACGCCCGATCTCCGTGGTACCTATGGCACATTCACGTTCTACACTGACGATCCCATGGCCGCCGTCGGCGCGGTGGAAGGCGGGGAAGTGGTGCAGGTGGAAGTGAACAACAATCGTGTCGCCAGCCACCTGATCGGGCCCGACAATACCTTTCGCAGAAACTCGCCGCCCGCCACAGAAGCTTTCACCGTGGATGTCGATCCGATGGAGCCGGTCGCGCGCATCGCATTGCAGGATCGGCAGTTGGTGTTGAAGGAAGGCGAGTGGAGTGGCTGGATTCCAGTGCAATTTGAGCTGATGCCCTGGATCGGCCATGTCAAGGGGATTTGCCGCTTTTACCTGAAGCAGACCCATCCCCGTTTTCAACTCTACGTTTCGCCGATCAATATCGATCCCGAGAATCCCGCGCTGCCCATCTCGACACCCTCAGATTACTCGCGCGATCTGGCGAAGCAGATCGGTGAATTCCACACTCAGGGCATCGCCGAAGACACAAAAGCACTCTCCGCCGGCGTGCTCGACGATAAGGAGTATCTGGAACAGGCGCGCACCGTGCTCGCCGAGCACAGGCGGGCCTTCGATGCAGAGTTCCCCAAATTCCATAACGGCTTGTTCTTTTTCTATTTTTCCAGCCTGGACCTGAACGCTCACATGATGTGGCGGCTGACCGATCCCCAGCATCCCGCCTACGACGCGGCGCTCGCTGCGAAGTACGGTACCGCGTTGGAGGAATTTTACGAGCAGATCGACCAGGTACTGGGAGAGGTGATGCCCACGCTCGACAACCATACAACTCTACTCGTTCTTTCGGATCACGGATTTGCTCCCTACCGCCGCTCCTTTAACCTGAATACCTGGCTCTTGAATCATGGCTACATTACGCGGAAAGCGAGCGCGAGTGACGACTCCGGCGCCGCCTTCGCCGATGTGGACTGGAGCCGCACCCGGGCTTACGGCCTGGGATTGAACGGACTCTATCTCAATTTGCGCGGCCGCGAGCGCGAGGGCATCGTCGATCCGGCGCAACGCGACGCGCTACTTCGCGAAATCCGGCAGAAACTGGTGGACGAGCGCGATCCGAAAGACGGTTCCCCGGTGATTACTCGCATCGATCTGGCAAGCGAGGCCTATCAAGGTCCCTACGCGCGCTCCGGACCCGATGCCCTGGTGGGCTATAACCGAGGTTATCGCGCCGGTTGGAAAACCATCCTGGGAGCTTTTCCCGCGGATGTGCTGGAGGACAATACCAATGCGTGGAGTGGCGACCATTGCATGGACTTTACGAAGGTTCCGGGTGTGCTCCTGAGCAACCACAAGATTGCCATGCAGAATCCGGCCTTGACTGATATCGCACCCACGATTCTGTCAGAATTCGGGATTACGAAAATGAAGGATATGATGGGGCAGTCGGTTTTTCCGCCGCATTAGGCGAGGCGAATTACAAAATCCAGGAAACAACTCGGGTGGGAGAAGTCATGTTTGGTTCTCACAAAATAAAGATCGAAGGCGAACTCCTGGAAAAGGTCAAGCAGTGTTCCGATGCCGCCGGATACGAATCCATCGACGAATTCGTGATCCACATGCTGGAGAAAGAGACGAAGAAAATTTTGCCCGGCGAGAGCGGCGATTCCAGAGAAGAAATCCAGAAACGCCTGCGCGGGCTGGGGTACATCGAATAGCTTGATTGCTCCTTTCAAGTCGATGCCGTCTGCCAGTCGTCGCGAATTGAGCGTGGTGCTTCCGTTCTCGATCTTGACGAGTCCGCTGGCGATGGTTGTGGCCCTGTCGCTGCTGGTGGGACTACTAATGGTGGTTTTGTTCGGTTACACATCGGATCAAAAAGCCATTGCCGTTGCCAAAGATCAACTGAAGGCGCAGCTGCTGGCGGTGCGGTTATTTCGAGATCAAATTCCCGTCGTGATGGGCTCTTACGGCAAGATCCTGCGCGGCACGGGGCGCTACCTGAAGCTGGCATTCAAGCCGCTGCTCTACGTCATCATTCCGATCACGTTACTGATCGTGCAGGCCGATCGTTATCTCGGGCAAATACCGATTCCTGCGAACACTCCGTTCCTGCTCACGGCTCATATTTTGTCGGATCGCTCGGATCGGTCCGAATCCGGTCTCGGGTCTGACACGCTGAACTCGCTAACGCTCGATCTTCCACCCCAGATCGCATTGACCGCGCCGGCCGTGCACATTCCCGCGGAGGGTGAGATTGTCTGGCGGCTGGTGGCGTCGCGTGCAGGCGCATATGCAGTGAAGATTACGGGCGGGGGCGAGAGCGTTGACAAGACGGTATGCATCGGAAGCGGCCTTCCCAGAATCTCGGCCGTCCGTTTGCGCGATCAATTCTGGCGGCGAGTGTTCTCATCCGCGGAGCCGCCTTTGCCGAACAATAGCCCGATTGACTCCATCTCAATCGATTACGCAGACCGCGAAATTGCGGTTGCGGGATACGGCATGAATTGGATATGGCTTTTCTTCGTTCTGTCGATGGTGGCAGGATTTATTTTCAAAGAACTGTTGGGGATCCAAATATGAGTCCATGTCGGGTGTGTGGCTTCGGCCAAGAGCGCGCTCGAGTGGCTGGGATGCGGCGCTTGAACCGGCCCTTTGCCGGCGCACGCGCCGCACTGGTGGCGGGGTTTCTGTTACTTATTTTTCTTCCCACGCTGGCTCACGCTTACGCCGGGCCCGGCGCGGGCTTCGCCGTTCTGTCGTCGTTCTGGGCGATCTTTGTCGCGTTTCTTTATTCGTTTTACGCTTTGGTGACGTGGCCATTCCGCCAGTTCTTCCGCTTTCTCCGCCGCCGGAACGCTTATGGGAAAGCCACTTTTCAGCGGGCCGTAATTCTCGGATTCGACGGGATGGATCCCGATCTTGCCGAACGTTTTATGAGCGAAGGCCGTCTGCCGAACCTGGTGAAGCTGCGGGAGAAGGGCAGTTTCGCCAGGCTAAGAACTACCTTTCCCGCTATCTCTCCCGTGGCCTGGTCCACGTTTATGACCGGCGTGAATCCGGGAAAGCACAACATTTACGACTTTCTGGCGCGCGATACCAGCAATTATCTTCCTTATCTTTCGTCCGCTGAAATCAAAGGGCCGAAGCGGCACCTCAAAATCGGCAAGTACTCCATTCCCTTGGGAAAAACCAGCATCAAGGCCATGCGCAAGGGCACCCCTTTCTGGCATTGGCTGGGTGATGCCGGCATTTTCAGTTCCGTGATTCGCGTTCCCGTCACCTTTCCGCCGGAAAAGTTTCAGGGCGTGCTGCTGTCCGGCATGTGCGTCCCTGACCTCAAGGGCAGCCAGGGCACGTTTTGCCTGTGCACGACTCGCGTTTCGGACGGCAAATTCCGCGAGGGCGGGGTGCGCGTTCCAATCGAGCGCAACGCCGGATTTTGTCGATCCTACGTTCCCGGGCCGGATAATCCCCTGCTTGAGAAAGACGACGTGAAAGGTGGGGAACTACGAGCGAATTTTGAAATTCGCATTCTGCCCGGCTCGAAAGTGGCTCGATTTCATTTCGGTTCGGAGAAGTTCACCTTGCAGGCCGGCGAGTATTCCGCCTGGCTTCCCGCGGAGTTCAAGGCAGGCATGGGGTTTACCGCCCATGGCATCTGTCGTTTTTACCTCAAGGAAGTTTCGCCCGAGATCGAAGTGTATGTTACGCCGGTCAATATCGATCCCGGGCGTCCCGACCTGCCCATCTCGCATCCCGTCACCTACTCCATTTATCTGGCGAAACTGCTGGGCTCCTACGCCACGCTAGGTCTGGCCGAGGATACCTGGGCGCTCAACGAGGATGTGCTCGATGACGACGCTTTCCTGGCGCAGGCTTATGGCAATCATGAAGACCGTGAACGCATGCTCTTTGACGCTCTGGAGAAAACCCGGCAGGGGTTATGCACTTGTGTCTTCGATACCACCGACCGTGTGCAGCACATGTTCTGGCGTTATCTGGAAGAAGACCACCCGGCGGCGCGGGATGTGCCGCACCGTGAACATCCCCAGGTGATTCAGGATCTGTACGAGCGCATGGATCGCCTGATCGGGCGTGTGATGGAGAAAATAGACGCAGACACGCTGCTGATGGTGATCTCGGACCACGGATTCAAGTCGTTCGCGCGCTGCATGAACTTGAATGCGTGGCTGCATCAGAACGGGTATCTCGCGCTCAAAGACGGCAAGACCGAAAGCGGGGACTGGTTCGAGGACGTCGATTGGTCGCGCACCCGCGCCTACACCATGGGCCTCAACGGGCTTTATTTGAATATCAAGGGCCGCGAGAAGCACGGAATCGTCGAACCTGCCGAGGTCGAAGCGTTGAAGCAGGAACTGCAAAAAGGACTGAACGGGATGGTCGATCCTGCATCCGGCGCGATCGGCATAACGGGCGTGTTCATTGCCGACAAAGTTTATCGCGGACCGTATACAGAGAATTCTCCGGATCTGATTGTTGGCTACGGCGCAGGCTATCGCGCTTCGTGGGACTCGGTCATGGGTAAAGTGACGGCGCAGGTCTTCGAGGACAATCTTAAAGCCTGGAGCGGCGACCATAGCATCGATCCGCGGCTGGTTCCCGGCGTTTTGTTTTCCAGCCACAAATTCGTAGAGGAAAAACCGGCAATCGTGGATGTGGCGCCGACTATTCTGAAGCTCTTTGGGCTGCCTCTGCCCGCGCACTTTGATGGCAAGGCGTGGAATTTGGCGGCGAAAGCTAATTGAGGGGGTTCAGTGTGAGCGCCCTGTTAGCGCCAACCGACTTTGACTGCTAGGGTAAAATCAGCGGGAATGGCGAGACCTTAGGAGAAATCAAAAAGTATATTGCAGGGCACCGACTTGGTTTGGCACTCTTCATCGCAAATGTAACAGGAGTGATCGTTTATGTATTTGCATCAATGGCTAGCTGGGCGATTCCAGAAGAGCGTGCCGCAGGGATTTACACAGTAACCGGGGAGCCACCTGTGTGGGCTACTCGTACTTTTCCGATTTTTGTCTGCTTTGGACTAATAAATCTAATTTGGATATCACGCCTACGAAAGCTGCGGGACAGCTTCTTCTTAATTGCGACAGCTACGATTTGGATAATCGCGGTATGGATTGATTTCGCGCATCACTGAATCTGAACCACTTGTCGTATGCGCGGACCTCAGTGCTACAAACAAAGGTACGATCAACTGTCGAAGAATCCCCGTTTCACTTTTGTGTTCTACAGAACGCGGAATTGCGTGAGCGCAGAAGGCCAGAGAATCACATAGTCCTCGCCATTCGGCTTGCGATAAGCGGATCGCAGTTCGTTAGGAATACCTTCATCGAGGATGACCTCGTGAGCTTGCGTAAATGTTGTGCTCGGATCCTCGGTGAGAACAAAAATATTGAACTCGCCCGATCCGAAATCGTGTCCATCAACCGCTGCAATGTCGTCCAGTGCTTCCATGAGTTTCGTTTCAAGCAGGACGAGGCGATCAAAATCCGCGATTGAATTTGCTGAGAACTGCAAAACCAACTGGTACTTCATAGGCTGAGACTCGGCATAGTATTGTAATTGTGATCTCGAGACAGTCCGGCAGCGGAGAAACCCACACATCGTAAACTGCCCGATATGTGTGTGGCACCCGCCGCGTTACCTGGGGCACCCGGTCCCGACATTTCGACGGGAAGCCGTGGAACTTGCCGACGAAAGCCCATTGACGTGGTTACGAGTGTAAACGCCGACTCTCGTCAACAACGGCAAAGCTCACTGTACCTTCAGCCATCCGCGCGGTGTCTAAGCACGGCATGAGAACTCTACCTAAAGCATTAATGGCTGTTTTTGTGTGTGTAAGTCCCGCCATTGCACAGACTCTCGTGGCGTGTGCTTGCGATATCGAGACGGTCTGCCTGTCGGACGCACAGATGTCTAAGTACGCTACCCACGTCGAGATGGAGCCTGACCGGATGGGCAGCCACTCCACTTACCGTGGCGTCGCTGTTTTTCAAATAGGGTTCGACGAGAAAGGGCGCGTGACGGGCGCAGACGCTATCTCCGGTCAGCCTTTGGGAACTTCTCACCTGATGACGGTTGTCTCCAGATGGAAATTCAAGCCAGTCGTCGTGAACGGCAAGAAGAAAAGAGGGTGCGGCAAACTCCGGATTAGGTTTGCTATGAGAGAAAACGTGCCGTCAGCCGAGGTGCGGAAAGGGCCGACGCAACACTAGAAACGATTCGTCACGGCGAGATTGGCGTAACATCGCCATTACACTCACTGGCCTGCAACTCTGCATTTGAGATTGCAGTAGAACGGCGAGAGCCTAGCCCGACTTCGCCAAAAGGACGCCCTCTCTCTGCCTACGGCTCTGTAGTTCTCAGACGCGCGGCGAGCCAGCCGACACAGGTCAGCATGCCACACCACCCCACGCCGCGCACGATCCCGCCAATGGTCGTGTCGTACTGCAAGACTCCAGCGCTCGAGAAAATCGTGTTCCAGTCGTGCTCGATGTAATCCGAGTCTCCGGCGGTTACGAGCGGCAAAACCATGGCGCGGGCGTCAGCCATGTATGTGGCCGTGTACAACCAGTTCTCAAAAAAGAAGAACATGCAGAAGACGAAGCCGGCAAGCTGGCGTTCGCGGAAGAAATGCGCTGCCAGCAACAGCGGGACCAGCCATTGCAGAATCGTGCCTCCCCACAGGCCAATCGTTCGGCCGAACCAGCCAAAAAGCAGATGGCCGCCTTCGTGGACCACAAGATTGGCGGAGTCGATAAACAGGTAGCCGTGCATCCGGAGCGCATACACAAGGAAGAAGAACGTAGAAAAGCAGCCACGCCAGCGTGGCCCCGCGCGAAATGGGGCTCCAGTCTTCTCTGGCGCCGGACCACTCCACGATTGAGTCCAGAAACTCCTGCATCTGTGGGATTAAGGGCTAGTAGTTACTACCCCAACATCACGTTCCAACATTACTTCCAAAGGATTATCTTCCAAAAATCATTTCCCAAACATCATTTTCCGAACATGGGATAATGACTCGCCGCCCCCATCAGAAAGAGCATGGGGAACGACAGAACGAAGTTTGCCCGGGCCATGAGAAAAGACTGGCGGGCGAGATATTTGGCCTTCTCCGGAAGGGCCGTGCCGTGGGCCGCATTTTCAGACGTCCAGCGGATGATTTTCTTCTGGGCGCGCCACACCACGCCCCAGACATTCAACATCATCATCCAGCCGATGCCGCCGCCAATACCAATGGCGAGCAGCCGATTGCTCTCCCATCCATGATCGTTAAAGCGCAGGAACAGATAGGACGCCGCCAGCACGATCACGGCGTAAATGACCGCCAGGACCGGCCCTCGGTTGAGGACGCCTTTGCCGGGAATGACGCAGGCGTACATCAGCGCCCAGGCGACGCTCCAGATGCCAAAGAAGCTGCCCATGGCGATCCCGGAGGTCGCTCCGCCATTCCGGGCATCGGACGCGACGGTGCTGCCCCAATAGGCGAGTCCCATCAATACCGTGAGGACTGACGACCAGCGGAACCACCACAGGGCACGGGTCATCAGATCGGGCAAAATTTTGCTTCTGGTGGGTGGATCGAGCTCATTCAGGAAGGGAATATTCACCAGGTTAAAGAAATAGAGCAAGCCGATCCAGGTGACGCCGCCGATAAAATGCAGCCAACGAAACATCATCAACAGATTAGTCTGGAAGTCGGCAGGCAAGCGGATGTCGGTCAAGCTACCCTCCCGGGAGAAAGCTCATTTCGCGGAACCGACGATTGTAGATCGAAGGCGCGGAGAATGATACCCATGACTTTTTTTACGAAAGCCGGAAAGCCTGCGGGGCGGGGCGGGGGCGGAAAGACTCGATGAGACTATTGTCGCGCGCCATATTGAAAAGCGTGGGACAAGGCCGTATTGTAAAGTCAACAGACTTGGCTATGGCCTGGCGGTCCTGCGCAAGAACCTACGGCACACAATCGAACCTGCACGAAGGAGATCGGCACAATGGAACCCAAGCCGGCGCCACAGAACATTCAGGATTCCTTTCTGAACACCGCGCGAAAGGAAAGGCATAATATTACGATTTATCTGGTCAGCGGTGTAAAACTCACGGGGCGTATCCGGTCTTTCGACAAATACTCGGTGGTGCTCGAAACCAGCAACCAGGAGCAGCTCATTTTCAAGCATGCGATTTCGACAGTGGTTATTTCGCGGGCCACGCACCTCCACGCCGAACCGAAAGCTGGGGGGACGGGGACCGGGACCACGCTGCATGAGGCCCCGCTTGCGAACTCCGCTTCCGGCACGGGCACCGAGGGATGAAGTGAGCCTGCTTGCGCCGAGATGACTCCAGGTTGAGCAGCCGCGCCAGTGGGCGCAAGGCCCCCAAGGCGGTTCTGAACCCGTCGGAGCAGCAGGAGCGGGCATTCCTGGTGGGAGTGGAATTTCGCGGCAAAGGCCACGCCGGAAAAGCTCGGGGCGCGACCATCACCCCCGCCGCGCAAGCGGCGCGCAACCACGCCACCAACGCCGCCGGGACGCCGATGCCCGGCGGTTCAGCTTCTGATTTCACGTCCGATTTCACCTCAGATTTTACTTCGGAAGAGTCGCTCGACGAGCTGCGCACCCTCGCCGCCAGCGCGGGTGCCCTGATCGTTGGCGAGTTCAAACAGCGGCGCGACCGGCCCGAACCAGCTACGCTGATCGGCAAAGGCAAACTGGAGGAGATCGCGGGCGCGGCGGCCTCGGTGTCGGCCGATGTAATCCTCTTCGATCACGACCTCTCACCCTCGCAGCAGCGCAATATTGAACGTGCAGTCAATACGCGGGTGATCGATCGCACCCAGCTGATCCTGGATATTTTTGCCCGGCACGCGCGCACCCGTGAAGGGCAGTTGCAAGTGGAACTGGCGCAGCTCGAATACATGCTCCCCCGGCTGGCGGGACGCGGCATCGAGATGTCGCAGCTCGGCGGCGGCATCGGCACGCGCGGACCGGGTGAAACGCAGCTGGAGACCGACCGCCGTAAAATCTTCCGCCGCGTGCGGCATGTCAAACAGCAAATCGAGAATGTGCGGCGCGTCCGGGCGCAACAGCGACAGCGCCGGGAATCGGTTCCCGTGGCCACCATCGCCCTGGTGGGCTATACCAATGCCGGGAAGTCCACGCTGTTCAATGCTCTGACGCAATCCCGCGTGGTCGCTTCCTCGCGCATGTTTGCCACGCTCGACCCCACCATCCGCGGAGCGGAACTGCCATCGAAGCGCAAAGTGCTGTTCTCCGACACCGTGGGATTTATCCGGCATCTTCCGCATACTCTGGTGACCGCATTTCGCGCCACGCTGGAGGAAGTGCAACGCGCCACGCTGATCATGCAGGTCTCCGACGCCAGCAGCCCGGTTTCCGCGGAGCAGGACGCGCAGGTGGAAAGCGTCTTGCAAGAGCTGGAGGCGGACAAAAAACCGAGGCTGCGGGTGATGAATAAGATCGACCTGCTGCTTCCGAAGCAGCGCGAGTCCCTGCGTGACAACGATGAAAGTGTTCACGTCTCGGCGGCCAAAGGCATCGGGCTGGGTACATTGCTCGATCGCGTCGATGCCCTGCTGGAGGAAGATCGGCCACGCCGGGTGCGGCTGCGCATCCCGCAAAAGGAGGGCAAAATTCTCTCCCAACTGGAGGCCAGAGCTCGCATCTATTCCCGCCAATACCAGGATGGCGCGGTTCTGCTGGAGGTGGAAGCGCCCGCTTCAATGCTGCGTCGTTTACGGGAATGGGAAGAGGAGTGAGGAAAACGTGCGGCTCCCGGTCCCGTCGAATCTGCTTGGGGAGGGGCGCGGCTTTCAGGTGGCCGTTAGGCGACCGGCGAGGGGCGATGAGGATTGCCGCTCTACTATCTGTAACTCGATAAATAAAAAAAGGCCCGCCCCAACTGAGCAGGCCCTTTCGGTGCTGGCCGCCTATTTTCCCTTTTTGCCCTTGACCACTCCGACGCCGGTGCAGAAGTCCCAGCCTTTGGCTCCGAAATAGCCGGCGTAGGGTCCGCAAAAGCCGGACGTGATGTCCCGCAGGTCTGCGCCCACTCCTAGGTTGCCGTAGAGAGTCGTCAGTTCGGCATTACTGGAAGCGGCGAAACTGCCGGTCGAATTGATGATGCCCGCCAATGAGGGCGACGCCACGCTGGTTCCACCCACCACAAACCACCCGCCCTGATTCGATGCCAGCACCCAAACCCCGGTGATGGGGTTAGAGTCGAAGGCAAGATCGGGCACGCCCCGGGCGTTTCCCACGATAGAGGATATATTGCTCTGGAAGCTCGGTCGCGCTTCGTATTTGCTGACGCCGCCGCCCGCTTCGTCCCAGGGAGATTCCGAAACGAACAATCCCGTCGCGGCATTGCGGCTCACGGTAGTGCCGCCCGCCGAGACCACGTTGGGAGAGGTTCCCGGCCAGATCGTCCCCGGGCTGTCTCCAGAAGATGCGAAGAAGACCACGCCCGCTTTGACGAAATGAGAATCGTAAGCAGTTTGGCTCGCAAATTCCGCGCCACCCCAACTGTTGGAGACTTCTCCGCCGCCGGCAGCGTTGACCATGGCGCTGGCCACGTCTTCCGCCGCCAGCAGGTCCGCGTAACTATTGGAAGCCGCTTCCACCAGAACGATCTTTGCTTCGGGAGCCATGGCGTGAGCCCACTGCACGTCGAGCGATTCTTCGATTTCCCAGCCCGCGTTGAAAGGCGGTCTGACACCACTGGCAAAGACTACCTGGAAATTTGCCGCAGGCAGACCAAACTGAGTGGAAAACGTAGACAGGTCGGCGGCCGCATTGGGATCGTCGTAGGCATCCACGATGGCGATCATTTTCGCCCCGCCTACAGGATTGACCGTTGCCCCATTCGGATCGCAGCCCTTCGCGGCCTTCACCAGGTTGTAGAGGCAAGCCACCGAAGAGGGTGTTTCATAGGCATAGCCGTTGAAGGGCGGTCCGAAGGGTTGCGCCGTTTTCATCGGATCCGCCGGCAGGAACAGGCGGATGTTGGTGTGGGCGCGCTTTCCCAGGTCACTCGACTTTTCCACGCTCGAATCGGGAATAAAAACTTTGCCGCTCATCGGTTTGATCCGGGGTGTCAGCTGAGCGGAGGCGAGACTGGTCCCGATGAGACTAAAGACGACGAGACTGATGACGACGAGCGCGGGGGTGAGAACCTTCGTTGCAGAGAACTTCATAGGCCGAGTTTCCTTTGTTTTTCTCAGGAGATATAGGAGGGGAGATTGTCTTGCTTCGCATTGCGGACCGGTGAGTCTTGCGGACTAAAGTCCGCAACCGGGCTTTCCGGGAAAGGGGAACTCCTGTCCAGCATCCAGAGTCTGAAGGCAGGGCCGCCCACTGTCAAGATGAAAGAGTTTGCGTGAACGCTCGGCGCGAGGGAAAACTTATACCCTCCCTCCCTGCGCTGGCACCCGCTTAAAACGGCCTCTCCAGCGATGCGCTCTGGGGAGTGAATAACTCTGCGCCATTTTCCGTAATGTGCATGTCATCCTCCAGGCGGATGCCGAACTCGCCCCGTATATAAATTCCCGGCTCATCGCTGAAAGTCATGTCGGGCTGAAGCAGGGTTTTGTTGCCACGAACCAGATAGGGCCACTCATGCCCGTCCATGCCCATGCCGTGTCCCAGACGATGCGTGAAGTACTTGTAATCCGGACCGTAGCCGGCATCGGTGATCACCTGGCGCGCCGCGGCATCGACCGAACCCGCTTGCACTCCCGGTTTCGCGGCGGCGAGCGCGGCGCTCTGGGCACGATGCACAATGTCAAACACCTGTTTCATTTTGTCGCTCGCTTTTCCGAGGACATAGGTGCGGGAGATGTCGGAGGCGTAGCCTTCCGCCGAACAGCCACCATCCATCAGCACGATCGTGCCCTCGCGAATGACTTGCGGAGTTACCGAGCCGTGCGGAAATGCGGAAAACTCCCCCACCTGTACGTCGGCGCCCCCGTCAAAGCCCAGCTGGCGGTGCGCCGCTTCCACCATTTCCGCGACGTCGTGTTGCGTCATGCCCACCTTCAGCGAACGATAGGTCGCTTCGTAGGCTGCCAGCGTGACCTGCGAGGCGAGGCGCATGAGCGCAATTTCATGCGGGCTCTTGGTTGCGCGGCATCCGGCGGTGACGGGGGTGGCACTCACAAATGTGGCGCCGGCGGCGGCTTTCGTGAGGGCATCGCTGAAAACGAACTTCACTGTTTCTTCCAGGCCGACCGTGCCGCTCCCAATTCCGCGATCACTAAGTCCCTGGGCGACGCGGGCGTAAGGGCTCTCGTCTTCCTGCCAGACGCGGACGTCCGGCATTTTGCCCTCCGGCGCTTCAGCGATCTGCTCGCGGGCGCGGCCTTCTTCGAATGCGGGCGCAACATAAAACGCGCCGCCTTTCGCGGGCAGCACCATGGCAAAAAGCCGCTCGCCACCTTCCCAGCGAATGCCGGTGAAATATCTGAGCGATGTGCCTTGCGCCATCAGCATGGCGTCGAGGCCGTTCTCCCGCATCAGGCGCCGGGCCTTCTCCTGCCGGTCGGCGCGCTCTTCAATCGTGATTACCCTCGCTTCCCCACGACGCGTAGCCAGGGCGGCGATGGCGGGCGGCAAAGACTTCTTGTTTTCGCCCGCTTGAGCCAGATCGGGCGCGATAGCGCCGAGGCTGGCTGCGAGAGAAGTGGTCTTAAGGAATCGCCGACGTGAAAGCAAATCGAACCTCCCAGATTGGACAAACAGTATAAAGAAAATCCGTACAAGGAAAACCGTTCTCACCGTCTGCCACGGTTTTTTGGGGCGGATTCGCCCCTCTTCGTTGCCTCGTGGCATCAAGTAATGGTATATGCCATGAGAAATGGTATAAATGTGCCCATCGATAAGGCTGGCCGCATCGTCGTCCCCAAGGAAATTCGCCAACGCCTGGGGATGCATGCCAACACGCAGCTTGAAATATTGGATCATCCCGGCGGGCTCTTATTGCGCGTGCCCCAGGCGCAGCCTTCTTTAATTAAAGTGAATGGGTTGCTTGTCCATCGCGGGCGCGCCGAGGCTGGCACCGACTTCGATGGCGTGCTCGAGAGGGTGCGGGAGGAACGTATTCAGTCGGTGATTCGAGGCTGAAGTCTACTCGGCGGAAGTCAGTCGCGGCTGAAATCAGTCGAGGCCAATGATGGTTATCTTTTTCGATACATCGGTACTGGTGGCCTCGGCGATTGATGTTCATCGCCACTTTGGTCCGGCTTCAGCGGCGGTAGGGCGCGTCGCCGCCGGCAATGATAAGGGTTGGATCAGTCAACATTCCATTGCCGAGATCTATGCCGTTCTCACTCGACTGCCGGTCGTCCCCCGCATCCACCCTCTGGAAGCCGCTACCATAATTCGAGATAATTTCCTGCGAAATTTTGCGGTGGTTGGAATCGAGAAGAAGGATTATCTTGCGGTGGTGGAGGCGGTTTCGCAATCCGGTTGGCCGGGCGGTAAAATCTACGGCGCCCTCCTGTTGCGCTGTGCGGAAAAGTGTCGCGCGCAAAAAATCTACACTTTGAACGTGCGTGATCTCCAGCAGATGGCGCAGGACCGGGTCCGGGATAAGATTTGTTCACCCTGAGATCGTATTTCTACGGAGGCAAGAATGGGCAATTATGTGGCAACGACACCGGGAAGAATGGTCGCGCACAACATGGTGACCACGCAGTTCGAGCTGGATGGCTACCGCGTGGTGAGAACCCTGGGAGTGGTGCGCGGAATCGTGGTGCGCTCCCGCTCAATCTTCGGGACCATCGGGGCCGGCTTGCAGACGCTGGTTGGCGGCAACATCACGCTCCTGACCAATCTCTGTGAGAAGACGCGCGCTGAGGCCTTCGATCTAATGCTGCTCCACGCCGGCCAATTAGGGGGGAACGCCGTGGTCGGGGCCCGATACGACGCCACCGAAGTGATGCAGGGAGTCACCGAGGTGCTGGCCTACGGCACGGCCGTGCTTGTGGAAACCGAGGCCCGCTGAGTAACGGAAAACGGCGCTGAACGAAACGTCGCTTTCTACCGCTCGTACTCCGGTTCACGCTTCCATCCCGAAAGCATGGAGTAGAAATTCCACCATCCATGCAGCGCGACCATGATGAGGTGTCCCGGAATAAAGGCGAGAAATCCGCACATCGCGGCAAAATGCCAGATGCGGGCGAGATGATATCCGCCAAACAGAAACGCGAGCCAGGAAAATTGCTCGGGCTTGTAGAGGACGATTCCGGTCAGCAGTGAGAGCAAGCCCAGGCCGATGGTGAGGGTGTAAGCCAGTTTCTGTAGCGCGTTGTACTGCTCGGTGGCGGGAGGCTTGGGTCCGAAGAAAAAATAGTGGCGCGCCATTGGCCACACTCCGGGAAGGTCTCGCGGCTTGAACAGCAGGGTGCGATAGTGGCCGCTGAAGACTTGATAGAGAGCGTAAAGCACGCCGCTCCCGGCGAAAAACCACATAAAAGTGAAATGCCACTGCAAGGCTCCGCCCAGCCATCCGCCGAGTGTGAATGACTTCGGAATATCGAGGAAAACCTTCTCCGGAATCTTGGGCCCAAAACTGGGGAAAGCGCGGAAAATCTGCAGCCCGCTGGTCGCGAGGACGAACAGGCTGATGGCATTGACCCAGTGGGTAATCCGAATCGCCAGAGGGTGCTCGTAAGCGGCAGGAACCAGTTCTGTCTCTGTCTCAGCTTCGACCAACTCCGCCGCCTCGGCAATCATCTCTATCTTCGCGACGGTTGCTTCGGCGGGCGCGGCTTCGCCTTTCTCTTCTTGCTTGTGATCTGGGGGTTCGCCGGGGAGTTCTTTGTCGTCGGCCATCACAGTCCTCCGAACCAGCTATAACCCTGGTCTTCCCAGTAGCCGGTTTTGCCTGGTCTCAAGACATTCGTCACGCGCACAAGGGTCAGATACTTGGCCTGCTTGTATCCCAGCTTGGTCGGCATCTGCAGGCGCAACGGAGCCCCGTGACCGCGATTGAGGGGCTGCCCATACATCTCGTAACAGAAGAGCGATTGCGGATGCAGGGCCGACGCCATGTCAATCGACTCGTAGTAATCGTCCGCGCACTCCACCTCCAGAAAACGCGCCCCCGGCGCGGCCCCCACCAGAGTAAGGAAATCCGAGATGCGCGCTCCGCCAAACGACCCGATCACGTCCCAGCCTTCCACGCAGACATGCCGCGTGTTCTGGACCGTCTTCGGCAGCGACTGAATCTGGGTCAACGTGTACTGCCCCGGATATCGCACCTCGCCTTCGACCGTTAACTTCCACTTCTCCAAATCGACGCCCGGATCGACCACGTCGTAGTAGTTGTAAGGAAATTGCGCAAATGGCACGACCGCGGAATCGGTAAAAGTCTGGGCGGGATGCTGCGACCGAAACAGTTCGCCTGCTGCCCAATCGCTGAAATGCAGTCCGGCCGCAACCAGCCGGTCGCCCACCCTGGGCCACGCGAAGAGGCCTAATGCAGCCACCGGCGCCAGTTTAAGCAGTTCGCGGCGACTTTTTCTCTTGAGTTCCTTATCTTCAAGCCGGGTGATCATGTTCGTGCCTCTGGAAAACAGAACTTAGCATAGATGGGATTGCTCAACGCGCACGAAGTTTCATCCCATGATTGCGGCGGCATCGCGCCTGCGGTTGCGCGGGTGCCAACTCTCACCCGCCGCTCGAGATTCGCAGGTAGTGCGTGTCAGCGAATCCACACCCGCGTTGCTCCAGACACGCCGGATACGCTCTTCTCAAATGTAACCCTATTCCTTTCAGTGTTGTGGTTCCCGGCAGTCCGCATGCCACTAATGCTGGCGAGGTCGCGCACTCATGCCAAGCCTGCTGCGAGCCCTGGTCATCATCGGCGGTCTGACTTTTTCGCTGGGCGCGTCGCTGCTCATCGAAGAACTGATCTTCGGACAAATCGTCCGCGTGGCGTTCACCCGTCGCCCGGAACCTCCGAAACCCGTTTCTCAATCTGGACCTAGAAATTGAAAGGAGCACCACCATGCTACTACTGAAGTACTTGCTGCTATACGGGGGAATCGCAACGTTTGTGATCGCCGCCGGAATTCTCGCCTACGATGCCTGCCTGCTGTTCGCGTATCAACACCAGCGTCTGAATCCCGGCACCGACCCCGAGCGCGGCGCACTCGGACCCGCGCCACGGTGGCGCTGGCGCACTTCGGCGGCCTTGGTGATGCTGGCCTGGGCTCCCATCCTCATCTCCGCCGGCATCGTAGTCGTCCCCAGCGGAATGGCCGGTGTGCGCGTCAGCCAGATCAGGGGCACGCTCGCCGGCACTCTCTATCCCGGCGTGCATTTTGTCACCCCACTGGTCGAACACGTCGACCTGTTCAACACACGGGACCAGCTCTTCACCACCGGCATCAGCGAAGAGGGGCTGGCGAAGGGAGCGCCGAAAGGCGAACCGCTGCGCGTCCAGGCCAAGGAGGGACTCACGCTCGGCCTGGCGATCACGGTGCGCTACCAGCTCGATCCCCGCCGACTCGACTACATCGAAGCCAATTTGCCCAGTCCTCTGGAGAAGGAAATCGTGCCGCCCGTGGTTGCCACGGCGTGGCGCGAACTGGTGCCAGGGTATACGGTGCGCGAAGTGTTCTCCGCCAAACGGGAAGAGATTCGCCAGCGGTCCGCCGAAATCATTCGTAAGCGGTTGGGCGCCGATGGCATCGTGGTGAAAGAGGTGATGCTCAGGGATATCGAACTGCCCCAGGAGTACGCGAACGGACTGGAGTCGCTTCTGCTGAAAGAACAAGAGAACGATCGCATGGGTGTGGAGACCGAGATCCACCAGAAGCAAGTCAAGATCGCAGAGGCCGACGCCGAAGCCAGCAAAGTGCAGGCGGTGAAGCAGGCCGAGGGTCAGGCAGCGGTGCGCGTTCTGCAAGCGAAAAGCGAGTCCGACGCCATGCAGTACACTCTGCCGCTCAAGGAAAAGCAGATTCAGCAGTCGAAGCTCGAAGCCGAAGCCCGCAAGGAGGCGACGGTTAAGAATGCCGAAGCCGCGGGCGAGGCCAAGCTGATCGACAGCCGGGCGGAAGGGGAACGACGCAAGCTGCTGGCGCAGGCCGAGGCGGAGCGCATTCGTCTGACGGCTTCTGCCGATGCTGAGCGCATGACGGGCGAGGCCGCGATCCTCAAGCAGAATCCGCTGCTCATCAACAAGATCGTCGCCGAGCGCCTTTCCGACAAATTGCAGATCATGATGGTTCCCGCCGACGGCAAGTTTTTCTTCACTAACGACGTCCTGCGGGGAATCGGCGCGCCCGGCCGGGCCAGCCAGGCAGAAGATGCGGAAATGTCCGACGGAAAGCCGCAACAATAGTCGCGGCGGGCTTTACTTTTGGTTTTGCCGTGGCGCCCTTCCCGATGACCTCTGTGGCGGAGAAATATCTAGCGCAGAGGTCACCGGGAGGTCAATCGAGAGGTCGCCGGGAACCACGCTAAAACGTCGGGCCCGCGAGAAGGTAATGAAAGAGACACGCTTCATCACACGCTATAATCACCGCATCCCGCACATGCGAGCGCGAATCCCCAGCGGTCTGCGGCCGGTTTGGCTGACGTCGTTTTTGCTCGCGACCGTTTTTCTTGCGACACCTCTACTGGCATCGACGCCGCTGGCGGAGATGGCTCGCCAACTGGCGCGAAAAATCGGCGCCTGCTCCGGGCCAGGGTCATTCGCCCTCGACTTCACCAACCGTTCCTCGCTCGATGACAAATCGGTGCGCGAAGTTCTCGGCGCGCTCGAAACCGAGTTGCAATTGCAGGGTGTACACGCCGCCCGTGCCGAGCAGGCCATCGGTACCATTGTGGTCGTCCTCGGCGAGAGTCTGCGCGAATACGTCTGGACGGCCGAAATTGTGATCGGCTCCGACGAAAAAAAGGTTGTTCTCGTCGCGCTGCCCCGCCCGCCGGCGGCCACGCCTTTCGCGATCACCTTGCCCACGGTCCTGAAAACGACGCTTCTTTTTACCCGCCAGGAACCGATTCTCGATCTCGCAGTCGTCGAAGTCCCCGGCGGCTCCCGCCTGCTCGCCCTCGGAGACGGCGCGGTCGCCCTGTATCGCCAACCGGGCTCCAATACTGCCCGCCGGTGGGAGCTCGAATCTTCCTTGCCCATCAGCCATGCGCGCACTTTCCCCCGCGATTTACGTGGACGCCTTCTGCTGCGTCGCGATCGACTGTTTGATGTTTATCTGCCCGACGTCATCTGCCGATCAAGGTCCACCTCGGACGCGCCACTGGCGCTCATTTGCAATGACAGCGACGATCCCTGGCCGCTGACCTCGCAAGACGACGGCGTTCGTGCCTTCTACGCGCCCGCGCGCAATTTTTTTACGGGCGCGCTTTCACCCGGCATCGGCAAGATTTCCACCCTC
Organism: uncultured Acidobacteriaceae bacterium; assembly: GCA_963746205.1. Lineage (GTDB taxonomy): Bacteria > Acidobacteriota > Terriglobia > Terriglobales > Acidobacteriaceae > Acidiflorens. The sequence continues at coordinate 134,842 of CAVVAP010000009.1, read as the reverse complement.
CCGTCGTTCTATTCGGCAGCCGCGATTTCGCGCTCGAATTACACCCTGTGGGCGTTGGCCGCAGTCGACGGCTCCCTGCATCTCGTGGATGGAATGACGGACCAACGGGTGACGGACCTCCCGAGCCGGGGAGTAAAGTGGGGCAGCGATCTCGCCGCCGTCCACTCCGCTTGCGGGTCAGGCACGCAGTTGCTCGTCTCGGACAGCGGCAACCCCGACCGTGACGCGTTGCGGGCGTTTGAGGTTCCGGATCGCGATCCTGTCCCTGCCAGCGCTCCGGTTGAGTTCGAGGGGCAAATCACCGCCCTCTGGCCGGAAGGCGGCGGTAGCAGCGCGCTGGCGGTAATAAGACGAAAAGACACAACATGGTTTGAGGCCTATCGTGTATCGATTTCGTGCCCTAATTAAGAGTTGCGCGAACGCGAGCGCGCGTACGAATTCCTTTACGAGCGAGTGTGACCCCGGCCGCTCCACCAGGGCTAGTGCCGGCAGCGGCTCGCAATTTTGGATTCCTCCGATCATAGCCATCGCCGCCCTGTTATTCCCGCCGCCAGCGGCCGACGCGGCCACGCGTCCGCATTACGGCGGAACTCTGCGCGTTATGCTGCAGTCGAGCACGGGCACGCTGGAACTTCCGGCCAACGCCATCCCAGCCGAGTATTGGGATCTTTCACGCACGCTCTCGCTGATCGGCGACACTCTGGTGAAACTCGATGCCCAGGGCCGCCCGCAGCCCGCGCTGGCGGTGGCGTGGGAAAGCGACGCGAGCCGCCGGCACTGGCAATTCACCGTGCGCAGCGGGGTTAAGTTCCACGACGGCAGCGTCGCTTCACCAGCGGCCATCGCCCAAATTCTGGGCGCGCTCCATCCCGACTGGAACGTCCGCGCCACCCACGACTCGATATCGATCGACAGTGAAACCGCCCAGTCTTCCGTGCTCGGCGAACTTGCCTTGCCCCGTAACCTGCTGCTCAAGCGCAATAAAAATGATAATCATGCGGTGCCCATCGGCACCGGTGCGTTCCGCGTCGCGGATTGGCAGCCCGGGAAGCTCCTCAAACTCGCAGCCAATGAAGAAAGCTGGGCCGGCCGTCCCTTCGTCGATGGGGTGGAAATCGAATTCGGCAAATCGCTTCACGATCAGGCCCTCGCGTTCGAACTGAACAAGGTGGATATCATCGACGGCGCGCCTCAGTCAGCGGTTGGATCATCCGGGCGTTCATCGTCTTTTGCATCGTCATCGTCTTTGTCTTTGCCGGTGGAGTTGATGGCCCTCGTTTTCCCCGCCAACTCGAAAGCCCAGGACCCCCACCTTCGCGAAGCCATAGCCCTGGCGATTGATCGCAAGCCGATGCAAAGTGTTCTGTTGAAAGGTGTGGGAGAACCCGCAGCGAACATTCTTCCCAATTGGATGACGGGCTACGATTCGGTTTTTTCTACCCAGCCCAATCCGCAGCGCTCGCGGAGTTTACTTGCGCAGTCTCGCGAACCGGTGCTGCACTTAAGCTACGATCCGCGGGACCCCCAGGCGCAGCTGATCGCGGAGCGCATCGCTCTGAATGTGCGCGAAGTCGGGGTTACCCTGCAAGTTTCTTTATCGGGAGCGGAGGATCTTCGCCTGATGCGTGTGGTTCTGCCAGGTTCGGATCCGGTCACGGCGCTGTACGAGGCGGCGCGGCAATTAGGACTTGCCTACCCGGCATTCCCCGCCACGTCGAGCGCAAAGACAATCGAGGACTTGTACCGCGCCGAGCGCACTATGCTCGCCGATTACGCCGTGCTCCCGCTTTTCCATCTGCCGGTGGCGAGCGCAGCGAATGCGCGCGTGCTGGGCTGGAAACCTGGTCTCACCGGGGAGTGGGATGCAGACGGCTACACGCTGGGCGATATCTGGCTGGGGGATGCACGGCCCGAGGCGGGCTCGCGATGAGTTTCCGCAAGAAACTGCTGATGCTATTTGCGGCGACTGTTCTGCTTTGCGTGGCCGTAATTTCGGCGTCCGTGTACAGCACCATTCGCCGCTCGTTCGAGCGCGCCGATCGCGACCGCGCCAAGGCCATCGCCGCCCAGTTTCGCTCGGAATTCCAGCGCCGCGGATCGGAGGTGGAGGGCAAGATCGAATCTGTCGCCCGTAGTGAAACCGTCCAGCGCATGGCGCTCGATCTGGATCGGGGCGTTACGGACACGGGCGGCTATGTGGGAGAGCAGGCGCGCTGGCCAGCCAGCAACAACTCGATTTTCTGGAACTTGTCGACAATCACGGCACGCTCCTTTCTTCTGCGCAGTGGCCAGCTCGGTTTGGATATCCCGAGGCCGCCTTTCCGCAATCCTCCGCGTCTGGCGATGCGCTTCCCGCCGGGGCTTTTTTGAAGGTTGAAGAGTTGCCGGAGGGTCCTACTCTCGGCCTTTTCGCTGTGCGTGCGGCGCGGGCAGGGGAACAATCCTTGCATGTGATCGGCGGTGAGAGGCTCGATCAGGGATTTCTCTCCACTCTCGACATTCCCGCCGGAACCCGGGTACTGCTTTACCAGAACCTCGAGGCAAACTGGAATCCGAAATCCCTGTTTGACTTGAATGGACCCGCCGCCGGTGCGGATAAGATCGCCCCGCTGGTAGCGAGGACGCGCCAGACTCTTCAGGAATCTCAGGAGGTTATCCACTGGACCTCCGATTCGGCGGATGCGGAAGTGTTTCATGCCATTCCGCTCCTCGGACCGGCCTTCAAGGTGGCGAATCCGGCTTCGGCGAATGCAGGCGTCGCGAATCGGCAACTGATGGGCGTGTTGCTGGTCGGCAGTTCGCGACGTGCACTGATCGAACTTCAAAGGCAGATCATTTCGACCGCCTTGCTGGTTGGAGGAGCGGGAATTATTGTCGCCGTCCTGGCTAGCCTCTGGTTTGCCGCCCGCGTCACACGTCCGGTGGTATTGCTGGCGGAGGCGGCGCGCCGCGTTGCCGCCGGAGATTCTGGAGTCCAGGTTGAAGTCGAATCCCAATCCCGATCCGAATCTCAATCCAAGTCCAAAGACGAACTGGGCCAGCTGGCGGCGGCTTTTAACCAAATGACGGAAGACCTGGTTCAGCAAAAAGACCGCACCCTGCAAGCCGAGCGCGTGGCCGCGTGGCGCGAACTGGCGCGGCGTTTGGCGCATGAGTTGAACAATCCTCTTTTCCCCCTACAGGTCACGGTCGAAAACCTAGTACGCGCGAAACAAAAATCTCCGGAGATGTTTGAGGAGGTGTTTCAGGAGGGAACGGCGACGCTGCTGGCGGAAATCAAGAACTTGAAAACCATTATCGCCCGCTTCAGCGAATTTTCCAGAATGCCGCAACCCCAGCGCCGGCCCACCCAAATCAACCAGGTCGTTGGCTCGGTCCTTCGCGTCTTTCAAGCGCAGCTTGAGGAGAAAAAACAGATTCAAGTCCACACCGCACTCGCCGATGGTTTGCCGGAAATTTCTGCCGACCCCGACCTCCTGCATCGCGCGCTGCAGAATCTGGTGCTTAACGCCATCGATGCCATGCCGCTGGGCGGAATCCTCACCATCCAAACCGTGATGCTCGGCGGGTGGATCGAGATTTCGGTCTCTGACACCGGCTCCGGGCTGACGCCGGAAGAATGCGAGCGCTTGTTCACTCCTTATTACACGACCAAACCGCAGGGCACCGGCCTCGGTCTGGCGATTGCGCAGTCAGTGGTCAGCGATCACGGGGGACGGATATCGGTCTCCAGCGCGAAAGATAAAGGTACGACGTTCCGGCTGGAACTGCCCTGTGATTTCCCAGCACCCTCTGCGTCCATGGGTTAGATTGGGTTTAGATTTGGGTTTGCATTGCATTGAGGTCAATACCGTGGCGCAAAAAGCGCATTTGCTGATTGTCGACGACGATGCCAATACTCTGGCCTCGTTGTCGCGGGCTTTTCGGTTGGAAGGCCACGAAGCCGTGGTGTGCGATAACGCGAACCGGGCTCTCGAAGTGGCCAGGTCGCAAGTCTTCGACCTCATCCTCTCCGACGTGGTCATGCCCGGCAAGGATGGCCTGGCATTGCTCGAAGAATTCAAAGCGCAAGGCGTGGCCGCTCCCGTGGTCATGATGTCGGGCCAGGCGCACATCGAGATGGCGGTGCGCGCCACACGCCTCGGCGCGCTCGACTTCCTGGAGAAGCCGATCTCCAGCGAAAAACTTCTGCTCACCGTGGAAAACGCCTTAAAGCTTGGCCGCCTGGAGCGCGAGAATCGCGACCTGGCGCGCCGCCTCGGCAAGCACGAAATCGTCTGGCAAGGCGAAACCATGCGCCGCGTGATGGCGCAGGTGGAGCGCGTGGCGGCGAGCGAAACCCGCGTCTGCATTCTCGGCGAAACCGGCACCGGCAAAGAACTGGTCGCCCGCACTCTCCACGAGCGCAGTCCGCGCGCGGGAGGCCCTTTCGTCACGCTGAACTGCGCCGCCGTTCCCGCTGAACTCATTGAATCGGAATTGTTCGGCCACGAAAAAGGAGCCTTCACCGGCGCCGCCGGCCGCCATCTCGGCAAGTTCGAGCAGGCGCAGCACGGCACCATTTTTCTCGATGAAATCGGCGACATGCCGCTTGCCATGCAAGCCAAACTGCTGCGCGTGCTTGAAGAGGGTGAGGTGGAACGCATCGGCGGCGAGCGCCCGCTCTCCGTCGACGTGCGAGTCGTGGTGGCCACGCACCGCGATCTCGAAACCCAGGTCCGCGACGGCAAATTCCGGCAGGATTTATTCCACCGCGTATTTGTCTTTCCCCTCCGCCTGCCGCCGCTGCACGAGCGCTCTGAAGACATCCCGGCGCTCATCGAACACTTTGCGGGGCAAGTCAGCGCCCTCAACGGATGGAAGCCGATGCGCTTTACCGGCCGCGCAATGGCGGCGCTGCAAGCGCATTCCTGGCCGGGCAACGTTCGCGAGCTTAGGAACGCCGTCGAGCGCCTGATGCTCTTGGCCACGTCCGATGAAGTGACTGCGGAAACCGTCGCCCTGGCACTCCCGCAGTCCGCCGCCGCGCCCGCTTCGTCATCGCTTGCCGGTGTTCCTCTGGCTGAGCGTGTGCGCGCCTTTGAAAAAGAGACAATCCTGGCGGAGCTAAAACGCCAGCGCCACCAGATCTCGAGTACCGCGCGCGCCCTGGGACTGGAGCGGTCGCATCTCTATAAGAAGGCCGAACAGGTGGGCATCGACCTCAAGGCGTTAAAGAGTGAGGGCGAGGGCTGATGGCCCAAACGGGGTCAGGTTGGATCCGCGGCAAGGAACGGCATTTTGTCCGGACGCGCAAGGGAGTAGAGTTTTTTCAAACTTGCGTGATCGGTTGCACGACGATCGCAGAATGCGACCGTTTTTCCACGTACATCGCTCGATCCGCTTCCTGCCATGAGGCTTCCAGGCCGAACATGGGATTCCGTTCGGCGCATCCGAGCGACGCTTCCACCCCGACCTCGCTGAGAGCTTCACGCAAACGGTCGACCAGTTTTTTCGCCCCCGCGCCATCGCATTCCACCGCAAGAATGCCAAACTCGTCTCCGCCTAATCGCGCCACCACGTCGAGCGACCGGGCGGCGCGGCGCAGGGCGTTCGCCGCGCACACCAGGTAAGCGTCGCCGGCGGCATGACCGTCCCTATCGTTCAGAATTTTCAAATGGTCCAGGTCCATAGCGATGATGGCCGCGGCATGACCATGCCGCCGGCAACGAGCCTCCTCGTAATCCAGCAAACGGTCCCAACCGCGGCGGTTGTACACCTTGGTCAACGCGTCAGTCAGGGATTCCGCCTGCATGCGCTCAGCCCGCCGTTCTACCTCGTTAGCTTTGAGTTCGACCTGAAGAATGGTGCTTAACAGACCTCCGATCAATTCCACCAAATCCTGATCCTTCAGGATCGAGTTTGGCTGGGGACTGGGATCAATGGCGCAAAGGGTTCCAAACAGACTTCCATCCGCTTCGACCAATGGAACACCCACGTAGGACTTGATCGGGACTTGACGTCCAATGGGAGCGTTCGCGTAGGCGGGAACAAGATCGGAACTGGGCGCTATATGTGGTCCATTGCCCTTGACCATTTCGGCGCAGAAAGAGTCGGCCCACTTGAACCCCTTGCCCGGTTCCACTCCGTAACCGTGATCCTCCGTCTGGAGCACGATCCAATCTTCGCCGCGCCTGCGGGTCAGCATCCAGAGATCGAATCCAAGGCGGCGATGAAGGAAGGCAAGGGCGGCGCGCCCAGCGGCCTCGAAATCTCCAAAGTTGAGTGTCTCCGTATGGCGCCTCTCTGCCGTCGTGCCGCGTCCCCGTACTTTTTTTATCCTAATATCTGCGCGCGGCGGAGCCCTCGTGCCGATGGGAGGTGTCCCGAATGGCAGCGCCCAAACGACAAGGGCGAGTCCCGAAAGACGCGGTAGAGTCGAATGCCGGATTCGCGCCGACCCACGGTGCGTTTGCATTTTCCCGCCTCCACAGACGACAATCGCATCGTGACCAGTACAAGCTTCTACCAGGATCCGCAGGTGGTCAGCCCGTTCCGCCAGGGTGCGCTCGTAATCGCTACCCTGACCAACCCGCGGGAAAAATTCTGGGGTGCAATTCTGCATCTCGCGGCCGAAGGCGTCAGCCTCCGTGGCGTCGATGTCTCGTCCTTTGACGATCTCGCTTCCCAGATCAAGAGCGGCGAGCCTTTCACTTCCGGCGTCGTGTTCTTTCCCATGCATCGGCTGGAGCGCATGGAACTGGATCTTCCCGAAGGCAACCTGCTCTCACTGGCACAGCGTTTTGCGGAAAAGACCGGGCAAGATCCGGCCCCGCTGCTGGTCAGCGAGTTCCTCGGAAAAGCCGCGGGAGAAAAACCGCGGTGAACTTCCGGCAGATACTCACTGCGCCCAACCAACTCACGCTGCTGCGGATGATTTTTCTGCCCTTCATCGTCATCAATCTGGTGAAGCAGGATTTCAAGTGGGCGCTGGCTTTGTTCGTTCTCGCCGGACTGAGCGATGGGCTGGATGGCTTGCTCGCACGCACCCTGCACCAGCAAACCCTGCTCGGCCAGTATCTCGATCCCATTGCCGACAAACTGCTCATGAGCACCATGTTTCTGGTGCTTTCCATAGAGCGCCTGATTCCCTGGAAGTACACCGTCGTGGTATTCAGCCGCGACATTTCCATCCTGTTGATCAGCGGCGTGCTGTTTATGATTGCGGGTCTGCGTGATTTTCGTCCCAGCATTTTCGGCAAGGCCAACACTTTCGCCCAGGTGGCTGCGATTTTCTTCGTGATGTTGCTGCTGGTGGCCCCCGTCCGCTGGATCTGGATTGCGCGCGTTACATTTCTGCGCGCCACATTTATCTTCACTATCTTGTCCGCGGTGCACTATGCATTTCTGGTGCAGCACCGCCTGCACGCCCCCGCTTCTCGCCCGGCCGATTCTGCCGCCTGAGACGCCGTCCTACAATGCTGACCAGCAAACGAAATCCCGGCCAGCGATGTGGCGGATTTCTCCGCCGTTTTGTGTTCGTCGCCGGCGGGCTTGCATTGCTTACGCTTGTGATTCCGGAGACGGCGCCGGCGGGGAATCCAACCGCCCCCACTTTCGACAAGGACGTCGCGCCGATTCTGTTCCGGCATTGTGTGAATTGCCATCGCCCCGGCCAGATCGCCTCGGCCGTGCCACTGCTGTCTTATGACGCTGCCCGGCCTTGGGCGCAGTCGATCAGGGAGAAGGTTTCGACGCGCGCCATGCCGCCCTGGCCGGCTGATCCCAGGCACAGCATGAAGTTCCGCAAAGATGCCCGTCTTAGCCAGCAGGAGATTGACACGGTGGTGGCTTGGGTGGCCGGGGGCGCGCCCAAAGGCAACGACGCCGACTTGCCTCCACGGCCCCCCCTGGCCGAGGGCTGGCTGCACCCGCAGGGAATCCCACCGGACCTGGTGATTACACTGCCCGAGTCGCAACTGCCGGCGGTCCGCGAAATTCCCTACCTTAGATATCTGGTCAAAGTCCCGCTGGCCGAGGACAAGTGGGTGGCGGCGATGCAGGTGCTGCCGGGCAACAGCGCGGTGGTCCATCATATGGCGATCACCGAACTGGCTTTGGCGCCGGGCGTGACGCCCGACAATATCGACAAGCTCGACGAGGTAGCGCGCAAACTGGGGTTTCAGAGAGGTCTGAACACGCATTTCGCGGTTACCGCCCCGGGGAATCCGGCGCTCTACGACATGCTGGGCGTATACACGCCGGGAACCACTTTTGAGATGTTCGGCAACGGCAGCGCCAAGCTGCTGAAGGGCGGGGCAAACTTCTATCTCAACTGCAACATTCACTACCAGACCACGGGGAAGCCGGAAAAAGACCAGACCCGGGTAGGCTTCTGGTTCCAGGCGCAGGCGCCGCAACATCAACTGTTCCGCGTGCCTGCCTCGGGAGCGAGCATTATCGCGGACGGCACGCAGTTGCTCAACGATGCGCCGGGCGAAAAAGCCGAGGGCACGACCGTGGTGATTCCCCCAATTCCGGCCTATGCCGAGAACTATGAATTGATCGGCATCACCGCCTACACCGAGCCCATTACGATCTACCAGTTACAACCGCACGCGCACCTGCGAGGCAAGGACTTCCGATATGACGTGGTGTATCCCGACGGAAGCGAGCAAACCATTCTCAGCGTCCCGGACTACGATTTCCATTGGCAACTGGCCTATGAACTGGAGACGCCGCTTAAACTGCCGGCGGGCAGCAAGCTGGTGGTCACGGCGCACTATGACAACTCGCTGAAGAACCAGCATCTGCTGCATCATCATGAGCATGCGGCGCAAGTTTCCGGGCAAACTCCCGGGCCGAAGCAGGAAGTCCACTTTCGCGGGATGAATCAAAGCTGGGATGAAATGTTCACGCCCTTCATCCAGTACACCATCGACAATCAAAGAGTGACGACCGACGCGACGGATCCGCATCCTGCGCGCGAGCCGAAGGTGGAGATTGCCCAGGTCGAGGGCTGCCTGGAGCAGGAGCCGTCGGGCACGTGGACGTTGAGCCACGCGGGTCAGCCCAGCGCCTCGACTACGCAGGGGACAACGGCGTCCGAATTAGCCGAATTAAAGGAGGCTTCCACTAAACCCTCGGGCGGTCGCCGCTTCCAACTGCTGGGCATCTCTGTATTCAACCCGATGAGCCGAAAAGGGGAGAAGGTGGCGGTCAAGGGCGTTCTGATCGAGAAGGCGGGCGATGTCTCCCGGGCAGAGGATGGTCGCCTCAACGTCACCTCGCTGCAAACCATCGCGGAGAGATGCTTCTAGCTCGCGGGAAAACGCGCATTGCGCGGTTCCAGGCGATTAGCGCTGCCGGTGTAACTTCCAGTTCCAATGGTCGCATCCAGCAAGATGCCTTCCCGTGCCTTACACCCCTCCTCGCGTGGTCTAATAAAGTCAAAGACTTAGAGGGTGGTGGGACGCCAGGTCTTTGAGGAATAAGGACTTAGATGTAAAGTATTTATAAATCATAGAGTTATAGGAAAAATCGTGTCTTGCGATCGGGCTGCGCTGTACTTAGCGTGACTTGGGAGCGCCAGGTCCAAGGGGAGTGGAAATTACTATAAAGTATTTATAAATCAGAAACTTATAGGAAAACTTGCCAGCGATTCTGGTGCGCTGACTCAGAGGGTCGTGGTGCGCGAGGTCTTTGAGGAATGGTGTACCAGCAACGCCAGCCTTTTCCAGGTCCTCGAGGCCGCAGCCACTACAACCACGCTGACGTCGTCGATGAATCCGGCGCCTTACGGGCAGACGGTTACTTTCACAGTCGTTGTAGCCTCGGCTGCGTCCGCTGCACCTTCCGGCATTGTCACAATCTAAAGACGGCAAGAAGACATTGGGATCAGGTCCGCTGGGGAACGGACAGATGCAGCTCAGCACATCGCTGCTGGCCGAGGGAGCTCATGCGCTGACGGCAACCTATTCGGCTTCGGCAAACTTCTCCGGGAGCAGCGGTACGTTATCCCAAAGCATTCAATAGACGCTTCCGTGGAGAAGGGGGTAGCCAAGGCGGCGAGCGATCCTCCAACAGAGGCGCGAAGTCCGAACGACGCGCGGCGCTGGCGGGCGGGCCGCTTCTCCAAACCTTGACCCACAATTAACTTGGGGTGCCCCCTTCTCTCGCTTTCCGAGAAGGGGCGCGCAGCCGAAGTCCATGAAGCGCGAGGCGGGCAGGAAATGACGGTATAATCACGCCATGGCTCGCGATGTAATCTACATCTCGGCAGCGGAAGCCGCCAGCAACTTTGCTGATGTGCTGGCGCGGGTGCGCGCCGGCGCCGAGGTCGTTATCGGAGACGAGGTGCGGCCTGTGGCCGTGGTTCGTCCGGCCGAACCGTATGTTCGGCTTCTTTCCGAGTCCCTGCGTCTCGCCAAAGAACATGCTTCCACGGCCACGCTCGACGGCGGCTTTGCCCGTGATCTGGAAGCCGCGATCAACAGCCATCGTGAACCATTGAACCCGCCGGCATGGGACTGATCCTCGACTCCAGCGTGGTGATCGCCGCCGAGCGGCGCGGCGATACAGTCGAACAGCTTATCGAAAGGATCGTGAAGGCAACGGGCGATCAGGAGGCGGCGCTCTCCGCCATCGGCCTTACCGAACTCATCCACGGCATTTATCGCGCTCAGACTCCGGATATACGCTTGCGCCGCGAGTCGTTTCTGAACGAACTGCTGGCCGACTTAACGGTCTATCCCTATATGAAAGAAACCGCATTGCTGGCTGGCAAAATCGACGGCGAGCAGCAGAGCCGAGGCGTGGTGATTCCGTTCGGAGACTTATTGATCGGAGCCACAGCGCTGTCACTAGGCTTTAAAGTCCTGACCGCCAATCTACGCGACTTCCAGCGCATCCCCAAGCTGTCTGTCGTGCAGTACTAGCGCTTGCGCAATCCTAACGCCCAACCTTGATTTATCCGCGAATTAACCTGGGGATACATTTTATTAAGTCGTTTATTATCATTCGATTAAAAGCGTAATCGCGGGTCATGATGGCGGGCAGTAAAAGCTTTGCCTTATATGCCTGCGGGTAGTAAAATACGATCATACGGTTGACTTAAAAATACTCCCCCCGGTACAACTGTTTTCCAACCAAACCAGCTCGGAGCAAACATGTTTCGGACCCGTTTTAGCGGGAAACCTGGCAGTGCAGATTCGCCCGTTTTCCGCGGTATATCCTTGCCGGCTTGCGGCATTTCCGGCTCATTCCATAGGCGCGTTTTGACTCATTGCGCTTTCGCAGTTTTTCTATCGGTACTCTGCGTTTGCTCCGCTTACTCGCAAACTCCGGTCGTCACCCAGCATTACGATAACGCTCGCACCGGTCAGAACACTACGGAAACCATCCTGACGCCGTCGAACGTGAATTTTGCCATCTTCGGGAAGCTTTTTACGCAGCCTTTGGACGGAATTGAAGCGGCGCAACCGCTTTATCTGCCGAACGTTTTTATTCCGGCCTTGAATTCTACGCACAACGTGGTGTATGCGGCGACCATGCATGACAGCGTGTACGCGTTCGATGCGGACAATAATCGGGGCAGCAACGCTTCACCGCTGTGGCAGGTAAGTTTCCTCGATGCCGCGAACGGCGTGACCAGCGTTCCGCAAACCGATGAAGGCTGCAGCGTGGGTTACAAGGAGTTCGGCATTCAGGGCACTCCGGTGATCGACACCACACGGAATGCGATCTACGTGCTGGCCATGACCAAGGAGAATGGCGCGTATGTGCATCGTCTGCACGCCTTGAATCTGGGGACGGGAGCGGAACTGTTCGGAGGTCCGGTGACGGTGACGGGGGCGGTCACGGTCGATAATCAGCTTTATACCTTTATCGACAAATTCCAGCAGAACCGCGCGGCGCTCCTGTTGCAGGATGGAATCATCTACATCGGGTTTGGCAGCCCGGGATGCAACATCAAGACCGAAAATGGCTGGGTGATGGCCTATGACGGAGGCACGCTGGAGCAGGTTGGCGTGTTCGACGCTTCGCCCGGGGTGCAGGATTCCGCGGTCTGGCTGTCGGGCGCGGGACTGGCGGGAGATGGCGCGGGGAATATCTATGCCAGCACCGGCGACGGGCTGTTCGACGTCGACACGGGGGGCAGCCATTATGGAGATTCGCTACTCAAACTGCAGCAGGGAGACGGCGTCCTCAACCTGACTGATTACTTCACGCCCTATAACCAGAAATATCTTCAGATGAATGACCTGGACCTCAGCTCGGGGCAGATTACGCTGCTGCCGGAGGTGCCGGAGGGAGATTTCGCGGTCACGATCGACAAGAATGGAACGCTCTACCTGCTGAACCAGAACGGCCTGGGTCATTACAATCCGGTGGCCGACACGCAGATTCCGCAGGAACTCGATGTTCCTGTGCTTGGCGAAGTTCATGCCGGGCTGACTTACTGGAATAACACTATCTATGTCACGGCCTATCAAACTCCGGCTATGGCATATTCGTTCAGCGGCGGCCAGGTTTCGCTGCTGCCGACGTCGCAGACTCCGAAGGTGGACGCGAATCCGCAGGGCGGTATTGTGTCCTCCAATGGGTTGAACAACGGGATTTTCTGGTACGTGGCGGTTCCGACGAGCAAGCTGTTTGCCTTCGACGCCACCAACCTTGCGAACGAGCTTTACGATAGCTCGCTGGCGGGTACGCGCGATGCTTTTGGTCCCACGGTTCACTTCGAGATGCCGATCGTCGCCGATGGCCGGGTTTATGTGAACGGCCAGACGCAGTTGGCGGTGTTCGGACTGCTGCCCGAAATTACGGTCGCGGGGGGCAACAACCAGACTGCGCCGATCGGCACGACGCTGCCGCTCGCCTTGCAGGTGGCGCTGCAGGATCCTTACACCGGAGCGATTCATACTTCGGGTATTCCGGTGAGTTTCAAAGCGACGGCCAAGGTGGGTTCGTTCTCCAATCCCAATGCCACGACGAATGCCTCGGGAGTCGCGGCCACTAACTACACTTTGCCGAATCAGCCCGGGACCTATACGCTGACGGCGACCAGCGCGGGTTACTCCACGGCAACGTTCACCGTGACCGCAGTGACAGGCGGGCCTGCCAGCGTTTCACTCTCTTCGGGAAATTCGCAGAAGGCGCCGGTCAAGACAAAATTCCCTCTGCCCCTAAATGTGAAGGTCAAGGACGGCGCGGGGAACGCAGTTGCCGGAGTTAAAGTGAGCTTTTCGGATGGCGGGGCGGGCGGAACGTTGTCGTCGCCCACGGCCACCACCAACTCTTCGGGGATCGCGAGCGTTACTTACACCACCGGGACGAAAAGCGGAGCGATTAGTATTACCGCGGCGGTGTCGGGACTTACTTCCGTGGTGTTCACGGAAACGGTGCAGGCTGGGCCGGCGGCGGCTCTGCTGATTTCTGCGGGCAACAACCAGACGGTCAAGCGCGGAACGGTTGCGCCCAAGGAATTGCAGGTCGCAGTGAAGGATCAGTATGGCAACCCGGTCACCGGGACTTCCGTGAACTTTTCCGATGGCGGGGCGGGAGGCAGCTTTTCGCCGAATCCGGTGGCATCGATTTCCAGCGGACTCTCGCGAACTCACTATACGACGCCCGCGACTCCGGGAACGGTAACGGTCACGGCATCGTCGGCGGGACTGGGTTCGGTTTTGTTTACGGTGAATGTCGATTGATTAAGGCGGCCGCTCAACTCGGTTGGTGAGGGCGCGGCAGCGGTAGAGTAACGGCAACGAAATCAACCGGCATTCCGCAAGTGGAGGAATGTTTTTAGAGTGACAAACGGCGGGCGATTTGACCCCCTTCCCGCCTCCCCCTAGAATGCAGTTTCGCACTGCGCTCGCGAACTCATCTATCTACATGGCCCTGCGCCTCTATAACACTCTTTCCGGGAAGATGGAAGACTTCCATCCTATCGACGGCAAGCGCGTGCGCATGTACGCCTGCGGACCGACCGTTTACGACTACGGGCACATCGGCAATTTCAGGACTTTCATCGCGGTCGACCTTCTTTACCGCTTTCTCCGCCAGAGCGGATACGACGTACGCTACGTGATGAACATCACCGACGTGGACGACAAAATCATTCGCAATGCGGCCCGTGACGGCGTCACGGTGCAGCAGTACACGGCGAAATTCAACCAGGCTTTTCTGGAAGATTCCGCCACCCTGAATATCGAGCAGCCGATACTGGTGCGCGCCACGGAACACATCGACGAAATGGCGGCGTTTATCGCCGAACTGGAAAGGAAGGGCTTCGCCTATCGTGCCGACGACGGGTCTTATTATTTCCGCATCGCGAAATTTCCCGGCTACGGCAAGCTTTCCAAGAAAGATTTTGCCGGCATGACCGATGGCGCGCGGGTCGACGTCGACGAGTACGAAAAAGACAGTGCCCGCGACTTTGCGCTGTGGAAGGCTCCGAAGCCGGGGGAAGCCTCCTGGAACTCGGTCATCGGACCGGGGCGTCCGGGATGGCACATCGAGTGCTCGGTGATGTCGATGGCCGAACTGGGGCCGAGTTTCGATCTGCATGCCGGAGGCGAGGATTTAATTTTCCCGCATCACGAAAACGAAATCGCGCAGTCCGAGTCCCAAACCGGCCAGACCTTCGCGCGCTACTGGTTTCACGCCCGTTTTCTGTTGGTGGAAGGGCAGAAAATGTCGAAGAGCCTGGGAAACTTCTTCACCATCCGCGACCTTGTCCTGCGCGGGCACAAGCCATCGTCCATACGCTGGCTGCTGACGCAAGTGCCCTATCGCAACCAGTTGAATTTCACATTCGACGGCCTGCAAGCCGCGGCCAGTTCGGTGGAGAAACTGCGTAACTTCCGCTTCCGTCTGGAAAGGGCCGCGCCAGGAAATGGCAAAGGGGCCAAGGCAGATTCAGCCGCTGGGGGAAAGTCCGCCGCAGCGCCCTTGCCGCTCTCGACTCTCGCCCACGAAACCGTGCAGCGCATGACGGCTGCTCTCGACGACGACCTCAACACGGCCGAAGCGCAAGCTGCCATCTTCGACATGCTGCGCAAGGCCAACACCGCGCTCGACGCGGGAGGGATTCGGGCTGATGAGATTCAAGCGCTGCTCGCTGCTCTCGGAAAATTCGACGAAATCTTTGCCGTCCTCAAGGATGATGATCAGCCAAAAATGAAGTCCATCCTCGACTGGGCGGAAGCGGAAGGGCGCGAACAGGAGATCACGCCCGAGTTGCGGGAGTTTGCCGGCTCCGCGCAACTGGCGGACGAAGACATTAATGAGAAGATCGCTGCCATGGAAGGGGCAAGGAAGGCGCGCAATTTCAAATCATCGGACGCCCTGCGTGCCGAACTGACCGCCGCGGGCATCATGGTGGAGAACACGAAGGACGGAGTGCGATGGAGAAGAAAGTGAAAGGGAATTTTGCAATTTTGCAATTTGGTGATTTTGCAATTTTGTTAATCTGAAAAACGTTTACCCCAAGCTCGGCTCTTGAGAATTGCAAAATTACTAAACTACAAAATTGCCAAATGCTTTCCCTCGACGAGTATCTTCGTGAAGCGCAGGTCGCGCACGGGCACCTTTGCGCCGGGCAGGTGCTGGGGGTGCGCATGGCCATGCTGGGCCTCGAAACGCTGGGCATTGAGGACCCGCGCGGAAAAGACCGCAAGCGGCTTATCACCTTCGTCGAAATCGACCGCTGCGCCACCGACGCGATCGCCGTGGTCACGGGATGCCGCCTCGGCAAGCGCGCCCTGAAATTTCGCGACTGGGGGAAAATGGCGGCCACGTTTGTCGATCTTGGAATAAAAGACGTGAGCGCCGGCAAAGCCATCCGCATCGCGGCCAGGGAATCGTCGAAGAAACTGGCGCGCGAAATGCATCCCGAACTCGCCGACAAAAATCAGCAACAGATGCTTGCCTACCGCGAGATGGCGGAAGACGACTTGTTCACGAAACAGTGGGTCAAGGTAGACCTTCCCGCCGAAGAATTCCCCGGATACAAAGGGGAGCGCATCGTCTGCGCCGAATGTGGGGAAGGGATCAATTTTCGGCGCGAGGTGGTGAGGGACGGGCGCGCCCTGTGCAGATCCTGCGCTGGCGAAAGATATTATGAAGCGCTGCCAATTGGGGGAACGAAGTAGCGCTCGTACCCGATTGGTCCTTGTCTGCTTGCTGCTCACCAAGATTACCGCCTACGCCTGCTCCCACTGCACGGAAGTTTTTCGTCGCGGCAACACGGGCAAAGCTAAATAACTGATTACAAATTGTTTACGCAATGACTCCCGGTCCGCATCTTGACAATTGCCAGAATCGGCGTAACGTCAATTTTCAGTAGGGCGGCCGGTGCAGCCGGGTGAAAGTGTTAACCGGGCGGGCCGCTTGAAGGCATTGGGGCCATCCTTCATTGGTTGGCCCCATTCGTTTTTGGCGGTTTTATAGAGTCACCCTTTGGAATGACCGAATACAGTTCGGGACGTGGGTAGCGCGCTGTGCACTCGAGTACAGCTTTGTCGCGGACCCAATTTCCGTAGCGGTCGGCTCTTGGCACGGGATTCTCCATGCTTGTCATGTAGTTGTTGGCCACTCCAATCGAATTGGAACTCATCGCGCTTGCGATCTGGTCGATTACATCTTCAATCTGGTATCCATCGCGGAGGACGCGGCTCCTGTAGATGTGCCAGCCGTGAAACAGGACTTCCCCGGTGCTCTTGGGCAGGTGCTCCGAATCCTGATAAGCATTGAGGATTGCGAGTTGACGGTCGGTCAATGTGCCGGTCATGATTGCCTTCACTCTTGTCTTCTTCTCGGGGCCAAATTGTTCCAGGTTTGCGCGGATCAGTTTGGCGGCGCTGTCGTGAAAGGGCAATCAAACACCTGCGCAGTAAGACTGCATTGAAAGACCTCAACCTCAAATCCCCAACCCCTGACTAGTCGAGACTTCCTCAAGCTTTTGTTGGGTCATTTTGCGCCGACAGCTCCGCCCCGGACTGGATCAGCGCGTGATCGCGTATGCATGCGCCACCCGCAGTAGCGTGGCCTCGTCAAAGTGACGTGCAAATAACTGCAATCCGATGGGAAGCTTCTCGCGATTTTCGCCGCAGGGAATCGAAATTCCGGGAATGCCCGCCAGATTGGCAGTTACGGTGTAGATATCGGCCAGATACATGGCCAGGGGGTCATTTACTTTTTCGCCCAGCTTGAATGCCGGCGTCGGCGCGGTGGGCGCGGCGATCACATCTACTTTTTCAAAAGCCTCGTCGAAATCGCGGGTCAGCAGCGTCCTTACTTTCTGGGCCTTGAGATAGTAGGCGTCGTAATATCCGGCGCTCAAGGCGTAAGTGCCGAGCATGATGCGGCGTTTGACTTCCATGCCGAATCCGCCGTCGCGGGTTCGGCGATACATTTCGGAGAGCGTGTTCGACTTCTCTCGGAAGCCGTAGCGCACGCCGTCAAAGCGCGCTAGGTTTGAGGAAGCTTCCGCGGTCGCGACAATGTAATAGGTTGGGACGGCATACTCGGTATGCGGCAGACTTACGGGAATGATTTCGCATCCCAGCGCTGCCATTTTCTGAATGGCCGCGTCTACCGCGGCCCGCACTTCGGGATCGAGACCCTGGCCGAAATATTCTTTTGCCACGCCAACTCTCAAACCCTCGACCGGATTCTCAATCTCCGCCACATAATCAGGCACGGGAACGTCGGCACAGGTCGAATCCATGGGATCGCGCCCGGCGATGGTGCGCAGTACGAGCGCGGCCTCTTTCACGGTTCCGGCGAAGGGCCCAATGTGATCGAGCGACGAGGCGAATGCGATCAACCCATAGCGGGAGACGCGTCCATAGGTCGGTTTCAATCCCACCACGCCGCAGAACGACGCGGGCTGGCGAATCGATCCACCGGTATCCGTACCGAGCGTGGCGACCGCCATCTCAGCGGCGACCGCCGCCGCCGAACCGCCCGAAGAACCGCCCGGCACGCGGCTTTTATCGCGGGGATTGTGCACCGGATAATAGGCCGAGTTTTCGGTGGACGAGCCCATGGCAAATTCATCGCAATTCAGTTTGCCGAGAATCACGGCACCGGCCGCTTCCAGGCGCGCCACCGCGGTGCAATCGTAGGGCGGAATAAAATTATCCAGAATTCTGGAGCCCGCGGTGGTGCGGACGCCGGCGGTCACCATGACGTCTTTGATCGCCATAGGAACGCCGGCGAGAGGCGGCAGGGGCAGGCCCTCGGCGGCCATCTGGTCGATCTGCGCGGCCTGGCGCATCGCCCGCTCCTCACAGAGAGTGAGAAACGCGCCAATCCCGGAGTCTTCTTTTTTTATGCGAGCGTAAAACTCGCCGGCCAGCGCGGTGGCGGTGGTTCTCTCCTCAGTAATTGCGCTGCGGATCGCATCGATCGTAAGGCCGCGGCCGATATCTTCTTTTCCGGAGATCATCGCGGTTTTCCAGCTACCTCTCGATCACCTTTGGGACCTTGAAGAATATCCCATCCGTGTCGGGTGCGTTGCTGACGGCGACTTCGTGAGGCAGGGATTTTCGCAAACCATCCTTAACATCCTCGCGGCCATCCTCGCGCTGCAGCACGTCATTTGCGGCGACCGGCCGGCGGGCAAACTGGGCCATGACTGCGACGTCGTCGGTGTTCAATTCGCGCAAACGCTCGACATATTGGAGAATGGAATTCAAATCGCGCAGCAGGTGGGCGCGCTCTTCTCCGGTCAACTCGAGGTTGGCGAGGTCGGCGACGTGAGCGACATCTTGGTCGGTGACTTTCATAAACTGGAACGCAAAGCTTTACTGGCCAATTTTCCTGATTAAAAAACCAGGAGCGCGCCGTCTCGGCTGGCTGCGTACTTACGCTTTTGGCACGAATTCAATTCGTGTCACCTTGGATACCGAATATTTGTTAATCACCGCCAGATAACGCGGAGCCAGGCTGGAAAGTTCGCGCCGCCATCCCGCATCCGCCACTTCCACGCGCAGTATGCTTCTGGCAAAACTGAGAGCGCGAGTCCGGTCGGCAACCGCGCTGCCACAGGCCACGGGCCAGGCGAGCAGGGCGCTCTGGTCCGGCGGCGCGCGATGAATAGCTTTGGAAAGCAGATTGTCGAGTCCGACGGAGGCGCGGTTCAAGAAGTTACTCCAGCGTCGCGAAGGCGACGGAAAGACCTGATTGTAGCATCGGGAAATGCCGGCTTCCGGGAGTAGAGCGGAAGCCGGGAGACGACCGTCGTGAAGAAATCCGCTACTCCGAGGCTGCTGCGGCTTTGGCGCGCTGGCGGGCGATCTTGCGGAGATGCGATGCGGAATACAAACTGCCCCGGCAACGCTTGGAGCCGCAGAGGCAGGGCGCGTCATCCTCGCCATCATAGAGGTTGTAGTCGTAGGTTAATTCTTCTCCGGCCTCAATATCGCGCAAGGCGATGACCCACATTTTGTCTTTTATCTGATCGGTCTCGCAATTCGGTTGGCAGGAGTGGTTGACGAAAGCAGCCACGCCATAACCGTCGACAATGCGCTTACCGCCGTCCAGTCCGAATAAGTACGTATTGGGAAAATCGTCATAGAGATCGTCGGCCTGTTCAAGGGTAAGGGGCGCGCCCACGTATTCGATGATCAAGGCGCCTTTGCGGATGGGTCGCGTGGTGTAGCAGCCATAGGAGTGAATGCGGGACTGGCGGAGGATGAGCGTCATAGGCGGCAAAAGCGTAAAATACATGCTCGCGGAAATTTGATAATTTGGCAATTTCGTGCTTTTGGTAATTTGATTGGTAAAGGAATCCCCATGGCTCCCAAGCATCCGCCACGCTTTCTTAAGATCGTCGAAGACGCCAAACTGCGAGTTCGCGAAACCAATGTTGACCAGGTGAAAGCGCGCCTGGACGGAGGCGAGAAATTCATTCTCGTCGACGTGCGCGAAGACCGCGAATTCGAGGCCGATCACCTTCCCGGCGCGGTTCATCTGGGCAAGGGAATCATTGAACGAGACATTGAGGGGCGGTATCCCGATCTCGAAACCCCGCTGGTGCTGTACTGTGGGGGCGGCTTCCGGTCCGCGCTGGCCGCCGATAATCTACAGAAGATGGGATACACCAATGTTATTTCCATGGACGGCGGAATCCGCGATTGGCGCGAGCGGGGCTTCCCGCTGGAGAAGTAGCGGATTGCATACCCCTTGTTTCTCTGAAAAAATGGCGTAGAGATATTCCGGGGTTCTCCCATGTCGCAAATCGGAAGCTTTGCTCTGCTGCTGGCGCTGTGCCTGAGCGCCTACTCTTTCCTGGCAGGCGCACTCGCATTGTTTGGCCGCGATGCGGCCTCGGCCCGCCTGGGCGAAACCGCCCGCCGCGCCGGGATTGCCACCTTCGCCGCCGTGTTGCTGGCGGCCGTCGTCCTGGTAGTGGCGGCGTTCAGCGACGATTTCTCCATCGCTTATATCTTCCATCACAGCAACCGTGAATTGCCCGCCGCTTATAAGTTTGCCGTGTTGTGGTCGGGGCAGGAGGGTTCGCTCCTGTTCTGGTCGTTGCTGCTGGCGGGCTACGGATTTGTGCTCCGCCTGCGCTACAAGACCGACCCACGGTTATTTGCCTATGCTTCGGCGATCATCGCGTCGGTGCAAGTGTTCTTTCTGCTGATTCTGAATTTTGCGGCGCATCCCTTCGCCGTCATGCAGGGCGCGCTGCCCGCGGACGGCACTGGCTTGAATCCCCTGTTGCAGTATCCCGAGATGGTGATCCATCCGCCCATGCTGTATCTGGGATACGTGGGTTTCACGGTTCCTTTTGCCTTCGCATTAGGCGCGCTGATCATGAAGTATCCCGGGGAAAAGTGGATTTATATTACCCGGCGCTGGACGATGGTTACCTGGTGCTTCCTCACCGTCGGCGTATTCCTCGGCGCGCACTGGGCTTATGCGGTGCTCGGCTGGGGAGGTTACTGGGGATGGGATCCGGTGGAGAACGCCTCGCTCATGCCCTGGCTGACGGGCACGGCGTTCCTGCATTCCGTCATGATGCAGGAAAAGCGCGGCATGCTGAAGGTCTGGAACATGGCGCTGATCTTCGCTACGTTCTTGCTTTCCATGCTGGGGACCTTTCTTACCCGGTCGGGCGTGATCAGTTCGGTGCATGCCTTCGCGCAGTCCTCGATCGGCAACTGGTTCCTCGCGTTCATCGGGTTGACTCTGGTGGTCTGCGTATATTTCTTGGTGGCGAACCGCTCTCATTTGAAGTCGGAGCACAAACTGGAATCGCTGGCCTCGCGCGAATCGAGCTTTCTGTTTAACAACCTTCTCTTACTAACCGTGTGCTTCACCATTTTGTGGGGTACTTTTTTTCCCATCACTGTCGGAATTCGTGCAGGGGCACAAAGTGACGGTCGGTCCGCCCTTTTTCAATCGTGTCGCGGTGCCGGTTGCGCTGCTGCTCCTGCTATTGACCGCCGTCGGGCCGCTACTTGCGTGGCGAAAGACATCGCTGGAGAGCCTGAAGCGCAATTTCCTGTTTCCCGGCTATTGGCGCGGTTGCAGTCGGCGGAATGATGATCTTGTTTGGGGTGCGTCCCTGGGAAGACCCGTCTTATTTCTATGCGACCATGGCGGCGATTCTGGCGGCGCTGGTGATCTTTACCGTGATCTCCGAATTTCTACGCGGCGGCCGCGTTATTGCGGGCAAGACGGATCAGAATCTGATGTCGGCCATGGTGCAGTTGTGCCATCGCAACACGCGCCGCTACGGTGGCTACATCGTCCACTTCGGAGTGGCGCTGGTGGTGATTGGAATCCTGGGCACGCCATTTAATCGAGATGTAGAAAAAGAAATGGCATTCGGCGACCAGATCAACCTCGGTCCCTACACCCTGGTCTGCCAGTCTTACACGCAGGACGATAACCCCAACTTCGGCAGCGAGCAGGCCATTATTGACGTGTACCGCGGCGGCAAGCAGATCACGACCATGTATCCCGAGCGCCGCTTTTACAAGGCCAGCCAGCAGCCGCAGACGCTGCCGCGCATTTATCCCAGCTTTCGGGAAGATCTATTTCTGGTCACCGACCTGTATCTGGTTTACGAAGGGGTAAACGAAACCACTGGACGCCCGATTATCAAAGCGCATCTGAATCCTCTGGTGCCGTGGATATGGATCGGGTTGATCATCATGGTCTTCGGCACGGTCGTAGCGCTAGTGCCGAATGCCGCAGTGGTCCGGGTGGCAGCGAGCGCCCCCGCGCGCGAGCCGGTACATGCGGGAGCGGGTGACTGAGATGGAATCAGACAATAGAGAGAAACGGGAGCGACGAGACTTCCGTCGCGTCTGGCATGTGCTGGTCCTCGTCGCCGCGATTTTCTTTTTCATGGGAGCGGGCGATCCCGATGCCCGCTTCAAAAACCTCGGCCATCGCATGATGTGCGCCTGCGGATGCGGCCAAATCCTGCTGGAATGCAATCACGTGGGCTGCACGTATTCCACCAAGATGCGCGACCAACTGCTGGCCGGGCTGGAAAAAGGCAACAACGACGACCTCATTCTGCAAGGCTTCGTGCAGGAATACGGGCCGACCGTAATTGCCGCGCCCACGGCCACCGGATTCAATCGCGTGGCCTGGATCATGCCGTTTGTCGTTTTGGCGCTGGGCATCGGGTTCGCGGCGCATATCGTGCGTTCGTGGAAGAACCGGCCGACGCCGGCTTTGGCCGATGGCATCGCTATACCTCCCGAGGGTGAACTGGAAGAATTCCGGCGCAGAGCCAGAAGCGAGACCGGAGAATGACTCTCTACATTTGCGCCGCTTTCACCGTCGCCGCGCTCTACTACGTCTTCTTTTTCCCGGGCGAAGTGTACGCTGGAGAGGAGAAAAACCGCCTCGGGTATCTCCGCGAGCGCAAGGAGGCGGTCTACGAAAACCTGCGCGACCTGAATTTCGAATACAAAGCGGGCAAAGTTCCCGATGTGGATTATCAATCCATGCGCGCCTCGCTGGAAGAGGAAGCGGCCGCGATCTTGGCCGAAATGGCGCGGTTGGAGCAGTCAGCCGTGGGCGCAATCGGCTAAGTTGCTCCGTCAAACCCAAATTGTAGGTTGACCCCCTAGTAACCTATGGCCCTTCAAACGGCCAATCAGTGCGTACTCTAGGTACACGACAGAATGATTATTCAAGCTCCCGGTCCAAAACAAAATCTTACGCTCTGGTCATAAATTGATTGGCTAAATCAGCAATTGACTGATCACAACTGATATCGGATATTTTAGCCACATTCTCAGCAGGTGCGAAGTTGGCTCGAAGGGGCGGGGCTAACGTAGCGTAGTATTTCGTCACTAACCCCAACCTTTGTTCATAGGCGGAGCTCTTCCACCACGCGACAAACGGTTGGCGTTCACGCATTGTCGTCTCTTCCACCGCCGTGAATGTGCCGTCTATACCCCAAGGACCGCCCTCGAACAACGGGTCTCTCCGCGTTCCTCGCCATCTTTGCCAAACCGTAATAAACGCGATGGCACTCGACCACCGAATTCACTATAGGTTTGCACGTACACGCCCCGCCCTCGGATCTTAGTGACCTTGCCATCGAGACCGTAAACAACGTCCTGACAACCACCAGTGTCTTTATGTCCATTATTCCCCCACCCCGAAATTTTGTATTCCAGAACGGCGCGAAATGAGGTGTGCAAAGGCCCCGCACCAAGATTATGGATCCGCAGTCCGCCGCGACGGTTTGAAGTACGATGGTGAAAAGCGACAATATACACTTTACAGTGATTCTGAATGCCAATGCTTGAGCAAGGAGTGTTTTTGCCGAAATCTGTAAATTCCTCATTTTTGCCGATTTTTCTTGCGCTTTCCCTCGCCGCTGCCGCCCAGACCCTTACCGGCACGGTCACCAACGGCACCACCGGCAAGCCCGGCGCGGGCGACGAAGTGCTGCTCATCGATTTTTCCAGCGGGATGAATGTGGCGGCCACCACCAAGGCGGACACCGCCGGGAAATTCAGTTTTCCTCTCACCGGCGCACCGGCTCCGCACCTCATACGCGCCATCCATCAGGGAGTTACTTATCATCAGATGGCGCCTCCGGGGGTTACGACGGCCGATGTCAACGTTTATGACGTCGCCGCGAAAATCTCCGGCCTCAGCGTGACCGCCGATGTGGTTCGCTTCCAGGCTGACAGTGGAACCATGCAGGGTGTGCGCCTGTTCGTGGTGAACAATAAGTCGGCGCCCGCGAAGACGCAGATGAACGACCACAACTTCGAGTTCTATCTGCCTGCCGGCGCAAAGGTGGAACAGGTGCAGGCCCGCGCTCCGAACGGGCAGCCGATCACGGCCGAAGCGTTGCCGCAGGCGGAGAAGAACCGCTATGCAATTAATTTTCCCCTGCGTCCGGGCGAAACCCAGTTTCAACTGGAGTTCACCCTGCCTTACAGCGGTGAAATCAAGATTGATCCCAAGCCCCTTTATCCCTCCGAACATTTTGTAGTGGTTCTGCCGCAGACGATGCAGTTCCAGGCCGCGAATCCGCCGAGCTTTGAGGCGATGCACGATCCGAGCCAGGGCGACAGCCAGGTGGAAGTGGCGCAGCAAACGAAGCCGGGGCAATCGCTTGCCTTCACGCTGAAGGGCAATGGAGTCATCGCCGAGCCTGCCGGAGAAGCCGCTTCGAGCGGGTCGCGGCCACAGGGACCGACGCCAGCGCCAGGGCAGTCACCGGCATCCGGAGAAGCGCAAAGCCGCGACAATCGACCGGGCGGCGGACTGGGCGTGCCCCTCGACGCTCCTGACGCTCTCCAGAAATATCGCTGGCCCATCTTGGGGGGATTCGCGCTGCTGCTCGCGGTCGGCGGATGGGTGGTGACCCGGCGGCAGCCCGCGATCGCGGGAGCGGCGCCTTCGATCGCCAAACCTGCGGCAGTGGGAAGCGACTATGGCAACGCTCGTCCAGCCTCGCCAGCGCCGCTGGCTGGCGCGCCGCCGGCGAGGTCGTCGCTGCTGCTGGAAGCGCTGAAAGAGGAATTGTTTGCCCTCGAGTTGGAGAAGAAGCAAGGCAAGATCACTCCCGAGGATTATGAGAAGGCCCGAGCCGCCCTGGACCAAACTCTCGACCGGGCGCTGAAAAGGCAAGCGTAGCCGAAGCGTGACCGACCAGAGACCGGAGACCAGAGACCAACAGCCGGCATCCGCATCTAATGGAGTAGTGGATCGGGGTAATTTATGAGCAACATATTCAAGACCACGCTGCTGCTGAGCCTGATGACGGTGCTGCTCATGCTGGCTGGCCGCGCTTTCGGCGGCCAAAACGGCATGCTGCTGGCACTGGGGTTCGCGGCGGTGCTCAATTTCGTTTCTTATTTTTTCTCGGACAAGATTGCGCTCGCCACCTATCGCGCCCAGCCTATCAGCCGCGAGGATTTGCCGCGGGTTTATAACATTGTGGAGCGACTGGCGCAAAAAGTCAGTCTGCCGATGCCCAAGGTCTATCTGATTCCGACCGATTCGCCGAATGCCTTTGCCACCGGACGCAATCCGAATCACGCGTCCGTGGCGGTTACCCAAGGCATTCTCGGATTGCTGAATGACGAGGAACTGGAAGGCGTGATCGCCCATGAACTCGGCCACGTGCGCAATCGCGACATCCTGATCAGTTCCATTGCGGCCACGTTGGCGGGCGCGATCACATATCTGGCGTCGATCGCGAAATGGGGAATGATTTTCGGCGGCATGAGAGGCGAGCGCGAAGATCGAGGCGGAGGGATTGCCGCCATCGCCATGATTTTTCTGGCTCCTTTTGCGGCGCTGCTGATCCAACTGGCGGTATCGCGTTCCCGCGAATATGGAGCGGACGATACCGGCGCGCACTGGACGGGCAACCCCTACGCGTTGGCCAGCGCGCTATCGAAAATAGAAGCCTATTCCAGCCGGCGGCCGCTGTTAGCGAGCCCATCGACGGCGCACCTTTTTATCATTCAGCCGTTCCTCGGCGGCATGAGTTTCGGCAACTTGTTCTCGACCCATCCGCCAACGGCAAAGAGGATCGAGCGCCTGACGGGAAGGCCGGCAGAGTTTTATCGCTAGGATTTAGGAGTTAGGAGTTGGAAGTTTTCAGCGAGACCTAATGTTTTGAGGACCGGTAACTGAGAACTCCGCTGTGACCGCAGTAACAATCGCCCGCCCACGCTCGCATAGTAGAATCGGCGTTAATGGCTCCCGAAACCCTGGTGGCAACCGCCCGCCGCGCCGCCGAACTCGAATCCAGCCTGCGCCGCGTGATTCGGGGCAAGGACGACGTGCTTCGCCTCGCCTTGGTTTCGATTTTTGCCAAGGGTCATCTGCTGATCGAAGGCGTCCCGGGCGTGGGCAAGACCACGCTGGGCCAGGCGCTGGCGCGCGCCATTGACTGCACTTTTCAGCGCATCCAGTTCACCAGCGACATGCTGCCCTCAGACGTTCTGGGCATTTCAATCTACTCCGCCATGGAGCAGAAATTTGAATTCAAGCGCGGGCCCGTGTTTGCCAACGTGCTGCTGGCGGATGAAATCAACCGCACCACTCCAAAGACGCAGTCTGCGCTGCTGGAAGCGATGAACGAAGGGCAGGTCACGATCGACTCGCACTCCCATCCGCTGCCGCAGCCGTTCTTGGTTTTGGCGACGCAGAACCCGGTTGAGCATCATGGTACGTATCCGTTGCCGGAGTCGCAGCTCGATCGCTTTCTGATGCGGGTTCGCATGGGCTATCCCGAAGGCGACGCGGAGCGCGAAATTCTGCGCGCCGAGGCCGGAGTGGCGCAACTGGAAAACCTGCGCCCGGTGCTGAACGCCGCCGACGTAGTCGAGATTCAGCAAGCGGTGGCCCAGGTACATGTGGACGAATCGCTCATCACTTACCTGCTGAACATCGTCGGAAAAACGCGCGAGTCCGAGTATTTATCGCTGGGAGTTTCTCCCCGCGGATCGCAAATGCTTTATCGCGCCGCCCAAGCCATGGCGTTTCTGGAGGGACGCGATTACTGCACGCCGGAAGATTTTAAGCCGTTAGTGGTATCCGTCTTTGCCCACCGCGTGGTGGTCAGTTCCCTCTACACTTCCACCTTAAAAAAATCCGAACAAGCGGAGCAGGTTCTGCGCGAGATTGTGGAGAGCGTGCCCGTACCGGTATAGATTTGTTGCTCCGCGGACGGGTTCGCGCTTTTGAGTATTGAGCCGGGCGTGGCTCTGCGGAAAGTCCTTACTCGCCTGAAGCGACGGGCGTTTCCGGCTGCAAACTGGACAAGCGCGAGATGGTTGCCACCATCA
Source organism: uncultured Acidobacteriaceae bacterium (assembly GCA_963746205.1). Taxonomy (GTDB): domain Bacteria; phylum Acidobacteriota; class Terriglobia; order Terriglobales; family Acidobacteriaceae; genus Acidiflorens. The sequence continues at coordinate 107,555 of CAVVAP010000009.1, read as the reverse complement.
TCCCCGAGAGAAACTGCATGGTGGCCACGTCATTGTTGTCGAAGGCGTGGGGGGTTGAGGAGAGAACTTCAAAAACTCCCAGCGTCCGCTGAAAATGGCGCAACGGCGCGGCCAGGATGGAGCGCACGCCCATGCGCCGGCAGGTCGCCCAATCGACCCTGGGATTCGACTCCGCATCGTTGCACAGTAAAACCTCTCCGGTGCGAACGCACTCGGCGGAGAGGCCACGATCGGTCTGCAGGCGCACTCCGACATCGGGAGCGGTACGGCCGGTGCGGGCACGACAGACAATTTCATTGCCGCGGCGCAGAGCGATCGCCGCGCCGGTAGCGCCGGTCAGGGTCTGCGCTTTTTCCGCGATGATGCTGATGCCCGGCTCGAGATCAATGTCTCCGGCATTGAGCAAGGCGTGGGGCACGGCGATGGGCCCGTGGTGACGCGGCCGCATGCGATGCCGGGATGCGAAAGTTGCGGCCGCCGGCAACGCGAAAGAACTTTCAACGAGGCCCCGATCCTCCTGCCGGTCGCCGGCCTCCGCATTTTCGGGGACGGTATAAAGCAGGGAGCGAACCAAACGATCCAGTTCGGCGTCGGCGATCAGATGGGCAGTTTGCTGGCCGCGCAGCGACCCTCCCAGCACCCGCGAAAGGCTCAAGACCGCGAGACTGCCGCAGGCGAGGCAGCGCGGCGTGTTGTTATCGCTAAGCAATTCGCATTGCACGCAAAAGATGGCCGTCTGCAACGACACAAAATTTACGTCAGCGACGGTGAGAGAACGCTGCATCCGAATCCATTCCCTTCAAACAGTGACCACAACCAGAAACCAGGCAACGAGATTTAGGAACAATAAGGAACTATGAGCCTAAACAGGTGGCTTCACTCAGAGTAAGTGACGGCACTGGTTCAGCCTGTGGATAACTTGCAAAATGCTTGGCGCTTATGCCGGAACGGGAATTCAAAATGAGAATTTAGATCGGTGGGAAGCGCGAGTTCTATAATCCGTTCATGTCGTTTCTCCGCTTCCTCATGCTCTTGTCGCTGGTCGTGTGGCTGGGCGGGCTGATTTTTTTTGCATTTGTCCTGGCCCCCACGGCATTCTCCGGGCTGCTGCCGACACGCCACATGGCAGGATCCATCGTGGGCCGCTCCCTTGACTTGCTCCACTACATGGCAATGGTTTCGGGTATCGTTTTCCTGATTGCATCGGTGGTCTACAGTTGGGAGGCGACGGGGAATGCGCGGCCGCTGGCATTGAGAAACCTGCTGATTGCTCTCATGTTATTGCTGACATCGATCTCGCAGTTCGCTATTACTCCAAGAATGCACGCGCTGCGTGCGGAAGTTGGCATCATCGACAACCTGACGGCGGAGGATCCGCAGCGCCGGGAATTTGATCGTCTGCACCGGTGGTCGGAGAGATTCGAAGCAGCCGTGCTCTTGCTCGGGCTGGTGGCGTTGTACGCGACCAATCAGGCGATGGAACCACGTCGCCATTACTAACTCGAGTTGTGTTGGTAGTTGTGTGGTTGCGCGAGGTCTTAATTTATTTTGGCGGATTCAGCGCACCGTCGAGATAGGCGAGATATTGAGCGATCAGCCGATAGCTGTCGTAGTAGTCGGTGAGTTTCACGGTCGCCAGGTTGTCGGCCGGCGAATGCAGAATCGGCCAGGTGCGCTCGGTGACGGAGTGCAGAGTGATGCGCGGGATTTGATAGCGGGCGAAAGATTCGGAATCGGCGGAAGCGCCGTTTTCGGGATTCATGACGTTCACGGTGAGGTGGTTGGCGGCGGCCACGGAATCTAGGGCACGAAGCAGAATCTGATCCGCGTGTGAGGCCCAAACTTCCGCCGGTCCCAGGCCGAGGCTGTCGAAATTGACGACGGCGTCGATTTGAGCGCGCTGTGCGCTTCCCAGGTGGTCCACGTAATAGCGCGATCCGACCAGGCCCTTTTCTTCGGCGGAAAAGCCGATGAAGATCAGGGTATGGTGGCGGGGTTGCCGGCGCAGGCTGTACAACAACGCCGGGAGCAGAACGGCTCCGGTCCAGTTATCGATCACGCCGTCTCCAGCGCTGACGTGATCGGTGTGCGCGGAAGCGACGAGAACTCTATCCGTCTCGCCCGGCAAAACACAAATCACGTTGGGAGGCAGGCTGCGATCGAGGTCCTGCTCGGAGAGGTTCGCGGGCCTGCATCCCGCCTCGGCCAGCCATTTCCGAATCAGACTTTCGCGCTCGCGGTCGCTGCGGGAAAAAGCCTTCAAATGCGCTTCGAGAGTCCTGCGCGGCTGCCAGCCGAGGGGAGCCGTGACCGAGGTTTGCGGCCAGGCGCAGGGCGAGCATGCCAGGCAGGCAATCACCGCGACGAGCAGGCGAAGCGAAAGCTTGCGCGGTGCGGGTGAGTCGGGAGACCGCATTTCTCCGAGCGTAGCACGAGGGCTCAAAGAAATTGCAGACCTGAAGGCCGTCTAAGGTGTTTCGCGCGGCTCGGTGGGGAGATCATGATTTATGCTTGAGGCAGGAATAGAAAACGTACCTAAGACTTAATATCTTTACTCCTGAGACCTAACCATGAAAACCGGCATCATCGGCCTGCCGCAAGTCGGCAAGACCTCGCTGTTTCGTATTCTGACCAAGGTAAATCTATCCGATCAGGCGTATTCCAATCCTCGCGAGGCGCACATCGGGGTGGCGAAAGTTCCCGACGATCGCCTCGACAAACTGGCCGCGCTTTATAGCCCGAAGAAGCTGACCCATGCGTCGGTCGAGTATGTGGACGTGGGCGCCATCGGCCAGGACGCGCTCAAGGAGACGGCTTACGTCGGCCACCTGCGGCAGGTGGACGCGCTCATTCACGTCCTGAGGGCGTTTGAAAGCGACGAGATTCCTCATATTGGTCCCATCGATCCGCTGCGCGACATCAAGAATGTGGAATTCGATCTCATGGTCAGCGACCTCGGCCAGATCGAGAAACGGCTGGAGCGGCTGGAAAAAGATCTGAAGAAAATGAAGACCCCGGAACTGGAGAAAGAAAATGAATTGCTGATCCGGGCCAAAGCCCAGATCGAGGCGGAAAAACCGCTGCGCGAGATGGAAATGTCACCCGAGGACAAGAAGCGCATCCGCGGCTTCATGTTTTTGAGTGAGAAGCCGATGCTCTACGTGCTCAACATCCAGGAAAGCACCGAACTCGGCAAAGACCTGGAGGCGGCGGTGGCAAAATACAATTTGACGGAAATGGCGTCGCGCCCCAACGCCGGCGCCAGCGCCATCTGCGGCAAAGTGGAAGCGGAACTGGCGGAAATGAGCGATGAAGACGCGGCGGAATTTCTCGGCAGCTATGGATTGACAGAAAGCGGGCTCACGCGCTTGATTCGAAACAGCTATCACCTGCTGGGGCTGATCTCGTTCTTCACCGCCGGCGAAGATGAATGCCGGGCCTGGACGATCCCGCTGAATACGCGGGCGCAAAACGGCGCGGGGGCGATTCACTCCGATCTGGAGAAACACTTCATACGCGCCGAGACGATTCGCTGGGATCAATTGCTGGAGGCGGGATCGGAAGCGAACGCCCGGGCCAAAGGCACGTTGCGTCTGGAAGGCAAAGACTACATTGTGCAGGATGGCGACGTCATGCACATACGGCATAGCGGCTGAGGGATTAGCCGAAGGCCGGGCATCCCATCCGCCGCGGCGGGTCGGCGCCGCTACGGTTGATTTTGCTTCACGTTCTTTCGCAGCGCGAAATAGAGTGCCGTCAGGCCCAGCAACAACGTTAGGCCAGCGATCAGGTTGACGCGGGAATCCCACCAGGTTTTGCCCACCGCCAAGAGCACCACGGAAAGCCCGATCATGGATCCCCATTGGCCCAGGGGCGAGCGAGCCGGAATCGCGGCCGACTGGGTTGCGGTGAGGCGGCGGCGAAACGAGATGTGGGCGGCCAGCGAAGTAATCCATGAGAGCATCATTCCGAAGAATGCGCCGCGCAGAATGTACTCGAAAGCCTTTCCCGGAGCCCAGCGTTCAAGGACCAGGGCGACAACGATTCCGTAAGAAGATACCAGCAGAGCTAAGGTGGGCGTGCCCTGTGCGCTCAGACGGCCCAGCGCGCGCGGAGCCCATCCGCTGCGGGCGAGCGAGAACAGCATTCGGGACGAAATATAGAGGGCGGCGTTGGCTCCGGACAGGGCGGCGGTGAGCACCACGAAGTTCATGAAGTGAGTGGCGCCGGGAAGATTGACGGTGCGGAACACGGTTACGAAGGGGCTCTCGGCAATTCCGGCGCGATTCCAGGGCATGATTCCGACCAGCACGGTGACGGCGCCGAGATAGAGGAAAGCGAGGGTGAGAAAGGTTCGGCGGGCGGCGCTCGCAATCGCTTTTGGCGACGACGATTCGCCGGAAGTCACGGCCACGAATTCCACGCCGCCGAAGCTGTAGATGGCAAAGGTAATGGCGAGCAGCGGAGCGGTCGCGCCAAGGGGAAAGAATCCCCCATGATTGGTGTATTGGGGAGGGGTTCGTCCGGTCAGGAGCCGCGCCGCGCCGAGCGCGATGAAGGCGGCGATCACGCCCACTTTAATCATGGCAAACCAGAACTCGAAGCGCCCGTAGCTGTGGACGTTGAGAAAGTTGACGGCCAAAAGAAGCAGCGAAAAAACCAGTACCCAGAGGAGCGCGGGCAGGCGCGGAAACCAAAGCCGCATGTAGGTGGCGGCGGCCACCATCTCGGCGCCAATGGAGACCGCGATCCCGAGCCAGTAACCGGCGCGGGAAATGTAGCCCGCCCACTGGTTGAGGTAAAGGTCTCCATAGACGCCGAAGGAACCAGCCGCAGGATGAGTGCTGGCGAGTTCTCCCAAGGCCAACGCGACGGTCGCACTGATGAAAGCGGCGAGGACAAAACTGAGGATGACGGCAGGCCCGGCAAGTTGAACGGCGGCAGCGGTGCCGAGGAGCAACCCGGTCCCAATCGAGCCGCCGATTGCGACCATGCTCATCTGGCCGGCGGTCAGCTGGCGGCGCAGTCCGGATTCCAGATTCGCTTCAGGTCTGGACATGAAGGATCGTATTGCCAGGAGTCGGCATGACAATCGTGCCGGCCTTTGTACCTCAAGACCTAACGCTAAGACCTGACAGCTAAGACCTATATCAGACGGGCGGCGTGAGGTGTGGACAAAATGCGGCTCGAAGACGCCGACGCGGAGGCACAGTGTCTTTCGGAAGATTCCCAGCCAGCTGGCTAATCCGCTTCGATAGCGGACGGGGCTTCGGCGAAGTCGGCCTCGAGCAAGGCGACGGCGGGACGAGCCGCGACCACGCGGTCGCCGCCGGCTCGTTTTGCCGAGTCCAGCGCGTCGCCGGCAAACTTCAGCAGAAGATCGGTGCGATCGGTGGTTTCATCGAAGGCCGCGACCCCGACAGAGATCGTGAGAGCGCCGGCAGCGCCACCGGGTTGGGCGTTGTACTCCTGCAGGCGCTCGCGAATTTCCTCCGCTCGCGCGGTGGCCTGACGAAGCGAGCATTCCGGCAGAATGAGGACGAAGTCTTCGCCGCCGTAGCGGCAAGCCATATCTTCGGAGCGCACACTGCGCAGGAGAATCTCGCCAATCGCGGCCAGGGCCTTGTCACCGGCGGAGTGTCCCAGGTTGTCGTTGTAGCGTTTGAAGTGATCCAGATCGAGCATCATGACCGCGACGGAACGATGCTTACGGCGAGCGGAATAGAGCTCGCGGCTGAGGAACTCCTGCATATAGCGGCGATTGTAAAGGCCGGTGAGCTGGTCGCGGATGGCCTGCAAGCGCAGGGATTCGCGCAGCGCCATGTTGCCCAGGGCAAGGGCCAGATGCTCCGCGACACTGGAAGCGAGATGGCGGCGCCGGGCGAATGCCAGGGACTCGGCGTCCATGTCGTTGTCGCTGAGGTTCGAGAATAGTTCGTCGTTTTGCGTGGTGAACACGCCAATCGAATCGCCGTTGGCGATCAAGGGGATGCAAACCGAGGGGCCTTCTCCCGGCAGGTGACGGCATCGCGGGTCGGAAGGGCCTCCCGAATGAGCGTGGACACAACCACGGCGCAGCGCCCAACAGTCCTCCGGGGCAAAGATCTGGTTGGCCGGGAAGATGCCCCATTTCGCGGCGGCTTCGAGGCGGCTCTTGGAAGAGCTGAAGAGGGCGACGCAGCCCGATGCGCCGGAGAACAGGCGGCGCAGGCGCTCGGGGAGCAGACGCAGGATTTCATCGCGCGAGGCGCAAGCCTGAAGCAGGCTTCCCAGTTCGCTGATCTGGGTAATTTCCGTGGTCTGGCGACGGGCATCGTCCAGCAGTCGTCCCACTTTCTCGTGGGTGGCTGCAACCTGCCTTTGCGCTTCCTGGCGTTGTGCGATCTCGATCTGCTGGCGGTACTGGGTGAGCGCCAGCCGGAGGGTGAAGGCAAGCAGAGAAGCGGCGATGGCGATGTCGGTAATCGTCTCTCCTTGTGCCTGTTTCCAGCGTTCACGGAGCAGAATCAGGCACGAAAGCATGGCGGTCAGGACCACGTTGGCGCCGAGAAAGCTGAGGAAGTTTACCGGAGCGGGATGGAGTGGAGGCTCGGGCGAAGGCATCCACGTCAGGGCTATGAACGCGGCGGCTACCTGGGGAAGGGTCCATCCCAGATCGAACCACACCGTTATTGACGGGACGTAGTGGAGGTAGAGCCAGTCTCCCACGAAGGTTGCAACCGCACAGACCAGAAGGAAAGAAGCCAGCCTGACCAGCAGGTTGCGGGTACTGGGCACGCGGGCAAATTGCAGGCGTAGGGCGACGGCTACAAGCAGTAGAAGACTCTGCGCGTCGCTGATACTAATGTCGCGCAACAGGGCATCGGCGGGCATCATCCGCCGGACGGGAAGGAAGAAAAAGGTCGAATAGACGAGGCTGACGGTGATTGCCACCTGGAAGAAATCGAGAAATATCTCCGACTTGACCTGACCTCGTCGATCCGACTCGGGAAGAAACAGCATCATGATTACGGGGGCGCCATACAGGCAGTAGAGCAGGGAACGTGTAGATTCCGAAAAAATGGATTGGTCGAAGAGCGTGTCATAGGTCTGAAGGACGGTGGGAACGAGCAGGACGGTCAGCGCGATGGCAAAGAGAAACCAGAAAACGGCGGTTGTGCCCGGCGAACGGCGGAAAGCTCTCATCGCGCAAACAATCGCGAGAACGTTGGCCGCGACCATGAGGGACTCGGACGCGGCCTGCCCGCCGCGACCAGTCCCCAGCAAGAGGAAGCCCAGCGCCTGCCCGGTGATCAGAACCAGGAACAGGAATGCTACGGAGCGACCTGGGTGGGCGACCAGAAATTCGCGCACGCCGGGGAGGCGAGACCGATCGAGATCGAAGGTGGCAACCATTGACGGGAGAGCTGCTGCAGTCTCCAATGTTATCGACATGGCGAGGTAAACACTCTAATCAAGAGGATTACGCGGCGTTGCGCCCTTCCGTGCGCAACCGATTGGTTGCCGCAGCAGCTTTTGCCGGAGGAGTCCGATGCAGCAGGTCCGATGCCCGGGACCGCCACGGACAGCTTTTAGGCAGACTCGGGCTGCCAAACGCAAGGTCGCATGACTTTCGTAATCGCCGGTTGGGCTAACCCGGTTGTTGGCAGGGTATCTGAATCCTAGAATCAAGTTCGGAAGTGTGTCCCCGCAATCCCCCATGCCGGAAAATCCCAGCCGTGCCGAAATAGCCCGACGCGTCGAGCGCGCGGAAAAGCTCCTGCAAAAAGGTAAGACGGCCGACGCGCTGGCGGAATATCTGCAAATCCTGGAAAGCGATCCGCAAAATGACAATGTGCGGCAGATGGCGGCGGACCTTTGTCTCTCCTTGAACCAGGGGCCGCAAGCGGTGAAGTTGCTGGGAGAACTGTTTGACCGGCAAGTGGCCACGGCGGATGCCAACCGGGCCAGCCTGACTTACAAGAAACTGGCGCGCTATACCGAGCCGACGTGGGAACAGAAAGTGCGATTCGGCCAACTGCTGGAGCATTCCAACCGCAAACTGGCGATCGCGACCTACGAGAATGCGCTGGAAGACCTGCTGAAGCAGGGCCGGAAAGAAGAAGGCTTTCTGGTGTTGCGCCGGATCGTCAACCTTGAGCCCTCGCAGCAGAACCATTTGCGGGTGGGCGAAATGGCGGCCGATCTGGGCGAGCACGGGATCGCTTCGCTGTCGTTTTTACAAGTCGCGGAACTCGCGCAGGCCTCCGGGGGAAATGCCGGCCCGTGGTTTGAACGCGCCTACTCGGAAAATCCGACGGATTCGAAAATCGCGCTGGCTTATGGCAAGAGCTTGTTGGCGCGGGGCGAATCGGGCGCCGCCATCTTTATCTTCGAGCCCCTGGTGCATTTGGGAACCGCAGCGCCTGAGTTACGCGACCTTTACGCCGAGGCTTTGCTGGCGGCCGGCCGCTGCCAGGATAGCGAGCCGTTGATTTGGCGGATGTTCGAACAAAACCCGGCCCGCGTGAATCAGGTAGTGAACCTGATGGGGAAGATGATCGACTCCGATCTGGATGTGGAGGCGGTGGCTTTGGCCCGGAAGCTGGAAAATTTTCAGCGAGTTCGCGGCGAGCAACGTTCATTCCTGACCATGCTGCAGGACCTGGTGACGGCGCACCGGCCGTCGGCGGAAATGCTGGAGTTCCTGGCGCAGATGTTCAACTCGTCCAATCGTGAATCCGATTACTCGCGCGTGCTGTTGCGGCTATTTGATCTGTATTGCCAAAAGCATAATTTCCAGAAGGCGGGGGAATGCCTGGACCGGGCGGCGGAAGTCGATCCCTACGAGCCCGGACATCAGCGGCGGCTGAATACCCTGCAGGGGAAAATCGACGACCAGCGTTTCCAGGCCATCGCTTCGCGCTTCAGCACCACGGCGAAAAAAAGAGAAGAGCAACCGGTCAAAGCGCCCGAGCCAACCCTGGGAGCCGCCGCGTTACAGGATCTGATGCTGCAAGCTGAAATCCTGGTGCAGTATGGCATGCGCGCCAAGGCGGTGGAGCGCCTGCATAAGATTCGGGAATTATTTCCCCGCGAGGAAGAACGCAACGGCGAACTGCAGCGCCTGTATCTCGCGGCCGGCATCGAACCGCAATATGCCAAGCCAGCAGCGGCCCCGGCCCCGGCAGCTACCTCCGGCGACGGCGTGGTGGTAGCGGAGGTGGACCACGGCTCCGAGGTCAGCAGTCTGGCGAGAGTGGCTGAGATTACGCGCAAACTCTACCACCAGGGCAACACCGAGGCCGTGCTGAAAACGGCTGCCAGCGAAATTGGCTCGAACTGGCGAACGTCGCGCTGCATCGTTGCGTTGCGCAAACCGGGTCTGCCGCCGTCGAGCGTTCAGGAATACCATCACGAAGGGATTCTTCCCGCCGCTTCGGCAATCCTCGTCAGCCTGGTGGGCACTCTGCAGGACCTGGCCATCACCCGAGGCACGCTCACAATCGGCGACGCGGAGCGTGCGCCGGAGCTAAGTGGGGTCCGTGCCGAACTGAAGCAGTTGCAGATCGAGTCGGTGCTCGCTCTGCCGCTCAACGAGGGCAATGAGCATACCGGAGTGCTCATTCTGACCCAGGACAAGGTTCGGGTATGGCAAACGGCGGAGCTGCTGGTTATCCGTACCCTGAGCGAACAGGTGCTGATCGCGCTCAACAATGCCGGACTGCGCCGACTGGTGAAGAATCTTTCCGGGACGGACGAAAAGTCGGGACTGCTGAATCGAGCTTCGTATCTTGATCTGCTGCAGGCCGAAACCCGCCGCGCTCTGCAGCAGGGCTCGAACCTGACGGTGCTGCTGCTCCAGATCGGCCGCCGCAACGCGCTGATCAAGGAGTATGGCGAGGCGGCGGTGACCTCGGTGATGGAACAGATCGGCCAGGTGGTTTCGGCGAATATAAGGACGAATGACATGGCGTTCCGCTATGAAGCGACCACGGTGGCGGTCCTGCTCGCCGACACCGGCGAGAAAGAGGCGTTGTTGACGGTCGAGAAACTAAGACGCGCGCTCGCAGACGTTCGTTTTCCCGCTAAGGGCGGGGATACATCCAAGGAAAAGGAAGAAAAGTGTGGAGTCGAATTTCATGCCGGCCTGGCGGAGGCCGTCATGCGCCCGAACTTCGACGCCGCCGATATCGTGACCGAAGTAGCCAACCGCGCGGATCGCGCCCTGCAAATGGCGGAAGGGCAAGGCCCGGACGCAGTAGTGAGCCAGGCGCCGCTGTTCAACGCCTCGGCTGCCGTGGCCTGAAGACACGGGTAGCACGCACGATCGAGCCCGAGTTCCCGCTCCACATCGACATCGTCCTTACTGCTAAACTCATGAGTTGGTCTGACGCCAGAACGCCCTTATAGGACAGGCATTTATGTTGAAACCTGGAGAAATAGCGATTGTCAGTGGCGCGCGCACTCCATTTGGCCGTTATTGCGGAAAGCTGAAAGACTATGCGCCGCAGGAACTGGGCGCGATCGCGGCCCGGGCGGCCATCGAGCGTGCCGGCGTCGACGGCAAAGACTTCGATCATGCTGTGTTTGGCAACGCGCAGCAGACCTCGGGCGACGCCATCTATGGGGCGCGGCACGTGGCGCTGCGGGCGGGATTACCGATTGAGACTCCGGCGCTGACCGTGAATCGGTTGTGCGGGTCGGGCATTCAGTCGATAGTCAGCGCGGCGCAGATGATCCAAACCGGCGAGGCGAGCGTGGTGCTGGCGGGTGGCATGGAGTCCATGTCGCAAGCGCCGTTTGTAATTCGCGGGCGCGACGGATTCACCCTGGCTCCGGGCGGCAAGCTGGAAGATTCGCTGATGGTCGCGCTCATGGATTCCTACTGCGGCCTCTACATGGCGAACACCGCCGAGTTATACGGCGAGCAACAGGGAATCACACGACAGGCGCAGGACGAATTCGCGCTGCGCTCCCAACAAAAAGCCGACGAAGCCTACAAAGCCGGCCGCATCCAGGAAGAATTAACCCCTGTGCCATTGCGCAATTCAAAAGGCGAGCCAACAGGAGAGACCCTGACCGAAGACGATCACCGCCGTCCGCAAACCACCATGGAAGGCCTGGCGAAACTGCGCGCCGCCTTCGGCAAAAATGGCACCGTAACGGCAGGCAACGCCAGCGGCATCGTCGATGGCGCGGCTGCAGTCGTAGTGATGTCGCTGGAGCAGGCACAGAAAAGAAATCTGAGTCCCCTCGGGCGAATCGTGAATTGGGGAATCGCCGGCGTCGATCCGAAGATCATGGGGAGCGGCCCGGTTCCGGCGACGAAGATTGCGCTGCAGCGCGCCGGAATGACGTTGGATTCCATCGACCTGATCGAAGTCAACGAAGCCTTCGCGGCGCAGTATCTGGCGGTGGAAAAAGAGTTGGGCACTCGATCGCGAAAAAGTAAACGTAAATGGCGGAGCAATCGCCTTGGGACATCCGCTGGGAGCAACCGGCACCCGGCTGGTGATCACGCTGCTCTACGAGTTGCGGCGGCGGAAGAAGAAATATGGATTGGCCACCGCGTGCATTGGCGGCGGGCAGGGGATTGCCATGGTGGTGGAGAGCTTTCAGTGAGCGTTTTCATCACGTAGGCACGAATACACGGAGAAAATCTTAACTAACTAGGATTGTCATCCCGAGCGAAGCGAGGGATCTGCAGTTGGCCCGGGCGGGACGGAAGCTGATATATAATTCCCGCCTCATGTTGATACTTGCGCTGCTCCGTTGGTTGCGACTCGACAACAAGTACCTGACGAGAGTTCGTCCCGGTGTTCTCCAGTTCGCCGCGTTCTCCCTGGGAGCGCTGTTGCTGCTCATCGCCGTTATCTTCGTCGGAAGCTACCTCGGTTGGATACACTAAAGGAGCAGCATACTGATTATGAGTCACCGTGAACCGTCATCCTCGAAGGTGGTACATTTCGCCTACGTCGGAACGTCGGAGCTATTTGTTTATCGGTTAGACATCGAGATTGCAAAGCTGCTTGATGCGAGCAGCTTCCTAGAACCGTGCCCTTCCCAGTGAAGGCAGGCCTGTTTAAGAAACCGTGACACCCCCTCAGCGGCTGAAGCCGCTATAATTTTGCCGCGATTGCGGCACGACTAAAGTCGTGCCCTTCCCAAGAGAAAAATCACATGGAAATCAAAAAGGTAGCCGTTCTAGGTTGTGGCCTCATGGGTTCCGGCATAGCGCAAGTCTGCGCTACTGCTGGCTTCGAAGTAACAGTCCTCGAAGTCGAGCAGAAGTTTCTCGACAAGGGGTTTGCCGGGATTGAGAAGTCGCTCGGTAAGTTTGCCGAGCGGCCGATCGAGAAGGGTGGCATCACTGCGCAACAGAAGCAAGAGATTCGGACTCGGCTTAAGGGGACCACTAACAGGCTTGACCTCGCCGATTGCGACATTGTGATTGAGGCCATTATCGAGAACGTTGAGGAAAAGAAGAAGATGTGGGCGTCGATCGACTCCATAGTCAAAAAGGAGGCGATCTTTGCCTCGAATACTTCTTCCATCTCCGTGACCGAGCTTTTGACGGCGCTGAAGCGTCCGGAGCGATTTATCGGGCTGCACTTTTTTAATCCTGTGCCCTTGATGAAGCTGGTCGAAGTCGTCAAGACCATTGCGACCGCGCCCGACGTGTACGACGCAGCCTATGAGTTTGCGAAAAAGCTGGGTAAGGTTCCGGTGCGGACTTCGGACAAGACGGGATTCATCGTCAACCGGCTGCTGGTGCCGTATCTGTTGGATGCAATACGAGCTTATGAAGAGGGCGTGGGATCGATCGAGGATATCGATAACGCGATGAAGCTGGGGTGCGGGTATCCCATGGGGCCGTTTACCCTGCTCGATTTTGTCGGCCTCGATACCACTTACTACATCACGCACGTAATGTATGACGAGTTCAAGGAGCGCCGTTTCGCATCCCCTCCGCTGCTGAAGCGGATGGTGATGGCGGGGTGGTATGGGCGGAAGTCGGGGCGAGGATTTTACGACTACTCGGATCCCGAGAAGCCGGTAGCGGGGAAATTCTGAAATTTCTCGCACCAGCAGCGCACGCCATTACCGGCCGAAATGTTCCTTCACGATCTGCAAATCACGGTTCAAGAACACGGTTGCGCCGAGGGTCGTACTTCTCTTGGTTGCCGAATAGTCATAGCGCAGATCGTGAAAGCGCACGATATAGGCTGCGGCGTTGCTCTCGGCCAGATGGTTGTCGAGTTGCTCGGTTTCGGTGATGGGATACTGCGCCCACGATAGATACACCCGTCCTAGATAAGTATTTTTCGCCGCTAAGGTGATCGCCGTCTCTTCCGGCTTATAACGAATTTGCATTCGCCCGTCGGGATCGACCTCCGGCATGAGCGAATTGACGTCCATGGTGGCGAAAAACGCGGGCGTTTCCACGACGCCATACCAGCGAAACGGATTCAAAGCGTAAGGATAGGCGGAGGCTCGAAGGGGATCGGCGTCCTGGTAGGTGCGCGACTGGAGCGCCGCCACGGCGCGGCGATGTTCGAAGTCGCGCATGCCCCAATAGGCGCAAACCAGCAGCAGCCCGATGGTCGCGGCCAGGCGTCCCTTCGGCAAGGCGTGGGGCGCTTTGCGAACGCCGATTTCCTCGTTGATCAGGGAGAACAGGCCGGGGAGGATCAGGCCAAGAACGAGCACGCCGAGAAGCACGGGATCGACAATAAAAACCAGGTCTCGCGAATACCAGCGCTCGGAAAATGGCCAGAAGGGCCGCACGCCGTAATTGTTGGTGTAATCGAGAAAAATATGGCTCAGCCCAGCCAGACAGGCGAAGGCAAAGAGCCATCCCCAACGCGGCGGGAGGTTGGGATTGCGAATTTTGCGGCCGCGCAGCCGCCAAACAATATAGATGAACGCGACGACGGCGGCGGCGACTATGGGCACGCCGAGGAAAGAGTGGGTGAATCCGCGATGGTGGTTGAAGCCGAAGGCGGAGCCTCCAAAGCGGCTTAGCACGTCCAGATCAGGGGCTTCAGCGGCGAGCGTGAGCGTTGCCGTGGCCAGCGCGGTTTTGCGATTGAGTCCGGCGCGCCCCAGAGCGGCGCCGAACAGGAAATGAGTAACGGGTTCCACAGAGTCTCCCGGCGAAAAAGGGCTGTTAGAAGTGTATCTCCATCGCCCCGTGGTGAAGGCGCAGTACTAAGCACTCAGCTTCGTTCTTTGTCGACGCAAGGCGCTCAGGATGAGCGCTCCGCTGATGCTGAAACAGAGGATGGTGGCGAAGGCCAGTAATGCCAGAATGCGGCGCGGGATGAGAAAGTGGTCGCCGAAAAGCGATATTGTGGCGCAGACGATGCCAAGAGTGTTGAGTCCGAGAGGGGAATGAATGTTCGGCAGATCGCGGCGAAACCAGAGCTGCAAGAGCAGCGCCGCGAGGCCAATCGCGGCCACGACCATGAGCGCCAGCGGGCTGTAAAAGGCGGCGGGCCCCGTGTAGATCATGACCAGCGCAAGGGCCAGAAGCAGCAGTCCGGACGCGATCACCGTCCAGCGGCGCGCGACTCTTAGTTGCGACTCGTTGCGGGGCGCTGAACTCATCGTCGATCAGTCCCCATGCGCCCCTTCACCCCCAGAATCATGGTGCCATTGTACTTCGGCTTCTCCCTCACTGCTTAAGCTTTGTTCGGCATCCACTCGGCGGGACGGTGCTCGCCGTGTGACATGGCATAGAGAACGAGCTCGACGCGGCTGGAAATCCCCAGCTTGTCGAAGATGCGCAGCAAATATTTCTTAATGGTGTGTTCGCTTAAGCCCAATTCCGCCGCCACCCCACGATTGGTCATGCCGTCCGCAACCAGAGCCACCACTTGCTCTTCGCGAGGAGTGAGCAGGAACCGCCCATTGGAGTTGACGACGCGCAACGTGGGTACTTCCGTCAGGGCATCGAGCAGGTAATTCATCTGCTGGCTGTTGATCCAGACCTGGCCTGCAGCCACGCAATGAATGCACTTGCACAGCATGGGGAAAGGCGTCTCGGTAAAGAGAAATACGCCTTTGGCGCCGGCCCGAAAAGCGTTGACCACGAGTTCACGCTCGTCGCTTTCGGCTAACAGAACGGGAGCGACCTTGGGATAGGTGATGCGCAACCAGCGTAACAGGCTCAGATCCGGCAGATGGTTGCCCGCGAGCAAGACCACATCGGCCGGGTTGGGCTGCATCTCTTCACGCAGCGCGGCGATTTCCGGGGCGATGGCGGCGACTTCCAGGTCACGCCGGCTCTTCAAGGCGCGGGTCAGGAGCTGCGACTGAATCGGAACCGTATCGGCAACCAATACGCGTAACGTTTCGGCGGTGGCCAAAGTACTTTCTGGAGGCGGTTTCTGCTGAGCCAGGGTCTTCATGCTTCCATCATGCCCAAAAGCGCAGGGTCCGTATGTAGGCCTCATCACACTCCGTTTGTGATGAATTTGTCTACTTACGTTCCCCTACTGAGGGCGATTAATTTCCTGGCTGCGCCCGGCCGTCGGGCGGAGGCCACAGGCTGGGAAGGCAATGAAACCGCGCCCCCGAGCGCTCTGCTCGAGGTTTGTGAGCCGCCGTCGGTCGTCTACCGCAGTGGACCATACTTTACAAGTCTTGTTGTGTTCGGCTTCGCGCACTAGCTTCAGGGTCACAGCTCATAAGTTCCGAGCTGCTTGATTCGCCGTTCGGAGCAACGGCATGCGAGTGGAGATGAATGGATCGACGCAACAAATCGTCTTGGGGGCTGCCGGCCTGCTCATCCTGCAGCTAGCCTTGGTCACTTACGCTCAGGATAGTGCGCCGCCGGCTGCAGCGCCTGGATCCTCTGCTCCGTCGGGCGTGAAGGTCACGACGGCGGAGAGCTCGCAGAGCCAGGACCGGCGGGGCAAAGAAAATCCCACGGGTGGAGCGATCACACAACCCGGCAAGGCGGATGGCATGGGAGTTCCCGTGTTCGGAGGGGAGCGCCATCCGCTTTATCGGCTTACGAAATCGGACACCATGGATATCAATTTCACCTTTTCACCCGACTTCAATCAGACCTTGACCATCCAGCCGGATGGCTTCGTGGCGCTGCGGGGCGCGGGACAGTTGTCCGCCGAAGGGCTGACGGTGGCGCAACTGCAACAGGCGGTGGTTGACGCCTACCGCGTCTTTCTGCACGAACCAGAGGTCACCGTGACTTTGAAAGACTTCGACAAGCCTTACTTCCTGGCTTCGGGCGAAGTGGCGCGGCCGGGAAAGTATGAACTGCGCGGCGACTTAACGGTAATAGAAGCGGTCGCCATGGCGGGCGGCTTTACCAAGCAGGCGCGTCATTCGCAGGTGGTGGTGTTTCGCCGTATTTCCCCGTATGTGGCGGAATCGCACGTCATCGACCTCAAGCGGATGCTCGATTCGCACGATCTCCACGAGGATCTTCACCTGCAACCGGGGGATTTCGTGTTCGTGCCGGAGAGCCGCATCTCAAAGATTCGCAAGTACGTTCCAACCAACTCCATGAGTTGGTACATGAATCCATTGCAGTTCTAATGCGCGCTGCGCCTCGCTGAGGCGGATGGGTTGCGGTACGAATTATGAGCACAGATGTGATCGTCAACCCGCGCAATACCGCTCCGCCTCCGCCCACGCTGCGCGATATCGCGGCCACGCTGTTCCGGCGTCCGCGACTGGTCGCCGGTGTTTTTGGGCTGGTGTTGGCGGCAACATTATTATTCGCGGTTTTCTCGGCGCGTTACGAATCTCACTTTTCCGTCCTGCTCAGGCGCGGACGCTTCGATCCCATGGCTTCTTCCCAACCTCCCAACGCCCTGGATTTTCCCCGTTCCGACATTACCGAGGAAGAGCTTAATTCCGAAGTCGAGCTGTTGCGCGACGAGGATCTGCTGAAACAAGTGGTGAAGCTGGCGGCCATGATTCCGCCCGATACGCCGGATTCCGAACGCCCGGCCCTGATCGAACGCACGGTTCGCAAGCTGGCTCGCCGCCTGGATGTGGCCGCGGTGAAGAAGTCAAACCTTATCGATGTCACTTATAAGGACACAAGTCCGGAGCGGGCGGCGCGGATACTCTCCGCGCTCTCCACGCTCTATATCCGGCGGCATACCAATCTCCAGCGCCCGGCCGGGGAAATTCAGTTCTTCACCGAGCAAAGCGCGGAATACGAGCGCAGGTTGCAGCGGTCGGAATCCGAACTCGTTAACTTTACCCAGGATCGCGGCATCGCCTCAGCCGCGCTGGAGCGCGACATCGCCCTGCAGAAGTTGGGCGAGGCGGGCGCGGACTACCGCCAGGTTGACCAGCAGCGGGTCGAGGCCGAGCAACGCATTATTTCTCTCCGCGAACAACTCAAATCGTTTCCCACCCGGTCCGTGACCCTGAAGCGCTGGGCGGATAATCCGCAGGCTCTGGAGAAGATGAAGACGCACCTGTTGGAACTGGAGTTGAAGCGCACCGATCTGCTTAATCGTTTTGAACCCGGCTACCGAATCGTGCAGGAAGCCGACCGGGAGATTGAGGCGGCGCGCTCTGCGATCGCCGCCGAGGCGCTCACTCCGGTGCGCGATGAGACCACCGATAAAGATCCGAATTACGAATGGGCTCGCATGGAGATGGAAAAAGCCGTGGTGCAGCGGGACGGATTGCGGGCGCGGCAATCGCATGCCTACCTCCAACTGGCATCCCTGCGCAGCTTCGCGCAGCAGATGCAATCGGCTTCGGTGGATCAAGAGGACCTGGTTCGTGCCGCCAAAGTCGAGGAAGACAGTTACCTGCTCTACCTCCGCAAGCGCGAGGAGGCGCGTATCGGTGACGCGCTTGATGCGCAGCGAATTCTGAATGTGGCAATCGTCGAACCGCCGGCCGCCGCCGCTCTGCCGGTGCACCCGGCATTACTTTATTTTTCGCTCTGCTTCGCGGTCGCCGTGGCGTTCAGCATCGGCACCGCCTTTGCGTCGGAGTATTTCGATCCCACTATCCGTACTCCGCAGGAAGCGTATGGCTTGCTGGACGTACCGGTACTGGCGTGGCTGCCGGCTCCAGAAAGCGGGATGCCCGCATTCTTTTCTCGCATCGGGCAACCCGACGGGGTGATTCGATGAACACCTACCTCGGGCTTTTCGCCGACCCTCCGCCTGCCGCCCAGCAGCCGCGAGTAATTCCCATTCGCGAGCCCGCCCGGCCCACCGCGGTTTCCCCCGGAGATTCGCTGCACGACGACCAGATTCGGGCACTGGTACAGCAGGTCTTCTTCAGCCATGAATCGACCCTGGCCCGGCACGTGGCGTTTGTCGGCGTCGACGCGTCGACCGAGGCCGCCACCCTGTGCTTCGACGTCGCCAAAACGCTCGCCGCTGAAAATGTATACGACATCGGATTGATCGACATTGATGCGCGTCCCGATTCGCCCTCTCTTGCCTCCCAACTTCGCATTCCAGTTCCCAATCGTTTCGAGGTGAGCTGGCAAATCGCTCCCCGGCTGTGGATGATTCCGCGCCAGAGCTGGCTGCCCGATGCCGCCGGCTACCGCGTCACCGATCAAAGCCTGACCCGGCTGCGCGAACTGGCGACGCAGTTCGATTATTCGGTTTTATGCTGCGCGCCCGTCTCCTGGCTCACCGCCAGCATTGGCCAGAGTTGCGACGGGCTGGTTCTGGTGTTGACCGCGAACAAAACCAGACGGTTGGTCGCCGCCCAAGTCAAGCAGCAGTTAAGTAAGTCGCAAGTCGCGTTGCTCGGCTCCGTCCTCGTCGAACGTCGTTTCCCCGTGCCGCAAGGCCTCTATCGGAGTCTCTGAACGTTATGAGCGAATTGAGTACAAACCGGTTATGGGACGTTGCCGTCGGCGAGTGTCCTTCGGAATATGCGCGCATGATTCCCGGCAGTTCGGCGCGACCCGACAAAACATTTGCCGCTGCGCAGGAGGAATCTCCACGGAGGGGCAGTGCGATCGCAAGGGCGGCGGCCGAACCTGCTGCCAAGGGCATAAACACTGCCGCGTCGGTGGCGCAGTTCCCCGGCAACCTGCCCCGGCTCGAACCGGTCATGGCCACCGACTTGATGCTGATCACGCTTCTAGGTGTCGCGTTGCCGTTGACTTCTCCGTCCTGGGGAGTCTCGTTTGCATCCATGCTCCTTCTTATCTTTCTGTTGCTGCCGGTAGGTTTCTGGAGGACTCAGTTGCAGAGGCAACGGCGGCGCCACGCGGTTGCCCGCAAGATTCTGATCGTGGGCGGCGGTCCGGTGGCGCGCTCCATTGCACATGCCCTGCGCAACGACCCGCTGCAACGCGCGACCGTCTGCGGTTTCCTGGATGACAACCTGCCTCTATCGCCGGCGGTATTGGGGCGTGTGGGCGACCTGGAATGGCTGGCCCGCGCCGAATTCGTCGATGAGGTCATTGTCGCTCTTCCCGGCGAGCCTGCCCTTACGCGCGCTTCTGCTGAAGTCGCCCTGCGCAACCATCTGGACCTTCGGGTGGTTCCGGAACTGCCCCCCGGTCCATGGCCCGGTTCGCGAGTCGAGCGCATTGGAGAAGCGCCGGTCATCACGCTGCATCGCGAGTTATTGCCACGCAGCACGCTATTTCTGAAGCGCTTGCTGGACGTCACCGGCGCGGCGCTCTGCCTGCTGCTGGCCGGCCCCCTCATGGCGGTGATAGCCCTGCTGATACGTCTGGGTTCGCCGGGACCCGTGGTCTTCTCCGCGGAGCGGACGGGCGTCAAAGGCCGCCGCTTCCGCTGCCACAAATTCCGCACCATGGTGGCTGATGCCGCCATTCTGAAAGAAGACTTGCGCACCCGCAATCAGCGGCAGGGGCCGATTTTCAAAATCGAGCAGGACCCTAGAATCACGCGCGTCGGCCGCTTCCTGCGCCGCTACAGCCTCGACGAGTTGCCGCAACTGTGGAACGTTTTGCGCGGCGAAATGAGCCTGGTGGGACCGCGGCCGCATCCCGTCGACGAGGTCAATCACTACGAACTGCAACACTTCCGACGCCTGGACGTTAAGCCGGGTATCACCGGCCTGTGGCAGATCAGCGCGCGCCATTGTCCTTCGTTCGAATTGAACATGCACCTCGATGTCACGTACATCGAGAACTGGAGCCTGCTTCTGGATCTGCGTATTTTGGCCGGAACCATCCGCGTGCTTTTTGCGCCCGAGGGAGCCTGATTTCCGCCATGAATGACCACGCCCTGACCTGGGAGAACGACAACCGCGTGCTCTGGCGCATGGCCGCTCTATTGCTTCGACCGCTGCACCTGGGATTGGCGTTTCCCTCCATCCTTTATGTGGCGGCTATGACGGTGTTCCTTTTTCGTCCGCCGGATGTGTTTTCGTTTTACGCCGACCGGATTGCATTCGTGATCCTCGTCTTCTTCGTCGCTCTGCGCGCCCTCGCGCTTCGCTATCGCTTTCCCTACTTTCCCGGACTTACGCTGCCCATCGCCGGTTTGGCCGCTCTGGCTTTGTTCCGAGCGTTTCGCGAACCCTTTGAGCCCCAGACCTGGAGCATCATCGCCAGCAAGTACCTCGTCCCTTTTGCGCTCTTTCACGTCGCGGTGCTGGTATTTCGTTCCTCGTCCCAGCGCAGGCACTTTGAAGTATTCACCATGGTGGCCCTCGCTTATCTGGTATTTATCGCCATAGCTTTTCTCGCCGGCTACACGTCATTGATTTTTCCGCGCTTCATCCTTGACGAAAGCCTCGGTTTCCACAGCGATCGCGCTCGCGGCCCATTTCTTCAAGCGGTGGCTAACGGCGTTTCCCTGAACCTCCTCGGCGTCCTGGTCGTGGCGCTGCCGCAGACGAGCAAGATTGCCGCCAAACTGCTTTGGCTGGCTCTACCCGTGGCGATTCTGGCCACCATGACGCGGGCCGTTTGGATCTCCTTCGCCGTCTCCACCCTGGTTCTGGGATTCCAGTTAGTTCGACGTCGCATCCTGGCGTGGTGCGCTCTGCTTGCGATTGTCGCCCTCCTGGCAGGTCTCTCCGTCGGCTTGAGCAATCATTCCCTGAAAGAAGCGCTCTGGGAGCGTACCGGAGAAAGCGGTCCGGTGGCCGCCCGGCTTGCCGTTTATGAAGCGGGATGGGCCATGTTTGAGGAGCGCCCGCTCACCGGTTGGCCCGCCGCCGGCATGTATGCCGAACTGGCACGGCGCATGACGGGCTACCATCTCCGCGTCTTTTACGTGCACAACACTTATCTGGCCCTGCTGGTGGAGTTTGGCGCGCCGGGTTTGGTCCTCTACGGCATTTTATTTTTCAACCTGCTTCGCCTCTCGTGGCGCTGCCCGGCGCATGAAAGCGGCGAAGTCGCCAGTCTGCGAAGAGTGTGGCCGATCCTCCTCGGTATTTATCTCTTCAACGCATTCTTCGTGGACATGGCGTACCAGTTTGTTATCGGACTCCTGTTCACGGTCGCGGGAATGCTCTGCGCATCCAGGGAGACGAGCGCGTGACCACCATCGCTTACATTGCCAACCAATTCCCTTCGCCGCTGGAACCCTACGTAATCGACGAGGTGGTGGAACTGCGGCGCCGCGGCGTGAAAGTGATCTGTTGCAGCGGCAAACACGTCTCGGAGCAAGGACTCAGTTTGGCGGAGCGCGACTTCTGGAGGGAGACAATTTTTTTTCAGCCCCTCTCGGACACTCAAATCCTGCGGGCGGTGAAACATCTGGCGTTTGACCTGCAAGCCTTTGGGCAGTTGTTGCGAACCCTGCTCGGGGAGCCCGGAACTTCCGCGCGGCGCCTTCGCGGGTTCGGACACATGGTGATGGGCTCGGCGTTGGCGGAACAACTGGCGCCCCTGAAGGTCGACCACATTCACGCCCATCACGGATACTTCGCGTGCTGGATGGCCCTGGTCGCGGCCCGTCTTCTGGGAATCGGCTTCAGCTTCACCCTCCACGGCTCCGATCTGCTGCTGCGCGGTGATCTGCTCGCCGCCAAACTGCGCGCCTGTCAATTCTGCATGACCGTATCCGAGTTCAACCGCCAGTACATACTCCAACACTATCCCTCCACCTCTTCGCGGAAGATTGTGCTCCGGCGTCTGGGCGTCGACAGCGTGCCTTCGCCGATGCCCACCAGCCTGGAAAGCGCGCCACGACAGCGCCGCTTCTGTCTTCTCTCGGTGGGACGTTTGCATCCCGTTAAGGACCATGACTTCCTGATCCAGGGTTGTGCCGCCCTCCGCGACCAGGGCCTCGACTTTATCTGCTGGATCCTGGGTGAAGGCCGGGAGCGCCGGGCGCTGGAAGAGCAGATCGTGAGATTAGGTTTGTGCGGCCGGATATACCTGATCGGCCACGTGGCGCACAATGACCTGCCGCGCTATTACGGCTACGCCGACCTGGTGGTGATGACGAGCCGAAGCGAAGGCATCCCGGTGGTGCTGATGGAAGCCATGGCCCACGAAAAAATCGTATTGGCGCCGGCCATCACTGGAATCGCAGAACTGATCGACCATCGGCGCACAGGATTTCTCTATCAACCGGGCTCTCTGCCTGATTTCATCAGCGCCGTTTCCTGGATTCACGGACACCAAAGTTCTTTGTCCGGATTGCAGCACGCGGCGGCGGCCAGCATCGCCGCCAACTACAACCGCCGGAGAAATCTCCGCGTTTTTGCCGAGCAATTTCTGGCCCGCATACCTCAATCGGACGGCGACTATGCGCATTCTGTATTGCAACAAATACGATTATCCGTTTAGCGGCACGGAAGCTTATCTTTTCGACCTCATCCACCGCGTCGAGGAACGCGGCCATGAAACCGCGCTCTTCAGCATGGACCACAGCATAGGTCAAGGTCGCAGCCCGTCCTTTGCCGGCCGGACTTATCGCCTGCCGCACTTGGATTTCAAGGATCCGCAGGCCGGTTTGCCGAAAAAAATCAGGATGGCGGCCCACGCTCTCTACTCGCCTTCGGCCCGCCGCGCGATGCGGCACTGCATTGCCGATTTTTCACCGCAACTGGCGCACGTCCGCAGCATTTACCATCACCTCTCGCCGTCGATTCTTTGGGAGCTGAAGCGCCGGGGAGTTCCCGTCCTCTACCATCTCAACGATTTCAAGATACTGTGCCCGACCTACAACCTGGTCGCCGAGGGCCGTCCCTGTGAACTCTGCAGCCATGGAGCGTTCCACCATGTCGCCACCCACGGTTGCTATTCCGGACGGCGTTCCAGCGCGGTAGTTCTGGCTGCCGAAGCCTATCTGCACAAGTGGCTGCGGACCTATGAGCGTTGCGTTGACCTCTTTCTCGCTCCCAGCGAATTCGTCCGCCGCAAGTTGATAGCCAGCGGTTTCCCGGCGAGCCGCATCGAGGTGCTCGCTCACTTCCAGCCGCTCCCGGGTGACGAAGATCACAGATCCGATGAAGGCTACGTGCTCTATTTCGGCCGGCTCTCCCCGGAAAAAGGCGTGTATGAGTTGTTGCGGACCATGGTACAACTGCCGCACGTCCCGCTGGTAATCGCGGGAGACGGGCCGGATCGTCCCCGGCTGGAGGCGCTGGCGAAGGAATTGAACCTGCGTCAGGTTTTGTTCACAGGCACGCTGCATGGCGAGAAACTGCGGAAACTCATCGCCGGTTGCAGCTTCTCCGTCTTCCCCTCCCATGCCTATGAGACCTTTGGAAAATCCATACTGGAGTCCTACGCCTGGGGTAAGCCGGTCATCGCTTCCGATCTGGGCTCGCGCCGCGAACTCGTCCAGCATGGTGTGACCGGCCTGCTTTATTCCGATGGCGACCGCGAACAGCTCGGCCACTCCATCGGATTTCTTTTTGACCGTCCCGACCTGGTGGCGGCGATGGCTGCCGGCGCCCGCTCCCGGGTAAAGGAAAAACACCATCCGGAGGAGCACCTGGATAAGATGGTCGACCTTTACCACCGCATGACCTCCGCAAGGAACTCGCTCTCTATGCCCCAGGCGCGGCGCCGCGAACCGGCACGGCGCGGGGTTCGCGTCGCCTTCATTGGAGGCCGCGGCTTGTGCAACCAATACAGCGGCATCGAATCCTATTACGAACACGCGGGTCGCGAGCTGGCCCGGCTCGGGCACGAAGTCACCGTCTATTGCCGCAGTTATTTCACTCCCGCCCTGGAGAAGCACAACGGGATGTGGTTGCGGCGACTGCCGACCATACGGTCGAAGCATCTGGAAACGCTGGTCCACACGGCGCTAAGCACGGCGCAAGCCATGCTGTCAGACTGCGATATCGTCCACTATCACGGCCTGGGGCCGGCGCTGTTTGCTCTTCTGCCACGGCTCGCCGGAAAGAAAACCGTGGTCACCGTGCAAGGGCTCGATTGGCAGCGCGGGAAGTGGGGAACGCTTGCATCGCGGGTACTGCGCTGGGGTGAAGCGGCTGCGATCCGGTTGCCCCACGCCACCATGGTCGTGTCCCGCACTCTCGAGGAGCACTTCCGGCGGCGCTACCAGCGCGAGACAATTTTTGTTCCCAACGGAGCCACAGTTTCGCCCAAACGGCCGCCGCGACGGTTGCGCGAATGGAATCTAACGCCGGAGAATTATGTTCTTTTCCTCGGAAGATTCTCGCCCGAGAAAAATTGCCATCTCCTTATTGACGCCTTCAAGAATCTCGATACGGGGATGAAACTGGTGCTCGCGGGAGGCTCGAGTTACTCCGATTCTTACGCGCAAAGCCTGCGCCGCGAGCAATCCCACCAAATCCGTTTCTTCCCCTGGCTCTCGGGCAGCGATCTGGAAGAGCTTCTCTCACACGCGGCTCTGTTCGTGCTTCCCTCCGAGATCGAGGGACTCTCGCTGGCGCTGCTCGACGCTATGGCGGCCGGCGTGTGCGTTTTGACCAGTGACATTGCGGAAAATAAGGAATTGGTGGATGGCGTTGGCTTCACCCATCGCCGGGGAGACGTCGCGGACCTGCAGCGCATGCTCGACCTGCTGATTCGCGATCCCGAACTCCGGCGGCAGTCGGCGGTTCGGGGACGCGAACGCATTCAGGAACAGTATCGCTGGCCTGCAGTCGCGCGTTCCATCGAAAAGACCTATCACCGCGTGCTGGGTTGGAGTTCGAACCGGGGCGACGTGCCAGATCCAGAGGCGCTGAATATTTCCACGCTAGCGGGAACGATCCCGCGCTACGGGGAGCTACCTCACGCCTGAGTGGAGGGCGGTCGCAAATTGGATTCTTGAGCGACCCACCTCCGGGCGGAAAACGCACCGCCGCGTTAGTTCAGGCGGAAATCCACCGCAATCGTGGTTTCGACTGCCACCGCCCTGCCGCTGGCAATGTAAGGGTCAAATTTCCACGACCGCACTGCCTCCATCGCCGATTGCGCCAGCACGCTCGGACCGGACAAGGTCGACAATTTCTTCACCATGCCATCCTCTCCAATCAGTGCGTCCAGTACCACGAGTCCCTCGGTTCCCGTGGTGCGCGCGGCTTCCGGATACACCGGCGACGGCTTTGCTACGATTCTCTCCTCCATCGTTCCCGGAGAAACTCGCAACCCCGGCTCGGCGACGGGAGTTGCCCACGCCTCCAGTTCGGCCCATGACTTCTGCCACTGCCACCATCCCAGGGCGGCCAGCCCCAGCATGCAGGCGAGCAGCACATAAAGGGCGCGACGCGCAATGCGGATCTTGCGTCCCGGCTTCGACGGAGCCTGCGCATCGACAACGGCCAGCGCCGGCGCTTTTCCGCCCGCGACTTGTTCCTGACTGACTTCTGTTCTTCTCCTGAATTTGGAAAGGCCTGAAATCCACCGGCCGGGCTGCCGAGCGGTATAGCCAGTAGCGAATCATCTCGCGCTGCGCGGTGGAAAGGCCGATAAACTCGACCCCGCAACGCAGTCGCGAATGATGACTGACAATCGCCCGCACGCGGACGGGCACGCCCACATCGGGCAGCCGCAATTCCAGAGCAATCTGTTGGCCGGGAAGCAAATCGCCGGCCACCACCGCGCCGATACCGGCTTCACTGATGTCGGTGCAGCGCCCCGGCAAAGTTTCCGGCACCCCCGATCGCAGAGCGATGAAGTCCACGGGCACGTGAATGGGATGTCGTTGGAAGATGCGCCGGGGTGTTTCGAATGCCAGCGCTGTCGCTGCGCTCATGAGGATGCCTCCGCCGGTGAAAAGTCTCTGTCGTGAGCCGGAAATCCACGACCAATGCGGCGCTTGCGGAATCGTTGGACCGACTATATCGGAAACGATGAAATAGTTTTCCTCAGCATGAATTCATTATTTACTCTCTTGATGCGCGATCCCATGATGCGCGACCTACTCCATGTCTCTCCAGTTGGGGCCCGAGCCCATTTCCACCAGCAGCGGCACCTCGAGCGCACGCACATTCTCCATATGCTCGCGGACTATCGGCTTCATGATTTCAATTTCGCGCTCCGGCACTTCGAATACGAGTTCATCGTGCACCTGCAAAGTCATGCGCGATTTCAGTTTGCGTTTCCTGACTTCGGAGTCGATTCGAATCATCGCCAGCTTGATCAGGTCGGCGGCGGTTCCCTGCAACGGAGTATTCACCGCCGTGCGCTCGGCAAATCCGCGCTGGGTGGCGTTCTTGCTATTGATGTCGGGAATGGGACGAATGCGTCCGAACAGCGTCGTGACCTTCTGCTCGCGCCGCGTCTGCTCCAGCGTCGCGTCGATGAAGGCGCGCACCCCGGATACTTTTCAAAATAGCGCATCGATGAATCTTCTCGCTTCGGCCGGCGTCAATGCCCAAGCTTCTGCGACAGCCCGAAGGCCGACAGGCCATAGACGATGCCGAAGTTCACCACCTTGGCCTGGCGGCGATGATCCGGCGTCACCATCAGCGGCGGCACGCCGAAGACCTGCGAGGCGGTCAGGGTGTGAATGTCCTCGGCCGCGCCGAAACGCCTCCACCAACAATTTGTCTTTAGAGTAGTGCGCCAGCAAGCGCAACTCGATCTGCGAATAGTCCGCGGCCAGCAAGACGTGGCCCGGCTCGGCGATGAAGGCGGCGCGAATTTCGCGGCCGAGTTCGGTGCGAATCGGGAATATTCTGCAGATTGGGATTCGCCGACGACAGTCTGCCCGTGGCCGTGCCGGTCTGTCCGAATGTTGTATGCACGCGCCCGCTTTGGCTGCGAATCAGCGCGCGGCAGGGCATCGACGTATGTGGATTTCAACTTGGTCAGCTGGCGATACTCCAACACCATGCGCGGAACCTCGTGCTCCGCCGCGAGTCCCTCCATCACGTCGACCGCGGTAGAAATCTTTTTCCCTTTGCCGTACTTGACCGGCATGGGGAGCGCGAGCTTGTTGAATAGAACATCGCCCAGCTGCTTCGGAGAACCGATATTGAACTCCATGCCGCAAGCGCTCATAAATTTCGCGGGCCTTGGCATCCGCCTCGCGCTGCAGGTTGAGCGACATCTCAGCCAGGACCGCAGTGTCGATCTTTACGCCCGCGTCTTCCATGCGCGCCAGCACCGGCACCAGCGGCGCATCGATTTCGTTGTAGACCGAAAGCAGCCCGTGATCCTCTACTTCTTTGCGAAGCGCGGTTGCCAGCCGGCCGCGTGATGTCGGCCGCTTCCGCCAGATTGCCGCTCAGCTTCACATTGAATCGGCGCAGCGCAACTTCCGGCAGCGCATGCGAAGAATAGGTCGGATCGAGGAGATAGGAATACAGCATGGGATCATGCACGACGCCGCGAGAGCGATGTTGCCTGCTCGCCAAAGTAATGGGTCGCCGCTTTGAGATCGTGGATCGTCTTTGGCACCCCGGCATCTTCGAGCACGCTCTTCACGCGGCTGCGCGAGGTGTCGGATCTTCCAGCAAGACCATGGCCGCGCGTCCCGGCGCGCTCGACATGGCGATGCCCTCCGCCACGGCAGCGTTCGGGTCGGCCGCCTCCGCTGGCCGCAAGGCGAGAAATCCCGACTGCTCCGGCTGCGGCTCATCTTCCTCGGTTGGTCTCCGTAACCGTGTCTTAGTGCCTTCGCAGTGAGAACCGCGACTGCGAGCGGCGAATCTCGGCTTACAGCCTGCAGATATTCCTCGAGGTCGGCTTCGGTCTTGATTTCGCGATAGTCGCCGATCCTGTCACTTCGACCACCGGAAGCAACTCTTTCAGCAGGGAAGTGAATTCGAGTTCCGCGAACAGACGCGCGCAGAGCCTCGACGTCGGGCTCGCCAACTCTCATCGCGTCAACATCAAGTTCGACGGCCACATCGGTATCGATCGTCACCAGCTGCTTGCTCATACAGGATGTTGTCGCGATTGTTCTGCAGCGATTCGCGATAGGTCTTCTTTTCCACTTCGGCGGCACGTTCCAGCGCCTGCTTCCACGCTGCCAAAACGCTGAATCAGTTCGACCGAGCCCTTGTCGCCGATCCCGGGAGCGCCCGGAATGTTGTCCACGGAATCGCCGCGCAACGCCATCACGTCCACCACCTTCGACGGAGGCACCCCGAGAATTTCCTCCACTTTGGCGGCGTCGCAAATCAGGTTGTCCTTCGGCGGATTCAGCACGCACACCCGGTCGTTGACCAGTTGCAGCATGTCTTTGTCGCTGGAGACGACGAACACCGGATACGACTCCGCCGCCGCCTTGCGCGCCAGGGTGCCGATTACGTCGTCGGCCTCGTAACCTTCGCATCTGCAGGATCGGGATGCGATAGCCTTCCAGCGCCCGCCGGATGTACGGAATCTGCTGCACAAGGTCGCCGGGCATTTCGGCGCGGTTCGCCTTGTAGCCGTCGTACTGCGATTCCTTAAAGGTCTGCGTCTTGATATCGAACTTGCGGATGGTGGTGATCGCTTCCGCCTGTCGATTACGGATGGTGGGTTCGCCCACGTCGAATACAGCCGCCAGATATTCGCGGCGAAAAATCCTCCCGCAGCTTGCGCAGCATGTTGACGAAAACATAAGTCGCCGCCGTCGGCAGCCCCGTCTTTGTGGACATGGGCCGCTGCCGCGCCATGGCGTGATAGGCGCGGAAAATGAATGACATGGTATCGATGAGAAAGATTCTGCCTTTGTCATCGGAGGGATGGGCGGGGGCGTTGGGCGGGGCAGCGGCCGCACCCAGGTTGAGCGGCGATTTCTTTTTAGCGGGCAACGAATTCAGTTTAGCAGTTGGCGCGGGGTGTCCCAGGCCCCCTGCATTACAGTGAAGAAGCGTTCCAGTCGCGCGCGTGGCGTAAAATGTTTCCCGGTTCGAGAGACGCCGCATACCGACGGTCCATTTGCTGCCCTTTAAACTTGTTTACAGCGACGATTACTTTCTCCCCATCGGCGCGCACGTGTTTCCCGCCGAAAAATATAAGCGTATCCACGACCGCCTGCTGTCCACCGAAATCGCGGATACCGCTGATTTTGTCGCGCCCGATCCGGCCACGGACGAAGACGTTCTGCTGGTCCACAGCGCCGAATATGTGGAGAAGTTAAAAACCGGTTCCCTCAGTCCAAGGGAACGACAGGAGCTGGAGGTTCCGTATTCGATGGAACTCGTGCGGGCCTTCTGGTTAGCCGCCGGAGGTTCCATTCAGGCAGCCCAACACGCCCTCAGCGAAGGTGTCGGATTCAATCTCGGGGGCGGCTTCCATCACGCTTTCCCCGACCATGGCGAGGGCTTTTGCCTGATTCACGACGTGGCCATCGCGATAAGACGCATGCTGCGTGACCGCAGAATTCGCGCCGCCATGACGGTCGATTGCGACGTGCACCAGGGCAACGGAACGGCAGCGATTTTCGGAGCAGCGCGGACCGCCAGCGAGCCGCTGCCCTCGGCACACCTGGCCACCGCGGCGCAAACCCGCGCCACCGGCGCGGCCCGCAGTGCTTTCGCGGGCGAAGTTTTCACTATCTCGCTGCATCAGGAAAATAATTATCCGGCTTTGAAGCCGCCTTCCTCTATTGACGTCGATCTTCCGGACGAGACCGGCGACAGCGATTACCTGGCATGGCTCGACAACGCGCTGAGCTCTGGCCTGCGCCAGGGTCATCCGGACTTACTCTGTTATATAGCCGGAGCAGATCCTTATCGCGAAGACCAATTGGGCGGCCTCGCGCTCACTGTGGAAGGTTTGAAAAAGCGGGACGAGTTAGTCTTTCGCGTGGCAAAGGCCCGCGGCATCCCGGTGATGGTAACGCTCGCCGGAGGCTACGCCCGGAACGTCGAAGATACCGTGACCATTCACTGCAACACAGTTGTAGCGGCAAAAGAAGTATTCCAGAAGTAGGCCATGGCCTGTCGAAAAAATGTATTGCCGCGGCTGAATGCCTTGCCCCCCGGGGCGATTCGAATAGATATACTCGGTCCATGGACATTGTTCCGAAGCAACTAACGCAACGCGAGGTCTACAACATCCTGCTCAACACGGTAGCACCCCGGCCGATCGCGTGGGTTTCCACGGTCAGCGCCTCCGGGCATACCAACCTCGCGCCGTTTTCGTTTTTCAATGTGGTTTGCGCCAACCCGCCCATGCTGGGATTTTCTCCGTCCATGCGGCCGCCGAAAGCAACGCCCGCCGGAGAGCCGTTCCACGAACCGAAAGACACCCTGCGCAACGTCCGCGAGACCGGGGAGTTCGTGGTCAACATCGTCACTTATGATTTAGCCGAAGCCATGAACCAGACGGCGGGGGATTACCACGCCTCCATCAGTGAATTCGAAGTTGCGAAAGTGGCGTCCGTGCCTTCGCAAATAGTCAAGCCGCCGCGCGTGGCCGAGTCTCCGGTAAGTTTCGAATGCAAGCTGTATCAAATTCTCGAACTGAATCCCAGCCCGGAGGGCAGCAGCCTGGTGATCGGCGAGATCGTCTCGATCCACATCAACGAGCCGTATTTAAAAGAGGGCCGGCTGGACCGGAACTCGCTCGATCTGATCGGCCGCATGGGCGGGATGCAGTACTCGCGAACCACGCAGAGATTCGAAATGGTAAGGCCGACGGTGGGGTAACGGGCGTAAAATCTAACATAGAGGTGATACATGTCTCACCTGAAGAGGGTGTGGAGCAAGCTTGGGCGGAAGAAATAAAGCGCCGGATTGACGACATTGAATCCGGGAAAACTCAAATGATTCCCTACGAAGAGGTGCGGCGCCGCCTGGCGGCCCGGCTGTCGGATGCCGGGAAGTAAGTTATACCGGAGCTACAAGCCGAGGTTCCCCCGTAATCCCTTTTCCCTGGTGTCACAGGGTAGCTAACCCGCTGGTAAGATAAAAAACTATGTTCGAAAATCTCCAGGAAAAACTTCAGCGCGCCTTCAAGTCCCTCCGCGGACAAGCGGTCCTCACGGAAGAGAATATTTCTGAGGCGTTGAAGCAGATCCGGCTGGCGCTGCTCGAGGCAGACGTCAATTTTAAGGTCGTCAAGGACCTTATCGACCGCATCCAGGCGAAGGCTGTCGGGCAGGAGGTGCTGACGGCGCTTTCGCCGGGCGAGCAGGTTATCAAGATCGTCCGCGACGAACTGGTGGAGACGCTGGGCAAGGATACCGCGAAATTGAAGTTCGCCTCGCAGCCTCCAACCGTCGTGCTGATGGCGGGTTTGCAGGGCTCCGGAAAAACCACCACTTCCGGCAAACTGGCCAACTGGCTGAAAAATGGCGGACACCGTCCTTTGCTGGTCTCGGTCGACGTCTATCGTCCCGCCGCGCGCGAGCAACTGAAGGTTGTGGCGGCGGCCATCAAGGCCAACCTTTATGAGGGTGAAGTCGGCGAGGCGAACACGGCGACCGTCGAGCGCCTGGCAAAAGAGGCGCGCCGCGAGGCCATCAATTCCGGCTGTGATGTGCTCATCGTCGATACCGCCGGGCGGCTCCACATCGACGACCAGCTCATGGACGAGATGCAGTTGCTCAAGCGGCTGCTCAATCCGCAGGAAATTTTGTTTGTCGCCGACTCCATGACGGGGCAGGACGCGGTCAAATCCGCCGATGAATTTCACAAGAAGCTGACGCTGACCGGAGTGGTGCTGACGAAGATGGATGGCGATGCGCGCGGCGGGGCGGCGCTTTCCATCCGGCAGGTGACGGGGCAACCCATCAAGTTCATCGGCGTCGGCGAAAAGTACGACGCACTGGAGCCATTTCATCCCGACCGCATCGTGTCGCGAATTCTCGGCATGGGCGACATCCTCTCGCTGATCGAGAAAGCCGAGTCGCAGATCGATAAGAAAAAGGCGCAGGAACTGGCCACCAAGGCGCTGACCGGCGACGGATTTTCGCTGGAAGACTTCCGCGACCAGTTGCGGCAGGTTCGCAAAATGGGATCGCTGCAAAGTCTGATCGGCATGTTGCCCAGCGTCGGCGCATTCTCCGGACTGCAAAAAGCGGCCGACAAAGTGGATGAGGGTCAAATCAATCGCGTCGAGGCCATCATCAATTCGATGACCGGGCACGAGCGCAACCACCATGAAGTAATCAATGGCAGCCGCCGCAAGCGCATCGCCCGCGGCTCCGGCACCAGCGTGCAGGAAGTCAACAACCTGCTGCGCCAGTACGCGCAAATGAAAAAAATGTTCAAGCAGATGGGCAAGCCAAGTTTCGCCCGGCGCATGGCGGGCATGAAGTTCCCCGGAACGTAGAAACAATTCTCGGTCGCCGGTTCTCCGGTTCCCGGTAAAATCCGGCCCGGATTGAGCCGCTGGCATTGACTCCTATGAAATGGCGCTCTTTGCAGGAATCCGAACCGCGTTCTGGTGCGCGCTCGCTGCGCGAGATTCTTGCCGAGCGAAAAGAATCCATCGCCCGGTACGTTCCGGCTGAAGTCCAGGCCGTCCACGCCCGTGCCATCGCCGGACTCAAGGCTCTGGGACGCGCAACTCAGGCGCTGCAGGCGGGCGCGAAGTGTCCCTCGTTCGAACTCCCAGACCACAACGGCAAGCTCGTTTCCTCTTCTGATCTTCTCGCGAAGGGGCCGCTGGTTCTTTTGTTTATTCGCGGACGCTGGTGCCCATTTTGCGTGGGGCAGACGGAGGCGATGTCCGCCATCGCCGCGGAAATCGCGTCCGCTGGAGCGTCGCTGGTTGCGATTTCACCGCAGACGCAGAAGCAGGCTTTCTTTATGCATGACCAGCACGAGCTCGCGTTTCCTCTGCTGGTGGATGCTCACAACGCGCTTGCGCGGCAGTTTGGGCTGGTCTATCGCGTTCCGGAAGAACAGCAGGCGCTGTACAGCCGGACTTTTGTGAACCTGCCGTTCGTCAACGGCGACACCAGTTGGGAACTACCCATCCCGGCGACTTATATCGTGAACCGCGAAGGCTCGATCCTGTCTGTCTCGGCTGACGAGGACTACACGAACCGGCCGGACCCGCGGGAAATTCTGACGGCGATCCCTCAAACTAAATCCCAAAATTAACCGGACGGGTGCCCCACTTCTACGATTCCTCCACTCATAATAACTGGGAGTGCGCCACTCCTCACGCTTTTTGAGAAGTGGCCCCGCAACCCCGTCGGCAGCGCAGGATTTGCACTTACGTGGCGGGCCGCCCGAATCCCGCGCAGATCATTGTGTATGTACATTTGCTGTATGTACATGCAAATCGTTGCACACGTCGCTTACTTGGCCGTCCCGGTGGCGGTGATGGGAATTTTCAGGGGGCTGCCGGGGGCGCTGGTGGTTATGTTCAGGGTTCCGGCGGCGGGGCCGGTGGCGCTGGGATGGAAGGTCGCGCCGATCAGGCAGGTGGCTCCCGGTTTGAGGCTGGCGGGGCAGTAATTCACGAAGCTGAACTGCGCCGCGTTGCCTTCGGTGATCGACAGAGTGACCGGACCGATGGCGACTTTGGCGGCGCTGTTATTGGCCAGGGTTACATCCATTTTCAGGGAGCGGCCGACGATTACGTTGCCGAAGGCCAGGCTCGCCGGGGAGAAGGTCACGGGCGCGATCGCAAAGTTGGCGGTCACGGTCTGCGGAGCGTTCATGGTGATGGTGGTCGAGGCGCTCGCGGCGTTGGCCACGTTGCCCGTCCAACTGGAGAAGATATAGCCCGTCTTAGCGGTCGCCGTGAGGCTGACTTTCGCGCCCTGGAAATAGTAAGTGCCGGGCGGCGAGACGGTTCCTCCGGCGGAGGGGTTCGCCGCCGTCTTCAGCAAGTAGCTCATAGTGAAGTTAGCGGTATAAGTCGCGGCGGTCGCGGGCACGGTGATGGTGTGGCTCAAGCTCTTGCCATTCGACCAGTTAGAGAAGTTGTATTGCGTGCCGGTACCCTGCTGGGCGATGGTGGCGATGGTGTGAGTGCTGCCGATTACCCAGTTCTCGCTGAGGGGAGCGGCGTGGGGCGTGCCGCCGTCGACGCTTACGAGCAATCCGCCGGGCGCCGTGGTGACGACGATGCTCACCGTGTTGGGCACGAAGTTCGCGGTCACGCTCTGGGGCGCGTTCATGGTGACGGTGGTCGAGGCGCTCGCGGCGTTGGCCACGCTGCCGGTCCAACTGGAGAACTTATAGCCGGAATTGGCGGTGGCCGTCAGATTCACCACTTTGCCGGGTGCGTAGTAACTGCCGGAGGCCGGCATAACTAATCCGTCGTTGGAGGGACTGGCCGCCGTGGTCAGGAGATAGAGAGTGTTGAAGGTCGCGGTATAACTCGTGACATTGGCGGATGCGGTGACGGTGTCCGACGCGGGGTTCGTGGTGGTGTCGGGCCAGTTGGCGAAGGTGTATTCGGTGCCGGCGCTGGGGGTCTGCGGCGATGTGGTGGAGAAGGTGTGCTGCGTGCCGACGGTCCAGGTGAATTGTTGCGAGCCGGTAAAGGCGGTGCCACCGTCGACCCATATGGTGGGTCCCGTGATGTTGGTGCTCACCGTTACCTGAACCGTGTTGGGGAGTCCCATGCCGCTCAGGTTGATGGTCTGCATGGCGGGCGGGATGGGCGCGGCGGCAGCTTTGCGGTTGGCGACAGGTAACTGAGCGACGCCCGTGTTGAGCGTGTTGTCGCTGAGGGTGAGCGTACCGGTCAGCGGTCCGCTGCTGGTGGGCGCGAAATCCACGCCCACGGTGCAGGTTCCACCCGGCGCCAGCGGGGCGGAGGCCGAGCAGGTGGTTGTGCTCGAGTCCACCGCTTGCAGGAGAGCCATGGGCAGGCGTTCTAGCTCCGACAAGTAGCGGAAATTTATCATGGAGTCGCGGGACGGTCAATGCGCAGCATGTTGCACGTGCATGATTTTGCAGGGTAGCGGGGGATTCCGCGCCACAGATGGGGCAGGTTTCGGGGTCATTTGCTGCGGAACAGTAACGGGACGAACTGGATCAGGTCGTTGCGCCACACCATCCAGGTGTGCATCCCCGGAGTCTCGACGGCGGTCACGGGGATGTTCTGGCTCTTGAGCCAGGCCACGAAGCTGCGATTGGGAGCGAGGAGTTCTTCTTCGGTTCCGCAGGCGATCCAGAGCAGTTGCCGGTGCGCGGTGCCGGCGTTCAGGGCGGGCAGCCACGCGTTTTCATGATGCCCGAGCGCGGCGCTGAAGCCTCCCACCCAGGCAAACTGATCGGGGTGGGCGAGGCCGATGGTAAGACTTTCGAGGCCGCCCATCGACAGTCCGGCAAGGGCCCGGCCGGCGGGCTTTTTGGAGGCCCGATAGGCGGACTCGACCCGAGGCACGATTTCCGTGAGCAGGGCCTGACTGAAGAGGGTCACGTTGCGATGCACAACTTCGTCGTCATCCCAGCCGCGATCGCCGCCGAGGACAAATTGCATGTCTCCATAGCCCAGCGGCATAACAACGAGCATTGGCGTCATTTTGCCGGCGGCGATGAGATTATCAAAGATGAAGTTGGCCTGGCCCACTTCGATCCAGCCGTTGGCAAGATCGCTCCAGCCGTGCAGCAGATAGAGGACGGGATATTTCCTCGACTTCTTGGGATCATAGCCGGGCGGAGTGTATACGAAGTAGTCGCTTTGTCCGTGGGGCAGGCCCTGGACCACGGTCGAGGTATAGAAGTGATGGTGGACGACGCCGTGAGGAACGTCTTGCGCCTCCCAAAGCTGCGGCGTGGGACCGGGAACGGTGAGCGAGTTTCCGGAATAAAGGAGGTTGGGCTTGACCTGGGGATTCCGGGGATCGAGGCGAGCCTGGCCGTCGGCATCGAAGGAATAGCCATAGATCTCCGGGGCCAGCGCTGGCGTGGTTACGGTCCAGAGGCCGCCGGCGTCCTTCTGCATGGGCAAGGGCTGGGCGGCGCCTTCAAGGGACAGCGAGACCCTGGTCGCGGAGGGATCCTGATAACGGAAGATGACGCGACCGTCGGTGAGGACTTCGGTGGACTTGAAGTTCGTCTGTGCGGAAGCGTTCGCGCAGAACAGAGTCGAAAGTATTATAAGGAGCGAAAGCTGGAGGACGAGCGAGCGCGATTTCATGGCTGCCAGTGTATCGGTTTGGGGTTGAGGATCGTCAGGTGCGGCTACTTCTCCCGTCCTCGACTCATAATAACGGAACTATATCGCTGGGAGCAGTTTGCTGCGCCTCCTCGCAAGTTTTGCCCTCCGCCCCAGCCAGGATTTTGAGAAACTGTTCGATTAGCCGGATGCGGCGTTACTCTGGTTTCCCATGAAACGATTGCCGAACTATTCGTCGTCCTGAGCCGCGAGAAATTTCGCCGGTACATCCCGCAAGCAAGCGCGATCGATTACGTCGAATCGTACGCCGGAATTTCCGAGACCGTTGTCGTGACTGAAAGGGTCACCGCGTGCCGTGATCCGAAAGACGACAAATTTCTTGCCCTCGCCGTCGCGGGAAGGGTGACTGCATCATCTCTGGAGACAACGACTTGGTGGACATGGTTGCTTACGACGGAATTCCGATTTATCGCGCCGCAGAATTTCTCAAGCGGTTTGTCCAGTAGGCGGGTGCGCCATTTCTCGCGCCGTGAGTGCGCCACTTCTCCCAACCTAACCCGATAATAGCTGGGGCGGGTGGGCCCTTCTTCGATTCCTCGACGAATAATAGCTGGGATTACGTTCGGAGAAGTGGCCCACCCGCGCCGCAAAAATGGGCAGAGCACTTCGCCATCACAAGTCATTTTTGGGATGACAAACTTCAGGGTCCGCTGCGCCGACCTTAGGCGCGGCGCTCCAGTTTCAGGGGCGGGACTTCGTCGGTGGTGACCTGGAAGCTGATGAGTTTGGCTAGGCCGAAGGAGGTGGTGATGGCGCAATCGGTGGCGTCGCGTCCCGTGGCCATCAGTACCCGGCCGATGCGGCGGGCGTTGTGGCGCGCGTCGAAGGTCCACCAGCGGCCTCCGAGGTAGACTTCGAACCACGCGCTGAAGTCCATGGGACTGGGTTCGACCACGATGCCGATATCGCCGAGGTATCCGGTGGCGTAGCGGGCGGGGATGTTGAGGGCGCGGCAGAAGGTGATGGCGAGGTGCTGAAAGTCGCGGCAGACGCCGACGCGTTCGGTATAGACGCCGAGGGCGGTCCGGGTGGTGCTGGCAAATTCGTATCCGAAGGTGACCTTGCTGTGGACCCATTGGCAGACGGCCTGGACGCGTCCCCAGCCTCGGGGGGCGTTCCAGAAGAGTTCGGCGGCGGTGTTGGAGAGGAGATCGACTTCGCAATAGCGGCTGTTCATGAGGTAAGGGAGAACGCTGACGGGGAGGCGTTCGACGGGGATTTCGGCGGCGTCGGGATCGGCGGGATCGAGGACTCCGGGGTCTTCGATGAGGG
This sequence comes from uncultured Acidobacteriaceae bacterium, assembly GCA_963746205.1. Lineage (GTDB taxonomy): Bacteria > Acidobacteriota > Terriglobia > Terriglobales > Acidobacteriaceae > Acidiflorens. Next base: position 69,883 of record CAVVAP010000009.1, on the reverse strand, counting down.
TGGAGTTCCAGAGGCGGATGCGGCCTTTCGGGGCGAGCAGGCGGCAGGCGTGGTTCCCGAAGCTATCCTCATAGTTCTCGATGGGTTGGTCGCCAGGCAGGAGGGGGTCGGTGTGGAGTTCGTCGGGTTCGCGCAAGTGGGCCGCGCGCGAAGGGTGAACGTGGAGCAGGGTTACGATGGGTACGGGAGCTTCGGTTTCGAATTGCAGGTCGTAGCCAAGGCGGATCATCATAGAGTTTGTGCTGCGAGTTCGGGCATGGGGTTCGACTTGCGGCGCGTCATTGAGATGCTCGATTATGACGCAAGCGGGGGAGCCGGGTTACATTTTTTCCCGCTGGCGCGGATCAATTAATTTGGTGTCAGCATTGAGTATAGAATGCGGTAGGCTGAAGATCAGGGGAAAACTTGACATATTGTCTGGGAATCATGACGCAGCAAGGGCTGGTACTGGCCTCCGATTCAAGGACGAACGCGGGGTTCGATCAGGTCAATGTCTGCCGCAAGATGTACCGTTTCGTGCAGCCGGGCGAGAGAGTGTTTGTCATTCTGACGAGCGGCAGCCTGTCGATCAGTCAATCCGTAATCACTTTGTTGAAGGACGATTTCGATTCGGGGCGGGGGCTGGCGCAGGCGAACTCGCTGTATGACGCGGCGCGGATTGTGGGTAACTGCGTGCGCATGGTTTCCGATATTGACCGGGCTTCGCTGGAACGGGATTCCTTCAGCTTTAACGTGCACTTGCTGCTCGGGGGGCAGGTGCGGGGGCAGGATCCGAATCTGTATCTGATTTATCCGCAGGGCAATCCGCTGGCGGCGACGGAAGATTCGTTGTACTTACAATTGGGTGAGTGCAAATATGGGCGTCCGATTCTGGACCGCGGCATTCAGCCCACGACTTCGCTGGAAGTGGCGGCGAAATATGCGCTGCTGTCGCTCGATGCCACCATGCGGTCGAATGTGACGGTGGGTCCGCCGTTCGATCTGCTGCTGTATGAGAAAGATAGTTTGCAGATCACGCGCTATCGGCAGAGTGTCGGCGGGAGACAGCGATCTGACCCTGATTCACTCGAGCTGGGAGCAATCGCTGCGGCGGGCGGTGGAACAGTTGCCCGACCTGGAGTTTGCGCCCTCGGGGAATGGGGATCATCCTCGGGTGGAGGAAGTGAACGTGGTTACGCGCGGGCGCTGAAGTTCAAGGCGCGTTGATCCGCGGAATGCGATGCGATCCAGGGATGCTCTCGTCGAGCGTGGTCAAAATCGCCCCGTGCGCGGTTGCGAGGCTGGTCAAGTGGCCATCGGTGATTTGCTTTGGCGATTTTACCCACGCAGGAAGATGAGATACGTCGTGCTCGTCGGGAATGAAGGTGAAGAGTGACCGACGCGACTTTTTCAGACGCAACAACAAAGTGCGGGCCTGGGCGATGGTGAATCCATAGGCCGGGGTCTGGCACAAGACCCGCAGAAATCCCATCTCGGTAATCGAACAGCTTGCCAGCTGAGGATGCTCGGTAGATTGGAACCACGCCACGACCCGATCATGGAATTCGTGGTTCATGAAGCCCAGGGCGACCAGCGCATTTACATCCAGCAAATAAATCATGGGAAGTTGGCCAGGATTTCGTCCACCTCCCGACTGGTCAGAGTCGGAGCTTTCGGGCCGGCGCTGAGGGCGGGCAATCCCGTAACCGGGTCGGTCACAAATCTTCCTCGATGAGGCCGCTTCCGGTGCGGGGTGAGAACGAAACTGCCATGGTCGATGCGGACCTCCAGCGCGTCGCCGGCACGAACGTCGAGCCGCCGGCGCAACGGGCCGGGAAGAACGATTTGCCCCTTCGTGGAAACCTTGGTCTTCATGGTAAGACGATCTTACCACCCCGCTTTCAAGCCCCGCAATCGGATCCAGGAAAGTAGTTTTTTTGCTTTGATTTGGGGCCGCTCATTCCACGATGGCGAGGATATCGCCGGGATTTACGGCGGCTCCGGCGGCGGCGGGTAGTTTCCGGACGACGCCTTTCTTGGGTGACTTGATTTCGTTTTGCATTTTCATGGCTTCGACCACGATCAGGCCCTGGCCGGCTTCGACCGGATCGTTTTCCGCGACCAGCAGACGCACGATTCGTCCCGGCATGGGAGCCACGATTTTTTTCGGTCCTTTTTCGTCCACTCCGGATTTTTGACGCGAGCGCAGGGAGCGCGGGTCCCGCAACTCCACCGCAAAGCGCTCGCTGCCCACCCACAAGTGCAGGTCGGTTGCGCTTTGCTCGCGCTTGATTTCGAAGGCGCGACCATCGATCAACAAAGACAAGACATCGCGGCGCGGCAGGAGCGCGTCGATGGCAATGGTTTCGCCGTCGAGGCGGCATTGCCATCGGCCGTCGACTTTTTCCAGTTCCAGGCGATGCGATTGCGGTCCGGATCCGGAATCCACGATCACTTCATAGACCATAATAAGGTTGCGATCAGCGCAGGGCTTCCGACCGTCCCTTCTGCTTCCAGGCGGAGGGAGCGAGTGGCGGGGCGGAATTGGTTTCGCCGCTACCGATGGCGGTCGCGGTTGGATCCAGCACGGCGAATAGACCGGCGGCAATGGCGGCGATCTTCTCTCCGTCCCTCTCAACTGGCCGCTCTCCGGGATCGTTCTGGGCGCGGACTGCCATTTCGCCTTTCTTCTGCAAGCGATCCCGCAGGCGATCGAGGTATCCGGTATCGAGTTTCCCGGAACGAAAGTCCTGATCGCGGAGTATGCGCTGGAAGAGCGATAGGTTGGTCTTAATGCCGGCGATGAAATATTCGCCAAGCGCTCGTTCGAGGCGCATGATGGCTTGCCCTCGGTCGCTGCCGTAACCGATCAGTTTGGCGAGCAGAGGATCGTAATCCATGGGGACGGTCCAGCCTTCATACATACCGCTATCGCGGCGTATGCCGGGGCCGGAGGGTTGCAGCAACAGGGTGATTGTGCCCGGGCTGGGAAAATAGTTGTCATCCGGATCCTCGGCGTAGATGCGGCATTCGATGGCGTGCCCGCGAATCTGCACGTCGGACTGCTGGAAGGGCAGTTGCTCGCCGGCCGCGATGCGGATCTGCAGGTGGACGAGGTCAAGTCCGGTGGTCAACTCGGTAATGGGATGTTCCACCTGGAGGCGGGTGTTCATTTCCAGAAAGTAAAAATTCTTCTCTTGATCGACGAGGAATTCCACGGTGCCCGCATTAGTGTAGTCCGCGGCCTGCGCCACTTTGACGGCGGCTTCGCCCATGCGGCGGCGCATTTCGGGATCGACCACGGGCGACGGCGACTCCTCCAGAACCTTCTGGTGGCGGCGCTGGATGGAGCATTCGCGTTCCCCGAGCCACACGCAATGGCCGTGCTCGTCGGCCAGCATCTGCATTTCGATGTGGCGGGGATTGAGGATCGCCTTCTCGATGTAGACTTCGCCATCGCCGAAGGAACGCTGGGCTTCACTCTGAGCGGATTCCAGGGCGGAGCGTAATTCCGCCTGCGTGTTCACCAGGCGCATGCCTTTGCCGCCGCCGCCGGCTGCGGCTTTCAACATGACGGGGTAACCGATGCGGGCGGCGATTTCCTCGCCTTGCGTGGCGGACTCGAGGCCGCGCGAAGTTCCGGGAACCATGGGCACGCCGGCTTTTTCCATCTGGCGGCGGGCGCCGGTTTTCGAACCCATCACATTCATTGCATGCGGAGTGGGTCCGATGAATTTGATTCCGGCGTCGGCGCAGGCCTGGGCAAATTTTGCGTTTTCTGAGAGGAAGCCGTAGCCGGGATGGATGGCGGCCGCCCGGGAGCGCTTGGCGACCTCGATGATTTTGTCGATGCAGAGATAGGATTCGGCGGCGGGCGCGGGTCCAATGGGATAGGCCTCGTCGGATTTACGGACGTGCAGCGCGGCGCGATCCACGTCGGAATAAACGGCTACGGTGGCGATGCCCAATTCGCCGCAGGCGCGAATGATGCGCACGGCGATTTCTCCGCGATTGGCAATCAGGATTTTATCGAACATCACGTGTGGCGCAGCGCTTTCAAGCGCTGCGTTAACTCCTTTGTTAACGCCGCGGCTCTACGCCGCTGAGGAAATGCCACCTTCAAAAACACTGCATCCTTTCAAACGCCTTTGGCCGCCGGGTCCCAAATCAGTTTGTGAATTTGCAAACTGAGCCGGGCAGGGACGTCGTCCGCGAGGATCCATTCCGCGAGTTGCTGCGGGTCGAGGCGGCAATGGGAGGTATCACGCGCGCCCGAGGCCGTCTTTTCAAAAGCCGGGGAAAACAGGATGGCGTGAACGCGCTCCGCTAAATTATGTTGCTTGACAAAATCGCGGGCAAATTCGTAGTCCACGCGGTCGCTGAGGACGAACTTGAGTTCATCGTGGGATTTCAACGCCTGCAGATTGTCCAGCGCAAAGCTGTCCGCTTCGCCGGAGTGCGGACACTTCACATCGACGATCTTGATCACCTGCCTGGGAACCCTGGCCAGCGGGCGTTCGCCGCTGGTTTCGAGTAATACGCGATAATCCGCGTCCACCAGTTGCTCCATCAGGGGGATGACCTCGCGCTCCTGCAACATGGGTTCGCCGCCGGTGATTTCCACCAGTCCGCCGTCGGGGCTGAGGCGGGCAACTTCCCCGAGCACCTCCTGTATCGGCATTTTCCTGCCCCCGTGAAAACTGAATTCACTGTCGCACCAGGAACAACGCAAGTTGCATCCCGTGAGTCGCACGAAGACGCAGGCCAGGCCGGCATGGGTCGATTCGCCCTGAAGTGATTTATAAATCTCCGTGATCTGCATAATACGGTTGCCGGTTATCGGTCCGGGCTCGGCATCGATCGCTCGAACGATGGGGGCATTCAGCGCTCCGTGAGATATGGCTATTCCGAGTAGCGCGCGGTGGTCACGTCCGTCTCAAACACGGTGACGTCCTTCACCCGCACCCGGCCGTTGGTCACGCTGGTTAGACGGATATTGGTCTGGTCGTAGAAATATTTCGCCAGATTTTCCGCCGACGGATTGAGGACGGTAAAGGGCTCGATATCGTTGATCATCTGGTGATCGAGACGGTCGATGGCGTGCTTCATCACTTCCTTGAGATCCTTGAAGTCGAGCAGCAAGCCGGCCTTGTCGAGTTCCCCGCCGGCCAGGGTGACGCGAATCTTGTAATTGTGGCCGTGCGGGTTCTCGCACTTGCCCTTGTAGTTGCGCAGGTAATGGCCTGCGGCGAAGGTGTCTTCCACGGTTACTTCGTACATGAATTTGCGCAGCCTCGGCTGGGGTTTATTGTACATTTTGCGCGCCCCGCGACGCAGATCCCTGCCCTTCCAGGCAAACCACGTTCCAACCCCCCGATAATCTGCTAACGTTTGGGCTGCTGGGGCGTCTATTTCAGCGTACGGCGAGAGTGCAAGATCAGGCACAAGACTATAAGAGACTGGGACCTTTGCCGTGACCGAGACAGACGATGCCGGCCGATTCTTACGCAGTCGCAATGCCGGTTGGTAGCGTTTCCCGCCCGACGCGGGAGCAGCACATTCACCACCGGAACCCCAAGGCGAGGGGCTCTTTGGCAGCGCAAGGTAACCGCATCGACGACACCGGCTTGATCCGGGAGGCGCAGCAGGGCAACCGTGCCGCCTTCGAGGTACTGGTGCGCCATTACGATCAGTCGGTGCTGCGCCTGGCGATTCATCTCACGGGGTCGGAGTCCGATGCGCAGGATATTTATCAGGAAGCTTTTCTCAAAGCCTACAAGAATCTCGGCAGCTTCCGCTTTGAGTGCTCGTTTTACACCTGGATTTATCGCATCGTCACCAACCTTTGTCTGGATCATCTCCGCAAGCGGACGGTCCGCAAAGAGGATTCCCCAGTCGCGGTGGACGCCTCGGGCGAAGAGTACAGCCGGCTGGAACAGTTTGCCGATATACGGGCAGGAGCCAATCCAGAGCGCGATTTGATGCGCCGCGAACTGCGACGCAAAATTGGCGGGGCTCTGGCGGGGCTTACGCCACGGGAGCGGATGGTTTTCGAACTGAAGCACTATCACGGGCTGAAATTGCGCACCGTGGGCGAAATGTTGAATACCACGGAAGAGACTGCGAAAAATACCTTGTTTCGCGCGACGCAAAAATTGCGCGGCGCGCTGGCGGAGATGCGATGAAACTCGTAATCCCCGCGAAGGGCTGCGAACATGAAATGTGATTGGGTGCGGCAGAACGTTTTGTTCTACGTCTACAACGAACTGGAAGACGATGCCCGGTACGAAGTCGAGCAGCATTTGGGCCGCTGTCCGGAATGCGCGGGCGAACTGAAGGCGGCGCGCAAGTTCCATGCCACGCTTTCGGAAGCGCCGGTGATGGAACCATCCCCCAACCTCCTGGCGTCGTCGCGAATGCGTTTGCAGGAAGCGCTCGAGACCACCCGGCCGGGGGGATTTTGGCAGCGGCTGATCGTCGAGCCGGCCCTGTGGCTGCGCCAGATTCGCATGGCTCCGGCCCTCGCCGCCGTGATCTTCATGGTCGGATTCGGCGGCGGCATCGCCGCAACATACAACCTGGTTTCGACGCGTGCCCGGGGCGAAATGCTTCTCGGCTCGCGGGAAGCTGGCGGGGAGGCTTCTTCTTCCGGCCAGCCTCTCGACGCGGCTGCCATCACAGGTATTCGGTCAGTGACGCAGGATCCAGGTTCCAACCACGTCAGCATCAAGTACGACACGGTATCGACGCAGGAAGCGCAAGGCTCGCTCAACGATCAGCGCATCCAGCAATTGCTGCTGTTCGCGGCGCGCAACAATTACAACTCAGGCGTGCGAATGGACTCGGTGGACCTCCTGACCCAGGCTCCGAACGATTCCCGCGTGCGCGAGGCGCTCATGTACGCCCTGCAGAACGATACCAATCCCGGCGTGCGCCTGAAGGCGCTCGACGGACTGAGTGGTTTTGTCGGGCAGGATCCGGCGGTGCGCGATGGAGTGTTGCGCACCCTCATTTCCGACTCCAACTCGGGGGTTCGCTTGCAGGCGCTCCGGCTGGTGGAACCGATGAAGACGGACAGTAACGTTCGATCGGTGCTGATGCGGGTGGCGCAGACGGATCAGAATCCCTCGCTCCGTTCCCAGGCGCGGGCGATGCTGGCGCAGATGCCTGAAATGGATTAAGAAAGCCGGATTAGGGAAGACGGATTAACAAGCGGCGGTTCCAGCAGGCGGCAAGGCTGAAGGAATAGAGGGGATAAATCATTGATAAAACCAATCAAACTCGCCAGCATCACAGCAGGGATTTTAGCGCTGGCATCGGCAGCTCTGTGTCAGGAACCTCGCGTTTATCGCGAAGGCGGCAACTGGGTCCAGGAGATGACGGGGAACCTGGCCGCGGCCAGAAATCTGCGAGTCAAGCTCGACTCCGGTTCGGTCAAGGTCGTGGGCGGATCGCAGTCAAGAATTTCCTACATCATTCATCGTCGGGCTTACGCATCTTCAGAGCAGGAGGCGCGTCGCGAGTTCGACGCGTACAAAATCAGCGCCCTGATCAAGGGAGACACGGCCTGGTTCGTCGAGGAATCGCAGGGCGGCCGGGATCGCAAGTCATCCGACGATCTTGTCATCAATGTGCCTCGCAGTCTCGATTCAGCCAAGGTTGAAACCGGCGGCGGCGGGATCGCGGCGACGGCGATTGCCGGACGCGTCGTTCTGGAGAGCGGCGGCGGCAATATTCGTCTGGACGATATCGGCGGCGATGCTTCCGCCGAGACAGGCGGCGGCACCATTGATGTCGGCAGCGTGCAAGGCGCCGTGATCTTGCAGACCGGCGGAGGGAATATAAAGATTGCCTCCGTCAAAGGTGAAATTAAAGCGCAAAGTGGCGGAGGAAGCGTCGTGGTTCTCTCCGGACTGCAGGGCGCGGTGCTGGAAACGGGCGGTGGCAGTATTCGCGTAGACAAGTGCAGCGGGGCGGTGAAGGCCACCACCGGCGGTGGGAGTGTGGACCTCGGCGAAATTGGCGGACCGGCGCAAATTGAAACCGGCGCGGGCAGCATTCGCCTGGCATCGGCCAATGGTCGCGTGCAAGCCCAGACCGGTGGCGGCAGTATTCACCTCGACGGCGCAACCTCGGTGCAGGCGGAAACTTCCGCCGGTGGAATCTTCGCCAAACTGGTTTCATCCTCCGGAGCGCACACCAATTCGACACTGGAAACCTCGGCCGGCGACATTACCGTCTATCTCGCGGATGACCTGGCGATTTCGATTCGCGCCGAGATTGAAGCCGCCAACGGGCATACCATCCGCAGCGACTTTCCCGATATTCACGTCTCCACCGAGGGCGGCCAATGGGGTCCTAAAACCGTGTCGGCGGAGGGTGCGCTGAACGGCGGCGGCCCCGTTCTGAAGGTCCGTACGAACTCCGGCAATGTCAGCTTTCGCCGGGTAAGCAAATAACACGTTCAATAACAATAACTAATAACTAACACCTGACACCTAATAGCTAAGAACGCCAACCGCCCCCGGAGAGAAGCCATGCGCCATCGCTTAATGCCGTGCGTCTTTGCTGCCACTTTCATTCTCACTCTGCTTTCCAGCGCGCGCTCGGAGCAGATGAACTATGAGAACCATGGCGACAGTTCCAGCTGGGGCTACGATTGGGAAGAGGGTGGCGCCGGATCGCCCTATCTCGGCGTCGACATCGCCGACGTGTCTCCCGAGCGCCTCGGAGAGTTGAAGCTCAAGGAGGAACACGGAGCGGAAATAACCATGGTCGATCAGGACGCTCCCGCGGGCAAAGCCGGCATTCATGAACACGACGTCATCGTCAGTCTGAACGGCACAGCCGTCGAAAGCGCCGCCCAACTGCGCCGCATGATCAAGGAAACGCCCGCTGGGCGGGTGATCAATCTCGGCATCAGCCGCGACGGACAACCCCTGAACATCAAGGTGCAACTCGCCGACCGTCGCAAGTTAAAGGAATGGGAACCTAACGTCCATCTGGAAATGCCGCGCATGCCGGATATTCCGCCCATGCCCGACTTCGACATGCCCGTCTCCGTGGTGGTCGTGCACTCGTCGGCGCGCAGCGGACTCCTCGTCGAGAACATCACTCCGCAACTTGGCGATTTCTTCGGCGTGAAGGATGGCAAAGGCGTGTTGATCCGCTCCGTGGAAAAGGGCAGCCATGGAGAAAAGTCGGGCTTCCGCGCCGGAGACGTAGTGGTCCGTGTCGATAACCAACCGGTCCACGATACTTCCGACTTCACCCGTGCTTTGCGCTCCGCTTCGCGCCCGACCATCGGCGTGACCGTAATGCGCGATAAGCGCGAGCAAAACCTCACTCTGACTCTTCCCGAAAAGAAGGACTCAGGCAAGATGATGGAAGACAGCCTTGATGTGTCGAACTTGACCGCGGAAATTGAGGAGGCGGTGAACCTCACGGGAATCGAAACCGCAAACCTGGCTTCCGCCGGGCAGGAAATGCAAGAAACCTTGCGGGATCGTGAGCAGGCCCTTCGCGAACGGCAAAGAGCGCTGCAAGAACAGCGGCAGGAAATGCGAGACCGTCAGCGGGAAATACTCCAAGAGCGGCAAGAGCAAATGGAGAATGCACTCGAACCGCATCCTTTGTTATAAACCTTAAATTGCTTTGTGGCTGCGCGGCGCTTCAGCGCAGCGTTCACACCGCCACCAACTCCGCCGGCTTGAGCCGCTGAGGCAAATGCCGTCTTCAAAAATACTGTTTTCACATTGCCCCCGAAGTATCCCCTACCAAAGTAGACTTCCTTTCGCACTCATAAGTATTGACTAATCATTTTTCCACCGGATACGATACGCAAGTTAGTGTTTTCCACAACGCACTTATAACTTTCATTGGAAAGGTTCTTGCCATCATGGAAACATCATCCTATGAAAACGAAGAAAGAAGCTTCGGGGAGTTCCGCCGCAAAGTGCGCGCGGCCGAACTGCTCTCGGCGGCAAGTCAGCGTTTGTTGCAGACAATTCATTTCACCGGTCGCCTGAGTATGGTCGTGCAGAACGGGCAAGTGCTCAAGTCCGGTTACGAAGAGGGTTATCTGCGCCATCCTTAGTCCGTCGGGACTTGATCGCCTAACTAAATAGCCATACAGGTCATCGTAGAGAAACGAGCCCTGGGCCGAGACATTCGGCGCCAGGGCTTTTTTTATTGTCGCAAATCCACATTTTTTAAAAGGAGAGGCAATCATGAGTTTTATCGACGAGTTGGAAGGCGACGGAGTCCAGGTCGAACTGAAGTATTGCGAGCGCTGCGGCGGATTGTGGCTGCGTCCGCACTCAGGGATCGGCATCTATTGCGCCGCTTGCCAGGCCAGCCTGAAAGCCATGCCCAACCCGGGAGCGCCGCCGCCCCGCAAGCCGCGCCGCCGTAAGCCGCGTCTTCCAGCCTTGTACCTGCAAGCCAGAGCCGGGCAAGCGGACCCGATCCCCACCCCATTCCATTCTCCACAAGGCTTGTCCGCCATCGAGGTGTCGGCATGAAAACCATAGCGATATCCCGGCCGCATCCCTGGACTTTGATGGGCAACGCCGAACCGCCGCCTGCCTTGTGGTTCGGAGAAACCGAAATTGAATTGTGGCCCTATCGCAGGCGCACCATCGCCTTGCTCCGGCGCTACGCGCGCGGCTCGGTCGAGGTGGGCCGATTGCCCTCCCTCTTGGGCCGCGAGTTTTTTCGCTCGAGAGTGACCTCCTACACCATGAGAAACTTTGAGGACGTCGTGATCTTCGTGGCCGACATGGAGCACGCCATCGAGAAACTGAGCGCCAGCGAGAAGCGCCTCCTGGCCATGAATGTTCTCGAGGAATACACCGTCCCGGAAGTCGCGCGAGTGCTGGGCTGCACCCAAAGATCGGCCGAGCGCTTTCTCCAGGACGCGCTCGATCAGCTCTCCCGCATCCTGTTATCGGCTGGATTGTTGGAAAAAATGCCTGAAGTCACGCGAGGGGTAAAAAGTTGTCAAGAGGGCAAAAATGCAAATTTCGAGCTAAGCGACTCAAACCAAAGCGAAAATAAATCCCGAAAAGTTGGCGGTACACCCCCCTCCAATTTGGTATTCTAAACTTAAGGGTGGAAAAAATTTAAAAAGGGCGCGATCACATCGCGTCCTTTTTCTATTTTGCCCGTGTCGAGGTTCGCCCGGCGACGCGCAAGGTCACTCCATGACGCGCTCGATCAGCTCTCGCGATCCTGTTATCGGCTGGATTGTTGGAAAAAATGCCCGAAGTCACGCTCGGGTGAAAAGCTGTCAAGAGGGCGAAAAGGCAAATTTCGACGTAACCGGCTCAAACCAAAGCGAAAATAAATCCCGAAAAGTTGGCGGTACACCCCCCTCCAATTTGATATTCTAAACTTAAGAGTGGAAAAAATTTAAAAAGGGCGCGACCACATCGCGTCCTTTTTCTATTTTGCCCGTGTCGAGGCTGCCCGGCGACGCGCAAGGTCACGTAAAATTAGAATACTCTTTCAGCACGGATGGAAGCAGGATCGGGAAAGGCGAGTGGAACGCGGCATGGACATGAGTTGGGTAACGGATCGCATTGCGCTCGGCGGTGGGATCTGGAACGCGCGCAACATGGAAGAGCTCGTGGAGATGGGCATCACCCACGTGTTGAACATGCAAATCGAATTCGACGACCAGCCTCTGGCCGTGCCCTTTGGCATCCGTGTGTTGTGGAATCCCACGGACGACGATTTTCTGCCCAAGCCGCCCGAACTGCTGAAACGCGGCGTCGATTTTGCCCTGGAAGCGCTGGAAGAACGCGATTCCCGGCTCTATATTCACTGCGCGGCAGGAATCCATCGGGCGCCCATGATGACCCTGGCCGTGCTCTGCGCCCTGGAATGGGAATTGGAAGCGGCCATGGTTCTGATCGAGACCATCCGACCCGTGGTGGACTTCGCGGATGTCTACGTCGAGAGCGTGCGGCATTTTGTGGAATCGCGATTCGAGATCAAGCCGCGCGGTTCGAAATAATCGCGGCTCGAAATAATCGGGTCTCGAAATAATCGGCCTTTGGCTGGAGGGAATATGCGACAGGCGCGCCGCTCGAAAGAGCGGCTTTCTTATTGCCCCAAACTGCGGCCACCGGCGCTGGCGAGGAGGCGGCAAAGCATGCAGGAATGGTCTCCGGAGAGAGAGAAACCTTTCACCATGGTCGCGAAGATAACAGTTTCCATTCTGTTGGCATGGTCAGCCCTCATCGTGTCAACCACCGTCCAGGCGCAAGGGCCGGCGCTTACCACAATCAGCGATACGGTCTACCGGGCCGATGGCAGCGCTGCCACCGGCACCGTCCTGATTTCGTGGCCGTCGTTCCAGACCTCGCAGGGGGATGCGGTGGCAGCGGGTAATCTGCCGGTGACGATTGGCGCAGGCGGCGCTTTCACCGTGCAACTCGTCGCGAACGTGGGCGCCGCTCCGGCAGGAACTTATTACGTTGCGGTTTTCCAATTGGATGACGGCACCGTGCGCACCGAGTATTGGGCGGTTCCGGCAACCTCGCCGACCACCATCGCCGCCGTGCTGACTACACCGGGAACCGGTTTGGGGAATTTGGCGGTGACGCAGGGGTATGTGAATGCCGCGCTGGCGGATCGCGCGCTGGACGCTACCGTCGTGCATCTGGCGGGAGCGGAGACGATCACGGGCGCGAAACAGTTTGCCGTTTCCCCATCGTTTCCGGCGCCGGTGCTGGCCACCGACGCAGCCAACAAGAGTTACGTCGACACTGCCGTTTCGAACGTAGGTTCCGGCGCCTTCGTCGCTATCGCGGGCGGTACCATGACAGGCCCACTAACCCTGCCGGCGGACCCCGCTGCGCCGAATCAGGCTGCGGACCGGCATTACGTCGACAACGGACTCCTGACAAAAGCGAATTTGGTGAGCGGAATCGTTCCCACCGGCGAGCTTGGCTCGGGAATCGCCAGCGCGGGGAATTGTTTAAATGGAAACTCGACCTGGGGATCGTGCGGAAGCGGCGCACCGGCTGGCATCACTTACGCGACGACGGTAATGAATTGGTCCCAAACCATATCCAGCCCACTTACTGGCGGAACGCAGGCGACGGTAACTCTTACTCCCTGCCCACTCGGTATCGATACGACCAGTGGAGCAGGCTACCAGGTACTCATCTCGGGCGGAGTTAACAGTGAGGCCGTGAGCGTACTTACCGCCGCCGGTGGTTGTACCTCGGGAGCGGCGTCTGGGACAGTTACGTTCACTCCGTTCTTCTCGTACGCGGCGGGATATACCGTAAGTTCCGCTTCATCCGGAATTCAGGAAACGCTGAATGCCGCCTGCGGCGTTTCCGCCGTGGTCGCGCAGAACAGCCAGTGCAACGTGGCCATTCCCGCCAATGGTCCGAACGGGACGATCAACACTTATAATGTGGCCGGAACGATCTTTTTACACTCCAACCAATCGGTATTGAGTGGATACGGCGCATCTCTCAACTGCATTGGGCGCGGGGCCTGCCTGCAAATCGGCGACCTGACAAACTCCAACGATTACGCCGGCAATACCGTCTCCGGGCTGAGCTTTCGAACCCCTGTGAATCTCTCCGGCAGCCCCGCCTTCGCCGGCGTCGCAATCACTCAAACGCAGCGCAGCTCACAGGTCGTCACCGTTACCACCGCCAGTCCGCACGGCTTTAGGGTCGGAGATATGGTGACGATTCTATTTACCGACAGCAATGCGTACTGGGGGGATGCGACGGTGACGGCAGTCCCCACCTCCACGACCTTCCAGTACGCGCACGCCGGCTCCGATATCGCGGTGCAATCAAGTCCGGGCGTGGTGGCATTGGCCTATGAGGCGGTTCTGGATAATGCCATGGATACGCACCTTATCGACATTTCCTATGACAAAGCGGGCGAGAACGGTCGCTTCAATACTTTCTTCGATTTGTGGGACGACGAGAACGCCACCATCGACCATTTCAATAACCAGGCTATCTCGCTCAACAGCAATATAGACTGGACGGGCTCGTTTGTATTCTCCGCGGGAAATCAGACGCAACAGATCGCCCCCGTGATGACGCTGCGCGATTCGACGATCACGGCGAACTTCTCGAATGGAGTAACTGTCTATAACTCCAATGGCGTCTACATAGAGAATACCGTTCTGCAAGCGACGGGCCCCTGGCAGGTGTATTCCTCGAACACAACCGGTAACTTTCAGGGAGCTTACCTGAAGAACATCTATTCCGAGAGTACCGCCGCGTTGAACCCGCTATCTCCACCGAGGTCTCCTTTCCCGGGGACTGGAATCGCAGGCCTGATTGCCGGGGCATCGAGCGCAGCAGCCAGTTTTCAAATAGCCGGAAACGGAAATCCCCAGGGAGCATTTGTCGCCGGCGGGACCGGGAGCACCCCTTACTCCTACTTCATCGTCGCGAACGACACAACCACTGGCACCGAGACCTCGCCGATGCAGATCATGAATTGGAATTCCACCGGCAGCGACTCCATCCCGGTACGCTGGCCGCGTGTGGCGAATGGTAGCGATGTAATTACTTATGACGTGATTCGCACCGCGACTCCGAGCATAATCGGATACGCAGCGCCCTACCCCTATCGCGGCGGCTGCCCCGGCGGGACGGGCGGAACGTGCGGATACGTCGCGCTGGGACTGACGCAAGCCAGCGCGTGCGCTGGTTCCCTGGTGTGCACTTATACCGATAGCGGATCGTCGTCCACCACTTCTTACACAGTCAAAGTAGGCAATTACGGCGGCCTGTTGAATTTCTGGCCGGGGTCGATCGTATCGGTGAACAAAAGCGTTGCAGTAGAGAATGAAGCCGGCAATGTAGTCGGCATCGGACTCAACGGGAATCCACTGCAAACGGCGAAGCAGTGCTCCAGTTTGGGCCAGGCCTCTGGCGGTGGCTACACAACTTGCCTGGCAAGTATCACGACGGCGAACAACAGCATCACGAACCAGACGGCCACGCTGCTTACCGACGGACCGGAACAGGGATCGCCCATGTCGCTGTCGAAGGGTAGACTAAACTTCTCCACCACTCCGTTCGTCACTATCTATCCCCATCACATCATTACGCTCATCGACTCTCAACCGGCACTTACACAAGCCACCATGACTTACCGGCCCCCCGCGAGCGCCAATGATACCTGGATCGGGACAGATGCGACGCCGGGTACCAATCTGGCGTCGGGTCAGCTCGCGCTGGGAGCCCCGGTGGCAATCTCGAGTTATATCGCGCAAACCGGAGATGGAGTACATGCGAACTGGCTTGAGAGGCTGAGCGCATCGCTGAAGGAGTTCAACGTGCCCGCTAAGTTCGATCAGAGCCTCACACTGGCCGGAGTTGCGAATGGTTGCCTGGACATCGCTGCCGGAGTGATTGCTTCCACAGGCAGTCCCTGTGGCTCGGGAAGTGGGAGCGGCGCGGTTAGTTCGGTGTTCGGGAGAACGGGCGCAGTGGTCGCGGCGACAGGCGATTACAGCGTAGCCCAGGTCACAGGCGCAGCCGTGGATGCGGCGGTGGTTCACAACACGGGTGCGGAGACAATCGCCGGCGCGAAGACATTTACCGGGACCATAAGTACGACGGGAAATCTGCTACTGCCGGCAGGCAGTGGATTCGTGCCCGCAGTGGGCGGCATTGGCTTTGATACGGGCGCCGGACTGCCGGTGGTGAACTTAAATGGGACGACGCAGCAGATCGCCCTGACAAGCTCCAACATCAGCGGACAGGCGGGGACGGCGCTGGCGTTTGCAAGCACTCCCACACAGTGCAGTGGAGCGTTCGCCACGGGAATCGCGGCGAATGGAAACGCGAATTGCACCACGCCGAGTGTCATCCAGTTAGCGGAGACCACACCGCCGGCCGGCATCCCCAATTGGGGAGTGTTTTGGTTCGATTCCGCCACACATACTCCAAGGATCGTCGAGAACAATCAGGTTATGCAGTTAGGTCTGTCTAATCTCTTCAACTCGGATCCGGGCGGCGATCCCGCGGATAACGTCGAGGAACTTAACGGCGTCAATCCGCAAAACCTGCGCGTGTACTCGAGTTTCACCAACAACACTACCTGGACGAGAATGTCGCTGGGCTCGGAAAGTATCGGCGGCACCAATTACAACGTCTTGCGCAGCGAGGACGCGACCAGCGGCAATGCGCTGAGCCTGGGCATGCATATTGGCTCGGGTATCAAGTGGTTTTTCTCGTCGGACGGAACGTTTAAGCCGAGTCCCGACAACAGTTACGACATAGGAAGCGATACTGGCCAGGCGGTACGCAACATTTTCGCGAAGACTTCGTTCAATATGTACAGTTCGGGCCGGCAGGATTTTGAGTTCGCAAACGACGCGACTAACGGCACGACCCTCAATCAACTTGCCATCTACAACGCCGCAGCCACTGGCGTCCAGACGGCGGCCACCACGAGCACGGACGGAGTGGTCGGAGTGGTGAGCGCGGGAGCGGGGACGGCGAACCGAGCGACCATCACATGGGCGGGATTCGCGGCGTGTAACTTCGACGCCGCAGCTCCGGTGGCCGGTGACTATGTCATCGCCGAGCACCACGCAAGCGGGTAAGTGTCACGACACCGGCACAACCACGCGGCCCACCAAGGTCCAGGTGATTGGCCGCATCGAGAGCGGCGGCGTGCGCGTGAACCTCGCTGCTCCAAGTGGGACCGGTGGCTCCGGCGCGGTCAGCTCAGTCTTTGGACGAACCGGCGCGGTGGTCGCGGCAACCGGGGATTACACCGTCAGCCAGGTGACGGGCGCGGCGACCGATTCCGCCGTGGTGCACCTGGCGGCCACGGAGACGATTACGGGCGCTAAGACGTTCTCCAGCGATGTAACATTGAACGGGAACCTGAATGTCGCGGGCAACATCAACCAGACCAGCACTGGACCAACACAATGGTCAGGCAAAGAATGGACTGGGACCACGGTGACAGTGCCGAGTGGGATGGACTATTCCCTGGGAGTGGGATCGGACAGCACATTCAGGTGCCAATTGACGAGTGGGGCGTCCTGTATGCCGGCGGCGCCGGTAACGAGCGCCTTCGGCCGCGCGGGCGCAATTGTTGCCGCCAGCGGAGACTACTCGGTGACGCAGATTACGGGCGCAGCGCCATTAGCGTCGCCGACCTTTACCGGAACTCCCTCTGGACCCACGCCGACGGCCGGGGACAGCTCGACGAAGCTGGCGACAACCGCGTTTGTGCAGAGCGCGTTGCCGGCGAATTCGACGGCCATACCATGGCTCACTTTCTCTCACGGCGGCAGTAACATCAGCTTTTCTACCGCCACTAATAAAGCAATCTTTACCGGTGTCATCCTCGATTTCGCCAAGACGACGAGCCAGATCAGTTACAACGTGTCCACGACCGACAATACGGCGAATAGCTACGATCTGGGTATTTACTCCGGGAGCGCGAGTGGAACCTGCACGCAGCAGGCACACATCGGGTCGACGGCCGGAACCACATTCGCTTCCTCAACGGGATGGAAGACGACGGCCTGGACGGGCGGATCGGTTACGTTAGCTCCCGGGCGCTACTATCTGGCGTATACCACCAGCTGTACTTCGAGCTGTGCGACCCTCATTGGCGATACCGGTGGCTTCACCTTCGCAGGCAGTTCGGGCGGGGCGAACTCGAATGTTACGGTCACCTCCGGAGGAACCTTACCCGCCACGGCGACCTGCCCCGCCGACGGCTACGCAACCACCAGCGCGCCCAACTGGGCCATCAACTAGTCCCGCGACGCCTTAGCGTCAAGCACATCCGAACACATCAGGGCTCGATCTGTGAGTAAGAGAAGACCTGAGACGAATCGCAAGGCAAACATGATAAAACAACTACTCGTCGCACTCCTTATCGGAGCTCCGCTGGCATGTGCTTCCACTTACTATGTCGATTGTAACTACGGGTCCAATGGAAATCCGGGGACCAGCCCGCAACAGGCCTGGCGTTCGCTGCTGCAGGTCGGGATCTCCAGTTTTCTGCCGGGCGATGCGATCGAGCTGCGGCGCGACTGTACCTGGAATGAGACACTGACTCCGCCTTCAAGCGGGAGCAGCGGTTCGGTGATTAAGATCGATAGTTATGGCACGGGACTGCCGCCGCACCTGACGGGCTATCTACCCATCGCAGCCAAATGGTGGTCGCAGCCGGGAAGTTCGAATGTATGGTCGGCTAATTTGTACTCCGCTACCAGCGGTCTTGCGACCGTGCTGCAGTGCGGGGTCAGGGGATTCTACTGCCTGACACAACCGCCATCGCAGTTGCAGTATGTCCGCTTCGGCACAACCTGGGGGATGGCGCAGTCGGCGCAGGCGGGGTTGAGTCAGGATCGAGATTTCTGGTATGACTCCACGAATTACATCTTGTATGTGTATAGTGCGGCCGGGAATCCAGCAACGCATTACTCGACGGTGGCTCCAATAGTCCTCAGCGGGCAGAGCCTGCTGAATGTAAATGGGGTGTCATGGCTCGAGATACAGCATCTGCAACTGGACTGGTTTGACGCTTACGGAGTGCAGGTGCAGGGGGCGAGCGATCATCTCTGGCTGGCGAACATGGCAGCGAACAGCCAGGTTGAAAACAGCACGGTGCCGCTGGGGTTCTATGTGCAACCGAGCGGTACCCCGGTTGATATCCATCTTTATAACACCGACGCCAACATGAACTATGCCGGGTATCGATTTTCCGGCTGCAGCGCGGGAGGATGCGCTTTCGAGATTAAGAATTGCCGCGCCTATGGCAATCGCGCCTATGGGATTGTGGACAATGTCCAGGGCGCGATCAGCTACGACTACTGTCATCTCTATGCCAACAATCTGGCTACAGCGGTGACGGTGGACACCTCGGGAACTCCGGGTCCGACGGCAGGAGCGCATAACCTTGCCGCGGAGACGCCGCCGTGGATCCGAAAGTGGGGGCGATGGCCCGCCTACACGACTGTGACTTACGATGATCCGGGACTCGTGCAATACAGCGACACCTATATCAACGCACTGCTGCCGGCGATGGCTGCAAAGAGCATTCCTCTCTCGATAGCGGTCGTAACCGGAGGGAGTTATTCCCAGTCGATCATAGGCGAGGTGCAGGGATGGATTGATGCCGGATGGGACGTCAACTCGCATTCAATTTCCCACGAGTACTGGGATCCACCGGCTGCGAGTTGCGGCACCAGCGGCCCGTTTCCGGTTCCCTGCCACGCTTTTGAGAATTTGCAGTACACGGGGTCGATTGCATTGAGCGTTATGTTGAGCATTTCGCATCCCAGTCCCGGCCATGCGACGTTGACCATTACTCCCAATCCGTATGACGCCGCCGCCGCGGTCAGTTGGGATTTGACGCCGGCGGCGCCGGGACAGACATCGAATGGACTCGACACGCTGGGCGGTATCTTATTCACGCTGCAGCAGCGGGGCGTGTTTTCCGTGAGCCTGGACGCGAACGCGAAGAGCACGGCACGGAGCATTTCGCTGGCGGACGTGACCAACCTGGACATCGAGACCACGGCGCAGAATCTGGACCTCGATGAAACGCAGATGGAAACGGAAGAGATGGGTTGGGCCCAGAGTTGGATGAATCTGAACCTTACGGGCTTGCCGGCAAACCGTGTGTATGTGATGCCCGGAACTTATGGCGATCCGGTGACCGAGAACCTTGCGGCGGGTCTGGGCTATGCGGGGGTACGAGGCACGGGAAGCCTGAAGCCGTGTTGCGGGGCGAATACGACCCTAGCCAGCGGCTATGACGTTTTCAACATATTAAGTCAGGGTGTGGTGCCCAACTATCAGCATTTGAGTTACCAGCAAATGCGGAATCGAGTTAGCCAGGATGTGTTCAAGAATGCACTGTGGGGCAGGCCAATCGGCTACTTCTGGCATGTGAACGAGTTGCGGCCGGACGAAGTGGCGAACTTCATGGACGCTTTGGTGCAGGCGGGGGCCGCGCTGGAGTCGAACACGCAGATGGTAAATCTTCTTCGTTCCTGTCAGGCCAACGATATTGTCCCCACGGGGTATGTGGCCGGCAGTTACTACGTTTGTCCCGCAGCAGGGGTTGCGCCGGATTTCAGACCGACGGTGAATTCTCCGGTGAGAGATGCGGGAGTGAATCTAGGGACGGAATATCAATACGACCTGATGGGTATCAATCAGAACTTATTTGGATCGGGGTGGGAAATTGGGGCTTACGCGTATGTGCCGGAGAATTTTACCGCGACGCACTAAGACGGAAGGTTTGCGAGCATTTCCGGGTGGGACAGGGATAGTCGGGATTTTCAACGAGGGATGGGGCAACATCCCACATTGCAGCACTCACGCACGAAATGAGAGCGGCCGGGCGCATCGGGCCTCCCGACTCCACTGTTTTCTGGAACGGCTTTGAGTACGCCGAAATGGACGCCCGAAAATTGGAAACGATTGGGAGAAAGTCTGGATGAACGTCCCGAGAAGGAATACGTTGTCCGGCAAGGCCTGGAGGCCGGTGAGATATGGGAGCCAACCAAGCGGGATATTTTTATCGAGGACTGGCTCAAGATAAGGACGAAGACAAGCAGCGGGAGGGACTTCCAGCTGAACCGGGCGCAGCGGGAATACTCGCGGTCCTGCACGAATCAGAACATCGTTTTGAAGGCGCGGCAGGTGGGGATAACGACCTACATTGCCGCGCGCTTCTTCGTGCAGACGATCACGCGGGGCGGAACGCTGAGCATGCAGGTGACGCAGGACCGGGAGTCGGCGGAAGATATTTTCCGGATTGTCCGGCGGTTCTGGGAAAAGCTGCCTGAAGAGTTGCGCAAAGGGCAACTGCGCACGTCGCACCGCAATGCGCGGCAGTTGGTGTTTCCTGAGTTGGACAGCGAGTATTGCCTGGCGGCGGCGGAAGAGAATGCCGGGCGGGGACGGACGATCCAGAATCTGCATTGCTCGGAGGTGTCACGGTGGGGCGCGCGGGGCGATGAGGCGCTGGCCTCGCTGCGCGCGGCGGTGGTGCCTGGGGGCGACATCGTGCTGGAATCCACGCCGAACGGGGCGGGCGGACTTTTTTACGAAGAGTGGGAACAGTCGGAGGAAATGGGTTACACGCGTCATTTTTTCCCCTGGTGGGTCGATCCCACCTACCGGTCGCAGCCGCCGGCGAAGTTTGCGCCGCTCAGCGAGGTGGAACAGGCACTCTGCCAGGATCACGGGTTGGCGATCGAACAGATTGCGTGGCGGCGCAAGCAGTGGGCTTCGCTACGGGGACTGGCGCCGCAGGAATTCGCCGAAGACCCGGTATCGTGCTTCATCGCATCCGGGGATTGCATTTTTGACCTGGCATCGCTGGAGAAAGCGCTGCATGACGCGGGCGAACCTTTCGAGGAGCGGGAGAATGGGCATTGGTCGATCTGGTTGCCTCCGCAGCCGGGCCACAATTACGTGATCGGAGTCGATCCGGCGGGAGGCATGACGAGGGGTGATTATTCCTGCGCGGAAGTGATCGATCAACGCTTCGGCACGCAGTGCGCCGAATTACACGGACATTTTCCGCCTCGGGAACTGTCGCTGAGGCTGGTGCAACTGGGCAAGGAATACAACACGGCGCTATTGGTGGTGGAAAGGAACAATCACGGCCATGGCGTGCTGGCCTGTTTGCGCGGGCTGAAATATCCCGAAGTATTCCAGCAGGACGAGCAGGATGGATGGTGGACCTCGGCGGTCAGCCGTCCCCGGATGCTGGAGAATCTGATTACGGTGCTCATCGAGGAGCCGGGGCTATTCCGAAGTGCGCGGCTGCTGCGGGAATGCCGGACATTTGTGAGGCTCCCCAACGGAAACACGGGCGCGGCTCCGGGAACTCATGACGATTGCGTGATGGCGATGGCGATCGCGTGGGAGGTGCGGAGGCAGGGCGGCAAATCTCGCAAGAAATAGCCAAAGCAGGCTGTGGGCATCCGGAGCATGGACCGAAAAGTGAACATTTGGGATGTGGCGTAGATCACAGGCGGCGTGGCACGGCAGAGGATAGAGTACCGCACAGGGGGAATCCGGCCGGAGATATCTCCGTCCTTATTAAGATTGAGGCTATGCCCACGAGCGCGGTGCAACATGTGCGAAGAATGCGGGGCGGAGCGCAGAGCCATTTGATGCGCTGCGACGACGAGCATTACTACGTGGTGAAGTTTCGCAATAATCCGCAACATGAGCGGGTGCTGGCGAACGAATTCCTGGCTACGCGACTGGCGGAGCGGGTGGGACTGCCGGTGCCGGCGGCGGAGGTGGTGGAGGTTCCGATCTGGCTGGTGGAGCACACCGCGGACCTGACGATTGTGCTGGGGCAGCACACGATTCAGGTGGAAGCGGGGCTGCAATTCGGATCGCGGTACGTGGTGAGTCCGGTGGAAGGGCAGGTGCTGGATTATCTGCCGCCGGAGATGCTGGATCGGGTCCGGAATCTGGATACGTTCGCCGGGATTCTGGCGTTGGATAAGTGGACCTGCAATGCCGATGGCCGGCAGGCGGCTTTCTGGCGGAAGATGCGGGAGAAGAAATACTCGGCGTCGTTTATCGACCAGGGATATTGTTTTAACGCGGGCGAGTGGACGTTTCCGGATTATCCGTTGCGCGGGGTGTATCCGAGGAACGAGGTTTACGCGCGCGTGAAAGGCTGGGAATCGTTCGAGCCCTGGTTGTCGCGGATCGAAGAGCTGGAGGAGGACGCGATCTGGAAGGTGGCAGGAGAGATTCCGCCGGCATGGTATGGCGGATCGTGGAACGAACTGGAAGTGCTGGTGCAAAGGCTGATCGAGAGGAAGACTCTGGTGCGGGAGCTGATTCTGGCTTTTCGCGGATCGCCGCGGCGGCCGTTTCCGGAATGGATGGAGAATTAAAGCCACGCTGAGGCAGTGATGGCGGACAAGCGACAACTCGAACTTTATCTGTTGCGATTTCTGCCGCATGTTCTGCGAGACGATTTCGTAACGGTGGGGCTCTTGCTGCTGGAAAGCGATGGCGGGTTCGCCGCGCTGCGGCTCACACGCGATTGGAAGATGTTGCAATGCCTGGTTCCGGACGTGGATATGGAATGGTTCGCGATGTTCGAAAACGAAATCCAGGGCAAGCTGGTGAGTGTGCGGCAGCGAAGGGACCTGATCGATCTGATCGACAGCAGGTTTGGAACCATGATCGAGGTTGCGCCGACGAAAGCGGTGTTGACGGACGATCCCGCAGGAGAAATGGAAACGCTGACTTCGATGTACCTGCTGCCGGCCGGACGGGGAGATCGAACTCCGAATCGCAGCGGGCGGTCCGCAATTGTAAGCACCATGAAAGAAGCGTTTGGCGAAGCTGGAGTGCTGGAGTTGCTGCAAAGAGATATGGATGTGGTGCACTACACCGGGATGGGCGATCCTTTCCGGATCGATTTTGGATATCGCGTGGGCAGCGCGGTGAAGATGTTCCAGGCGGTTTCATTGGCGGCGAACGTGGATCAGGCTCTGGCTCTGGCGTACCGTTACTCGCGGATTGAGATGGGGATGCGCCAGGAACAAGTGCACCCCTCCTTGACAGCGGTGGTGGAGCAGACGGCGGCACTGCGGGATGAAAAAACACGGTTCGCCATTGGCATGTTGCAGCAGAATTCGGTGCGGGTCAGGGCATCCGACGAAATGAGAGAGATCGCGGACGAGGTGCGGCGCGAATTGCGGGCTTAGGGCGGGATTGACAAACAGGTGATTGGCATTGGGCACGGCGAAAGCTGTGCCTTTGTTTTTTTGAGGACCACGCCGGCTGGGAACACGCCACGAGAGTCAGGAGATTCATGAACATTTTAGAGAAAGTGCGCGACGCGGTGCGCGGGTTGTCGTTGCGGGAGTTGTTTTCCGCCCGCATGTTTGCGGGGCAGGGTGGGCGGCGGACGTTGGGAGCGGGGGCGAACCTGTCCCCGCTTTCATCCGCTGGTTTTTCGCGGGCAGGCGCGTCCACCGCGCAGAATTTTGTGCCTAAGCCCACGGCGGCAAATCTGCGGCGGTTTGCGGAGACGCCGGTGGCGCGGCGCGCGATCAACGTGATCAAGGATCGGATTGTGGGGATGCGTTGGCGCATCCAGCCGCGGCGGGGCCGTGTGTTGGAGCAGATTACGGAGGGGGCCCGGCGAATCCAGGTGCTGACGGAAAATTTCGAAGTGCCGAATCCCGACGACTCCTTTCGCTCGCTGATCGAGCAGGTTCTGGAAGATGTGATCGTCGGAGGATTTGGGGCGATCGAACTGGACCTGGCCGAGGGCTGGACGCTCGATTCAAAGGTGGCGCTGCCTTTGCTGATGTGGCCGGTGGATGGGGCGACGATACGGATCATGACCAATTGGGATGGACGTCCGGATGCGCCGCGCTATGCGCAGGCGACGGGATTGTCCGGGGCACAAGGGCAGATCGTGCTGAATGACGATGAACTGAGTTACATACGTCTGAATCCGCGGACCCATACTCCGTTTGGATTGGGGCGGGTTGAGGTTGCGTTCGAGACGATTAACGCATTCCTGAGCGCGCACCGTTATGCCGGGCGGCTGGCTTCAAATTCGGTGGTGCAATATGCGCTGTGGTTACAAGGGTTGACGCCGGCCCATCATGAACGGCTGATTCGCTGGTGGCAGGACGAAATCGAGGGCACGGGCAGGGTGCCGATTCTATCGGCGGAGTCGAAGCCCGAGGTGCTGCGCTTTGGGGCCGGCACGGATGCGGACCTGAGGCTGGCGTGGCAGGAATTCCTCATGCGAATTATCGCCGACGCCTTCGATATTCCGGCGCAATTTCTGGGACTGGAGCAGGACGTAAATCGGTCGACGGCGGCGGAGATGAGTGAGATGGCATTTCGGTCGGCCGTGGTTCCGACGGCGCGACTGGTGGCGGAGTATCTGACGCGAGACGCCATCGCCAAGAAGCTGGGCTGGACCGACCTGGAATTTGTATTCACCGACGTGGATGCACAGGACGAGATGGAACAAGCCCAGATTGACGAGATCCTGCTGCGCAATGGCGTGGTCACGGTGAATGAGGTCAGGCGGGCGCGGGGGTTGGCGGAGATTCTTTAGGGCCGGTGTTAGGTGTTAGATGTTTTAGGGCATTACAGAGTCTGCCACAACTTTCATCCCGACCACTGGCCCCTAACACCTAAAACCTAACAACTAACACGTTTGATCCAGCCTCGCGCCCTCACCTTTATATAAGGAGACAAAATGGGATTGTCAGTGGAGTCGATGGCGATTGCGATGCCGACGGTGCATGGGCATCCTAATCGGGCGGCTTTTCACGGAGTATTGACGAGCGTCGATGTCGCCTCCGACAAGTCACCGGCAGGAGCGCGGGGGCATCGCGTGCTGCTCACACGACAGGCGGCGCAGGCAGCGATTCCGTCGCTGATGGGGATGGGGCTGGATTACTCGCCGGCGCTGGATCGTCACGATGCGCGCCGGAAGATTGGAGTGATTACGCGGGCGGACATCGTGGGGCGCTTCATTGAGGTGGGAGGGTTCCTGTATGCGAGGGACTTTCCCGAGATTGTGAGCGAGATCGGCAAGCCCGAACGGGTGGGGGTCTTTGCCTCTGCGCGACCGGGACTCGGCATGTCTTATGAGATCACGGACGTGCTGGTGGAGGAAATCACGGCGAACATCTGGGTGCTGAACAGGGTGACGTTTACGGGAGCAGCGGTGTTACGGCGCGACAAGGCGGCGTATTGCTCGACCTGGATTGAACTGGGTTAGATCGAACCGGGGTAGATCGAAGCGGATGAATAAAGAGCGGTGTGGTTGAACGGAACGTAAAACCTTGGAGGATACGGAAATGAACGAGGAAATGGCGCAACAAATGACGGTGACGGCGGAAAGACTGGCCGCGGCCACGGAGACGCTGGAGCGGGTGCTGGGAAAAATGGACGCGCAGCAGCAAATGCTGAATGCGAAGGTCGACAGAATCGTCGCGGCGGTGGAAGAGAACCTGGCGGAAGGCGGCGATCGGCGTGAGGTGCAAGGAACGGCGAGCGACCTACAGCAGCGCGTCGTCGAACTGGAGAAATCGAATACCGATTTGAAAGCGCAAGCGTCCAGGCTGGCGCGGAAGACGTTGTCGCCGGTGGTCTCGGCGCTGATCGGAAAGCATGAGATCGAAGGCGAGCGGCTCGATCCGGCGGTGCTGAATAAAACCCTGGCGGCGCTGAGCGTGGAACAGCGAATTGCGGTGAAGTCAGAGTTGGCGCGGGCGGGCATGATCGAGTGAGTGAGGGCTGGATCCATGGAGAATGCCGTTCGCCGTGGGTTGAAAGGTCTTAGGTCTTAGGTTTTAGGTCTTGGTCCTTAGGTCTTTGGTCTCTTGTCAATTCGTCGCTTGGCAATGGTAGATGGGACGCGAGTCGATCGCGTCCTTTTTCATTTTCAGTATTGGAACGGCAAGCAGGCGGGCATCTGTGTTCGCCGGCCGGTCGCCCGTTCCCACCAACCAACAAACTCAATCGAGGAGAACAAATGAAGGCGAACTTTCTGGATTTGCATGCGGCGGCGGATTTTTTGGGGCCGGGCGCGATTGAAATTGAACGGTATCAGACCGAGATCACTGACATCGTGCGGCGGCGGGGCGTATTCGGGCAGCGGATGAAGCAGGTACCGGCCACGGGGCATCCATCGCGCTTTTTCGAAGAGACCGCGATCGCTTCGCCCTCGGCGGCGCAAGCGTTTGTCGACCCGCGCAATATCGCGCCGGTATTGCAGACGCCGACGCGGGTGGAGCGCACGGTTCCGTTGAAGGCGCTGGTTTCGCAGATCAACTACAACCTTTTCGACATGGAGGTGGGCACGCAACAGAGCCAGTTCGCTTATCTGCAAGCCAAGGATCTGGCGGATTCGGTGGACGGAGTGCTGCGCACGCATGACGTGGCGCTGTGGAACGGCAACGACACCTCGTTGAGCACGCCCACAACGCCCCAGTATTTCGGCGCCATCGGGCAGATTGAGGCGGGCGGCAATTCCACCACGATCGCCACCACGGCCAGCATTGTCGATGGCCTGAAGAGCACCATCGCAGAGATGGTCTCAAGCTCGTCGTTCGATGTGAGGCCGACGGCGATCTATGCCAACCCGGTGCTGCTCGATTTGATCGACCGCGAAATGAAAGCGGAGTTCAACGTGGTGCTCTCAACCGCCCAGATCACGGGAGGATTGACGGTGAAAACGTTGAGCACGCAAGCCGGCGAACTGCCGCTGATTCCGGAGTGGGCTCTGCCTTACACGGGAACGCCGGGGAGCGGCACGGCGGTGTTGCCGGCATACATCGTCACCGAGGATCTGATCGAGTACCACTGGCTGACAGATCCGAATCCGCGGGTGTTCGCTCTGGGCCTGCCGAGCTCGCTGATGACGCAGAGCGTCGTGGTGAAGTTCGGGGGCGTGGTGGTCAAGGGCGCATCCTATGCGCACTACGAAGTGAAAGTAAGCCGCTAGGACCAGGCGCCGGTTGCCCATCGCCAGTTGCCCCGCAAACAAGGCAACTGGCGAGGGCTGCCGGCAACTGAGAACTGGACACGGACGATGAATTATTTGCAGGCATCGGAATATGAACTGTACGGGTTGGAATCGACGACGGCGTTGTCCTGGGTAACGGCGGCCTCGGCGATCGTCGATGCGCATTGCCGCAGGATAACTCTGGCCGTCAATCAGTACACGGAACGGCTCCGAACGCAGGATGGAAAGAGGCCGTTGCGACTCACTTACCTGCCGCTGAATCCGCTGGCGCCGGCAACTTCGGCGATCGTTTCGGCGCGGGCGCGATACGCGACGCCGCGGCGGGGCGAGTTACAAATCGAGGAAAGCGGGTGGGATGCTGCTCTGGCGTTCGGCATTCCGGGAACCTGGGTGGACTTGAACGTGGCGGACCTCGACGTGTTTCTGGAGACGGGAGAAGTCACGCTGCCGGTGAACATCCTGGGCTGGACGTTCACGGAGATTGAATTCGCTTATACGGCGGGCCTGGATCCCTTCCCTGATGCGGTGAAAGTGGCCTGCGCCCAGCTGGTAAGGAATGCACAAGCCACGCCGGCGCTCAACGTGAAGAGAAATGTGCTGCCCGACAAAATGCAATTGATGTATTTCTCCGACACATTGCTGGATGACACGGTGCAAGCGCTTCTGGCGCCTTATGTGGCGCAGAAAGTTGGATGAGTATGACGGGGATTTCAGGGACGGCGGCAGCACGGGCGGCGGATGCCATGTTGCGGACTCTGGGCGGCACGGAAGTAATTCTGCTGTTTCCCTCCGCCGGGCTGCCGGGCGATGCGGTGGCGGGATTGGGTCTGGTGGATCCGGGAGTAGACCAGGTGTTGATTGCGCCGGTCGTGGTGGTCGAACTCACCACGGAAAACAACGGCCCGCGACGAAGAATCGAGTTACTGGCGGGGCAGGGCGCGATGGCGGAGCAAGTAAGCCAGCGGAACGTGGCGTCGGCGGAAGTACTGTTTGAGACAGCGTTGGGATTGGTGTACTGCGGCGAAGTATTCCACATTCAGGGATTTGTGGTCGAGCGGATTGGCGGGGTGGCTTATTTGTATCGGGTGACGGCGATGTCTTAGCCAGCGGTTGGTTATTTGGCTTTTAGCTGTCAGCTCTTACCTTTGGTAGACACTTACTTTCCGGGCGCATTCTTCGCACTTACTCAGACTGGTTGTGGGGGGGACTATGCAGGCAGCGAAAGACAGTTTTTATATGGCGCTACGTCAGCGGCTGGCGGCGCTGAATCCTTCCCGGACCCTGGTTATAGATGGAGTTACCGTGCCGGCGATAGTGGTCCGCGAAAATATGGAGCCGCGATTTGACGAAGCGCAGCCGGGAGTTTTTTATCTCGATTTTGGCGACATTCTGATTGCCGAAAGCACTCGGCCCATGCTGGGCGTTGACTGCCACATTTGGTATGCCAGCGAAGGTGGAAGCGGCACGGGAGTAGATCGTGGTCGCGACCTGGCGGAGATGGACACTGAGTTGCTGCGGATCTGCGATCCTCCGCGCACCGAGATGCTCGACTACAGCCAGGCGCCGAGCGTCGATTTGGGCGCGGGAATTTTCTGGACGATACCGATGTTGGGGAATGCTTCGGGAGAAATTCCGATCCAGAAGCAAGAATGGAATGCTGGGCCGGGCCGGGTGGATCGCTATGCGGATCTGAGGATCTATTTCTTCTTGCCCGAGGTGGAAGCGTGACGCGGGCCGGGTTACGGCCGGTTTCCCGACAGACGCGGGCGTTCTTCGCAGCGGTGGACAGAGTGAACGGGCCGACGGCGATTTTCGATCCATCGAAGGACAACGGCTTCCAACTGGACGCTCCGCCGGTTCCCTGGATCGACCTGGGATGGATCGAAAACTTTCAGCGCACCACGACCTCACAGATTGCGAGTCTTCAAGGCGGAATCGCGGGCGCGGCGTTGGCTCAGGCCCGGAAAACTTTGGGGGCGCGAATCGACTTCGAGTTTCGCGACTGGGGAAAGCTGCAAATGGCGCTGGCGGGTGGCGCAGAGCACATGAACGCGCTGGCGACGGATGCGAGCGCTTCGCGACTTGGATCCGGGGGAATACCGTTGCCCGCGATTCCACTTCTTGCGGGCTCAACCGCGGAGGAGCTGGTGCTGGGAACGGGCGCTGGCTCTGCGTTTCAGCCGGGGGACGTGGTCGCGTGTGACCTGGATTACGCGCAGCAAATTGGCTACGTGGGAACGGGAATCGCGGCGGCCTACGTCACGGATCCGGCGGACGTGCTGCGGGATGCCAACTACGTGCGGCGGGTTACATTCAATGTCGGCCGCGTCGCGCTAGTTACTTCGACGTCATTGCTACTAAGCCAGGCTTTACTGGGCGGGACGCCAGCGGCGGGAGCGGCGGTGCAGAAGGTGATGGCCTTTGTGGATCGGGAAGGCGGGGCATTCCTGCAGCAGTGGTCGGGCCTGTTCGTAGAGGAGGACGAGTCCGGTGGTCGCGTTTGCTTTTACTACCCGCTTTTGAGTCCGTGCACGGCGAAGGCGGAGTGGGCTCGGGAGAATCTGGTGGAGATTCAGAAACCTATCGGTGAATTGGCGCTGAAGGCGTCCTTTACGGCGCTGCCGACGCTGGACGGGAACGACGGAGCGGCGGTGCTGTGCTATAGGAGTTACTTCCCAGCAGGTGGAGCGGACATTTATTAGCTCCGAGAGCTTATCGCTTATCAATTGTATGTTGGAAGAGTTATCGCCTGAGAAAGATATAAGGACGCGGGAAATCGAGGTTTCGATTCGCCATGAGATTTCTGATTGACAACCTGGATGGGCTGGGACCGCGGGATTATACGGCTCTGGTGGACTCGGTCGAGAGTCCCAGCTTGATTCGAACGCTGAATAGTCCGGCGTCGTTGAAGTTCGGTCTGGTGGGCGACCTGCTTCCGGTGCCGGTGGTCGGGGGCCGAGTTACGCTGATGTTGAGCAATGGGAACAATCTGTTTACCGGGTACATTACCGAAACTCCCACTTATCAATATCTGGGGCGGGCGGAGCAGGGAGCGACTTACAGTTACCAGATCGCGGCGCTCAGCGATGTGATGCTGATGGATCAGAAAGCGCCGCCTCCGCATCCTCCGTTTGTGGATCGCAGTGCGGGAGACGCTTTCGAGCAATTAACGGCGGAAGCGTTGCCGGGATGGTTCGAGGTGAGCGGGGTCGAGGCCGGCGATGCGATTCCTTATTACAGCGTGAATCCGGCAAAGAAGTGGACAGTGGCGGCGGGAGAAATCGCGCTCTCGTCGCGCTGTTCCTACCGCGACGACAACGGCAAGCTTTTCTTTACTCCGCTCGCGTCGAGTATCTATGCGCTCGATGAGAGCGACGCGAGCTTCTCGCCCAACGACTTGCAGTTACAGAGTGTGAACCGGCTGGTGAATGACCTGACGATCCTCGGCGCATTGGAGCCGGGGGCGCATGTGAAGGACTATTTCACCGGCGACGGGACGACGGCTTACTTCTATCTCTCGCAGAAGCCGTTCACGAGAGGCAGCCAGGTCGCAATTTATAACCAGACCATTCTCAACGAGAACTATGCGAGGCTGGACCCGACACATTGGGATGTAATCGATCCGTTGGGTGTGATCACGGTCAGCAACGGCCAATTGCAAGTGGGTGGAGGCACAGGGATCGACGGACAAACACTGCTGACTTTCATAGAGCAGGTCGAACTGGGTGGAGCGACGGTGCTGGCGCACGGAGATGTCGTATTCAATGCGGCTTGCGATGGAGTGATCGGCGGGCTCTACGACGGCGACGCTTCGCCAGCCAACTGCCTGGCCGGCTTTCGCATAACTCCATCGGGGAGCGAGTGCAATATTCAGGCGCTGATTCAAGGGGTGGTTACGGGGACACCTCTTGCCACGCAAGCCGGCCACCATTATGCGCTCACGACGCGGTTGTATCCGACGGAGACTTATCGACGGCAGCAGGTTTTCCATTCGTCGCTGCATCCTTCAGGGTCACCAAGGGGCGGCGGCTTGGTGGCATGCGATGTGCGGATTGTGCTGTCTGTACATGATATTGATTCGGGAAATCAGGCTTCGCAGATCAATGCGGCGATCGTACTCTACGACGGAACGATTACTAACGCGCCCGGATTCTGCAGCTATTCACCGATCAACGCGGGCAATCTTCAGCTGTCACTTGCATTCACCTACATCTGGCTGCCGGTGGACGCCCTGGTGCGCGCCGGCACCGCGGGCGGCGGAACGACTTCCACGGTACTGATGGGGTCGCTGCTGGATGGCGCCGCGTGCCAGATTTCGGCGGCAGGGGAATTGAAATTCTATCCGGGCATCGAAAATGTACCGGCAGCGAACGAGTTAATCGAGGTGACTTATCGCGGCCAAGGCCATGCCATGGCCCGGGTAAGTAATGCGGCAAGCATCGCGAACCATCAGACTGGTGGCGATGATGGGGTACGCGGGAGTGTGCGGGAGATTGGCCTTCCCCTGCCGCGCACTTCGGCGGACTGCGAAAGCGCAGCCCTGGCATTGCTCGATGACGCCGGTCAGGGTTGGAGCGGGGAATATCAGGTGTGGAGCCGGTTTCTGCCGGGGGGTGCTGATGACATTTTTCCCGGCGATGGGCTGGCGGTCAGCGTTCCGTCGCGCATGGCGGGGTTCACCGCGATCGTGCGCGAAGTAAATATTGCAATTGAGGACATCGCCGGCGAGAACAGCCGTTACACGTTGCGCTTCGTGGACGCGGGCGATCCGTCGCTGGATTTTGCCTTTGTGACCGCGCTGGTGAAGCAGACAGAATTGCTGACGGCGATTGACGTAAACGCCGTGGGCAATATTTATCTCGCGGATCTTACGGACGCGGAAGTCACGAATGTCACGTCCGTGTCAGTCACCATGGATGTGGGTTTTACACCGATTGCGGGGGGCGGTATCGAGGTGCGGTATGCCGACGTCGGATGGGGAGTTGGTTACAACGGCAACCTGGCGGGCCGCTTCACGAGCAGCAGTTTCTCGCTGCTTCGGTTTGCCCAGGCGCAGGGCTATTTTCTGAGGAGTTATGACGGCAGCACGCCGGCGAGATACTCACGCTACTCCACCAAGCTCTATGTGGACTATCCGCTCTGATATAGGCCTCAAAGGCGAGGAAAAGGTGCGGTAAATGAAAGAAAACGAGGCGACCAGGGAACTACCCATCAAGATAGCTCTGCTTGATTTCATCGGCAAGACTATCGAGGCCGAGCGCAAGGTGACGGAGAGTGAGTTCCGGCGCTGCGATGCCGCTTTGGAAGCACATACGCGGACGGAGGACATGAGGCATGCCGCGGGGGATGCCAGGATCCAGAAGGCGAACGAGGTTCTCGATTACCGACTGGAGGAAATGAACAATTTTCGCGAGCAAATCAACCTGGAGCGCGCCGATTATCTGCGGCGGGAAATCTATGACCGGGACCACGCCAGCTTGTCTGAACGAGTGAAGAATCTGGAAATTGTGGGCGGCGAACAGACGGGTAAAACCACCGCCTACGCCTCGGTGGTGGGAGCGGTGATTATCATGGCGCAAATCGTGTTGCATTTCTGGAAATAGCGAGGGCGCGGAGCGCAGCGTGAATGAACAAGTTCCGGGTGCGCGATGCAGTTAGCGAAGCGAATCGAGAGGAAGTATTGTGACCTTTAAGCACCCCAACGTACATCGCGAGTTAGTAGGGTACGCGGAGACGCAGAAGTTGCACATCGTGTCGGTGTATTCGAATCCATTCCGCTGGCAGCGCAGGCGGGAAAACTTCAACGATTTCCGATTTCATATGGAAGCCAGTCCCAATGTCGCGCTGCATGTGGTGGAGGTGGCGTTTGGGGACCGGCCGCATGAAGTTACCAGCCGCGATAATCCGCTCGACGTGCAATTACGGACAGACTCAATTCTTTGGATCAAGGAATGCGCGATCAACGAGGGGGTGCGGCGTTTTCCTGCGGGCTGGCAGTACGGCGGATATGTCGATGGAGACTTCCATTTTACGCGACATGATTGGGCGCTGGAGGCGGTGCAGATGCTCCAGCACCACAGCTTTGTACAGTTATTCAGCACTTATGCCGACCTGACCGGCGAAACTGCGACCAGCTATCTCGGCCATCGTCCGTACCGCATGAGTGCGAGCTTCGCCTGGAATTACCTGCACCAGCCTGAATTTCTGACCCTGCGGCGGGCGCGGCGCGGAGGAGCGGATACATACTATGCTCCGCTTCCGGCTTCAGAGACTTTCCCTTTTGGTTATGCGCCGGGCGCGACTGGGGGCGCATGGGCGTGGCGACGGGACGCGTTCGATATGGTTGGTGGGATGCTCGATACCTGCATTCTGGGCAGCGCCGACTGGCATCAGGCGTTCGGATTGGTGCAAGCCCCGAACGTGGCGGCGGAAATGAAGCGCTGCACACGACCCTATGTGGAAGCTGTTCTCCATTGGCAAGAGCGCGCCGCGAAACTGAATGGCATCGAAAGCCGCTCGCCAATCGGCTGCATAGACAACTTCGCAACCCATGCTTTTCACGGAAGCAAAGTGCTGCGCGCGTACGGAGAGCGCTGGGCAGTGCTGCAAAAGTGGGACTTCAATCCCGCGACTGACATCGCGCGGGATTCTCAGGGATTGTGGCGCTGGACAGGAAATAAACCGGGACTGCGGGATGACGTGGCGCGATACTTCATCGAGCGGTCGGAGGACGGACCCATGCTGCTGGGAGAGACGCCGTTGGTGTGAGGGGAGCGGTCAGGAACGGGCGGCCGTACTGGGGGTTCTTGGAGGTGCCATTGGAGCCTACGGTGATCGAGGTGCTAAGCGCGCTGCTGGCAGTGGCCGCGCGGCGCTCCGGGTAGCGCGGTAAGCAGCTTCACAATTAAGACGACGTTCTAGCCCACTTCTTCACTCCAATTTTCGAGAGTCTTCTTTACCAGGGCCATGAACTGGTCGGCGACGGCGCCGTCGATGATGCGGTGATCGTAGCCAAGGGTTAGATGAACCACGGAGCGGATGGCGATGGAATCCGCGCCGTCTTTGTCGGTGACGACCATGGGTTGCTTGGTAATGCCGCCGACGCCAAGGATGGCAGCGTTCGGCTGGTTGATGATGGGCAATCCGAAAACGGCGCCGAACTGGCCGGGGTTGGTGACGGTGAAGGTAGAGCCTTCGATGTCCGCGGGCATGAGTTTCTTGGAACGCGAGCGCTCGCCCAAATCGGTGATGCCCCGCTGTAATCCGAGGAAGTTCAACTCGTCCGCATTCTTGAGCACGGGAACGATGAGGCCCCAGTCGAGGGCCACGGCGATGCCAACGTTGACGTGCTGGTGGTAGCGGAGGCTCTCGCCTTCGAGCGAACTGTTGACGATGGGGAATTGCTGCAAGGCGATGATGGCGGCGCGGACGAAGAAGGGCATGAAGGTCAAACGCGCGCCGTGGCGCTGCTCGAAAGCGCTCTTCAGCTTGTTGCGCAGGTTGACGATGCGGGTGATATCCACCTCGAACATGCAGTGAACGTGAGCGCTGGTGCGCCGCGATTCGATCATGCGCTGGGCGATGATTTTGCGCATATTGGACATGGGCACGAGGTCGCCGGCAGTCGCGGAGTGCGCCGGCGCGGGCGCTGGGCGGGGCGCGGGGGCGGCCACTGGAGCGGCTTTGCGCTGCTCCACAAAATCGAGAACGTCCTGCTTGGTGACGCGGCCGCCGGTGCCGGAGCCATTCAGTTTTGCCAGATCCACGTTGTGCTCGCGGGCCAGCTTGCGGACTAACGGAGAGGAGCGGACGTCGGAATCTTCTTCTTCCTCATGCGCGGCGGCTGCTGGCGCTGGCGCGGCGGCAGGAGCGGTAGTTTCTTTTGCCGGGGCGGCAACGGCCGGAGGCGGGACGGGCGCGGCGGCTTGTCGGCGCGGACGGCGGCAGCGCGCCGCCCTCGCCGATCACGCCGACGATGGTGTTGACCTGAACCGTGCTGCCTTCGGAAACCTTGATTTCCTGGAGGACACCGCTGGCGGGGGCGGGAATCTCGGCGTCGACTTTGTCGGTCGAAATCTCGAATAGCGGTTCATCGCGCTGGACTTTTTCCCCGGCTTTCTTCAGCCATTTGGTGATGGTTCCTTCGAAAATCGATTCGCCCATCTGGGGCATAACCACATCAGTCGGCATAGTTCCCTTTCCATGAAGCCCTGCGCAAAAAGCGGGGAGAAGAGCAAAACAACATTATAGCGAAGGCGGTACGGCATGCAGGCGAACCTTCGCTTCGGGGATTGGGTCTGGCAGCGCAAAACTCTTTTCGGCGCGAGAGAGGGAACGCCGGAGGCACTCGGGCCGCCGGGATCAAAAAGGTTAGCGGCCTTGCCAAAACCAGAATTCAGCGGATTGGAGGAGTAAATGAGCAGGGAATCGATCGATCAGCGTGCAGAGTTGTCAGGCTGTAGAGTGCGCGGGCGAAACTGGTTCGCATTGGCTGCGATCATTCTGCTTTGCCTTCCTGCTTTCGGGCAAGCGGCCTATACCGGCGATAGCGCGCGGACGGGGGAGGCGGTGTTTGGTTCGCCGGGCTGGGGAAGTCCTCTGACTTACAACGCTCGCATCGACAATTGTGTTCACGGATTCGGCTCAGCTTATGCGGAGAGTGGATGCGTGAACGGAAGGACGACGGGAGAGGCAGGTAGCGCGCTCGCCTATCAGGAGGGATCGGGCGATCCGCTGCCATTCGCACGTCTGGACTCGACGACGCCGGCGCTGATGAATACGTCGTTCACCGACGCCGATTTCGGCGCTTATTCCGTCTTCGCCACGGACCAGGCCAACCCGTGCGGATCGAACCTGACGGTGTACACGATGGGCTCGGAAGGCAACTATGACGCATTCGGCACGGGCGCGCCGCCCTTCGGCAACTCCAACGATGTACTGCTCAGCCCGCAGACCAGCGGCAGCGTACCCTGCTTCACTCATGTGATCGAGTCGCGACTCTTGGCGAAGGCTTGTTCCGCGAGCAATGCGTGTATTGTGCCATCCAATGTGCAGGGAGCGAGTTGCACGCCCTCCGCCGTCAGCTACACGGCTCCGTTTTGCAGCCACACGCAGATTTCCAGTGGATCGCTCACTTTCGGACGTAATGCGGGCGACCCGCCGAATACGATTTTCGAACTGGCGCTGCCCTATGTCTACAAAGACACATTCACGAGTTCGCTCGACGGCAACGGATTTCCGACGGGTGTGAGCGACAGCGTCACGCGGACTCTCTATGTCGATCTCAGTTCGGACACCGGCGGGTCCATCCCCTGTTCGATCATTGCTGCGGACTACAACTCCAACTGGAATGGCGTGTTCCAGGTATCGAATGCGGGAGCGTTTACTCTGGCCTCGGGCGGCGGACCGCCGTGGCACGCGACGAGTAGTTATACGACGGACAACTTTATCAGTCCGGTCAACAATGTGACCGTCATAGCAAATTTCGTGTTTCAAGCGACGACGGCGGGAACGTCAGGCGTCACGGAGCCCAATTGGGGCGTCAGTTGCCCGGCTCCGGGAAATACCTGTGCGGACGGCACGATCACCTGGACAAATATAGGCAAGGTCAAAGGCCAAGGGCCCGGCTTCGATCTGTTTCACTTCGATCCCGCGCGCGGATGCCGCCGGATGAATACGCGGCTGACTAAGACTTACAACGGGACCAACGAAGGCGCGAACTGGCCGGCGGTGGGACCGG
Organism: uncultured Acidobacteriaceae bacterium; assembly: GCA_963746205.1. Taxonomy (GTDB): domain Bacteria; phylum Acidobacteriota; class Terriglobia; order Terriglobales; family Acidobacteriaceae; genus Acidiflorens. The sequence continues at coordinate 32,637 of CAVVAP010000009.1, read as the reverse complement.
CGGATCTTGCGGGGCAATGGATTACCGACGATGCGACGATCTGTTATCGCATGGGCGGCACGAATTGCGGCTCGGGTGGCACGGTCAACCTGACCGATAGGGGCACGCTCCACGACTCAGGCAACTATCTGCAATCAAGGTATGGGCGCTTCACACCAACGGGAGCGGGCTCGAGGAATACTAACTATCCCGGTGGCGGGGGTGATCCGACCATGTCCTTAACCGGGAATGGGAGTTGCACTCCTACCATCGGATGGACGGCGTTTTACAGTTGGCCTGCTTCCGGCTTTTTGAGCGGTACGGCTTACAGCAATGGCGTCTATGTGTCATCTCCAGTGGATCATAACTATTATCAACTGACGGGCGCGACCGGGACTTACACCATCGACCCGTCGGCGGATGCCACGAATTGGCAGTATAACTCGTATTACTGCTATATCTATATTGCTGACTGGTACTCGAACGTACTCCGTCCGGATCTGGAGTTAGGGCCGCACTTTGGCGGCGATGCGCACGCCAGCGTGGGCTATGGTCTCGACTTCCGCGGGGGCAAGTACTATTCGCATTTCTTATCGCAGCCCAATTGCCCGAACACTTCGGGGACATGCGCAGGACAGTATGTTGGAGCGCCCAATCCTGGCATAGCCGCCCTGACCTTGTCGCTGCCGAGCGACGGGCATCCCAGTTACCGCAATGATGGAACGCAGGACTTACAACCGATCTTCGATCCCACGACGGGCGTACCTTCTCAAGGTGGCGTCGGCTTAGTTCCGGTCTGCGGCGGCGGGGCGGGGAGCGTTAGTGGGTATTGCGCCGCCGGTTATGACGAGATCATCGCTTTTTCGACCGACGGATTGCAGACACTCTACCGCTTTGGGCACAACTATAACACCGGGTCGAATCCGGCATTCGGGGTGCAGAACGCGGTGGGCGTGGTTTCTCAAGACGGCAAGATGCTGGCCTGGACCGGGGACTTCATGGACACGCGCGGGGACCATGGAACGGGCTCGGTAAGCTGCGCTAATCCGTTGCGGGCGTCTTACCAGCCCTCGGCGGGCGGATGCGTGGCGTTGAACGACTTTGTGATGTCGGTCACCGGCAATGCCAATGGCAGCATTTATAAGATCACGGCCACCGGTAGCGCCACGCAGGGTTCGTGTGCTGCCGGACAGGTCGTCGAGGCGGCGGTGCCTGCCTGGAGCGCGTGCCAGGGCCTGGGAAGCACATGCACGGACGGCAATGTGGTGTTTACGAATCAAGGGCCGAACTCCTGTCGCGGCGACATTGCGGTGATGGCGGTGACCTCCGCGCAACCTGCCCCGTAAGTCAGGCTTTTGTTGGTCAGGCATAGCGATGGGGAATCCCACCATTTATGACAATCACAGTGCATTTCTCATTGGAGGAACTTACTTTCTCGGAGACAGCGGCGCGGCTGGGGCTGGACAATTCTCCCGATGAGAGCGTCAGGGGAAATCTGGCGATGGTGGCGGCGGTCATGGAGAAGATTCGGAGTCTGTTGGGGGACAAGCCCATCGTTGTGCACAGCGGTTATCGTTCGCCACAGGTGAACCTCCTGGTGGGCGGAGTAGCTACGAGCGCGCATTGCCGCGGGTTGGCTTGCGATTTTGTTTGTCCTGCGTTCGGAACGCCGGCCGAGGTGGCTGCGGCGCTGCTGAAGTCAGACGTTGAGTACGACCAACTCATATTGGAGTATGGCTGGGTTCATGTCGGCCTGGCAGAGGCGGGTGAGCGCGGCCGGCATCAGGCTTTGACCAAGCGGTCGGCAGCGGCGGGATATGAATCGGGGATCAAAGCTTAGCGGTCCGCATTTCTTAATCTGCAATTCCGTCAGTCTGTAATTCAGGAGGAGACACTTTGCAAAAATATGCGGCTTATATGCCGACTCTGGTGCTGCTTCTTACCGTGATCGCCAACGCAGCTACTCCGGCGGTTACTGCGTTTTGGACGAACCATGCCAGCGCGGCGGCGGTGATCGCTCCGCTGGCAATTATCGTGGCGCACTGGCTGCCCTCGCCCGCCACTTATCCCAAGTAATACCCACTCGAATTCGGCGCGGAAAGTCAACTGCGGGTAGCAAGTCCGCTTCATGCCCAGCGCGCAGGGGAGATACAGAAAATCACCACTTTCGTTTCTATCTAATTCCACACACATTCATGAGGAGATAATCGTTATGAGGAAAGCGCTGATCGCGACATTGTTGCTGCCAATACTAATGTTTTGCACCGCCTGCTCCGCAGGCTGGGTTTCGACGCTCGATTCCATACTGGCGGTGGCGGCGCCGGCTTTGGTGAATATTCTGGAGATCACGGCTTTGGCCAAGGGGCAGGAAGTAAACGCAGCGGAGGTTTCCAAGATTAATCAGGATACGGCTGCGATACGGACGCTGGCGGCCGATTTTGCGCAGGCCTCGTCGCTGGCGGCTCCGGGCGTGTGTTCACAGCTCCAGGCGTCGATTGCCACCTACCAGGCGGATCAACAGCTTGTGCTGGCGACGGCACAGGTGAGCGACGCGAACACGCAAACGAAAATTGCGCTGCTCTCGAACCTGGTGGCGGGCACGGTGGACGCGATTCTGGGGCTGATCCCGTCCTGTGAAGCGGCACAACCGGCGGCGATGCGAGCGACTGCACCCGCCAGCCTCAAAATGTTTGTGGATTCGTACAACAAAATTCTCACCGCGGGGACGGGCAATGCCGCGGTCGATGGGCTGACACCGAAATTGAAATTACATCAACAGGCGAGGGTCTTGCGGGCACTTACATTTGGCAGGTGGCAGTAACGAATCGAGTTTCGGCAGGCTGCTAGAAGCGGCGCAGGCCCTGGGGACCGGTAGTTTGAGTTACGGGGAGCTTTTTTGACGCGGCGGTAGACATTGCGTCATAGCGATTCCTGGCTTGCTGAATTTCCGCCCGATTGTCCTGGGCCCACCTTGCGAGAAACTGAATGGGCTTGCGCAAGGTGCGCCCGAGGTCGGTCAAGGCATAATCGACGCGCGGCGGCACGCTGGGAACAACGGTGCGGGTTACCAGTCCGTCGCGTTCCAATCCCTTGAGGGTGAGGGTGAGCATTCTTTGCGAGATGCCTTCGATAGCGCGGCGCAACTCACTGAAACGCATGGAACCATCGGCAAGCAGGCTGACGATGAGCACACTCCACTTGTCGCCCACGCGATTGAGCACTTCGCGCACGGCAACACAGGAGTGCATGAACACAGGCTTGTGACTTGGTGACATGGATGTGCCTTCTTGCGCTTTCTCCCAGCGGTCTCTATTCTACCCCTAGTTCTCTAAGTATACCTACCACCAAATGAGAACCAAAGGCGGATCGACATGACCGAAGTACAGGAAGCGAACAACGTTACCACAATCGACGAAGCGGTATTGGACCAACTGTTCCGGGAGGCCCGTACCCACAACGCGTGGCTGCCCAAGCACGTGGCCAAAAAAACTCTGCGTGAAATCTACGACCTGGCGCGGCTGGGGCCGACGAGCGCGAACGCCTCGCCCGCGCGCTTTGTGTTCATCGAAAGTGAAGCGGCAAAGGCGCGGCTTTTGCCCGCTCTCGCTCCGCTCAACGTGGAAAAGACGAAGACGGCGCCGGTAACCGTGATCGTGGCCTGGGATACGGAGTTCTACGAGAAGCTTCCCCGCCTGTTTCCCCACGCCGATATGAAGTCTCATTTTGTGGGAAATCATGCCTTGAGCGAAGAGACGGCATTTCGCAACAGTTCGCTGCAGGGAGGTTATTTTATTCTGGCGGCGCGGGCGGCGGGATTGGATTGCGGTCCGATGTCAGGCTTCGACAAGGATAAATTGAATGCCGAGTTCTTTCCCGACGGCAAGTGGAAGGTGAACTTCCTGTGCAATCTTGGCTACGGCGATCGCAGCAAGCTGTTTCCGCGGAGTCCGAGGCTGGAGTTTGACGAAGCTTGCCGGGTGCTGTGATTTCGGGCAACGCTTAAGGCGCGAGAGCACTGCGAATCAAGCACCGGCGCACGAGGAGGAGTTTGGGGCGCGAATCAGCAATCATTCGGCGCCACCACGTATAACTATACTTACAGCGGAACAGGTGCCGGACTAGATGTGGGCGCATCCATTCAATCGGCTGGGGCGTGGGGAAGCGGCAGCTGGGGAGGACTCTTCAACTCGATTAGCATCTCCGCAGGTCCTTTCTCGGGATCGATATGCTGGACCCCGGGAAAAGGTGGATGGACAGGGGCCTCGTTTGGTCTTGGAGTCGGGTCTCCGGGAGCGGCTTGCGAGGTAACCAATTTCACGTGCAAGTCGGGGCCAGGCTAATGATGCATAAGACCTACGAATTCGTTTGTCAATTGCCCGCTCAAGCAGCTTCAGAGCGGATCAAAGGCCTCCTATCAAAAGAGGGTGTCAAGTACAGGGCTGCCAATCTCTCGGTTGCATCGGTAAGAACACCGATTGCAGTGGTAGGGATTCAGCCGAAGCTATACAGTCACAGCAACTGGGTTGGTCTAAACCCCTTCACTTTTGTCAGCGGCGTCGAAGTGCAATGCGAACAAGTCGACAGTGGACTTACGAAGGTCACGGTTCGCGTCAACAGACTTCGTACGTTTCTGTGGGTGGCATTCTGGGTCGCGTGCAGTTTGCTGGCGGCACGTAGGATGCCAGAGCCCGGAGGAGCGATCCTGGTCATTGGAGTCGCCTGCGCCGCGTGGTTCGGCCTTACGTCCTTCCTTGGTGGTTACCTGGTAAAGAAGGAAATCAGCGACCGCCTGAAGGACCGGTAGAGCAGGGCGGGTGGGCCCCTTCTCCGCCACCATCATACATAGCGCCGTTCGCTTCGAGCGTATGGCATAACCCAACTGGGGCACTCCCAGTTCGTATTATTCAACGCTCCAAGCGAACGGCGTTACAATCACCCCGCAGAAGGGGGCACCCGCCATGGCAGGTATCTGGAATGGCTGGGAAGACTGCGGTCTCATTCATCAATCCAAACTCCAACGATCTCCCGCACGAGATGGCGCATCAGTTTATGGGAGATACGCAAGGTTGGAGGAACTGGGTAATGAACCATGACCCAATCATCACTGGCACCATCCTCAACGCGATCACTGACATCGGGAATGACACCGAGCGTGCCTGGATGCGAAACATCGATCAACACTCTGGCCCTCTCAGTTACTACCCACTAGCCAGTGCGTTCCATCGCAACGCGGCTGTCTTCCAGAGATCGATTCAGCCGACGACGAAACCACAACAATGAACTCTCTCAAGATGATTTTTCGACTTCTGCGGCGTGGCCTAATCTGGTTGTTGATCGCGTACTGGGTAGTGTTCGTCGGCTACACGATCATGCATCTGGTTACGGGTGGACCAGGCGCGGTTGTTGTCTGGTACAGGCATATCGCGAAAATGCCCTTCCAGTGGAACTGGGGGGTGTTTCTGGCCGGACAGATCGTCATCCTTGCCATCACCGTGGCACTGTGCTTCTTCGGACGACAACGGCCAGTGAAATCCGGGGGTGTGTCCGCCTGATCCTGACCGCCGAGCAGAGTAGCTGCCCTTGGCGTTTCTGGGCGGCCAGGGCGAGCGATCCGGGAGCGGGTGAGGGTCACAGGGTAGCCGCTCCGGTTGCCGGGGTGTTCCTGAGAGTTTTTTCTTTAGCTGCGGGTTGGGTTCTGGCCGCGCCGGAGTGTGGCGCGGCCTTGCCGTCTTTAGGCTGCTGATCCGTTCCTGATTCCGGTGTGTTCCTGCGGGCCGATCTGTGCCCGGATCCCGATTCGATTAGCGGCGCTTTCCGGCTCCGATTCTGCTGCTGATTCCCGACCCGTCAGCGTGGCGATTCCGGCACGGTGAGGGGTGGGTTTTTGGTGCTCCCGGAGGTGGTTTGCGGGGTTGAGGTTTTTTCGCCGTGCTTCGCACGGGGTGTAAGTGGAGACACTCCACCCCTGAAAGGGTGCTGTACGGTAACTTTGGGCTACCGTGCGCGAACTTGTTGAAACCAGAGCAGCTACGGAAAAAATCCCGCCGTCGGGTTGAGCAACCGCAGGTTAGCGCAGCGGCCAACATTCGAGCATCGACCCCGGTGCTTATCAAGAGCGGGTTTGCCGCTTTCGCTCCGCCATCGAAACCATCAATCTCCTAAGTTCGATCCGCTCTGACTTACTTCTGCGCGCCTTTTTTCTCGATTTTGGCCCAGGTGTCTCTTAGGGCCACGGTGCGGTTGAATACGAGATGGCCGGGCGTGGAATCGGGGTCCACGCAAAAATAGCCGAGGCGTTCGAATTGGTAGCGGTCTCCGATGGCGGCGTTGGCCAAGGAGGGTTCGAGCTTCGCATGGGAGATGACTTCCAGCGAGGCGGGATTCAGGTTGGCGGTGAATTCGCGGCCATCGTCAACCTGGTTGGGATCCTCACGGGTGAAGAGGCGGTCGTAGATACGCACTTCGGCGTCGAGGGCGTGGGTGGCTGAGACCCAGTGAATGGTGGATTTTACTTTGCGTCCGTCGGGAGCGTTGCCGCCGCGCGTATTGGGATCGTAGGTGCAGTGCACCTCGATGACCTCGCCACTGGCGTTCTTCACCACAGTCTTGGCGGTAATGAAGTATCCGTAGCGCAATCGCACCTCACGGCCGGGGGACAGGCGGTAGTACTGTTTGGGCGGATCTTCGCGGAAATCGTCCTGCTCTATATAAAGGATGCGCGAGAAGGGCACTTTTCGCTTTCCGGCGCTCTCGTCTTCGGGATTATTCACGGCCTCGACTTCGTCAACCTGGTTTTCGGGATAGTTATCGATCACGACCTTCAAGGGGCGGAGCACGCCCATGACGCGCGGCGCGCGCTTATTGAGATCTTCGCGGACGAAGTGCTCGAGCATGGCAAGTTCCAGCGTGCCGTTCGTCTTGGAGACGCCGATGGCGGCGCAGAAATTGCGGATAGCCTCGGGAGTGTAGCCGCGGCGGCGAATCCCTGACAAAGTCGGCATGCGCGGATCGTCCCAGCCGGTGACGAATTTTTCCTGCACCAGGGTGAGCAGTTTGCGCTTGCTGAGGAGCGTGTAGGTGAGGCCGAGGCGGTCAAATTCGAGTTGCTGGGAGGGAAAAATCCCGAGTTGCTGGATGAACCAGTTGTAGAGCGGGCGATGATCTTCGAACTCCAGGGTACAGACGGAATGGGTAACGTGCTCGACGGAGTCGGACTGGCCGTGAGCATAGTCGTACATGGGATAGATACACCACTTGGAGCCGGTGCGGTGATGCTCGGCATGCAGAATGCGGTACATGATGGGATCGCGCAGGTTGAGGTTGGGCGATGCCATATCGATTTTGGCGCGCAGCACGCGCGATCCGTCGGGAAACTCACCCTGACGCATGCGCTCGAAGAGGTCGAGATTTTCTTCCACGGGGCGAGTGCGGTGGGGACTCTCACGGCCGGGCTCGGTGAGCGTGCCGCGATAGTGGCGGATTTCATCGGCACTTAAGTCGTCGACGTAGGCTTTGCCTTCCTTGATGAGCTTGACGGCCCACTCGTAGAGCTGATCGAAGTAATCGGAAGCATAGTGAAGCCCGTCCCATTGGAAGCCCAGCCAATGGACGTCGCGCATGATGGAGTCGACGTACTCCTGCTCTTCTTTTTCGGGGTTGGTATCGTCGAAGCGCAGGTTGGTCTTGCCGCCGAACTCAGCGGCCAATCCGAAGTTGAGGCAGATGGACTTGGCGTGGCCGATGTGGAGGTAGCCGTTCGGCTCAGGAGGAAAGCGGGTCTGGATGGGAGCGGCGCCGAACTTTTTGGTTTTCAGGTCTTCGATGACCTGGTCGCGGACGAAGTTGGAGGGGCGCGCTTCGAGAGGCGAGTTCGCGCCGGCTTCGTCGGATTTGGTCCCAGCAGGGTTGGCAACGGTCATGCATTTCTATCTTATATGGGAATAGTGGACTTAGTGGATGGAAAGGGGCTGTGGAGGGCCGGGAGCCGCGGATGGCGCGAACCGCAGCGTGATAATCTGCGTGAAGATGGCAAATTGTGTGCAATGCGGGCGGAAGATGCCGCCTTTCAGTTTTGGGAAGAAACTTTGCCAGTGGTGCGTGCAGCATGAAGCGGCGCAGCGCGGGGAAGATTCTCCCGTGCAGCGGGTGGAACCGGCGCCGTGGATGCGGAGGCAATCCGGCGCCATGGCGGTGACACAGGGCATTTTCGGCATCAACGCCGCGGTGTTTGCGGTGATGACTCTCGCGGTGGGCGCCACGGTCTTGGGGGATCCCGCATGGCAGACACTGAGCCTGCGGCTGGGCGCAAATTATGGCCCGTACACGGTGGGCGGTCAGTGGTGGAGGCTGCTGGCCTACATGTTCATCCATGGCGGATTGCTGCACATTGGCTTCAACATGTGGTGCTTGTGGAATCTTGGCAAGCTGGCGGAAGCGGTTTACGGGCAGTGGACTTTCGCCGCGGTGTATTTGATCACGGGGGTGGCGGCGGGGCTGAATAGTCTGGCCTGGCATTTTAACGTCCCGAGTGTGGGGGCGTCGGGCGCGATTTTTGGGATTGCGGGGGCGCTGATCGCGTCTTTTTATCTGGGTGAGTTTTCCATGCCGCGCGCCGCCATGAGCGGGATGCTGCGCAGCGTGGTCACATTTGTGGCCTACAACCTGTTTTTTGGGGCGGCGATCGCACATACCGACAACGCGGCGCACTGTGGCGGATTGGTCATGGGGCTGATTCTGGGCGCGCTGATCGCCCGCGTCGCGCCGCAGGAGGATGACGTTCCCCGGCGGTTGGCAGTGCTGCTGGTCGGGGTTCTGCTTCTGGCCGGAGGCATTACGTGGCTGCAACATTCTCATGCGTATATCTCACACGGGCAGAACGGGGTCGAACTTCTTAAGGATGGAAACACGGACGCGGCGATTGCAGAACTCAAGAAGTCGATAAAGCAACGGCCCAACTTCGCGGCATCGCACTCGGCGCTGGCGCGGGCCTATGTCGCGCGGCATGATTTTCAAGACGCGGCCGCGGAGATGGAGCGCGTGGTCGCGCTGAGTCCGCGTGATGAGGAAGCGTATTACCGGCTTGGCGTGATTTACATGGAGCAGAAGCTGCCTTCACGGGCGGAGAAGGCGTTTAGCGAGCAGCTGAAGATCGATCCTAATAATAGTGACGGACACTTTGGATTGGCGGGCGCGCTGGCCAGCCAGCAACGGGATCGGGAAGCGCTGGAGGAGTATAAAGAGGTGGCAGCGGCTGAATCCAGTTATCCGAACGTGTATTACAACATGGGAGTCATGCAGGCTCGGCTTCACCTCTACGACGATGCCATCGCGTCGTTATTGGAGCAGCGCAAGGCGGGGGACGACGCCGACTGCGAGAATCTGCTCGCCGAGATTTATGCCGCGAAGGGAATGCGGAGTGAAGCGGCTGCGGCGCGGCTGAAGGCGAAGCAGTTCCAGACGGCTCCATAGCGACGACGCTTCTCCTCAATGACTCAGGCTACGTCAACTTAAGGAGCGCCTGCTCGATTCTCGCCAGCGTTTTGTCCCGGCCCAGAACCTGAAGCGTCTCAAACAACGGGGGAGCATTTTTTCTACCGCAGACCGCGACGCGAATGGGTTGAAACATTTGTCCGGCTTTGAGGCCGAGTTCCTGGGCGGCGGCACGGAGGGCTTGATCGAGGGCGTCATGCTCGAATGCGGTTTGCGCCAGGACGTCGCGGGCGCGGGCTAGAACTTTTAGCGCCATGGCGGTGTCGCCCTTTTGGGGCACGAGTTCCGCCGCGTCGTAGGGGGGCAGTTGGTCGAGAAAGAAAAAATCGGCGGCGGTGAGGACGTCGCGCAGCAGTTTGATGCGTTCGCGGATGAGCGGGGTGATGGCGTCCATTTTCTCGGGCGCGAGGGAAAATCCCGCGGCATGCACAAAGGGCAGCAGACGAGCACTGAGTTCCTCAACCGGGAGTCCGCGGATATGCTCGGCATTCAGCCACAGGGCTTTGGGGTCAAAGGTTTCGTCCGGGGTGGCGGCGGGCTCCTTAAAATTGATTACGGCGTTGGCGCGATTGACGCCTTCGAGGGAAAAGGCATCGGTTAATTCCTGGCGCGTCATGCTCTCGCGATTGTCCTTGGGCGACCAGCCGAGCAGGCATAGAAAATTGATGAAGGCAGCGGGAAGGAAACCAGCGTCGCGATACGTGGTCACGCTGACCACGGGTCCGTGCCGGCGCTTGGAGAGTTTTGAGCCATCGGGCGCGACGAGCAAGGGAAGATGCGCGAACTGTGGGGGCTCCGCGCCCGCACCCTGGAAGATCAAAACATGTTTGTAGGTATTGGAGAGATGGTCCTGGCCCCGGATGACGTGGCTGATGCGCAGGTCGATGTCATCGGCGCAGGAGGCAAGGTGATAGGTCGGCATGCCGTCGGAGCGCAAGAGGGCGAAGTCTTCGATGTCGGCGGCAGACTTAATCTGCTCGCCGTAAACCGAGTCGGTGAAACGGACGGCTTCATCGGGGCCGCGAGGGACCCGGAAGCGCAAGGCGAAAGGCTCTCCTGACGCGGCTTTGCGGTCGCTTTCGGCGCGCGAAAGTTCGCGCATCCCGGGATTGAAAAGCCAGGTTTGACCGACGCCGGATTTTTCCGCCTGGCCGGCATGGGCGGGGGTGAAGTCGCGGTAGGCTAAGCCCTTTTGAAAGATGGCATCGGCAATGTGGCGGTGCAGGGCGAGGCGCTCGGATTGCTTGTATTCTTCGTCCCACCCGAGGTCGAGCCAGCGTAAACCTTCGAAAATCGAATCGACGGAGGCATCGGAGTTGCGCTCGACGTCGGTATCGTCGAGGCGGAGGACCATGGTCCCGCCGTTGTGGCGGGCGAAGAGCCAGTTAAAGATGAAGGTGCGGGCGCTGCCGACGTGGAGAAAACCGGTCGGAGAGGGCGCGAAACGAACGCGAAGCATAAGTTGGGAGTATAGCGGATGAGGGCGGAGCGAATTGGGGTCGCGGTTTCATCGGTGCGGTTGCGGCGCCTGCGTGTAGGGTGGGATTAGCCAGGGCGACCCGACTTCAGTAAGGTTACGCTCGTTACTTGAGGACGAGACAGGGCGCGTCCAAAATCAGGATGATGGGGAGAATGTCTTCGGGACATTGGCATCCTGGTAGTGGTGTTTGCGCCTCTGGACACATTCGTGCAGCATGGAGCGAATCTGAGAGAGCTTAAGCCAATGGTTGTGATTTGGTTGCTGTTCGGAACCGCTTGCCTTGGGATAGCTATCGCTGGGGTGCGCGCCTAGCGCCGGGAGCAGCGAGGAGAAGAACAACAAAGCCTTCGCCGGGCAGCCTAGAAGAGACGGCTCGGCACTTCTAGTCTGCCTGCGTTTTCATAGCATTGCCGAGCGGCTTGACGGGTAGGGTCGGCGCTGAAATGATGTTTGGATGGGGTGATCGGACATCTCGTTTTCGCATCCAAGCGAGGAGGTAGACGGTTAAGAACCTTCCCAAAATTGAGAAGAGAAGGAGACGCTCTATGTCGCCCATCGATCTAACGAAAACCTTGAAAGACGCGCCTGTGGGTGAATGGATTGCTCTGTCCCGAGAAAACGAGATCGTAGGGACCGGAAAGACCCTTGAGGATGCAATCCGTGTTGCCAAAGACAATGGAAACAACGAACCCACTGTCATGAAGATTCCCCCGGTCAGCTCGTTGATCCTATAGCCAGGTGAAAATCCCTTACACAGTTCTGCCGGGGAAGCCTGACGCGGCTTTTCCAAATCGATCAGCCGTCGCTCGTCCTATCGTCCGGTTGGCTCTCTCTAAGGGGGCTAACACGGTTAATACTTTGGCGATCGTAGACTCAGGAGCCGATACTTGTATGTTCCCGGCATCCTTCGGCAGGAATCTGGGTATAGCCATACCGAACCAAAATGCGTCCGTCTTTTCTGGCACCGCAGACGCACCGCAGATTGCCTATTATGAGACTGTAGAAGCCAGCATCTGGGACGTGGAGAAGAAGGCCTTCGACCTAAGATTTAATCTCTATGCCGGATTCTGCGAAAGCCTAGAACACGTGGGTTTAGGTTTGTTGGGGCAAAACGGATTCTTTTCCCTGTTCCGCATTAGCTTCGATCATGCTCAAACCTGTTTTGAGCTCCAAGAGAGATGAAGGACGAGACAAGGAGCGCATCGGCTGAGGCGATAATACGGCTGCGGCCGTCGACGTACTCTGCTTACTAACCGGTTACTTAGGTAACTCCCGCCCGGTACACTCAGTGGCACTCGCGGCATCCTATGGTAAAGAGGCAGGTTTGACGCTGTGGTTTGGGCGGGGGCGGGGCGAAAACGCGGTTGTTGTTTCGACCCTGCGATTGTGACAGGATTAGGGATCAAAGTCTCGTTCGGGGCGGGTCGAGGAGCTGCTTCGAGGGTGCGATTGTCCGATGGATCGTATGGGCACAGGCATGGTTCTGATTCCCGGGGCGGTGGCCCTGGTGGTTTTTCTCGTCTTTACGTACTTATACGAGCAGAGCCGGCGTAACTACTTTCGGGCGTGGCAATTCGCCTGGGCGGCATACACGCTGCACTACGCGCTGAAGGCAATCGAGTACTTTCAGGGCCCGTCGGCGCTCTTATCTTTACTAAGTTCGTTGGCACTGGCCGGGATGGCGGTTTGTATCTTCCTGTCGACCCGGCTTACGAAAGATGTGTTTCGGCTGAAATGGCAGGATGCGGCGTTGATCGCGGGCGCGCTTCTGCTGGTTTATTTCGGCGCGCGGATACCGATACTGCACGCCGGCGTATTTCCGTTTTCGCGCTATCTGCAGTATTTGCGGGTGGAACTGGGTCTGGCCGCGGTCTTCCTCTACTGCTCGTTTCAGTATTACCGGTACGCTTTTCGCAAGAATTCCGTGGCTTTCCGGCTGCTTGCGTTTTCCATGGCGCTTTGGGGGACGGTATTGGGAGCCGGTCAGTTCCGTCCGCGATTCGTGGATCTGGCGGGCCTGACGGTGGGATTTCTGGGGCCCATCCCGCAAATGCTGCTGGCCATCGCGATGGTGATGGTGTTGTTCGAAAACGAACGGAATGCGGTGCAGGAAAATGCGCTGGCATTCTCGACCCTGGGGGTTGATCCGCGGCATCTGTTCGCGGCTTCGGACCTGGTGCCCAGTTTGCAGGCTTTTGTCGACCGCCTGGTCGCTCCTTTGCCGTCGCGGCGCGCGGTATTTTTTGTGGCGCAGCAATGGCGGGGCGCGCTTCCCTGTGTGGAAAAGGGCTTTTCCGCAGACTTTCTGGAAAAGCTGCAAAAGTCGCAAGCGGGCGATTATCTCGCCGAACTCGCCTACCGGCGGGGTGGAGTGCTCACCTTCCGCAACCTGCGAGAAATGGAAGAGCCGTTGCCGGCTCTTTCCGGGGGGCGATTCGAGGTCTGCAAGCAGTTGCTTCTGGCGGAGGGCATCAGCGACCTGATGGGCGTTTGTCTGCAGACGAGGGAGCACAACTTCGGAGTCATCCTGTTTCCGCACACCGAACGGCGGATGTTTGGCTCGTCGAATTTGCGACTGCTGATTGGACTGGCGCTGCAAATCGCGCTCACCCTGGAAAATTACGTGGTCACCCACGAGGCACATCGCCGCACCAAGGAATACGAACTGCTGACGGAGATTGGGCAGGCGATCAGCGCTCATCTTGACCAGGACGAGGTGCTGCGCACGGTGCAGTTGGAACTGGGACAGATTTTCGATACCAGCAATTTTTATATCGCTTTCCAGGAAGACGACGGGATTCACTTCGAGATGGAAATCGAAGAAGGGGTGATGCTTCCCAAGCGGTCGCGCAAGCTGGGAAATGGATTTACCGAGCACATCGTCAGAACTGGCGAGCCGCTGTTGATCGAACGCGACCTGGAGGAAATACGGTCGAGTCTGGGCCTGGATTTTGTGCCTCCGCGCCGGGCGAAATCGCTGTGTGCGGCGCCCATCTACCTGGGAGGAAAAGCGGCGGGGGTGATGGCGGCTTTCAGCGCGGAACGGGAGGCACAGTTCCAGTCAAGGGATCTTGAAGTGATGCAAACCGTCGCTCGTCAATTGGGAGTAGCGATCGAGAATGCGCGGTTATTTTCCGAGGAACAGCGGCGGGCCCGTCATCTGGCGTTTCTCAACAACGTTTCGAAAACCGCGATTTCGAGCGAAGACGCGGAGCAGATGATGGCCGGGATCGTGCGGGAGATACAGCAGAACTTCCGCTTCGATCATATCGGCATCGGGATCATGGACTATGCCACGAAGGATATTGAGATCAAGGCCGAAGGCGGAACGGCATCGGGAACCCTGGGACGGCGCATCGCGGTGGGCAGCGGCGTACTCGGGAAAGTCGCCCGCACGGGGGTGAGCGCGCTGGTGCAGAATGCCGGGCCGGGGCAACTTGCGGGTGTGTTGCCGGAATCGCGCGCCGTGCTTTGCCTGCCCATCAGCTACAGCGAAACGCTGCTCGGAGTGCTGAACGTGGAGAGCCGCGACGAAAATGCCTTCGCTCCCCAGGACGTCCTGATTCTGAATACTCTGGCGGATCTTCTGGCCACCGCGCTGCACAATTCCTTTGTCTTCCAAAAGCTGCAAACGCAATCCATCACCGATGGCTTGACCGGCATCAAGACGCGGCGTTTTTTCTGGGAGGCGCTGAGTTCGGAGTGGAAGCGCGCGTCGCGCTCGGGGCGCCCGTTTTCGGTGGTGCTGGTCGACTTGGATAAGTTCAAGCAGGTCAATGATTCACTCGGCCACCTGGAAGGCGACCTGGTGCTGGCCCGGGTAGGCCGATTGCTGGAACAAAAATGCCGGCAGTCGAATGTGGTTGCCCGCTATGGCGGCGATGAATTCATCATTCTGATGCCCGAAACCGGCATGGAGCAGGCGCAGGTTCTGGCGGAACGATTGCGCGTCTGGCTCGAAACCGATCCGATGCTGGAAGAGCATGGCATCAGCGGCAGCTTCGGCGTGGCCACTTTCCCGGTGCATGGATTTTCCATGGAAGACCTGATTCGGATCGCGGATGCGGGCATGTACGTGGCCAAGCATGCGGGAGGCAACCGGGTTTCCACTTCCGACGCTTTCGGGGAAGGCTCGGCGGTGCAACGACAATTGGTATCCGGCTACATTGAAGGATTTTTGCAGCGCGAGCATAGCGGCCCGGAACACCTCGAAGAACTCATCGGCACGCTCGGAAAGCTGTGCGGGAGCACGGACGACTCCAATCTGCGGGCGACGAAGGAAGCGATCGAGGCGTTATCGCGCGCCGCCGAATTACGGGAACACAATGCCTCCGGCCATGGGGAGCAATGCGGTCACTATGCGGGAATCATCGCGCGCGGGCTCAACCTGCCGGCGGAGGAAGTGGGGAGACTGGTTTTTGCGGCGCGCGTGCACGACGTGGGAAAGTTATTTATACCCCATCGCATCCTGACCAAGCCGGGCGCTCTTTCGGAAGAAGAACTCGAAGTGATGAAATCGCACGCGCGCCTGGGGGCTGAAGTGCTGCGATCGATCTCCGAGGCTGAGCCGGTGGTTCAGGCGGTGGAGTCGCATCACGAGGCGTTCGACGGCAGCGGCTATCCCGCCGGACTCACGGGCGAGGGCATTCCCCTCTATGCGCGCATCATCGCGGTGGCTGACGCCTTCGTGAATATGACCAGCGACCGTTCGTTCGCTCCCCCCAAGACCGATGAGCAGGCGATGGCCGAACTGGAATCGGGGAGCGGGACGCGGTTCGATGGCATGATCGTGCGCTTGTTTGCCCATCTGCTGAAGTTGGAAAGGGCTTCAAGTTTCGGCAGCGTATCGTGACAGGGAGCTGAAGCAGTGGTTACCGGAGACTGAGTGCCCGGCAGCGGCTGAAGCCGCGGTGTTAAGGATTGAGCGATCGCAGCGCGCGCTGCGCCACCCAAAAAGCGAGGGCAAAATAGCCGGCGGGTTTTACGGGGCTAGAGTGAGCACGAGGGTTGCGTCTTTGGGCAAGTAACTCTTGCGGCGAAACCAGTCTTCCATCGCGTCGCGGAGTTGGTCGAGAGGGACGTGGGTGCCAATTTCCATCGAGCCTTCTGCGACCGGCAGGGTGTCATCGAAAACTGAAGCGTTAGTAAAGTTGCGCATGCTGAAATTGTCCAGCCATTTCAGGGGGCAGGGCACGACTCCAGCAGTGTGGCGATATTCCACTCGGACTTTGCGGGCGAACATGGGTGATTGGAAGGACGTTACCGGAGAATGCGAGAACAATAAAGGCAAATCGTTTTCGTCTCCTGTCTTGCTCCGAACACAACGTAGAGCACAACAAAATAGGATATCCGGGACCAGAATAGCTACCGGCGATCGGCGGCCAGCCCGTGCGTGGATGAGTTGAACGTGGGAGTCGCAGGCGGGCCCACGGGTGGCGCTTCCGCATTACGTCTCTCTGCATTGTGGTGCGCGATATACAAAAGAGTCTTCACCAGGGCAACGCCGATGACAGTAACGACCGCAAAGAATGCAGCTATGGAGAGAAGAACTTCTCTAGCATCCAACATCTACTCACCCTCCTCAATCCCGTAGGAATACCGATCAGGTACACGGTAAGAAATCCAGTGGCAGGCTATTTCCGGGCCCTGCGCAGGCGCGCCTCGAGGGCGTCGACTTCAGCCTTTAAGCCCTCGGGCAGGCGGTTCCCGAACCTCGCGAAATGTTCGCGGATCGAAGGAATTTCGTTCAGCCAACCCTCCACATCCACACTCAAAAGCTTGGCTACTTCGGCGGCGCCGAGGTTTAGTCCCCTGGTATCGAGATCGGCGGGTTCAGGGAGCCTGCCGATGGGTGTATCCACGGCATGCACTTTGCCGTCGCAGCGCTCGAAGATCCACTTCAATACACGGCTGTTCTCGCCGTATCCGGGCCACAGGAATTTGCCGCTTTCGTCGGTGCGAAACCAATTGACGTAATAGATATTGGGCAGCCGGGCGCCGGGGCGGGCGCCAATCTTCAGATAGTGGGCGAAATAGTCGCCCATGTTGTATCCGCAGAAAGGCAACATGGCCATGGGGTCGCGGCGGAGCTGGCCGATTTTTCCGGTGGTGGCGGCGGTAGTTTCGCTGCTTACGGTCGCACCCAAAAAAGTACCGTGCTGCCAGCTCAGCGACTCGGTGACCAGCGGAACAATGCCAGCGCGGCGGCCACCGAAAAGGATGGCGTCGATGGGCACGCCCTTGGGGTCATCCCACTCCGGGGCGATGACGGGGCACTGGCTGGCGGGCACGGTGAAGCGCGCATTAGGATGAGCCGCTCTTCGGGAAGAAGCGGGAGTCCAGGGGCGGCGCAGCCAATCCACCAGGCTGGCGGGCTTTTCCGGCGTCATGTGCTCCCACCAGATGTCACCGTCGGGAGTCATGGCGCAATTCGTGAAGATGGAATTCCGGGCCGCCGTCAGCATGGCATTCGGGTTCGACTTCATACTGGTTCCGGGAGCCACGCCGAAAAAGCCGCATTCAGGATTGATGGCGTAAAGGCGGCCGTCCGCGCCGAACTTCATCCAGGCGATGTCATCGCCGATGGTCTCGACCTTCCATCCGGGAATGGTTGGAATCAACATCGCGAGATTTGTCTTGCCGCAGGCGGAGGGAAAAGCTCCGGTCAAATACTTCACTTTGCCCGCGGGGTCGGTGATTTTGAGGATGAGCATGTGTTCCGCCATCCAACCTTCGTCGCGGGCTTGCACGGAAGCGATGCGCAAGGCATGACACTTCTTGCCGAGCAGGGCATTGCCGCCGTAGCCCGAGCCGTACGACCAAATTTCCCGAGTCTCGGGGAAATGGCAAATGTATTTTTCCTGCGCGTTGTTGGGCCAGGTCGAATCGGCCTGGTTTGGGCCGAGGGGCGAGCCAACGGAGTGCAGGCCGCGCACAAAATCACCATCGGCGCCCAGGACATCGAGGACGCGGGTGCCGATGCGAGCCATGATGTGCATGCTGGCGACGACGTAGGCGGAGTCCGTGATCTCGACTCCTATATTGGCAATGGGCGAGCCGACCGGGCCCATGCTGTAGGGAATGACGTACATCGTACGCCCGGACATGGCGGACGAGAACAGAGCGCGCAGCTTTTGCTTCATCTGCGCCGGATCTTCCCAGTTGTTGGTGGGGCCAGCTTCATCCCGGGTGCGGGCGCAGATGAAAGTGCGGTCTTCCACGCGGGCAACGTCGGCGGGAGTGGAGCGCACCAGGATGCTGTTGGGGCGCTTGTCCGCGGCTAACGGGATGGCAATGCCGGACTGGATCATCAGCCGGACCAGTTCCTGATATTCCCCAGGCGAACCGTCACACCAATGCACGCGCTCCGGTTTGCAGAGTTCGGCGACGTCTTCCACCCAGGCGGTCAGCCGCTGATGCTTTTTCTTTTCGCCTAAGCCATCGACGGCCGAGATCAGGCTGGACATGCGAACGCGCTCCTTAGGAATGTTCGATCGTGGTGTGGGTGTATCGTCTCGCTCCGCAGCAACGGAGCGAAGCTCCACCAGCCACCTTGCTAGCGGGTTGCGGCGGTCGGGGGTTCGACGTTCGCCACCACGCCCTGGAGGTGCTTGAGAGTTTCATCGATAGTCAGGGAATACATTTCGCGACCCAAGCCCTCGCCCGATTCCAGGGCGGTCTTTAAAAAATGCCCGGCGATCTCTTTTGCCAGGGAATCGGTAATCATTTTTCCCGTGCGTTTCTTGTACTCGACCCATGCGGGATGGGGCAATGCGACCCACACGGGGCGTTGGTCGACGAGAAACTTAACATCCACCGCATCGGCGTGGCGGGTGGCGATGGCCACCATTAAGGCCTGATAGAGGCAGCGGACGGACTTCTTCGTCCAACGGTCGGTAGCGGTAAAGTCAGTGTACATAGGCGGATCGAAACCTGGTGATCGCGAAACAGGTAACTTCTAAATATAAGCTTTGACTGTACCGAGGAGCAAACGGGGCGGGGTGCGGGTGGGTCAGTTTGCAGGTTATCATCCGTGCCTGCGGCATCATGAATTCGTGACCATCGGTTAGGGCGGACGTCCGCGTGACCCAAATTAGCTAGCGAAGTGGAAGAAGTCGTTTCGCGGAGAACCCAGGGCCGCAGCGGTTTGGCCAACTATCCATCCGCTTCCATAGCTAGCTAATTAAAGGCTTCCAATCTAGCCAACTGGCATTAGCCACGAACTCTTTCTTGTTTCGCGTCAGGATCTCTTTCCACAGGACGTATTCCAAACGCGGTTTTACCTCGAAATCACGTATCAAGAATCGAAGAAAATCTTCTACCGAAATACGGGCCGTGGGGAAATGCTTTCTCCCTAAATCTCCTTCGGCTGTGTTTCCTCTTATGTGGACGTGCGGCCATTTGAGTTTGGCAGTCTTCGCGGGGTGCCAATGAAATGCCACGATGATCTCTAACTTGCCATCTTTTTTCACCGAGAGTTCATAGCTATAGCTGGTGGTGGTCGCCTTAAACCCTCCGGCGCGGGAATCGAGCCGGTAAGTTTGAGTTACCGATAGGAAGAGAGGATCGCCTTGTTTGCGCTGTAATTTTACGGGAGGTTCATACAGCAAGACGCGCTCTTGACCCTCCGCGGCTGCCGTCAAAAAGGAGTTCGTAACCACAGAAAGGGACTCGCGGAAATAATGCGCGAAATCCTTATTTGCGTCGCTTGGATTTTTTGCGGGCACTCTGATCCTTGGTGAAGAAGCACAGGGTTGCAAGCTCCACTGTCCCCGCCTTCTCGTCTAACGATCTTGGCCCAGAAGCTGCATATTGCTTTTCGAAAGTAGCGCCGGAAACCCCTAGCACACGTCTAGCTCTTGAATCCAGAGCTTTTCGTAGTTCGCCCTTGGACACCCATTTGATTCCAACCGGTTTGTGGAAAGTCCTTTGCATGGAAGCGCCAAATGGCAGAAGGTTATGAGTGAGCGGCCCCGTGTCGATTGTGGTTTCAGATGCCAATATCGGGGAGAACGACTGGCTGCAACACTCGATAACCGCTTCTTGATTTTATCACGAACGAATTGACCTACTTACCTCGGAATACACCAACTTCTGGCTCGGTGCGGTCTTTATTTTGGTGTCCTTGGGCACAACCGAGCGCTCGGACCGAAAAACCACCACAAAGGCGGGCAAGCTCTGCTAGCCTATCTTCATGCCCCAGTCCGTCAAAGAGCGCGTGGGAAAATTGCGAGAAGAGATCGCTGAAATCAGTGAAGCAAACCGCCAGTATCTGCAAGGCGGCAAGAAGATGATTGGCGCCTCCGATCAGGAACGCCGTCTGCAACGGTTGCAGGAAATCATGGACGAGCTCATGTCGTTGACGGACTGGAAGAAGACCTGAGGCCGGCCTGAGGCTGCGAAGAAGCGGCTCAGCATCAGCCACGGAATCTCATTCCGAGGCCTGGACTTGCATGCTCTCGGTAATCCACAGTTGGGCGGGAGTGCCTTTGGTGGTGCGCGTGGCCGTCGCCCGAAAGCCGCTGGGACTGGTTTCCACCGTATAGGTGTAGGGTGGGCGGGCATTCGGGACGCTCAGGTACTTACCGGCGACCAGTTCATCCAGGGACTGGTATTTGCCTTCCGAGGCAAGGCTTCCGCGCTCGGCATTAGCAATGCTGATGAGATCGTTTTTTACGCCCGCGATGAGGGGAAACTCATCGGTGCCGGCGGCGGCCGTTCCGGGAGTCAGGGTTTTGACCTGCTGAGAATAGAGGTACATGCCGATGGCCAGGGTAACAACTGTGCCGACGAATCCTAGAACGCGTCCCATGCTTTGACTCCGCAACTGCAATTGCACCGCGGAAGCAGACACAAGACAAGTAACCAGAGTGCAGGTAGGGGATGACCTTGGGGGGATAGTGGTGGCCCCGGAGGGGCTCGAACCCCCAACCCTCAGTTCCGAAGACTGATGCTCTATCCAGTTGAGCTACAGGGCCGTGCTTGCACGCCTGACCGGCGCGGCGAGCCTTATTTTACACCGCGAAGGCTCCGGCAACATCGCCGCGCCTAATACCCATCGCGTTGTAGGATAAAAGTAAATGGCGTTCGTACCCAATCCAATAGTCCACAGCAGTGCGCAGTTGCTCGGGTTCGAGAGCTTGCGCGAACTGCTGGCGGGCTATGCCTCCTCGCCGCTCGGCCGGGATAGGATTGCGGAACTTCTCCCGTCGCTGGATCGGGACTGGATCGAAATCCAGCAGCAGCGGACGACGGAAATCCGGGAGTTTCGGCGGGTGGGTGGGCGCTTTGACTTCTTTGGGCTACCCGAAATTAAGATTTTGCTGGAGAAGTCGCGCATCGCAGGGGCAGCTCTCGAAACGGCCGAAATTCGCGACGTGCTGATCGTCGCCGACCGGGCCTCGGAGTGGCGGGAAATCGTGAGCCAGCCGCCCGCCGCCATGCGCTGCGATTGGACCGCCGTCGAGGAGCTTTCCGCCGCTATCCCGGACTTCGCGGCATTTCTGCGGGCTTTCCACAATAAAATTTTGCCCGATGGCACGCTCGACGATCGCGCCTCGCCCGAACTGGGGCGCATTCGCCGTGAGATCGAGAAGCAGAAGCGGCAGATACAGGAGTCGCTGCGCGGCTATTTGCGCAAGCTGGCCGAAGGCGGCACGGTACAGGATGAGCTGATCACCATACGCGGCGAGCGCTTCGTGATACCGGTGAAGGTGGAGCAGAAGCGGCGGGTGCAGGGAGTGGTGCACGGCGCGAGTTCCAGCGGGCAAACGGTTTTTGTGGAGCCGCTCGAAACCATCGAACAAAACAACGAGCTGGTGCGCTTACTGGACGATGAGCTAGCCGAAATTTACCGCATTCTCGCGGAGATGACGCGCCAAATTGGCGAAAATGCCGAGGGAATTGCCGCCGCCTCGGAAACGCTCGCCGAACTGGAACTGCAATTCGCGAAGGCGCGCTTTGCGGAAGACTACAACTGCGTGGCCGTGACCTTGTCGAGCGAGCCAGGGGACGGGTCCAGCCCATCCGGAGCGAGCGCGGTTCGCCTGTTGCTGCACCGCGCCCGCCATCCGCTGCTGGAGCGCAATCTGAAACTGACTGGTGCGAAGATCGTCCCTCTGACAGTCGAGTTAGAAGGCGAACGGCGGCAGTTGGTCATCACGGGCCCCAACACCGGCGGGAAGACGGTCACGCTAAAAACGGTCGGGCTGCTGGCGCTGATGGCGCAGTCCGGCATTCCGGTGCCGGCGGATCGCGCCGAGATGCCCATCTTCGACGGGATTCTGGCGGATATTGGCGACTATCAATCGATCGAGCAAAATCTTTCCACTTTTTCCGCTCACGTCACGAACATCGACCTGATTTCGCGGACCGCGACGGAAAAGTCGCTGGTGCTGCTGGACGAGCTGGGGTCGGCTACCGATCCCGAGGAAGGGGCGGCGCTGGCGGTGGCGATTGCGGAATATTTCCGCGGCATCCGCTGCATGATCGTGATTTCAACGCATCACACTTCGCTCAAAGTCTATGGCGCGAATACGGCAGGAGTGATCAACGCGTCGGTGGGATTTGACGAGGCGACTCTGCAGCCGACTTTCGAATTGAGAATTGGCGTTCCGGGCGCGTCGGCGGGAATCAATATTGCGCAGCGGCTGGGTTTGAATCCGGAAATCATTGCGTCGGCGCGCTCGCGGCTGGGATCGCAAAGCGAGGATGTGGGGCGGTTCCTGGATCGGCTGCACTCCGACTTGCGCGATCTGGAGAAGGAACGGGCGCAAATCCGGAAGCGGGAAGAAGATCTGGCAAAGGAAAAGTCGCACCTGGCGGCGGAGGGGCGGAAGGAGCAGCAAGCGAAGATCAAGGAGATGGAGAAGAAGCTGGAAGCGCTCTTCCGGGACTTTGAATACCAGGCTCGAGAAAGCGTGAACGCGGTGCAGGAGCGGGCGGCGGCGCAGAAATTGTCCAAAGAAGCCGAGCGCCGCATCGCAAAAATGCGGCGCGAGTTCAGTGAGCAATTCAACTCGACGGTGGTAGCGCATGCCACCGGCGCCGATCGCGGCGATCCGAATGCCCAGCCCCACCTGGTGAAGCACGTCAGCGAGGGGGACACGGTCAAGCTGAAATCCATGGGGCGGTCGGCGGTGGTGAAAAAGCGGGTTGGAGAAAATCATTTTGACGTGGAAATCGGCTCGATGAAGATGCGGATTGGGCGCGAGGACATCGCCGAAGTGCAGGCCGGTGCGAACCCAAAAGCGCA
The DNA here is from genome assembly GCA_963746205.1 of uncultured Acidobacteriaceae bacterium. Classification (GTDB taxonomy): domain Bacteria; phylum Acidobacteriota; class Terriglobia; order Terriglobales; family Acidobacteriaceae; genus Acidiflorens. The sequence continues at coordinate 9,436 of CAVVAP010000009.1, read as the reverse complement.
GTCCGGCGCAACCCCGGTAGAGGCGGCGCGGGCGCGGGGAATCACGGTTTCTCTGCAGAACGAAACCAGCCAGCTCAACACACCTACCGAGATTAACGTGATCGGCAAAACCGTCGATGAGGCGACCGGCGAAGTGGAGAGATTTGTGGATCACGCGTTTCTGGCGGGAATGCCGCGGGTGAGGATTGTGCACGGGAGCGGCATGGGAGTGCTGCGCAAGGCGTTGCGGCAGTATTTAAAAAAGCATCCGCATGTGGAGTCGATCACGGAGCCGCCGTCGAACGAAGGCGGGGGTGGAGCTACGGTGGTGGAGTTGCGGGTGTAGGCGCGAGTTGGTTTGCCAGAGCTGCTTTAGCGCACCTCGCGGTATTGTGGTTTTTTGAACGGCACGCCTAATTCACCGAGTCTTCAACCTATTTCTTCCGTCTTCCACACCTTTCCCACAGCAAGCCGACGACTTCTATTTCCGGGCGGCCATCCAGCCCTCATAATCAATGCGAGAGATATTTGCACCGCCATGATTTTGGACTCCGACAATTTTAAGGAATCGCTCAAGCAGCAGGCGGATATCGTCCGCATTGTCGGGGATTACGTCAAGCTGCGGAAGGCCGGAGCGCAGAACTTCTCGGGGCTGTGCCCGTTTCATGCGGAAAAGTCGCCATCGTTTTCCGTGCACGCGACGCGGCAGTTCTTTCATTGCTTTGGTTGCGGTGAATCGGGAGATATTTTCACCTTCATACAGAAAGTGGAGAACATCACGTTCCCGGAAGCCATCCGCCTGATTGCGCAAAAACTCGGCGTGCCCATGCCGAAGATGAGCTTCTCCAGTCCGGCGGAGGCGCGGGAGGCACAGCTTCGCATGGCGCTGCTGGATGTACATGTCCGGGCTACGGCATTTTTCCAGGACTGTTTGCGGCGGCCGGAAGGGGCGAGCGCTCGCCAGTATTTGAAGGGGCGCGGCCTGGATGAGGAGACGATCACGCGCTTTCGCATTGGCTATGCCCCGGACTCGGGCTTCGTCTTGCGCGACGCCTTGCGACGGGAATTTGATGAGGGGTTGTTGCGGGAGAGTGGACTGTTTTCGTGGAAGGAGGCGGAGCGGCAGGTTGCCGGCAAAGAGGGACAGGGAGGCGGGAATTCTGCCGCAATTTATTCGAAGTTTCGTAATCGCATCATGTTTCCGATCTGCAACGATCAGGGCAAAGCGATCGCTTTCACCGGACGCACCCTCGCGACCGATGACAAGGCGGGGCCGAAGTATCTGAATTCTCCGGAGACGCCGATTTATTCGAAGTCGCGGGTGCTGTTCAATCTGGACAATGCCAAGGAGTGGATCCGGAAGCTGGAATACGCCATTCTTGTGGAAGGTCAGATGGATTGCATTTCGGTGTACGCGGCCGGCTTCCACAATGTGATTGCCAGTTCGGGGACGGCGTTCACGGAACTGCAGGCCAAGCTGCTGGGCCGATTCTCGAAAAACATTATCGTGAACTTCGACCCCGACACCGCCGGGGCCCGCGCCACGGAGCGCACGCTCAGCTTGCTGGTCGAAGAAGAATTCGACATTCGAGTTCTGACGCTGGAGACGGGGTTCGATCCCGACCTGTTTATCCGCCGCCAAGGCAAGGATGCGTATGCGGCTGCGCTCAAAAGCTCGCAGAAATATTTCGACTATCTCATCGATCGGGCACGGGCCATGTTTCCGGCGCGCAATCCGGAGAGCAAGGTAAAGGCGGTGAATCATCTGTTGCCGCATATTCAGCGGGTGCCGAGCCGGATCGCGCGCGACGCGTTGGCGCTAGAGATATCGCAGAAGCTGGGCATCGACTCCGCCGTGTTGCGCCAGGAATTAAAGCATGTGGTGGGCTCGCGCGCGGCCGCGCAGGTGAAAACCACGGCCGAGACCCAGATCACGGGAGCAGAACGAGTGCTGATACGGGCGCTGGCGTCCGCGACCCAAATGCAGGCGGGCCAGACGCGATTTTCCGGGAGAGAGGGGACGGACGAGGAGTTCGATCCGGCCCGCCAGGCGCAATACGCGCTACAAGCGGAAAATCTTTATGAGGGGCTGGCTTCGCAGTCCCTGATCGAGGCGCTGCTGGGGGCGGGAAGCGAGATGGTGGACGTCATGGCCCTGCCGAAGACGGAAGAAGACCGGCGGCTGTTGGCGGCAATTCTGATGTCTGAGGAGGAGGAATTGACGGCGCCTAACGTCGAGGGGGCGGTTCGCGCCCTGCGGCGGATTTACCTGCGGCGCCGGCTGGAAGAGGTGCAGGTGGGCTTGCAGCGTCCGGCGCTGCCGCCAGCCGAGAGGCAGGCTCTGCTGCATGAGAAGGTGCGGCTCAAGCGGGCGCTGATGGATCCGGGACTGGCGGAAGCGGCGGCGTCTTAGGCTTGCTGAGACGGTCTGGAATTCGAGAAAAAGGGGCGAAAAATTGGCTTGGAACGAAACACCCCGGTTAGACATCTAACTAGCAAGCGGGAAAAGGGATAGAAGCGTTCGGGCGGGTGAAAAACGGGGCCAGGGGTTTGGGTCCCGCGGAGTCTGGAACAACGTCCGCCGTGATATACTTCTGAAGTTTGTGTGCCGAGCGGCACACAACTCCGTCCCAACTCCCAGCCGCTGAACAATTTGGCGTCCGCGAAAGAGCGGCGTCTTGAGGACAATCTTTCTTGGCACTTGATGACAAGTACGACGACATAAAAAAGCTGATCGACGCAGGCAAAGAGAAGGGATATCTGACCTATGATCAGGTCAACGACCTTATCCCGCACGATGTGCACTCTCCTGAAGACCTGGAAGATCTGCTAACCACGATCGGAACGCAGGGCATTGACGTACTCGAAAGCTCGAAAGGGCCGACGACCGATCTGGAAAAAAAATTCGAGGAAGTCGATGAGGGCTCCGACGACGTAGAACTGGATTTGACCCCAGGAGCTCTGGAAAAAACCAATGACCCCGTCCGCATGTATCTGCGCGAGATGGGCACCGTACCGTTGCTCACCCGCGAGGGCGAAGTTGAAATCGCTAAGAGAATTGAGCGGGGGCAAAACCGCGTCCTGAAGGCGCTTTCGCGCTCTCCCATTGTGATTCGGGAGCTGCTCGCGCTGGGTGAGGATCTGGAGAAAGGCGTCCGCTCGATTAAAGAGCTGGTGACTTTCGACGAAGAGGAGATCACGGAAGAGATTGTCGACAAGCGGCTGAAGGAGTTTCTCGCCAAGGTCGCGACGCTCGACAAATTCTACAAGAAGGTCGCTCCGCTCCAGGAAAAGCTGGAGGCGGTGAATTTTAAAAAACTGCCCCGCCAGCATCGCCGCAGCCGGATTCAGTTGGCGCGCGCCATCGTGCGCACTTCGATCGCGGTGCGCAAGCTGGGCTTCACCAATAATGAACGGAAACGCCTGATTGACCGGGTCAACCGCACGGTCGACGGCATGCGTTCGCTGGACCGCCAAATCCAGAATCTGGAGAAACGGGCGGAGGCGACGCGCAGCGAAGAGCAGAAGAAGGAATACAAAAAGCAGTCGCGCGCGGTCCGCGGAGAGCTGGAAAAGCTTGAAGTGGAAGCCGGCCTGTTGTTCCAGGAACTCAAGCGCACACAGCGCGAGATTATCCAGGGCGACATGGACGCCGAGCACGCCAAGCGCGAGCTCATCGAAGCCAACTTGCGCCTCGTCGTCTCGATTGCAAAGAAGTACACCAATCGCGGTTTGCAGTTTCTTGACCTGATTCAGGAAGGCAACATCGGCCTGATGAAGGCGGTGGACAAATTCGAATACCGCCGCGGCTATAAGTTTTCCACTTATGCCACGTGGTGGATTCGGCAGGCGATTACGCGTGCCATTGCGGATCAGGCGCGTACGATTCGCATCCCCGTGCACATGATCGAAACCATCAACAAGCTGATCCGCACCTCGCGGCAGCTAGTGCAGGAACTGGGACGCGAACCGACGTCGGAAGAAATCGCCAAGCGGATGGACATTCCGGTGGCGAAAGTCCGCAAGGTGCTGAAGATCGCGCAGGAGCCCATCTCCCTCGAAACGCCGATTGGCGAAGAGGAAGATTCGCATCTCGGCGACTTCATTGAAGACCGCGCGGTTGTTTCTCCGGCGGAAGCGGTGATCAACGTCAACCTCAAAGACCAGACTTCGCAGGTGCTGCGCACGCTGACGCCGCGCGAGGAAAAGGTCATCAAGATGCGCTTTGGGCTGGAAGATGGTTCCGAGCACACGCTGGAGGAAGTCGGGCAGTCGTTCGCGGTGACACGCGAGCGCATCCGGCAGATCGAAGCCAAGGCGCTGAGGAAACTGCGGCATCCCTCGCGCTCGCGAAAACTGCGGGCGTTTATGGATGGAGTACGCGACTAAAGAGGCTGCGGGAAAAGTGGTTTCCCGCAGCGGCATTCCCGCAGCGGCTGGAAGCCGCGGTTGATTTCAGGTGGTTTACGGCACGAGTGGAACTCGTGACCTTCCCGGTCGGAGCCGCGACAGCGAGTTGTTCAGCAACCTGCAAAGCCTCAGTTAAAAATGGAGTTATCGCAGCGCCACCCAAGAGCAAGCTCGCCGCGCCCGGACGGCGGCGCGGCCGATTCGAGAATCCCTCATCAGATTTTTGCAATTGTAAGTCGGCGTTGGTTTGGGCCGCCGGTCTTCTTATGATCGAACAATCTATGATCGGACAACGGACACTCGAACCACGACCGCAGGTATCATCTGGAAATGCCGAAGCAAAGTGCGGTCTCCGCAAAAACTGCCGAGCCCAGCGTCAAAATCTCCGCTCGCGGTGTCTCTCGCCTTCACGCGCGCCATCCCTGGGTTTACCGCTCCGATATTGTCGCTGCCAACGACGACCATAACGACGTTCCACCCGGCTCTCTCGTCCGCGTGTTCGATGAGCGCGGCAAGTTTCTCGGAAGCGCGCTCTATAGTTCCTCGTCCCAGATCGCGATTCGCATGCTCGCGCACGGTTCCGTCGCGGATTTGCCCGCGCTGATCGCGCAGCGCATCCAGGCCGCCAGCGCCTACCGCAATCTCGTGGTCCGCGATACCGACGCCTATCGCATCGTCTTCAGCGAAGCCGATTTTCTGCCGGGCCTGATCGTCGATCGCTACCACGACATCCTCACCCTGCAAATCCTGACCCAGGCCATGGATGCCGCTCCTGTCCGCGACGCCGCCCTGAAAGCCTTGCTGGAGTTGCAACCGGCCGCAATTGTGGAGCGCGTCGATCCCCGGATCCGCGACCTCGAGCAACTGCCGCCCCGCATCTCAGGCCTGCTCTGGGGAGACAGGAGTTCGACGGTGATCGCTATGAATGCCGCGAACGCCACGAACCCGACGAACGCAACGAACGCAACGAGCGGCGATCCCGCCAGCGGCGTCCGTTTCCACTACGACGCCCTCGAAGGCCAGAAAACCGGAGCCTTCCTCGACCAGCGCGAAAATTACGCCGCGGCCGCGCAATACGCCCACGGCGAAGCCCTCGACGCCTTTTGCTACCACGGCGGATTCGCCCTGCACCTGGCGGCGAACTGTTCGTCCGTGACCGGAGTGGATAGCTCGCGGCCGGCCCTGGAAATGGCGGATAAAAATGCCGCCCTCAACGGCCGCGAACTGGAGTGGATCGAAGCCAACGCCTTCGACCTGCTGCGCGACTATTCCGCCGCCGAGCGCCGCTATGACACTATCGTCCTCGACCCGCCCGCCTTCGCCAAAACCAAACGCGACCTCGACAAAGCTCTGCGTGGCTACAAGGAGCTCAACCTGCGCGCCATGAAAATGCTGCGCCCCGGCGGCATCCTCGTCACCTGTTCCTGCTCTTTCCACGTCAGTCCCCAGGAGTTCCAAAACGTAGTCGCCAGCGCCGCGCAGGACGCCCACAAATCCCTGCGGATTCTGGAGACGAGAGGCGCCTCAAAAGACCATCCCGTTTTGCTGAATGTGCCCGAGACCAGCTATCTCCGATGCTTGATAATCCACGTAAGCGATTGAAAGTAAACGTAATAAAATAGTTGACAATAACACACTAAGATTTTATTATGTGTTTGTGCTTAAGGCACGAAACGCGGGAGGTTGAACCTCCCGGATTCACCCAGAAAAGACTTACCCAGAAGGAGTTAGCCATGACTTTGATTACACGTTTTGATCCTTTTCGCGAGTTCGCCACGCTCCAGGATCGTATGAATCGCCTCTTCCGCGAGTCCCAGGGCCCGGAAGGCCAGGAAACTCTAACCACTACCGCTTTCGCCCCGCCGGTCGATGTCTATGAAGACGAGCACAGCGTCACTTTGAAAATCGAAGTGCCCGGTATCGATGAGAAAGACATCGACGTGCGCATCGAAAACAACACCCTGACGGTGCACGGCGAGCGCAAGTTCGAGAAGGAAGAGAAAGAAGAGAACTACCGCCGGGTCGAGCGCCAGTACGGCAGCTTTACCCGCACCTTCACTCTGCCCAGCACGGTCGATCAGGAGAGCGTCCAGGCCGACTATGACAAGGGCGTTTTGAAAGTGAAGCTGGCCAAGAAGGCTGAAGCCAAGCCGAAGCAGATCAAAGTAAACGTCGGCAACGGCAGCCAGAAGACGCTCGACAGCAAGCAGCCGAAAAGCGCCGGGCAAGCCGCGTAAGCAGTTGGGAAGCGCACGATAGATCGTCGTGCCCCCGACGCGATACCCGGATGTAAACTGAGCGGGAGGCAGAAACAGGCCTCCCGTTTAATTTTTTTGCTGCTGGCAAAAACAGGAACCTTCAGGATTGCCATCCCGAACGGCGTAAGGGATCTGCAGCTCAGCCAGCAACGTCGCAACCGTCGAATATGGAAAGGCATTAATCTAAAGCAGTTGGGGTTCACTTATGGCAATTCGTTGGGACAAATTCACCGTAAAAGCGCAGGAGGCAGTTCAGCGCGCAAACGAGCTCGCCTCCGAGCACGGCAATGCCGAACTCGTGCCTTTGCATCTGCTCGCTGCGTTAGTTGAAGACAAAGAAGGCATCGTCGCGCCCGTCCTCGAAAAAATCGGCATCGGTCCACAAGCCGTGCTCAGCGACATTTATCAGGAGATTGAGAAGCTGCCCAAAGTTTCCGGCAGCAGCGGCGTCAACCAGCCCTCCCTGTCGACGCAGGTCAATCAGCTTTTGGAGCGGTCCTTCAAAGAGGCGGACGCTTTCAAAGACGAATACGTTTCCACCGAGCACATGTTGCTGGCGCTCACCGATCTGAAGCGCGACCTTAAGCGTAGCGACCCGGCGCAGGAACTGCTCACCCGCCATGGCGCGACCCACGATGCCATCCTCAAAGCGCTCACCGCCGTCCGCGGCTCGCAGCGCATCACCGATCAGAACCCGGAGGCCAAATACCAGGCGCTGGAGCGCTATGCCCGCGACCTCACCGAGCAGGCGCGCCGCGGCAAGCTCGATCCCGTGATCGGCCGCGATGAGGAGATTCGCCGCGTCGTCCAGGTCCTGTCCCGCCGCACAAAAAACAACCCCGTGCTCATCGGCGAGCCAGGAGTCGGCAAGACCGCCATCGTCGAAGGCCTCGCCCAGCGCATCATTTCCGGCGACGTGCCGGAGGCCCTCAAGAATAAGCGCGTCGTGGCGCTCGACCTGGGCGCGATGCTCGCGGGCGCAAAATATCGCGGCGAGTTCGAGGATCGCCTGAAAGCCGTGCTCAAAGAAATTGAAGACTCCGCCGGCAGCATCATCCTCTTCATCGACGAACTGCACACCCTGGTCGGCGCGGGAGCCGCCGAAGGCTCGATTGACGCCTCTAACATGTTGAAACCCGCGCTCGCCCGCGGCGAATTGCGCGCCATCGGCGCCACCACGCTCACCGAATATCGCAAGTACATTGAGAAAGACGCCGCTCTCGAACGCCGTTTCCAGATCGTCTTCGTGGGCGAGCCCAATGTCGAGGACACCATCGCCATCCTGCGCGGATTGAAAGAGAAGTACGAAGTCCATCACGGCGTGCGCATCAAGGATTCCGCGATCGTGGCCGCGGCCACGCTTTCGCACCGCTACATCTCCGACCGCTTTCTCCCCGACAAAGCCATTGACCTGATCGACGAAGCCGCCTCCTCGCTGCGCATTCAGATCGATTCCATGCCCACCGAAATCGATCAACTGGAGCGCCGCGCCACGCAACTCGAAATCGAAAAACAGGCGCTGAAAAAAGAAGACGACGCCAATTCCAAAGAGCGCCTGCACAACGTCGAAAGGGAACTCGCTGGAATCCGGGAAAACTCCAATGCGCTCAAGGCGCGCTGGAAACAGGAAAAAGATGTCATCGCCAAAGCCCGCGCCCTGAAAGAAAAACTCGAGCAGCTCAAAATCGAGGAAGCCGCGGAAGAGCGCAAAGGCAATCTCGAGCGCGTCGCGCAAATCCGTTACGGACTGCTTCGCCAGACCGAAGCGGAACTCGCCAAAGTTACCGCCCAGATTGACGGCGCAGCCGGAGAAGGCGGTCGCCCCGCACCAACCCGCATGTTGAAGGAAGAAGTCGATGAGGAGGATATCGCCCGCATCGTTTCCAAATGGACCGGCATTCCCGTCTCCAAAATGCTCGAAGGCGAAGTCAAGAAACTCATCCAGATGGAAGAGCGTCTGCGCCTGCGCGTGGTAGGACAGGACGAAGCGCTGGAGCGCGTGGCCAACGCCATACGCCGTTCCCGCGCCGGATTAAGCGATCCCAAGCGCCCCATCGGCTCGTTTATTTTTCTCGGACCGACCGGCGTCGGCAAAACCGAACTGGCCCGCGCCCTCGCCGAGTTTCTGTTCGACGACGAGCGCTCCATGATCCGCATCGATATGTCGGAATACATGGAGAAGCACGCCGTCTCCCGGCTGATCGGCGCGCCTCCCGGCTATGTCGGCTATGACGAGGGCGGCCAGCTCACCGAGCAGGTGCGCCGCCATCCCTATGCCGTGGTGCTTTTCGACGAGATCGAAAAAGCGCACCCCGATGTCTTCAACGTCCTCTTGCAGATCATGGATGACGGCCGCCTCACCGACGGCAAGGGCCGCAAGGTGGACTTCAAGAATACCGTCATCATCATGACCTCGAATCTCGGCTCAACCTATCTGCAGTCGGAAAATATTCGCGACGCTGACGCCTTCGAGGAGGCTTCGAAGCAGGTGCTGGCCGCGCTGCACGCCCATTTCAAGCCCGAGTTCCTCAATCGCGTGGATGACATTGTCATCTTCCATCCCCTCGGCAAGGAACAGTTAGTCAAGATTGTCGACCTGCGTCTCGAAGACCTGCGCCGCCTGCTGGCGGATCGCAAAATCTCTCTGGAGCTGACCGAAGCCGCCAAGGAACTGCTCTTCATCGAAGGCTACGACCCCAACTTCGGAGCCCGTCCCCTGAAACGCGCCATCCAGAAACTGGTGCAGGATCCGCTGGCCCTGAAAATATTGGAGGGCGCCATGCTGCACG